>CAMJWS010000001.1 GCA_946409515.1 uncultured Caryophanales bacterium
GAAGGGAGACATCATTCCCTGTGGTGATTATATCACAAATAAATAAAAACAGTACTGACATTCTATCAATACTGTTGTTAACGAATGGGCAGAACACTAAAGTGGTACAAATACCCCCTAAAAACTGGGGTGCAGACAACTAAAGTGATACATTTTTGCCCACTTTTACTACATTTTTATAGCACAGGTGGGATTCGATGACTATTTTTGTTTTAAAAAATTAAGGATATCTTCCATCTTCTCAAAGACATGATAAGGATAGTCAATATGAGCTTTGGAATAATATATAACAGTTATTCCGTGCTTCTCACATAAAGCACTCTTCCTCTCATCTCTTTCTTGAGTTAGTGAATAGAATTCTTCACCACCGAACAATTCAATTGGATTAAAATGTTGACCCCCTTGGCACTCGATAGCAACATTAAAATCAGGTAAATAAAAATCCAAGAATAAATGTCTTTTGTGTTTCAACCAATCAAAAGTTTTTTCTTGTTCAAATTTAATTTTGTGTTTTTTAAGGAAAACCCTCATTTCACCTTCTAAATTACTTTCTGGACATGTTGGACAACCTGCTCCAAATAAATGGTTGTTTGGAGTCTGCCAAAAATCGCCATGTTCAGGGCAAATAATGCAAACCTTCGTCGAATAGTTTATGTATTTAACTTTTGAGTAATCATATTTATTCTTGTGAATAATTTTTGCCTTTTCTATAAATTCTTCTTTTGTTAGTTTTCTACCACCTACACACTTTGGACAATTGCCACCATGCATATGATAAGATGCTCCTTGTTGGAACTCTCCATGAATTGGACAAATAATTGTGACTTTTTCTAATGGGTTTTTAAAAGAAACTTTTGAGTAATCATATTTAGTTGTGTGACTTTTAATTGATCTCTCGATAAATATATCTTTGGTAATTCTTTGAGTACCACTGCACACAGGACAACCAGACCCCTTTAAATGGCTTTGTGGGGTTACTTTAAATTCTCCATGAATTGGACAAATGATAGTCACTTTATGTTTATTTCCATTGTAAACAACTTTTGAGTAATCATATTTGTTTCCGTGAACCGCAATTGCATCGGATATAAACTCTTCGGTTGTCTTTTTTGGTGTACCATAACATTTCGGACATTCCGACCCTCTCAAGAATGCATTAGGAGAAACCAACCAGTCTCCGTGTTTTTTACATGTCACTATTAGTTTGATTTTATTTCCTTTATATTCAGATTTTGAATAATCGTATTTATCGCCATATATTTTCTTAGCTTTTTCAATAAATTCCTGAGTATTGGATTTTGGCGTACCATAGCACTTTGGACATCCATTACCATTTAAATGGTAACCAGCCTTTTGTTTAAACTCTCCATGAACAGGGCAAATGATAGTTACGAAATCTTCTCTGCCGTGGCATTCAACTTTTGAATAATCATATCTTCCTTTATGAACCTTGTTGGCTCTTTCAATAAATATTTTTGTATCTATTCTTTGCCTATTAGAACAAACAGGGCATCCGTGACCACGCAAAAAATTATTTGCAATTATCCAAAAATCGCCATGTTCTTTGCAAGTAATACATATCTTTTTATCGCTGCCAGAATAAACGGCTCTTTCATATGAAAACTTATCTCCATAAAGATTCTTAGCTTCTTTGATAAATGTTTCAGTTGTTTTTCTTTTCATATTCTAATCTACATATTTCCAATGGTAACCGCCAGCCACACTTCTTTTGCCTTTACAACATTTGGTTATACTTGTTGCATCCTTAAGATTAGCAAATCTAGCTGCATCACCCATAGATTCAAAAACCTCGTTCGTTTCAACGCATAACACCATTTTATTTGCTTTGCTTTTTCCTTTATACTTCAAGCCAAGCCTATGAGCTTCAGTATTAATTGCTCGGCTGGTTCTAGAAGGCATATATTTTTTTACATCAGATCCAATTAAAGGATACTTTTCTTTCAATAATTGAATTTCTTTTTTCGAAAATTTATCGGCACGTTTTGTTGTTGGCTTTTTCTCATATGAACTTTTATCTTTTGCAAAGCAAAAATGCAAACCTGCGGTACCATTTTCTTTTCCGTTACAGCATCTTAGAATCTTGCCTGTGTTTGCTCCTGTGCATTCATGAGCTTCATTTGCGTTTTTGTAGACAGCATCGGTTTCAAAACAATAAATTTTTTCATTTCTTGAAAATGACATTTCTGCAGGTTCCCAATTAATAGAATAATCCCTTTCGTAGCACCAAAAAAATCCATTGGCTTTTCTTTGTTTTCTATTGCAACAAGAAACAATGCTGCCACCACTAAATCCTAAATTATTCACTACTTGAGTTATGCTTTCAAATTTACGAATAACATTGAAATCATCATCTATTTGTAAAACAGGAGAAACGAGTTTGTTGTCTTTTGGTTTCCAATTAGTTGAGTAATTTTTCTTGTAACACCAAAAGTATCCTTTGCATGAATGCTTTTCTCCTTCACAACATCTTCTAATCTGAGATGCGTTCCCTTCACCTTTGCCAAATTGTCTCGATGCTTCAGCGGTACTTGGGAATTCTTTTAAGACACGAAGAGTTGTTTTGTCAATCTGTAAAACAGGATACCCCAAATGTTCTGCCGAATCACCACCAAGAGTCATATTGTATCCGTTAGAATTTGGAAACCCTATATATGAATTGTAATGTGAAATCCAAAACACTTCTCTTTTATTAGCCAATTCTTGTGTTGGAATATTATTCTCTATAATTGAACTTTCAAAACTATCCCATCCATATTTTTTAATAGCTTTTGCAAAAACGGACGAATGGTTATCAGATGTGTAGCCCAATCCTTTTTTCCATCTCAAAGATGGAAGCTGTTTGGTTTGACCAATATACACTTTCCCATTCTTTTTATTAGTATGTTTGTAGATTAACCATGTTGTCATTTTTTAATATTTGGATTTTTAACACTGCCCTTATAAAAATGTGATTTATATCTGTGCTCCACAATTGTTCCGTCTTCAAATTGCACATCTATATCATCTGCTTTTCTATATGCAATGCATGTCGCAACCATTCCGCATTTTTGCATAATAGATACACCGATGCAACTTGCTCTTTTTTTAATAATATCGTATTGACTAATCCTAGGATGTCCTATAACGCCTTTCCTTAATGAATCAAGTTTCTTGTGTCTAACAATTGTCCCGTCCTCGAATTCAACATCAATATCATCGCTTCTGCGATAGGCAATTATCGTAGCTTTCAAACCACAACTCATCATATAAGTTTCAGGTTCAAACGACCTGAACTCTTCTTTTACAATTTTGCTAGATTTTATCTTTGATAAAAGTGTTTCATTTAAAGTAACATTTTCGTTAATACCAAGTTCGTGAAGTAATATGTTTAAATACCTCTCTAATTCACTTAATAAATTATCATAATCTCCTGCGTTGGAAGTTGATTCTAAACAATAGTTGATATGTTTCGGGCCATTATGAATAACACAACCTTTTTCTAGGAAAGTGTAGATTTTACTAATTTCTTTTGCTTTCGAAATTAGCTCAAATTTCATAGTACTTTTCTGAGTTTCTTCTGAGTGCCATTTAACACCATCGTATTCAACGCCGACCTTAAGAGATGGAATCCAAATATCTATTTCAAGATTGCTTTTTGTCGCTGGATTCTTTAACCAATTAGGTCTGTAGTTGTGGTCAACTTTTTTGAAATATTTTTTAAGAAAATAATAGATTATTTGTTCAGGAAGAGAACCACTCAAAATGTTAGGATTAGCAATTGAGCCATTAACAAAACAGGATTTTGTTTTATGTTCAACAATAGTTCCGTCCTCAAATTGAATATCAATATCTTCTGAATTCCTATATTTAATACAAGTTGCATTCATTCCATTATTCATCAGTTTTGTTTCGCCTTCGCATGAATATGGATCATAGTTTGGATTGCTTATTTCACCTCTTAAAAACGATGCTTTTGTTCTATGTTCTACTATGGTGCCATCCTCAAATTCAACATCAATATCATCGCTTCTTCTATACGAAACACAAACGGCTTTTTGTCCGTTGAGCATCTTTCTGCTTTCGCCAAGACAAGAGTATGGATCGTAATTGGGATTTTGTAGTGAACCATTTACAAAATAATCTTTTCGAGTATGTTCAACTACCGTTCCATCTTCAAATTGAACATCAATGTCATCAGTTTTCCTATATCCGATGCAGGTAGCCTTTTGTCCATTATTCATATCAACTGTTTGACCCAGACAAGATGACATATTGTGATTTTGAATCAAGCCTCTAATAAATTCATATCTATATCTATGTTTAACGATAGTTCCATCTTCAAATTGGACATCGATATCTTTGGCTCCACGGTCAATGATGCATGTAGCTTTCATTCCACAATTTTGAAGAATTGTTCTTCCAATACAGCTAAAGCGATTGTAGTTAGGATTTTTAATTCCTCCATTAAGAAAAGTGTTCTTTTGTTTATGGTAAACAATTGTTCCATCTTCAAATTGAACGTCTATATCTACGTTTGTACGGTAAGCAATACATTTTGCTTTTTGACCATTTTTTTGAGTCACTTCAATATTTAATACAGATGCTTTTGTGGATGAATTACATTTAGGGCTAGTAATATTACCTGACTTAAACTTATCTATTGCTCTATGTTCAACGATTGTTCCATCTTCAAACTGGACATCTATATCATAGTAACCGCGATAAGCGATAATTGTTGCTACTTGGCCATTAAACATTTTGTTGCTTTTGCCAATCCAAAAATTAGGATTTTTAACTTCTCCTTTTAAAAATTGGTATTTTGTTGTTTTTACAATAGTTCCATCTTCAAACTGGACATCAATGTCTTGTGGTTTTCTATAAGCAACACAAACGGCGTATTGCCCATTATTCATCAACCTTTTGTCTCCAACGTTAACAATCTTTTCGTTCAACATAAAAATATTCTAACACGACATTTCTAAAGAAAAAATGGACAAAAAGCCCATTTTCGAGTCCCACCTGTTATGCCAAAATAGTGTCCATCCCCTCTAATTTCTTAAAAGTGATACACACTAAGTTGGGAAAGTCGAGTTTAGCCTTTTTTAAAAATGTCAGGAGTAACTTCGATGTAACGGTGTTCGTCTTTAACACCTTTTTCGCCCCAATGGAATAAGTACATGTCCATAAATAAAGCACTTTCACGACCCAAATATTGGATTTGGTCACATAAAGTACATATGGTTGCGTACTTATATTCTTTTGCCATTAAGACTTCATCATAAAAGAATGCATTGAAATCAGCTAATAATGAATTAATTACTGAATCCCATTGAACGAAGTCTAAATCAATTATTGATGCTCTATGCTCAATTAATTCCAAAAGGTAAATGACATTGCAAGTGCGTTTATCGAAGTTCTTTATATTTAAATATATAAAATGATGTTTTCCGACAGTTTGAGTGCCTTTTCGGATTCGATTGGTATAAATCACTATCTTGCCATCGTGATAAGGCGTGATTTTGAATTTGTTATACATATCGTATCCAACTACAACACCATGACCGTTATTGGTATACCAGTCAACTAGCTTGTCACCACTACCAGTTCTATCGTTAGGGTCTGCCACGATTAAATAGACACCGTGTGCTTTTCTAACGAGAACGCCTTCTTCTTCTAATCTTTTGAGGATTTTGTAGAAAGTTTTAGGCTTACAGGCAGGAAAATGATCCACTAATTCCCTGTGAATATCGAAAACACCGCCCTTATTTTGCAGGCAATACTCACGAATTGTTTTAGTATAATTCATTAAATGCTTACTCCTTTCTGATTGTCCAAGACGACTTTCACATAAAAATTACCGCACTATTTTATTTTTGTCAGCGCTTTTTTTAAATTAATCCGGCATTGCCTATTTTTATAAATAAAAACGACATCCTGTATATTCTACAAAATGTCGACTTTTTGTGATTGGTTGCGGAGGCAGGATTTGAACACTGCGACCTCCAGGTTATGGGCCTGACGAGCTACCACTGCTCTACTCCGCGATCTCGCCCGGAGTTTAGTCCAGGCAATTGATTACTTGCGATTTTTACGACGAGCGTTTTCGCTTTTCACTTTTCTCTTAAGAGATTTCTTTAAGAAAAATTCTCTCTTACGGGCTTCTTGGATAGTGCCAGCTTTATTAACTTGTCTTTTGAATCTACGAAGAGCATCATCTAATGTTTCGTTTTCACGAACTGAAGTCTTTGGCATGTCTATTCACCTCCTTGAAGCTTTTCGCAACGTGTCTATTATTACAAAGTAGTCTAACTATTGCAAGTATTATTATTAAATAATTTTCGCACCACTGGATGTGCCGATGCGGTTAGCACCCGCTTCAACCATGGCAATAAGGTCTTCGTGTGTACGAACACCACCACTGGCTTTAACGCCCATTTCTGGACCAACAGTTTCTCTCATGAGTTTCACTGCTTCAACAGTGGCACCACCAGTTGAGAAGCCTGTACTTGTTTTAACAAAGTCAGCGCCAGCTTCTTTAGCGGCTTTACAAGCACGAACGATTTCATCGTTACTTAATAAGCATGTTTCAATAATGACTTTTAAGATGATATTGTGTCCAACGGCTTGTTTGATTTCTCTGATTTCTTCTCTGACATAATCATCATGGCCAGCTTTTAACATACCGACATTGATAACCATGTCAACCTCATCAGCGCCCTCCTTAACAGTGAGAACTGCTTCTTCCACTTTAGTTTTGGTTAAGTTCATACCAAGAGGGAAACCAATAACGGTGCAGACTTTAACATCACTATCTTCTAAGCACTTCGCGGCTAATGGGACATAAGCAGGATTAACACAAACTGACATAAAGTCAAATTGTTTTGCTTCTTCACAGAGTTTAACAATTTGTTCTGGGGAAGCGTCTTGTTTTAATAAAGTATGATCAATAAGTTTATTGTATTGCATTGTCTATTTGCTCCTTTGCAAGCATTTTATTATAACAAATATTATCGCAAGAAAAAAGACGAGTTTCCTCGCCTTTATTTTATAAAGAATTATTATGCTTTTTGTTTCTTAGCTTTTTCAGCATTAAGCACTCTTAGTTCATCAACCCAGTTGGTATCTTTAACTTCACCTTGAGTTAAGCCATCTTTTTCCATCGCTGCTTTGATGAGTTCTTTACATCTTCTAACTGATAAGCCAGATCTAACTTTGAAGAGTAAAGGCATTTCAGCATAGTTTGGTCTATGGCCAACATCTTCGACTGGTATGGTTGAATCTTTATAGTCTTCTGGAGATAAGGCTAAGTAGACTTTTAATGTTTTACCAACAAGATAAATCTTTACATATCTCTTATCTTTTAATCTAAAGGTTTCACCACCTCTAGATAATCTAGCTTTAACACCATAAGAGAGGATTTCATTCTTTAATTCGTTATAGTTAACCTTGGTTTCAGTTTCCGCGGTAATAATACGCATAAAGAATGGTTGACGTTTACTTCTATTCCAGCCTTCTTCCTCTTCTTCTGGGATAGGTGCTGGAGCAGGTTTCTCTTCTTTTTGAAGAGGTTTTGGATTATCAAGTTGAGGCCAAACGGTTCTAGCAACTTTCCAGAAATCAATTGAACCATAAATGGCTTTCTTTTCAGGAACTGGCTTTGGTTCTGGTTTAGGTTCTTCTTTAACTTCTTCTACAACTGGCTCAGGTTCCTTAACTGGTTCTTCCACCACGACTGGAACTGGTTCTGGTTTAGGTTCTTCTTTTTGAGCCTCATTACCAACGATAATCACTTTGAATGGTTGGTTCTTAATGAGTTCATCTCTCACGATTCTTCTAATGTATTCATCGTCACCTTCTTCTTCGTAATATTCTTCACGAATAGCTTTAGAAGCATTGAACGCTAGGAAGGAACGAATAACACACCAGAAATAGAAGATAATGGATAAGAGGAAGTATAACGCTGTTAAGGCCACCATAACTAATGCAAGGAGCTTTAACGAGGTCACTTCACCATTCATCATGTGCCAGTACATTCTCGCTCCACTTGCTAAAACGACATATATTAAGAAACTAATAAATGATAGAGCAATAGCGTGGCCCATAATGCTGGTGTTCTTTTTATCGTTAATGATAATACCGGCAATTAAGAAGATAACCCAGCAAATGAATAAGGCGTACAAGAACGCACTTAGTGCAAAGTAAACAATGCTAGATCCACTAGGATATCTAAATAAGACAAGATCTAGTAAGCCATGTAAGTGGTATTTCATTACCCCTACGAAGCTAGCTAAATCTGCATCACCGGTTTTCTTAGCAAACAATGCTAAGACGATGAAGCACGCTAGGAACGCCACTGCTACAAATATAGTAGCGGCAAGTAGTCTTTTAAGACCTTTACTTAATTTTGTTTTTGAGTTTTCCATAATCAATTCTCCTTTCCATTAGTTTTGATAAGGAATTGTGAATCTAGTTATATAAACCAGATAATCGGAAGCGGCTCCAAAACGAGCCTTAATGGCGCTGACTGATGCTGAATCTTCATCGCCTTCGCAATAAACTGTTTTTGCTGCTGGAGTACCACCGATAGCAGATACACCAACAGTTACAATAGTATCAGGTAAGTAAATAGTTGAAAGAGAAGAACAATAGCCAAAAGCCCATGTGCCAATGGTAGTTACGCCCTTAGGAATTAAAATGGATTTTAAAGACTGGCAACGATAGAACGCATAATCACCAACTGTTGTCACGCCAGTCTTTGGAAGAGTAATGTTCACGATATTTGCGCAACCATCGAATGCATGAGCAGCAATATCACCACCACCAAGAATTGTGACATCAGTTAAATTTTCTGGGATAAAGTATGGTTGCGTACTGTATGTGGAAGCGCCAAAGATGGAACCAAAGTGACTACCAGCAATACCAACATTTGTGCCAATAAATGGAAGAACGACTTTTTCCACATTTCTGCAACCATCATATGCGCCAAAGCCAATAGAAGTGACACTAGTTGGAAGTGCAATTGAACGGAAGGATGTACAGTTTATGAAAGCTTGTTCACCAATGAAAGCGACACCATTAGGAATAACGACGTCTTCTAATTGAGAACATCCATAGAAAGATCTACTTCCAATTGAGGTTACACTATTTGGAATCGTAATGGAGCTTAAGGATGTACAATTTCCGAAAGCTAATTCGCCAATAGAAGTGATACCTTCAGAAAGTACAATCTCTTCGACATTTGAACAGTAATAGAATGTTCTATCAGCAATGTATTCACCACCACTAATGACAATGGTCTTAAGTGTTAGAGGAATGCTACTATTGAATAAATTGCTAATAGTAACACTACGTGTGTCCGTTTCGTTGGCATATTTATATGTTGAAGGTAGTTTAAGATATTCTAATGACGGACAACCAGCTAGTGATTTATCTAACCATTCGATGTTACCGGCAAATGTCACTGATTTAACATTATTACAGCCTTCAAATGCCCATTCATATAGTTCATAGTTATCGCCTGTGATGATGATTGTCTCAAGACTTGTTGGAATCTTTGGAGTGTTATCCTTTGTATAATCAACATCAAAGATATAATTCATACGGCAATATGTTGTATTTGAAGCTGGGTTAGAATCATTGATTGAATAGTTTCTTCTGCCAACAAATGGAATTGATAGAGTTTCAAGACTTGTACAGCCATCTAACATGCCTTGGCCCATTTCAGTAACGGAATTTGGAACTTCAACGCTAACTAATGAAGAACAGCCTAAGAACGCTGCACTACCAATAGAGGTAACAGTGTTAGGAATAGCAATTGCCTCTAAGGAAGAACAATTCTTAAATGCGGCAGTTGGAATTGCAGTAAATGATACATTATTTGGAAGTAGAGCATACTTAAGTGAAGTACAACCTTCAAATGCACTATAGCCAATTGAGGTAACGCTATCTGGGATAACGATTGATTCTAATGAAGAACAATTGAGGAATGCATTATAAGGAATTGCAGTAAGTGTAGATGGAAGTACAACGTTCTTTAAACCGCCGCAATCTTTGAAAGCATTATATCCAATGGTCTCAAGTGTTGATGATAGTTTAGCGTATTCTAATGAAGTACAACCTTCAAATGCACTATAGCCAATTGAGGTAACGCTATCTGGGATAACGATTGATTCTAATGAGACACAACCATAGAACGCATTGTTATCAATAGCGGTAATACCTTGTGGTAAGGCAACTGTTTCTAAGGATGCACAGTTCCAGAATGTTCGATAATTAATCGTCGACATTGAGCCTGTAAAGATGATTGTTTTAACACTTCCACATCCTTCAAAAGTATTTTTATAGATTTGATCATCACCAACAACAGTGATGCTTTCAAGAACAGGAGAAACTCCAGTCCAGAACAAATCTTTGAAAACTTTGTCTGAAAGAGCTTTAGAAGGAACAGTCATATGTTTGAGATTTGTGCAACCATCAAATGTCCAAATGCTAATATTGGCGTTTGGACAGTCAATGACTACTGATTCAAGCATTGAACAGTTTCTAAAAGAATTTTGGACAATATTGGATTCAGAAGCGTTTGTAATGATAACGTTTCTTAATGAAGCAGGGATGAAATAATAATAATCATTTTGACCATAGGTGAATTGGTAAACACCATCACCTTCATATGTTGCTCCGCTTTCATTATTATGTACATCAAAGCCAAAGATGAAGCCAAACATTCTTTCATTTGTATAGTTGCTACTATTGAAGCGACCAACGTGTGGAATTGATAATGTTTCTAAAGATGAACATCCTTTAAACGCTCCTTCTCTAATTTGAATAACACTGTTTGGAATATAAGCACTCTTCAAAGAAGTACAATTTAAGAAGGTATCTGTGGAGATAATCTCAACACCATTTGGAACAACAATAGATTCTAACGCTGTGCATCCACTGAATGTTTCGCTACCAAGATTAGTAAGAGTCGCTGGAAGAACGATGTTCTTAAGAGCAGTACAATCTTTAAAAGCTTGATTATTGATTTCGGTCACGCCAGATGGAAGAACAATACTTTCCATTGAAATACAATTCATGAATGAACCAGCACCAATGGTTGTAATAGGTTCTGGAATTACTACGCCTTTTAAAGAAATACAGTTTGCAAACATACTTCCGTTAAGAGCGGTAAAGGAAGCATTATTTGGAAGCATGACATAAGTCAATGAACTACAGCCATTGAAAACACCCCACATGCTAGTAACGCTGTTTGGAATAACGACACTCACTAATGAGGTACAATTCATGAATGCGCCGTTTCCGATTGTAACCACACTATTTGGTATAGAAATATTTGTTAAAGCGCTGCAATTTGCAAAAGCACTACCATTGATACTGGTAACTGTATTTGGAATTGATACAGTTGTTAACGAAGTACAAGAATCAAATGCACATAAACCAATACTTTGAACATTATTTGGGAAAGCAACCGATTGTAAAGAGAGACATCCATAGAAGCAATATCTTGGCAAATCAGTAAATTTGTTCATAAATGAAACCGAAACTACTTGATCGCAATAAGCAAAGTTACCTCCATAAGAATTAAGAGTAATGTTTTCACCAATGACAATATTCTTTACTCTTACATAGCCAAATGCGGAATGATAAATCGTGCCATTACCGATTAAATAGAATGTATCCAAGTAAGTTGTTGTTGTTTGACTGCCATGGTTGCCTAGAACTATATTCATTGAATTAAAGCTGTATAAGGTATCAGGCATACCTGGTTCATAAGTTCCACCAAAATATGGAGCGGATAAATATTTTAATGAGTCGCAGTTTCTAAGTGCATCTTCGCCAATAGAAGTGACGCTAGCAGGGATAACTAGAGATACTATACTAGAACAGCCTTCAAAACCACTTTCGCCAATAGAAGTGACTGATGTTGGAATAGAAACACTAACAAGGCCAGAACAGGCTTCGAAAGCGGAATCGCCAATAGAAGTGACACCATGTGGAATGTTCAAAGCGCTTAAAGAAGCACATCCTTCGAAAGCACTATCGCCAATTGTCTTTAAACTTGTTGGCATACTGATGTTTCTTAACGCTGGGCAATTCGAAAAAGCGGAATCTTCTATTGCAGTGATGCTATCAGGTAAAACAATAGTTCTTAACGATGTGAAACCTTCGAAAGTACCTTGAGAAATCTTTGTTAAATTACCTTCAATGATAATGTTTTCAACATGCTTTGCACTATAGCCATGACCTGGTGCTACAATCTCAGTAACATTCTTACCAACAATGATGTTTTTAGCATTGTAATTGCACTTCAAAGCACCACTACCTGTAATGTATAAATATTCTAAATGATATAGACGTTCCCAAGGTGTTGGTGAGGTTCCAGATTCATAGAGATAAGTAAATGCACTACAATCAATAGGAATAGATAATGACTTGAGCGCCATACAATAACTATTAAATTCATAACCAATAGATGTAACACTAGTTGGAATGACTAAAGTTTCAAGCGAATCACAGCTATAGAAAGCACGTTCACCAACTGTAAGAAGGCCATTTGGTAAAAGCACCTCTTTTATATTATCAGCATCTTCAAAAGCACTATTGCCTATTTCTTTTGTCCCACCAATAATTTTGACAGATTTAATATTTTGGCATCCAGCGAATGCTTTTTCACCGATTTTTTGATCACCAGTAATAACGATATTAGCTAATGTTGATGGTAGTAATCCATTTTGCACATCAGCGCTATTGGCGTCAAAGAAGTATCCAATGTAACCGTTATTGCCACTACCATCACCTAAGTATGGAACAACTAAAGTTTCAAGAGGTATTGCTTCTTTAGAATAATCGTATAAATAAACATCATAATCGGTAAAGTTGGTTTCATATGGATTGTTAAATTTTACCCAAAGATTTTTTCCGGCATACCAATCACCAGTATCGCCAATAAGTTCGCCATAGCCTGCTTCTTCAACAGTTTCTTCACTTAAGTAGAAGCTGTAATTATATAGTTCATCGTACCACGCATCCCATTCTTCCCAATAAGCATAAATGACATACCATACTTGTTCAGGATCGTAATTATACTCAGTAGATGAATCATTTTCGTAAGGATTTATAGTAAGAATAAAGTCGTATTGACGTGGGTCGCCTTGAAGATCATAAGGGCTTGGATAATCATAGCCGCTCCACACGTGGATAAGTAATCTTACACTATCTTTAGGAACTATTTGCCATTTAACACCACCATCTAAAGAAGCTAAGATGCCTTGGCCAATTGATGTGACACTATTAGGAATAATAAAGGTTTTTAATCCGATGCAGCCTCTAAAGGCATAATCACCAATTGATAAGAGGCCTTCGTTAAGCGAAACACTGGTGAGGTTTGAACACTTTTCAAAAGCGCTTTCACCAATTGATTTAACATTTTCAGGTACCGCAAATGTTTTTAAAGCTAAGCAGCTATCAAACGCATGATTACCAATAGAAGCAATACTATCGTTAAGGGCAATGATTTCAATGCTTGAACAATATGCAAAAGCATAATCACCTAAGGTTTCACCACCGACGATAACAGCTTTCAAAGTCTCTGGCACTGTATAAATGTTGTCTTCAGGATCATTTGAACCAAATAGAGTTCCAATACTTCCTGCTAAGGAAGGCAAGACTAAAGATTGAATATTAGAAGTACTATCAAGCTTATAGAGTTCGGTTTCATAAGTATCTTCGTTGTAGTAGTAATAATAATCGCCTATAGAATAATCATTAATAGATGGGAAATCTCCATAGCCCATATAGTTATCAATATCACTGTAGTCACTATATTCTTTAATCTTAGTCCAGGTGTCATCGCTAGTCTTACGATAAAGAGTATAAGTAGTATCAGAATCGAGCCACCAGTCACCAACATCACCATCATATTCAGATGGTTCGGAGGATGATTCAGTAATGCTATCCGCTAAAAGAACCCACTGAATTTTTCCAGTAAGGATGCCAAAGCCAATATTAGTGACTGATTCTGGAATAGCAAGCGAAGTAAAGGATACGCATTTTTCAAAAGCATAATCACCAATTGTGGTAACACTATTTGGAATATTAATGCCTTTCAAGCTTTCACAACCACTGAACGCTCTCGCGCCGATAGCTGTTAATGTATCTGGAAGGATGACTGTTTCAATGTGTGAGCAGTTAGCGAATGCACCACTCTTTAATTCAGTCACATTAGAAAGAACAACTGTCTTTAATGATGCAGGAGCTAAATTATTCCATGAACCATGGCTATGTTTGCTACCAGCAGCGATAAAGCCATAACCAAATGAATTAAATGCATCGGCGATATTGCCTTGTGGTAAGCCCCATCTATCGCTACTATTCTTAATCCAGAATGTACCAGTAGTTACGTTGATATAATAGTCTCTTTGAGCGGTTTCATATTGGCTTCTATTAGATGTGCCATAATCACAAGAAGCAACACTGCCGTCTTCGTTGGTTAAAATGAGTTGACTAATCCATTCGCCATTAATCTTTCTATAGACTGTAGAAATATTAGCATCAAGATATAAGTCATTATCGTTACCGATACTATTGGATGGTTTTTGACCACTAGATAATTTGCCAGCGTAAACCCTACTACCAATAACTGTAGCGCTACCACCGACGAACGGAAGAGTAATGCTATTAAGATTAGATCTAAATTCGACTAATAAATCACCATCATCTGAATTGATAAATAATTTGCCAGATTCAATAGAAGTTGGGGAAATGACATCATAGAATAATTCGAAACCGACAATTGTGTCTCTTAATTCCCACTTATTGCCTTCTTCATAACGAACCCAGATTTCACCATAGTGTTCAGCATCAGTGAATACGATAATATCACCAATTTCACCATCAACTGGTAAATCGTGAGTGCTTGTTACTTGAATAATAGCGTATTCGGTTCTTTCTGGAGAATATTTATCCCATAAGTTACCTTTTCTTGTTAAACCAGTAGAGAAAGCACCTCTACCAATATCTTTAACAGAATCTGGAATGATAATTGATTCTAGAGAATCACAACCAGTGAAAGCAAATTCACTGATGTTTTCTAAACCTTCGTTTAAAACGATATATTTAAGTGAAGTACAACCAAAGAACGCTCTTGTGCCTAAATCTTTTAAGTTAGAAGGCATCGCAATAGCTTGTAATGATGTACAGCCTTCAAATGTTTGAACTTCAATTTTTTCTAAGTTTTCTGAAAGAGTGAGATATTTAAGTGAAATACAGCCTTCAAAAGCCATTCTACCAACAGAAGTAACACTATTTGGCATTACAAATGATTCTAAACCTGTGCAGTGATAGAAAGCTTGGATACCAATTGATTTTAAGTTAGCAGGTAAATTGATAGACTTTAATGATGTACAACCTCTAAATGCTAAATCACCAATCTCTGTAATTGTTTCCGCTAAGGCAACAATTTTCAATGATTTGAGATCAGCAAACATTTTATTATTAACTTTAGTAATACCATGTCCTAAATAAACATTTTCCAAAGCATCACAATCTAGGAATAAGTTATCACCAAATTGTTTATCCACGCCGTCTTGGAAGACGATTGATTTAAGATGGCTATTTTCGCGGAATGCTCTGTCACCAATAAATGTAACAGAAGATGGAATTACGAATGTTGAGCAACCTGTGTTCGCTAAAGCACCCGCTTCAATTCTTGTTAATCCTTGAGGAAGGTTGAGTTCAGTTAATTGTGTTGTTTGGTAGAAGCAAGCTCTTCCTAATACTTTTAGTGTGCTTGGAAGTTTAACTATAGTTAATGTGGTACAGAAATGGAATGCTTCTTGGCCGATTTTTGTAACCCCTTCAGGAATGACTACACTGATAATTTGGTTGCTAGCAAAAGCGAATTCAGGAATTGTGTCCCTATTAGCACCATTACCACCAGTTAAGATGATAGACTTAACATTACTATGGCCTTCAAAGAGATAATCTAATGAACCATCAGTTCCAGAAAGAGAATCTCTACTCTTGCCTATGAATGGTAATGTCAATTCAATAACATCAGAATCTTTAAATACGCCTTTGCCTAAGTATTCCACACTATTAGGAACAACAAAGGATGTCATTTCGGTATCACCGAAAGCATAATCACTAATTTCTCTAACGTTATTTGGTAAGACGATATTTTCAGCATCACAACCATAGAAAGCATAGGAAGGAATACAGTCTTTATTATCACCATTAGCGCCAGTCAAAATAATAGTGTCTAAATGACTTGGAATTCTGCTACTTTGGTTTTCTTTATTATTAGCGCCAAAAATATAGCCTAAGTAGTAATTGGATTCAGGAGCAGGATTGGCTAAATTCAAAATACTGCCCGCTCCCAACCAAGAATCACCGTAATAAACATAGATCTCACCAGTTTCATAGTTAAAGAAACGGCCACTACTTGGTAATTCTGTGCCAATTACAACGGCACCACTAGCAAGAATGTTAAGCGTTTCATCATTCTTATCTTCAGTCAAATCGAGCCATTGACCATTAGTAAACTGCCAATAATGCTTTGTAGCAAGATCAAAATATGTTGTGGTTGTTGGATTGACTGTATTTGGTTCACCGTTACCATAAGAATAAGTTAATGGAGCAATGTAACCAGAATCTGGACCAATATATGGAAGTGTGATTGATTTCAAATCATCACATTCTGCAAATGCACCAAAGCCAATTGATGATGGATTACCACTGATAATGATTGTTTCAATACCATCGCATCCATTCATTGCATTAGCATCAATTGCATAATCGCCTGTAATTGTTACTGTCTTAAGAGATGATGGAAGAGCGGAATCGTTGTCGTCATAGCTATCACCGCCGAAGACAAATGATAAATATGTAGCATCAGTTACATAATTTGAAAGAACAGTAGCCATTTGTGGATTATCAACAAGATTCATATAGAAATTCCATGTATCATTTTGGTATCCATAGAGATTGCCTGTATCGATATCCATCACAACATCACCGTTATCGGCTGAGCCTGTTGGAGCACCATTAACAAGCATGCTTGGTGGAAGATTCATTTCTGTTTTATTCCATACACCATTCGCTTTAGCCCAGATATAACCTGATTCTGTATCTAAATATACATTATTTAAAGGATTTGTTGTGGTTGGTTCACCTGCGCCATAGCAGTAAGCCCAGCTAACTGAAGCCTCTGCGGAACCACCGATAAATGGAGCGGAATATGATTCTAAGGAATCACAATCTTCAAAGGCGCCTTTACCAATTGATTTAATAGTGCTTGGCAAAATAATACCTTTTAAAGAAGAACAGTTAGCAAAAGCACCAGCGCCAATTGCTTCTAAGCCTTGAGTTGGGGCTACTTTTCTAAATGTAGAGATACCTGGATTAGCGGCACCTTCTTCAATATAGACATAAACAACGTTAGAACAATCTTTAAAAGCGTCTTGGCCGATTGATTTGACGTTACTTGGAATAACAACTGATGTTAAACCAGTACAGCCTTCAAACGCGCTGTTTCCGATTGATTTAACGGTATGTGGAAGAGTGAATGAAGTGATTCCTGTTTGATCTTTGAATACATCATCACCAATACCAATAATTAATTGATCGTTATAGAATTCTGGGATGACGATATCGCCACTTGTGATAGAGCAAGCTGTAATGATGCCATCTTCGACAACGAATTGTCCCCATCTAGCGGTTAATGTTATGTCTTTTGTCACAACATCTTTAGAGAAGTCCCAACGTGTGCCCTCACTTGTGTACCAACCTTGGAAGAAATAATCATCTTTAGTTGGGGCTGTTGGATTAACAATGGTAAAGCCTTCTAAAGCTTCTTCATATGAAGCAACTGCAGTACCACCATCACTATCAAATGTGACTGTATATTTATTAGGGGAATAATGTAAATTACCTTCTGGATTCCAGACTAAATTACCTTCACCATCATCAGTTAAAACATAGTAGTTCCATGTATCTAAATCGATATATGAATCGCCTTCAATACCTGCAACAGCAGCAAGAGTTTCATCTTGTGGAGTGACTGGATCATCTTCAACCGCACGTGGGTCACGGTGTCCTGTCCTCACAGATGTACCGTCTTTACCATTAGTGACTGTGAATGTATCAACATGTGGATTTGCGGTTGTGCTATCACTATAAGTGATTTCATAAACATCGATTAAATCGTTAGTTTCTTTTAAAGTTACGCTGACAATGGAAACACCATCTTGACCAGCATCACCTTTAAATGAGCCTTTATCAGTCCAACCGTCATCGGCTTTAACATAGAGTTTCCATGTTTCGACGTCGATATAGTTATCTCCGACATTAGCTAAGGTTTCATTTGTTGGTGCACCTGTACCAACAATAATCTTATTTCCATCTTGGCCATTAGTGACTGTAAATGTTGATGTTGTGGTATCAGAGTATGTAATTGTGTAGGTATCCACTAAGCCTTCAGTGCCTGTTTTGACAACACTTGAAATGGAGACACCATTAGTACCGTTTTGGCCTGCAAAGTTACCTTTATGGACCCAAACACCATTTTCTTTCGCGTAGTAGTCCCATGTTGTGGTATTGATATATGAATCGCCATTATTACCTAAAGTATTTTCTGGTGCAGTTGTGCCATATCTTAAAGAAGCACCAATTGCACCACCACCAGCTGGTTCACCCCAGCCAGTATCAGTCATTGTGTAATAATTACCTGTATCTAAATCGATATATGTGTCACCAACATTACCTGGAACGTTACCAGTTGTTGGATCACCATGACCAACGTTAACAGAAGCACCTTGTGCGCCTGCTGCGCCATCATCACCTTTAATATTACCAGCGAGGTTCCATGTACCATTTTCTTTAACATAGAAATCCCAGTTAGCTAAGTTGATGTAGGAATCGCCATTTTTACCTGTTGTAGCAGCTGGTTCACCATTACCAGTTAAAACTGATGTAGCGGCAGCGCCTTCACCAATCTTTTCCCAGCCGTTAGTTTCATCGTATGTATAGAGATAGCCTGTATCTAAGTCAATATAGGTATCACCTTGTTTACCTTCGACACTATTTGTTGTTGGATCACCATGGTTAAGGCTGACAGAAGCACCAGCAGGACCTTGTGGACCTGTAGCGTTAACGCCAGTATCGGTTTCGCCGACATACCAGTGACCATTTGCACCAATATGTGGAATGGCAAAATTACTTGTGGAGTCTGGTGTGCCCCATTCACCGTTATCGCCCATGTGATACACGTCGCCTGTACTTAAATCAATATAAGTATCGCCCGCGCTACCTGGAACGTTACCTGTGGTTGGATCACCACTACCAGTGAGGATGGAAGTACCATCTTGACCAGCTTGACCTTGTGGGCCAGTAGCGGCAACACCGGTATCGGTATCACCAATAAACCAGTTACCATTAGCACCGATATGAGGTAAAGCAAAATTACTATTGGCTTCTGGAGCGCCCCATTCGCCGTTATCGCCCATGTGATAGATATCACCTGTGCTTAAATCAATATATGTATCGCCAGGATTACCTGTAGCGCCACTTGTGGTTGGATCACCATTGCCCGCACAAACGGAAGTACCATTATCACCAGCTTGACCAGCAATATTGCCAATCTTGACCCAAGCACCACTATCCATGACATAGTAGTCCCAGTTCAATAAGTTAATATATGAATCACCATTTTGTCCTAAGTCAGCGGCAGGGACACCTTCACCAGTGTGTACACTATAGCCAGCTTGACCAGTAGGGCCTTGTGGACCTTGAGCGTGAGTGCCTGTATCAACACCATCGACAAACCAGTTACCATTTTCACCAACTGTGATTTCTGGTGTACGGCCATCTGTGCCTGGAATGCCTTGACCTTGGGCACCGTTTTCACCATTTGTGACCAAGAATGTTGATGTTGTATTGTCAGTGTATGTAATTGTATAAACGTCTATTAGGCCTTGAGATTCGGTCTTTTCAACGGAAACAATACCACGGCCTTCTGGACCTTGTGGGCCTTCTGGACCTTGAGGGCCTTGTGGGCCAACAGCATCTAAATCTGTGACTGTACCGTTAATGACCCATTTACCGTTTTCGATGGTAATTGTTGGAGTAACACCATCCGCGCCAGGGAAACCTTGAGCGCCAGGTTGACCATCCGAACCATTTGTAACGATGAAGATCGAACTTGTTCCATCTGTGTAATAGATTGTATATTCATCGATTAGACCATATGTGTTAGTCTTTTCGACTTTATCAATTGATTTTAGAGTCTGGCCCTCTTGACCTTCTCCTCCTGGTATTTGTGAGTTTGGAAGATCTTTTTTAAGAGCATGAACCGCAATTGCTGCGCCCGCTATCGAAAGAGTGAGGGTTGTTGTCGTCACAATAATAGCGATTGTTCTGAATAGTGATGAATGTTTTGCCATACTATTTTTGCTATCTAGCCTTACCCGGACTATATGCTAGATAGAGTGTCTTTCTCCGGGTTTAATATTTACGTGCAAGCACGGGAATGTGCAAAGTTGCGAAATCAGTTTCCCATAACAAGTGCTAAATAACTGCTAAATTAAGAATAAAAAGAACGTCAAAAACGTACCCCATAGTCCACCATTCATCAGTTATGTATTTTTTCTACACCTTAACTATGACACATATTGCCTAGAATTGAAAGACGATGAATAACATTGTCTTATAATCATTACTCATGATATTTCCTATTTAGATTTTATTTATCTTTTCACAGTCACAGCAACGATTGAACATGTGGTCTTGTTAAGACAAATCTACACTTACTCATTTCTTTTAAATGGTAAACCTATTCTTTTGGGAATTGTTACACTTGTCACTTATTGTTTGAAATCGTTAAAAAGACTGCTCTCATCACTCAATATTGGTGATATAATAAAATGTTAAAAAGAAAGCAATAACACGAGATAAGTTTATACCCTCGATATATCAAAAGGCCCACGATGGGGCCTTGTTTTTAAAAGATTTATGATGTTTTTGTTTTAACTTTCTATGGCGTACTTACTCGGCAGTTGAACAACCGATGATTTACGTTAAATTTACTAAAAAGGCCCCTTATTCAGGAGCCTTTATTACATTAAGATTAATCAGCTAGATTACTTTTCTTCAGCTTTTTTAGCAGCTTTCTTGGCTGGCTTTTTGGCTGGAGCTGGTTTTTCTTCTTTAACGAGTTTACCGTTAACTAAAACGGCTTTACCAGCATAGTAACCACATTTTGGGCAAACATGGTGAGCTTTGATCATTGCACCACATTGTGGGCATGTGACTAAACCTGTAACGTTTAACTTGAAATGTGTTCTTCTTAATCTTTTTCTTGTTTTACTAATTCTTCTTTGTGGGACGGCCATAGTGTCTTCCTCCTTAGCAACGGGAATTAGTATATATAAATAGCACTATTTAGTCAATAGAGTTTTAGACATCTTCTAAATAAATGTAATTTGTTACGATTACACCTTACTTTTTTATAGTTTATTCTAATAAATACCACTACTTTAGATTCCTTTGGAATCTCCACTAATGAATTATGCTACTATTAACAACTTCTACTTATTACTCTTTTGTGACATTAAATAGATTTCATTTTCAAAATCCAAAGACCAGTCATAGCTAGATAAAAATGTTGCCACATCTTCCTTAATCTTCTTTTTGCCATCTAAGAAGTCATAGTAATCGCATTTGATATTTGTTTTATTAAGAACAAGCATTGCTCTTTTAAAATCAACGCATGGAAATTGTATTTCTTCTAACGTGCTTCTAAGTCTCCATACAGCGTCTCTATATAGTATTTTCGCTTTATCAAGATCTTTATCAGGCCATAAGTATGAAATAGCTTGGTCCATAGTTAAACTTTTGCCGTTTAATGTTAAAAGTAAGGCAAATAGTTCTTTTGATTTGCTAGATGAAAAAGTCACTATGTGATTATTAATAAAGCAATCAAATGAACCAAACATTGTCACTTCGAGTTTTGGAATCTTTTTAGATATCATTCTTAAGTCTTTTTCGATAATATCTGTGGTAAAAGGTTTATAGATAATGTCGATCACATTGTCCACGATTTCTTTAGGCAGGTCTTCCATCTTTGTATTTGTGCCTGTCACATAGACTATTTTGATATGTGGATCTTTTGCGATTAATTTTTTCGCTAAAGATATCCCATCAATATTTGGCATATTGACATCTAAAAACGCTCCAGATACTTCGTTATTTGAAACAAAGTCTAGAATAGCTTTTTCATCATCTTTAAAAAAGCGATACTCTAATTCGATATCCACGATTTGACTTAAAAATAACTGCAACGCTTTGATTTCATCATCAACAATAATTACACGCATATTAATTTCCTGCCTTTGGGATGTAAATTTCAATCGAAGTACCTTTGCCTACTTTGCTTTTGACTCTTGTTTTTGCTTTCTGCAAAAATTCAAATCTTTGAAGAGCGTTACGGATACCATGTGAATCGTGTTGGACATGTTCTTTGGTATCAAAACCCTTACCATTATCCTTAATCATAATAATATAGTAGTCATCATCCTCTTCGGTTGATAGCTCGATATAACCGTCTTCTTTGCTTTGAATGCATGAATACTTAATCGCATTTTCAATAAATGGCTCAATTGATAGAATTGGCACATCAAAGTCAAAAGAATCGATATTATACAAAATATTTATTGGTTCATCGTTTTGCATATTTGCTAGTTCGACGAAACATTCGATGTTTTTAATTTCTTCCGTTAAAGGAATCAATAATTTGCCACCTTTTACATCGACATTAGCCCTAATGTGTCTACCGAGCATGTCTATTGCCCTATCGCCTCTAGCTCTATCCTTTTGGTAGATGCCTTTAATGAGGTTTAGCGTATTGAAAATAAAATGTGGATTTATTTGTTCTTTTAAAATAATAGTTTGTAGCTGTTGTACCTTTTCTTGGTATTCTTTTTCAGCATATGACTTTCTAAAGAGTCTGATGAGGTAGTCAGAATAAATCATCAAGAATAACGCGAAGACGACGATCATTGCCCATGATTCAAGACCATATGGGTAATTAGAAAACATTGTGCCAGAACTGGAAGCGACATAAGAACCCGCTAAGCCAAGGAAAATAAGACCCGATAAAACGAATACGTTATTAACTCTGCGCTTTCTATGCGCCATAAAGAAGAAAACAAAATAAATAAACAATGCGATGTGAACAATGATAAGCGAACTAATAAATTGAAGTTTAAAACCAATTAATATTAAATCAATAGTCGCTAAGCTAATTAACAAAATAGCACCTATTTTTTTAACATTAGAAATATCTATCTGATAGTTATTGCAGTAGAACTTCAAAATCCAATAGGAAGCCGCAAAGAAGGTAATTGAATGCGGAATATCAAAAAAGACAATTGCTATCCAGGAGTCCCATTCTATATGAAACGCCCAATCTAATAGATTTATCATATCCCTGCTTGAAGTGATAAAACCAAGTATGAATATAGCGGCATTTAAAGTATTCCTTGTAGCGTTTATATTCGTAGCCAAAGATGCCGCTTCAACGCAAACGATGAGCGACATTAAAATGACAGCAAACATGGTGACATATCTCGTGCCAACCATAAAGTCATCACTCAATTTAACATTTCCGAAAAAGAAAATGGTAAAAAGCGAGCCAGCGGATAACATAACGAGACATGCAATATTTGAAATAATGCGTCTGGCAGTACTGTACATGTTTTTTCTAACCATAATCAGTTTAAATTCATCTTTACTAAAAAACAAGGCGCGGCCTTGTAATGTCGCGCCCAAGGAGATGTTTCTTTATAGTAGTGTGTGCTTATTCTCCCTTTTTTGCACCATTGTATATGGAAACTAGTATGAATCTCCTCGCCCTATGGACACATATCTCTTCATTATTCGTGTAAAAGATATCAGGTATTTGTGTCTGTTCTAATAGGAACACCATTATTATTCACTTCGATATGCTAAAAAAGTGCTAAAGAAAAGAATACATGGAAACTTTTTTATTTTGATAGTTTAAAAAGAGCCGCTTTATAGCAATCAAAGCATTTCTTTTTGTAGTTTCACTACCTTATATTCCCCTACTTTAGCTTCTGAAGGGATTTTAACTTCTAAATAGTTACTTGTATGACCAACATAGGCTTGTTGCTTTTCGTCATATTTTTCAATTAAAACAGTGACATTTTGACCAACAAACTTATTCGCATAGGCGTGATATAAATCATTAGATAATTCTAATAAACGTTTACTTCTATCCTTTTTCGCTTCAGGAGAGATTTGTCCTTCCATACGAGCGGCCGCTGTACCTGGACGTTGACTATATGGAAAGACGTGTAACATATCAAAACATTCTTTACAGAGATTATATGTTTCCATAAAGTCTTCTTCACTCTCTTGAGGGAAGCCTACAATGACATCACCAGAGATCATCACATTAGGAACAAGTTTTTTGATTTCCTTGATACGTGACATGAATTGTTCGCGTGTGTATTTACGGTTCATCATCTTTAAAACATGATTAGAGCCCGCTTGCAATGGGATGTGCAAGTGTTTAGCTAAGTTATCTTTAGTTTGAATAAGCTTGATTAATTTATCATCAATCTCACTTTCTTCGATAGAAGAGATTCTTATGCTCTTAAGATTTGGAATATTACTAAGTTCTTCTACAAGGCCACTGAAGGAGCAATCTTTTAAGTCTTGACCATAACCACCGACATGGATACCAGAAAGAACGATTTCTTGATAGCCTTGTTTAACAAGATATTCTGCTTCTTTGATAATGTTTTCTTTATTTCTAGAACGCATCTTGCCGCGTCTATAAGGCACGATACAATATGTGCAGAAATTATTGCAGCCATCTTGAATCTTAAGGAACGCTCTGACGTTTTCACTATAAGAAGTGATACCGAGTTCTTCATATTCAAACTGTCTTGTATTTTCTTCGATTAAGGTTTTGTATTCATGATCCACTAAGGCTTGCTTAATGAGGTCCACCACATCTTTACGATGAGATGTACCTAAAAGAATTGTAGGCTTAATTTCTTCTTCAATAAATTTATAGTTACCTTGTGCATAGCAGCCCATTACTGCGATAATGGCGTTTGGGTAAAGCTTTTGCATTTTACGGATATGTTGACGGCTTTTTTGATCCGCGGTGGCGGTTACTGAACAAGTGTTGATAATAACAACATCTGGATTTTCATTATCTTCTTTAAAGCCTTCTTTAATAAGTAATGAAGAAATAGCGCTTAGTTCATAAGCGTTAACTTTACAGCCTAAATTGTATGTGGAAAATGTTTTCATAACCTGGCCCAATCGTGGAATCTAATTAAGTGCAATAAGTGACTGGAAATAAAACCATTATCGTATAAAGCATTAATAAAGCCTTCTCTATCAAAATTGAAATAAGCATCCACGACTGGTCTAATTCTTTCTAGCATATGCGAATAGGAAGGACGACGTAAATAACGGTCAAATAACACGACAGTACCATCTAATCTACCTTGTTCATTCACAAAGTAAATGGTGTTAGTGTCGTAATGAAAAAATGCAGTTTCTTTATCTTCTTGTTTGACTTTAACTAGTCTTGAGAAGTGAGAGTTATATAGTTCACTACCATATGTATCAAATGGATCCACAACTGTATCTTGGAATTTATCCTTTAATCCAGCATAAGGAGAGGTTAACAACTTTTCTGGTTCATCAAAGTAGATTTGATTCAATGAACGTGAGAAGAAAGGAATATAAATCTTCTTTTGGCCTTCTTGATAATATGGTTGTTCAGAAATGATTTCATGGAACGATTTCACAAAGTTAGCGTGGTTATTCTTGTTATTGGTGTTGATATAACCTTTAAGGTTTTCAGTTTCATTTTCCATTGCTACTTTATTGATATAGCCATATAAAATGACATTAGCCCTAATAACATTAAAAGGTTCGTCACCTGGTTCATAGAAACTAACAAAACGTGGGATTCTAGTTAAGTGATGACGGTTATCTAAAAAGAAACGATATTCTTCACTTTGTTCGAAGTCAGTTCTTCTTTTAGCTTTTCTAGCAATGTATCTCAATAACTTTTTCATTTCTCTAATAGATATCCTAGCACACTTAAGGCATAGATAGCCGCGGTTTCCGCACGTAGAATACGTTTGCCTAAGGATGTTCTTATAAAACCTTGTTTTACAAGGTTATTAACTTCTTCTTCTGAAAAGCCACCTTCTGGGCCCACAAGAATGGAGATAGATTTATTCTTTGTAACATCCGCGAAAGCCTCTTTCGTGTCGCCTGCTTCTTTTTCATAAGCAATATAGTTAAGATCACTAAAGGCTTCTTTAGGTAGCTGTTTTAAATTATAGACACCAATAAGATTAGGGACTACGAGTCGATGAGATTGTTCACTGGCTTCTTTCATAATCTTTTGGAAGCGTTGAATCTTCTTATTGATATCTTTATTATCGTATTTCACCACTGTTCTTTCACTTTGGATTAAAGCGATATTCTTAACGCCTAATTCCGTGGCTTTTTGCACCACTAAATCGATTTTATCACCTTTGGTGAGAGCGAATAATAAAGTGACATCAACGGGTAATTCCACATCACTTTTAAGTTCGTGGACAATATAAATATCAAGAGGATTCACACTCTTGATTTTACATAAATATAGTTTATCGTTAGCGACCGCTTCGATTTCATCATCTTTCTTCATGCGCATAACATGCAAAAGGTGATGTTCGTCATCTTTAGTTAGTTTGATATGTTCATCATCTAATAAAGAAGCAAAGTAACGTTGCATTAAACAATAAACTCTCCTTCACCATCTTTAATATCAGGTAAGAAATTATAGACTAGCGCTACAACTGCGTTAATCGCATAGACAATTAAGATAGGAACAATAATTGCGACAGCAATGTGCGCATGAGCGGCGCAGTAGAATACAGCAAATAAACCACCGATAACAGCAAGGTTAGCGATAAGCCAAATTACACCTAAAATATATTTTTTAATGTAGAAAAATGGTAAGCCTGTAAAGCCAAGAGAAAAGAAATAAGCAATGAATTTTTTACGACGTCTAAGGACTTTTTGTCCTTCTCTCATTTCACTTAAATCAATTTGAGAAGTGATTTCAACTGTTTCACTACTTGTGCCTTCTAAAGGATTCTTGATTCCACAGACGGGGCAGAGATCTGTGTCAAATTTGGATAAACGTGCCCCACAGTTACGACAATTTGGCATAATTTTTGGCTCTTTCTACATTCTAGTATTTATTTAAATAAAAAGCACTAATAACTAAATATTTATGTGCTTGGAATTATATTTTACTGGTTAGGGTAAGAATAACTCAACAATATTTTAAAAATATTAAATCTTAACTTGCTATGTGAAACTCTTTTCTATATAATTACTTCTTGCTTGCATGACAAGCGATTTGGCTGGATAGCTCAGCTGGCTAGAGCAATCGGTTCATACCCGGTCGGTCGACGGTTCGAATCCGCCTCCAGCTACCAAATAGTTAATTTAGAGGTTCGAGTACGAATCTCTTTTTTGTTTCATTTAAGGTTTCATACATATATTATTGGTAATAAAATAAAAAGAGGACTTTAGTATGAAGCAGTCGATAAAAAAGTTATTTATGTTTTTGACATTAGCAGGTTTGATTAGCGGTTGTGCTAATCCAATTTCATCTAGTCAAAATAGCAGTATAGATAGTAGCGTGGATACTTCTTCTAGTAGCGAATCATCGACTAGTAAGGAAGAAAGCCAAAAAAGTTCAATAAGTGAATCATCGTCTTCATCTTCCAGTTTTTCAATAACAAGTATTGATACTAATCCTAATAACTGTGATAACCACCAATTAGTGGAAACCATTATTAAAGAGCCAACTCTTTTAGAAAAAGGCATCGTTAATTATCAATGCCCTAACTGCGAAATGAACACAAATGGTGACTGCTATGAAATGGACGAATTCGTCTTTGAAGATATGACTTATATGTATGACGGCAATGAACACAAAGTGTTTATTGATGGTGTTTTACCATATGGGGTCAAAGTGCAATACGAAAATAACGCTCGTAAAGAATTAGGCGAACAAGAAGCTACCGCAAAGTTCTATGACGATAAAAACGTTTTCATTTTAGAAAAGAAAGCCAAAATTAATATTATTGAAAATATTGGTTTACCAAACGTGAGAATCACTACAGAAGATGGCGAAGATCCTGACCACCATTCTGTTAACGGGGAAAGACCTTATAAGAATATGAATCTCACGATAGATAATTCCCCTATTGCTGAGCAGAACTTTTCTGATAAGCCTGGCGAAATCAAAGTTAGAGGTAATAGCACTAACCAAGAATCAGTAGCGAAACGCGCTTTCCGTTTGAAATTATCTAAAAAAGCTAACCTATTAGGTTTAAATGATGGATTAGAAGAAAAGAGTTGGGTTTTATTAGCGGACTTCTTTGATCAATCTAGATTCCGTAATGAAACTGCTTTCACTATGGGTAATTCCTTATTTAATTACTCTGGATTTTATTCTAGCGATTATAAACATGTGAATTTATATATGAATGGTGAAAACCGTGGCGTCTACCTCCTAGCAGAGCAACAGCAAGCTAAAAAAGGACGTATTCCAATTAATGAAGCAGATAAGGATTATACAGGCACTGATGTCGGTTATTTGATTGAAATTGATGGACTTGTAACACAACAAGGTCACGTTGATTCACAAACTCATATTGGCACATTAGAAGGTGATCCATGCTTCACTACTGGTACCGGTAGCACCGGTGGCTGGGGTGGTCAAGGTGGTACTTCCATCAATGGTGTCTCTATCCAAGATAAAGGTTACGCTGTTAAAACCGATTGTTATGGTGACGAACAAGTACCATTTATTAGAGACTACATTAACAATGTGTTAAAGGCCTATAAAGGCTTACTAAAAGGCGAAAGCAATCAAATCGTTGATGAAAACGGTGAACTTAAAGATAGTCCATACACCACTCAATATGAAACATTAAATGCCTATCTTGATATTGATTCATTTATGAGAATGTATGTCCTTCAAGAATTCTTAAAAGACTACGATGTCGGTTGGGGTAGTTTCTATATGTATGTGGACTTCTCTAAGAAAAGCACAGTCAAGCGTTTAACAATGTCCGCACCATGGGACTTTGACTTAGGTGTTGGCAGTAAGCAAGGCTCTGGCTCTGGTGGCTGGGGAGGCTGGGGTGGCCAAGGTGGTTCATCAAACGATAAAGAAATTCCTTCTTCTGGCATTTCTTCTACGAAAGATAATTTCTTAAGTAACAAAGAATATGCTACTGGTATGACTACCTCTAATCCATGGTTATATATGCTTAGTCAAACAGACTTTTTCCAAAGTATGTTTAAGAAGTATTATTCCATCTTCGCTAACTCCTCTATCTTTGAAAAGATGATTAGTAATATTGAATATGAGCGCGTCGCGTTTAAAGATGTTTTTGATGATAACCACACTAGATATGGTAAAGGTTCATCAGGCGCCACTTTAATGCAAACTAGACAATACGATAACTTTACCGACGCTACGACATATTTATTACGTTGGTTACAAGAAAGAAAAACATATTTAGATAACACTTATTTATCAAAATAAAAGCACTGATTAATGTTTAATAATGCAAATTACTTGCTTTAATTTATTTAAAGCATATAATTTTTGCCATGTTAAAAAGAATTGCTCACATTTTTAAGCCTCGTGATATGACAACAGGAAATATCTTCATCAAGATTATTCTTTTTGCTATTCCTGCGATGCTTACAACGATGATGCAACTCTTATACACCACGATTGACTTAACCACTGTCCATTATGGTGATTCCGCTGAATCAATGGGGGCAATTGCTTCTAACACCGCTCTTATCAATTTGATTGTCATTGTGTTTGTTGGCGTCTCTTTAGGCGCTAACGTTGTTTTATCAGAAGCTAAGGGAGCGGGCAATCAAGAAAAAGCAAGCAAAGTACTACATACCTCGCTTATTTTTGCTTTAATATCTGGTTTCTTTGTTGGCGTTTTAGGCTTCTTTATTAGCGATAACTTATTAGAGTTAATGGGCACAGAAGCCCACTATTTCGCTAAAGCAGCTTTATATTTAAAGATTTATTTCTGTGGTTTACCATTCTTAATGATTTATAACTATGCTGCACAATTATTAAGAGCACAAGGTGATTCAGTTTCTCCGTTCCTTGCCCTTCTTATTTCTGGCATTATTAACGTTGGTTTTGACTGCTTATTTGTTTTCCCAATGCATATGGGTGTCGCCGGTGTGGCTTTAGCCACGATTATTGCGGAAGCGATATCTGCGATTATTTGTGTTTTTGTATTAATTAAAGGCAAACGTAACTATGTTAGTTTAAAGCTAAAAGAATTGAGAATTGATGGACCAGTACTTCTTGAAGTACTTAAGATTGGTTTGCCAGCGGGTCTACAAGGTTTCTTCTTCTCTTTGCCAAATGTCTTTATTCAATCATCTTTATATACGATTGATCCAGGTAACGTTAATTTAGAAAACGGGGCTAATGCCGCGAGTAATATTGAAGGCTATTTCCATGCGGCTTGTGACGCTATCGCGGTATCCACTATGACTTATATCGCCGCCAATATCGGCGCCAAGAAAAAAGAGAATATTAAAAAGAGTATTCTCTATGGTTTAGCTTGGGGCACGATATGTTGCTTGCTCATCGCTATTATAACTTTGTTATTACATAAGCCACTTTTATCTTTGTTCGTGGACAATGAAGAATCTATTAACGCTGGTTATACTAGACTTGCCTTAATGGGCTATCTATATTTCTTTGACTTTGCGATGGGCTTAACCGCCTCGATATTACGTGGCATGAAAAGATCAACTTTCCCAATGATTACCACACTTGTGTTCTGCACTGGTTTAAGAATATTGTTGATATTAACTGTTTTCAACAATGTTGAAATGTTCCATACAGTTTTCTGGCTCTATGCTTTATTCCCAATTACTTGGGTATTAGCCACTATATGTAACACAATTGCAATATTAATTACTCTTCCTAAAGATTTAAGAAAACTTGATGATTCTATTAGAAGAGAACCACTACAACCGCAAGAATAATAAGAATGATACCGCCGATAATACCGGCGATTTCATATTTACCTTTCAGTAATTTCATTATTTGTTTGCCTAAGAATAGGCCGATTAAAGACATAATAAATGTGACCGTTAAAATGATTACAACATGTAACCACACTGTCGCTATATTTGATAAACCTGCGTGTAACGTCACACCAGCAGCGCAAGCATCAATCGCAGTCACAAATCCATAAAATATTACTTCTTTAATTGAGAACTTCTTTGAAGTCTTTTCCTCTGGTTGTTTTCTTAATTCAATAATGGATTCAACGAGCATTTTGCCACCGATAAGGAGCAATAAACCAAAGGCCACCCATTTCACCACGATTGAGGCGATTTGACCGGCTTGTTCACCTGCAAGGCCTCCTGCTATGGTTTTAACGATTTCAACAAGCCAGAAGCCGATTAAAGGCATTAAAGCTTGCATAAAACCAAAGGTTCCAGCAATAAAGAATGATTTCTTTTTGTTAATATCGCTATAAGTTAAGCCATCAGTTAAGGCTACAGAAAAAGCATCCATTGCTAAACCTAAGCCTAAAAAGAAGATTGCTAATAATATTTGCCAAGTCATATTACTTTATCTCAATCCAATATCTTTCCATGGGTTTACCATCTTCCATGACAATGTTTTCAAGAACCCCACCATTTTTAAGAATGGATTTCTTTGAACCAATGTTATCAGAGTTACAGCATATTAAAACTCTATCAATACCGAGTTTCTTGCATTCAATTAAGGCTAATCTAATCATCTCAGTAGCGTAGCCTTTTCTTCTTTCACTAGGTCTAACACCATCACCGATATGACCACCATAGTTGAGTAGGTGTTCATTTAGATAATGACGGATGTTAACTGCCCCTAATAATCTATTTCTTTCTTCGTCTAATAAGAAGAAAACAGAATCCGGAACAAAGCCTTGTGAAGTATCTTTAGTTTCTAAATGTTCTAGATAATAATCAAAATCACGATAATCGTTTTTAAAGATTACCCAAGGTGAACTATCAGTGTGATTGACTTGTTGATCAAGTTTCCACTCATCAATCATTTCACCAAGTTGTTTTTCATATTCTTTTGTGAGTTTGATTAATTTGACTTTCATAATAGCCACTATAATAGCACTTTATAAAATAAAGGAAAGAAAAAGATAGCCTAACAAAAAGGGAAAAGCTATTTGCTATTCCCTAATTCGGTTTTTATAAGGATCTTATCGACTCAACTGGTGGTTTCTTAGAAGAATGTATAACTGGAATAATCGTTGCAACAAAGGCGATTACTAACGCGATAGCAACAATAAAGACCACTGTTAAGATGTTAAATCGGATAATTGATACTCCTGCTTCACTAACGAAATAGCGGTCAAGGAAGAAATCAACCACTTGCGCGGATACTATTGCTAATACGGAACAGAGGGTAGCGATAAATAATGATTCTGCGAAAAATATCTTAAAGACATCGCTTTTTCTTGCACCAATTGCTCTTAATATGCCAATATCTTTCTTCTTCGAAGAAATAGATACTGTAATAAAGTTAAGAAGCATTAAAGCGGAGAAAACACCAAATCCAACGCCAATCCATAAAAAGACTAGTCTAAACCCTTTTGCCATCTCCGCTACGAAAGATACGGACATATAGCAGTCGCTAGTTAGAGAATAGCGGTAATCATTAGAATTAGTTCTAAGCATGCAATCAATTTGCTCTTTTGAAAAATTGCTTTTCACCATTAAGCGTATATATTTGGCATCTTTAGGAGCGACGTAATTTGTTTCGTAGTATGCCGTAATAGCACGATTTTCAATAACTCCAGCCTTATCTAAAAGCTCACTACTAACAAGAGGGCAAGCTGAGGATTCTGCGATGTAGTAGCCTTTGACTTTAAGCTCACCATTGCCAGCATTTTTACTGTAGAAATAACAGACGGCTTCATCTGCTTCATAAACAGAATCATTAAAAAAGTGATAATCTTTTAATGTATAGCCATTATTGCATCTTCTCCAATCCTTGTATTCACTAACGTATTTAGGACCATATCTATCAATAAAGCTAATAGCTTTCTGTGCATCTTCGTCACTCATATTTTTATAACTAGAATAATAGGCGATATCTGAAATACCCTCATTAGCCATTTCAGTATGATAAAGATGACTTAAGGACACTATATATTTGTATGGGAAGTAATATCGGCAAGCATCTTCTTTATCGAAATTATCAACTAAAATGCCATAGGCATTATTGAGTTCTTCTTCACTCATAAAATATTGACCGTTTTGCTTTGCGCATTTGTCAATGAGATCAGCATCGGCTTTTGGTAATGATGAATAATTATCAGTATTCTTATATTCATCAATGAATTCATTGAGAATGTAAGCGCGATCAAGTTCATCGCTGTGTTGCTTTATTATGTCTTTCATTTTCGATGGAACAGCGCTCGAGTAGTTATGCATTTCATTTTGAAATTCAAAGGCCTTTTTATGTAGATAATCAGCAAAGTTTGGAAGATAGGAAACAATCCTATCATCGCTGCCATAAACGCCATTCCTAACTTTGTAATATAATTCAAAGACTGAATTAAATAGACTTTGTTCTAAAACTTTTGCGACACTTCTAAATTCTCTAACGGGTAAATATACTTCGTCTTCATTAATAGTGAAAGAATCTCTATCAATCATCTCATCATTTAGATTATAAACTTCTATTATTTTAGGATTTTCTTTAACTGTTAATTCGGTGAAAAATGGTCTAATGGTATCAGAATCGTCATAATGCTCATCATAATATGTCGTTTCTATTCTTAAATCACGATAGAATGTATCGCGAATTTGAGAAGAAATCTTAGCAGCATATTGCTCATAAAAGCTTTCTCCAACAAAAGCGACACCATTAAAACTGTTACTAAGATATGCATCTAGCGATCTATCTAATTCATCACGCTCTTTGTAAGATATTGGTTCACTATTATCTTTAAAAGTATCATATTTACTTGGTATATCTCCAGCGTCAAAAAAGCCACTTATATTAAGCTCTGTTTGACTACCATAGATACTACTAATACTTATTGTGGTATTAACTAATTCAGTGTAATTGCTCTTATTTCTTGCTCTTGAACCTATGAGCATATCGCCATATGACTTAGGTAACAAAATATCATTTTCATTTTGAGGGAAATGGCCAACCAAATCGTAACCAAGTTTATTAAACTGCTCTTCTGTAGCGTTGGAAATATAACGAATACCAAGTCTTTTATAATACTCTTCATCGCAAGTTATAGTGACGTCGGAAAAATCCAAACTTTTATGACCATCAGTTAATGGAGCGACTGGAATATAGACAAGGCCAAGATTGTTTTTATTGAGTTGCTCTAATTCTTTTTCTCCAAAATAGACCTCTTGGAAAGATGGGGATGATTCAACTCTCATTATCTGATCTTTAGAGTTATAAACAGGATAGTACTGTTTGCCCAACGACTGTTTTTCTAATACTTCTGCTTGATAATCTGTGTGCTTTAAAGCTTCGCTATATGTATGATTAGTGTCATAAAACATTAAAGCAGCACTCACACCAAACATTGTAAAAGAGACAACTGATAATAAGATGGTGAAAAATAAACGAATTGGTTTGCTTTTAAGACCACTTAAGCCCATTTTAATGGACTTATTCATTGGCATCTTAGAACGAATAAACGTTGTTTTAGAGGCATCATAATCCTTTAAAATGATACTTTCTGTTTGTTTGAAGGTTTCGCTTCTACCATCATCAGAAATGCGCGCTGCTTTCATTGATTTGTCAGCGTTTTCACCACTGCTGATGAACACTTTTCCTTCAGAGTTTTTAATTACTTTATATAACTCATCAAATTCTTTCTTAGTTAGTTTATTCGCATCGTTAATTCTAATAGCATTGTCGTTAATGATTGAGACATTATCGCTAATGGTTGTAGCTTCTAAATAGTGTTTAGTTCTATCAGAAATGATCTTACCATCTTTTAGTTCAATGATACGGTCACCATATCTTTTAGCGAAATCTTTGTCGTGTGAGACAACAATAATCAATTTATCTTTAGATAATTTCTTTAATGTATCAAATACTTGTTCGCCAGTTTTGCTGTCTAAAGCACCGGTAGGTTCGTCCGCCATAATGATATTTGGCTCTTTGATTAATGCTCTAGCAATAGCAATTCTTTGCTTTTGACCACCAGATAAAGTATTAGGTTTTCTTTTGCCATATCCCGCAATGTCAACTTGCTCTAATAATTTATTAACTTCTTCTTTTGTGGATTTCTTGCCTTGTAATTCCATTGCCAGAGCAATGTTTTGTTCAACGTTAAACTCATTAAGAATGTTATATTCTTGGAAAACAAAGCCGATATAAGTATTACGGTAACTATCAAAATCACTTTGTGAAAAGTCTTTGCTGCTTCTACCTTTTAAGATGATTTCACCAGAAGTTGGAAAATCAAGACCACCAATAAGGTTTAATAATGTAGATTTACCACTACCTGATTTACCAAGCAAAAACACCATTCCGGTTTCAGGAAAATCAACAGAAACATTGTCCAAAGCGACTGTGTCATTGCCACCTTTGATTTTATAGATTTTAGTCAAGTTTTTAACAGAAAGCATACACGACTCCTTGATTTTTATACTATTATGAATTATAGTCTCAGCGCATATGCACGTCTATATAATGTTTGATTAATTCAAGAAAAAATAAAAGGCCAACACACTTGTATTGACCTATTTTTAGCTAATGGCGGAGAATTAGGGATTCGAACCCTAGCAGGACTTGCATCCTCTATCGGTTTTCAAGACCGACCCCTTCAACCGCTTGGGTAATTCTCCATATGGTGGACCATCCAGGACTTGAACCCGGAACATAACGGTTATGGGCCGTCCACTCTAACCGATTGAGTTAATGGTCCACATGCGTCGAAGTTTATTGGATTAGCCCTTTAAACCTCTTGATTGACGATCCATATCTTCGACAACGATATCGAAGATTTCGCCTAAAGTGGCACAATGTGAGAGTAAATCCCATGGTTCATTTGTGTGGAAATGGATTTTAATCATTTCATCATCACCAACACAGATAAGGGAATCGCCTTTCATGTTTTCTAAAATCCAATCAGTGATTTCGTCTTCATCAAGGCCTTTACCTTCAATTAACAATTGAGTGTCATAACGGTATTGTAGCATGAGTTTTACCTCCTATGTTTTATATTTAATCACAAAGTGATTATAAACAAATTGGTGGATCCGACGAGAATCGAACTCGCTACCTCCTGAATGCAAATCAGGCGCTCTCCCAGGTGAGCTACGGACCCATCGCTGATAAACAGCATTAAATACATTAGCAATTTTATTGCGACTTATCAAGTAAATTATAATTTAGTGACTGTAATTGAAGCGCGATTTTGGTCTAAAGCGTTGATGGTAAACGTGAAACCGATGTCAGTATTATCATTAAACTTGCCACTATTAACGAATTGGCCTTTTACTCTATCAAGATTGAAAGTTCCACCAGCTCTATATAAGTCATTAGAAGAGAAATCATTTGTTGGTTTGTAGGTTGTAGAACTATTCTTCCTGATTAATTGCAAAATCTTATAATTATAGTATTCGCTACCAAGAGGTGACAAATAGCCAGAAGAAACACCATTTCCACTATAAGTATTGCTCATAGCCATTTTTACACGATTATCTTCGCTTGGTGGTTGAGTAGTTAAAGAGAATGAACCACCATAATATTGTGCTAAACGCGCATCAACATGCCATAATCTAATGCCAGAATATTTTGGTCCTTGTGGATATTGATAGCCTTCATGGTATTGATTATCAGAATCAAATTTATTAAGACCAGTTGGAGTGTAGTATTCCAAAAGGAGATATTCATCAAATGGAGAATTCTTAGTGTTTGGTGTTGGATCTAAAAGAATCATTTCACCTGTTTCAGCGAATGGTTTTAAGTCAATTGTGGTTGTTTCTGTAGGAATGTAGGCTTTGCCCCAACCTAATGCGTAAGAACTGAATGGATCATGACCACCGACGTTATTATCCTGCATAGAGAAACCACCAGCAGGATTATATTGTTCCGAGTAGTCATAATAATCTTCTAAGCCAAAAACGTGACCCATTTCATGGATGTATGTATGTGTGTCAAGATTACAGTGAGATGTATCACCACCACCATAATTGGTTTTACCTGTACGTTCTAGCGCTTTACTTTTGTTATACATAAAGTCATAGCTAGCCCAGAAGAAGACATTAGCACCTGGATTTGTAGTATTCTGTACACTTTGATTACCAATCCAAAAGCAGTATGCCCACAAATTGTTTTGACTTTGATTAGCGGCACTATAATCAGGGGCACCATAAATAAGCATGACACTATCGATATAGCCATCGCCGTCTTTATCGTAATTTCTTCTCTTATCAGTTGGGTGGTTATTGAAATACCAGTCAGACGCGCTCTTAACTAAGCCAGAAGTATCGCTTGATGTTGAGCGGTAATTACTTACTGATTTGCCACATTCATACCATTGAGAAACTGTACCAGTAAACGTCAAAGCACCATGGCTTTCTTCTTCATAGAAAGTTTTAACACTTCTCCAACCTGTTTCTTCATTAGTGCCAAAGTATGCAGCTGCGATATCTGCTCTAACATTTTCTTTGCCGGAACTAGAAATATATGTGCCTGAATCTGTGAACCAGACAGGAATGACTAAAATATGAGCCGCTCCTACACATGGTGCAGATGAAATAGCGGAAGCATTATATGTTGTGTAATGTTTATAGTTATATGAAGCTTTCTTTGGCTCTAATGTACCCGCTTCTGGAATTGAAGAAGAGGAAGAGGAGGAAGATGAGCTTGATGTACTAGTTGGTTTTGAACTTGATGATGGCTTGCTGCTAGAACTACTGTTAGAAGAAGAACTACTAGAGCTTGAGCTCGTAGAGCCACCAGAAGAAGTTGATTCACTAGAAGACGAACTTGAAGAAGTATCACTTGTAGAAGATGGATTATCACTAGATGTATCGCTTGCGGACGATGGATCAGTAGAAATACTTGTGCTAGTTGGAGTGTAACTGACGTTTCCGCCAAAGGTAAAAGACCATTGACAGCCACTGATAGCGGTCATCGCAGTAAGTGTGAAAGCAAGCACTAACAATTTCTTCTTGTTCATAAATCAGTTTTTTTAATTAAACAGTGTTCTACACTGGAGGTTTATTATACCATGTTAAACTTTAAATGAAATAAAATTATTTCACTATCATTTTGATAGTTTTTAAAGTCAACAAAAAGGAGAGCCTTATGCTCTCCATTATTTATGCCGTCCTAACTCCATTAATGGAATAGACGTATGTTTGGCTGTCAAATTCAGGTGTGTAGGAGCCATATTGCGTATATAAGAATGCTCTACCAAAGATGATTAATTCATCACCAATTTGTAAATCATCAACACTTTGCCATTTAGTAGAACCACCTTGTGTTCTCTTGAGGTAATAAATCATGATTTCATAGTTTGTTCCTTTGTCACCAATGTAGACCTTAAACATATCGCCTTGTGAAGAAACAGAAGCAGCTTGTCTAGTGACAACGCCTTTGTAATACATGGAAACGGATCCTGATTGAGAAACATTATCGCCTGGATGTGCGTTGGCGTATTCAAGAGCCTCTTTGATTGTTCTTGGATCTTCAAGAGTACCTTCGTGACCAGTTTGGACTGGCTTTGTACCATAACCACCATCAGCGATAAAGCGGTTTAATAAATCTCTAGCGTAGATACCACCATTCTCGAATTTAGCGATCACATTTAATGATGTGTTGTAATCGACTGTATATGTATCAGTTACTAAATAATATGTTGTGGAATCATCAATATTGTCTTTGATAGATTCGCCATAACTTGACCACTTTGTGAAGTAGTTACTACTACCAGTGATGAACTGTGTGCTTCTTAAATTTCTACCAGAGATAGAGCATAAAGAAACATCGTTATCAAATGGGAATAAATTGTATAAATTAGCATAAGTTACATCGCCTTGAGGTAGGTTAGAACCACGACAGGAAATAAAACCACCACCAAGGATGAGATTATATTGGCTTCCCCATGTGGTATTACCATAGTCATAATATAAATCAGCAACCTTTTGCTTTAATTCAGATGAGTATCTATTGGATTCGTTATAGCCACTGACTTCATAAGCAAATTCATATTTGTCCTTATACTTATTAAAGATAGCTTTAGTATCAGCATCTTCCACATAACCACGATATGGGGAAGAACTTTCGTATAAGTCATAGCTCACAGGAGTATTAACACTATAAGTGTTGTTTGCTAAGTTTAAATCAACAGTGATACGGTAAAAGTTTTCATTATTGGCATTAGATTGAACGTGATATACACCGCCTTCATCAACTTCCACATATTTCTTATGTGTATGACCTTCTAAGACTAAATCGACATACTTACCAGTACTAAGTTCTGTATCATAGTCACCATCATTATAAGAGCCATGGATAGAATAGATAATGAAATCACATTTTTCTTGGTTTCTTAATCTAGTGGCTTCCGCTTTAACAAGGTTTGTTAAAGTGTAGCCAGTAGCGAAAGTAATATCCGCTACTTTGCTTCTAGAAACAGATGAGTAGCAATTGCCAATCGCACCGATAACACCAATCTTAGCGTCACCACGTGTAAATGTTGTAGATGGAGATAAATAGTTCACTCTTTGGTTATTGCTTTTATATAGAACGTTAATTCCTAATGTTGGGAAATTAGCGAGCTCTTGATTACTAGCGATATATTCTTGTCCCCAGTCAAATTCATGGTTACCAACCGTCATAGAGACGAAGTCCATGGAATTCATCCATTCGGTAACTAGGTTACCGCGTGTAAGACCACTTTCTACTGATCCTTGCCACATATCACCTTGAGAAATAAAGATTGATGTTTCTGGTGTAGAAATCTCTTTTAATAAAGTTGTGGTTTTAGTTAAGCCAAGACCCTTGCCTTGAGTGTCAATGACATTACCATGAGTATCATTAAAGGCAAAAATGTCTAAAGACACATTGCTTGGTCTTTGGCTAGAAGATGAACTTGAAGAAGATGATGAAATACTAGTAGATGAGCTACTAGATGCACTGCTGCTTGAAGAACTGCTAGAAGAAATACTACTAGTAGAACTTGATGAGTTTTTAGAACTACTTGCACTAGAGGAAGAGCTTTTAGAACTACTACTTGATGTAGAGCTGTCTTTTATGCTGGATGATGTACTTGTGTTAGATGATGGGACACTACTAGACGAGTTGCCTCCGCTCATCTTTGAAAGGTCACAAGCACTGACGCACATTGCCATAAGCATAAATGCGCTTATTAAGATGCTTTTCTTTTTCATATAAAACCTCTTACTAATATTTAATAGGAATTAATATATGCTTTCAATGACAAATTATTACGATATTTCCTTAATATTAACGCCTGTTGTGGCCTGTTAAGTTGTAATGTTTATCTTTATCTAAATACATTAATTCTTCAGCTTTTCTAAGCGCTTCTTGGAAAGTGATGCCACTTGCTTTCTTATCGATGAAACAAGAGCCAATAGCGGCACTGTATTTTCCTTCGCGCATCTTTTCTCTAATCTTACTAACTGTCGCGTCTAATTGTTCGATCTTACCTTGGAACATTAGAATGGTGAATTCATCACCACTGACACGATAGGCGCACATGATGGATTGATCAATGCTACTTTCAAAAATATTCGCCAATGAGATGAGAGCTTCATCGCCTGTTTGGTGACCATAATTGTCATTAACGAATTTTAATTCGTTCATATCAATCATCACCACACCATTAATAACATCATGGTAACGGGATAAGTCTTCTAAATATGTTCTTCTATCATAGAGATTTGTTAAAGGATCTCTAGAAGAGTTAATAGTCATAATAAAGATATAGTTAACCATCGCACAGATTTCACAAACAATATTAAGTAAGTCATTTCTACCAGTAACCATTTCTGCGACAACTGTGGCAAGAACTAAGACTACACACATAACGATGACCATGCCATCACGACGATGCTTGCCATGGAATCTCACAGTAGAAACATAAATAGATACTCCTAAATAGAATAAGCATATTGCGTGTGAAACGAAGTTAAGGAACGAGCCTCTTTCAAATGAAGCGGTTAGACCATCACTATTCATTTGATAATAGAATATTAGCTTTGCTAATGGCTCCACTTTCATAAAGATAATTGGAAGCAGATACACTAAAAGGTTCACTAATAATGGAATACTAACCATAAGGTAGAACCCACGACCACGTTTATACTCCATATTGGTGAGCAAAACGAAAATATATAACAAGATTGGTCTTAAGATATAGCCAATGGAAGTAAAGACTGTTCCTAATTCAGGTAAGCCTTTGGCTTGTGAGTATTTTTCAATGAAGACCACGACTGAAAGAGCTAAGACAATCGCGGTGAAAACAAGAAAGTAAATACTTTCCCTTTTTCTGACACGTATGTTTCTAATGGCTAGAAACGACATGACAACAGAGATGGCAAATAATGGAATATTGATAACTAGATAATTAGAGAAATCCATACGCTAAAAATTTATACGATATTTTATCACTAGTTCTAAAAAATGTATACAGCCCTTAATTTTGATAATAAAAACCAAGATTTAAGACAATCTTTGATAAAGTTTATTTTGATAGAGGCACGATTTTTATTAGTAACATCTTTAAATTAGTGTATAGTGAAAGTAACAGATATAGAATTGTGTAACGTTCTATCGCGGAGACTACATATGGGATACACTAAGGAAGATATCCACCAAATTGTGGAGAAACAAAGAGAGTTTTTCTTATCTAATCAAACTCTCGATATTTCGTTTAGAAAACAACAATTAATCAAATTAAGAAATGCAATTTCCTCTAATCAAGAAGTCTTAGAAAAGGCTTTATTTGAGGACTTAGGTAGAAGTGACGCTGAAGCATATTTCTGTGATATCGGTGATGTCATCATGGAAATCAATGAGTGCATACACGGCCTTAAGAAATGGAGTAAACCTGAAACTCATTTCTCAGGACTAGCGTGTTTTCCTAGTATCTTCACAAAAGTGTATAAGATGCCATATGGTGTGTCTTTAATCATCTCTCCATTTAACTTCCCTGTTTTATTATCAATTGGTGTATTAGCCGCCTCTATTGCAGGCGGTAATACCGCCTTAATTAAGGCGAGTAGTAAATCAAAAGCCACTACTCAGGCTTTAAAAGAAATCATCGCTAACACTTTTAGTGAGAACTATATAACTGTTATTGATGGCGGTCATGATGTTGCAGATTATTGTTTAGAAGAACGTGTTGATAAGATTTTCTACACTGGTTCCCCTAATGTTGGTAAACACGTCATGGAAATGGCCAGTAAAAACCTCACTCCTGTTACTTTGGAATTAGGTGGGGAAACTGGTAACTGGTGTATTGTTAGGAAGGACGCTAATCTCAAAGATGCAGCAAGAAAAATCGCCTTCTTTAAGATTTGTAATTCTGGACAAATTTGTATCAATATTAACCAAGTAGCAGTCGCCGCTGAAGTAGCGGAACAATTCGTTAGCGAATTGAAAAACGAGATTATTCGTCAAATTGGTGAGCAAGCTTATCTTAATCCAGAATATCCAAAGCTAATCGCTCAAAGAGCGTATGAAAACATCGCTAATGAGGCTGAGCAATATCGCGATAGGATCGTCTTTGGTGGAGAAGGTGATATCAATACTTTGAAGTATTCTCCAACCATTATCTATCCTGTGGATATTGATGAACCGATTGTAAATCATGAAATATTTGGACCACTGCTTCCTATCGTTCCTTTTAGCGATAACGAAATTGATAAACTATTAGACACTATTGCTAGAAGAGAACATGGTTTAGCCTTCTATATTTTCACCAAGAATAAGAAATGGGCTAAGAAAGTCATGCAAACACAACAATATGGTGGCGGTTGTATTAATGAAGTCTGTTTACACCTCATGGTTAAAGGTGTGCCATTTAATGGTACAGGCCATTCCGGTATGGGTGCCTACCATGGGGTATGGGGATTTAGAGAATTCACTCATCCTTCTACCGTCTTATTTGGTAAAACAAAAATGAATCTCTCTTTGAGAGAACATCCATATACTCCAAAGAAAAAGAAACTATTTTCTAAGTTTCTTAAATAGGTGAACGTTATGATGCCATTAATTCCAATTATTATTCTTATTTGCGCTGGTGCGGTTTTGCTCTTCTTCTTCTTAAAAGAAAAAGTTAAAGCTTATTCCGTTAAAGCAGTGATGTTTAAAGCGGCAGCTTCTATTTGCTTTGTCGCGGTCGCTGCGATTTCGTTATTCTTTAAAGGCCACCACGCTTTATCCATCTTTGTGACTTTAGGCCTATTTTTCGGCGTTTTGGGCGACATTTGGCTTGATTTCAAATATGTTTTCAAGGAACACGATAAGATCTTCACATACGCAGGTTTTATTATGTTTGCTTCAGGACACGCTTGTTACATCAGTGGTATGTTCTTAGAATTCTTTAATAATCAAAATCCTTTATATATTATTCTTCCACTTATCGGAGGTTTATTAATAAGTGTGTGCAATCTCTTTATTGCTAAACCAATGAAATTAGATTATAGCGGTTATAAAGTCATTAGTATCATCTATGGTTTCTTCTTATTCAGTATGACTTTAACCGCTTTAAGTTTGTCCATTATGATGGGCTTTAATAACGCTACTTTAATCATGATTCTGGCAGGTGGCTTATTATTCACTATTTCTGATTTGATTTTAAGCGGTACATATTTTGGTAAAGGAAAAGAAAGACCGGTTGATATTATTACCAACTCGGTCACTTATTACTTAGCACAGTTTGTCATCGCTTTTGCGATATTCTTTGTTGCCTAATTATTTATAAGAGACAACAGTCATGCTATAGAATCTCTTTTGTTTAATGAGAACGTCTTTGACTTGTCCTTTGTTTGAGTTATGAATCTTAATATAGTTTGTGTTTGTTTTCGCTAGGATATATGTCTTAGTTGTACTTTCCACTTGAGTTTTACCATAGGTAACTGGTTCATCTGCGGTGAATGGATAATTAGTGTCGGTATCAAATTGAACATATTTGATTTTGCCACTTGAAACACGGATATGTAAGTAAGTACCAACATAGAAACGGAATGGGTCGGTATATTGTTGAAAAGAGTACTGTGTTCCTGGATCATATTCCATAGTGACAATGCCACATGTCCAAAGGATGTGTTCTGGATTCTTTTCACTTGGTCCTGACATTGTTTCAGCGTTAGCCGCGGTGAAATCAATCTTAGTGGTGACTGTTTCTTTGCCGTTATCTTCTAATGATTCATATGTTTCTTCAACCACAACACCACTTCTAATGATTTTGTAGTAAACAGGATATGGTGTACTACTATCACCAGCAAGTTCTGGTTGACCGTTTTTTTCATAATAGGTGTAATGACCACCGGCGATAACGGTATCGCCTTGCTGGACATCATTTTGACCAGCGTTAGCGTCGATTGTGCCTGAATAGACTTGCACAGATGCTGTGCCACCTTGGTCCACTAAATAGGAACTGTAGGAGCTGTATTTTTGATTAAAGTATGGTTTTTCACTTACGATGCCTTTGATATAAATCGTTTCAGTAGAATAGGATGTGTTCTTACCAATAATAGCGATAGCTTCCGCGATGGTATATGGATTAGTGAGTGTGCCTTTTGGACCACTGACGGATTCTTCACTAGGATTTGAAATAGAAGCACTGTTATCAGTATTTGTATTTGTGTTATTTGCACTATTAGATTTAGAGTTAGCGCAAGCCGTTAATGCAAGAACGGCGGCGACTAATAATAATTGTTTTTTCATAATTTGTTACCTCGATAAATTATATTTTTATTTATTAATAAATCAACTAAAAATCCCTTTATTTAAGGGATTCTTTATTATTTGCTTTCTTCTTTTCTTTTTCGAGATTGTTATTATAGATTCTCACTAGTGTTGGAAGATTATATTTTAAGATGAACGCTGGTAGAACAATTAATATCGCATTGATAATCGCCACTGGTAAACAAATTGTTAACCAGATATTAGACTGACCAGTATACATCTTCCAGTCTAATAAGATGACTAGGAATGCCGCTGGAACACTGAATAAGTGAATAGCGACACCATATCTAGCTTCTAAAATGAAACGTGAAACATATTCATTATCAAATGGATTAGCGAATTGGTTCTTATGAAAACCAGTAAAGCTTCCTAATTCAGGAACATGTTCTTTCCATCTATTTACTTTTAAGAATTTATAAAATTTGAATTCTCTTGGTCCTGTTTTAAAGATGCCTTTATCTTTTGAAAACCATTTTTCGGGCATCCTGCGAACGATAAAGGCCACCAGACCATCAATTAATACACTGATAATCACTAAGGCAACGGTGAAAATAATGTATAACCAAAACTTATCCTGATATAAAGGATTAAAGAAACAGTTTAGGGTGATCACCACCGCCATAGAGATGAGAATAATAATTGAATACAATAACATTATTTTTCCTCTGGTAAGTATTCTAATGGTACACCATATACTTGTTCATAGATTTCTTTAAAGCGTTGCTCGTTAACTTCTTTCATATGGTTAACGTTTTCTTGTTGAGATAAATCTTCATCTGGATAGATTGGCTTTAAGAAATGTAATGTATAGGCTTGGATAGGAGCACCGTCTTTATCAAGTTTATCAGTATCACGCATGGTGATAAATGTTGGAATGATAGGAACATTATTTTTGCTAGCAAAAATGAAAGCACCTTGTTTTAATGGCTTTGGTTTACGATAATTCCACCACATTGATTGTTCTGGATAAATAAGGATATAGTTGCCTTTTTTAAGGATGGTAGAAATAGAGGCATATAAGTCTCTTAACACTGTTGGGTTAGTGGCTAATGGTAAGGTATAGCAGTTTCTTAAGAAGAAACCGTATAAACCAGGCATTGTGTAATTACCTTCTCTAATGATTTTGAAGAGCTTTTTAGTTCTTGCGTATTTCTTCATCGCTAAATGGAGAGGAATACTATCAAATGGTGAGAAGTGATTAGCAGTGATAATCGCCCCACCTTTCACACCCTTAAGGTTTTCAACACCTTCATAGCCGTCAATAACGATATGGCCTTTTTTAATCATGTGTTTGAAATAACGATGGGAATAGTAATTAGCCCACATGGTCTTAATCTTACTAGTCCATTTCTTTCTTAAGTAGTCAACATCTCCTGGCATAAGATGATTGAATGGAGGATCGTTTTCCACGTCCACATCAAAACGTCTACTTCTTTCAAGAGCGTTGATTTTATCAACGATAGCTTGTCTTTCGTCACTGAGTTTAGGAGCGATTGGTTCATCGTTTCTAATTCTTTGGTCAATAGAAGTAACGCGAACTTTTTCCGGTTCACCATTGATCTTATCGTGGTATTCTTGGGCTTTAGAAGCTTCTAGGTCGCAGAAGGCTTTAACACCAGCAACACCTTGAAGAATCTTATCGGTGACTTCTTGAGGAATAGCATCTCTATTCTTAAGAATCATGTCTTTAACACCAGCGAGTTCAGCGTATTTGAAGAATTCTTCTTCATACATGATGTTCTTTAAGTTCCATGGTTTGAACATTAAGTTATAGTGAATTAAAGATGGATTTTCCATTCTTTCACCAAGTGGCATAACATTCCACTTTGGATCAATGAGAAGAGCTTGACCTTTACATAAGTAGTTAAAGACATCTTGGTCTTGCGCAACTTTGAAAGTAACTTTCTTTAATAAACCAATAAATCTTCTTTCTAAACCAAAATCTCTAAGTTTCTTAAAGTTCATCAATAAGACACCAGCATTGAAATATTTGGTGTGGTCCATTTCAATGACTTTTTCAACGTAGTTAGAGAACTCACTATAGAGTTGGACAGAAGCATCAGGAATAGCACCCACTAGGTTATTACCTAAATCTGTGAAATATAGTTTAGCGATATCATCTCTAACGACAATATCACTATCGAGATATAAACCCTTATTAAAAAGTGGGAATAAGTTAGGTAAGAATAAACGGTAGTATGTTGTAATTGTATAGTAGTCACGAACGTCTAACTTCACGGATAAAGAATGCACTTTTGCGGTGACGTCCATAAACCAAATAAAAATATTTTTGTTGTTTTGATATTTACGTAAGATCTTCTTACTCTTACAGGATAAGCCGTCATGGAGAACGGTTAAGTGATATGTATATTTCTTGCTAGCGTGTCTAACAATACTAGCAATAGTTACTGAAAGATATGGGATATAGTTATCATCCACTGTGAAGAAGAGACGTACAACTTTTCGTCTAGCCATAAATAAAAGCCTCCTTTAGGCAGTAACAATAATAACAAATGACCATATAGAATTGATTCTATTTGTCTCTTGCAGTCTCTACTTAATGAGTCTCAAAAAGTAGAACTGCCAAAAAACTATAGTATAGTCAAACTTTTTAGTCAAAGGTCTACCTGTTAACACTTTATTACAATAGTAACATATGCGCATTATGCACGCATATAGATAAACCGCCATTTTATGTTGACATAATCAGCTTTTTGTCGTTTAATAAAACAGACGTATTAAAACAAGCGTTTTAGAAAGGATACGATTATGCCACCAAGAGCAAAGTTCACTAAAGAAGAAATAATTAATGCCGGACTAGAGATATTAAGGACTTCTGATTTATCACACGTTACAGCGCGTGAAATCGGAAAATATTTAAAGAGTTCCGCTCGTCCAATCTTCACCACTTTCACTAATATGGGTGAAGTTATTGAAGGGATTAGAGTCAAGGCTCGCGAGATTTATGATGAGTATGTTCAAGATGGATTGAAGCAAGATTTAGCCTTTAAGGGTGTCGGTCAAGCTTATATTCTTTTTGCTATTAAAGAGCCAAAGTTATTCCAACTACTCTTTATGAGAAAACTAGAAAATGACATTGGTGTTAACAAGATCCTTCCTGAAATAGACGATAACTATCAAGCGATATTAGATTCTATCACTAACAACTATCCAGTTAGTAAAGATGACGCTGTTATCTTATATCGTCACTTATGGATATATTCACACGGGATTGCCACATTATGTGCTACCTCAATGTGTAAGTTCACAGGCGAAGAAATCGGTATCATGTTAACCGATGTCTTTAAATCATTATTAAAAGAAAGATTAATGGGTAAGTAAGATGATCGAGATTAAAAATATTACTAAATATTACGGTAAAGGCGAAAGCCGTTTTAAAGCCTTAGATGATGTCTCTATGAATATCAAGGATGGAGAATTCTTGGTTATTTTAGGTGCTTCAGGCAGTGGCAAGTCCACTTTCTTAAATGTCATTTCTGGACTTGAAACTCTTGATGATGGAGAAGTGATTTATAACGAAGAACATCTTGAAAAGATGAACGAAAAAGAATTAACCAAGTTCCGTAGAGATAATGTTGCTTTCATCTTTCAACAATACTATCTCTTACCACATTTAAACGTGGAAAAGAATGTGAAGATGGGCGCTGATTTAGGCGATAAAGATTACCTCAAATATATTGAAGCTGTTGGCTTACATGATAAACGTAAAAAGCATCCTAGTGAATTAAGCGGGGGCGAACAACAAAGAGTCGCTATTGCTAGAGCGCTTTCTAAAAAACCAAGAGTTCTTTTCTTAGATGAGCCAACTGGTGCCTTAGATGAAAAGACTGGTAGAAGTGTCTTAGATTACATCATTAAGTTACAAGAAAAAGAAAAGTTCACAATGATTATGGTGACACATAACGCTAATATTGCAGAAACTGCAGACCGCACTATCAAGATGAATAGCGGTAAGATTGTTGATATCTACGATAATCTTAATAAGAAATCTGCTTATGAGATTGGATGGTAATTTATGATTGTCAGTTTAAAAGATGGTTTTAAATTAATCGGCATCTCCATCATGGCGTGTTGCGCTGTTTGTGTTTGCAATATGTTTTTAAATTTCCAAATCGATTTAAGAAGTGTTGCTAATCAAGTAGAAGCAGGACCCGCACAAGCCTTATACGATGCTTTTGTTAGTACATCTATTGTGTGCTGCGCTTGTTGTGGTGGTTGTATGCTTATCACTTCTGTGGTGATGCTATTCTTCTATATTAAGCATTATATTGATAGCCATTCTCGTGAGATTGGAATCTTAAAAGCTCATGGTTATTCTAATTTTAGAATATCAAGAGGATTTGCGATCTTCGCTATTAGCATTTTAGTGGGTTGTCTTGCTGGCTATTTATTATCATTTGCGATTATGCCTTTATTTTATGAAAAGCAAAATGATAATAATCTTTTGCCTCATATTCCAATGAATATCCATTGGTACATGATTGTCTTATTAATTATTGTTCCTACGGTCGTGTTTGCGTTTATCGCTATTGGATATAGCGTTATCAAACTTAATCAACCAACGATTAATTTACTTAAAGGTATCACTAAACAAAAAGATAAATATACTGATGGAAAAGATAAAAAGAACTTTGTTAGTGAAATGAGAAGCTCAGTTTTAAAGAGCCGTAAAACACTTGTGTTTTTTATGATTTTGTCTTCATTCTGTTTCTCTTCTATGATTCAAATGTCCGCGAGTATGGATGAACTAGCGAGTGATATGATGGGCATTATGATTCTTATTATTGGTATTGTCTTAGCTTTCACCACTTTCTATATCGCCTTAACCACAGTGATACACGCCAATCAAAAGAATATTGCAATGATGCGTGTCTTCGGATATAGTGCGATGGAATGTAAAAGATCTGTTTTAGATTGCTATAGAATTCCAGCGTATATTGGCTTTGCTATTGGTACCGCTTATCAATTTGGTTTATTAAAAGTCATGGTCACTGTTGTGTTCGCTGATGTGGAAGGTGTCCCTGATTATCACTTTGATTGGCCAATGTTCTTCATTACTTTAGTGGCATTTATTGTCATATACGAAGGTGCAATGTTCATATACGGCTATCTCATGAAAAAGATTCCATTAAAACAAATCATGGATGAATAAAAAAACACCTGGCTTGAATGTCAGGTGTTTTTGTTTGAATGAGTCTATTAGTAAACGATATTTAGATCATTTCTGCTCATTAAAGATGCAAAGTCTAGATCTAATGCTTCTTGAACGGCGGCATTAGCCATAGTTCTATCAAGCATACGTCCACCCGCAGCGATTTCAGTATCATCAAGAGCAAGATTCATTGAGTATCCAGCAAGTACACTGTTAGTGGAAGCCATATTGGCGTATGTTTCTAAACGATATTCTTTGAGGATGTTAATTTCATCTGCAACGGAACGTTCTAATAAGACGTTTTGGAGACCATTGAGAATGCCAATCTTGTTATTGCTCATGGTGTCACTTACTATATCACCCCATTCGATTGGCTCTGGAATCCAAGCATCACCTGGATGAAGAAGGTCAGCCTTTGTGTAAGCAATAGCGTGTTCGTATTTCTGAATACCAATGGTTGAAATCACTTCTTTCCATACTGTTTTGAAGGTTTGATTACCTCCTCCAACAGCGCCGGAATTCATTTTGTAATAATCACGTGACGCACCCTTATCATCAAAGAGTAAATCATGTTTGCTATAATTGTCATCCACGAAGGAAACTGTTTCACCAAATTTATCAACAAAAGTAATGACTGAGTGATCTAAAACATTTACTATTTTTCTTTCACTCATTTTCATACCAACTTCTTCTACGTTGTAGACGTTATAATATCTAATTTGTTCAGGAATAAAACCGGTTTTTATCATACCATTTTTAAAATTGGTTAGAATATTTTTCGCTGTGCGATTAGCGGCGTTTTCTGCTGAATTCTGATTAATCTTTGGACCACGTGTTGGAATGTTGTCGATAGCAAGTGTAATAGCTTTTTCAAATGTTTTAGGATCGCTAAAGTCAGCAACTGTCAATTCGATTGCAAAATTAGGCTTTTCATTAAATTGTCTTTGAATTCCGCCAGGAGTACGGATTGTTGTCATTCCTGTAACTGCAGCTAAAGCAGCCGCAGCAATTGAAGTAAAAATCATAACTGTAATTTCCTTTCTATTTACTTTATTTCATTCTATTATCGGTTTTATTTATTTCGCATTAAAAAAATCACGTTTAATCGTGCTTTTTTTCATTTTTAATTACAGTTTTTTGAAAATGTAAATTATTTGACTAATAATGACAAAAAAATGAAAAAGTCTTGAACCTATCTATATTTATATCATTCTATTAAATAGAGTTGAATATTTCGTCAATTTTGCCTAATAGTTCAGTGTTTACCGCACTACTTTTGTCTAAATCAATTGAAGCGATATATTGCTCTTTTATTTCGTCAGGTAATTTACCTTTATACTCTTTTCTTAAATCACTTAATCCCTTTTCATATTCCCCTGTTAAAGTTTCTGCTTCTAAGGTTTTCCAAGGTGTTCCATGATGGATACCTTCTAACTTAATCGCAGTCACATTTTCATAATAATCGTTAACGATATTGTCATATAGGGAATAGGTCTTATAAGGTACAGTTTTATCTTCTGTTCCGTGAATGATGACATATGGGATATCTGGATTGTTCTTGATGGCGCTTTCAGCGGATTGATGTACCTTAACACCCCAATGTAAGAACAAACCTAATTCAAATGCTGGTTTTGTTAGTATCATCGCTTTAGATGTATTAGCCTCAACAGAGCCATACATTAGTTCACTTGGAGTGTTATAAGCGGAGAATGAGGCCACCGCTTTGACACCATCAACCTTGTTAGAGGCCGTAACAGCCCCATAGGCGCCCCAGCTATGACCAATTAGGAAGATTGGTAAGTCTTTAGTTTTATCAAGCTCTTTGACCTTATTTACCGCACTTACAACACAGTTAGTGGATTCATATAGTGTTCTAATGCCTTTGCCAGTACTACGTCCGCATCCTGTCATATCAAAAGAGAAGACTGTATAACCATGAGTCGCATAGTAATCTTGCACTTGGGACATATTAGCGTCCGCAAGATTCATCACACCATGAGAAAATACGACGACTCCTTTAGGAGAAGGATTTTCATATAGATAACCAGTTAATGTTTCTTTACCACATGGGAAAGTCACTACTTCTCTATCTTTTAATGATTCATAATCAGCGCGACATTTTTGCACTCTGTAGAAGTCTTGCTCAAGTAAATCTAAATCACAGTTTCTAACGTTGATAAAACCTTCAGTGGCCACGAGAACACCAATGATACCTAGACCAAAATAAAGAGTAACCGCTCCAATAAGAGAGCCGATGATAATCTTCTTAGCTTTTTTGTTCATTGATGATGACCTTTTGTGGGCGTTTATTAATGCTCTTAAGCACTAGTTCACTGATGAATAGTAATAAGACGGATGAAGCAATTGTAAAGACGTAGATGAGAATAGTTACTAACCACATTGGTTCAACCCACCTTGTAGTATTCATCGCTCCGCACATAAATGCTTGATTCATCAAATAGATGATTAAGGCTAATTTGTCAGTGTATTTGAATAACGATAATCCCTTGAACTTATTAAGAGGTTTAAGCGCCATTAACATAAAGAATAATGATGCCACACCAAAGGTGGTAACAATTATATTGTTAACAATATCGTGAAGATGTTTTAAGAAATAGGCATCGCCAAAGCTATATGTTTGGATAAGGATATATGCACCAATTGAGGCTAATAGGATAAGCGTCCATAAGCCTAGCGCTTTGAAACTGAATTTCTCTTCTGGATTAGTGAACGTCTTAAACCATTTCTTACCAATGTAATAGCCAATGACATAAGTTACCGCAATCATGGCTGGGCCAAAGAAGAAGCCAACCGCCACTTCAATAGCGATAACACTGACCACCGCCACAACACTCCACTTATCATTGCGTTGTAATACTGGAGTAATTAAATAGCAGACGAGGATGTAGGCTAGATAATAGTAGTTATCTACTTGAGTGATGATACGGCCACCATAGGCGCGATGAGTGGCAAACATCATCCAATCCCAACTATTATTGATAGCCATGTAAATAACATCCCAACTAGCAATAAAAGCCACCACTATTAAAGCGGGGATTAATAGTTTAATTAAATTACCAAGATAGAACTTCTTATTGTCGGTAATTAGTTTTTGAGAATACAAGAATCCTGATAAAGCAGTTAAACCTTGAACCCCTTTACTTAAAAGCATTTCGTATGGAATCGCTCTAGCGTAAAGGATATAGAAAATATGGAATTGCAAGACACAAATCGTGGCGATAATTCTATATATAGAAATGTTATTAAATCTTTTCACAATATATATGATAATGTCTTTTTAAGATTAACGCTACAAGGAACAAAAAAGATGCGATTTAACGCATCGTTTTTTAAGCTTCTTTTTTCTCTTCTTTTTTTGTAGCGAGATAAATAACGACATCAATAATCATAACCACAAGCATTATTGGAAACGCCAAGTTAAGAAACATTTGAATGGTTGGCCATGGTTGTTGGAAACCATGATGATAGCCAGTGCAATAGGCAATCGCATCACCGGCAAACGATGCTAATGGGCATAAGGTTGATACCAAGAATAAAACGAATATCACTACATTAATTGGGTATTTTAAATATGATTTCATAGCATGTTTATTATAGGCCTAATCAATAAAAAATACAAATTTTCAAATAAAGAAAAACAGCCCTGATTTATCAAGGCCTTTCCGATTTGATATCCGATTAAGTTTAAAGGAGTAATGTTTAAGTTTAGTGTTTTATGTTTTTTGTCATTTTAATAGGATATCCAGAACCTAACAATCTCATGAATGAGAATTTGTGTTTTTTTGAGATAACAAATTCATTATTTTCATAGAATTTAATAGCTTTTTTATTTTTGGAAAATACTTCCACGATTATTGAATCATAATCCTTTAAGCTACAAGCTTTATTAACAAGAATCGTGCCAATTCCTTTGCTCCTATATGAAGGGTGAGTAACAAGAGTGTCTAAATATAGTTCTTTTTCGCCTTTAACTACAGCTTTTTGGAATGATGCATTCATTTGTCTACTAATAATTGTTCCTTTAAATTTTCCAAAGTATTTTATGCAAACATCCTTTTTAAAGTTAATCGGTCTAACTTTATTAGTACCTAAGCCCATCAGTCCTAGAACTTTATCACCTTCCAAATAGCAGAGGAATAATTTAGAATCAAAAATCTCCATGAAAAGTTGTTTTTTAACTTTTTCATCTTTTGAGAAAGTCATAAACTTACCAAATCCATCCAAAAACAACTCAACAGCTTCTTCTTTTTGACTTAGGGATAGTTCGCCAAATTCTAATATATTTTCTTTCATAAATTACATGCAAATCCCTACTATAAGAAAACAAACGGCACTTATTAATGACATTGGAGTCATAACAACTTTTTCTTTTTTGCTTGGAGAAAAAAAGTTTAAAAAAGTATTCCCAAAGAAGAAAACTGCAAAGACAAAACAAATCACTCTATTTGTAGAATAATTAATTAAATAAGGAATACTTGTGCCTGCTGCTAAGATAATATATAACGCAAACATTTGTGTTAACAATTGTGTTAATCCAATAATTCTTATTTTAGGAGGCCAGATTTTACCAAACCTTCCTCCCATAGAGAACTCTCCTAAAGGTAGTCCAAATATCAACAAAATCGACATAACAATAACAACAGCGAGAAGCGCTGCTCCAATGTAAACAAACACTTGCATATTTATCTAGCCCTTTCCTTTTTTAGAAGGTTTTTATAAAAAGATAGATCAAACTTAGTTCTTTCTATACTATACTCAAGCAATTCCATTTGATAATCATATGTATTGAGTAAAACAGATTTCAGATCTTTTTCATTAGAAACAGATAATAAATTATCTACATGCTTAGTTTCTTTAGAAATATTTCTAACATTATCATCAATAATCGCTTCTTTTATGTTTAATGTAGATTCTTTAATAGCTGTTAAAGCTTTCAATTGTCCCTCTAAATCTTTGTTCATAGCAGTCAAAAATGAGATACGTTTTTCTTTAGGAGCGATTCCTAAAAAGAATAACTTGCTCTCTTCCATATTAGTCATCTTAGATAAATTAATAGGAGTTCCTACCCAATTCTTATATTCAGATAAACCTTTATCAGTGATGCTATATTTTTTCTTATTCAAACCATTTTCAACATATTCTCTAACTTCAATATAGCCTTTAGAAAGCATCTTTTTAATCGCAGTTTGAATGCTGCCTAAACTATTGCTACACACTGTTGTTAGATTCTTGATAATATAATTTCTAATTTCATAAACTGTCATCGCTTTACATAGAAGCATACTAAGGATTATATATTCCATAATTTCCTCCTTCTCATAATACTAATAGGTATATTACTAATAGATAGTTAATATGTCAAGTGAACAAATAAAAAACATCCCAATTTCAAGGATGTTAGCTTATTACTTTGCCAAAGGTAGCCAATTTTGACACAAATGTCCCTCTGCTTAGAGGACAATGTCCCTAGCAAGAAAACATGCCCATGTGCATCGAAGTTTACTTTTTAACAATAATTTTAACTATTTCATCTATTACTTCTGGATCTTCAATATCAACCAAAAGCATAGCTTTCGCCGTTGGATATGGGACTTGTTCTTTCATATGGTATTTTTCAAGACCTACTGCTTTTTTAACTAAAAAGCGATTATCATAAACACCACCAAAAATCTTTTCATCTTTATAAAGGATGTATTCACCCATCATTTTTTTGTATGTGATTCCGTTTACTTCACGAAGTAATTCTAGAACATATGTTAAATACTCACTACTGCTCGCCATCAAACAATCTCCAAATTATCAGATTATCTTGCTTATTATCTTACTTACTATCTTGCTTATTAACAAATAAAAAGTGCCGAATTGTATCGGCACATTTATACGATTTTCGTATTGTAGAACTATTTTATTACAAAACCTGCAGCTTCATACCCTAGGCCTTTGCTTCATACCCCTCTATATTATGCTGTGGTGTTATTCTTGTGTAGAAATAACTAAGTGGAGATGTCTATTGCTATTATGTATAATAATGTTGGTTTTTAAAGATGGCAAAACTTTACTGGATTAATAAAAAAGATAAGAAAAACTATTTGAATATTTGCAAATATAACGGCGTTCGTATTTCTTTTGAAAGTGGGATTGATGAAAAAGCAAAAAACGAATTATCAAAACTTATAAGCTATATAAGGAAAAAGTTTTATTTTCCTATTCGTTTTAATGTTTGTTTTACAAACGAAGAAGTGTTTATTAATTCAGAAAATGGTGAAAAAGGGTATTGCGCTTTCTATGGAAATCAAGAAGCAAAAAAGAAAATGTACCCTAAATTATATGTTCCCGCACTTGAATCTGATAACAATTTATTAATAGAAATTGAATATTATGTTTGTTTAGGAATTTCAATGTATTACCAGTGGTTTTTCAAACAAGATGAAAAGCTTTCAGAAAAACAATTGGACAAAGAAGCCGACGAACTCGCTGATTTTTACGTCAAAGAATACTTCGAAAAATCAAAATAAAATGCCGAATTGTATCGACATTTACATACGTGTCGCTCGCTTCTCCTCAGTCGTGAAATTGTGCACACCAGACTGTCCATCCCGAACCCAGGAGATTATTTAGAAAAACTTTCGTCCTTTACCCCCCTACCTCGAGCATCAACCTTATGCCCCAGTACGAACGGGATAATGAACTTATGTAGAGTAGGAACTCAGGTATAAACTGGAGCACGATTCCGCGACTGAGCAGAAGCGAGCGACAGTTATTTTATCTTTTAGATAATGGTCCCTAAGTAGAGCCTTTATTAAGTCCCTGGTATGAACTGGTATTTTCCTAAAGTCGACATGAACGTTAGCGAAAAAAAGTTGTATAATATATATGTGGAGACAAACAAAAACTCCAGGTCTTTTAACTTGGAGTTATTACGGTATCTAACGTGTTTCCTGGAGGACATTCGTTTTACACGGAATGAAGTCATCAGGTTTCACTATGACAATACGGTTGTGGCAGGGGTAGTAGGAATCGAACCCACATTGACGGTTTTGGAGACCGGAGTACTGCCTTTGTACGATACCCCTAGCGCGCTTTGTTATTATTACATAAATAAATTAAATTATCATCAATTTTTATCAATATTTTTCCGACTTTATTAAAATATCGTTTTCATAAATTAGTCTAACTCTAAAATATGGTTCATGATTTATTAATAAAGGTAAGAATACTTTATCCCCTTCCCACATTGGGTAATTGAAGATGTCTTTAATTGGGATATAACATAGTTCACCTTCGTTACAATCAATGAGTTCACCGTCATAATCAGTAATCTCATAGATATACATCTTTTCAAAATATCCATCGTAGATGAAATCTACTTCACCAGCGCATTTTAATGAATGAACATCTAAGCCCGTTTCTTCTTTAACTTCACGAATAGCGCATTCATCTGGTGTTTCATTGTTTTCTAGACCACCACCAACGCCAATCCACTTGCCTTTGTTATAGTCATTTTTCTTTTTGTTACGGAAAAGAAGAAGATAATTATTATCTTTCTTTAAATAACAGCAAGTGGAATAGCGGTTAATATTCATTGATTAACGATGACCGAAGCTTTGGAAGAAGGCAGCAATAGCACTAGCACCACCGAGGGCTAAAGTCACACCGACAATAATCAAAACAATAATCAAAACGCAGAAATAAGATCTTGCGAAATTTCTCATGTTGATATTGCCCGCACCAATCGCATGGATGATAAGGATAATCCAACCAACGATTGGAATAGCGTAAAGAATTTGTAATCCGAAATACGCCCAAGGGGATAATGGTCTGTTTTCCATAAAGTAGCTCCTTTTTATATAGATAAAATGGTGTGGCCAAGAAGACTTGAACTTCCATGAGTTTCCTCACTGGCTTCTGAGACCAGCGCGTCTACCAATTCCGCCATGACCACGTGTGAAAAAAATTATATCACAGCAGGCCGCGTTTTTTATCTTCTTCTTCTTGGAGCATGCGGAAATTAACTTTTCCGAGCATCGTTAATGGTAATTCATCTCTGAATTCAATCTCAGTAGGAACTGACCATCTAATTAAATATTTACGACATGTTTCAAGTATTTTTTCTTTCATCGCGGTTTCGTCAAAGACCTTAGCCACCACAAAGACTTTTAAGGAGTTTTGTAATTTAGCGTCAGGAATACGAATCGCCGCACAAGCGGAAACTTCTGGCATTGATTCAATGAGTTGTTCGACTTCACTTGGGAAGACGGCAACACCAGAGACTTTCACCACTCTTTTTTTACGTTGCTTAAAGTAGATGAAATCATCTTCATCCATATAACCAAGGTCACCAGTATAGAGGTAACCATCTTTTAAACAGTTTTTAGTGGCTTCTTCATCTTGATAATAGCCAAGCATAATAGCCCCACTTTTAATAATGATTTCACCAAGTTCACCACGTGGTACTTCATTGCCTTGTTCATCCACAACTTTGAATGTTGCTTCAGGCATAGCTTTGCCTAATGAACCTTTACGATTAGCGTTAAAGGTGTTAACACAGTTAACAGCGATAGCCTCAGTTAAGCCATATCCTTGGAACAAACGACATTTAGAACCTGCTTGTTCCATAGTCTTATTAAAGCGTTCTTCTAAGTCACTTGGCATAGAGTCACCACCACAGAAGCAGCAATGTAAATACTTTAAGTTTTTATTATTAACAAATGTTGGTTCTTGAAGTAGCTTTTCATAAATTGTTGGCACACCACACATACAGGTGAGCTTAGTGGCATTCATTGCCTTCACCACTTTCGTGGCTTTAAACTTTGGAATAAGGATGGAAGAGAATGAGTTTACTAAAGGTGCATGCATAGTCATACATAAACCAAAGCCGTGGAAGCTTGGTAAAACACTGAGCATTTTATGGCCAATCATCTTATCCTTATCAACCGCAAGGAAAGCATAAGCATATTGTGAAATAAAGTTAAAAGCATAGTCACTCAAACAGATGGTTTTTGGTTTACCGGTTGTGGAACCACTGTGTAACAACACAGAACATCTATTTTTATCCGCTTTAGCGGTAGGAACTTCTTTACCAGTTGGTTTCAATTGATAAGTATATTTAAAGCCATCGAATTTAAATCTCGCTGGCATCTTGCCTAACTTCTTTCTAATTCTAAAGTTCATGAAATTGTGATAGATGAATTTACTCATTAAAGGTAAATCATCTTCAATACGTGTAACGTATACTTGATCAGCAATTTCACGGTATTGTTTCACTTCTTTAGCAATTCTTTGTTCAAAAAGAAAGGCCACTTTGGTGTGAGTCTTATCCATGATTTGTTTCACTTGGTTAAATGGAGTGAATGGATGGATTAAGTTAGACGTCGCACCAATCTTATTAATAGCGTAAAACAAGACGATTGTTTCTGGGATATTAGGTTGAGCGATAACGACAACGTCGTTTTCTCTAAGACCTAATCTGTTATATAAAATATCCGCGGTCATATCGACACGCTTTAAGAGTGTTTTAAAATTGATCCTCTTGCCTTCATAATAGATGGCTAAATCATGAGGAGCTTTATTAGCAGCCTGTCTGAAGGCTTCATACATTGTATATTCTGTCATCATTTGATAAATAACCCCACTAACGAGAGAATGCCAAAGATAACAAGAACGTGGGTACCATAGATGAGTAAGGTATGACGACCAACAAAGCAAATTGGTCTTTCCCAGTTATATTTTTTAAAGTATGACTTTTTATCTTTAGCGTAAGTAAGTTTGGATAGCATCGCGCCTAAAAAGAAGAAACCAAGGTATGGGAATAATGGCATATGGTCCGCTTGAACAAGATTTTTCGAACCAATGACATCATCACCAACATATGGCCTCCATAAGAATGGAACATATGTGTTCTTACCAAATGTAGTTCTAGAAAGAACCTGACATAATGGGTGAAGGGCTAAACCAATTAATCCCACTACTAAGAGCCACTTCCAGTTCTTTTGCTCAAAGAAACAATATAATAACGTTGACCAGCCTAAAACACCGATGACGTTAAAGTCGATTCTAAAGTCGGTAACACCAACGTTAAGATTAGAAGAAACTAATGCTCCTTTAATGATATTTGTGACAATGAACAATAATGCCCAAATGCCCACCATTTGCATCGCTCTTTTACTATTGCTCTTAGAGAAAGCACAAGAAATACCACTGATAAAGCAGAAACTAATTAAACAAATCCAACGCACCCACATTCTCACTGGATGAGTCCAGTAGAAATTCGTTGCCAGGTTAATAGCGTAATATGGTTGAAGATGTTCCGCTCCTGCCCAGCCACTACTAAAGTTCATAGTGAAATTGAAAATGTGATCTATGACGACAAGGATAATCAAAATACCACGGAAGAAATCAATTTCGTGGATACGAGTGTCGAATGGTTTTCTTTTAATAACTACTTCTTCTTCAGGCATAACGTAGTTAGTATACCACTTTTGGCATACTAACAAGATGTATTTTTATTTTTATAAGAATTAATCAAGAATAAAGTGCGCCCAATCCTCATAAACTTGGAGATATTCATCTTCGTTATGAATCTCATGACGCATATGTGGATAAAGTTTTAATGTGACATTATTGACTCCTAAGTCTTTATAAGCTTTTTCTAACCACTTCACACCTTTACCGTTTTGACCAACTGGGTCTTCTTCACCAGACGTGATGAAAATAATTTCATCTTTAGAGACTTTCTTCATATTCTTTTTCTTCCAGATTTGGGCCATGCCTTTAAGGAATTCTCTCCAGAAGCCACCGGTATTCATATGTCCTAAATATGGATCAGCGACATAGGCATCAACGTTCTTTTCATTATATGAAAGCCAGTCAACACCTGTTCTTGGATTTTTGATTTGTTTGTTATAGCCACCTAAGCCTAAATTAGTGAAGAACTTATTTGGTTTGTCCCAGTTAGATTTATGGATGAGCATTTTGGCTAGTACTGCGGCAATGGACATAAGTCCACCTTGACCACCATTACTACCAATAATTAATGTCTTATCCGCGGCTAATGGATATTTTTCTAATCTTGCTTGGGTGGTGAATGAACCCATGGAGTGACCACCTTGAATGGTTGGTAAACCATTTTTCTTGGCTTCTAATATTGTTAAATATAAAGCATCAACAATCTTATCAAAAGCATCACGAGGCCATTTTTGTAAATCATCTTCTGTTGGAGCATTAAGCCCTTGACCAAAATGGTCTAAAATCCAAACGTTAATATCTTTTTCATTTAAATAATTCGCTAAACGTTCATATCTTGTCGCATATTCTTGCATGCCGGTGATAAAAACAAAATTGGCCTTACCATTTTTAACGAGCCATTTAGCGCCTTTTACTTTTTCTCCGGTTTCTAAAGCGATTTCAAAAACTTCCATGGTTTTTCTCCTTAATAATTAGATTAACTATAATTTATTCTATGAATATATTATCACGAAGGTAATAAAAACTCTACTTAGTTAAAAGAAGTAGATTTTTGTATTTGTTTTTTTGTTTCTTTTTTTAAAAAATCATTTCTAACAATAAAAAACTCCGCATATTTACTTACGGAGTCTTCTTATATCATATGAGAATTATAGATTATCAAATAACGCTTTCCAATTAGTGAGATTCGATTGATTTTGTGGATAATCATAACCAAGAATTGGTGTATGGAACGCTAAGCCATTAGAGTTGCCAGCTTTATCCCCTTTAGCGCTGTAAGCGACTAATTGACCATAAGCGATCTTAACTTCGTTAATGGTCGAGGCAAAGGAAGAAAACTTATTATTACCAGCTAGTTTATTTAGGAAATCCTTACCATCAATTAAGCAATATCCTTCATCAAAACCATCATATTTTTTACAACCATTAATAACACTCTTAAATGTGCTCTTGTTGCTATTGACTGTGTTTTTAATGGCCGCGGCCATTGCTTCGTGCTTAGTGAAATAGTTATTAGATTCATTTAAGTCGAGAACGGAAAGAGTTTGGTTATTACCACTAGAGCCCCAAAAACCCCAGCCACCACTACTATTATTATCAGCAATAAAAGTGTCACAAATCTCAGATAAGACTGACAATGTATCTTCGCCAGCATAGAGGTTATCAAGCCAGTTATCATAGTCCCAACCAGCCCCTGCCTCAGATTCTTCGCTACCAACCATATAATTGAAATATTTGGAATTGAACTCAGCAATATCAGCAACTTGCATTAAGCAGCAATCATAGCCAATAAATTCCAATTTTTTATTAAGGTTTTGTGTAGTAAAGACGTTACTCATAGCGTTTTTAACTTCTAAAGGAGTTAAACCATCACCACCATAGTTTTCATCAAAGCAGCAGCCATCAAGACCACCACCATGATTCCAGAAGACGACACCAGTTTTATCGGCTGGATATTCTTCAAGGCCCCAGTTGATAAATGATTCAAGTGTGGATTGTAAGCCCATATTAGTTTTGTTTAATAATTCATCTTGAACTAGTTTCTTGTTTTCAATGTGGTATCTACCGAGTTTACTAGCGGAAATGCCATGTCCATGCCAAGATCTCGCGCCACCAGTTTCGATGACAATATTGACATCATCTGGCTGATTATCAACAGATAGCATTTCGGTGATATCACCAGAAGCAAAACTACTATCACTTTCAAGATCAGCACCACAGATATAGAACAAGATAGTCCAGGCATCATTTTTAGATTCAGTAACCGAGACATCAAATGTGGCAATGATTTCTTCGCCTCTATTGAAAGCCTTAGCAGTGATTGTAGCTTTTCCAAGATTAATGGCGGTAACAATGCCGCTTTGATTCACTTCAGCTATCTTTTCATTGCTGGATGACCATTCAACATATTTTTCATTTGTGTTTTCTGGTTCAAAAGTAACACCTAGTTTGCCAGATCTACCTTTTGAAATTTCAGTATCACCACTAATGGTGATTGCAGTTGGATAAATAATTTCAACAGTTTCAACAGTAAAGAGTTGAAGTTGTTTCATGTTTTTTCTATTTGCAGCACTAACGGTGGTTACTTTGTTTGTTTGAGGATTGAAGTAAATGCTTCCGTATTTTGTCTGGTTGTTCATCACTAGAGTTGTATTACCACTATTAGAGATAATCCAATCCATAGAACCTTTATCCCATGTTAATTCGCCAATACCAGTAGCGCCTAGTTTTCTACCTTTGGCGTCAGTTAATGTCCAACGACCGTTACTAGTTTTTTTCAACTTGAAACGGACGACATTAGAAGCTACGGAAACAATGTTACCATTGTTATATTGACATTTTTGGGCTTCGAAAGAGCCATCATTTAAACCATTAGCGACGATGCTATATTCAACATTGCCGAGAACGATAACATCTCCATCTTTTAACTGATTGGAATTAGTAATTGGAGAAGCGATGGTTTTCTTGGTTGGAACTTCTTCATAAGCATAAGCGTGGAATGAGAATTTATGATCTGAATTTGTGAATTCCACTTTGGCATCAGCGCCAGGTTTAGTGGCACTATGGTCATCACCATTTGTGAACACTTCCCAACCTGCTTGTTTCAATATATTAATGTATGAAGTAGAAATAGTGATTTCACCATGATCTACTTCATCATCAGTGTTTGCATAAAAGTATTTACTGCTATCTTCGTTAAAATCCACACCACTAGTCCAGGCATTGTAGCCAACTGGTGTTGGAACGACACTTTTGATTGATTCATCTTCAAGGAATGAAGCAAAATCGGCAGCTGGGAATTGATCAGTTGGCTTGTTAACAACGATATCTACGGTCGCTGATTTGCCATCATAAGAAACAGTAATTGTCTGTGTACCATAGTTTTCTTTATCGTAGCCCACTACTTGATAGTCATTAACGACGTAATGGGTATTATTTGAATAATAAGCAGTGACTGTTAAATCTAATTCATCACCAATTTCATAGCCTGTTTCCGCTTTATTATCAATAACCGTGAGATTAGTAATCACAGGATCGTTGACTTTAACTTCAACAGTTGTGGTTTTGGTTTCATATGTGACAACGACTGTTTGATTGCCTGGTGTCATATTGTCGTAGCCAGTGACATCATAATCAGTCACTTCTTTAGTTGTTTCGTCAGAATATGTTGCGGTGACTGTTAAGTCTAATACATCACCAATTTCATAACTTTCTTTGTTATTAATAGCTCTGATGTTCATTAAAACAGCGGGATTAACCGTAACAGTGATTGTTGTGGATTTTTCACCATAGGTGATGGTAACTTCTTGTTCGCCAGCGGTTCTATTGTTAAAACCAGTAACATCATATTCACTGATGATAGCGGTATCGCCATTTGAATAGTGAGCAGTGACTGTTAAGTCTAATGTATCACCAATTTCATAACTACTTTTATTACTAACAGCGGTAATTTCAGTTAAGACAACTGTAGCAATTGATGAATCACCACTGGAGGTCTTATCGTTATTACTAATAGAGCTAGATTCAAAAGAAGAGACTTGGCTAGAGGTAGGTTCATTACTGTTTGAATTCGCATTGTTTGAAAAACCACTAAAGTCGCAAGCGCCCAATACCATTGTGGCACTCACAATCAAAGTGGCTAATGCAATCTTTCTTTTAACTTGTTTGATCATAATTGTTTTCTTTTGCGATTATTTGATGACTCTTCTTTCGAAAGGAGAGTTTTTATAGAATTCGTCTTTTGCTTTATACATTTGTTTTTCCGCTTCTTTATTTAACTCATTGAATGACATTTCACGATTTCCACGATAAGCATAGCCAACGGAACAGTAATAAGGGGTTTTGCTCAATTCTTCATTGAACTGGGCTATTGCTTCTTTTATATCTTCTTCACTAGTGTTGACCGCCAAAACTGCGAATTCGTCACCACCAACACGGTATATGTACATGTCTTTCTTCGCCACTTTCTTAGCGATATCAGCAATTGTCTTAATGCCCCTATCACCTTCGGTGTGACCGAAGTTGTCATTTAAGTATTTAAGACCGTTCATATCAAATTCAATGATGCCTGTAACGGAACGGCCCATTCTTTCGATATCCAAGAATAAAGTTTCGCGGTTGAATAAACCAGTTAGGCTATCAACTTGTGTTTGTTCGGTATATAGGAATATGTAATATTCAAGCGCAGTGACTGCGACTGTGGAATTAATTAAATAAACATCTGCATGATCGTTAAGGAACGTTTCAAAGACAACCGCAAGGATGATAAATAACGCACATACCAATGAACCAACAGCGTGGAAGAAATGTTTAGCTCTTAACTTAGCGATTGATAAATAGATAATCCAGACTAAGTAAATGAATGCGGTAACATGAGAAGAATATCTAAGTGGACCACCTAAAAAATTGAGGTGTGTTGAATCTTCACTATAAACTAAGCGATATACATAGGTTTTAATGCCTGGAATAAAAGCACCAGACAAAATGATTAAATTGATTACTAATGGTATAGCAGTTAACAAAGTTTGTTTCTTGGTGAGTTTTGTGCCACACAAAATGATAAATAAGAACACTAATGTTGGACGAATAGTATAGCCAATCCAAGAAGTAATGGTTGCTAAAACTGGTAAGCAATTATCTTTACTAAAGTCTTCAATAATGTTCGCTACTGAAAGAAACAATGTCGCGGAAACAATGAGAATCATACAGATACTCATTTTCTTGTTCGTTTTAAAACGTTGTATGGAAATGACATAGATGACACTTGCCGCACATAGTAGGATGAAATATCTAACGATGTAATCAAATACGTAGCTCATGTATATATGTGTATAATTTTATGCGTTGAGCGAGTGTGCGCAAGTTAAAATTTCGAAAATGTGGGCAAATAACAAAAAAATTGAGCGTTTTTCACTCAATTATCTCTTTTTTTAAAAAGAAATGTTACAGATTTGCAAATCTGAAAACAATTAATTATTTCTCGATGAAATCCACTATTTCGTCAAATAATTGCTCGTCTTGTTCCACTAATTTTGCTAATGAAACATCCTTAAAATAGGCAATTCTATCTTCATCAGTTTGAATCTTTTTCTCGTTTAGTAAAGCATAGTATTTGCCAAAGACACTATCCATATAACTAATAGCGGCATCAGTGTAGTTTGGATTATGCTTTCTACCTTCATATCTCTTGGTTTTGATATGTGGGTTTTTGATACCCTCTATGACCTTTAAAGACATACCATATGGCACCATTTGGTCATCAACGGACTGAATGACAAAAACATCATCAGTGGTATTTTCTAAGTATTTTGGGATATTAATATCAAAGATTTCCCTATCAACTTTTCGTTCATAACGAAGTAAGTGTTTGGTGATAAATTTTGATTTAGTATTGAGCTGTAACAATGGTTCTATTTGTATGATTGGTGAGATAGCCACTACTTTGGTAATATCTTTTCTCAAACACAAAGTGTTTAAAGCGGTATAGCCACCCATTGAATGACCCATTAAAATGATTTGCTCTTTGAGGTTTAAATGATTCAATAAATCAATCACATCTCTAGTGGGTTTATTTAATGAACCAAGATATTTACCACCTGATTCACCACATCCCGCAAAGTCTAAAGTTAAGACTTTATAGCCACGTCTTGCTAAGGCTTCTATTTCCGCCATATAAGCGGTATGACCGGGACCCATGCCATGACAGAATAAAATGATTTTATCCTTCTTAAAGTTAGCGTAATAATAGAAGAAATATCTAATATTAATTCCGTAGGAATTAGTAAAACAGTAGTCCTCACACTTAAAGTCCTTAAAATCCGTGTACGAATAATAAGGAATTCCGACTTCTTTATCGTAGCGATGTACGAAGTATTTAATGTAATGATTAACAATAAATCCCATGGACTATAGTATAGCAAGTGTGCTTAGTATTTTCACTTCTTCTATTTTGTTTGTTTTACTTAATTATTTGTTAGATAATTGAGTCATGAGCGAAAAAGAAAAAATGTTACAAGGGAAAATCTATGATTCCCTTGAAAAACAATTATATGACCGTCGTGTCTTAATGAGCGATGTCTGTATCAAATATAACAACTTGCCAGAAGCCCATCCTGAAAGAGCTAAACTCTTAAAAGAGATTTTCCCACATAGTGATGAATCTTTATTTGTGAGAGGTCCAGTCTTCGTAGACTATGGTGAAAATACTTATTTTGGTAAGACTGTTTATTTTAACTTTAACTTAGTTATATTAGATGTCTGTCCAGTCCATATCGGTAATAACTGCTTCTTTGGACCAAATATCTCAATATTAACCGCGCTTCATTCCTTAGTGGCTTCCGAAAGAGAATTATACTTTGATGAAGAAAAGGGCTATGTCACTGATAGAGAATACGGTGCCCCTATCACTATTGGTAATGATTGCTGGTTTGGAGGCAATGTCACTATCTTACCAGGCGTCACAATTCACGATAACGTGGTTGTAGGTGCTGGATCGGTCGTTACCCATGACTTAGAAAGTGGCTGGGTCTACGCTGGTAATCCAGCAAAGAAGATTAAAGAAATTAAAAAAGAAGACTCCATTTTTCTTAAGAAAGAACTATGGTAAAGTCTTCTTTTCTTTTTTATTAAATACTCTTTTCACTACTAGTCTCTTGAACTAGAAATGGCATATATATCATAACAAAAAATAAAAGGACTGACACATTGTATCAATCCTATTTAGCTAAGTTGGCAAGGATTTCCAATAATGATACAAACCGAACACTTTGAAGCATTTGTCGAGCACTATTGTTTTTCTTTCCAATATTTGAGATTTGGAAGCATTCCTCTCATATAAGTTCTGGCTTGGTCTTCAGGAAAACCCTGAGCGACCATATGAGGAATGCATGTGTTGATTAAATCGTCCATATTGTCGTAAGTGAATTTCTCGTCGTGATAGCACCACTGACAATAGTCTTCATTGAATGAACCATCTTTTTCTTTACTCATTAATGAATCTTGTAAAGGCATGCCACAACATTGGCACACTAATTGTCTCGGTGATCCTAAAAGAGTGTTAATTGACACATCAAATAGTTTAGATAGTAGTTTTAATGTTTCAGTATTTGGTGTGGTTTCACCGGTTTCCCATCTTGAAACAGCTTGTCTAGTAACCATTACTTTTTCCGCGAGTTCTTCTTGGGATAAATTATTCTTTGTTCTTAATTCTAATAATATGTCTTTAGTTTCCATCTTGCTTACCTCTACCTATATTTTAGTATTAAAAAATTCCCTATCAAGCAACCCGCTGTTGCTTTTTAAACAACTGGCAGTTGTCCACAAATTGTAGACATCTGCATCAAAAATAAAAAGGACTGACACATTGTATCAATCCTATTTAACTAAAATGGCAGTGTTTCAGTGTTTTAATACAAACAGAACATCCACAATCACAGACCGAACGCTATTTCTTTAATAGCTTTTTAAGCTCTTTTTTGCTTTGCTCTAAATCCCCAGTAAGCAATGGGATTAGTTTTTTGATTTCTTCAATATCTTTGTCCCACCACTTGAATTCCAAAAGAAGATCAATTGTTTCTTTATCAAATCTATATTTTTTAATAACTGCGGGATTACCTGCGACAACCGCATATGGAGGAACGTCTTTCGCTACTACTGCATTAGCGCCTATAATCGCGCCATCACCAATATGGACTCCTGGTAGAATTGTGGCGTTTTGACCAATCCATACATCATTACCTACGACTGTATCTCCACGGTTTCCTCTATCTCCGAATGGCCTAGATAGACCTTTGAATTCATCAATGATTTCAAAAGGATAAGTTGTTAAACAATCTAACATGTGATTAGCACCATTCATGATAAATTCCACGCCTCTTGCTATAGCAACAAACTTGCCTATGATAAGTTTGTCGCCCATAAAATCGTAATGATGAGTGACGTGTTTTTCAAACGATTCTGGTCCTTCATCCATATCATCATAATATGAATAATCACCCACAATAATGTTTGGTCTAGTGATTACACTTTTGATATAACAAAAAGATTTAAATTGTGCATTTGGGTAAATTGGTTTCATTTCTTTTTCCATAACAATATGATAACAAAAAAATAATCATTTTATTTTTCTTTGTTTTGATGAAGTTGCTTAATTCTATTCTTTAATTCTTTCTTAAAGTCTTCAAATCTTAAATTAGCGATTTCTTTATACTCTTTAAGTTTTGTGGCTAGGTGAATTGAATAGGCGAAATCAACCGCCATTGCGCCCATCATCATCCCCACAAAATATGTGTAAATTAGGTTTTCGCTAATCCAAGAAATACCTTCCACTAAGAATGGATTTAAAAGGAAATAATATAATGAACCAACGACTAACCATATTAAAGAGAATGAAGGACAAATAATGCCCATGATGTTTCCTTTACGGTCACTATAATCCCATAGTTTAACTTTAAGTCCTTTGATAAATATCAAACCAGCGATGAATTCCACGACTGTCATACCAACACCGATGATAAGAATGCGAACAATGGTGTCTGCTATTTGATTAGTTATTCCCAGAGGAATATTGCTAACAGCGTATAAGACTAGAACACCAAAACCATAAATTGGTAAATATGGTCCTGTTAAGAATCCTGGGTTCATCCATTTCTTTTGAGAAACAAATCTTCTAAAAAATAATTCAATTATCCACCCTAGTAATGAACCGATGACAAATAATGTTGAAATAATAACTAGATACTTCATATTGACTGACTTCTATTTCTATTCTAGCACCAATAAAATAAAAAGGACTGACACATTGTATCAATCCTATTTAATCAAGTTGGTGACGAATACGGGATTCGAACCCGTGAATGCATGCGTGAAAGGCATGTGAGTTAAGCCGCTTCTCCAATTCGCCAAGTGGCGCCTACCGAGGGACTCGAACCCACGACCGATCGGTTAACAGCCGATAGCTCTACCGACTGAGCTAGGTAGGCAACTTGCAACTACGCTTTTATAAGCGCGTTTAAAATATTAACATGTGAATATTGCAATGACAAGAAAATTATATTTTTTTTGATTCAATTAAATTAACGACGTCGCGAATTGTCTTTAATTCAACAATTTCATCAGTGGCAAATTCAACATTTAAAGCTTCTTCAATCTTTAACATTGTTTCCACTAAATCCAAAGAATCTAAACCTAATTCGTCTAGTTTGTCATCATAATTGATTGAGCCAATATTAATGCGATCTTTAATTGCTTCTTTTACGATTTCTAATGCTTCCATATCAAAACTATTTTACAAGTGTAACTACTTATTTTCAATATCAAAAAAACGGCCTTATCCAAGCCGTTATTTTTTAGAAAGTTAGCATTGCTGGTCTTGAGGTAATTGCCTTAGCCATTTCCGCAGAAACCGAATCGGTCATGTTCGAGAAAACACCGGCCAAAGCGCCCGCAATAGCACCAAAGACAATAATAACTAAGATGATGCCAAGTAATTGTCCTTTAATCTCTGACATAAATACACTCCTTTCTAGCCATAGAATCCCACGACTGTCATACGTGAAATCACAATGGTCATTTCTTGCTTGTCAATAATCATTGGATGATACTTCGTGGATATCGAATAAGTGATTTCTTCCCCAAATGTTGGTGTCAAATTAATCGGGCAATCAAAATCTACATAATAGGATGATTCGACGTAGTTAATAAATTCCTCATCGATGACACCTGAACGTGATATTAAATATGAAATATTGTTAGCCTTTGAATCTAATGAACTATAGACACTTTGGATAGAAATAAGATCCGCTCCAAAGAGAAAGAATATCGCAACAAAAACCATGGATAAAATAAGACCGATTTTATATGACATTCATTAAATCCCCCAATACGGAAATAATAGATATGGTGAGTGTCACTGTTATCGCGCCTGCGCCTATTAAAGGAAAAGTAGACATATTGCCTAACGACTTCTCTTTTTGTTCCTTCATTTCTTTTTGTCTATTTCTCGCTATTTCATCAAAGATGACATCAAACTGGGCCAATTGTTCATTGCTTTCTCCTTGATCCACCATTTGATAAATGGAAAGTAATAAACTATGGCTTGATAGTTGTTCAAAGTTATTAGCGAAGTTCACAAATGGTTGAACAGATTTATCGTTATCTATTTCTTTTAATAAGGTTTCAATCTTGTCTTTCATCCAAGAAGAACAATAAGGAATTAATAGATTAAACGATTGATAAACGTTGTTTTTGTTTCTGATATAAACCTCAAAATAAGTGATGAGGGTAATTAGCTCATTTTCACGTGCTTTAATAAGCATCTTTTTCTTATCGTTATAACGGGTTAATAGCATATAATCCGCGACCAATAAGGCGATAAGAATCATGATGGTATACATGATGTTTTTAAGGAAATAAAAAATTAAAGCCGCTCCTAGAAGTAAAGCAAGGGTGATTAGGACTATTTTTAGTATCTCTTTTCTATATGAGAGGCCGACAAATTCAATTGTGTCTTTTAGTTTATTTTTCATCATCTTTATAGCCCTCCAATGAAACGTTGGTGATACGAGTAACCATGATATAAAAAGAGAGAAGTACGAATATGAAAAGAACCACTACTGCGACCTGGAAAAATAAAGCGTGAATAATGCGGGCATAAAACTGTGATAAAGCAAATCTTAAGGAAGTAAGAATTGTTAGTGTAATACCCCAAAGAGTAAAGAACTCAATGAGCTTTGAACGATGTACTGATTCACAGTGAAGTAAGTATTCTTCTTTTAGCCTTACTTGGTTAATAAGATATTGGCTCATTATGAGAATATCTCCACCCTGCTCTCTCCAGACTTTGATGGTATCGAGAAATAGATGGTATAAATCAAATTTAAAGTATTTACACAAGTAAGAGAGCTTTTCTTCCTCGTCCAAATCTTTAATAGAGTCCATCACTTCTTTCACTTCTTTATCAGCGGTTCCATAGCTACTTTCTCTTGCGGCGCTTAACGAACCTTTGATGCTCAAAGAAATTAGATAAGAATTAATGAACTGATAGCACTGATGGTAACGACGAGCTTTCTTTTGGTACTTGTCTAGTAGCCTTTTAATAAGGAAAACAAGAAATATAAATGTAATCAGGAATATTGATATTGCTGAGAAGATGTTTTCGCTTGTTATAAATATCAAACCGGCGAAGGCTAATGAAACAAGAACACCAATCAATAAAAAGTTCATTTATTTCCTCCTATAAAAGTTCTTTTGAATAGATCACTACCGATAGATATGTTGAGTAAATTTAAGGCGGGTTTTGATAATGGTCTATACTTTTTATTCTTCCCGTCGTTACCATATATTTCTTCCATCTCTTTACCATTAAGGTAAGCAATGGATGAAATGTATCTTAAAGGTTCACCGTTATGGTTGTATCTCCTTTCTAAATAAATGTAAAAACGCATATGATAGGCGATGTCTTGATAAACATCATCAAAGTCCATTTTTTGTTCGTTCATCATCACCATTCTCACCATACGATATGGCATGCTAGTAATGTCGAAAGCGTGGCAGGTGGTGATAATTGGATGGCCTGTTAGGGATGAATTTAGAACGTCTAGCATTTCTTTACCGCGAGATTCTGCGACGATAAGCCAATCAGGATTACTTCTAAGTGCAGTTTTTACTAGACTTTGGATGGATGCATTTTGTCTGTTATCATCCACCTGCCAGATATTGAGGTCGAGGTTCTTTTCGATTTCAAGTTGATCTAATTCCAGGATGTTGTCTATGACAATAGCCCTGGTGTTATCTTTCATACGACTGATGAGATATTTTTGAAGTTCGGTTTTACCGCTTCCTGTTAAACCTCCGATGACAATTGAAACGTTAGAATCTATTAAAACATCTAATAAGTCACATATTTCCTTAGGAAAATATTGTTCATTTTCTTTAATTCTGAGCTTTTTTGAAGCGATACGAAGAGAGAAGCAAATACATTCGTTATTCTTCTTACGGCACACTGTTTGATGAAGAGCGGTTAAACGGTATCTGCCAAAAGAAACATCTAGCTCTGGCTCTTGATAGGAGAACTGCTTTTCTGAAAGATTAGAAATTTGTCTAATGAAATCTTTCACTAATTGTGGCTCAACGACTATATCTCTTTTTTGCCTTCCTAGATTATTATCTAGATAGTAAACGCTTTCTCCGTTATAAGAGATATCAGTGACGCTGTCTTTTTCTAATAAATCAGAGAGAAAAGAACTTTCGATAAACGTAGTTAGCTTATTAACATCCATTTAATTACTCCTGATTTCATAAAACATTGTCTTTTGGTATTGATAAGCAAAGATAAATGAAGCGGAAACAGAGACTTCCACCGCTTTAGCGTTCTCATCAATGCAAACTGAATGATCAACAGGGTTGTAATAATAAAAGCCAACTTCATAATCTTCCGTATAATGTGGCAAGGAAAAATCAAAATAAGAGGTTAAGTTTCTTTCTAAAATTTCCTTATTAAATATTGGACCGCTTTCCTCATTAATATCCATCAGTTCAATGGCGGTTTCAAATAAGGAAATAGGTGCGTTCATCACTAAGCGATTAAGGCCGTTAACTTGATAAGACATCATGAAGAAATTGAAAGAAAGAACGACCACCATAAAAGAGATAATCATATTAATCATTTGCGATACCTCCACTGACGTAATACTCTCCTTCTGGAGCGGTGCCTACTATCGCTTTTCCTGAAATATATCTAAGCGGATATGACATCGTGATTTTGCTTTTAGAAAACTCCACGAAATCTAAATATAGGATTTTGTTATCAAAGTGTTCTTTGCCGTTTATTGGAAGATAAAAGTCAGGCGAAAAAACGAAACCATTATGGTAAACGTCCCCTGTTTCCAATGTTCTTTTATTTATATAAAAATTGTGTTTATATCTTAAAGTTAGCCTGTTTCTATTATTTAAGATATCTAAAGGGATAATGACATTGCCATTTATGTCATGTGTGTAATATGGAAAGAGGTTTTCGTGATCTTCGAATCTAAGATTTAAGCTCTTATAAGTTAAAGGGAATTCTGATTCATAATTAAAGCCTTTATCTTTAACATCTAAACGATAGTAATAATCGCTTTCAAGATAGTCCCCTAAGTTAGAAAAACTAATCGTTTCTTTAATGGCTTTCATGCTTTGCCCATCACCATAAAAGCCAATCGGTAAAGACTGGTAAACATTGTTTCTATAATATTGATAAGTATTGTTAGGAGTAGAAGCTGGATATATTGTTGCACTGTAGGTCTTCAAAATAGTGCGATTGCTCTTTGCAAGTATTTCAAATTTGAGGGTAATTCCTTTAGCGGATAAGCAGTTTCTAATAGGAACTAGAAAAGTCACTTTTTCTAAGGCATTATTTTCATATGTTTTAGTGGTTTTAGTTTGCGCATTTAATAGCTCGCCATCAGCGGTAAATATTCTTAGTCTTTCTAATATTTGCTGGTCGTCGATTTTAGCGCGATATGTAAAAGTCGCATTAAAGTCAGGATCGCCAACCTGAAAAGGACCATAAATCGGACTAACAAAATAATCTTTAGCGGTTTTCTCAACATATTCGGTTCCAGGAAAAGACTTTTCTTCGCTTAAATTAAAAGATAGCGCTAAAGAAGGTATTCCGGTGCTTATTTCAGCTGGCCCAGAAATAACTGGATGGTCAATTCCTTCTTTAGGGGTAAAGCCCGTTATTCCAGAAAGGAAAAGTGAACTGACTAATAAAATCCTTTTATACATGGTAAAAAGCCTCCAAGAAACGGAGCATTGCTTTTTTCTTAAAACGATAAAAACTTGCCTTTGAATAAATACCAATCCACCAGTTTTGATAGTTTTGAAAGAAAAATTCATTATTGATGAGATTTCTTTCTCTTTCATCTAGTGAACGATAAGCTTTTTCAACGCGTAACAAATAAACTTGATAAGGGGGATTATCTTCTGCTAAGACTTCACCTCTTTGTTTCATGATGATTAGCCTTTTTGCAACGAAAAATCGATAAGCCACTTCTTCAATCATTTTGTTTAATTGTTTGAAGCTTTTTTCGTACAGACTCATAACAAAGCCTCCTATAGATGAAATAGGGGCGTTTTTTCAATTTTGTCCAAAAAAGTTGAATATTTTTTTCTAAGTTTTTTCTTTAATTCTTTGAATTAACTTTTTTTAAAAAAATTGCAATAAAAAAAGAAATGCGCTTTTTTTCAAAAGTGATATAGTATTAGTAATTATTATGATAGTTCTAAGCGGCGCAAGTGCATCAGGAAAAACAGAAGCGGCAAAAATGCTGATGGCCAAGTATGGCATTCAGAAGGCTATTACCACTACCACTCGTCCAATGCGTGTTCATGAAGTCGACGGTAGGGACTATTTTTTCGTTTCCAAAGAAAAATTTGATCAATTAATTAAAGAAGATAAATTCGTTGAATATACCCATTATAACGGTAACTATTATGGTTCCACTAAAGACCAAATTGCTAATGACCGTGTCGTGGTTATTGATTTAGAAGGATTGAAGTCATATTCGCGTCTTAATGACAAAAGAATTGTGACTTTTTATTTATCAACATGTGAAGAGATTCGTTATAAGAGAATGTTAGAACGTGGCGATAAAGAAGAAGACGCTAAAAGACGTATTGAAAATGACCGTAAAGTCTTTGATCACAATCAAATCCCAAATGTTGACTATAAGATTGATTCAGAAAATAGATCAATCGAAGAAGTCGCTGATCTAGTTTATCAACTATATACAAAACACTTAGGACTTTAATTCTTAAGATATTTATAAGCGTAAGCAGGATTTAAGAGGACGTCGCATAAATAGCCGTCTTCTTTTTCTTTGTGGCTTAGAACATAGTTCTCTTTGCTAAATGTGGCAAAATCAACGTTATAAGGCACTAAGAGTTCTCTTCTTAACCAATTCTTTGCGGCGTTGCTAACAATGAACTTTAAAGCGTCTAAAACATCATTTTCATCTAATAGAGACACTAAAAGTTCATCTTCTTTAGGAATGAAGTTAGCAAATCCCCCTAATAAATCATATTTGTTATAGATATTAATCATTGGGATGTTATCCGCTTCTAAGGATTTAATGATACCTTTAGTGGTTTCGATTTCTTCTTCTTTAAATGGATCAGAAAGGTCGATGACCTGGACTAATAAATCTGCCTCTTTGATTTCTTCTAACGTGGAACGGAAAGCATCCACGAGATAGATTGGTAAATGAGAAATAAAACCAACTGTATCCGTTAAGAAGAATGTTGGATAGCCAAAGATAGAAATGTTTCTTGTGGAAGTTTCTAAAGTCGCAAACAAGGCATTCTTTTCTAAGACTGTTTTATCTTCTTTAGAGAGCTTGACTAAACGATTCATCAAGGTGGATTTACCAGCGTTTGTATAACCCACAATACAAATCTTTGGTGAAGGATTATTAATCCTCTTATTACGCATGTTTCTTCTAGAGAGTTTAATCGCCTCTAATTCTTTCTTCTTTTGTAAAACAGCTTTAGAAATTTGTCTTTTTGATAATTCAATCTGCTTTTCACCTTTGCCTTTATTATGGCCACTTCCTGATGTGACTTGAGAGTAAGATGCTTTTTCATCAACAAGGTGATTCTTTAAATATTCTAAACGTGCGATTTCAACTTGGAGTTTTGCTTCTTTTGTTTTCGCGTTCTTTTCAAAAATATTGAGGATAACAAATGTCCTGTCAATTATTTCCGCTTTGGTGATGGCTTCAATAGCTTTCTTTTGTAAACCAGTTAATTCAAAATTAAAGGCAATGATATCAATTGGTTCTTCAGGATTCTCTTCATTATATTGATGATAATAAGAAGCGATTTCCGCAATCTTACCAGAACCTAAATATGTATTCTTATCAATGTTTTCAATGTCTTGAGAAAAATAGGAAATAACGGAATAGCCGATTTCCTTTAATAACAAGGCAAATTCACTTTGATCGTGGTTTAATTCAAGAGAATTTGTCTTACCTCTTGAGATAACTAGGGCTTTCTTTTCTTCCATGTTTACTTACCCTACTCTTCTTTTTCAAATTCAGTATCAATAACCTTGAGTTTTTCGACTGTAAATTCATCCGCTTCAAGGACGATAAAGTGGTAATGCGCAAAGTCAAATTCATCGCCTTTTTTAGCGAATCTATCTAAGATGTCTTGGCAGAAGCCACCAACTGTTGTGTAGTCAGTTTCCACTTCTTCTTCATAACCGATTAATTCAAAGAAGTCATCGATGTTCATTGTGCCATCAACGATATAGGTGCCATTACCTTTATCAACGTATTCTTCTTCGATTTCATCAAATTCATCAAAGATATCACCAACAATTTCTTCTAGGATATCTTCCATAGTAATAATACCTTCGGTACCACCATATTCATCGATGACAACGGCGACGTGGACTTTCTTTTCTTTAAACTCTTTTAAAACATCAAGGATTTGATGGTTTCTAGGAACAATTAAAGGCTTATAGCAAAGCGATAAGATATCGATATCTTTAGCACCCGCTAAAATCTTTTTAGCTAACGCTTTAATTGGGAGGATACCAATAATGTTATCAATTGTTTCGTCATAGACTGGGACACGAGAGTGTTTGAAGAATTCCTTATCTTTGATAAGTTCATCGATATCTTCATCTTTATCAATCGCGAAAACATCGACTCTTGGAGTCATGATTTCGAAAGCTTCGATATCATTTAAATCAATCGCGCTTCTTAATAATTCCGCTTCGTTTTCTTCTAAGATGCCTTCTTCTTCTAAAGAGTCTGCCATTTCAGTTAAAACATCTTCATCGATTTGATCTTCTTCTTTACTCTTTTTAGCGAAGAGTTTACCAAATAGCTTAAAGAGTTTAGCGATTGGCCAAACAATAATAAAGAAGAGATATTTAAACAATGTTACTGGATAAGCAAACGCTAAGGCTAAAGAGTAATTAAATCTCTTAGCAAAAGCCTTAGGAATGAATTCACAGAAGATAATAATGAATATTGTTAAGACAATTGTACCAATTGTTTCTGCGAGTTCTTGATTTTGTGGGGCTAAAGCAATAGCGATAATAGTCACAATAGAAGCGGCAGCAACATTAACAATGTTGTTACCTAGTAATATAGCGGAAATAGATAATTCATAGTCATCCGCAATCTTAATGGCTAATTTAGCACGTTTTTCTCTCTTACCTTTTTCTCTATTTAAGCGGTCCTTATCCACCATTCCATAAACCATATCAGCAGCGGAAAAGAACATTGAGAACAATGCACAGATAGCAACGATTAACCAATAATACCAGGCCATACTATCTATTTCCTTTCATACTGTTTGGTTCAGAGATATCACTGACAAGTTCTTCTAAGACATCGTCCATAGTGACCATGCCTATGACTTTCTTGTTTTTATCTCTAACGATAGCGATATGTGTATGATGCTTTTTGAAGCCATTAAATAAATCATCAATCATGATGTTTGATGAAACGAAATATGGCTTTTGAAGCTTTCTTTTAATAGAAACATTTGGGTTTCTTAAGTAAGCGCTCAAATATGTCTTAATATGAAGAACACCAATGATGTTATCAAAATTCCCATCGTAGATAGGAATTCTTGAGTAATTGGTGTTGATAATAATCTTATGTAATTTTTCTTTATCTAATTCTCTAATATTTAAAGCAAAGATTTTGTTTCTTGGTGTTAAAACTTCTTTAACATTAGTGTCCGCGAACTCTAAAGCGGATTGAATGATATCGCTTTGTTCTTCTTCTAAGACACCTTCATCAGAAACCTTTTCCACGACATTTTCAAAGTCATTTTCATCAAAGTCGACTTCTTCTTTGACTTTGAAAGCTTTTTCGATACCCTTAGTCATTAATTCAAATAACAAAGTAATTGGATAAAGAATCATCATTAAACCAAATACTGGGAAAACAAAAATCTTGCTGACGGTATCCGGAATACTTCTTGCAATAGTCTTTGGAAGAGCATCCCCAAAGATATAAATAAGTAAAGAAATAACTATTGAGGCTAATAAAGCGATTAAGTCACTTGTGTAATTACTTAATGTACGAGTAAAAAGGGCTGTACAGATAACTGAAGCAGCAATAGCCACAATATTACTTCCTATTAAAACCGTGATTAATGCTCGGTCATATTTTTCTTGAACCTTGAGCACTAATTTGGCAGATCTTTTACCTTCATCCGCTTCGACTTGCATCTTGAAGCGGTTTGCACACGCAAGTGCGGTTTCACCAGCAGAAAAGAAAAAATGTGCTAATACACAAATACTAATGATTACCCACGACAGAGGTACATCCATTAATGCGCCCACTTCCTTTCTTTGCTGGCTGCAGTATATGAATATATCAATTTTTTGTCCTGCATTCAATTGATAAATAAAAAGGTATGCAAGCATACCTTATATTTATGATTTTTAGTCCTCTTCAGGATTTTCATCCACTGGCTGATCTTTTATTCTTTCGACCCAATCGATATCACCAATTGGTCCTTGTTCTAAGCCATCTTTTTCCATCACTGTTTGAATGAGTTCTTTGCATCTTCTCATGGATAAACCTGATTTAACTTTGAACACTAATGGGATTTCAGCATAGATGCCTTTATGACCAGCATCTTGAACTGGAATTGGTGAATCTTTATAGTCTTCTGGGTTTAAGGCGAAATATAGTTTTAAGCTTAAACCAGCGATTGTTAATTTCACATAGGTCTTTCTATGTAAACGGAAGGCATCGCCAGAATTAGACACTCTTGAGTTAACGCCATAAGAGAGAATCTCGTTTTTGAGCTCGTTATAGTTTTTCTTCATTTCTTCATCAGCGTTAATCATTCTCACTTGGAATGGAATGCGGATGATCTTATTCTTTTCCACAGGTGCTTCTTCAGCTGGAACTTCTTCCTCTGGATTTTCTTCCGCTGGAGCTTCAACAGCTGGAGCAGGTTCAACAATAGCTTCTTCTTGAGGAACTGGTTCACTAACTGGTTCTTCAGCTGGCTCAGGTTGTGGTTCTGGTTGTGGTTCTGGTTCAGACTCTTTAACTTGTGCTGGAGCAGGTTCTTCCTTCTTCACCTCTTGAGTGACTTGTTGATTTGGTACTGTACCAAAGTATTGTACGATTAATGGACTGTTTGGATATTGATTGTTGTTGTTAGCATTGCGGTTCATTTCATCTCTAACGATGCTTCTAATGAGTTCCGCAAGATCCTTTTTGGAAAGTGAATCTTCTTCAATTTCCTCTTCTGGTTCAGGCTCTTCTTCAAAATGATGAATCTCTTCAGGAGCTGATTTTTCTTCTACTTTTTCCACTGGCTTTTCTTCCTGTGGTTTTTCATTTTTGATGGCTTCAAACATCACAGGCTGTTCACCTTTTCTTGGAGCGTTTTTATCTTCCACTCCTGGGTTTCTGAATGCTTCAATAACACAGGCAAAATATGTGAGATAAGAGAACAACGCAAATAAGGTTCCACCGATAATAATAATGAATGTTGGTGCCATTAATTCTTGATGAGTTTCAAAAACTTCGCGTTTATTTAAAATGGCCCAATACTTTGGGAATCCAGCAGCGCCTAATAAGTAAACTAATAAAGTTAAAACTGATAAGACAATACCGAATACCATAATTGCTCTTTTCTTTTTAGCGGCAATACAAATGCCGACAATTAAGAAGATAGCAACAAGGGCGACAAGACCGTATAGTAAACCACTTAATGCTACATATAAAACGTTAGAAGCTGCGTTTAAATTGAAGGTAAATAAATCTTTAAAATTGCCAAAGTGATATGAGAAAACTTTTCCAAAATCTTTTAAATCTGCATCGCCAGTTTTATTAGCATTAACACCAAACAAGATGAATCCAAGAATAAAAATAGCGAGGAAAACAAATGATATAACTAAAAGGACTTTTAGCCCTTTAGAGGTTTCTTTTTCTGTTCTGTACATAGGCTTTCTCCTTACCTGTCAGTTCACTTTTACTATATAGCGCACACGCCACGCATAGCAACAAGAAAATACTAAAAAGCCTGCAAAACGGCATTTTTTTATTTGTTTTTCTTCCGAATTGCAGACTTTTTGCTTTTTAACTAGTTTTTTAGGCTTGTGCTTTTGAATGTGCATTTTTTAAGAGCACATATGTCGTTTCTGGGTAATGCATATCGAGCAATCTTGATAAGTCGTTAGCAGGTGCGCCACCAAACGCATAAGAGAGAAGGATAGCTTGGAAAAGGTTACCAATGCCTTTAACTAAAACAGCACAGTCAGCTATTAAGCCTTCTTCAGTAAACGGGACATTATCCTTAACTAAATATGGTTTTAAGAATTCTGCCATTTTTGCACCAGTTTCATCATTGATAATAGACAGCGCACCTAAACCAAGATCCTTTAGGTCTGCCAAAAGTTTGGAACGTGTACTGCTTGTTAAAGCAAAGATATAACCAATGCCATTGCTTAAACCTGTTTGGTAATTATTGACGTATTGCTCTCTATTGTTGGCGTATCTCTTTTCATCTTCTTCATCAGTGATTTCATGTTCGAAAACTGTTTTTAATAAGAAGTCTCGATATTGTGCATCATTGGTGGTATTTTCATCCATTTCTTGAAATTCAGGGAAGTTCATTCCTTCATCAAATTGGTTCATTAATGTAGCAACATTTGGATCATAGATTTGATAGTCTACACCGCATCTATAAAGTTCATATTGTTCTGGTGGAATATAGGTAATCAAATCAGCATCATTGATAACGTTATGAACGTTTGGATAAGCGATAGCATTCGTCTCAATTAAGGAGGCAGGTGCTTCAAATGTATAGACGAATAAGTTTTCTTGAGTGATGGCTAATTCGTTATTTCTTAAGATTAAACTGGAAAGCATATTTGATAATGCACCAGCACGAGAATAACCATTAATCCAAACCTTTAATGACTTATCTTTTGCGTAAGTATTTAAGTATGTCTTTAAGGCTTCGTAAGTTTCAGCGCCTCTCGTCGCAAAACCTTCATGGTCACCGGTTTTACCAATGGTGAAGTTATTAGCCCATTCCATACCATAGTCAAAGCCACGGAATGAAACTGTTACTAGCTCATAATTACCAATGGTTTTATGCGCCATAAAGTAACCAATTGTGTCTTTAGTAGGGTCACTATCATAATCATGAGGAGTAATATCTTCAAATTCTGCTTCGGTGAAGAATGCAGTGCCTTTTGTCTTGTTCATTGTGGCTAAAGAAGCACCAAATGATAGCATTGATAAATCATTGTTGTATTCTTTTGGATCACCTAAGAACAATTCATCATCAAATGTGAATGATAAGTTATATGGTTCTAATGTTTGGCCTTCTTCCGCTTTCTTAATACCTGGATCTAGCTGCACAGTAATATCTTTCATAAAATACTGTGATTCAGGTCTAGAAGATGAACTAGATGAACTGCTACTAGAAGATGGTTTAGCGCTGCTGCTACTTGAGCTTGATGGTTTTGATTCTTCTGAAGATGAACTCGATGGTTCACTAGCTGGTGGCTCTTCACTAGAAGAAATAGGCGAGGAAGATGGTTTAGAATTACCACAACCACTTATAGTGAACGCCGAAATAATTAAAATAATTGGTAAAAATTTCTTATTTTTCATATATGTCTCCCTTTCAAACATAAATGATTTGATATTTATTATTATACACTTTTCTTTAAAGAAAAACACGGCTTGTTAGGCCGTGAGTTGAATATTTCGATAAAAATCGATATTCTATGGTTGTTTATCGCCACCCCAGAAAGGATCTTGCAAATCACCTGATGTAGCAATGAGATCATCAGTGGCTAAGTCACCTTCAAAATAGATAATATCTAATTCTGGTTTTTCGAATTTCTTATTCATAATAAGTACTCCTATAAATTCGCTAAATAGTTAAGTGATCCGCTTAATGATTGAGCATTATAGTTAGGGCCATCAAGTAAATCTTGTGCAAGACTCTTAACTGATTTTCTTGTTTCTTTAAAGAACACTACACCATCATCTTGGGTAACAATGAATGCCGCTGAAGCATATTCTTCGGTATAGTTTTCTTCTAAAACGCTTCTACGGATATTCCAAACATAGTAGTCATCTGTGACACCTTGATATGCAGTATCGTTATATAAGACTGGATATGAATCTGGGTCGGATGTGATCTCGTATGAATGGATTTCAACGTTTGGATTACTTTGAGCGGTGGCATAGTAACTCTTTAACTGTTTAGCGCCTAAATACTCACCCGTAGAATATAGTTCACCATAACCAATAATATGTGATTCTTCGTCTAATGCATTCCATAAACCTTCGGTGATAATACCACCAAATCTGACATATAAATTGGTAAAAGTGAAGTGACCTTCTCCATCTTTTGAATAGTGATACGCTAAAGAGGAACGGGTATCAATTGCTTTAATGGTTTCAATTACTTTTGATTCCCAAATAGCATACAAAGTAATGTTTTCTGTTACCGTATAATTTGTGCCTGGTTGAAGGCTAATTCCGGTACCCTCTGCCTTAGTATTCCATTCTTTAAAGACATGATAGTCTTGTGGTACAAAGCCATTACTTCTTAAGACAACCATCTGTTCTGCACTAGCAGATTGGCTATTTGTGTTACCAGATTTACCACCATTAATATCATATCTGATTGTGTAAGTATTTCTGACCCAACGTAAATAGCCTGTCTGATTATATGTTTGTTGAGCCCAAGTTAATGTGTGATGGTTACTGCCTGCTGCGGAAATAGTAATATAGTTACTAAAGTTATCTTTGTATTTCCAATGGATATTACTAAAGACATTAAGGTTATCAGGCAAAGCAACACTACTTTCATCAAAGGTAACATTTACAGGATAAACAGAAGAGTTATTTTCTGAATAACTGTAGTTACTCAAGGTGATGCCACCAATACGTTTACTATAGATGCGTGGAGTAACTCTTGCATTTGCTCCATATAAACTTATTTGTGGTGTCGAAGATGATACCGGCTCGAGAAGAACGCCATTATTGGCGCCTTGTATTGTTCCATAATTGTAAATCACACCACCATTCGCAGTGATTGCTGGCTGGTTAGCAGTTGTAGCAATTACTGAAGCTCCATCTTGCACTGTTAAAGTGGTTCTTTCGTGAATATAGATGGTTCTACCAGAAGAAAAGTTTTTAATTTGAACGCCTGATTGAATTTTAGCTGTGCAAGTATAATTACCATTCGTTTGTGTTGGATTGATAAATAAGGCAGCATTCGTACAATAGGCATTTATTTTGCCTCCTGCAACTGAACTTTGAATTGTTAGATCGAGATTTTCAGTAACATTACCTGCACCATAGGCAACGAACCAGTCTACTGGAGAATTTTGGCTACCAACAGTAAGTGTATGACCATTTAAATCAATTGTTACTTGAGCTGTAGTAAGCCAAGTATTACAGTCGGTTTCAGTTACATCTCGAAGAAGTTTTATACCAATATGAGGCACGACTGGTTTTTGGTTAAGAGCGTCTTTGGAAGTGGCATAATATGTATTATTTATAAACATCGCCTGCCAAGGTTCATCAGCAGCTTCCACTCTTGTTGGTCCTTTAGCTTCTTTAAAGGCTAAAGCACTACTTCCAATACAAAGCGATAAGGCCAAGGCAAATATGCCTAATCTAAAAATGTTTTTCATATTTATGACCTTTCGTAATTTTAGTATTAAGCGACAGTAATTGCGGTCACATCATTGCCGGTTTTAAATGAAGTTGTTTCAATTTTAGCCCAAGAAGTGCCATCTTCATTTGTGGTACCAGCATATTGATAAAGGCTAATGCCTAAGTCTTTATCGACATAGTATTCGTGATCAACAGAGACGGTGGCAACTGAGCGATGATATTTATATTTCAAAACATCTCTGCCAGCGTATTTTCCTATACCATTGCTCGCAAATCCTTCATTAGCGAAGTAATTATTCGCCACATAAAGATAATTGGTCACGCTTTCAAACATTGTAGCGTATTGTGTTTCACCTGCATTAGCGATTAATACTGACCATGTATGATTGTCATCATCATAAGTGAGCATTGAGCAGACACCATTTTCTAAACGATAACCTGTACCGCCGCCTCCTTCGTCATACTCCCACCAGACGTTGCCTTTCATACCGATGACAATTGTGCCACCACTGCCTTCATTTTCAGAAGCTTGGGTTGTAATTTCAAAGCCAGTGTTTTTACCAAAGGCCATGAGTTTTTCAAGTGATTCTGGCTTATCAAAGATAGAATCATCGATGCTGTTTTGGTTATTGGCATTGCCACTCGAATTGTCATTAACACTATCAGCGCTATTGTCACCACCTAATTGGTCCATTAGATTGCCAAGATTGCACGCACTTAAGGAAATCATTAAAAGTGGTAACAAAACAAAAAGTTTCTTTTTCATATACGAACTCCTTTTCATTAAATCTGCCCAAAATATAACTAAAAAACGCATTAAAAAAATCAACCCATCTTAATTTTTGGGGTTGATTTTTAATACTTTTATTTGATTTTATCTTTCACCAAATCAATGAACTCATTACGGCTAAAAACATTCAATTTAGTGTATATGTGATTGATATGTGTCTTAACTGTTGCCTTACTAATGTAGTTTTTGCTAGCAATTTCATCTCTAGTCTTGCCTTTTAATATGGCAGTAGCAATGTCTTTTTCTTTGTTGGTAAGAATCTTATCATAACAGGCTAAGAATTTATTGATTTCTTCTTCTGTGAAAGTGAATGAAGGTTTGGGTTGTTTAGCATTTTTCTTCTTTTTGATGATGAGAAGAACAGTGATAACCACTCCTACGATAAGAAGAACGCTAATAATAGGTACACCAATCGCCAAGAAATAGAACAAAGGTGTATTTTCATACTTCGCGTAGATATTGATTGAAGCATTATTATCTTTTCCATCATAGATGAACTTATTGCCGAGTAATCTACCGCTTTCACCTTTATAGCCGATGAATTTTTTGAACTTCGTACTTTCTAATTCCCTTAAAAATATTTCTTCAAGGAAATGAGCAGTTCTTGATTCAATGAGATTTTTACTATTATAGACATTGAGTGTACATAATGAATGACGAGTGGAACCTAAAGAAATGCCACTCATGTATTTAGCGTTTTCACCAAATATCTCATTAAGTATTTTTTCAGGAACTACGAAATCTTTTAAGGAAGATGAATTGAATTGATAGTTATTGTCCTTATCAAGGCTTAGTAAGCCTGTTTCAAGGGCTTTTGAAACACTTGTTAAGCGGTTGTAGCCATTCTCAATAGAAGGTGATTCATCTCTTACAAATGTTTCTTTATAGATTTCATCTAAGACGACTGAGCCCTTGATATTGAATGATTGATAGGCTAAGACATCATCAGGTTTATCAAAATCAAATTCGAATTCTGTAGCAAGAAACGGTTTATTAGCGTATAGCGAATAGAATAACTCAATGTTATTGACGTCATTTTCTCCATAGATGATTGGATGGGCAATGCCAGAATAGACGTTATGGGATAAGTTATTGATAATCTTGGAATTTAAAACTTTTAAGGAATGACCACTACCGGTGAAATAGATAGCACCACCTAATTCACTATTAGCCATCTTGCCATAGGAGATTTCTTCATTGCTGCTTCTTTGAGCGGTGTTGTTTTCAATTGTGGATGAAATAATACAACCGTTGGTGTTACCGAAATATAAGCCACCACCATAGGAAGCACGGTTATTAGCAATTAAGACATTATCGAAATCAAATTCGGAATTGAATAAACAGATAGCACCACCCTGGCTACCATCTTGTGTGCTAGTGTCACCTTGATATACATAGTTAGCTAGGTTATTAGTGAATTTGGAATCAACTGCTTTTAAAGCAATGTCGGTAGCGTATATCGCTCCACCACCCCAGCCTTTTTTATCAAATGTTCCAGAGATGTTATTATCAAAGACTGTTTTGTTAATATTGATCGAGACGTTATCTTGATAGCCATCAAAGAACAATGCCCCACCAGCGTGATAAGCAGCGTTATCGACGAAAGTACAGTTATCAAGATTGATATTAAGTTTGGCAGATGTTTGATCGCCATATAGAGTTAAGTAGTCAGGGTTTTCTTGATAATTACCATACATGCCATATAAAGCACCGCCTTCATAATTCATGTAGCCTTTAAAAGTACATCCCTTATATGAAGCGTTTACATTACCAGAAAAGAAAGATGCGTATTGTAATTTAGCGTCATCTTTCCACTCCTCACTAGTTAAGTTTTTATTGTTTTCATAAAGCGAGAAATTGATGTTTTCAAATCTCACGCTTAATAAATCAGCGTAAGTCTTACCACCAAAGATATCAAAACTACCACGTTTAAAAGTGGAACCTGAATCTTTGCCCTTAATGGTAATGCTCTTTTTGATTTCGACTCTTTCATAGACGTTATATAAGCCAGTAACACCACTGGTGAAATCGATGTCATCCACGAGAATCACATCACCATCGTTAGCGGCGCTTATCGCCACCTTAAGAGCATCTCTTGATGATATTAAAGAATTAGCTTTGTTCGTATTAGGAGGAACGTTAGCTAAACTCGGTACAACAATTAAAAGCGATAATAGTTTTAGTATCATAAATTTGATGTTCTTATTTTACATTATAAATAATAAATAGCATCATCCCCCTAAAAATTTCAGGGTTGATATTTATTTGGGTATTTAAAAAATTTAGATAAATGACTAAAAATTCTTTGAAAAGAATAGCTTTGGGGGTTGATATCACTTAGATGGGGTTGATTATTTTTATTTCAAAAAAGCGGGAAAGTTGATTATATCAACCCCCACTTTTTTATATCAACCCCTACGAACACACGCATGTATGTGTTTCCTTATTCATGATTTCTTTTAATGATATTTTTCTTTTAGTTAAAGATAATAAAAAGGACTGATAGAAATCAGTCCAATTAATCAATTTGGTGATCCCAACGGGATTCGAACCCGTGAATGTCGCCTTGAGAGGGCGATGAGTTAAGCCACTTCTCCATAGGACCAGCAGGAGTAATTATACTCCCGAGTTTTTATTTAAGTAAAGAAATAACAGCGTCGATACGTCTATGTGTCTCTTCTAATCCTAAGAGGCACATGACAGCACATAAGTTAGGAGCGTTCTTTCTACCTGTTAAGGTGATACGAAGAATTTCTGCGAGATCACCGATGTTGCCTTTATATGCTTCTGGGTTTGCTTTGTAGTCTTTGTTATTAGCAGCGTAGTTCAAACCTGTACCAATTTCTTTTAAATCGTTGAACCAAGCTTGTTCGTCGGTATTGGTCTTTAAGTTAGCTTTAATGGCCTCTAAGGCTTCGATTAAATCAGTCTTAGAGAACTTTTCATTGAATGGTAATGGTTCTTTTAAGACTTCGTTATATCTATCTTGATAGAAGAAGCCAATAATATCTAAGATATTGCCAAACTTTTCATAGTCTTTTCTTGGGTTAGCTTTTTCTCTATCAATGTTCATGATATTAGCGAACAGTTCTCTATCATATTCGATAGCCTTTTGAAGTTCAGGATTGTACTTCTTTGCATATTCATATGCAAGGTCAGTGAATTGGTCTTTGTTATATTTAACAAGTAATTCACGGGCGAAGAAGTTTAATTTACCCATATCAAATAAGGCGCCTTCTAAGGACATCTTCTTGAAGGAGAATTGGAAGTTTTCCATACCTTCAAATTTATTCGCTAAAATCCATTCTTCAAAGTTAGAGTTAGCGATGGTCATTAAATACATAATGAGAGATTGTGGCAAATAGCCATCTTCAATGAAGTATGAGCAAGCGGCTTCACGGTCTTTTCTTTTAGAAAGTTTACGTTTATTACCTGTTTCTTCATCAACTTTCATGATGACTGGTAAGTGGGCGTATTTAGGAGCTTTCCAACCTAACGCTCTAAAGAGTTGGACGTGGATTGGTAAAGATGCCACCCATTCTTCACCACGGATAACGGTGGTTGTTCTCATGAAATGATCATCAACGGCGTGAGCGAAGTGATATGTTGGTAAACCATCACTCTTATAGATAACGATATCTTGATCGTTTTCAGCGATTTCAAATTCACCTCTCACTAAATCGGAGACTTTAATCTTATTTTCGTGATTTCCCTCACTTCTGAAACGGATGACGAAGTGTTCACCGTTTTTAATCTTTTCATATTTTTCTTCGTTAGAGAGATTTCTGCATTTAGCGAATTCGCCATAATAGCCAGGATTTAATTTCTTGGCTTCTTGTTCTTTACGAAGTTCTTCTAAGTCTTGAGCGGTGCAGAAACATGGATAGGCTTTGCCTTCCTCTAATAAATGTTTAATAACAATGCAATATATGCGCGCACGCTTGGATTGCACATATGGACCATAGTTACCTTCTTCATGGTCACCTAAATAGCCTTCATCAGGATCAATACCAAAGGTATGTAATTGTTCTAAGAGTTGTTCACCACTGCCGGCGATTTCTCTTTTGGTATCTGTATCTTCTAATCTCACATAGAAGACACCTTTAGATTGGCTAGCGACTTTACGACACACTAAAGATGTGAATAAAGAACCAGTATGTAAGAAACCTGTTGGAGATGGCGCGAATCTTGTGACTTGAGCGCCTTCTGGTAAATCTCTTACTGGATATCTTTTTTCTAAGTCTTCAATAGTCTCAGTAATATCTGGGAAAATTAGGTCTGCTAATTGCTTGTTTGTAATCATGTTTTCTGCCTCTTTTAATTTTTTTCTAAATGTTGTTGCAAGATATTTTTGTTTTACTTATAATGATTAAGCGCGATTTGGAAATCCCAAATGCAGGTGTAGTTCAGTGGTAGAACGTAACCTTGCCAAGGTTAATATGCGGGTTCGATTCCCGTCACTTGCTCCAGACAGCTCAATACCCAGATACAAAATCTGGGTTTTTTATTTATCTCCATCCTCATCATCTTGATGATCTTGACCACGTAACGATGCTTCTAAGTTCTTCTTTTCTTCTTCACTTAGGTCAATACTATTTTGAATTCTTGTAAGGATAGTCTCGATTGCTTCTTGATTACCTTCTTTAAAATTCATTTCGTATTTCTTATATATCGTTTCCATATTGGCAAAATAGAATGGAAGATAAAACATTAATAAAGCCACACCACCGACTAGTACGAAAGTTGGTAATAAATCGATTCTCTTAATTAAGAAGAAATCAAGAGCACCAAAAGCAAGCATACCTAAGAAAGATAAAACTAACATTGGCCAGTTTAAAGAGAACCAGTCTTTGCGCATTTCAGCGCGGTGACGAGCATAAGTATTACCGACACTCATCTTTAATAACGCTGCAGCACCAAACGCCACATTAGCGCGGTAATAAATGGATAAAGATGAGAAGGAAATATAGTAAATAAACGCAAGCATTGATAATGGAATTGCCACTGCGGAGATGTAAACAATGAAGGTTAATAACATATTGTCATTTGCCTCTAATAAAGCGGTCATTTCTTCGTAGGTGAAATCCATGTTGTTGATATATTGGAACGCTAAGGTATTAAATGAATTTGTGAATGTTACACCATATTGCGCTTTGAAGATTAAATAGAAGATAATTCCAGCAACAAGGACTGTTGCGAAATAGAAGCCTAACGATTTCAAGAATGAAATCAAACCTCTAAAGCTTCCTCTGAACTGTGAACGGAAGAAGCCCATGAAATACCTAAAATAAGCAGATAAGGAAATCTGTTGATTTATCTGTAGATAATAGCAAGCAACGTGAGATGCAAATAAGAAAGGTAACGCTAACAGCGGCACTGCAATAATTAATAATGATGGACCGATGAAAGCTAGGACAGTTACTAAAAGTAAAAACAAACCACACATGATTCCAACAGCAATGTAGGAAGATGGATTGGCTTTGAATTTGTTAAAAGAAATGTTTCTTAGTGAGTCTTTCATTACTTTTTCTTCTTGTTTTCCTTCGCAATTGATTGCACCGCTTTAGCGAGCTGTGCATCATTGATGTTTTCAACTGGGCGAGATTCAATCGCTTTAATTAAAGCGGCGAATTTCTTTCTTTGAATAATATAGAACTGCTTGGAATCACTTTGGACTTCGACTTTGCAATCATCATTAATTAAAGTGATACCGATTAACATAGATGTATCTAAACCAGTTGAGGATGATAACTTACTAGCTAAACTCTTGGTTTGAATAATTGGGTTATCGGTATAGCACTTTTTACCTTTATGAGAGATAAAAATCAAAGATTTATCAGTGGATTTGCCCACTAAATCACCTTCGTAATATTTGGTTAAGATGACATAGATGTATTTCTCACCAAAGAGGATGTGATCCACTTTTGCGAGTTTGTTTGAATCAACCTTGAAATAGAATTGATTGATTAAATAATAGTCGTTTTCTAAAGCCACTTTATAAACACGTTTATAAAAGATAACTTGAAATCTCTTACGACGATAAGCTGCAGAGATTGGGAAATATAAGACAATAGCAAAGAATAAAACCACCACTATTGGGACAATAATGACGAATGCTAATTGCAATGTTGTTAACGATGTTAAGGCTTTAAACTCGACCATATAAAATATCATAACAAAAATGACCTTATTTATTAAGGACATTTTGCATAATCTATTTAGTCGAAGATGGTTTTATTCTCTTTTATCGCATTTATAATGCGGTCAATTTCTTCTCTCATTACTTTCCTAGATAATGGAGGCAGATTATCTAAATCAAACCAGGCAACATCATCGGTTTCATATTCATGTTCATGAAGTTCACCTTTGAGTTTAGCTTCGAAAACCACAAGATATTCTGGTGTGGATACGCTTGTCTTGAAAGGCGTACGATTGAGCACACCCACGAGACGTACGAGCTCAATGTCTGCACCCGCTTCTTGGCTTGATTCATTAATCGCTGTTTGACCAGCAGAATCATAGAAATCCGCCCAACCACCAGGGAAAGAATAAGTACCACTATTGGCCTCTCTTACCATCAATACTTTAGTGCGTTTTTCGTTCAAAATAACCGCACGAACAGACACACTTGGTGTAGGATAAATATCTCTAGAGAAATAATTCGGTCTATGGAATTCCATTTCCATGAGCTTTTCTAACATCTCCAAGGTCAAATCATTAATCTGTTGATAGTTAGTAATAGCGTATGGATCTTTAGAAAAAACCAATCCTATTTTAGCGATGGATTGGATTTTCAATATATAGTCGTAAAGTTCTTTACTGTCCATTATTCTTCAGAGGTGGAATGATCCGCCATATAGTTTTCAAAAACGCGGAGGAAGTTTTGTTGTGTAACAGCTTCTAAGTCACCATTGACGGCGAATGAGATACGGCCTGTTTCTTCGGAAACAACAACAGTCACTGCGTCTGATACTTCAGAGATACCAATAGCCGCTCTATGTCTTGAACCATATTTACCAGCGAATGGTTTTGTAGTTGGTGTAAAGAAAACACTAGCTGCGATGATTTCATTACCATGAATGACAACCGCACCATCGTGTAAACGTGTACCTGGGTAGAAGATTGTCATGAGAATTTCTGGAGTAACTGGTGCATTAACTGGGACACCGTTCTTCATAATATCTTTCAAACTTGTATTCTTTTCGAATGTCATAATGGCACCGATACGAGCGTTACTTAATGAAATAACTGCTGATTCGATGTTTTTATATAATTGTTGAGTATCGTAAATTCTTTCAATACCGAAGTTGACCGCTTTAGCGGTTTGTCTTGAGAATGGGTTAGCGATGAACTTTCTTAAATCACCGAGATTAGCGAAGAAGCAAGCAGCTAAACCAGCAGAAGTGACTGCCGCAACTAAAATGCACACGACAGGTAAATCGAATAAGTAGGCGAGAAGGAATAAGAATGCACATGAACCAAGGAAAAAGAAACTGGCTTTACGCTTTGCAACTTTGACAAGAACAAAGAATAAAGCAGCGAAAACTAAAACAATACAAATTAGAGTTGCAATAAAATTGCCGATATCTGGTGTATTCCAAGCAAAATGCATGATATTTCCCCCTTGAAGCGTGCAAGTTAATCATAATATATTCAGGAATATATTTTCAACAAAAGATGACAAAAATGGCTAAAAAATAGGTTATTTAGTCAATTTTAACAATTGTCGGTGTGATGTTTTTGTTTCTTCTTGCGAAGGGCTTTTTATGATTTTTTAGGAATGCTTCTGTGGCCTCAAGGCCTTTGTCGGTTAAAGAGAAATATAGCTTTTTAGTTTGTGCATCAAAGATTCTACCAATATAGCCATAACGGTATAACATCATTGTCAAACGGCACACCTTTTTGCTGGTAAAAGATATGAGTGTACCAAAACAATCTAAATCAACAAATGGTTTTGTATCTTCATCCACGGCACCAACAAGTATCTTGTAAATACCTTCGTTTAGTGGGTAATAATGTAAGTCGTTTAGAGCTTTGATAGTGATAAGAACTTTGTAGTAAGTTTGATTGAGCTTAACTTCTTTCATGGTGATATTCTAACGATTTATAAGTAGAAGGTCAAAACATTATTCTCTATTGAGAAACATTGCTAAGTTTTGTAGAATAGTTTTCGAGAAATGGAGAATTTATAATATGTCTACACCTCATAATAGTGCCAATCCTGGCGATTTTGCTAACGTTGTTTTAATGCCTGGTGATCCATTAAGAGCTAAATTGATTGCCGATACATATCTACACGATGTCAAACTAGTTACTAGTGTGAGAAACATCTATGGCTATACTGGTTACACTAAAAACGGCAAAAAGATTAGCGTTATGGCTTCAGGTATGGGTATGCCATCCATTGGCATTTACTCCTACGAATTATATTCACGTTACAACGTTGATGTGATTATCCGTGTCGGTACATGTGGTGCCTATCAAGAAAATATCAATTTATTTGATATTATTGTCGGTAGCGCTGCCAGTACAGATAGTAACTGGGCACATCAATATAACTTAAATGGTCATTACTCCGCGAGTGCGGACTTCGATGTTATGGAAGCCGCAGTTAACGCTGCAAGAAAGAAAGGTATTCCTGTTCACGTCGGTAACGTCTTATCAAGTGATGTCTTCTATAATTCTGATAAAGAAGGTTGGAAGAAATGGGCTGATATGAACGTCTTAGCGGTTGAAATGGAAGCTTTCTCCTTATACTGCAACGCGGCAAAGTTAAAGAAAAAAGCCCTTTGTCTCTTAACTGTTAGTGACTCTTTCTTAATCAAAGAAGAACTCACACCAGAACAAAGACAAAATGGCTTATTAAGAATGATTGAAATCGGCGTTGAAGCCGCTGAGAAATTCGCTAAATAAGTTAACAAAATTAATCTCAATGGTACGCATCCTTTTGCTAGAGGGGATGCGTGCTTTTTTATATGACGTGTCGCTTATTTTCTTAATTTTCTATATAAGATTAATAAGGAATTAATGACTAATACAACGGTTAGACCAGTATCCGCAAGAACTGGAACAATCATTGGGATATAAGTGGAACCAAGTATTAATACTAAGAGGGCCACAACAAACTTCACAAATAAGGCGAAGACGATGTTGAAGACGGCGGTATGTCTAGCAATTCTTGCAATCTTCACTGCTTCATAAACTTTAGCAGGATCATCATTCATGATAACGACATCAGCGTTTTCAACAGCGATATCACTACCAATAGCACCCATAGCGATACCAACATCCGCTCTCATGATACTTGGAGCATCATTGATGCCATCGCCAACAAAAGCAACTGCTCTATTAGTGGCCACCATTTCTCTTTCGAGAATTTCAGTTTTTTGATCTGGTGTTAATTCGCTGTAGACACGATCGAGGCCTAATTCATCTTTGATGTAATCAGCGTTCTCTTTCTTATCACCAGTTAAAAGGACAACACCTTTCTTTTCTTTATGTAAGAGTTTGACCATTTCATAGGCTTCTTTTTTTACTTCATCGTATAAAACGATGTAACCTAAGTATTTATCACCCTTCTTACAGTGAACAATTGTGCCAATTGCTTCTTCCTTAAGGTGTTCTACACCATTATCTCTCATGAATTGTGCGTTACCAGCATAGATAGTTTCACCTTCATAAGTAGTCTTAACACCAAAGCCTGCGATTTCTTGATAATCAACTTGCTTAGCCGCTAAAGATTTGACATCAACATCATGAGTAATTGCTTTAGCAATTGGGTGAGTAGATAAGCATTCAGCAGCGTATAAAGCATTTAATAATTCTTCTTCACTAACACCATCTTCATTAGCGATTTTTGTGATGGTAAACACACCATGAGTTAAAGTACCTGTTTTGTCGGTCACAATCTTATCAACGTTATTTAATTGATCTAAATAGTTAGTACCTTTAATGACAATGCCTCTTTTGCTAGCCAAACCAACACTAGCGAAATATGCAAGTGGGACAGAAATCACAATTGCACATGGGCAACCTGTAACGAGGATTTCTAATCCTCTAACCACAAATTCGCTCCAATCTTTGGTGATTAAACCACCGATGAGTAGCACTAAAGCGGAAAGAATAACAATAGCTGGTGTATACCATTTAGCGAACTTAGCAATAAATTCATCCGCTTTGGATTTCTTTTCACCGCTATTAGAGATTAATTCAATAATCTTAGCGACTGCACTATCTTCATATTTCTTATTTACCTTGATGGTAATAGAACCTGTTTTAACTAAGCAACCAGCAAACACTTCTTTATTATTTTCATCGGTTAATACTGGGACAAATTCACCAGTTAAAGATGATTTATCAACATAAGCAGAACCAGAAACAACTTCACCATCAACCGGAATCATTTCGCCCGCACTGATAACAACGTTATCACCGATTTCTAATTCTTCTGGATCAACCTTTCTAATTTCACCGTCTTTTAATAAGTTAGCGTATTCCACTCTTAATTGAATAGCGTTCATGACCGCTAGCTTACTTCTATTAGTGGCAACCTTTTCGACAACTTGACCAACTTGGAATAAACCAACAACCATCATGGCTTCCATAGCAAAGTGAACACCATGTTCAGTTTGTCCTTCTCTTAGGAGGTGAATAATCGCTAAAGCGGTTGCGCCTAATACAGCGATAGTAATTAATAAGTTATGGTCAATGATGTTTCTAAGATTCTTAATGTGTTTAATAACACGCCAAGTAACATCGTATGTTAATAAGACTGTTGTCGCAGTATAGATAGCAAATCTAATCCAGCCACTATTATCAAATCTTTCTAAAACAGCAAGGTTAATAATTAAGACGATAACAGCAACAAAGATTCTTGCTAATAAGAACCACATGCTTGGAGTAAATAGTCTTTCTTTATGTTCGACTTTACCTTCGATTTCGCTAATGTCTAATGGATCGCTTTCAACTTGGGCGGTAATCCTTTTGATTTGTTCAATACTGAAAGCCTTATTAGTGTATGTGATATACATCTTATTAGTGGAAAAATCAATATGCGCGTCTTCAATACCTTCTTGCTTTGCAAGATGGGCTTCTGATTTATGAGCGCAGTTAGGACAGTCAAAGCCAGAGATATGATATGTTTTCTTCACCACTTTCTTATCTAAGTCATAGATATCTAGTGGATCACTCTCTACTTGAGCGATGACTTTTTTAATTTCATCAACTTCTAATTCTTTGTCTTTATATGTGACATACATCTTATTTGTAGAAAAATCGATATGACAGCTATCGACTTTTTCATGTTTGCCTAAATGGGCTTCACTCTTATGCGCACAGTTTGGGCAGTCAAATCCAGAAATGTGATATGTTTTCTTAATCATTTTCTTCTTCCTCCTCCATTACGTGTTCATAAGCAACGCCTAAAAGTAAGCGCACATGTTTGTCAGATAGTGAGTAGTACACTTTTGTCTTTTCTTTACGAGTTCTCACTAAGTCAGCATCTTTTAAGACTCTTAATTGATGGCTCACTAAAGATTGAGAAGCCCCTATTTCCGCTGCGATATCGTTGACACATTTTTCAATCATGCAATCCATGTTTAAACAGGTACCACAGTCGCAGTCACCTTCACAGACGCATCTATCGTCATCGAGTAACGCAAACATAATCTTTAATCTTGTTGCGTCGGAAGCTGTTTCTAACAAGCTTTCCATTTTCTTAATTGTTGAGTTTTGAACACCTTTCATATTTTATCACCAGGATTATTATATGAATGTTCGTTCATATTTGCAATTAAAAAATGAATGACTGTTCATATAGTTGTCAGTTAGTCAAAGACTAAAAGCCCGCTACTAAACAAGTCAAATAACCAAATATATTAGCGATAACAAAGCAAATTCCTAAAATAATAAAGGCTTTTCCAATAGTCTTTTTATCTTTTAATAAAACCATTAAACCTAAGCCAGAATTAACTAATAAACCCGCAAATAAAGCACCGAAAGATAAGTTACCAGAAACAAATAATTCCGTAATTAAGATAGACGAAGCACAGTTAGGAATAAGACCAATAATGGAGGCAAATAAAGGCGCTAAATAGCGATTAGTCATCATGAAGTTAGAGAAGTTTTCTTCACCAGCAAAGCCAATAATGACACCCATCACTAAATTAATGACAAAGACATATGCAAAGATTTTAGCAGCGTGAATTAATGGATGCACCAAATGTGCATGCGCAGGTGTGTTCTCGTGATGATGTGCGTGACATTCATGCTCTTCTTCAACATGGTCGACATCAATAATCTTTTGTTTTCTAATAAATAAGTCAATGAGAAGACCCACTAAGATACCACTAGCGAGTTTTAAACCTAATAATGGGAAGATCATCAAGGTCTTTTCATTCCAGGCTCCTAATAAAACAAGCATGGCCTCATCAGAGCAACTTAAGAAAACAGCAATGACTGTACCAATAGTAATATATTTCTTGATATATAAGTCCGCGGCAATAACGGATGTGCCACATTGAGGGACTAAGCCAAATAAAGCGCCAAAGATAGGAGAAGTCTTTTTTCTTTTAATTAAAAAGTTAGAAACTGGTGTTTCAATAAATGACAAAATGACATGAAAAAGAAACACAAAAGCGAAGACAATTCCACTGTCTTTCAATGCGTCTAATAAGATGTCCAAGAATAATTCCCAAGTCATACGGCTACATATTGTAACACAAAATAAAATTTTGTAATGACAAACGATAATAATAATGAAATAATCTTCTCATGATTAAAGCAGTTTTATTCGATTTAGACGGAACATTACTCCCCATGGATGAGGAGTATTTTAAAAAGATTTATTTTGGTGAGGTCTATAAAAAGATCGCCTATTTAGGTTACACTCTTGATGAGCTTTTAAAGGTTATTTGGTATGGCACTAAAGCCATGATTAAAAATGATGGTAGCCAAACCAATGAAGAACTATTCTGGAAATCATTTATTGAAGTTCATCCAGATAGATTAGAAGAAAACAAAGAGAACTTTGTGGACTTCTATAGCAATATCTTCCCTACTTTAGGTCATACATGTGGCTATCAACCATTAGCGAAAGACTTTATTAAAGCTCTTAAAGATAAAGGCTATGAAGTGATTATTGCTTCTAACCCAATCTTCCCTATCGTGGCCACTAAAGCAAGAATCAAATGGGCGGGATGTAATCCAGACGATTTTAAATATATTACCGCTTATGAAAACTCTAGATTTAGTAAACCAAATCTTAAATATTATGAAGAGATATTAGAAAAAACTGGTTACAAACCAGAAGAAGTCATTATGGTGGGTAATGATGTGAGAGAAGATATGATTGTTAATAAGTTAGGCATCGATTCTTATCTCATTACTGATTGTTTATTAAATTTAGATAATGAAGATATAAATAAATATAAGCACGGAAACTTTAAAGAAATAATGGATCTCGTGCTTGCTAGATTATAGTTTTTAAGAAGTCGTTAGCCTTTTTAAGGACGTTTTTCCAGTTATCAAACTCTAAGAGATTGTATGCTTCTTGGTATGTATAGACCTTGATGTCATCAATCTCTTTTTCTTGTCTATGATAATCAAGATTATCAATTTCACCGATGAAGAGCACTACGTCTTTGTCAACATCAATTTCTGGAATGTAGTAATTGATAACTTCTCTAAAACCTTCTTTGATATGCGCTTTTAATCCTGTTTCTTCTAAACATTCACGTAAAGCTGTTTCTTCTTCGGTTTCATTACCTTCAACGTGGCCTTTAGGGAAAGATAAAAAGCCATTAGTTTGTCTTTCTAACAAATAATGGATTTCATTATTGATGATGATATAGGCAACAACGCCACAGGACTTTTCGTATTTCATATATTTATACAAATGGAGCACGCGACGGGAATCGAACCCGCACGATTAGCTTGGGAAGCTAAAGTTCTACCACTAAACTACGCGTGCTTCTTGTAAAAAAGCCCTTTGCCAGGGCTTATTCACTAATTTGGTGGGTACTGACGGGATCGAACCGCCGACCTTCTGTACGTCAAACAGATGCTCTCCCAGCTGAGCTAAATACCCAATTTTGCTGGTGCCGACTACAGGAATTGAACCTGCAACCCACTGATTACGATTCAGTTGCGCTACCAGATTGCGCCAAGTCGGCAGGTAGTAATTCGTTTTAGTCGCTTAAATATAATAGTAAAAATTGAAATAAGTTGCAACAATAAATTATCTTTTTAATTTATGCCTGAATAATTAGGCCTTTTTCTTTTGTGGAACTGGGGAGAAAACAAAGGATAATTTTTCTTTTTTGCATATTCTTTGAATAGCAAATTTACCTTGTGTCATGGCAATTGGTAAACCACCAGGACCTTGTAACCATTGTCCAGATAAATAGAAGTTCTTTAAGCCTCTAAGAAGACCACTATGGGCGAACATCGCATCTCTTTTAGAGAATAAGAAACTCATATAGACACCATTAGAGGTATTCACATAATGGTTAAATGTGTATGGAGTGGAAACATCTAAGATTTCTAATTCACCGATATTTGGAAGTTTATCAAGAATTCTGGATTTCACATCTTCAGCGATTTCTTGTTTTATCTTTAGATACATTTCTCTATTCTTAGATAACTTTCTCCAATATGGATAATCAACGTTACTTTGATCAACCATGACGGAAAGGACTGTCTTATCCCCTCTAGTGAATGTTTCATCATAAGCATAGCTACGAATCGTTAAGTGACTAATTGTATTACCAGCAACGCTAAATGGTTCACATTCAAAAGTATATGGGATTGGTAAGTTATTATTCTTTTTAACAGAGAAGTGAAATAACATGCAGCTTGGAGCTTGATGTCTCACTGGATTATCAAAACGTTTTTGGAAAGCTGGGAACTTATATTGGTCTCTAAGTAATCTCTTTAAGGTGTAGTTGGTATCTAAGCAAGAAATGACATAATCACCTCTATATTCTTCACCATTAATAAGTCTAACGCCCTTAGCCATATCGTTTTCGATAATAACACTGTCAACGTTAGCGTTTAACTTTAAAGCACCACCTAAAGCGATGAACTTTTCTTTCATACGTTCCACCATTGGTTTAGATGCACCAACAGGGATACCACCATCACCCATAACTACAGTAGCGTAGCTATAGATCATGGAGAATAAGTTACCTGTACCGATTTGGGCTTTGGTTAAAGCATATCTAATAACTGGTGATTTAAATTTAGCGGCGAATTCTTCGCATGAAACAAACATAGTCTTTAAGTAGGACGGCCACACTGATAAGACTTTTAAGCCTAGAGCCATCTTACGATTTAATGGGATCATGCTTAAAGGTAAGTCTAATGGGAGTTCCACTTTTGTGAAGTCTCTAACCATCTTAAAGAACTTATGAATCATCTTGGAGTCAACTGGTGAGACTTCTTTCCACTCTTTTTCAGCGCGGTCTAAGTCTCTCCATAAGGTCACTGTTTGACCTTCATATTCAAAAGTACCCCAGGAAGGAAGATATAAAATATCGTCTTGACTTCTAAAGGCATCAACATTCTTCCACATTTCGTTTAAGAATGTGCCTTCTTTAGTGCCTGTTAACCAGTGGACACAACCATCAAGATAGAATCCTTTTCTATACCAGCCTGTGCACATGCCACCAACTGATGGGTTCTTTTCTAATAAGATTGCGTGAAAGCCGTGCTGTTCTGCATAAATACCTGCAGATAAACCAGCCACACCGGCACCGATAATAATAATGCGTTTTTCGTTTTGCATGCTTAAATGATAATGATTAATCAAAAATTAAGCACACTACTATAAAAATATCTAACTCTACTGAGAGGAGAGAGTATTATCTACTGACTTTTCTCTTTATAAAGAGAACAAGGACAACAATTTCGTGGACAATCACAGGCGCGACGCTAAGCGCGAGCACGATGCCCCAGTGCGCAATGTCTAATGGCGCGCATGAGAAGAAGGTATTTAAGCCTGGAATATTGACCACTGCGACTTGTAAACCAACGCCTAAAGCGAAGGATAACCATAATAACCAGTTCTTGCTCCAGAAGTTATGGACAAAGGACTTCTTAATGGAAGTCATACCTAACATATGGAAGAGTTCTGATAAGGATAAGACACAGAACGCAGCAGTTTGTGATTGCATACGAATGGCTTCATTATTTGTTAACACTTCAGCGATTTGTTCTAAAGAGTTAGCGTGTCCTTCAAAGATTGGGACCATTAAGAAGGCAAAGACTGTGGTAATAGTAATTAATAAACCATAACCAAATGTCACCCAATAACCACCTCTAGAGAATAGTGATTCTTTTGGATTACGTGGCTTATCATCCATGATGCCACTTTCTTTTTCATCAGCACCGAGAGCGACCGCTGGTAAAGAGTCTGTAATTAAGTTAACCCATAAAATATGGATCGCGAGTAATGGAGTTGGTAAGTTATGTTCCACTAAGAAGAGAGACATAATAACAACTGCGAACATCGCTAAGACTTCCGCAATATTTGTGGATAATAAGAATAAGACTGTCTTCTTGATGTTGGTATAAATACCACGACCTTCTTCCACCGCTTTTTCAATGGAAGCAAAGTTATCATCAGTTAAGACCATGTCAGCAGCACCTTTAGCAACGTCGGTACCAGTGATACCCATAGCGATACCAATGTCCGCTGCTTTTAAGCTTGGTGCGTCATTAACGCCATCACCTGTCATCGCAGCGATATTGCCATTTGCTTTAATAGCGGTCACGATTTGGACTTTGTTTTCAGGAGAAACACGAGCAAAGACATGTACTGTCTTGACCTTTTCTTGTAATTGTTCTGGTGTTAAGGCATCGATTTCATCACCACTTAAGGCTTCACCATTTTCATCAGCAATGCCTAATTCTTTAGCAATTGCTAAAGCGGTTGTCTTATGGTCACCAGTAATCATAATGGTTGTGATGCCAGCTTTCTTAAAGATAGAAACAGCATTTTTACATTCTGGTCTTGGTGGGTCAATCATACCCACTAAACCAACGAAGACTAAGTTTTCCTCTTTTAATTCATCAGCGTATGTATAAGCAAGGCCTAAAACACGAAGGGCATCCACTGCCATTGTGTCAGAGGCTTTCATAATGTTTTCTTTATCTTCTTTGGTAATTTTTCTTTCTTTACCATTGATTAAGATTCGATCAGCAACTTTTAAGATTGAGTCAATCGCACCTTTGGTGAAGATAATCTTTTTGCCTTCATAAGTGTGTTGAGTGGACATCATCTTACGTACAGAATCAAATGGATATTCGTTAATACGTGGGGCGATTTTTTCTAAATCACCCTTATGTTGATTCATCTTATTCGCGTATTCCACTAAAGCGATTTCAGTTGGATCACCATAAACACCATCATCAACAGAAGCGTTAGAACAAAGGGATAAACCCATTGATAAGAATTTATAATCATCAGTGAAGATTTCATCACCACCAACAAGCTTTTCATTTAAGTAAGCACGCACTACTGTCATCTTGTTTTGTGTTAATGTACCAGTCTTATCAGAGCAGACCACACTAACAGCGCCTAATGTTTCAACAGATGGTAATTTACGCACAATGGTATTGGCTTTGACCATCTTTTGGACGCCTAAAGCTAAGACAATAGTAACAACAGCAGGTAAGCCTTCTGGAACAGCGGCAACCGCGAGCGAGATAGCAAACATGAAGTTTTCAATAATGCCATCAAGCCAGCCTTCAGTACCTAAAGGTACACGAGCGTTGGCTCTAAACAAGTCAATTAATTGAATACCAAATAAGATAACAACGATAACGATTGTTAAGATACCTAAGAATTTAGATAACTTAGCAAGTTGCTTTTGAAGTGGAGTTGTATCGTCATCTCCTTCGGAGAGTAATTTAGCAATCTTACCGGTTTCAGTATCGATACCAGTTCTAACAACAATACCTTCACCACGACCATACACGACAGGTGTAGACATATAGACCATATTGACTCTATCACCAACACCAACTTCATCACTGAAGACGATATTAGCGTCTTTTTCGACTGGCAAAGATTCACCAGTTAATGATGATTCATCGGTTTTTAAGTTAATAGCCTCAGTTAAACGAAGATCCGCTGGAACGGTTCTGCCTTCTTCTAAGATGACGATATCACCAACAACGAGTTCTTCCGCTTTTAATTCAATGAGTTTACCATCACGTCTAACAACACATGTTGGAGAAGACATCTTTTTAAGAGCTTCTAATGATTTTTCCGCTTTGTTTTCTTGAACAGTGCCAATGATCGCATTTAATACGCAGACGCCTAAGATAATGACAGGATCTGCAAAGTCGAATGATTCACCATTTTTAACGGTATTGAAAATAGAAATCGCAACACTTAGAAGTGCGGCCGCTAAAAGGATGAAGATCATTGGGTCATTGAACTGACCTAAGAACACTAAAAAAAGCGGGGTTTTCTTTTTCTCTGGCAATTTGTTAGGCCCATATTTAATGAGTCTTTCACCAGCTTCTTGGCTAGTTAAACCTTGCTCAACATTACTATCAAGTTCTTGCAAGACTTCCTTTGCGCTTTTTGTTTCAAACATATACTTGTCCTCCAAAAAGTTTCTAGCGTCTTGCTCATACACTGGTTAGTCCCGGGTTATTCACCGTGTTGACGAGATTCTAACTTCGCTACTCCCGCTTATAATCTAATATGTTTTGTGCTATGCACATTAATAATGTTATATGAGTATTACTTAAAAGTAAACACTATTCCAAATATAAGGATTTAAGCTTATCGATATCTACACCTAAAGCTTCTTTGATGTAATTAATGGTGCCGCCGTAGTGTTCTTTCATCGCATTAATTGCGGAATTCATATATTCCACACGAGTGGAAAATACATCAATTAAGCTTTGCTTATATTCTTCATTATAGAAAGGAAGATATTCCACTCTTCTAAGCATCATCTCAGCGCGCTTTTCCATGGCAATATTTGAATATAAATAATCATTCATTGCGTCTTCTTCACTAACGCCTAAGGCTATTTCAACTAGATAGGCCGCAAAGCCTGTTCTATCTTTACCTTGTGAGCAATGGAAATATGTCACTCTATTATCATTTAAGATAATTTCAAAGAACTTCTTATAAGCGCCGATACCATCTTGAGTGGTAATAAATTCACTATAGACTTTGACTAAATGGTTAAAGCCACTAGTGTTATCTTCTAAAAACCATAATAGGTTGCCATCAGAACTCTTCATTCTTTGTCTTGCTTCGTCATTAGTTTTCTTACTTAAAACAGGAAGGTTGTGCATTCTTACACCATCAAGATGGAAATCAGGATAATATTCAAATTCATCAGGGCTTCTAAAATCGATAATATCAGTGATGTTTAAGCCTTTAATGATTTGTTCATCATTTTCATCAATCTTAGTTAAAACGCTGCCTCTGATTAAACGGCCATATTTAATATGATGACCATCAATTGTGACCATACCACCGATATCACGGATATTCTTTTGAAATGATAATTCGTAGACTTTCATAGCTGTTTTCATATTATTATGAATGCTTGCAGTTGTCTACAAAATGAAGGCAACTATAAATAAAAAACTTTGACACACGAGGTATCAAAGTCATTTATTAGTTATTGTTGTTCAGCTGGAATTTGATTGGCAGCTTTCTTTTTACGGATTGCATCGATGATGAACCAAATAAGAACAGCGGTAAATGAAACAGATTGAGCAATAGAGATACGGATAACAGTTAGATTATCTGCTTCGCCTTCTTTATTGATAACATGGAGGATGTTAACAATTGTGTTATTCACAAAGTGATCACCCATACCCATATAAAGATTACCTGTTAATTTACCCATCATGGCAAATTTGAAACCCACTAAAGCGGATGTACCAATAAGCATCGCGGATTCGCCAATGAAACCACCAACTGTTTTATTACCGTCAATTAAGCTTCTTAAAGGCGCCATAATGTGCCATACACCAAATAAAACGGAAGCAATGATACCAGCGATAAGGAATTTATATTTATCAGAGAGCATCTTTTGGAATAAGCCTCTAAAGACACCTTCTTCCATTAATACATTGATGATGTTACCGATAACACAGATCACAAAGAAGATAAATTCAGTATGTTTGGCTTGTTCTCCACCATCAACTGAATAAGCGGTAACATATAGTTCAACTGCTTGTAAGTTATTAGAGGCCACTAAAATAATGATTTCAACACCGTAGGCGATAATAAAGACGATAATACCAAAGGCCAAACCTTTTAAGATATCTAAGAATGATTTACCGGTTTTAAAACCAACATCTTCAAATCTATAACGGAAAACAAATATCGCCGCAATCATTAAGCCAATACCAATTAGTTTATGAATAAAGGCTTCACCAAAGAATGTTTGGTCAGTGCGGATGACAAAGTATTCTAAAGCGCGAAAAGCAAAGCAAATAGCATAGATAATTAGTACTGCAAGAATTGTTTTTAATTTAGTGTTTAATAATTTAGATTCGTTCATAACTTTCTCCATAGCGATATTATTATACAGGCATTTTAATTTGTGTCTAGATATTTATTAATTTATTAATAAAAAAGACTGATTGTTCACATCAGTCTTTTAATAACCTAATGGTGCCCGAGGCCGGAATCGAACCGGCACGGTATCGCTACCGCTGGATTTTGAGTCCAGTGCGTCTACCAGTTTCACCACTCGGGCAGTGAGTTAATTATATAACAGTGATGAAAAAAGTAGAAACACTAATTTTTACGTTGTTTAATCACGATTTTCGCCAACATAGAAGATGGCTAATGAATCTGGACCAATGTGCGCGCCTGTAATGAGGTCATAGAAATAGATTTCAACATTACTGACACCATGGTCAGTTAGATAGTTTTTGATTGATAAAGCATCATCGTAGGCATCGCAGTGAGAAATATAAACCGTTTGTTTTTCTGGATGTCTAATCTTAGCAAGACAAGTTTCCGCAAGTCTTTTAAGCGCCATTTTACGGCCACTTACTTTACCCGCTACTTCAATCTTAGATTTATTGCTACCTTTCAAGATGAATTTAATTCTTAAGAAATTGATGAATTTCGCTAATAAAGCGGATACTCTTCCTTTCTTAATTAAGTATTTAATATCACCAACGGTGAATTCACTCCTCACCTGGAATTTGAACTTTTCACATTCATAACAAAGATCTTTAAAAGACATGCCTTTCTTCGCTAATTCATAGGCATGAAGAGCTTGAAGACCTTCACCAAAGCCGGCGGTGGCACTATCAACGATATAGACGACTTCTTTACCTTGCTCTCTATTGATTGTGTCTCTAGCGGTACACGCTGAGTTATATGTGCCTGAAATACCTTTAGCCATCACAAAGCAGATAATTTGATGACCATCTTCCACATCTTTTCTAAATGCTTCTTCATATGTATAAGGAGTGACTTGAGAAGTATTAATACTACTACCTTCACGCATCTTTTGATAAAAAGAGTGAGAGAATTGGTCAACGTTAATATCATCTTCATAGCATTGATAGATTTTTTCATCGATAGTTAACGACATATTGACCACTTTGATTTCAGCGTTTCTTTTTTCGATAATGTCTTTGAATAGATTGCTACCCGCATCAGCGTAAATTTTAATTGCCATAAGCGTTCCTCCTTTTTAGCCGTCAATATAGTAAGAAAAGAAAACTCATTAATAAATCTATTAATAAAAAAGATTACTCTATTAGGAATAATCTTTACTCTACTAGGATAATTTGAACTGATAGATTACAAAGTAATCTCTACGCAAGATTGCCTGCGCTTACATAGTCACGGAGTAAATCACGTGCAAATAAGAATGGGTCGGAATGTTCTTCCACGACCGTTAACTTATTAGGGGCATAATCAGAGCAATAATTATCACAAACGATATAGTATGTTTCGTTTAAATTAATGGTTTCTTTGTTTTCTTTACCATAATCAGTATAGCTAATGAAATAATTTTCATTTTCTGTTTCGGTGAAACGCTCTTTTAGATCACTGCCCTTTAAAGAACACAATTGAATAGTGTTATCAAACGGGAAGAGATTAAAAATATCAGCATAGCTGACTTCACCAGCGCCTAAATGATATGGAGAACGGCAAGATAAGTATCCACCACCCAAGAAGATGTTATATTTCTCTTTCCATTCTTCTAAACCAGCATCTAGATATAATTGGCTAACTAGTTGTCTTAAATCTTCAGAATAATAGCGTTTAGTTAAGTTAGCGATTGGTTCCCTAACGTTACCAATGACACTTTCATATTTTTTAAATAAAGCTTCTGATCTCACTTCTGGCTCAACTTTCTTTGTGTAGTCATGAGTGAAAATGCTTTCAAAATCTATGACTTTGAATGTGTCATTTTTTGTATCAACATCAATCTTAATGTAAGAGAAGCTATTGTTATAGCCCGCTCCTTGGAGGTGATAAACACCTTTATCATCTTTTCTAATGTAGTTTTTATGAGTATGACCTTCAAAAACGATATCGACATATTCTTTACTTAATTCGATATTATAAGCACTATCATCATCGTGAACGGAATAGATAACTATATCACAGCCTTGATCTTTTAATGATTTGGCCTCATATTTCACTAAAGAATCTAATTCTGTACCAGTTTTAAAATAGACATCTTTTACTTTAGATGCGGCGATTGAGGAATAACAATCCCCTATTGCCCCAATAATACCGACTTTCACACCATTCTTTTGTACGATAACAGAAGGCTGACAGTACGGCGCTCTTTCGTTTGTGGAGTGATTATAAACATTAATGCCAAGGAATGGGAAGTTAGCAATCTCTGCGTTTTCTTTAATGCGGTCTTCTCCCCAGTCAAATTCATGGTTACCTAAGGTCATTGAGACAAAGCCTTGTTCACTCATCCAATCAGTAACGATAAAACCTTTGGTTAAGTTGCTTTCAGCGGAACCTTGCCACATATCGCCTTGCGATAAGATGATGGTATTTAGTTTATTATTAGTAACTTGATTAATAACGGAAGCGGTTTTAGAAATGCCTAAACCAGTTTCACTATCTAAAGTATTGCCGTGGAAATCATTAAAACCCACGATTTGAAGCGTAACAATTCGTGGATGACCTTCATATGATTCAGAATTTGCTTGAGCGTTATTCGTGCATCCCGCTAAAGAGAATAAAACAAATAAAGTGGTAAAGATGGTTGCTAAAGTTTTCTTCATATATGTGGTAATTGTAATACAATTTTTATTTTTTACAAATAAATAAGAAATTTAAGCAAAAGAAAACGCTCGTCTGAGCGTCTTCATTTATTACCAAGTGAGATCAGCATCACCGGTATCGGTTTTAATATCACAGACACCACCACTTGTTTCTTTTGGGAATTTAGCATGTCCTGTATCAGAATCGAAATAAACGATTTTTGGTGATAAGAAGTTACCTTTAACATCGCCAGTATCTGTTTCAATTTTTAAGCTAGCGGCATCACTATCTTTGAAGATGACATCACCTGTTGTGGTTCTGATATCCATTCTATTGTTAGCAATGACGTTTGTGAGTTTTGCTGCACCTGTGCTTGCTTTAACTGTTAAGTCTTCACATTGCACATCTTCAAGAGTGGCACCACCCATAGAATGTTTTACTGTGAGGTTTTGGCACTTGATTGTTTTTGCGTTTGTTGAACCTGTTGAACCTTCAATATATGCATCACCTGTGGCTTCAATATTTGTACCTCTGAAGCTACCTGTGCTTGTTTTAGCATTGAAGTTAGCGCATTTTAAGTTTTCAACGTTGACTGAGCCAGTTGAGGCTTCGACCCTAGCGTCGCCAACAACTTCAGTATCTTTAACTGTCAGACTACCAGTAGAAACTTTAACTTTTAAGTTAGCCGCAGTAGCGTTTTGAATAGCTACACTACCTGTAGAGGCTTTAGCCTCAATATCACCAGTAACTTGGTTATTAAGCTTAATACTACCTGTACTAGCAACAGCTTTAACACTAGTGAATGTAAAGTCACTAGAAATATCTAAACTACCAGTGGATGAATCATAGTTGAAAGATTCACAAGCAGTTTCTGGTAAGTAAACTGTAACTTTCATTGGTCTAAAATTAAAGTTGAAGAACCATCTTTCAAACCATCTACGATTATCAATTGTTTTGATCTTTAATAAGCCATCTTCAACAGTGACTTCGTGATAAACTTTTTCTTTTTCTTCACAAACGACTAAGCCTTTGCCATCGTTTGCTTTGACTAATTCAACGTCTGCAGTAGCGGTACGGATATCGAAGTTCTTAACTTCTTCATTGATATCATGTCTATTGGTGACATAAGTATCACTCTTTCTACCTTTGACAACGTTATATCCCACGATTACCGCACCTGCGCCTAAGGCAATACTGCCCACGACGATTAATGCAACAAATATACCTTTCATAATCCTTTATCTCCTTTTCTTTCTGATAAAGGCACTCTTAATGCCAATTATCATAAATCTAGTTAAACGGAACATACCTTTGGTAACTCCATAACAGGCAAATGCCATGAGGATAGTACCACCAAAGCCTAATAAAGCTCCTCCTAAGTAATATGTATCTGCTAGACCTGAGCCGATGTATCCTAATATGCCCCAAATCATAGTGGCAATCATGCTCACTTCAATCGAGTAGACGGCAATTGCACCACTCCACATCACAACGATTGCGGCAAATGTTAATGCAATAAGGGTAATCACAAGTGGAAGCCAGAATGGGAAACTTAAGATTACTAGTAATACTTCCCAACCTCTGAGTCTTCTCTTTGGTTTCATCTTGTGTTTGACTAAACTCACAAGTGGCGTATCTTTAGCGATTTCTCTCACTACTTCATCCACTGTACCGATTTCACTAATCGCTTCTTCTTCGCTTTTACCTTCGTCGATGCGATCGTTTATCATTTCCTCATAGAAGCTTATGCGGTTTTCAATTTCCTCATCGGGAAGACCGACTAATTTACTTCTAAGTTCATCTAAGAATTGTTTTTTGTTCATAAATATCTTTCCTCCCTTTCTATGAAGGCGTAAATCTCCATAATTTCTTTCCATTCGTTTTTGAAGTCTTCAATTCTTCTTAAGCCATTCGGTGTGATGTGATAATACTTACGAAGCCGGCCTTCGTATTCCGCGGAGCGCACCACTAACATGTTGGCTTCTTCCAAACGCTTCAAAATGGTATAGAGTGTGGATTCAGATAATTCAAGAATAGGTTTTAGGTCTTTAATGATCTTGTAGCCATAGGAATCTTCGTTCTTAATAGCCGCTAAGACGCAGACATCTAGTACACCTCTTTTTAATTGAGCATCCATAGAATACCTCTTTTCACGGTATACATCATATCACGAGGTATATAGGTGTCAATACCTTTTTGAAAAAATTTTTTGTATGAAAAAAGCGCTACCCATAATCCTGGGAGCGCCATCTTCGTGTACGCGTATCCTATAGAATACTTTTAAGCCAATTCTTGATCACTTTTTTGACATGATCTTTATCCGCTTGTGTATCACTACCATTGATAGAAATACCTTTTAAGACTTTGTTATTTGGATACATTTCAATTAAATGATCGTCAATTCCTTTTAGACCAGAGCCAGCGTGAGTGGCAAAAGGAATGAGAGTCTTATCAGTTAAATCGTGTTTGTCTAAGAATGTGTAGTTGATCATTGGCCAATAGAAGAACCAAGCTGGTCCGCCGATAAATATACGTTTGTATTTGGCGAAATCTGGCACATCTTCTTGATACATAGGACGAGCGTTAGTTTCGAGATCGTTTTTAGCAATCTCAAGAAGTGGGCGATAATCATCTGGATAATGTTCGTCAGTAGAAACAAGTTTGAATAAATCCGCGTGAAGTTCATCTCTAATGATTCCCGCGAGAATAGCAGTATTACCTTTAGTTAACATGCCATTAGCTTGGAACCCTTTAGCGGAGAAATAGACCACTAATGTGTCAGTGTTTTCTTTCGCGGCTTTGAAGTACTTGCTCTTTTTTGCTTTCATTTATCTTCCTCTCCTTTCTCTCTTTTCTTTTCGGTCCAAAAGAAAGCAATATCTTACATTATTCTTTTACTTTAGTAAAGAGGAGATTTTAGATATTTTTAACCACTTATATTTTAGTGAGAATTCATCAAAATAAATTTAATAAAAAGTCCCGAAATTAATCAGGACTATATTTTTCTATTTGGTGCGCTTGACGCGATTTAAACGCGTGACCTCAACCTTCGGAGGGTTGCACTCTAATTCAACTGAGCTACAAGCGCAGTAATAATTATACACAATCAAAAATTTTTAATAAAATTATAAATTAGTCTAAAAGGTTATTGTCAAGAATGACGTTAGCGTAGGCCATGCCTAAACGGACACAGTCATATGTCTTGTAGTGATATTGATCCACACCACCTTCAACATCACCACGATCAGGATTGATGTTTAACTGCATCTTTTCTTGACCATCTTCGTGCATGTATGATGTGTTAATAACATAGTTATTTTCTTTTTCTTGGGCTAATAAATCTTTTTGTTTATTAACGGTTAAGTCTGTGTTCGCACCATATGGACTTCTTGGACCATCGTAGATGTAGCCATCAACAAAGGCGATATTTTGACCATCACCATCAACGGCATAATTGGAATATTCATTTCTGAATCTTTCCACTAGGCTACCTAAATCATCTTTATAGGTGTTACTTCCAGAATCAGATTCACCTTGATGCCATAAGAAACCTTTGATAACTGGTATTTTGCCAAGTTCTTCTTCGATGTATTTAAGATTGTTGTTAACAAATGGCGCGAAATAAGTTTCATAAAGATTATTATCTTTATTGTAACCATTGAATGTAGAATCATGTGCCCAGTTTGGTGCACTATTTCTAAAACCAGAGCCAGAGAAAGCACATTTAATGAAATAGATCGGTTTATCTTCTGAAGCATGGGCTTTTAAAACCATAGACATACCGATTTCAGGACCCATAAACCTTTCTTGGCTGCCCATTGCCACATTAGTTGGCATAAATTTGCCCGCTAATTTGTCTGTTGCGTTTGAGGCATGAGCGGCATTTGGTCCACTTGGTGGATAGAAACCATAGTAACTTGTTAAGACTTCTGGAATACCAGGAGCGTTTTTGGTAACGTTGCCATCTGCGTCTTCAAAAGGTGTGATGTCTAAGTCTAAGCTATAATCTTGGTTTAATTTTTCAAAGGCGTTTCTTAACCATTGATCACCTTTATCACTAACATAAGTTGTTGAGCCTTCCATGTTGGATTGGCCAGAAAGAACAAAGACATCGACATGATTGTCTGGTTCTGGCTTTGGTCCACCATTATTACAGGCCACTAAAGAAGTCGCCACTAAGGCGCTTAAAAATAAAAGTCTCTTTTGTAATTTCATCATTACGTCTCCTCTATATTTATTTGAGCAAAAATATTATACCCCACTCTTTTATGAATAAATACATTGATTTTTTAACAATTTTACATTTTTTATTGCTTTATTTTTATATTAAAGATATATTGTTGATAGAGAGATTATCGTTTTGAGAGTTAATCTATCATAGTGTTATGAGTTTAAAAGATGTAAAAATGAATTTTTTAGTCGACATCGCAACAGATTTATTCATCTGTCGTTCTATTCAAGATGTCACCATCAAGGATATCGCGGTGTCCGCTCAGGTGGGTGAAGCCACCATTTACCGTTATTTTGGTAAGAAGCAGGCCATCGTTGTATATGCGGCAATGAAACTGCAAAAAGAAGTCAACACGTTGTACTTCAAACTAAGTGAAGGCAGAACAGGCTTTGAAAAACTAAAGATTTTCTACCTCAGTTACCTTCAAATCTTCATTCATCATCCAGAATTCTTCAAGTTTATTAATGAGTTTGATTCATTCATTAGTAGCGAAGAATCTGCAAATACTGATGTTATCGATCCATATGAATCGGTTGTTGGTCAGTATGAGAAAGTTTATATGAAAGCCTATGAAGAAGGTATTAAAGATGGGTCCGTTAAGGAGCAAAGAGACATATCGATGTTCTACTTTGCCACCACTCATGCCTTACTAGAGCTTTGTAAGAAACTTTCATTCAAAGCCGCTGTTCTCAATCAAGACAAAGTCATTGAGAAACAAGCGCAAGTTGAATGTATGATCGATATCGTTCTTTCCACACTCAACAATAATTAATCGGGGACATAATTTTAAAAAGGGAGACAAAATTATGAAAAGATTATCTAAAAAGCAAATGATTATTTTTGCTATCGGCCAATTAGGTTGGTCTTTGCTTTCTGGAATCATTAGTGCTTGGTTAGTAACATTCTATTTACCAACAAAAGGTGATATTGACGCTGGTGCGACTCAATACATCATTCCTGGTTTAGCCATCGGTGGATTTATGACAGTCTTAGGTTTAATCACTGCGTTAAGCCGTGTTTTTGATGCTGTCACTGACCCACTTATTGCTTCTTTATCTGATAGAAGTAAGAATCCAAGAGGTAGAAGAATTCCATTTATGCAAATTGCAGCGATTCCTCTATCAATTGTTACTGTCTTATTATTCTGTGCACCAGTGGCTCAAGAAAGCCCATGGAACATTGTCTGGATTAGTATTGCCATTGTCTTATTCTATTTGTTTATGACAATGTACTGCACACCATATAATGCACTTATTTCAGAATTTGGTAAAACTCAAGAAGATAGAATGTTTATTTCCACTTCTATCTCATTAACATTCTTTGCCGGTACTTTACTTGCTTATACGCCATTCGTCTTTGCAGGTTTAATTAGAGGCGCAGTTGGCTTTGCGTGGAGTTATAGAATTTGCTTCATCGTTTTAGCAGTTGTTGCCTGCGTTTGTATGATGCTACCAACATTCTTATTAAAAGAAAAAGAATTCGTTGATACCAAACCAAGCGAAGAAAATGTTATTAGATCACTCGTATCTACATTCAAAAATAAAGATTTCAGAACATTCTCAATTTCTGACATCATGTACTGGGTTGGCTTAACCATGTTCCAAACTGGTTTACCATTCTTCGTTAAAGTCTCTTGTGGCTTTGATGAAGGTTTAGTCATGGTCGCGATGGGCGGTATGACTGTATTAAGCGCCCTCTTCTATCCATTCGTAACTAAGATGGTTAAGAAGTTCGGTAAAAAGAAACTTGTTATGGCGGGTTTCTTAGGCTTAGCAATTTGCTACGCTATTACAGCGGTTGCTTCTATTCCTGGTTTCTTACCAGAAGAAGGTCAAGCTAATGGCTTAAGCTGGTTATTCATGATTATCATCATGGTCTTATCCGCTTTGCCAATGGCCTTATTAGGCATCATTCCTCAATCTATCGTTGCCGACGTTGCGGAAGCTGAAGCTGTCACTACTGGTCAAAATAGAGAAGGTATGTTCTTCGCCGCTCGTACATTTGCGATGAAGTTCGGTCAATCCTTAGCGATGATTCTCTTCACAAGTTTAGCGATTGTCGGTGTTAAGGATATTGATACCACAAGCAACGATATCACCGCTTCTAAAGGTGGCTTACTTATCGTTGCTATTGTCGCCGCTGCCTTCTGTGTCTTAGGCGCTGTTATCTTATTCTTCTATAGAGAAAAGAAGATTATGAAGACCATTGCTAAAGAGGGCGATGAAGCTTTCTTAAAAGCAATTGAAAACGAGAAAGATGTCGGTGAAAAAGCCGAATAATTATAGGTAATAATATGCGACTCATTTATTTTAAGAATGGTCAAAAACATACTATTACATCAAGTAATGATGATGTAGCTATTAACGAAGTTAGAAACGGTAATAGAACAATTGTTAGAATTACCGCTAACGAAGAAATCATCCTCCATAAAGCGGATGCTACTTTTCCTAACCACATCAACTTTAAAGATATGTATTTCCTCAATGGTTATCAGTCATGGACTGACACCAAGGAATATAAATTAAGAGAAAGACTCAGAAACATTAAAAAGAGTCCACACATCATCTCACATATGTTTGCGATGAATAAGTATGGTGACGCTACTTTCTACAATTATTCAATTAGAAAGAGCCATGGCTATGATGTCTTCTATAGTAAAGGTCAATATGAATCATTCATCTTCAACCTTAACTATAAGACTGCCTACTTAATTATTGAATTAATTAAAGATAGAAGTTCCATTCATCTTATTAGTGATGTGAAAGGTCTTAAAGTAGAAAAAGGACAAAGCGTTAATATCTTTGACTACTGCTTCTACGATAACTTTGAAAAAGGTTTAATGGCCTTCTGGGATGCTTTCCCAAAAAGAAACGTTAAGAAATTGTTTGGCTATACCAGCTGGTATAACTACTATCAAAACATTAACGAAGAAATAATCTTAAGAGATTTAGAAGCACTAGACGACCGCTTCAATCTCTTCCAAATCGATGATGGCTATGAAACATTTGTCGGTGACTGGTTGGATGTTGATCCAAAGAAGTTCCCAAATGGCTTAAAGCCAATTATCGATAAGATTCACAAAAAAGGGTTCAAGGCGGGCCTATGGCTCGCTCCGTTTGCCGCGGAAACCAAATCTCGCTTATTTTCCGAACATCCGGATTGGATAAGGAAAGATCGAAGAGGGAGACCGATCAAAGCGGGAGGAAACTGGTCAGGGTTTTATGCCCTTGACCTCGACAATCAAGAAGTCATAGCTTATATCAAGGAATGTTTAGTACATTATATGGACCTGGGGGTAGACTTCTTTAAGCTAGACTTCTTGTATGCGGCGGCACTGCCAGAATACGAAGGTAGGACTAGATGTATGGTCCAGGATGCTTCTTATCAATTATTAAGAGATATCTTAGGCGATAGACTTATCTTAGGCTGCGGTGCAAATATTATTAACTCCTACGAGCATTTCGATTACTTACGAGTGGGTCCAGATGTCTCATTAGAATTTGATGACGTATTCTATATGCGCTTATTCCATCGCGAAAGAATATCCACGAAAGTCACAATTCAAAATACCATCTACCGTTCATTTATGAATAACCACTTATTCGGCAATGATCCAGATGTCTTCTTACTTAGAGATGAAAACATTAAGTTATCACTTCCTCAAAGAGAAGCCTTAAGCAAGATTAATGCTTTATTTGGAAGCGTACTTATGACTAGTGATGACATCGCTAATTACGATGAAAGCAAAAAGAAACTCTTACAAGAGACATTCGAAATATTCGAAAATGCGCATAACCGTCGATATATTACCAAAGGTAATCTTATCCACATCAGTTATGAATTAAAAGGTGAGCTTAAGCATCTCACCTATCACGTGAAGAAGGGAGTATTCCTCAATGATTGATAGAACAAGTAGTATCTTTAATAACCCAATGAGTAAGAAAGTTATTAAAGGGGCTGATAAAAGCAAAGCAAAATACATCAAAAAATACGGCGATGATTCTAATGCCGACTATAAGATTTCTTTCAAAGAAATTACAACCTTAGATTTTATTAGCGCAAATAATATCGTCTTTGGTGAAAAGAACCAAAAGTTTGAAGATAACGCTTTAATCGTTGGCAATATCAGAATGGGCTTTGGCCACTACCGCATCTCCATTGCAATGGCTAGTGCGGCTAGAGCCTTAGGCTATAAACCATATTGGTTAGACTTAGCCAGTTTTGATGCGACTGGTAGCAAGATGATTAGAGAGCAAAACGATATGTACTCTTTAGCGTCTCGTATTAGCCAAAAATCCAAATTATTTAACAAGATTGTTTGGGAACCACTTAATAGTGAAGGTTTTAAAAAGATTAGCTACAACGCAAAAGATCAAAGAAACAGTGAACTATTAGTCCCTATCTTTAAAAACATTGATAAAAATATCCCATATATTGCCACTCACGTCTGGCCAAGCCAAGCGGCAGTTCACGCTGGTATGAAGCATGTTGTTAATGCTATTCCAGATAACTGGCCAATGGGCTTACATCTAAGTGAAGGCGCTATTCATACCGTTCAAACACCATTTGCCTATTTTGGTTATAAGACCTTAAATGGCTTTGATAAAAAACCACTCAACGGTATTCCCGAAGATCAATTAAAGATGGTTGGTTGTTTCATTGACCATGAATTATTAGTTGATTTAGAAAACGATAACAAGCGTCGTAAAGAAAGAATCGCAAGTGGTAAACCACTACGTATCTTAATGACTGTTGGTGGCGCTGGTGCGGGTTTTGATATGTTCTTAGCGATGGTTAAACACCTTGTTCCATACGTGAAAGAAAATAAGGTTGCCTTATTTATCAACTTCGGTGACCACCTTGATGTCTATAACAAACTCATTGATAAAGTTAAAGATATCCAAACACAAAACTTCTTTAATGAATATGCAGAGCTCACCCACTTTGTAAAAGATATTAAAGAAGGCGATGCTTCAGGAATCTATGCAATTTATAACAAAGATATCTTTGAAGCAGTTTATTCCACTAATTTATTAATGCCAGTGACTGATTTACTAGTTACTAAGCCAAGCGAGCTTGCGTATTATCCAATTCCAAAACTCTTTATGCGCCACATCGGTGGTCATGAAGTCTATGGAGCGATTAACGGCAGGGAAAATGGCGACTCTACTCCAGAATGCCCTACTGTTAAGGAAGTTAACGCCATGCTCGACCGTTTAATCAGTGATAAGGAATTGATTCCTCACATGTGTGACCAAATAGACGCACTCAAAAAAACTGGTCACTATAACGGTGCTTATGAATGTGTAAAACTCGCCACTGGCAAGTAATATACCACATTCCTTTCTCCTTGGTCACGCCGCTAGAAGCGTGGCCATTTTTTATTTGGTAAAATCTTATCATTTTGCCATTTTTGTATAGTATTTTTCTAATTGCATTTATTTATTGAAAATCTTCTATTACAATATTGCCGATTTTAGGAGGTTACTATGAGTGTACTTAGAATTGAACATGTCACTAAGGAATTCAAACTAACTTTACGTCAAAGACAAAAGCAAAAAACTAATGCTAAAACATTAGTGGCCGTGGATGATTTGTCTTTTGAAGCAGTTCCTGGCGTGATATATGGTTTACTTGGCCCTAATGGCGCGGGTAAGACCACTACTTTAAGAATGATTGCATCATTAATCAAACCAAAAACTGGTGAGATTTATTTGGATAATAAAGAAATCAATGAAGATATTTATGACTATCGTAAAAAGATTGGTTTTTTAACTAGCGAACTTAAACTTGATGGTTTCTTCACTCCTGCTGACACCATTACATATATGGGCAAGCTATATGGCATGAGTGATGAAGAAATCAATTTAAGAAAGAATATGTTATTTAGATCATTCGGTGTTGATAAATTCCAAAATACTCCAATTAAGGATTTATCCACTGGTATGAAGCAAAAGGTTTCTTTAGCGATATCTCTTTGCCATGACCCTGATGTCATCATCTTTGATGAACCAACAAATGGCTTAGATGTTATTGCAGCGAGAGATGTCGAAGAATTCCTCGTCAATTTAAAGAAAGAAAACAAGATTATTATTATCTCCACTCACATCTTCTCTTTAGTGGAAAAGCTTTGTGATCACGTTGGTATCATTATCAGCGGTAAGCTCATTAAAGACGCTCCGCTTAAAGAGATTCAAAAAGAAGGAACTTTAGAAGAAGTCTTCTTCAAATTATATGAGGAGGCTAATGTAAATGCGTAACGTGTTAACCATTTTCCTTAAAGAACTCAAAAGAGTGTTCACTGATAAGAGGATGCTTATTAGCTTATTCTTACCAGGTGTTCTTATCTATTTTGTTTATACTGTTATGGGCACAGTGATGACTAAAGTCGTCACACAAAGCAGTACAAAAGACACTACTTTCCAAGTGGCTTACACTGATAACTTCAATAGTTCTAAAACAGATGGTCAATTACCTAAATTAATGACTTATGTTGACGAAGCGATGAAGGCTAGTAAAAACAACAACACTGTCACCTTTAAAGAATTTACAACTGGTGAACTTGATTCTTACAAAGAAGAATTAAGACAAGGTAAATACCACTTAGTGGTTGCTTTCACTGATGACTTTGAAAATAAACTCAGTGACACTACTGCTAGTAACGATGTTGATCTCTTCTATAACGGTGATTCCAGTGCCTCTAGTGATTTATATAACTATGTTTCACAAATTGTCAGTGTGGCATACACTAACTACACTGTTAATAAAAACGGTGCTGTGACCGCTAATGTTGGTGAAAAAGATATGATGGCAATGAAAATTGCAGCGATGATTATTCCAATGGTCACTATTTCTATCTTATTCTCCACCGTATTATCACTTTGTCCTGAAGCTATCGCTGGTGAAAAAGAAAGAGGTACTCTTGCCTCCTTATTACTTACACCTATTAAGCGTGGTGAATTTGTCGCAGGTAAAATCTTATCCTTATCCACGACCGCTATTGCCTCTGGTATTGTCTCATTTACTGGTTTGATATTATCAATTCCTAAATTAATGGGTGGATTTAATATCACTATTTCTCCAGTTGATGGATTATTACTCTTCTTATTAGTGGTAACTGTCTTACTCTTATTTGTCGCGATTGGTGTATTTATCTCCGCTTTAGCAAACACTGTCAAAGAAGCAGCGGGCTATTTATCACCAATTATGATTGTCTTTATGCTATTTGGCATGGCTCCTTCGTTATTTGGCTTTGACCAATGGTATTTATCCTTTGTGCCAATTCTTAACGTCTGCGTGTCTATTAACGCCTTACTTAATGGCGCGGAGAACCTATTATTGTTCTTTGGTCTAACAGTGGCGTCCACTGTGTTATATACAGGCTTATTAATGTTTGGGGTTACGAAGTTATTTAATAAAGAACGAGTGGTCTTAGGACAATAACTATTTGCAACAAAAAAGATAGTCGAGAAATTCGGCTATCTTTTATTTTTGTTTTATTAATTATCTTCTCTAGAAGACGCTCTCGCGGTTTTACTAACTTGGCTATACAAGTAAATATCTTTTCTGAAGTCGATATGGTATGAACCGTTTCTTACATAAGAAGAGGCACCATATTGGAATCTAACATTCTTATTCGTTCTAGACATACCGAAGAGGATGATAGAAGAGAAGATTGCGCCAGCAACACCACCGATGATGAGACCGACAACGATATTTTCCACAATCGCACCAATACCAGCGCCAAAGCCAACAAAGAGTGCAAAGAAGATACTCCAGAACAGCATCACTTTAGCTTTAGAAATTGGTAAGTCACCAGCCACTTTGCCAGTTTGACCATTTACCGCAAAGCGGTAATTCTTTTCTTTCCATTTGCTATTTAAGATCCAAACTGGATACAAAGCGTATTGCGCATTGGTGTTACTTAATTGAATGGAAGAATCGGAATAAGAAACATTATCATAGCCATGGATATCGCTTCTAAAGGCTTGAATTGTGCCTTCACGGAAACGTGTGGTGGCTCTATTGAATGTTTCATCTTTACTGACATCATATCTATCAGCAGCGTAACCCGCTAAATAGCCAGCGTTGAACTCCACTGCCTCAGAGAAATCATACGGTTCAATGGATTCCATTAATTTGTCTTCCATCTTTTTACTGCCATCAACTGGCACATGATCGAAGGCAATGCCACCATCTCTAACGAGAGAATAGTATTTCGTTTCTTTATAGTCATAATTGGAATCAGACCAACGACGAGTTTTTTCACCTTTGAATCTCACTCTGCCATTGACATCCGCGTCGAATAACCAGAATGGAACATATAAAGGTTTAACTTCTTGGATGACATTTTCTTTAGAGAATGAACCTGGTAATAATGGTTTTTTCTTAAAGAACGCTTTTAAACTACTTAAAACGTTATCTTTATCATTCTTAAATGGAATAACAAGATTTGGCTTTAAATCGCCTGAAAGTTGTTTAGAAACAAGGATATTGTTACCACAATAAGGGCAGCAAGTTGAGGAAGAAGTTTCATCGACAATGATTTCACCACCGCAAGATTCACAAGAGTATATTTTCATACCCTTCATTTCTTTATCGGTGTAGGCTTGGACTTTCGATTCATCCCAAGCAGTATCTTCTTCTTTATCGCTCGCTAAATTATCAGAGTAAGCTTTTAAATCGTTTATAGAAAAATGTGAGTCACAAAATGGACAGACAATATCCTGGCTGTGGCTGTCGAAGTGTAATGTACCACCACAACAAGGGCATTCTAATTCTTTGTTTGCCATAAACTATTTGACTTCGTCTAAATCGTTAATTGGGTCACCACATTCTGGGCAGAACTTAGGTGCTTTTTCACCTGGTTTTAGTTCCCAACCACATTTATTACATTTGATTTTCTTTTCGCCTTCTGGTCTCTTTGTGCCACATTCTGGGCAGAACTTGCCTGTGGCTTTTGTGCCACATTGTGGGCAAACCCAGCCAGCATCTGCTTCAGGTTTCTTTTCACCGCATTCTGGACAGAATTTACCTGTGGCTTGTGCACCACACTTTGGACATGTCCAAGCATTAGCTGGAGCTTGTTGTGCTTGTTGTGCTTGTTGTTGTTGCTTTTGTTGTTCACCCATTTGGTAGAAACCAGCAGCATTCATACCACCGGCATTGGCCGCCATATTGAGGCCATAGAAGCCCATAGCAGCACCGTTAGCGTTGCTAGCAGCGTTCTTCATAGCTTCAGCTTGAGCTTCAACTAAAGTTGCACCTGCCATAGCAGCGTTTCTAGCGTAAACATTCTTTCTTTGTAATTCTTTGATGAGGTCTTCATCTTCTTTTGGAAGAGTGACAGAACCTAAAGCAATAGAAATAACTTCAATACCACGTAAGGAAGCCCATTTTTCATCAAGAGCGGTATTCATCGCGTTTTCCAAATCAGTTAAGTGTGTCATGATTTGGTTTGGTCTTAATTGTAATTCAGATAAACGACCAAACGCTGGTTGTAAAGCAGAAATGAATTCTGTCTTTAATTGACTATCTAATTGACTTCTTGTATAAGCTTCTGTGACATTACCACAGACGTTTTGATAGAAGAGAATTGGGTTTGTAATCTTATAAGAGAAGACACCATTACAGCGGACAGAAACGTCAACGTCTAAACCAACGTTGTTATCAACAATTCTGAATGGAACTGGGTTTGGTGTACCAAATTTGTTGTCCACTAATTCTTTGGTGTTGAAGTAATAAACTCTTTGGTCACTACCTGTGTCACCACCAAATGTAAAACGTCTACCGATTGTTTTGAATAAACCGATAACTCTTTCACCAAAGGAACCAGCGAAAATAGATGATTCGGTTTTGGAATCAAATTTGTAAGCACCTGGTTCAGCAGCGAATTCGACGACTTTACCTTGATCAACGATAATCATACATTGACCGTCAGCGACGACTACTATAGAACCATTAGAAATGATATTTTCACTACCTTTAGTGTTGGATGATCTTTTACCATTGACTCTCTTTTGGCCTTTTTCTACTAAGACATCAACTGGTAAGGCTTCGCAATAGAAATATTCCTTCCATTGGTCAGCAAATGTGGAGCTAACTGCTCCGGCGAAAGCTTTAATTAAGCCCATATTATATGCCTCCTAAACATCTATTTTAGTGTAATACGCGTATAAATATATTTCAATCTTTTTAGATTGGGACTATTAAAATGAGACCAATTTTTGAAATAAAAGAAAACACAACTCTTTAGAGCTGTGTTATTTGTTAATTTAGAAATAGAATAATTCTTCAAACTTTTTATCTAAGGCGACACAGAGAAGTAACGCTAATTTGGCGGTTGGTTGATATTGTCCTGTTTCAATAGAACTAATTGTGTTTCTAGAAACACCCACCATGTTTGCGAGTTCCGCTTGTGAAATGCCTTGTTTCCTTCTTATTTCTGCGACATTGTTACGTAATACTAATGATTCATTCATATTAGATTACCTTTGTTAATCTTAAGATCCAGAATGTTAACCATCCAATAGCGATTAATGTATAACAAATAGCCACTACTAATTCATGTCTCTTCTTTAGCATAAAGAATTTGACATAGAAGGCTGTCGCTAGCATGAGGAAGCATCCACCCATGATTTCATAATGCATAACGTTGTTCACTATCATTTCTACGATGATGATAGCGATAAAGGCTAAGCCACCAACCATGAAGGCAATGCTAGCGCCCTTCTTTTGTGCTTCTAAATCAGCGACATCTTTACCTTTATTTTCTTGTTGAGCTTTCATTAAGATTTCATTCTTTTCCATAACTTTCTCCTTTGCCAAGTTGACTTGTCACAACACTATATTAGATTATGCCAAGCGTACTTGTCAACATTATTTGTTAACTTTTTTTATTTTTATATGACTAAATCTTGGATTTACAACATGACACAGTGTGGTTAACACAAAAAGAAATGTCTCTGCTATTTGATGTTAGCAGTGACAACATTGGTCTTCACATCAAAAACATCTTCAAAGATGATGAATTGGACTCTTCAACAACCGAGGAATCCTCGGTAGTTCAAAAAGAGGGCGGACGAAAGATTCAACATGTGCGGAAAGCGCACAAGTTCAACTTGAGGGCACTAGAAAAGTCACAAGAACAACTCGCCTATATAACCTCGACATGATTATTTCTGTTGGGTACCGCGTTAGATCAAAACGTGGTATTGCTTTTAGAAGATGGGTCAACAGCGTTCTTAAAGACTACTTCATCGTCAAACTAATCATGAACTTATTGGCGTGATAAAGGTAAAATTAAAACCCCTCATTTTGAGGGGTTATTTCTCTTGTTTGGTCGGGACGACAGGATTTGAACCTGCGGCCTTCAGTTCCCAAAACTGACGCGATACCAAGCTACGCTACGTCCCGATTATGGCGCGCCTCACAAGAATCGAACTCGTAACCTCCAGATTCGTAGTCTGACACTCTATCCAGTTGAGCTAGAGGCGCATTTGATGCTGACAGTCATCTTATCCAGTATGACCTAGAAATAAGATGGAGGTTCCTACCGGATTCGAACCGATGATCATTGAGTTGCAGTCAATTGCCTTACCAGACTTGGCTAAGGAACCATTCTTGCAGCGTTATGAATTATAGCACTGCAATTATCTTACTATCAAGTATAAAAATTATTTTTTATTCTGTTCTTCTTTTCTCTTTTTACGGAGATTGTGTTTAACGCGGTTTCCAATGAAGAAATATCCGATTAAACAAGCGCCGCCAGCGACTTCGACAATGAAGAGAACAATCGCCCAAACTGGAAGAGTATCACTCTTAAATTTTTCCCACATCTTTAAGACAGCTTCGTTTTGTGGACCAAAGTCACGCATAACAGCGCATCTTGATAATGTATATTCATCTGGGAATTGGCAGAAGAATTCTCTACCAACAGCGCGGTTACCACCTATAATAATGCCTTGCTCATCAGTTTCAGCATCTGGTAGATAGCAATCTGTATAGAAGACATAGGAATCAGGATCATCAATCACATTGCCTTCATCATCGGTAATAGTACCTTCAAAGAAATATGAGAGATCCACTCTTTGGAGACCTTTTTCAGCGATTTCTTCTTCGCTTGGAATAGCATCATCAAATTCTTCTGTTTCTTCGTCATAACGGTAGTCGTACCACTCACGAGCTAAATCAAGAATCTCATTACCTGCAGTGAATGGAGTATAGCCAGTATAAGACATATTTTGAGCGGTATATTCAGGAATAGACAAGAAGTCTAAGAATAACTCCGCGAGTTCTCTTTGTGCTTGACTACGTTGGTCAGATTTTGGCATACACCAGGCATCCATCCAAATGTTGCTACCAGTATTTGGAATGCTGTAATATAGCTCAAGTTCTTTTTCTTCTTCAGCTTGTTCCATAGAGTAAACAGCATCACCACTCCAAGCAAAGTTAATTCCAATTTTGCCTGTAACAATGTCTTGTTTACCACTATCGACTTCCATACCGAAGACATTGCCTTTTAATTTGGTTAATGACTTACGAACTTTGTTGAGTGTTTCATTATCGCATTTGTTAAATAAATCAGAGAACTTTTCATTATAAGTTTCGTCATCATAAGTGCCATCTTCATGCTTATTCATTAATGTTTCAAAGCCTTCAATGGTTTTACCATCTTCTTCGAAATCATCGTTTAAAGCGTGTAATAAGCCAATTGCGTATGTATCTCTAACAGAATCCTTGATGGAAGAAATGCCTTTGTAATCTGGATTCCATAAGACAGACCAATCTTGCATATCTTCAATTGTGGTTTCAGCTTCACGACCAGCATATTCTGGATCAAAGAGAATACCTAATGTACCCCACATATAGCCAACAGCATAATCTTTTAAGAAGCATTCTTGATTAGTCTTAGCGTTAACTGCACTAATAGCGTCCAATCTGCCTTTAATCGCTTTAGAAGCGTTTTTAATATAGTTAGGCATATGTTCTTCATCAATATGCATTGGTTCAATCATATCGTTGACGATAAGCTTTTGAATCATATAGTCAGAAGGACAAATGAGGTCGTAACTATGTTGAGAAATGTTTAATTCGTTAAACATTGATTCTGGAGTATCGGTTGTGGCGTAGTTAACTTTAACGTCTTTATAACCGAGATCTCTAGCATAGTCTTCAAATTGATGGACCAAATTCTTTGCCGCTCCAGCATCTTCTGGATCTTTTTCATAGATATAGTCTTCAACGTTTAATAAACGTAATGTTTGAGAACCACTGCCGATTTCCATAGACTTGGTCTTAATTGATAAGCTAGCTTCTTTACCAGCGGAAGGAATTAATAATGAGGAAAACAAAACTAAGGAAGTAATGAAGTTATTCATAATTATGCTCTCCTTTCTCTCTTAGAAGTGCCTTTCTTGGCTTGATAACGGCGGTAAACACTCACGCCAATAACGCCAAGGACAACTAATAAGAAGATGATTGTGGTTAAAGCTCTCATTTGAGGTGGAATTGGGCCTTTCTTAATCTTGTCTTGAATTAAGATAGATAATGTAACAATCTTTGGATCGCCAGCAGAAAGTAAGCCTGGACCAGTTGTGAATTGAGAAATGACAAAGTCATCCAAAGATAATGTAATAGCTAATAAGAAGCCAGAGAAGATGCCTGGAAGGATTTCTGGTAATGTCACTTTCCATAACGCTTGATGTGGTTTTGCACCTAAATCAATCGCTGCTTCATACATGGAAGGATCCATTTGTTGTAATTTTGGTTTGACGTTAATGTAGACAAATGGCGCGCCTAAGACAACGTGGCCGATTAATAATGTCCAGTAAGAACGTAAATCAATTTTAAATAATAAGCTTGGTAAGGCTGCAAACATGATGGCTAAAGATAAAGCCATAACGATTTCAGCATTAACAACTGGAATTTGATTAACAAATTCGAATGCCTTTCTAAACTTCTTGGAAGAATAGAACACACCGATAGCGCCTAAAGTGCCAAGGATTGTGCTAACTAAGGCACTTGTAATAGCAATGATTAATGTATTGGCCAAGGCCACCATTGTTTCTTTGCTATGGAACAAGTCACCATAAAGTCCGAAAGAGAATCCTTTCCAAACACCGACGTTTACGCTTTCAGTAAATGAGAAAGCAATAAGGACAAGGATTGGAAGATACATTAATAGGAGAATAAACCAAATATATGTTTGGCCGATGATTTTCTTTACCATGCTGCTCCTCCTTCCTTTTCCTCTTTACCACTATTACGGGTGAGGATCATTGAAATACCAATAATAACTAACATAATGAGAGCCATAAATGAGCCATCATGCCATAAGTTATTAGCGAAGTCTAAATAGATATAATTACCAAATAAGGTAATCTTTCCTTCGGAAAGTGTATCACTGATAACATAACTTGACATGGTTGGCATAAATGTCATTGTGCAAGCTGAAACAATGCCAGGAACTGATTGAGGGACCACGCTCTTGAAAAATACTTGGACTGGATTAGCGCCTAAGTCAGCAGCGGCTTCAATTTGACTCTTATCGAGTTTAAGCATTGTTGTATATAAAGGAAGAATAACAAATGGTAAATAGTTTTGAACCATACCAATTAATGTCGCTAAGTATGGCATGTTACCACCATTGATACCCATCCATGTTAATAAGTCACGAGTCGCACCTGTTCTAAGAACAAAGTTAATCCACATAGGAGCGACAAACAATGTAATTAAAACGGCATTCTTATTGACTTTTTTATCCGCAAGGAAATATGCAAGCGGATAACCAATTAGTAAGCATAGAAGTGTTGTTTGAAGGGCAACGAACACTGATGTAATCAAAACATTAACTTTTGACCAGTTAGTGAAGAATCCCACGAAAGCACTAATACTTGGAAGACCATTATCGTCAGTGAACGCATAATAAACGATGATTAAGATTGGGACGATAATAAAGAGTACCAAGAATACTCCGTAAGGGATGCAGAGATGCTTACGTTTGAAAAGTTGGAAACGTGTGCCTCTATTCGATTTCATATTTTGAAATTTCACCTTTCAAAGATAATTTAATATTTTGTGGTAAAACTTTAATAGAAACTTGGTCACCTTCATTCCAAGTATAGTCTGTAAGCGCGATGAAGTCTTCTTCATCATCGGTTCTCACCATCACTTGATAGTGATCGCCTTTATAGATAATGCTCACGATGTCACCATTAGTGTCACCGTTATCATAACCGTCAATCATTTCAACTTTATCTAAGGCGATTTCAGCAGTCACATCAGCATCGTTTAAATCGTATTTTTTGCCATCAGGACCAACTAAATAGCCATCTTCATTAACGGAAGAACCCTTTAGAAGTTGAGTAATGTCACAAGCGAATGGATCTTCACCAATAACAACTTGGTTTTTGTTATTAATCCAGGCTTCACGGTAAACGTTGCTGGTTAATTCTTTCTTCATGATTTGAATGTTTTCTGGATCAACTTCCACAGTCACTAAATCACCAACGTTACGGTCTTTTGTGTCTCTACATTCAACCTCGGCTTTGCCGACTTGAACTAAATATTCATAGTGAACACCTTTAAAGACTTTAGTTACAATCTTACCAGTAACTTTTTCTTTAGAAGGTTCCTTCACCACTTTTAAGATGACGTCTTCTGGACGAACGACGACATCAACTTTTTCATTGGTTGGGAAATCATCGATACAATCAAAGACATGGTTAAGGAATCTAACTTTGAGTTTGCCCGCCATTGTGGCGTTATAAATATTAGATTCACCAATGAAGTCAGCAACGAATGCGTTAACTGGTTCATTGTATATGTCTAATGGACCACCAACTTGTTGAATTTGACCAGATTTCATAACAACGATTGTATCTGACATTGTTAAAGCTTCTTCTTGGTCATGGGTAACGTAAATAAATGTAATACCTAATTTCTTATGCATTTCTTTTAATTCGATTTGCATATCTTTTCTCATCTTTAAGTCAAGAGCGCCTAAAGGTTCATCGAGAAGAAGAATTTCTGGTTCATTAACAATAGCACGCGCGATAGCGACTCTTTGTTGTTGGCCACCAGATAAAGTAGAAATATCACGATCTTCAAATTCATCTAAGTCAACGATTTCAAGAGCGTGAGCAACTTTTTCGTCGATCTCTTTAGCAGTTAGATGACGATAGGCTGTAATTTTATTGCCTTTCTTGTCCTCTTTTTCATAAGGAATCTTTTTAAGCTTTAAGCCAAAAGCAACGTTATCATAAACATCTAAATGTGGAAACAATGCATAACGTTGGAAGACAGTGTTAATTGGTCTTTTGTGAGGAGGAATTTTTGTAATATCCTCACCATTGAGCAAAATTTTACCGTCTGTTGGTGTTTCAAAACCAGCGATCATTCTGAGTGTTGTAGTCTTGCCACAACCAGAAGGTCCTAAGAATGTAACGAACTCACCTTTTGTGATATCGAGATTAAAGTTATCGACTACTGTTGTGCCATCAAAAACTTTGTTGACACCTTGAAGCGAAATAATGATATTTTTTTTGTCCATAATTTCCCCGCCTTTTCTCCTTCGCAATTTTTGATTAAAAAATCACGCAAAAAATATATATAAAATTGAACAAAAAAACAAACAATTTTTTTAAAAATTTTTTTGAGGGGGGTTTTTGAAAACGTCATTTTTTAACTTTTGTTAGATTATATCTATACTTTTTGTATTTTGACTTTTTCAAAATTTTGTTAAGTTTTTCTAGCGATTTTTCACGCAATTTTTTGAGCAATTTTTTTGACGAGTTTTTTGAACGTTTTTTTTGCTCTTTTTTTAGGTCGATTTTTTGAGTGTTTTTTGAGGGTTAATTCTTGGGGTATTTTTGAACCTATTTTTTAAGCTTCTCTCACACATACGCTTGCACGCATTATCTTCTTTTTTTATAATTTGTTTTAGTTATGAAAAAATTATTGTTACTACCCCTACTTGTCTTACCATTACTTACCGGCTGTGATGGTAATAAAGTAGAAGAAAAGCATCGCCTTACCTTTGGCAGCAAAATGCAAGAAGGTAATGAAGATGCGATTAAAGAATTGAGTAATTCTGAACTGTTAGTTAAGACTAGAGACGAAAAAGAAGTCTTCCTTTTAGCGGTCTATCAAGATCGATATAGTGAAGATTGTTTATGTTGGAAAACTTATAAAGAGGTTCTTAAGACCTATTGCTATAAATACCGTGGCTTAGTTTATCTATATAACGCTCATAATCAAGATGAGACTTTGTCACATCTTAAAATAGAAAAACTAAATACAAGCACGCCTTATCTATATATCTTTAATGGTGAAAAGTTAGTTAAAAAGTTTTCTCACGCCAACAACAAGCAAAGAAAGATTTTTGAAGATACAAGCGCAGAAGAGATGAGAACTCAAATAACCAAGTATGTAGATAATCCATCTCTTTATTATGTGGACGAAGAAAACATCTCTAAAAGTGAACCACAAGTCGTCATGTTTATGCGCAGCGGTTGTAGCGATTGTAAATATGCTTTAGAAGAGGTAATAATACCCTACATTAATTATGTTTATATTTATAGACCTATCTTCTTATTTGATATGCAAAAGTATTACGATTTATCTAAATATCCAGATGCTTCTGAAGAAGAAAAAGCCTATTATCAAAACCTAAAAAATAAATATGGGTTAAGTGAAGCGGAAGATAATCCGTTTGGTTACCAACAAGGCGTAGTTCCTACAATTCAATATCGTGATTACAGCGGGGTTAAAGCGGCGGCGGTTTATTTCAACGATGTTATTGATAAAAGAGAAGACGGTAGCTATTACATCTCTGATTCATACTACTCAGAAGAAAGAAAAGAAATTCCAACAGAACCATATACCTTCCCTTATGTCTTAAAAGGCATGTCTTTAAAAGAAGGGGTTATTGAAAATAACGGCAAATATTATTGGTCACAAGAGGCCGCTAATAAATACCATAAGGAGAATTTTGTAGCCTTCTTAAATGCTTTTAATCTTGGTTGGAATTGTTTACCTGAAAAGTAAGACTCCTTGATAATCCTTATATTCATCTAAATCAAGTTCTTCATTATCTAAATATCGATAATTAGGGAAGAGCTTTTTAAATTCATCGATCATATTACCATCAGGATAACCACTATTGTGTTCCTTCATATAGTAATGCATTGGAATGAGAATTCTTGGCTTAATAACACTAGCGATTTCTTTTAATTCTTTTGGTCCAATAGTATAGAAGCCATTAATTGGGGCTAATAAAATATCACAGTTTTTAAACGGTTCTAAAGTCTTTTCATCTAATAAGCAGCCAGTGTCTCCAAGATGGACAATTTTATAACCTTCAATGTCAAACATATGAATCTTGTTTAAACCACGTTTTGCACCACCACAATCATCATGTGGAACAGTAATGGAAACCGCTCCAACAGAGGCTGGATTATCCTTAATATTAACTAATTCGCGAGCGTTATGATCAGCATGTTCATGTGAACACACTACTGCATCAACTGGTTCAATATTTGGGAATTTTAAGTTTGGTACACTACCGTTTTGGTATGGATCAATTACTAACGAGTAATCATTTCCCTTAAGTAAAAAGGAAGCGTGTCCTAAATATACAATTTTGCTCATAACTAACTCCTTAATTTTTCACCATTATTCTAACGTATTTTCTAGAAAAAAGGCATACGTAGATACATTGCATTTTAAATAAAAATGGATTACCATAAAATTAACTTGAAAGGAATTTCAAACATAATATGGCAAAAAAAGCAAAAAAGGGTCCAGGTTTGTGGGCCGAATTTAAGGAATTCATCAATCGTGGCAACGCCTTCATGTTAGCAGTTGGTGTTGTTATTGGTGGCGCATTTGGTGCTATCGTTAATGCATTTGTTAACATGTTAATGTCTTTAGCGACATGGCCAGTCCCAGGTGGCTTAGCAGGCTTAGTTACTGTTTTACCAGCCTTGACAGAAGGTCAAAAAGGTTTAGCCGGTGTTGGTCAATCCTTCGCCGCTGCTGACTACAACGCCGTCGCTAAATCAATCGGTGATGCCGCTGGTGCGACAGACCCATTAGTGTATGGTGCTACAGTTCTTAATGGTAACTACACAAAATATGGCACAAGCTTCTATTTCAATGGTTCCGCTATCATTAACTGGGGTGCATTAATCAACGCTTTTATCTCCTTCATTATCATTGCTATCGTCTTATTCATTATCGTCAAGGTTATGAATGTTGCCGCTAGAAAGAGAGAAGAGCTCAAAGCCAAAGCTCAAGAAGCTTACTACGAAAAGCATCCAGAAGAAAGACCAGTTCCACCAGAACCAGGCAAACCAGAACCAACAGAAATCGATTATCTCAAACGTATTGCTGACGCTTTAGAATCAAAGAAAGCTAAGAAAGAATAATTGATTTTAAATAAAATTTAAAAGGAGCGAATTAATCGCTCCTTTTTATTTGGTTTGTTATCTAGATTAGATCTTGTCGTTTGAGCCTAACACATCAACGATTTTGTGTTTGACTAATTGTTTGACATAAGCACGACCATCACCGACATATTGACGTGGGTCAAAGTGATCTGGATGAGCTCTCATGTGTTCTCTAATACCAGCGGTCATCGCTAAGCGGAGGTCACTGTCGATATTGATCTTACAGACAGCTAATCTAGCAGCTTGTCTTAATTGAGCTTCTGGAACACCAACTGCGTCTTTTAAGGCACCACCGTTATCGTTAATGATTTTAACGAATTCTTGGTTAACGGAGGAGGAACCATGTAAGACGATTGGGAAACCTGGTAAACGTTTGCTCACTTCTTCTAAGATATCGAATCTTAATGGAGGTGGTAATAAGATACCTGTTTCTGGATCTCTTGTGCATTGTTCTGGTTTGAACTTGTAAGCACCATGAGATGTACCGATAGCAATAGCTAAGGAGTCACAACCAGTTCTACGAACGAATTCTTCGACGTCTTCTGGTCTGGTGTAGGATTCTGCACCGTGTTCAACTTTAACTTCATCTTCGATACCTGCTAATGTACCTAATTCAGCTTCAACTGTAACATATGGCACATGAGCGTGAGCGTATTCACAAACTTTCTTTGTGATAGCGATGTTTTCTTCGAATGGTTTGCTGGAGCAGTCAATCATGACTGATGTGAAACCACCATCGATACAATCTTTACAAATTTCAAAATCTGCGCCGTGGTCTAAGTGAAGAACGATTGGTAAGTTGGTGTCTTCGACAGCAGCTTCAACCATTTTCTTTAAATAGACAGGTTTAGCATATTTTCTTGCCCCAGCGGAGACTTGGAGAATAACTGGTGAATTGCATTCTTTAGCAGCTTCTGTAATCGCTTGAACGATTTCCATGTTGTTGCAGTTGAAAGCACCAATTGCGTAACCGCCGTTATAGGCTTTTTCAAACATTTCTTTGGAGTTAACTAATGGCATATAATTTCCTTCTTTCCGGGAATATTATACACCACACTATTATTTACACAAATAATACGTTAATATTTTTTACTAAAAGTTAGTTAAGACTAACGTTTATCTAATCGGTAAAGCTTGGCGTATATTGAATTATTTAGGGAGTTTGATATAATAGAACCGAAGAACGAATCCTCCTGACACTTATCGGTTAATTAGTCAAAAGGGTTCTTTTTTATACCAGTTTTAATAAGAGGCACAAAAATAAGCAAATTACAATTAGGGCCAAAGCTAGTTTAAGCTCCTTTAACTGTTTCATTGCAGATCACCTCCTTTCACTTTAGACAGGAGGTATTCGTTCCGAGTTTTAATGTCTTGTCTTTGACAAAAATAGGAAACAAAAAAGGGATAGAAACATCCTTATCCCTAATCCATTTCCTGTATATATTATAACACTTTTATATTAAATATAAAAGATTTATTTGATTAATACTGAGTTTTTTACTCCTTGAATATTTAGTAAAGCATCTAGTTCATAACTATTATGGAGTGTATAGTTTTCTAGATTCTTTTTAATAGTTAATTGAATTTCATCATAATCACTTTCGTTCTTATAATATTCATCTTTAATAACACCAATGATTAATAATCTTAGGTAAGCAATTAATGAATTTTCAATCCAATAATGACGTTTTGTATAAGTGAACTTATCAAATCTTTCTAATAGCTTAATATACATTGGTAAACCATCACTGACATCATGCCATAAGTCAGAGAAGATAAAATCATAATCTCTATCATTAACTAAATTGATGAACGCTAAAGCGTTAGCTTTAATGATGTGGATCTTTTCTTTATATGGGAATAAAGGAAGTAGATGCTTTTGAAATAACTTAATGAGTTCTAAATCCATTTCAACAATATAGACTTCTTCGACTTCTTCTTTTAGATGAACCATATAAGCGAAATAGCCAAGTCCTAAACCTAGTGTTAAGACTTTTCCTTTAGCGACTTGTATAGGCATTTCCATTGTTCTAATTTCATGAGGATTAAGGCTCATCCACTCCTGGTCATATAACGAAATTGTGGGATAATCATAATCATTGGTAAAATAGCCAAAAGACATCTTTAATATTGAGTTACTTCCATAATGATATTGTTCGTCATATGGAAATAAGGTAAAAGCTTTCATTGTCTTATGAGATAACTTCCAGCCATCTTGTTCAAAGTTGATGTTTTTAAGCGCTTGATAATATGGATTATTGACGAAAGTATCTAACATCACCTCTTGAGTATCCCAAAGAAGATTCTTATTGATGAAAGATGAATCTGTTTTATTACTTTCTAATGCTTGTTTAATGAATTCTTGTTTTGTTTCAAAACTATTTTTATTAACAAAAAGACCACTATTGAGGTGTGGTGCTTGCCAAATTAAGTCGCGGACGTATATCAAATAATCAATATTCTTCTCGTGTTGTTCAAATAAGGCGAGAAGCTTTTTATTTTCGGTTTCGTTTAATTCAAAACGCATTATTAATCTTGTACCTTCTTTTTAAGTTCTTCGTATTGATCTTCATCAAATGGAATACGAGAAATAGGTGTAATAACAACATAGCCTTCTTTCACTAATCTACAATCAGCATCTTCAGGCATTTCTAAATATTCTTGTGTATCTCTTAAAGCGTAATATAAGTCTTCATTTTGATCAAAATAATAACGGTCTTTACGATAGAAGAGTCTGCCTAAAGCAATACCTTTATATTCTCCTCTTGGTAAGTTAACATTTAATACATATCTCTTATCTAGTAGGTTATACTTCATAATGTATTCCCAGATTTCATCAAAGTGTTCAATTAAACATGTGAAATCATCAAAAGGCGCACTGAAAGCGACGGTCTTTTTACGGAAAGTAGCCGCGCCTAAGCATGCTCCAATTGTGCCACTTAAAATGACATCATAAGATAAGTTTGGACCATTATTACAACCAGAGACAACGACATCACAGTCAATGTTAAGTCCTGCTAAAGCAAGAGATGTACAGTCTGTAGGAGTGCCATGCACTGCATAGGTATGTTCATTGATTCTATCGACTTTAAGCCAATCTCCTAAGGTAATTGACGCACTCTTCGCGGACATATGTTCAAAAGGAGCGACAATCGTCACTTCACCATATTTTAAGAGTTTATCTTTAAGGAGAAGTATCCCTTGAGCGTTATAGCCGTCATCATTAGTTAATAAGAATTTCATACCTCATTATTTTGTAATATTTCTTTAAAAAAGAAAAGAGGGAAACGATATTCCCTCTCTTCCTGATTTGGGTTTTATTATTGAGAAATCTTATTCTCTTTAATAACTTTGTCTTTTAAGTATTCTGGAACTTCTTCGTAAGAGACAAATTCTCTATTGAAATAGCCAGAAGCTTGAGTAATGGACTTAAGTTGTGTGACGTAGTCAACGATTTCTGCTTCAGGAATTAACGCTTCGATATCTTGCATACCTTCGTGTTCTTCCATGTTTTGAATACGCGCACGACGTGTATTTAAGTCAGACATGATATCACCAGTATATTCAGTAGGAGCGATAACATGGATTCTCATAATTGGTTCTAAGATGATTGGTTTACATCTTGGATAAGCGTCTTTAAACGCTAAGATACCAGCCATTTTGAATGCTTGTTCGTTACTATCAACTGGGTGATATTTACCGTCGACAAGGACGCCTTTAACACCAATAACTGGGAAGCCTGCTAATGGGCCAGAGTTAAGGGCTTCAAAGAAACCTTTTTCAACAGCTGGGAAGTAGTTCTTTGGAACTGCACCACCGAAGACTTCTTCTGCGAAGACACTTTCTTCAGCTGGTTCAAATCTCATCTTAACGACACCATAGAAACCACTACCACCAGATTGTTTGACGTAACGGCCATCACCTTCCGCGGTGCCCTTAATGGATTCACGATAGACAACTTTCATTGGTTCGGTTGTGACATCAATCTTATATGTTTCTTTGAGTTTGCCGAGAACAAAGCTGATATGTGAATCGGAAACGCCACCTAATAATAATTGTTTTGTTTCATTATTACGTTTGACTTCAACAGCTGGATCTTCGGCTTGGATTTTTGCTAACGCTGGACCAATCTTAGCTTCATCGTTCTTATTGGCTAAGATGATGGCTTTGAAGATAACAGCAGTTGGATAATGAGCTGGTTTATATTCAATAATGGCTTTTGGTGAAGATAATGTCATGCCACTAGCGACACCTTCAAGTCTTGTGATTGCGGCGATATCACCAGCGTGGACTTCTTGAATAGCGTCAAGTTTCTTACCTGTCATTTGATATAACATAGAAACTCTTTGCGTGCCTTTATTGACGTAGATTTCATCACCAGTTTTTAAGACACCAGAATTAACTTTAATAATATTAATTGTGCCTGAATATGGGTCTACGACTGTCTTAAAGACATAAGCGGAGAATGGTTCACTATCTTTTGTTTCACGAGTGACAGGATTACCATTTTCATCTTTTGCTTCGTATGGTTTTAAGTCCGCTGGGCATGGTAAGTAATCAATGAACATATCGAGCATTGTTTCAACACCGATGTTCTTTGTAGCACTGCCGACTAAGACTGGAACTAATTCACCCGCTAAAACGAGTTTTCTTAAGGATTCGTGAACTTCTTGAACAGTGAATTCTTCACCGGAGAAGAATTTTTCTAATAAGACGTCATCCGCTTTAGCGACTTCTTCACTAATCATGTTATGAAGTTCGAAGATCTTTTCTTTCTTATCATCGTGGATAGGAGCATCTTCACACTTCTTGCCATTAAGTTTTCTAGCTTTTAAGTCAACGACATTAGCGAAACCATCAAAGCCATCACCATGACCTAATGGGTAGCAGAATGGGATAGCGTTCTTACCTAATTTGGAACGAATTTCTTCTAATAATTCATCGAATTTAACGTTTTCTTTATCAACTTTGTTGATGAAGATGAATGTTGGGATGCCACGTTTTCTAAGTTGATTCCAGTGTTTAACTGTACCGACTTGAACACCGATTGAAGCATCAATCACTAAGACCGCGCCTTTAACTGCGCCTAAGACACCAATGTATTCAGAGATGAAGTCATCATTACCTGGAACATCAATGATGTTAATCTTATGGTCTTTATAAGTTAATGGGATAACGGCGGTTTGAATTGAGCCACCTCTTTTTTGTTCATCAGGTGTGTAGTCACTTAATGTGTTTTTCTTTTCAACTTCACCTTTTTGAGGAATTAAACCAGCGATGAACGCTAAGGATTCAGCTAAAGTTGTCTTACCTGTTGATTGGTGACCTAAGATAACGACATTTCTAATATTTTTTGCATCGTAATTTGCCATGATTGATTCTCCTTATAGTCTGAAGTACTTGCTATATCTACCTTTAGATATGAGCTGGATTCTATTATCTTTCACGAGTTCTGCTAAAGCCTTTTCAATGGTGGCAGAACTTGTGGCGTATAAAACGTTTTCAATAACACGTTTACTAATTGGTTTCGCACTATCGAAGATAACTTTGTAAACCTTTTCAACGGTTAATTCATCCATATCATTGACTTCCATAATGTAGTCAAGTTTACGGTACGCTTCTAAGATGCACTTGAGCATATAAGTAACGAATTGTGTGTAATCGTTTTCATTATCATGCCAACCTTGGGAAGAAGCTTCAAAAGCATCAATATAATCAGAGAAACGTTGTCTCATGATATATGGGATGGAGAAGTAATTACCGATATCATAACCATTCTTCTTCATTAAGAAGTTCATGATTAATCTGGAGATACGGCCATTCGCTCTATTGAATGGATGGATACAAACGAAGTCGAGCATGAAAGCAAGAATAAGAACGAGCTTATTTGTTTCTTCGTTTTGAGCGGCAAGGTTATATTGATAAACAAGATTGTCTAATAGTTGAGGAACCGCACTTGGATCAGCAGTGACGAAGATTGTTCTCATTGAACCATCAGTCATTCTTTCTTGAATATAATTTAAGGCGTCTTTATATTGACCACCCATTTCTGGGTTATAGTCCTTATATAAGTAGTAATGTAATGTTGAGATAAATGAGCGATCGAATGGTTGGAATTTGTAGCATTCATCGATGTGCTTTAATGCTTTGTAGTAACCATTGAAAACATATTCTGTATAGGTTGCTGGGGATTGTCCCTTAACGAGTAAAGCTTTCATACGATCATCACCGATGAAGACTGAACCCATCGCACAGCTAGCTTCTGTGCCACTGATGTAAGCAAGTTCCGTTAATTTTTCAATTTTCTTGAGTTTCTTAACGGCGGTAGTTTTTCCTTTATATAATTCAATAGAATTAAGTAAAGAAACAATGTTAGGGTTGGTCAAAAGAGTATTGACAGCACCCTGTAAGTCAAACATTCGCATATTATGTAACCTCTGTGATTTTAGTATGTATCACTTATGGAAAATATGCAACTACCTATTTTTGCCTAAAAAATACCGAATTAAACTTTTTTGATTAAATAATAGGTTAACAATTACTGAATTGGTTTTTTATAATAATTGCCCTTTAAATAACTGGATGGGCATATTAGAAATAAAAACCACTACTTTGGATTAGTGGTAAAAGAGTGTTAATAGAATTTATTGAAAAAATATTTTTTAAAGATTCCTTCTCTATTTTATTAATGGATAACGCATGCGCGCGTAAAAGAAAAGACCCACACTGGGCGGGTCATTATTCTTTTGTGAATTAATTATTCAGCTTGTTGTTGTCCTTGTTGACCTTCAGCGATTAAACCAAAGATACCAGCGAGAACATAGAAAACGTTAGAAGCAATAGCACCGCAAACGATTGTGATGATGAATGGCTTTTTGTTGGATGTTGCTTCATTTGCGAGTTCTCTTTGAGCTTTACGAACGACGATTAAGCAGATAAGAGATGTCACGAAGAAGTAGAGACCAACGAAAATGAGACCGATGGCTGAGGTTAAAGCGGCAGCAGCGGCAGCAGCGGCTGCTTCATCACCACTAGCAGCGGCCAAAGCAACACCGGAAACGATGGAACTAATGAGACCGATGAGGAATAAAATGGCGCCTAAAACAAGATAGATAATAGTGAAAATATTACCAATCTTAAACATGATTTCTGATGCTTTTTTCATTAAAATATTTCTCCTTTTGAATACGTGCTTTTATTTTAGCACTATTTAAGGGCATATATGGTAATATATTTTCATGAATGTTTTAGGATACATTAAGAAAAATCAAGACAGCATCAAACAAACGCCGCTTAATATTTGTGATGCTTTAGTGGTTTCCTGGGTGGCTTATTTTGACTTTTCTATCGTTAAAGATAGACTACCACTTACTTTCAATGATTTTGACTATATTCCAGAATACAAAAGATTAGAGCCATATTACTTCTCTTATTTCCCACGTTTTTCGCGCAGATATTTGAAATGCCTCATTAATTCCGAGAGATTTAAAGACGCCAAAGTTGTGGATTATGAATACATTTTAGACCGCAAAAAAGGTATACAGTTTGCCGTTGTCGCGGTCAAGTTTGATAGTCAAATTATTATCGCGGTCAGAGGTACTGATCCTTCCTATGCTGGTTGGAAAGAAGACTTCACTTTATCTTATAGTGATAGGATGCACTCCTACGCTTATGCTGAAGACTTTATTAAAAGAGTGATTAAAAGACATAAGAAAGAAAAGATTATCTTATGTGGACATAGTAAAGGTGGTAACATCTGCACTTATATGCTCAGTCAATTAGAAGATGTTTCAAGAATCGAACACGTCTATTCTTTTGATGGTCCTGGTTTTAGAATCAAAGGATTATTTAAAGGTAAAGAAGATAGATTAGAGAAGTTTACTAAGATTGTTCCACAATCCTCTATCGTCGGTGTTCTTTTCTCTAATGAAACTGATATTAAGATTATTAAAAGCCGTGCGGTCATGTTCTTACAACATAACCCATTTGAGTGGATTATTAAGGACAATGATTTTGTTTATTTAACTAAACGTACTTTATCTTCCAGACACTTAGAAAAAGCTCTTAATGCTTGGATTGAATCTCTTAAACCAGAAGATAGACAAAGATTCACCGAAATCATCTTTGGGGAATTAGAGAAATTTGACGCGGATGATTTCGTGGTCTTCTTTAAGAAGCTTCTTCTTCAAATTGGCCCTGTTTATAAAGCATATAGAGGACTTAGCAAGGAAGATAAACAACTCGTTTACCGAGTTGTTAAAAAGTTAATTAGAAATATGATTAAACCAGAGAAGAAGCAATTGATTGCTTAAAGGTTTTCTTCTGGGATTTCGTGTGCTTTCTTAAGAGCGAACTTAGCCACCATTGGACCAAAGAGTTCGTAGATTAATGTACTTGTTAAGATAATGGCGAGAATTAAAACGCCTGTTTTTTGCATTGCAGGATCGCTATACTGTGAAAATAGCTTATATGCGGTTGTGGATAAACCAATTGCAACACCCGCTTGAGGGACTAAGGCGAAACCCAAATATTTCTTAACTTGAGGTTCACATCTAGTGATTGTGGCACCAGCGAAGGCACCAGACCATTTACCAATCACACGGAAGATAAGATAAGTTAAAGCGATAAGAACCACCACTAAACCATCACCATTAAAGAAGATAGTTAAGTCTAAAGATGCACCAGAAATTACAAAGAACATCATATAGACTGGAGAAGTGAATCTATCCATAACATCTAATGTACGTCCTGATTCTTTTACAAAGTTAGTGTATATCGCACCCGCCATCATGCAGGTAAGAAGTGAACTAAGTTCAAAGCCACCCATCATTGGGCTTTTAAATAAATAATAGAAGCCTAAAGCGGCAAAGACGGAGAAGATATTCCAAATAAGTCTGTTGTTTCTTGATTTAAAGAAGCGGTTAGCAAAACTAATCACAAAGCCAAGTACCGCACCTACTCCTAAGGAGATGGTAATTTCAAGTAATGGCTTAACAATAATCGCATATACTGAAATAGAACCACCCGCTAAAGCGGTAGCGATTTGGAATAAAATAGCGAAAAGAATTAAAGCAGCAGCGTCATCTAATGCCACAACTGGTAATAAAGTATCGACTAATGGACCATGTGCTCTATATTGCTTAATAACCATTAAGGTCGCGGCAGGAGCAGTCGCACTAGCAATTGCGGATAATGTTAATGCTAATTCTAAGGAAACGTATTGAGGGAAAATGAAGTGTGCCACTAATAAAGCAACCACCACTAATAAAGAAGCGCCTAAGGCTTCTAAAACAGTAATAACTAATACTCTTTTACCTAAAGATTTAATTGTGCTGAATTTAAATGAAGTACCAATGGAGAAGGCAATAAAACCTAAAGCCACAGTGGAAACCCAACCTAGTTGATCAACAAATTTAAAAACCGTGCCTTCTTTGATACCATCAAATGAGAAGTTATTGAATACTAGACCAAATAAAAATGGTCCCATGATGATACCGGTTAAGATATAACCAGTCACGTTAGGTAATTTGATAAGACGCATTAAACGCGTTGATAATAAGGCCACTAACAAAAGAGCAGCCACATAAGCAAATATCGAAAAGACTTCCATAATCCTTAAATAGAACCTTCAAAGTCGTCGATTGCTCTTGAATACATGAAACCTTTAATCTCTGTGAAGTTCTTAGTTGTTTCGCGAATGACTCTCTTCAAATCTTCTAAACGATCATTTTCCACAATAAAGACACCTAAGATACTTTCAAAAACATCTCTTTGTTCAACGTGTCTAAGACTGATGAATGTATGTTCGCCTGGATAATAGTCAACAGCGTGTCTTAAAGATTCACTGGTCATAACAGTAGCGTTATAACCCGCTCTTTTAATTGCTTCTAATGCACCATAAGCGCGTTCGGTAGTTTTTAACACGAGTGTTAATTCAACTTTCATTCTTTTTTCCTCGCTTATGATTATAGATGCATTTTTTATTTTGTTAATAATTATTTGCTTTTATTCTTCTTTATGGTTCTACGCAAGGCAACAACAGAAGTTGTTACTAAACCTAATGATGCTGCAGCAGGAACACCAAAGAGGATCGAACCACGACATCCTTTCGTAATATTGTCAAAGACAGTTTCAACGTTACTATGTGTTTCAAAGAAGTCTCTTTGCGCAATCATTTCCTCATAACCTATGTATTCAGTTTTAAGAAGTTTAACTAATTCGGCTTCATTGTTTTCATTTCCTTTAACTTCCTTGGCTGTGGTAAAGGAAAAGTTGTTCCATTCATTGACGACAAAGTATGCTTCTTTTTCTTCCACTAACGCTTTGATTATCGCGCCGTAGCAATATTTTTCATCCTTAGTGTAATCAAATGACATATCAACGTGACTATAGTAATAGTCGTCATACTTTGTGGTTGTCATAACATTTGTGCCGCTGACTGTTACTTCATCAGTGAAAGAGGTATAAGCACTACCGTGTATTTCAAATTCATCAAGATTATCGGCGTTATAATTAGCAGACACTACAAAAATTGCTTCTTGATTAGGGGCTATAACGTACTCATCAGAGGACTTGCCTTCTAACATAGAATGATATGAACGATAGCTACCATCAAAAGTAAAATAGATATCTTTGATGTATCCTTCACCAATGTTTTTAACATTGACTTTATAACAAGTTCCTTGTTCAAAGGATTGGCTGTAGCGTTCATCATCTTCAGCATATTTTTCAACTAAAGTCACTTCAAAATCATTGTATTCATCAGTGGTCACGGTTCTTGGTGGTAAAGGTGAAGTGGCAGTTAAGCCTGGAATTAACGATAAGACAGCTAATAATGTTTTCATAGTTTATGTCCTCTTACCAAACTAGACGAATAGCAAGATAAAACCTGTTAAAAGTTTTTACAAAAATCTTTATGAGTTGCGCTTTTTTATCGTTTAACTATTTATTTCCAATAAATGTGATACAATAGTCTAGCAAAAACGGAGGGTAAGAAAGATGGAAAACTATAAAACAGTGCCAATTACACTTATTACCGGTTATTTAGGAAGTGGTAAAACCACATTAATCAATCACATATTAAAAAACGCTAAAGGTCATAAGATGGCCGTTATCGTTAATGATATTGGCGAAGTCAATATTGATGCTGAATTAATTGAAGAAAACGGTGTTGTCACAGGTAAGGATGAAAACTTAGTGGCGCTCTCTAATGGCTGCATCTGCTGCACATTAAAACAAGACTTAATTCAACAACTAGCTGACTTAGTCAAACAACAAAAATATGACCATATCTTAATTGAAGCTTCTGGTATTTGTGAACCAGTACCAATTGCTCAAACAATTACCTATATGGAACAAGAATTTGAGAAACAACATTTACCAAAGTTCTATTGGTTAGACGCTATTATCTCTGTCACCGATGCCTTAAGACTTAGAGATGAGTTTGGCTGTGGTGAAACATTAAAAGAAGCGACACGTGGTGAAGAAAACTTAGAAAACCTTGTCATTCAACAAATTGAATTCTGCGATATCGTTTTATTAAATAAAGCCTCATTAATTAGCAAAGAAGAACTCAGAAGAGTGAAGATTGCTATTAAGGCTTTACAACCAGAAGCTGAAATTATTGAATCAGATTTCTGTGATGTTGATATTGATAGATTAATTGATACAGACCTCTTTGATTTCGATAAGGCTAGTGGCTCCGCTGCATGGATTAGAGAATTTGAAGACTGGGATAGCGACGTTGAACATCACGATGAAGATGATGACGATGATGAGGAAGAAGAACACCATCATCATCACGACCACGATGACGACGATGACGATGAAGATGAACATGAAGAACATGAACACCATCATCATCACCATCATCACCACCATGGCATAGAAAACGAAGAAGAAGGTACCGCCCTTGAATACGATATCAATACATTCGTTTATTATCGTAGAAGACCATTTGATCAAGAAAAGTTTGAACATTGGGTCAAAGAAGAAAGCGGTAAGCACCATATCATTAGAGCAAAGGGTGTTTGCTACTTCGCTAATGAAAAAGATAGTATTTATGTCTATGAATCAGCAGGTTCTCAAACAACCTTAACTTATTCAAGAAAATGGTTCTCTGCGACATTAACAAAAGCGCAATTAACTTATTTAAGACATAACGATGAGAACTTCGCCCATGACTGGGATGATGAATATCAAGATCGATTAATCAAACTCGTGTTTATCGGTCAAAACCTTAACGAGAAAGCTATTAGAAAAGAATTGGATCAACTATAGAATGAAAACAAACGCACTTACAAAATACTTCGACATTAAAATGATTTGTGTCAACGGCATGATTGCAGCGTTGTACGCTGTCATCACTATTGCCTGTGGCCCATTATCATATGAATTCTCACAGTTCAGAATTAGTGAACTACTTAACTTATTAGTGTTCTTTAATCCTAGTTACACTATTGGTTTAACTCTAGGCTGCTTACTTGCTAACTTAGCCTCCACTGTTGGGCCACTTGATATCATCTTTGGCACACTAACCACTTTAGTGTCTTGTTTAATCATGATTGTTTATTCAAGATTCATTAAGAACTTATTCTTCGCAGGCTTTATTCCATGCCTTGCTAACGCGATTGTTATTCCTTTAGTTATTTACTATTCATGCATTGGCACACCTGATGCGATGGAATTAAACCCTGTTACCTACTTCACCATGTTTGGTGGTGTCTTCTTAGGTGAATTCGTGTGCATCATGTGTGTTGGTTATCCATTAATGCTTGTCTTAACTAAAAAGAATCCATCATTCTATAAAGTGATATTGGCCACAAGAAACACTGATTATAAGTGGTAAACAAAATAAAGAATTTATAACAAAATCTAGCCGTGATGGTTAGATTTTTTATTTTTTTGCTATACATTTTTATTTCACTAGTATATTATTTCCACAAATGAAAATAAGTAAGATTGTACCTACATTATTTGCGCTTATCGTCGCTTCTTGTACTCCTGCTACTAGTTCATCTAGTTCTAGCGTTAGTTCATCAAGTGAATCTTTAACAAGCAGTGAAAATAGCACTACTTCTTCAAGCGTGGATAGTTCAAGTGAAAGCAGTAGTTCTACTACCTCTAGTTCTTCTAGTAGTATCAGTAGCAGTTCAATTTCATCTAGTTCGATCGCACCAAGTTCTAGCTCATCTAGTTCTATTTCTTCAAGCAGTAGCGTGAGCTCTTCTAGCTCAATATCAAGTAACTTCTCGTCTTCTTCATCTAGTTCTATATCAAGTAGCACATCTTCTTCCTCTAGTTCTTCTAGCAGCTCATCAGGTGAGGAAACCGTTAATTTAGCGTTAATGTCTGCGCCTTTATATATGCCTGCGACTAACAATAATGATTGTGTTTCTTATAAAGCGTGGGATTTAGATTATGCGATTAAAGATGAAAATACTTTTATTCCTTACATGTCTTTACAAACCGCTTTATTAACAATCTATGATGATGTTGAAGTCATTAAAGAAGGTAATAAGATTACATATACATGCCCATACGATATTGTATTCACCGTTGATCACGAAGAGAACACTATCACTGCCCATAATTTTGATAACATTATTGCCTCTGATGGAGGCGAAAGAAACATCTTCCATATGACTGATGGTGAGGAAGTTAATACCCATATCAAAGAAAACTACATTACTTATCAAGGAACGGAGGACGTTGTTTTTGATTTAGATAAATATCATCTAGATATCTATAAATACAACGATGATTTCTATCTACCATTTTCTATTGTTAACTCAATTACATTTAATATGTGCTTTTGGGCTAGTTGCAACTTTAATGGCACCGCATTTTATTTATTAAACTTCTCAAGAGGTGCGGTTGCACTTAACTATGTTGGCACATCTTTTGAAAAAGATTTCCATAATGGTGATTATCGTTTCAAAAACGCAAGAAGTAATTATGACTTTAGAGAATATAACTACAATTCTTTAATGTTCCATTTAGACATTTCATATGGCTTTAGAGATTGTAGAATTAGTGACTTTAATGATTACTTAACAAAGAATCATCAAGATATCGTTAATAACTTAAAGAGTGATAACGAAACATTCTATTGCCAAGCTGTTGAAAAACTCATCAACTATGTGATTGGTGATTGCCATTCAACCGCTGGTAACAACGCAAGTGCGTGTGGTGCTTCAACATATACTAGAACGGGTATTATGAGTGAACGCTATCTTACCTTAATAGATAACCAAGAAGATTTACTTGCTAGAAGACAAAAGGTTTTAGGTAGAAAAGTTCCAAGCCTTAGATATTATCGTGATACCGCGATTATTACTTTTGATCAATTCTTGTACTATCCATATGAAATGTCTGATGCAATTGCTGAACAATTAGTGAATTATGATAGCTTCGCATTAGTCTATTCTTCTATGAAGAAAATTAATAATAAAGCCGGTATTAAAAACATTTATTTCGATTTAACATGCAATCCTGGTGGCGGTGTCATCGCGGCGATTGGTATCTTAGGCTATATGACTAACAATGTTGAATTAACTACTTACTGCGCTTTAACTAAAACTGCGGCCTCTCAATCATATAAAATAGACACTAATTTGGACGGTAAGTTCAACGATGAAGATTGCCTTGCTAGCAAATATAACTTCTTTGTTTTAACTTCAGCATTGTCTTTTAGTTGCGCTACTTGGTTCCCACATTTAGCAAAAGAGAATGGCTGTGCCACGATTGTGGGCGAAAATACCTCAGGTGGTGCCTGTAATTCATATATTACCGCTACTCCTGATGGAAAGATCTTCCGTATCTCTGGTATTGCTCCAAGAGCGGGTTTTAAAGATAATCCAAGTGCTCATCCAGATGATGGTGTTATCGTTGATGTACCTTTAGATAGAGACTATTTCTATAACGATGAAGAACTAGCGTACATCGCTAATAACCATTAACAAAAAAATCCCCGTCTTTGGGGATTTACATTTTTGTTTGGGGCGAGTGACCAGATTCGAACTGGCGAATGCCTGGTTCACAGCCAGGTGTGTTAGGCCTCTTCACCACACCCGCCAAATGCTTAAATATAATAATATTTTTATGTGGTATTGTCAAAGTGTTTTGATAAGAAAAATACCCCACCTATACAGTAGTTGCATAAATGGGGTATTTCTTTTGATTAGAATTCAATGACTTTGTCACTTGTAATAACTGTGATAAGGTCGACAATCCACCAAATCCAGCCAAGTAACACGGCGATAACAATCCAAACAGCCATCATTGCCCAGTTCTTTTCGTTGACTTTCTTGATGATACGATAGACCATCCAGGTTAAGTCAAGGTAGAAGATACAGAAGACAATTTTGAGGACTTTGGATAAGCCATCCATCCATTTAACATAGCCCATAATTCTTTCTCCTTTACATTATGTTTATTATTTGACGAGGAAGGCCTTGTAACCAAGGTAAGCCTCGTAAACATCAACTTTGGAAACAATTTCCATTGGAGCGTGCATGTTGAGTACTGGAATACCAGCGTCAATAACTCTCATATTATAGTTACCTAAGATGTAGGCGATTGTGCCACCACCACCTTGGTCAACTCTACCAAGTTCAGCATTTTGCCAGTTAACTTTAGCTTCATCCATAGTGTTTCTAATGAAAGCGTAGTATTCAGGCATAGAGTCATTGCTACCACCTTTACCACCTCTACCGGTATATTTATTGAAGACTAAGCCTTCACCTAAATAAGCAGCATTCTTTGGATCGTTAACTGATGGATATAATGGGTCAAAGCCCGCGCTGACGTCAGAAGATAACATTTCACTATTTTCCATTGCTAATCTAGCAGCCCATAATGGGTGATCATTACCCGCCAAAGCGAGAAGTTTAGCAATCGCGTTTTCAAAGAATAAGGATTGTGCACCAGTGGCACCGACAGAGCCGATTTCTTCTTTATCAACTAAAATACAGCAAGCAGTCTTATTGACTTTCTTAGTGTCTAAAAGAGCCACTAAAGAGGTATAAGCACAGCTTCTATCATCATGGCCATAACCAGCAATCATACTTCTATCTAGGCCATAATCTCTAGCAGGACCGGCTGGAACGATTTCGATTTCAGCAGAGATGAAATCTTCTTCATCAATGTCATACTTTTCTTTTAATAAACGTAACACATTAGCCTTAACTGGTTCTTTTTCTTCTTCATTTAATGGCATAGAACCTAATGTGATATCAAGGTTTTCACCTTCGATAGCCTTGGCTAATGTTTTGGCCATTTGGTCAGCGGATAAGTGAATTAATAAATCAGTAACACCGACGATTGGATCTTTTGGATCATCACCGATATTGATATCCACGACTGAGCCATCTTTCTTACAAACCACACCGATTAAGGCAAGTGGAATTGTTGTCCATTGATATTTTTTGATACCACCATAATAGTGAGTATCACCTAAAGCGAAACCTTTAGATTCATAGAATGGGTGTTCTTTTAAGTCTAAACGTGGGGAGTCAATGTGGGCTCCTAAAATTCTTAAACCATTTTCAATTGGTTCTTTGCCGATAATGAAAGCGGCAACATTTTTCTTTTTGTTAATGAAATAGACGCGATCACCAGCTTTAACGGATTTAACTTCTTCAACGTTCTTAAAGCCGTTGGCTTTTAATAACTTTTCTGCTTCTTTGACCGCTAATCTTTCATTCTTAGCGACAGTGATGAAATCTTTATAGCCTTCAGCAAAATCCATAACTGGTTTTTTGTCTTTATACTTTAACCAAGCATTTTTACGATACATAACTAATATTCCTTTCTTGTAATTTCGATACTGTAATCATTCTATAACATTTATTCGAAATGTTAACTAATACACTAATTTATTTTTTCTTAATAACCTTACTCAAACCCTTTTTCGCGGTTTCACGATACCCAGCGTGTAAGTCTTTTCCAGTTAGATACATTGTTAATAATGATTCATCAAATGTGACTTTCGCTGTTTCTATTGGCATGATATCAACAATAGAGGCAGCATTAATTGCCTTTAAGGCGAATATCGCACATCTTTCAATGCATGGGATTTGCACATAGCCCTTAACTGGATCACATGTTAGCCCTAATGAGTGTTCTAAAGCCACTTCAGCGGATTGCGCAATCTTTTTATATTCATAGCCAAGAGCGGTCGCAATCATCGCTGCGCCCATCGCGCATGCCACGCCTATTTCTGCTTGGCATCCTGCTTCCGCACCTGAGATTGAGGCGTTTGTTTTGGCTAGTAAGCCAATAAGACCTGCCACTAAGAATCCTTTGCGAATATCTTCATAAGGAACTTTCTTCATTTCTAGATATTTAACAACACCTGGAATAACACCAGCACTACCACAAGTTGGGGCAACCACTATGACACCAGCAGCAGCGTTTTCTTCACTCGCAGCAAATGAGGCAATGGCAACATTAGTTTGGATATCATTTTCCTTATGCTCTTTAAGCATATTTTCATACATGGCTTTGGCTTTTCTTTTAACGTGTAATTCACCAGGAAGCTCACCTTCCGCGGTTATACCACGCTCAATTGATTCCTTAATTGCTTGATAGATTTCATCGATATAAGAAAGAATACTTTCGCCTTCATGGAATAAAACATACTCCCATAAAGAATAGCCATATTCTCGACAATAATGCATGATTTCAGATAAGGTGTGATGTGGGTATAATTCGCTACCGTCTTGCTTCTTTTCCTTATTTATAGCGATAGCGCCACCACCGATTGAAGCAATAACATCTTTCTTTTTAATGTTGTTCTTTAATGTAGTTTCAAAGATCATCGTATTTGGATGTTTGGTCTTTTTACGAGCATCAAAAACAATATGGTGATTAATGCCTTTTAAATATTTATCGATAATGTAATCAGTTAAGTGGCCTTTACCTGTGGAGGCTAAAGAACCACATAATGTGACTTTGATGTTTTCAATATCTTTATATGTTTCTAGGATATATCTAATAGCATTAACAGGCCCTATCGTATGTGAACTACTTGGACCATGACCGATATAAAAGACGTTTTTAATTGATTGCATATTAATCCCCTATTTCATCTTTGATGATTTGAAGAGCCTCTTCTGTCACTTCATCTTCATCAAGATTGGACATATCTAAATAATTAGGGGTGAAGACAAAGTCTTGATCTCTTAATTCGTTTATATAATCAGAGAATCTTTCTAAAGAATAATCAAGATTCATTGAACGATGAGCGATATGTCTAGACGGTAATCTATCTAAGAATCTTTGATAGAGTAATGGAATATCGCCTGTAAGAATAAGTAACACAACATTGTAGTTATATTCATCAGCGATACCTTTTATTTCTAAAAGTTCTTCTGTACGGAAATTAGCTTCTAAGATTAAATCATTACCAACAAGAGCGCATTGCTTAAAGAAATAAATCATATCTTGTGTTGCAGTAATGGATAACTGACGGTTTTCTTGCCTTGTTTGATAACCAATATTGTCGCACGCTATCTCTTTAAGAGTGTCTTTAATGATATAAGGGATACCTAAAGAGTCACTTAAAGCAGCGGCGAGAGTTGATTTGCCTGCGGCTAAATCACCTGTAATGATAATTAATCTTTGCATAACAAAATAATAATAGCATTTTATAAGCAAAAAGAAAGGCGCTTATTAGCGCCATATCTTTATCTGTGCTTGGCGTGGAAACTAACGCCCATCGCATTAGGGCCACAGTGACTACCAGCGGTTGGGTTCACCACTTCGTATTCAATGCTAAGGTCTTGACCGAAGTGAGCTTTAAGCATATTACCGAATTCTTCAGCAATTTCTAAGGCATCTGTGTGCGCAATAATGACACGGTGACCTTTGATATCATCTTCTAAATCAATAACATATTGTAATAGTTTTTGTAATGCTTGTTTACGGCCACGGCATTTATCTTTAGTGGTCATCTTACCATCATCACCAATATAGATAATTGGTTTCAAGCCGATGATGTTACCAAAGAAAGCGGCAAAGCCAGAGACACGACCACTCTTACCGAAGAACTTTAAGTCATCAGCGTAGAAATAGAAGGCTGTCTTATCAATTTCAGTGGCTGCCCATTTTTGAATATCTTCAATGGAAGCGCCATTCTTATACATCTCGCCAATACTTAAGCAGATGTTATAGCTACCTAGGGTAATACCTTTGGTATCGATGAGAGTAAGTTTTCTTTCTGGATATTTTTCGCTTAATTCTTCCATTGCTAAACGAAGAGAATTAAATGTCGCAGACATTGCAGCGGAGAAATGGACATAAAGAATATCATTGCCCGCGGCAAATTCTGGTTCAAAGTAATTAATGTATTCAACAGGAGAAAGAGCACTTGTGGTTGGAATAGTACCTGCTCTTAATTTGTTATAGAAAGTTTTGTAGTCAAATTCCTTAAAATCAACATAAGGACGAATTTCTTGCCCATCAATTGTGTAAGGCATAGAAATGAGTTTGTATCCGTATCTAGCCGCTACTTCTGGCGTGATATCGGTATCAGTATCAGTATATAAAGTGTACATATGTATAACCTCAATTCCATTATAGCAACAATATTACAGTTTGGAGATTTACAAAATGTTACAAATGTAAAAAAGAAAAAACCAGCTCATATGGGGCTGGTTTTTGCTAGTTTTAATAATTGTATTAAAGACCTTTTTCTTCTAAGAGTGGAGCAGCAGCGTTAGCGGCACCGGCAATGAACGCTAAGATTGCAAAGACGATTGGTCCAGCAGCTAAGCGATAATCCTTAATGCCAAGGCCATCACCATTCATACCTCTATACAAGACACCTGTTAAGAGCATCATGACAGCACCAACGGCAATAACACCACCAGCGATGAATGATAATTTCTTTGTGAGATCTTTACCGATAAGTTCGTCAATGAATACAAAGGCTAAACCTGCGAGTCCTCCGAATAAGACGAATAAATAACCAATAAAGCCAAGAACTGTTCCTTTTGTTCCTGCACCAGCATCATCGAAGAACGCTTCGTTCCACATGCAGAATGCTTGATCAGGGAAATCTTTGTGAACAACTTGCTTTGTGATAAACATCGAGATAAAGACGATTAACGCGATAAGAGCAGCAGCCATTCTAAGAAGTGAATGGAGTTTAAGATACTTATTTTCCATGAGATATCTCCCTTTTGTGTTATACAACAAAAATTATAAGAGCAATGAAGAATTTTACAACTTTTATTTTAATAATCCATGCTAATTATTAGTGGCATATTGAGTAATCTTATCACTCAATGTATCAACATCATAAAAACCACCAGGAATATGATACGTTGGTTCACCATTATCTTCAATAATGCACATTGGAGTGTTGCCTTCTGTTAATGGAATATCAGGTGTCGCGCCATCTTCAAAACCTTTAAATGTCTTGGTTTCACTATTATAGGAGCCAATATGAAGATTAGAAGAATGGTAGATATATTGACTATTTGGTAAGTAATGAATACTAACTGCGCATTCACCACCACCAGAAGTTTCACCAATGATTTTCACACCCATTTCTTGGGCAAAACATGGGAAGGCATTACCACAAGAGAAGGAACAATCAGAAGTAAGAATATAGAAGTTAAATTGATTACCGTATGCCTCATTTTCACTAAATTCACCATCCCCATTAACATCAGAGTGGTTGGTATAAGTGAAGGCAACTTCTTCAGCGCCATCATAATAACTAACCTTAGAGCTATTGTTCTTGCTAAGGAATGGGAGAAGCTTCATCATGACGCCTAAAGTACCACCACCATTTAAGGAAGCATCAATGATGATATTTTCAACTCCAGGGTGATTAGCGATTTCAGCTAATGTCTTTCGGAATAGACAGAATGTGTCATATTTATAAGCAGTGTTTTTAACACGACCATTGTCATCAAAGACTTCTTCGGAAGTACCATACTTAAACGAGTCAAAGAAGAACATCGCAGTCTTGTCATCTTGACTATAAAGGATGTCACCTTCTTGAGGCTCAATAACATTAAGCTCTCCTTGATATTTTTCGTTACGCAAAGTGGTAAGGCGCTTTTCTAAAGCGTTTCTTGCTTGAATGCCTTTACCATAAGGCGCTCTAGCATTTTCACCCCAAGCAGAATTAGTGCTTAAGATTAAGGAGTGATTATCATCAAAGATATTAACAGCACTAGAAAACGCTAAGGCTCTAGTATTAGCAGAAGTAGAATAGAAATTGTCATACAAGTTCTTTTCTTGATAGTATTTCTTCATATTTTCGATGCCAAAGTGACTTCTTAAACCATAGAAATTTTGCATGACAAATAGGAAGCAGCTAGCGTTGTATTTAATCAAGTATTCAGGCATACCGCCTATTCCAACAGCGCGGACCATTTGATCATCCACTGTGTTATATGAAACGCCATCTCTAAACGCTAATTTTGAGAAATCATCAGGATCAGTGGAGGCGTATAAATTACGATAATTGTATGTCACATATAGGCTAGAACATTCAGAAAACGCAAGATCAAATAAGCCTAATGGCATATATAATTCGCCACCACTTCTAAAATAATCAAATTCACAGTCTTCAAACGTATAAGTAACAAAGTTGTTTTCGCCTAATTGTTCATAAGAATAATCACTTTTAGAACCATAGTTTAAAACATCATAAGTTGGTTGAATGCCGCCTTCTCCAGTCTTCAAGGCGTTACTGACTTCGCCCGCTCTTAAAATAAGTTTCTCAGTAGGAGAGACAACAGCGTAAAAATACAACTCACCATTTATTTCTATCTTCCAAGAAGTAGTAAAGGCGTCAGTAGTAACAACGCTTTTAGCGTTTGGCTCAAGGAACTTCTTATAAATAGAAGCATATTGTTTTAAAGAGATATAAGGAACATATTTTTCACCATTTCTGAAACGTAGTGTTATGTTACCAATATAAGCATCGTTTAATTGAGGGTTTTCCTCGCCTGCAATCATATCTAAGACATATAGACCCACTGTTTTTTCATCAGAATCGAATAATTGAAAGAAACTGCATGAAGACAGGAGTAAAGCAGGTAATGTTGTTAATAATACTAATTTTTTATTCATTTTGATATATCCTACAAAATTATTGTTGAACTTGTTCTTGTTGAGGGTGGTACTCATCTTTATAAATGAGACCTTTACGAGTAGCGATTTCGTGTCCAATATAAGTGACTATGACAACAATTAGGGCACCCATGCATGTATCAGTGAGATAATGTGCACCCACTAAGATTCTGGAGAACATCATTAATACTGTCCAAGCAAAACCAATATAGAACATCATTGTTTCTTTACCCTTCAATTTCTTAAAGAACATTGATAAGTATGGGAGGACCATCATCATAATTGCAGCACTACCAGAGTGGCCACTTGGGAATGATTTAAATTCTTCTTTTGTGATGAGATGGCCATATAAGACGTGTCCTTCATCGATGTACTCTTTATAGGCGCCATAAGATTCCCACCAATTATGGAAAGCGATCTCACCACTATTAACGACAAAGCGATAACGTGGACGATGAATCACTAACTTAATTAAGAAACTTGTTGGTAGTAAAGCTAATAAGAAGACAACTGCCATAACCATTAAAGACATCCATAATTTGTTTTCATCTCCTTTGTAGCAGACGATAAAGCCTAAAGTGGCAAAACCTAGGAAGACAAAAATATTAATAAGGATGACTGGTAATTCTAAAGCTAAATTATTAAAGCCATTGATTGATGGTACATCTTTAGAGCCAAGCCAAACTGATAAGCCATAGCCTAATGCGGCTAAGCCCCATGAAACGATTCTCCAAATAATATGTAAGTCTTTCTTCTTTACAGAAGTAATTAAAAGACCACCCGCGGCAAATGATAATCCTGCATAGCAAGGATATGTACCGAATGATGCCATGATGACACCAAACATATTGCCTTGAGAATAAATAGCTTGGTTAATTTGTAAGTCTAAAAAAGAACCAACAATAAAACCAACTAATAAGATTCCGACAACAATGTAGAAATGTCTTTTTTTAATCATAAGAGCAATCTCCAATAGTAACTATATAGTTATTGTAGCATCTTTTTACATTCGTATCATTTGTAATTTGTGAATAAATATGGCACAATTCTTACGAAACATGATTTGCAAAAACAATTTAGGTGAACTATTAGATAATTCCTTCTCTTATGTCATTTGTAACGATACCGGTGACGAATTAGAAGAACTTTTTTATCGTTCAATCGAAGAAAATAAAGAGAACTTTGTTATCTTTAAGAATGAGCTAAATATTATTAAAGACATCTTAAAAGAAGATTTACAGTTCTTTATGGATAGCGATCCAGCGGCTTCTTCGTTAGATGAAATTAAAATGGCTTATCCTGGTTTTAAAGCAATCGCTACTTATCGTATCTCACACGTGTTATACAAATTAGGATATAAAGTACACGCTCGCTACTTCTCAGAACTAGCGCATTCTCAAACTGGTATTGATATTCATCCAGGTGCCGTCATTGATTATCCATTCTTTATTGACCATGGAACAGGTACTGTCATTGGTCAAACCTCCACTATTGGCAAAAGAGTGAAAATCTATCAATGTGTCACTCTTGGTGCAGTCTCTCTTAGCAATGCTGATAAAATGAGAGGTGTTGTTAGACATCCACAAGTTGGTGATAATGTCACAATCTATGCTGGTGCTTCCTTGCTTGGTCCAATTAAGATTGGCGATAATGTCACAATTGGCAGTAACGTCTTCTTGCTCGAAGATGTCCCAAGTAATACTCGTGTAGTTATTGGTAAACCTGCATTAGTGTTCACAAAGAAGTAAGGCTCGAAGTTATAGAGTCTTTTTTCTTGCAAATAAAATTAGATTGTATACAATTTATTATGGAGGAAATAATTATGAATATTTATGATTTCTCAGCAAATGATTACTTAGGAAACAACGTTTCCTTACAACAATATCAAGGACAAGTTATCCTTGTGGTTAATACCGCGACAAGATGTGGATTTACTCCACAATATGAAGGTTTAGAAGCTTTATACGAAAAATATAAAGATCAAGGTTTTGTCATTTTAGACTTCCCTTGCAATCAATTCTTAGCCCAAGCTCCAGGAACTTCTGAAGAGATTCACCAAGTTTGTTCTTTGAGATACAACACTCAATTCCCACAATTCGAAAAGATTAAAGTTAATGGCAAAGATGCCCATCCTTTATTCGTTTATTTAGAATCTCAGAATGAGGCAAAGAAGGTTAAGAAAGTTAAATGGAATTTCACTAAATTCTTAATCGGTAGAGATGGTACTTTCTTAGGCAGATTTGAGCCTACTGTTAAACCAGAAGAAATCGAAGAATCAATCGTTAATGCTTTAGGCAAATAAGATGGAAAAGGAAGAGTTATTAAAGCTTGATAATCAAATCTGCTTCCCAATGTATGTAGCAAGCAAGGAAATCGTCCGCCGCTATATACCTATTTTAAGTGCGCTTGATTTAACTTATACCCAATACATTACCTTATTGGCGTTATGGGAAAAGGATCACATTACTGTTAAAGAATTAGGTGAAAAATTATACCTTGATTCAGGAACTTTAACCCCACTCTTGAATAAGCTAGAAAAGAAGGGCTATATTATAAAGAATAAAAGCGATAAAGATGGCCGTGAATTAGTGGTCATTGTCACTGATAAAGGATATGAGCTCAAAAACAAGGCTCTTGAAGTGCCACCTGAAATTGCTAAATGTGTCTGTTTAAATAAAGAAGAGGCAGTGGTTTTTTATCAATTATTACGTAAGGTGTTGAACGGTTTTTATGGCAAATAACAGAAGTAAGATCATTGTTAGAACTAGTATTATTGGTATTCTCACCAATCTTGGTTTAGTCACGCTTAAGGCGTTTGTTGGTTTCATCGCAGGTAGTATTGCAATTATCATGGATGCGATCAATAACTTAAGTGATGCTTTATCTAGTGTCATCACCATCGTGGGCACTAAGTTATCGCAAAAGAAACCAGACGCCAAGCATCCTTATGGACATGGTCGAGTTGAATATCTAACTAGCTTAATTATCAGTGTTATTATTCTTATAGCTGGCTCTGGTGCGATTATTGAATCAATCATCAGTATTATTGAAAATAGACAGCCATCATTTGATGTTGTTTCTTTAGTGCTTATTGGTGTCGCAGTCTTAGTAAAAATCGTTCTTGGTTTATACTTTAGACACGTCGGCAAAAAGGTAAATAGTGAAGCCTTAAAGGGCTCTGGTATTGATGCCTTATTTGATGCCCTATTATCCTTAGGTACACTCGTAGCAATTGTCGTATCTCTTGCATCACAAGGGAAGGTTAATATTGAAGGTTACATTGGCATCATCATTGGCTTATTCATGATTAAGTCTGGAATTGATGTTTTAAGACAATCATTATCAAGCATTATTGGTGAACGCACGAGTAAAGAAACAAGTGAAGCTATTAAGCATCTTGTTTGTGAAAATCCTGTAGTTAAAGGCGCCTATGATTTAATCGTTAATAACTATGGGCCAGATAGAGGTATCGGTTCTATCCATATCGAAGTCGATGATAAAATGACAGCGAAAGACATTCATCCATTAGCAAGAAAAATCGCTGGTGAAGTTTATGAAAAGTTCGGCATCATTATGACAATCGGTATTTATGCCTCTAATAATAGTGATCCGTTAATCAATAAGATTAGGAATGATATCCAACAAGAAGTCTTAAAGCACCCCACTATTAAGCAAATTCATGGTTTCTACTGTGATCAAGAAATAAAATCTATTTCCTTTGATGTTATCGTAGATTTCAAAGATAAAGAAGCTCCTAAGCTCATCAAGGAAATACATGATACTTTGCAGAACAAGTATCCTGATTATTCGTTCTATATCGTTGAAGATAAAGACTTCACCGATTAAAAGAAAAGCCCTAAAGGGCTTTTTTAATATCTTCTAATGTAATTGGTCCTTGTCTAACGAGTCTGATTCCTTCTCCTGTTAAATCAATGATTGTGGAAGGTAGTCCTCCAACTGATTGACCAGGAATAATAACCGCTACTTCATCATTGAAGATATCTTTAACTTCTTTATCGTTCATTGCTGGCTTTTGATCCGCTCTATTAGCAGAAGGCACTAGCAATGGTTTTTCTAAGTATCTAAGCAAATCTAATGCTTCCTTGTTAGAAGGGATTCTCACCCCTATCACGCCTGTATTATGCGTAACATAGGCGGGCACACACTCTTTACACCTGAGCAAAAGTGTCACTGGCCCAGGCATGAACTTTTTAAGCGCATTTAATAGCGGTTTTTCAATGAAAGCATACTTATTAATTTCCTCTAAATCATAGAGCATTAAGGTATATGGTTTGTCTTCCCTCCTTCTCTTGATTTTGTTTAATAATTCATAAGCCTTTTCATCATCATAAAAGACACCTAAACCAAATACTGTTTCCGTAGGAAAAGCAATTACTTGATGATTGTCTAATGCTTCTTTTGCTTTTTTAAAATATTTTTCCATATTGATTAATTGATTTAAGGCCACTACTAGCTAGCCATTATTTTCACAAATAGACTAAACTTTTTTGGCTGCCTTTATTGTAAACAATATAGATAGTTTTGTTAATGTCTTTTTCCTCAAGAAAAAATTTATTTTTTATATTTTTGTATGTGTGGTATATTTTTCTTGTTTGAAAGAGGGAATTTCATAATGAAACATTTAATTATTTTTAATCCGGTCGCTGGTAAAGCAAACGACGGCGGCGCTGCTTTTGAGCAAAAGATCAAAGAAAGTTTTGAAGGATTAGATTACGAAATATACAAGACCACAGGTCCACGTGCAGTCGTTGAATTCTTAAAAGGCTACTTAAAGAAGAACGCTAATGACACAGTGAGAGTTTATGCCTGTGGCGGTGACGGCACAGTTAACGAAGCAGTCAATGGTATGGTTGATTTCGATAACGCTGAACTCGCTATCTTACCAGTTGGTACAGGTAATGACTTTGTCAAAATCTATGGTGTTACAAACGAAAACGTCGAACAATATCGCGATTTCAAACCATTAATCAATGGTCAACCTGTTGAAGTTGACTTAAGTAAAATCTCTGGTGCTTCTTTAAGAGAACCAATGTATTCCATTAACGTTATCAACTTTGGTTTCGACGCTATTGTCGGTGCTCGTGGTAACTACTATAAAGAACATGGCTTACCAAAAGATGCTAAAGAAGGTACAAACCCATATGACTATGCTTTAAAGCATGACGCTATGAAATGGGGTCGTTTCAACGATATCGAAGTTTATGCTGATGGCGAAAAACTCAATGAAAAACAAATGTTATTAGCCACCTTAGCACAAGGTCAATTTGTTGGTGGTCAATTCAAATGTGCTCCAAAGAGCAATAACACTGACGGCTTAATCGATGTCTGTGTTTTAAAGACAATGACATTCCTTGGTTTAGGTATGATTATCGGTACATATACCAAAGGTAAACATTTAGATAGAAAGAGAAAGAAAATCGTTTATCGTCAAGCTAAAGAGATCAAAATGGTTGGTCCAAAAGATTTTGACGTTTGCGTAGATGGTGAAATGATTTGTGGTAAAGAATTCAAGGTTGAAGTCTGTCCAAAAGCCATCAAATTAGTCCCACCTGCGAAAGCTGAATAATTAAAATATGTTTGTTTCTATATTCTGTGTAGCCGTTGGCGCTATTTTATCCATTGTCAGTGCATTCACATTCTGGCCTGTCCAAATGTGGTATGACATCTATCGACCAATCGTCCTATTTATCGCTGGTTATTTTGGTGGTCTAGCGATTGCGTGGATCTTCTTTGATTTAGCGGGTAGATTCACTGTTTCTTATAAGAAAAATTATACAAAACCATCTAAATTCGCTCACTTCTTATTAACAAGTGGTATCTCTTATATCAATAACCACGCCAATGTTCGTGTTAAGAAAATTGGCTTGGATAAATTACCAAGCGAGAAGTTCTTGCTTGTTTGTAACCACAAGAGCAAATTCGACCCAATGTTAACCGCTCAAGCATTAGCTAAATTCGATTTAGCCTTTGTCACTAAAGAAGACAACATGAAGATTCCACTAGCGGGTAGATTCATGTGGCGGAATGGTTATATGCCAGTCAATAGAGCGGATAAGATGCAATCTCTTGAACAATTCAAGAAAGCGGCTGAATTAATCGGTTCTGGCGCTTCAAGCGTTGGTATTTATCCAGAAGGTAGCCGTCAAGAAGAATCCGTCATCTTAGCGGACTTCCATAACGGTGCGTTCAATATTGCCACAAGAACAAAATGTCCAGTGGTCATTATGACTTGCAAAGGCACAAGCCAAATTCATAAAAGATTCCCACGTTCTACTAAGGTAGAATTGAAAGTGGTCCAAGTCTTATATTATGAAGACTATTCAGCGATGAATGCGACTGAGCTTTGCAATTATGTCCATGACATTATGTACAAAGAATTGAGTGAATAAATTCACTCTTTTCTTTTAAGTGACGCACTCGCACTACTGCATGAAAAAATAATAGCAAGGATTAAAACTTGCTATTTTTTTCTAAAAGGGGTATACCTATCGGTATGAAAGATCAAAAGAAGCGTCTTAATCCATACCTACTTGTTATTCTTTCATTTGTCATCATCATCTTGATTGGCTCTGTTCTTTTAATGTTCCCATTTTCTAGAACAGCGAATAACTATGGTAATTATATCGATTGCTTATTCTTAGCGACATCTGCGACTTGTGTGACTGGTTTAAACTGTTTCCATCAAGGTATCGCTACTGAATTAACTTTCGCTGGTCAATTGATTCTATTATTGCTTATCCAAGTTGGTGGTTTAGGTTTTATTACTTTGTTCACCTTCGTTTTCACTTTATTTAATCGTAAATTACAATTTAAAGATCGTTTATTCATTTCCTTAATGGTCAATAACGAAGATATGGCGCAGGTTACCACTTTCGTAAGAAAGATTATCTTAATTTCCTTCTCTTGCGAATTGATAGGTTTCTTATTAGGCTTACCAGTCTTCTTAAGATATTCAAGTGACGTTCCAAGTGGTTTATGGAACTCATTATTCACCTCTATTTCATCCTATAACAATGCGGGATTTGATTTATTTGGTAATGCTTCCCTTATTAGGGGTAACGGTGGCTTCATCGATACTTTACCAGATTGGGCATATTACTATTTATGCTCATATATCATGCTACTTATTATCTTAGGCGGCATTTCCTTCCTTGTTGTTATGGATATCTTTGCTAAACGCAATTTATCACAATTACGTGTTTTCACTAAGATTTCACTATTAATGACTGGTATCTTAATTGTCACAGGTTTTGTGGTTTTCTGGATTGGCCAAGGTTTCCAACGTCCATTTGACGCTTTATTCCAATCAGTGACATGCAGAACCGCAGGCTTTGCCACTCTTGACCAAGATAAGTTAAGTGTTGTTAACAAAGTCTTCTCTTGCTTCTTAATGTTCTTCGGTGGTAATCCTTTAGGCACCGCGGGTGGCGTTAAGACCACTACTTTATATATTATTGTCCTAGCGATGGTTTGCTATCTAACCGGTCGTAAAGTGACTTCATTCCATAGAAGATATTCTAACGAAGTTATCGTTAAAGCAATGTCTTTGGTTATTCTTGGTGTTTCCGTCATCTTCTTAAGTTTCATTGGTATTTACGCTTTTGAATCTAAGATGGATGTCGCTGCATTAGGATTACAAAGCACAAAAGCCAGTGCCTTAATTTACGAAGTATTTTCCGCTTTCGGTACTGTTGGTGTTAGTGCGGGTGTCACACCACACTTAACCTATGGTAGTAAAATCATCATCATCTTATTGATGTTTATTGGTCGACTTGGTCCAATTACCTTCTTACAATTACTCGGCAGCAAAATGCGCTTTGATGACCAAAGCAAATATCACTACGTTGAAGAAGACTTCTTAATTGGCTAATGAAGATTATTCTTCATCAGCTTTCTTAAATTTATTAGTGCCTCTAACTGTTTCAATTAAAGCTTGCTTTTCTAATGGTCTGAAGAAGTAGAAGCCTTGTAATAAGGCATCAACACCAACTTCTTTAATGAGTAAGTATTGGTCAATATTTTCAACACCGACGACAGAAGCTTTCATATCGAAACGATTGATTAATAAGAGTAATTGTTTCAAAGAGTTGAAACGTTGGTTATCACTATCGATGTGGGTAACAAGGTTACGGGAAATCTTCACTTCATCGAAGCCGATTTCTTTTAAGATTTCAATAGAGATATATCGGCCTGTATATTGGTCACACACCAAGACGATATTGAGATCTCTAAGCATCTTAGCAATGCTCTTGAATTCATCAATATGAGTAGAAACATCATGTTCTGGAATTTCGAAAGCGATAAAGTGCTTTGGAAGTTTCAAGTCATCAATATATTTCTTAATATCTTTAGCGAAGTTCTTATCGGTAAAGAAGGAATAGTCAGTATTAAGACCAAATCTTCTAAAGCCTAAAGATGAGAAGAACATCGCACCATATTCTTTATATAAAGAAGCGGTGAAATCAAGAAGGGCGTGAGAAATGATGCCGATTTGGTTATATTTCGCAGCGATATTAACGACTTCATCAGTACGCATCGCGATATTACGATAATCATCAGTAATACGTAAGAGAAGTTCTGCGCCATAGATTTGTTTATCAGAAGAATTAACCATTGGTTGTAAGTTGATATCGTATGTCTTATCGCCGAATGATTTCTTAATAATAGAAAGAATGTATTCTTCCCTATTCGCACTTCTAGAATAATCATTTTCATCAAAATAAATATAATCCTTATTAACTTCATAACGGCCTCTTGTGGAGAAGACATCAGCTTGTTTAATTAAGCTTGTAGCGTTAGGGAAGGCACGAGGATAAGAAACTGGTAAGAAGGTGATGTTTAAAACATAGTCCGCGGACTTATCAAGATTCTTCGCTACAGCGTAAATCTTTTCACATTCATCTAAGATGTCAGTTTGGCCGTATTCGTAGAATAACATCGCCATGAATTGATTAGTGTAATAGAAGATATTTTCTAAACCATTATGTAACTTCTTAAGACGTTTAGCGAAGTCACGAAGAATAGATAAAGTACCTTCAGAACCATGTTCTTGCACAAGTTCTTCTAAGTTATCAATTCTTAATAAGAGTAAGTAACCTTTACCGTTCATTGTGTAGATATCATCTAAGTTCTCCACGAGAGTGTGGAAGGAATTGATGAGAAGGTCTTGGTTATAACGGCTATGTGATTTATGAGAATAGACATTCTTAATCGCTAAAACACGATAGATATTATGGTGATCAGATAACACTAAGGATGTCTCATAGTTATCACGACCATATTTCACTGTTTTCTTATTGCCTGTAAGAAGTGGACAATCTTTGCAAGGCATATCTAAGCCATATAAAGCCTTATGACATTTTTCACCATATTTAACATTTGGGAATAAGGCTTTTAATGTTTGACTACTATTTAAGAGTGTGAAGTCATCAGCACTGACACGATAGGTAGAGAAATCAGCGAGTTTAAGAATCGCATCAATTTCATCAAATGAACTTTCGATTTCACTATCACGCTTAGCGCTAATTAAGTAAGAAGCGATTCTAGTGCAAAGCATTAACATGGATTCTTGAATATAAGAATCGAACTTTAATTCCTTGTTTTTATTGAAGAAATAAATGACACCTTGCACCACATCATTGCTCTTAATGACATAATAGAAGCCACTTTCTAGTCCAATGCGGTCTAAATGACGTCCTAAGGCGTTATTCGCATGATTCCTGAATGAGAAGTAGTAAGAACCATTATCGTCCTTAGTTTCGTCCATTATGCGGATTAAAGCCTGGTTGACGTTACCATCATGAGATAACGGATTGATTTCATCATCATTTGCTTGATAGGCAATGATGTAGCGTTTGTTAACAGCATCAAGAGCGATGATACCAGCATAGTTGATACCAAAGTATTGTGCGGTGGTTTTAATCGTATTTTGAATAATCTTATTATTCTCACTAGCGTTATTGGAACCATGTTTCATCGCGGATAAAGGTGCGATGATTTTACTCATGTTGTTGAGGTTTGTGGAATTTCTTAAAATGGCGTTACTCTTTAAGGAATGTAAACGGTTTGGTAAATAGAAGAAAATATCGTTACCTTGACGTTTCGCATAACGCAAGTCTGGGAAAATTTCATTTACATCACTATATGGGTAGCAAACCACAGAGAAATGCGCGGTTAATGGAGTAATACCATCTGCGAGACGTTTAGAAATAGAAGCGCTACGCATACATGTTTCTAATTGCTCTCTGATTTTGCTTAAAGAATCGATTCTTGGTAAATAGAGATAAACACTCTTACTATCTTCACCTAAAACATATAAAGGCTGCTCATAGTCATAGAAGTTTTCTTGCAAGACTTTAAGAATATAATCGATATTCTTTTTGGTTAACGGTTCATCTTCAAGTTCATAATATGTTTCGATGATGATATTACGATAGTTTTGTGATTTGAAGATGATGTTATCAATCTCTCTTTTGAACGATTCAAAAGTGACAAGGTTCTTTTCCTTATCGATATAATCTAATTCAATATCAAGGAAGTTATTTTCATTAGGAATAATAGTCGCACCGATTAATTCTTTTCTTAAGATATCAACGTGCTCATTTAATTCTGCGATTTCTTTATATTGCTTACTTGGATATTCACGGAAATCGTTTTCGTTTCTAGCGATGTTTTCAAAGTTAGAAATAGTGACACCATATAAGCCTTTAAAGAAGACGTTTCTAAAGCGGCTAACGACGTAGATTGTATAAAGAATATATAAGGCAATCATCGCCGCGGAGAAAATGATTAAGGCAATAAAGAATGCCATATCGTTAGTTCTAGCGTAGAAGAATGTGAAAAGCGTCATGCCTAAAGCAAAGACAATTAAGAAGACGATTGGGAAGCTCATCACGAAACGGAAGAAGGTTTTGATTGAACGGCTTTTAAATGATTTTAGCATTTTACTTACCTCCTTCAGTGATGATTTCATTACGACCAATGTCACCGATACAAGTAACAACGGCTTTACCGATATTGACGTATTCTTTCATCGCTTTTAAGTATGTATTAACATCACTATTCTTATCTAAGTAACGTTCCACGACTTTGATAGAAACAAATGGCACCTTTGTGAGGTTGCACGCTAAAGCGGCACCACCCGTATTTGTGTCAAATACCACGTTATTATCAAAACCTAAGACATGTTCAAACTCTTCAATGTCATAGATTTGACCTGGTTTATGATAGTCCACACTCGTGGAAATGAAGTTAGCTTCTTTAAAGATAGAGAATGTTCTCTTTTCAAAGGCGCTTTCAATATAGGAAACAACGTCTTCAGAAGCATCGAAGACTTGTTCAAAGCCTGGGATTTGACCATATTTAACATTATCTTCGTTAACTTGGTCAACATCTCCCAAGATAACGTGCTTAGAAATAACAATATCTAATGGTTTTAAGTCTTTCTTATAAGCGATACAACGACCCACCACTAAAACGAGGATAACGAAATATTTCTCAATGAGATATAACGTTAGAGCACTGCTCAAGTAATTTGTTTTTACTTGATCCACTAACATGACCGCTTGGTTAAAGATTGTGCCAATGGTCACTTTGAATTTGCCCATGACGAGTTCTTCTCTTTTGTTAGTGATGACACTTTCGAAGTAGAGGATATCATCATGTTGGCTACCAATAATCATGATCATGCGTTAAGACCCTCCTTCTTTTCAAATGGGTTATTATCTAAGAATTTTTCGAAAGCTTTCTTTTCTAAGGCTTCAGAATAATAGAAACCTTGGATCGTATCGCACTTAGCTTTCTTTAAAATCTCAACTTGTTCTCTGTTATCGACACCTTCAGCGACAACTTCCATACCATTGATCTTACAAAGACCAATTAAGAATCTCACGATTTCACGTGATTTAGTGTCGTTAACGATGCCATCAATAAATGACTTATCAATCTTAACAACGTCGAATGGAATCTTTCTTAAGTTACCGACGTTAGAGAAACCAATACCAAAGTCATCCATTAAGACGCGAATACCGTTTTCTTTAAGCTTCTTAATAATGGAGATGGATAAGAATTGGTTAGCTTGAGAAGTCGCTTCTGTAATTTCAATTTCAATTAAATTCGCAGGGACATGGAATTCTTCTAAGATACCCATAATCGTATCTAAGAAGTTCGCACTATAGAATTCGAATAAGGAGAAGTTAACAGAGACTGGTAAGGCTCTTCTACCTCTTCTAATTAATTCATTTAAGTCTTCACAAACTTGTCTTAAGACATAGATATCAATATCGTGAATTAAACCAATGGCTTCCGCTTTGTTAAGGAACTTAGTAGGCGCTAATAAACCATACTTTTTACTGTTCCATCTAATTAAAGCTTCTGAAGAAATAAACTGTCTCTTGGCTAAATCAAATTTAGGTTGATAATAAACAACGAATTCTTTATTTTCTAAAGCTTGAGTTAATTCTTCAATATCACTAGAAGTAACACTCTTACGGAATGTCTCTTGATAATAAGTAATTGTTTCAAAGTTCTTTTCGGAATTGTCTCTCGCTAATAAAGCGTTTTCAATTTGGTGAGTTAATTGTCCACTATCAAAGACACGAGCAACACCGAAGAATGGTTGCACCCAGATATGACGGCAGTTTTGTTCACCAAATTCATAAGCATCTTTAGCGATAGTTTCACAGATATTTTGAATAGATTGTTCATTTTGTCTTGAGCAATAGATTAAGAAAGAACCACGAGAGAAACCATAGACAAAGTCTCTCTTCTTTCCACCGACCTTCATTGGTAATTGTTCTAAGAAATTAGCGATGTGGTTATTGATTAAATAAATTTCGTGGTTTCTATTAACGTTTTGGGAAATAACAAGAGAAGAGAATGTGAAAGCAATAATATGTTCTGTTTTCTTACCAATTCTATTGAATCTTGAAATTAATTCAACACGCTTTTGGAAAGCATACATATTAAAGAAAGCACTTCTCACACCTAAGTTATATTCGTTATCGTCTTGTAATGTCTTAATCATCGATAAGTTAGAAACATATAAGTAAACAAAGGTAACGAAAATAACGACCAAACCAATAGTGATGAGGTTTAGTAAATTGTTTAAGAAAATATTGTCACCGAAAACACCACCGATGAGGGCTAAACCTGTAACTACGGCAACGGCCGCAAGAAGAACAGCCGTGATGATAACTATAGCTAATCTTCCTCTACTTGCTTTCATGGCTTTCTCCTTTCTTCTTGCTAATCATTTCTTCTAAGAGTTGTTCTTTAAGTCTTTTTTTATCTTCTTCGGAAAGAGTTTTAGGACCATTGCTATTGCTAGCTTGTCCTCCCGCTCCTTCTTGAGCAACTTCTGGCTCTTTATAAGCCTTAAAGATATCAATGACACTAGATACCACTAAATAGAATGCTGGGATTAATAGGAGTACCAATAATCCAATAGGTGAACCAACAAACGAGAAGATACCACCTAAGAATGCAGAGTTAATTGTCACCCTACCAAGGACTTCTTTTTCTGTGAAAGCTTGATATTGGTTAATAACGATATCAGGTTCTCCTTCTTTCCAACCTAAGTTTGTGGATCTTGTATTAATACCGGCGGTGATAAATGTATATTTACCTTTGCCTTTTTCCGCACCATTATTAACATGAATTTCTTTGACTCTATGGGTCATAGGAACGCCAGTAGGATCAGTTCTTTTTGTTAATTCTGGATTATTCATTGGTGAAGTATATTCATTATTGATGTTATAAACGTCAACGAATGTGATATCCACGTCTTCACCTTTATTGAAACGCTCATAAATCTTATCAGCGTCTTCATTATAAGTAATAAGAGCGGTACCAACTTTGTATTTTGGATCCATGGAATCTGTTTGAACAACGAAGGTACCATAGCCAAATCTAAGTTGTTGGTTATAATGATCTTTCTTATGAACTAAGCCATCAATTTGGCCCGCAAGGACGAAGGCAAAAAGCACAAGGAAAAGACCAGTAAGGACCCATTCAATTATCTTTCTGGCCTTACTTTTTGGCTTTTTCACACGTTTTTCCTTCACTTGTTCGTCCATAAATTACTATCTTATTTCTTTTCTTCAACCTTCTTAGGCTCTAATGGGTTTTTAGCCTTTGGCTTTTTATAGATAACGGCAACAGTGCCATCACTTCTCTTAAAGAACTTTCTGATTGGTCTACCTGCAGGTTTGGCAGGTTCATTAGCCTCTTTCTTTGGAAGCGGCTTTGGATTTCTTAGTTGCGGCCAAATCTCATCAGCGGCTTGTTCAAAGCTCACTGGCTTAATATTTTTGTTCTTTTCAGTTTCGTAAATGATAACTTTAGAGCCATCAGACCTTCTAAAGGTCTTCTTGATAGGTCTACCCGCTGGTTGAGGCTTCACTGGAGCTTCTTCAACGGCTGGAGTTTCTCGAATAGGAGCTTCGACAACCGGTTCTTCAGCAATAGCTGGCTCTTCCACTTTTGATTCTGGCTCAGTGATTGGAGTTGGATTATTTAACTGTGGCCAGACTTCATCAGCGGCTTGTTCAAATGTCACTGGTTTTGCCTTTGTATTATTTTCGGTTTCATAGATGATGACTTTTGAGCCATCAGATCTCCTGAACTGAATCTTAACCTTACGACCCTCTGGTTGAGAATCCACTGGGACTGATTCTGTAGCTTTATCTTCTGTAGCTTCATCAGTAGCTTCTTCAGACGCCATTACAGGAATAGACTCAACTGGTTCTACTTCAATAGGAGCTTGTTCCACTGGTGCTTCATTGTTAGCCTCTTGAACTGGAACTTCAACAACCGGTTCTTCAACAGGTGCTTCAACAGCAACTGGTTCTGGCTCTTTGACTTGTTCTTCCACTGGAGCAGGAGTAGGAACTGGAACTTCCTTAACAACTTCTTTAACCACCACTTTTTCCACGACTTTTGGTAATGGATGTGGGTGTTTAAGTTGTGGCCAAATCTCATCAGCAGCTTCTTCAAATGTCACTGTTGGTGTATAGACCTTTTCAACTTTTTCTTCTTTCTTTTTGCCCTTCTTAGGTTCTTCTACTGGGGCATTATTAGCGTTAACGATTTCGGTAACGTCTTGTTTAGAAGCATCGATGATTTCTCTACGCATCGCGTTGAGTAATTCTTCTTCTTCTCTTCTAATAGCTTCTTTCTCCATTTCAAGGAGTTTAAGTCTAGCTTGTTCACGTTTCGCTAAGATGTCTTTGACTTTCTTTTCGAAGGCGTTAGCTTCTTTTTGTCTACGCTTTAATAAGTCATTCTTGGCTTTAATATCTTGTTGATTTTCCTTCTTAGCGGCATATTCATCTTCGTAATATTCTTTTTCTTTCTTTGTTGGGTGGAGTGGTAAGTCTTTCTTAATCTTACTGTCTAAATAGGCTTGATAGCCTTCATCCACTCTCGCGAAAGAAATTGGGCCTTCTAATAATGGACCATAGATAAATGATTCGTCTTCCATAGAAGTAAGAATTCTTGGCTTATAAACCTTAGTGTTAACTTTCTTTTCACGAGCCATGCCGTTACCTCTTAAGGTCACATAGTTAGCAAATAAGGTTCTATTTAATTCAGAAATTTCTTCATCATTGAATAATGAATAGTTTTCATCAATCTTATAGTCGACACCTAATCTATCGTAGGTTTCGATAAACCTATAAACTTCATAGCAGTGTCTATATTTAGGATTCTTTCTAATGATGTTGGTTTGAACGATTGGGTTTCTAACATCTTTTTCATTCTTCATTTGTTTCATAAATGGAGAATTATAGAAATAGGAAATATAGTCTCTAGTTTGTTGAATTCTTTCAACGTAACTACTGTTAATTTTGGTTTCTTCGTCTTCTTTCTTGTAAGAAACTTTAATCTTTGTTTCAATTTCTACTTCCGCACCATCTACGATAGATTTGTTTTTGAAATATAAGACTTCTTCGTTATGCAATTCTGCGAATTTAGAAACGAATTCATAACGTTTAGAAATGAATAAGTAAAGTCTTCTTACGAAGGTAGCAATGAATCTATTTTCATAAGTATGTAAATCATCATCACTACTCATGGATAAAATCTTAGAAGGAATGACGTTTCCGTATTCATCGACTTCTTTAACGTATTGGGTATGGCTCGCTAAGTGTTGCACAGATTCAGATGTGACTTTTCTAGCGAGTTCAACTGGTGTTAAGTTACCCACTATTTTGGTGTGTTGTCTTGGATTAGCGATGATATCGCCTAAATCGAAGATACAGCCTTCAATGATTTCAATCCAGCTCTTATCGAATGAGGAAGAAGCTAAACGGTCAAGTCTTAAATAAGAGTTCTTGCCCGCACTTAAAGAATCGTAGATTTCCTTTGCGTGGTCGTCTTTTACGATTTTCTTTATAGCGCTATGGTACGCCTTATTTAGTTGTTTGTTTGTGGTGACCGTTTTTTTCATGATGAGTTTTTGTTAGTGATTAGTTGTTCTTAATTAAGTTATCAATGTAGCTATGGGCCATCTTGAAGTTGCCTTTGCCGTACATCTTATCTAATTGGGCATCGAGTTCTTTTAATTCGTCTTTTAAGAAAGCGATGTTAAGAGATTCGAATTTCTTTAAAACCTTATTGGTGAAGATGAAGTCATAACCATCGACTTCTTTACCACCACAGGCGACATATACTGGGATGAATGTATCTAATTGTTTTAAGATACGGTTACCAAAGGCGAGTTTGAATTTCTTAATGACGAAGTTATCAAGTTGTTCGAACTTGTCAGACATGTCTTTAGAAATTGGGAATTGGTTAATCGCATCATCATATAATTTTCTGATTTGGCTATATGGGACATTCATGGCTTCTTGTGGAGCACATTCAAATGGTCTGCCCTTATCATCAAAGAATATGGAAACAGCACGGTCATAGACCTTATCAGAGATGGTGAATGTACTATCATCGTTATTGGCGGTGCCAAAGAAGATGACATTTTGTGGGATTAATAATTTACCATCTTTTAAGTTAACTGGGTCGTTAGCGACAGTTGTTGGAATTAAGTCGATAACCCAGTCATTAGGATCTCTCATTTCCATGATGGATAAGAATTCAGCGAAGTAGTATTCAATACGGGCTAAGTTCATTTCATCGAGGACGATGATATCTAAGTCTTGTCTATATGTTGTGGTATATAACGCTCTTAAGAATTCAGTTTCATTGAACTTCTTAGTGAATTCATTGTAGTAACCTAATAATTCACTTCTATCTTTCCAGGATGGTTGAACTGGGATAATCGCACTATCGAAATTGAAGAATTTGCCAAGAGCGAACGCTAAGGATGTTTTACCTGTACCAGAGATACCTTCTAAGATGATTAACTTAGAGGCCGCCATACCAGCAAATAATTGTTTAATAACATCTTCTCTATAATAGAGTTTCAACTGGCTAGCAGCGAAGTTACGGAAGGCATTGCATAATTCTTCAAGGGATAAGTTTGGTCTATATGGAATATCCATATTAGTGCCTCTATATTTGTTATCAACATGGATAAGTTTTGGGAATCTGGAGGATACTTCTTCCACAACTTCTTGGCTTTCTTTGTCTAATTGAGCACTTTCAGGACCACGTAAACCCATGTATCCAACTTTGAGATTGAGGATCTTATCTTTTTCTTGAATGGCTTGGAATAATTCATAGTTAAGTCTTTCAACTTGTCTAGATAATTCTTCTTTGTCTAATTCTTTACGGACAAATCTGACGTATTTACGTAAGAAGATGACAATAAGGAAAATTAAACCAGCAAATAAGCCGATTAAGAGTAATAACATAATGACCCAGAAGAGCCAGCCAACAAAGCCGAACTCACCACTGTGGGCGGCCATATAAGAGTTATAGGTGTTGAAATTGTTTCCTAAATCAGTCCATGGAGAAACAAAGGCCTTATAGAAGAAAGTGCCGATATCCCCTAGTACCTTAAGGAACATTTCTCTTAAATAATCAAAATAAGCAACCATTACAAGATCCTCCTTAGTAATTTAAAACTTATGTTTGTATCGAAACAGGCGCCCATTGTTTGGTTGACGCAAGCTTTATCCCAACCTTCTAAATAAATAGAAATAGTAATTTCGGTTGGTTCATTTGGATGACATGGAATTAAGATTTCTGTATCAAGGCCATCCGCGTCAGTAAGGGCATATGAATCTTCACTAGCGATTCTTAAATCGGTAGAGTGTTCTTTATCAAATGTATAGGTATCAATTCTATTTCTAGCGATAAAGCTATTACCATAGAAGTTACCTTTAGAATCAATTTTGTCGACGAAGCCATCTGGATCAACTGGGTCGATGTATTTAGCATCGTTACGGTTTTCAACTTCGCCGTATATATATTCTCTTTTTTGACCATTATCGAGGTAGTAGTCATAATAGCCATCAGCATCGTTATCAAGAGTGCCACCAAATAAGACTTCTTCATTTTCTTGCTTATATGGATCAATGATGTAATAGCGATAATAGTCTTCAGAATTCACTAAGATGGACATTCTTAAGCATTCCTTTAAACTATTAAGACTTTCAGCGATTTGTTCCACTGTCGCGTCTTTATATTGATTGTGCATATCTTGCGCGCGTAAAAAATTAGCAGCTTCATTAGCGTCGAACGCACACTTTGATGCATCTAATGTGGCATAATAATCCACAGAATTGGATAAAAGATAAATCTTTTTAGAGAAGTAACCACTTTTAGCAACTTCTTTAAGAAGAGTGCCTCCTTCAGAAACCGCGGTAGAGCAGTCATAGAATAAAGGAGTGTCTTTTTCTTCAGCAAGCCATTCACTCTTATACATAGAGCTGACTGGGGCTAAAGCAAAGCTTTCATCTTCCACTAAATCTTCATTTGTTAATTTTTGTTTAAAAGTATCTAACTCTTTTGAGGTTGATAATAAGAGTTGAACGTTGCCGTTCATATCAATGTCAAAAGAATTAACTTGTAATTGGTCACTACTTGCATACCAGGCCCAAGTTAAAGAAACAGATAAAGTCGCTATCGCGGCCATCCCTATGATACTTGTTAGTATGATTCTTTTCTTGTTCATAAAAATTAAATCCTATTAGTCTCAAATCTTAATTGGAAGTCAAATTTATGTGATTGTTCTTCGTCTATGACGGAGAAATCCCAACCTTCTAAGTAAATTGTAGCATCAAATTCACCGATCCAGCCAACACTTTCGCCACCAGTTTTGCAAACAGATGTCTTTTTGCCTTCTGGATTAGCAAGGATACCGTTGCTATCCTTGGTTTGAACAACATCGTCAGTTCCTAAATACTTAGCGGTCTTAATGTCTAAGTTATCTAGATTTTCGTAATATCTTGGAGCGGAAGCTGAGTGAGTAGCGGTAAATGTGTCCGCAAAATCTTTTTGATTTTGTTCATTGTTTGGCTTAGATTCCCAATCCCATTTATTGTTTACATCCCAAATGAGATCATCACCAGCATATGGAGCGTTACTAGCGCCATCATCAGAAGCACCACTCTTTATAGAGTAATCACCATAGATGATTTCACCATTATCATCAAAGTCATATGTTTCATCATAGCCAAGGTTAAGTAAGCCGCCTACTTTAGTAGCGCCTGATTGTTCAACAGATGGATTAAAGATAAACCCATTGTTTGCACCATAGTATGTTTCATCACGATTGATATACATTCTCATTGCTTTAGCAACATTACCAGAGGATGTTTGTGACGCACGTGTTTGGACATATGTTAGCCATAATTCTTGTCCACTGACGTATTCACGATTACCACTGGCGTTTGTTCTAAATGTTTTGAACGCAAATGTAATTTGAGAATAAGTTGCATGAGATGCAAGGTTGTGAGTTGCATCAGGATTTCTAACTTCGCTGTTTGGAGCGGTTAATAAATGGTGAGTATTGTAGTTGCTATCTTCGTGATCGAATCTGCCAGAAGTAACTGGCATTAATGTATCGCTTGCATATCCTCTAGCGGAGAGGTAAGCGTTCATATATGTTGAAGATAAACCTTCACCAGCAGGCGCGAAGTAATAATAAGAGCCACCGTGTGTCTCTTCAACCATACCTAATGTAACTAATTCAGGTATTTCAGCACTACTTTTTACACCAATTTCTAATTGACCATTATCGAAAACAGAAGTACCAGAATATAACAAAGCCGCACGGGTTGCATAAGCATACCATGCTAAAGTGCTGCTAACTGCACCACCGATTGATAGAACAGTAGCAATTCCTAACATTCCGAGAACTATGTTTCTAGAATTAGCTTTTTTCATATTCCTTCTTATTTTCTTTTTCACCAGCAAAGTCACACATAAGCGCATGACTTTGCTAGTGTAAATGATCTATTTATTAAATTATTCCTGCTTGCTTATTAAGCGTTAGCGTCTTGAACGCCGAATTGAATACCAACATTGAACATTGATTTAATGTAATCAGGTGTCCAAATAGCGCTGCCATTTAATTTTTGCCAGCCTTCAATCCAGATTGTTACTGTGATGTTTAAATAATTGCTTTCGCTAGCAACTGTTTTACCAATGGCTCTGTTGGCTGAGACTGATTCTTTTTCAGCATTGTCGTAAAGAATGTTGTTTTCAGAATAGACAACGAGTTGGTTAACAGGTTCAATCTTCCAATCATCTGTGGTTTTACCATACGCTGGATCGCCTTCTACAGCGGCATCAATTTCTTCTTGAGAATAATGAACACCTGGCTCATATGCAGCGCTGGTGATGTTGTAAGAAGATTGAACTTCTCTTGTGTTATCATCACCATCATCACCATAAACGATTTCTTCTAATTGATAATGATCTGTGTAAGTGTTATCTGTGTAGTCAAAACCAAATTCATCACCTTGTAGGTAACCTTTATCATTTAAATTATCACCATCTAAGTCGAGTTTGCCTTTTGTTTCAATGTCTTTACCCTTTGCAGAAACAAGTCTATCCTTTTGATTTGTTCCATCATCGGTATGGATGTGAACACGAACAGCATCAGATAAATCACCTTTGCCTTCATTAGCGCTCTTAGCATCTTCTTGGATTACCATTTTGGTAAGATAAACTGCTTTTTCAGCATTAGCTTCAGTACCATTAGTGCGTTCTTGATAACGGACTTGTAAATTGAATTGAGCGTAATTAGCTTTGTCTGCCTTGGCCCAACTTGTCATATTAGCTTGGCCCGCTAAAGGTTGTGCATAAGCACCAGTAGCTGGTAAAGCGGCATCTTTATCTAATGCACCATATGTCATTGGAACAATTTTGGTTGCGTAGCCACCATTGCTTAATTCAGCATTCAATTCGTCATAAGTGATTCTAGTTCTCCAAGCATTTGGATTAGAGGATTCACTAGCAAATCTCATTTGAAGATTGCCACTGAAACCACCAGCTTCACCAATGAAAGCAACATTGGCTCTGGTAGAATATTGATACCAAGCAACAGTACCACTAACGGAGCCTGCTAAAGAAGCACCGATAGCTAGAGCAAGAGCAGAAACAATAATTTTATTCTTGTTTAGTATTTTCATAATTGTTTACTCCTAAAGAGAAATCTCTCTTTAATTTTGGATAATTTTTAAATAGTTTTTGATTGTATAATTTGTAATTTTTAAATTTATGATTGTAATTAATTTTGATGATCGCTCTCGTGTGACTTTACACCGAGTCTAATACCGACGTTAAATTTCTTGTTAACGTATTCTGCTGGATCCCATACAGACGTATTGGTACCATGATCATAATTATCAGAATAACCATGATCTAATTTACTCCAACCCTCAATCCAAGTTGTGACCACTATTGTCATATAACCTGCACCTGTCTTGCCAAGTGAGATTGGATTAGTGCCTGTAGCTGGATTATCTGGGTCTTCCACGACCGCGTCATTATCATCAATGGTATATGAGAATTGTTTCATATTTGGAGTGCCATAAACGCAATCCGAACCATCCCATAGAACCAAATCCTTGTCTAATGCGCCATCGTTGTTTAAATCTAATTTTCCACCAACAGTTGTTTCCTCAACGTTTTTAGAAAAGAGGAAATACTTTTTTTGATTGGCGGCATCATTAACAGCGATATGCACTCTAACGGCATCAGATAAATCTGAACCAATTCCATTAGCGGCATCGTCTTCGATAATGATTTTGTTTAGATAAACATCGTTAACTAAGCTTGTAGGAGTACTTTTACCATCAACATCATTTACTTTCACAAGGATTGTAAATTGAGCGTAGTTTAGATAACTTGCAAAGTGCCATTTAGAATAATCGCCTCCGAAGCCAAAATCTGGTTGGCTATAGAATCTAACGATATTCTTCATTTGGCCACCACCGACATCTACTTGATGATAAACCAAGCCATTGTCTTTCGCTTGTGGGCCAGTAGTAATTGGAAGAAGATGATTACCAGTGATATGACTTGCCATATCGTTTTGATAATAATCATTGCCCCACGTGTCACCACCATCGACAGAAATCTTTAATATTTTTGAGCAATGGGATAGAGCGCCAATATAAGCAACTCTTGCGCTGGTGGCATATTGAAACCAAGCTACAGTTGAGCTAATACTTGCAGCTAAAGCGCCTCCAATTAATAAGGCGAGACCAGGAATGACAATTTTTCTAAGATTTAGTGTTTTCATGAGCAGCGATGTCTACTCCTAATTTGAGTGTAGCGCCTTCAGGGTATTCGAGTTCTGGGTTAGATTGAGGATCATTACCGTCTAGCCAAATAACGATTGTATATCGTTTGATTTGTTGAGTAGCAAATCCAGAAACTTTATATTCGGCAACAGTTTTACTGTCAAGGAATGTTTGAGCTAATGGATGTTCTACGCTTTCGATACGTTCTTCGTCACTCTTTGGAAGATAAGAGACAAATTCTCTATCTGTCTTCGTTTTTCCATCAATGAGAAAATTGTTTTCTACGGTCTTCTTTGCGTAAATCAAATACTCATGTTTGTCAGTACTTGGATCGTTTTCGAAAACCATTACACGAAGTGTGTCATCAAGCCCCCGTCCAGAGTCATCGCTTGCTTTTGTACGATTATCAATATTAATAGCTAAATTATAGGCTGCAGTCTTTGTGCCAACGTTTTTAACATAAAATGTGTACTTAAAGAATTCTAAGCACTTACCACTTTTAAGTTTGCCGTCAGCTTCATCAATATATGTTTGATCAAATTCAGCACAGTTATATGGTGTTTCTTCATTATCTAAGGTTGCGATAGGGAAATCTTTTTTTAGATTTTTAGAAACGAACTTCTCACCAGTTGTGTCAAAACCGTTTTCAATATATTTAGCGGTGTTGTTGACACGAAGATAGGAAGAATAATCTGTGGAATCGACCTTCTCACATAATGCTAATCTGACTGTACTATTATTTAAAGAAACTGTGAATGTTCCTACGGAACGTCCAAGGAAAGAGATAATAACTAACGAAGTAATTCCGATAGATGAAAACAATGCTACGAAAGCAGCAACTTTTCTTCTCCTTCTTTTTCTTACTAATACATTGTCGTACATAAATAGCTAACTCTGTTTTACTCCCTTTTAAGGTTTTTGTTGTTTTGTCCCAATGGGTGAGAAATTAAAATGCCAGTGCCTATCATCCATTTTTTCATGGCGGGTTTAATTTCGTACCCTAAGGCAACTGGCTATCTTTACAAGAATATAAAACCTCAACTGTTTCAAACAATTGAGGTTGCTGGCTATCTTATATAAGACCCTATAGTTTTGCGTCGCCGGATTGCTCCGGTTTTGCTTTTAGCTCAAATACAAAATAACACAATTAAAAATCTAGTGCAATATATTTTTTCAATTTATAAATAAATTAAATATAAAGAAAAAGCGCATTGCGCGCTCGTTATTCTTGTTTTTCTTCTTTATTGCTTTGAGCTTGTAAATCTCTAAGTAATTCTTGTCTAAGTTCTTCTTTTTGCTCTTCTGTAAGATCTTCGATTTTCGCAGGTTCTTTCTTAGTTGTTTTTCTAACGTAGAGCATTAAGCCAACGATATTACCCACTAAAACAAGGAACATTGGAAGAACAAACGCAAAGAAGCTTGCGACTGGTTTCATTTGAAGAATTGCCTTAACTAAACCTTCGGTGTTATTAGCGGCTTGTGCTTTGTACTTTGTGACGGCAGTTAAAATCATAATGCTCAAGACTAAAAAGAACACAATGATTGCTACGTCTAACACTACTAACGCAATTAATAAAGGCTTTTTATATTTCTTCATAATAATTTCCGAGTCTATACGTGTCCTTATTGTATAATACTTTTTTTAAAAATCAAAAGACATTTTTATCTCCACCATTACGATGGCACTATTTACATATTTATATGTAGTAAGAAAAACAAGTTATGTATGTATGTTAAAAAAATAAAAAAGACCGGATTAAATCCGGTCCTTATTAATAGCTGTAAATAATTAAGCTGACCTTGTTTGTGTTCCGAAAGTAACTTCGATTTGGATGTTGTCCAAGTTTGCTTTTAAATTATCGGATTTACAGTTTGGATCTTCACCTTCGAAATAGAGGTAAATATCAAATTGTAATGGGGTTCCGCTTGATGCAGGAATAGCTTGTTCAGCCAAGAATTCTTGGCTTCCTGAAGTTACTAAACCATTCTTAGTTTGATCAGCAGCAACAGGTGTAACTGTTGATTTTGCAACAGTAGAATAAGCGCCAGCTGCAGTGGCAGCATCGTAACTAGCAGCAGCATAAAGTGGGCTAAAGACTTTAGCAGTGCTGTCATATTTAACTAAAACTCTTAATGCTTTATTCAAATCGGCGCTATTTTGTGTAGCTGGAAGCGTAGCTTTTACATTTGTAATGTAAATTGTCTTTGTTAAAGCTTCAGCAGAAGATTTAACAAAGAATGAATGTAATGCATAGTATGTGGAATCGGAATCATAAGCGCTAGCACCTTCACCACCACCAACGGCTTGATAACCAGTTTGGTTATTGTCTTCAACATAACCAGCACCTGTTGTGCTATCAACTGTTAAGGTTAATAAGTCATAGGCATTTTCTGTATTTTCATCAGCAGAATCATTACTTGTGCTATGAACCCATGTTGCACCTGTAGCGGTACTTGTTGGTTTAAGAGATAATGGTGTGCTACGAGTAGATGCAGCTGTTTCTTTCCAAGAACCACTAGCTGCTGCTTGATTAGAAATAACGATACCATTTTCTGCTTTGGCTTTAACTTCCATACCTGTGGCGGTAACAAAGTTATTCATTGAGAACCATGCAACTGTGCCTGTAACGGAAGCAGCTGTAGATAAGAGTAACACGCCTAAGGCAGGAACTATAATCTTTGTCTTTTTCATATATAAACTCCTTATAAACGACAAAATCACTCAACTAATATCTTAACTGAGTGGATGATAGGTTTTTGCATCACATGTCGCCAACAAGGATTGGGACTTCCTTATCGCTTTCGCTTTGCATTATTAGTTTAGAAAAATATCAATAATAAGTCAAATAATATTTTTTATTTACGTAGTAAATACTTGGACTACTTTTTCATAAAAATCAGCTATGATCGTTACATATATACGCGCATATTTTCCTTAATAAATAAAAAAAGACGCTAACGAGTAGCGCCTTATTTTTTGATGTTTTTTATCCGTTATAATGAACACCGGAAGAATCTGCGGTATAACCATTTGTGGCGAATGTGACAAGACCAGTAGTAGCATTAACAGAAGCTGTTCCTAAATAGACCACTTCATTATTAGCGCCAAGAGTCCAATAAACTGTACCGGTTTTGATTTCGACATAACTGCCTCCTACTTGTTTAACGACGTCTGCATTGGAACCAACGTGGAATACGATTGGTGCGTTATCGCTAGCCGCCATACGGTGCCAGTAGTCAGAAATAGCAGGCTTAGAACTATCTAAATCATTCACGGTATGCCACACATAGACTTTTAAGCTCTTGCTACTTTCCCAAACCATGGAGTCACAACGTGTGCTATCTGTAGTGCCTGTATATCTAGGACATTGAATATCATATCCTCTTGGCATCACAAGAACAGTTAAGCTTGTGCATTTTGAGAAGTAGTTATCTTGGCCACCTTCACTCTTTAACATATATGGAGTGGTCCAAGCACAATCTGGATCTTCAAAGAAAACCTTAGTTAATGAATAGCAGTATCTAAACTGTGAACCACCATGATTGTTATTGGTTTTTAAACGTGTATCTGCAGTAAATCTATTAGCACGTTCAAATTTGATTGAGTGGGATTTAAATGTCACAGAAACAACCTTACTTGTATGGAATGCACCAACACCAATGTTTGTTAATGATGCTGGTAATACAACAACACCACCTGGGCAAATACTTGCGCTATTGTTTTTATCGCCTTCTGCTTCATAAGCGATTGTTGAGCCTGAAACAGCTTTCATACCAAAGGCGAAGTGACCAATTCTTTCTAAATCAGGGAATTTACTAAAGTCAAAATTTTTGAGGTTAGTGCACATATTAAATGCATAATCACCGATTTGTTTAAATCCTGTATTATTGCCATCGTTATTAAGGCCAGGTCCATTATCCACTACTTTTCTTTCTAACTCTGTTAAGTTAGCGGCCGCTGTGACGGTTTCTAATGTGCTGCAGTTTTCAAAGCAAGAATTACCAATAGTCGCGGTTTTTGCTGGGAAGGTGAATGTTTTACCTGGGAAGGTACAATCACTAAAGCAGCCATCATTGAAATGAATAAGTGCTGAAGTACCATAATTGAAGAGATTATTTGGGATTGCTGAGCGTTTAAACGCCGCGTTTAAATGTACTTCACCAGTAACATTTGCGAAGTTGATTGATGCAAGACTTGGGCAGTCTGAAAATGCCTCTTCTTCAATAGTGAAGGTTGATGTAATTGGGGCAATTAACGTTGTGATATTTGTGCCTTTAAAAGCTCCTGCTTCAATACTGGTATAACCTGTAAATGTAAGATCTAATACACCAGGAGAACATGGAGTGAAGTTATTACCACTAGTGTCAGATGGAACTTCGAAAACGATATTAGCGTTTTCCGCAAAGGCAAATAAGCCCTCAGGAATTGAGCCGCCAACAATTCGTGGAAGTCTAACTTTTGATAAGTTTTCACAGCCTTCAAAGGAATAAGCTGGTGTTTCGATTGCTGCGGCATTTCCAAAGGAAATAACCTTTAACGCTGTGGCATTACCGGTAAAATCATATTTTTGCGCTAAATATAAATAAGTATCTTTATTCTCAGCGACATTATAAACACCAGAAATAAGAGGTTGATCTCTAGTAGTTTGATTTGCTTTACCAACGACAAGAGAATCGATCCAGTAGCACATCTTAAATGCACCATAGAGATAACCATTCTTAAATCGTCCGTTGAATTCACTACAATCGATAGCACTTTGACCAATTGTTTCTTGGACACTTCTTGAATCCTCAGAAGTAGCAAGATAATCCGCACTATCTCTATTAAGCACTAATAATAAGGATAACTTATTCTTAGAAACCGCATTTGTGGAATAAATAGCAGAAGTATAAGTATCTCCATTATCAGCGAGGTATGTTGTGGTTGTGTAATTAGTAGATGATGTAGCATTATTACCAAAAGTAATCTTTCTCAAAGAGAAATTATTGGAGAACACTGATGTTGTATAAGCTGAACTACTGATTGTGCTAGTATTTTCATAGAATACAACATTAGTTGGGAAATTAAGGAATTTATTAATATTACAGAATGCAAAGGCTTGTCTACCAACTTCTGTTAAGCTAGTTGGCATAACATAGTCACCTAAAGAGACGCCTGTACTAGCATTATATGCGAATAAGTTTGTGACACCATATGCTCTCATGAAGGCATATTCACCAATCTTGGTGATTGTGCTAGGAATAGAAACCGCTGTTAAGTCTTTGAAATTTGTATAGCCATTATAGCTAGTAGTATCGCAGAACGCCGCACTGAAAGCAGAATCGCCGATGACGGTGACTGTACAAGATGTACCATTAACTCTGTTGACTGTGGCTGGTACTATAGCAGTGCCAGTAAAATTGCTATCATGACGGTCATATAAGTAATTAGCCATTGTGGCGGTTGAGGCGCCACAGACAAAGGCACATTTATCTTTAATGATATAGTCATTTTCACTATTTGTAGGACCTAAGCCGACAAATGTATCAATACTTGCATAGTCTTCATCAATTGTTAGTTCATAATGAACATTAGAATAAACAGGCATGTATTGATCTAAGCCGTAGAAATTACGTGTTGTATCCGGATCAAAGTCATAACCGTGTGTATTTTCTTTACCAATTTGATACCATTCCTTAACATCAGTAACTGGCACTGAATTAAGGCTTATATTACCCATGTAAGTCTTAAATGTGGTGTCTTTATTATGGCCATACATATTAGTGCCAAATTCACCTGATAAATAGACTGCACCACGAGAATTACCTTGGAAGGTATATCTTGCCATACGGAGAGTTGTATATCTATTTGGAAGGAAGATTTCCTGAACACCAGGATCTCCACCTAAATCGTTTTTGCTTTTGCCAGATGACCAGCCCACACAAGGATGATCGCTATTGCCAGTATGGAAGAGGATGGTTTTACCACATCTTTCTTCAAAAATAACTGTTCTAAGGCTTTCGTTCATGATGAAAGAATAGCTAGGAATGAAGAGATTAAATGTATCTGAGTCATTATTATTACCCGCTTGAACTTTGCTCTTAACACTGCCTCTAAAGATAACTTTTTCTAGAAGTGGGCAGCCTGCAAATGAGTTAGAACCAAAATCGTTGTTATCATCCTCACTACCACCAAGACCATAAGTATCATTATCGCCATTAGAAATGCCGAAATGTTCGAGCGTTCTTGGTAAAACAAGGGTTGTTAATGTGTAGTTTGTGTCGCCATTTTTCTTAAGATAGCTCTTATGAATACCACTTGTCGAAGATTTAGAATTATCACTATTGCCCATTTTAAAGAATGCTTCTCTACCAATCGTCTTTAAAGCAGATTTAGCGTCATCATAGACCCATTCAAAAACAGTAAGCGCTTTTAAGTGTTTGCCGTTTTCTGATGAAGTACCAAAAGCTCTCATGCCAACCGCTTTTAAGGAGTATGGTAATTTAAGAGTTTTTATGTTCGCTAATTTATCCATGTCAACAAAGGCTTTATTACCAATGACTTCTAATTCAGTAAGACCATCAAGGATAATTCTTGGAGAAAGTTCTTCGCCACCTTGAATTGTGCTCTCATCACTAGAACAGGCTGTATTATCATCGATAACGATTAATTTGTCATAATCACTATTGAACATACTTGGTTCAATTCTCTTTAAAGTTTTTGGAAGATAAAGACGTTCAAGTTTGCTCTTAACTGTGTTAAAGGCATCAGTTGAAATCTTTCTAACTTTATTACCTGAACCACTTGGAAGTTCATTAGGAACAGAGAGGAATTTAACAGGTGTGCCTTCAATATCAGTTGGTCCGATATAGGAAGTAATTTCAACATCACCATTAATGGTGGTAAAAATCCAGTCGTTAGTGTAAGAAGCACCAGAGGCTGTGATTTCATATGTATATAAGTTACTAGCGGTCGCAGGATTGGTTGTTTCATTTTTCCAACGCCACTTGTTATCTGTGTGACGGTCTAACCAAGCTTGAACATCACTTGTGTCACCGACAAGCCAGAACTTAAGGCTGTCGTTACATCCATCGAAAGCTTTATCTTCGATAACACCAATTGGTAAATTTGTTTGCGCATCTTTAGCAAAGAAAGAAGATGAAATATAAACGCTCTTCAAACTTGCACATCCTTGGAATGCACGAGAACGAATAGTTTTAATATTCATAAACGCTAAAGTGGAATATAAAGAACGACAGTTATTGAAGGCTTCATATTCGATTTCTTCAATAGATTGAGGAAGGACTAATTCTTTTAAGTTATGACAGTTAAAGAAGCAGAAAGAAGGAATCGTTGTTAAAGCACAAGGAATTCTTTCTTGTTGGTCATCGTCTTCCACTTCGCTACAAGAACAAGCAGAAGAAACTTCTGATGTTGTTGTGGTATTTTGAATGGAAGCTTTGGTTAAATCTTTACAAGCATAAAACGCTGCTTCACCAATTTCATAAATCGTAGCAGGAATGGTCAAAGATTTGATTTTGCAACCCATGAAGGCTTCAAAGTCGATGACTGTAATGCCGGATGGAATACTAATTGAAGAGGCTTTACTATTTGCAAAGCCATATCTCCAAATACCAGTGACTGGTTTATTGTTGTATGTTGCACTGATTCTGATTGAACTTGTTGATGATTTAGCGCTTTCTTTTAAAGCGACAGCGTATTCTGTATCACCGTTAATGGAGTAATAAACAAAGTCACCACTGACCGATTCTTGTGTACCACTTAAAAGGTATTTTGGAGTGATACGAAGAGAATGATTGACATCACTATTACCACTGCAAGCGGCACCAGCAAAAGGAACAATCGCTATTAAGAATCCGAAATATTTCAATAGTTTTCTAAATTTCATAATGACCTCCTTAACTACCTGCTGGATAAACAATTACCTGACCATTACTTTCGATGCCTAACAAATTAATTGTTAGTTCTTTCTGATCACCGTTAGTAAGGTTCGGTTTATAGTTGTCTACCGCAACCCGTGTCATAACATCTATTAAATCTTGACCAGTTAATGTGGAAGCTATCAAAAACTTACCAGTAGACTGATCAAACGTGAATGAGAGATTTGATGGAATAGAATCGCCAAACATTGAACGATCTGAGTTAACGAAAGCAACGTATAATCTACGGTTGCCAAGTTTGTTACCATCTGTTGGACTGGATGGATTATAGGCTGTGATATCAGAAACGATGATGTTTTCTGTACCATCTAATGCGAAACGTGGAGTATTGATGAAGTCGACGTTTTCAACTCTATCTGTACTAGCGAAAACGTTATCATCGAAGTCGAATTGACCATCATCTTGACCTTGAGCACACATATAATAAATCTTTGGTACGCATTGATTGTTTCTTGCAGCGGAACCAATACAATATCTACCTTTTGGTAAACAGAATGTATGGGCAAATAATCTAGTTTTGCCATTTTCATAGCCAAATTCAGTTGTGTTGTATTCGGATGGAACTGTGGCGTCTGTCGCGTTTGTCGCAGCTGTAAATGTGCCACCACTACTATATGTACCGATTTCACCTTTTTGAGTCAAAGAGTTAACACGGTAATCAAAGTAAGCCAGACTATTGGTTGTAGGCATGAAGAATGCATAGTCAGGATCATCATAGCTTTGAGTGAATCTCATATCATAGTCATCCATCGTGTAATCAATCTGACCTGTGAAGTCGGAATTATCAATCTTATAAACACCTAAAGCAGATGGTAAAGAATTATCGCTAGGTGCGGCGATAACGGTAACGTTAGCTAGTTCATTTTTAATTTCAAAGTTGACCATGTTGCTGACATATGGATTATGTTCAGCATCCTCTAAGGCGTAGCAAGTACGCGCCACACCTTGATATGGAGTGAGGTCTGGACAAGCAAAGCTTGCGGCAAAAGAACTAACTTCTTGACGGAGGTTATTCTTAAGCATGACACCACACTTATTGTTACCGACTGGAATGTGGTAACTATTCTGGTCCACTAATTTATAGTTAAAATAGTTAGCCATGAAGGCACCACCATCTGTTTCAGTATCAACATCAGAGAAGTAGAAACCTTTACCTCTACGATAGCCTGGATCAAGTTTGAAACGCACAAAGTAATTTTGTCTTGCTTCTCTAGTTTCAAATGATTCTCTAGTTACTTGGTCTTTTCTTGGGAAATGTCTACCAAGTAAGATACTTGTGGAAGAAGCGTTTTGGAAGTTATCAACGTAACTACCAAAGTTTAAACCAGTACCATATGTATTATGGTAAGTCTTATTGAATTCACCAGTGGAATAATAAATATAGTAATTATCATCACCAGAAGCATCATCAATTGTTAAGTCTTCATCTGTCATAACAACAGATCTATCAATATTTTCACCAGCGTTAGCGTTCATACCTGTGGTACGAGCGTCAGTGGCAACAGTAAAGACACCTAAGTCAGTATTAGTAACGATTTGACGGCCTCTAAATGTCACAGCGTCTTCAGCGATGGTAATATAGTTGCCTTCGTAATAACGTAAGTATTGCATGTACTTAGTATTTTGATTTGGAGTATAAGTTACACCAGCGGTAATACCAGATTGAGTGTGTGAACCATCGAATGATGTATCAGTAATGATGTCGCGATAAATAGTTGTGAAGTCAAGAACACCGATACTCTTACCTTCTTTAGCACCGACATCGGATTCACTCGCTAAAATGTTTTGAACAGTACCACCAACACGACCAATTAAGCCTAAGTCAGAACCATTAGGTAAACTATTGTAGCTAGCGCCACCGTTGTTCATTTGGAAAGCACCGTTGTAGACGTAACAGTTAGAGATAGAACCATCACAGTGACCAACGACTAAACCGATGTTATTACCATGGTCACCACTCACACGGACACCCATTGAAATAAATGTCGCAGAGTTAGAATCTAAAGTGAAGTCATATTCTAAGTTAAGTAAAACTTTGGAGTGTTTTTGACCATATCTATCAACACTAGAAACAATTAAAGAGGCAGCGGAAGAAGCTTGAATTGGGAACTTAGCGTCCACTTCATTCTTCTTTTCTTTGAAGAATTCAAAGACTCTTGTTAAGTCAGGCAAAACTTCACCATCTTCATTAAGGGTGACTAAGTCACCAGAGAGTAATGTGGAGAAGATATAACTATTAGATGGAGCGTGAATTGAAACAGTTGGTACCGAGGAAGAACCTTGTTCTGTATATTCAAAGTCAGTCGCATTATTTGCGTTAAAGTAAGTGAAGATTGTATTTGGATAATCCTTAGTAAGATTGATTGATTCGCCACCATCGTTTGGCGCATAAACAAACCAAGCATTGTTACCGATTGTGCTTTCAGGACTATATAGGTCAGCATATGCGTCTATATAGCCTAATGCGTTAATCGTCACATTACTAAGGAATAAATTCTTAACCATTGACCCGTGCGCGGTATAACCAAATAAGCCAGAGTCTTGTGGGTTGGAATAAACGTTTAAGTTCTTAATTTCAACGTTTTGGCCATCAAATACACCATAGAATGGCAAGGCTTCAGAACCAATCGCGTTGATTGGGTTAGTGTCTAAGTTAGAACCACTCATATCAAGATATGGTTTCTTTTCTGAAGATGAGTCATTGATGTAACACATTGGTACACCGTTTGAATCAACACCACCTAAGTCAACTTTACCTAATTGGAAATATTTCTTTTCACCATAGACACCTAAACCTTGAAGACGGGATAAGTTATATAAGTGACGTGGACGAGTAATGACAAATGGATCTTCTTCGGTACCGCTACCACATTCATAGTAGGAACGTAAGGAAACTTCACCATATGTACCATTACCGTTAACATATTTGCTATATAAAGAGAGAGATAAACCCATATTTAAAATAGTCGCAGCAATTAATACGGTGACAGTAGATGTTAGAACGATGCTAAGTCTCTTTTTATTCTTCATCTTTTACTCCTAATCACCTGCTTCTTCTTTGTGTTGTGTGGCAAAGAAGTGGAAACCAAAATCACGGTCTAATAAATATGTTTTACCTAGACGGTTTTTATCAAGGAAATAAGTATTGTGTTCATAGTCATAATCAATGCAAATGTAGCAATGATAAATGTTATCTAGACCACTATCAGGGTTATTGGCCGCAACCAAAGTTGAATCATTGGCTTCTTTTAAGTTAAGTGTGCAGTCAATTTCTTTATCGTAAGTTGTGCCATTAATAAATTTTTGAGAATTTGCATCACCAACACGATGCATTGATGCCCAAACAGCATCTGCGTTTGCGTATGGTGTCTTAGTGAACTGTGCATAGAAATTATAGAAATCAGAGGCTCTAAGCATATTTTGATTATTTTCATCAACATAGCCCACTAGGTTATGAGTAGTATCAGCATATTTATCCGCTAAGTTAAAGATCGAAGCGCTTGAAGCATCAGTTCTTTCGATTTTTAAGCTAGCGTCTACTTCATTAGCGTTTTTAAAGTTAAGAATAACGTCTAAAATGAGCGAAGTGTTTTGATCATAAATCGCTTGGTTCATATAACTTTCAATGGTTGGATAATCATCCTTATCAACAGAACCAGCGTAGTCAATACTAACTTTGGTTGGGTCAAGAGAGTTATTGACGATAACGGAAATATCTTTTTTTGCACCATCATCTCTTGTATGTAAGGTGATTTCTAAACTATTTGGAGTATATGAGAATGAGTAAATACCACTTCTTAAGCAAAGGAGTCTATCACCAATTTCATCATCGTTGTCATCAACGATTCTAAAAGCAGATGAAGCTTCTGTAATACTATTAAGCGGGAAGTAATTATATAAGTAAGTCTTTTGACCAGTTTGTGTAATCTCAAGAGTTTCTAAAAGTCTGAAAGATGAGCCCGCTGAAACAACAACGTTATCTAAAATAGCAGGTTTATTGTTCGCAACATCTTCTCTTAAACCAAAGGCATGCGCTGCTGGAAGAGACCATGAATCAGCGACACCAGAGAAGACATCATCTCCCACAAGATAATAACGGAATTCAGGAGCGTAGTTTGCAGATGGAATATAAATATTGCTTGAGGACGCACTAGCGGAACTTGTGGTTGTGGTACCCGCCGCTTTAGTGCCTAATGTAATAATCGCATTATCAGAAGTGATGCTAATATCATCGATATCATCTCCGTCAAATTCTAGTTCGTGATCTTCAAGAACGTATTTCTTCACAGTGCCTTCACTATCGTAGTCAACGAATTCAGTGGAGTTTTGATAGTATGGATAAACATACTTATAAGCCACGACTTTTCTGACTTCGACATCAAGGTCACCACTGATCATATCGATTTGTGAATCTCTACTATTTAAGTTAAACCACGCCATTGTGGCCATCACAACGGAAGTGATGTTGCCAACAGCGAGTAAGCCAATACCGACATACTTAAGAGTACGATGGGTTTTACCACCGTTTTGCTTATTTGAGAATATGTTTTTGATTCTATCAAACACTTTCATCTTCTTTTCTCCTAAGCAAGTCTAAACATCAAATTTGTAAGAGATAACTTCTCATAGCAGTTACTATTTCCGAGAGTATCTTTTACGTAGTAAGGGTTGTTATAAGTATAATATGTGGAACTATCATCTGAAAACTCTATAGAGAAATAAATTACAACACGTTTGGTATTTCCCGCTGTTCCAGAGATTGAATTCAAGATAGTAATTGATGGTTTTGTAGTTGGAGCAATGTTGCTTTGACTATAAGTAAACTTATCAACAAGAGTGTTGTTTGTAATATCGGTGTTATAAGTCGCAAAGCCACTTGCGATATCATCAGTGACTTCAGCAGTGCTATCAATGTAATAAGCACCACCATACATATTGATAGCCCATGATAAAGAGATTTCAACATCTTCGCTATTAACTTGTGTCACGACAGAAGGAAGAGTAACTTCACTCCAAGAGAACAAATTAAATGAACTTAATGAACCTTCAGTCACCACGATAGCATAAGTAAGTTTATGAGCAGGCCATAAATGATTGATATCTGTAGGAGCATCAGCATTTGTGACGTTGCCACTATTATCGTAATTAACTTTGACGAAAACTGGATTAGCATAAGCGTTTTCATAACCGGCGAAAGTATCAATACCAGCGTTATAGTTACCGTCTTTAGTTGTGCTTTGATCAACAGCAAAATGACGGAGATAATATAATTCAAAATCAAGGCCGGTTTCAGCTTTAATGGTAATGGAGTTAGTCACAGCGGTAACGCTTTGGTTAGTAACAAACCATGCATATGTACCAGTAAAAACAGATGCAAGAGAAAAGATTGCAGTTGCAGTTGCACCAGCGATTTTTAATCTTGTACGTGTTTTGCTTGAGTAACCCTTCATAAATTTAAAAGCCAATTGCCTATCAATAACGGAATCGACCCGTAAGGCAACTGGCTGTCTCCTAAAGAATATAAAACCTCAACTGTGATTAACAATTGAGGTTGCTGGCTATCTTTATTGTAAGACCCTATAGTTTTGCGTCACTAGATTACTCTAGTTTTGCTCTTTTCTCACTTAAATATTTAACACTATCTTGTAAAGATGTCAAACAATTATTTTTAAAATAATAATAAGTGAAAGGGCGTGAATCTTAGTTTTTATTAAGCTTTGTATAAGCCGTGTAGGTTACAATATTCGTAAACTGCGACGACTTTTTCACCTGGCAATAAAGCAAATTGCGCTTTTGGTTCTTGACCTGGTTGTAGGACTTTTCTTTGATTGCCAAAGTTTGTTTGCAAAGCAATCCATTGAATATAATGGGCTTCTAACATTGGATGATCAACTTCGCCGACTTTGACATTAACGATATTATCCACGACTTCATAGACTGGGACATGTTTTTCATGAGCGCCATCTTGTGTGTTAACTGGGATTTCTTCCATTGCTTCGCCACAGCACTTTGTTGGACAGCTTGAGCAATCATTAACTAAGGCAACGATTTTGCCACATACTTTACATCTTAAAAATTTCATTATAAGTCTCCTTTGAAAGCTTATTTCTAATTCCATTATATATTATTTGTTTTTAAGCACAAATAATCTTCTTCTTTCAATATTTTCACCAGGCCAAGCAAAATAGTCTAAATAGACTATTTCAAAATAAGGCTCAAATAACCCTTTCCATTCGTCATCACTAAGTGATAATAGTCTTAATACACCGTCGAGATAAATGTATTTACCTTCTTCTAGCGGCTTGACCTTAGGATCGGTATAAAAATTAAGGCCCACTACTAAGAGAGCATCCTTACTAAGGATATTATGGAAATTTACTATTATTTGTTTACTGACATCTAGTGGTAATACATCCAAAACATTAGAACAGATTAAACCATCATAACTATTAGGAGCTTGCTTTTCTAACCATGATTCATCAATCACTTCTAAATCAACTTTATTTGATACATTGTATGTATCCAAGATGAATTTAGCGGACTCTATACCTTCTTTAGAAGTATCCACTGCTTTTACATATTTAGCACCCTTTTTAGCGAGTATTAATGATGCCCAAGCATTGCCACATCCATAGTCCAATACTTTATTAGTGGTTAATAAGTTATCTAAAGCATCCGCGAGTTTCTTAGAAGGCGCAAAATCAAGATAATTATCATTAGTCATTGAGGCTTTGATATCATCTTTATCATCTTGGCTTAGCTTTAAAGCACTATCCCAAAATTCTATTAGTGTTTTTAGTGTTTCTTTACTATTCATATTTCTTTCATTTTATCAGTATTATTCTTATTTTAAAGATAAAAAGAAAACGGCTATCCATTTGGGATAACCGTTTATCTAATTAATGAATTAATTATTCAGCTTTTGCTTCTTGGACTTCTTCGTCTTCTTTAACTGTAAGTCTAAGTGTTGGTGGGATCATTCCTAAGACACCTAAACCGAAGATTAAGAAGTAATTATCAATTAATGGTTCTAATTTTAAGCTTGGGTCTGCGGTTTGAACAGCATTTAAGTCACTAGCCATATAGAAGGCTGCGTACATAAGGACTAAGACTGAAAAGATGAAACCTGTAGCAATATACATCTTTTCAATGCGTTTATTCTTAAATGATGTTAAGTAATAGATTAAAGATAAGACCGCTGCAACAAGCATTAATAAGCTAATCGCTAATAAAGCAACGTTTTGTGTATAAATTTTAATCACCACAAGAACGAAAGAAACAATGATATTTGCCACTGATAAGACGATAGAGACAATTCTTGAGAAGACGTTTCTACCAGTTGTGAGTGCGGCTAGGAATAAAACACCACCGACTAATTCTAAAACACCTAATGAAGCCAAGTTGCCTGGATATCTTGCTGTTGCACAGAATGAGATAGCTAAGACTGCCAAGACAATCACGACGCCAGATAAAATAATGGCGGCTACTGGGAATTTTTTGTTTTCATTTTTACTCATAAGTATGAACCTACTTTCCTTTTTGATTATAAACGGCTATTGGTATAGACGCTAGAGAAAAGTGTTCTCGACTCTTCTCACTTATTAGACGTACAAAAAATATAAAACTGCTAAGAAATGTGTTTTTCTTGCAAAAAATACAAAAATATATAAAATAAACGCATAGATTGATAGAGGCGCGGTCTTTATCAGTAGTAAGCAGAGACGGTAGTCAATGAAGCTTATGAAAGGAAATACCGCCGAAACCACTAGTAGTCGTATTAGTGAGTTGGGGTATAGGAGAACATCCTATGCACTCCTACAGCTATTGTTGTAGAGGAGCTATTGATGAAATCCTGTTCTTATACTGAGGTTGCATCGATAGAATGCAATCTTATTTTTTAGGAAAGGGGTTTCATCTATGAGAAGAAACAATTATTTAGCGTTACTTGCGCTTTTATCATCATTGTCTTTATCCGCTTGTGGAGCTAATCAAGTGGATAATTCTAGATTAGTTATTGGTATGGAATGTGCATACCAACCTTTTAATTGGACTGTTAATAAGTCTAATGAATTCACTTTACCAATTGATGGCACGAATGAATTTGCCGATGGCTATGATATTGCTGTTGCAAGATTCTTATCTAAAGATTTAGGTAGAGATGTCGTTATTAAAAGAATTGAATGGGATGATCTTATTCCATCGCTTAATAGCGGTTCTATTAATATGGTTTTAGCCGGTATGTCTTCCACTGCCGAAAGAAGAAAGACCATTGATTTTACTGAACCATATTTAAAGAGTGATTTAGCATGGTTAATTAAACAAGAAAATATTCCAGAAGGTAATTCTAAAGACAATCCACTTAACTATGAGGGGTTAAAAGAATTATTTAAAGGTCAATCATTAGTGTGCCAGGCTAATGTCGTTGGTGATGATATCATTGAAGATTATTTCGCTAGCGATGCTTCACTTAATATTAGACATAGCGCTGCTCAACAAACATATCCACTTGCGGCATTAGATGTTCAACGTGGTATTTCATTCGCCATGCCTGCGGAATTACCAGTTATTGAAGCAATGGCATCTTTAGATGGCTTAGGTGTCTTATACTGTGATTATTCTTTCTTAAGTGAAGGTGATTTAGAAGGTTTAGCGGTCAATATTGGTCTTAAAAAAGGTAACACCGCTTTACTTAATGATTTAAATGCTTCCTTAGGTAGACTTTCTCAAGAAGAAAGAAGTCGCTTAATGGGTGAAGCTAGCCAAAGAAGTCAAGGTTGATAATAATGATAGACTTAGCAAAAGCTGGTGATTTATTCATAAGAAACCAAGGCCTTATTTGGGCGGGTATTATTTCCACGCTTATCTTATCGATATTTGGCACTGTCGTGGGTTTATTTCTTGGTGTCTTTATTGCCTATGGCAAAAACTTAAAAGTTAAGCCCACGTCTTCTTGGATTAAGAAGGTTGGTTTCAATATTATTAAAGGATTATGTAACATCTATTCAGTGGTCTTAAGAGGTACACCAATGATGGTCCAAGCCTTAATCTTTAAATATGGCTGTGCGGCATTAGGACTTAACTGGGATGCGATTAGATTTCCATCTTTAATAAGTGATGTCTTTAATGGTTGGTTCTTTGCAGGCTTAATTGTTATTACCTTTAATACCGCTGCCTATATGGCAGAAATAGTCCAATCTGGTCTTAACGGTGTGGATATGGGTCAAGTAGAAGGCGCAAGAAGCTTAGGTATGAAGAGTTCCACCGCTTCTTTCTTTGTGGTCCTACCACAGGCCATTAGAAATTCCTTACCAACGATTGGTAACGAATTGATTGTTAATATTAAAGACTCTTCTGTTTTAAATGTTATTGCCACGACTGAACTATATTATCGTATGAAAGTAATCTCCACTGCTTCATACGCTTTCTTAGAAGGATATCTCATCTTAGCGGTTATCTACTTACTATTAACTTTAATTGCCGCGGGTATCCTTAAACTTATCGAAAAGAAATTAGATGGACAAAAGATCTCCCTTAATCCATTTAATAGATTTAAAAGAGGATTATTTGCATGAGTGAAGTTGTATTAGAAGTTAAAAACTTAGCAAAATTCTTTGACGCGAATAGAGTGCTTAAGGACATTAATCTCACGGTAAATAAGGGAGACGTGATAGCGATTATTGGTCCAAGTGGCTCTGGCAAATCAACATTTTTAAGATGTCTTAACTTATTAGAAGAACCCACAAGAGGATTACTCTCTTTTAAAGGTAATAATTACTTTAATATTGAGAAATGTAAGGATGATTTCGTGGACTATGATGCCTATCGTAAAGAAAAAGCAAAATATAAAGATATCCTAGTGGACGCTGAAGATAATCTCGCGATTTACCAAAATAAGATTATCGAAGGCTACGTCACAAAGCAAAATAAAAGAAGAGTTAAAGAGTGCAAGAAGATTTATAAAAAAGTCTTAAATGAAAAGCCAAATAAAGCGGACTTCTTTGATAAGGATGCTTATGAAGCATTTATTAAAGAACACCCAATTACCGCGATTAGTGAAAAGCAAAGAAATCAAATGCGTAGTCAAATGACGATGGTTTTTCAAAGTTTTAATCTCTTTAACAATATGGATGTTTTAAAAAACTGCACAATCGCTCAAACTAAAGTTTTAAAGCGTAGTTATGAAGACAGCAAAGAAAGAGCAATTCTAGAATTAACTAAAGTTAATATGCAAGATAGAATGAACTATCGTCCTAGAGCGTTAAGCGGTGGCCAAAAGCAAAGAGTCGCTATCGCTAGAGCGTTATGCATGGATCCTGAAATCATTCTGTTTGATGAACCAACTTCCGCTTTGGATCCAAAAATGGTTAATGAAGTATTAGAAGTTATGAAGAAATTAGCCAGTGAAGGTAGAACTATGATTGTGGTCACTCATGAAATGAACTTCGCGAAGAACGTCGCTAATAAGGTTATCTTTATGGATGATGGCTATATCGTTGAAAGCGGAGATAGTAAATCATTCTTTGCTCATCCAAAAGAAGAAAGAACTAAAGCTTTCTTAAAGAAGGCTAATATCAATTTATAGAATTAGTCTTCTTTTTCTAGTATCATAAAGCAAAGGTGATTTTTATGGATAATGAATTAAACAAACTTATTCTTTTAGAACAAGAAAGACAAAATAATGGTATCGAACTTATCGCTAGTGAAAACTACGCTAGTATTGATGTAAGAAGCGCCTGTGGCTCTATTCTTACTAATAAATACGCTGAAGGTTTCCCTGGTCATAGATATTACGGGGGCTGTGAAGTCGTTGATGAAGTTGAAAACTTAGCGATTAATAGAGCGTGTGAATTATTTGGTTGTAAATATGCTAATGTCCAACCACATAGTGGTTCACAAGCTAACGCTGCCGCTTATAGAGCCTTATTACCAGAAGGTGGCAAGATTCTTTCATTAGTCCTTAATGATGGAGGGCACTTAACTCATGGTTCACCAGTATCTTTTTCTTCTCACCTTTATAGTTTTGTCCACTACCCATTAAAAGACGGTCATCTAGATTATGATGAAATAGAAAAAATAGCCTTAGAAGAAAAGCCAGATCTCATTATGGCAGGCTATTCTTCTTATCCATACACTATTGATTTCAAAAGATTTAGAGAAATTGCCGATAAGATTGGCGCCTTATTTATGGTGGATATGGCCCATATTGCAGGTTTAGTGGCTACTGGATTACATCCTTCTCCAGTTCCTTATGCAGATGTTGTGACTTCCACTACTCATAAGACATTAAGAGGTCCTAGAGGTGGTCTTATTCTCACTAACAGTGAAGAGATGATTAAAAAGATTAACTCTGCGATCTTCCCATATTATCAAGGTGGACCATTAGAACATATTATTGGTGGTAAAGCCACTTGCTTTAAAGAAGCTTTAACGCCTGAATTTAAAGAATATATTAAGCAAGTTTTAGTTAATACGAAGGCATGCGCTGATAAATTAGCAGAATTAGGAGCTATAGTCTCTGGCACTGATAATCATTTATTCTTAGTAAATGTTCTAGATACATATGGTATTACTGGTAAAGACGCTCAATTAGCTTTAGAAGGTATTGGCATCACCACGAATAAGAATATGATTCCTAATGATACATTAACTCCTGGTAAAACAAGTGGCTTGCGTATTGGTTTTGCCGCAGTAACCACTAGAGGGTGCACTAAAGAACAAGCGGAAGAAGTTGCCATTATTATTCATAAATATTTAAGCAAAGAAATAGATGATAAAAAGGCTAGAGAACTAGTCTCTAACCTTGTTAGTAACTGGAAACAAATCCAAGATATTTAGTTTCCTTTTTTAGCTTTCTCAGCTTTTTTAGCTTCTTTTACTTTTAAATATCTTCCTTCTATTAAATCAATGACTTCATTAGGAATTTCTTTTTTATAAATGGTAATAACAGCGGTTTGGTTATTTACTTTACCTTTGATTAAATAGAAGTTTTTTGTTTTCGTGCGTTTCATATTGTCATAACTGACTTTGTAGCGAGTTTCCATTCTCGCTTCTTTATAGGAAACAACATATTGTTCAATATAATCAGGATAAACTCTTAATCCAATCTCTTTAGGCATTCTTTTCTTTAATCTTATTCTTTGAATAATCATCATGATAATAAAAAGAACAATAAACAACACAACAGCAAAAGCAGAGAATGTCGCAGCATTACGTAAACCCTCTAACACATTTTGAGGATTAATCATTAAGAAGAATAAGAAAATGAAAACAAATAACAAGCCAAATATCGCTAAAAGAGGTAAGCCAACCGCATAAAATGTTGTTAAAAGAGTGGCTTTAAGAGAAGGATACTTCATTGATTCTTGTGGGAATTCAAATTCCACACCATCAGGTTTAGCGGTTTCACTCCTGTCAGCGATAACTTCGTTAAATTTAAGCATTTTCTTCGCTTCTTTATCAGCGTCTTCTTTGCCCGCATCTTCAGCATAGATTTCAACATTACTCTTAATGTTATTAGTAGTTCTTCTTTTTAATCTGATATAACGGAATAAATCAGAGAAGAAGATGATGGTCATAATAAAGTTAACGATAACCGCGATCACAACAATGAGCGTTGTTATTCTAGCGGGAGCTTCAGGATCTGCAGACGCTGGATCTTGCATATAAGCAATCACATCAATAGTAAAAGATGCGTATAAAAATACATGGGTTAATATCATCAAAATAAAGATGATGATGTGCGATGCTGATTTCCAATATGGCTTAATCATTGTTACTTTTTCTCCAATTCTGTTCCCTCATACATATAATCGTTCCAAGGGAAGTTTTTCCATGTGTTAAAGTGTAATCTATGCATTTCTTCCGTGACAAGAATTATCTTGCCTACGACATGTCTTTTTGGAACAAAATCATAGATTTGTTCATTAACAGCGAGAGCGAACTGTGTTAAGTCGTTTTCAATGATTGGAGAATAGATGACACTATAGGATAAATCAAAGTGCCATGGTTCATTATTTTTAATACCATCGAAGTGGATACCTTGGTGGTCAAACCTGATCTTACCGTGTCCACATGGAATAGATGTTTTCTTATTATCTTTAACTGGTTTATATTTTGGTAATTCACCAATATCAACTTCTTCTTCTAAATAGAAGTCTTTGTTGTCTCTAATTTCATGAATGACTTGCACTCTTTCCCAGTCTACCCAATCAGTTGGCGTATCAAAGATTTTACAAGTATCATCAAATGGATAGAAGTCATAATAATCATCCATACAGCCACCATTACCGCAGTGTGTACATCTGATATATTTACCAGCGGCATCCATTTCTAATTCATGACCGCATCTTGGACATTTATATAACATATCTTGCATATTGGTCATAATACGACCTTTGCTCTTATATTTGATATGTTGCGTCTTATTCCATTTATAATCATCGTGATGGAAAGCTTCATTAATCCTATTATCGATTTCTTCAGGAGTCATTTTTAATAAGTCTTCTGGCTTAAACAATAAAGATAATGTAGCGTTAATCTTACCAATACGGTCATCAATACAGACTTTATGAGAGGTGAGATAAGCACCCTCTAATTTCATAAAATAAACAGGGATGTGATAGTATTTTAAAAACCTACCAGTACCTGGAACGATTGGTTGGTTATGGCCAAAGATGGAAGAAGTTCCTTCTGGGGCAAAGGCAATTGTGCCACCACTTTTGATGACTTTATCCATCGCTCTAATGCTCTTTGGGTCATTAGTGAAGTTTTTCTTTGGGATGACTTGGGCTTGTTTAAATAGCCAAACGAATTTCTTTCTAAAGAATTCTTGATAACCCGCGAGCATATTAAATTTATGAGGGGCGATAAGATTCTTTAAGAATAAATAGTCTCTTCTAGATTGATGATTCCAAATAATAAAAGCAGGACCTTTATATTTATTAATATCATCAATGACTTTGTATTTTACGTGATATTTTGGACCGAAGAATGGGGATCTCGCTAAAGCGGCATATAAAAACCAGACAAGGTTGGATGGTTGCTTATATTCTCTTTTTGCAAGTTGTTCGGCGATAGTTAGTTTTTCTTTTGACATAAATTTCTCCGTCCAAAAAGATTAAATGAATTTTATATAAAATAAAAGACCTTTATTCGTAATCATTAATGACTTTGTTGAGGTCTTATAAATTTTCTGGTGATAAATCAACTTTTCTTTTCTTGGTCTTTATGCCACAGTTTGCGAGCTCTTTAATGAAGTCTTGGATATCTTTTTTATCACTTAAATAATAATAGAAAAGGATATTCTCGTCTGTTTCTTCCATTAAGAAGTTAAGACGCCCCATCTCGCTTAATTGGATATTTCTAACAATCTTTTCATCTAACGCCATAGCGATATCATCTAATTTAATTCTTTTTAAGATTGGATAATGATAAACCTCGCCCATGATTTGAGCAGGAGCATTATCATCGTATAAGAAAAGTTCATCTTCAGTGATGGCTAAAGCCGCTTGGGTAAACATTTCGTTTTCGTTAAACTGAAATAATCCAGGCACTATTGCTAGTACTTTATCGTATTCATCAAGACTTAGTTTCATGCCACTATTATAGCAATAATAGAAGGTATAAAAATATTTTTTAGCATTTTAGTGAACATTTTATTTTGTTTGTGCTAATATCTTTATCGTTATGAAAGACGACCGCGAAAAACTTATTGTTGCAACATTAGATAAAATTAGACATTTCTTACAGAGAGATGGTGGCGATGTTGAATTCGTCTCCTTTGTGGATGGTGTTGTCTATGTTCGTCTACATGGTGCTTGTCAAGACTGCGCTTACGCAAATAACGACATCAAAGATTTAGTGGAAGTCATCTTACAAGAAGAAGTTCCAGGCGTTACTGAAGTTCGTCTTTATCAGGAAGACCAGTTTTAATTAACTGAATTTGGGGTGTCGCCAAGCGGTAAGGCAGTGGACTCTGAATTCACCATTCACTGGTTCGATCCCAGTCACCCCAGCCAATTGTTAACTATTGCACCACTTTGGTGCTTTTTTATTAGTTATTTTGTAATTCATAAGAATTCAAAATAATTCAAAAAAGTCATTATATTGCTATAAACATATGACAATGTTTATTTTGTTTTGATTTAATCATTATTTTTATTTAGACTTAATCTCGGTGAATAAAAAGGAGAATAATTATGAAATTAAATAGATTACTCTTATGCTCATTATTTGTGTTAACAGGTTGTAACAATAATGGCATTAAGTCATATAAAGAATTACCAGAAGTAAAAAATGACACAGTTAAAGTTGATGAACCTGATGATGTCAAAGATTTTGTGGGTAAAAACGCTTATCTATCTTATCAATTCAATAAGGTCAATCCTATTGAGGAACCACTACCAGCGATTAAAGAAGATTCATATAACAAAGTTTTATTTAGGACATGGGCAGATAATGGTGTTGACCTCCTTTTCCCAGTAGTTTCTAGTGAATTGGGTAACTTTTCGGATAACTTTGGTCATGAAATTCTTCATCAAAACGCCTATACCACTTCTATCAGGGAGCATCAACAAGAAGCTCTAGAATTGTATTTTAAAAAGTTATTCTGTAATGCATCTTACGTAATTAAAGAAAATGAGATACATATCTACGGTGTTAAGGTTAATAAATTAGATTATCGTGGAAAATCTTTACAGTCGGAAGTATACGATAACGATATCAACTCCCACTACAATGCGGATTTTGAAGAAACTTATACCAAGATTCTTCAAGAAAAACAAAGCGAATCTTTCATAAAAGATTTCCTTAGAAAATATGGTATTGGTATTTTAGATGGTGCAACTTATGCTAGCTACGATATAGAAATTAAATCATATCGGATTCGTTCTGGAAAAGTTGGCGATTACATAGGAGAGTTTCAAAAAACAAATACTATAGAGGAAGCATCCATTGACGATTGCTATCATTTCACAACGTTTAATGAAACTACGAATCAATATGAAGAAAAATTATTATCATATGATATTATTCCATTCACTAATTCACGTCTTTTTCCAAAAGATATTTGGTCAAAAAATGATGCATATAACTATTTCGAAGAAGTTTATGAACAATTTGTCGCTAATGAATCAGAACGCATTTTAAAAGGTGAACAACAGTTCCAAACAAAACAGCCGAAGACAGTTCAAGACTATCATTATCAATTGGATAACGTTACGACCGAAGCAAAATTCTCTTCTTCTAATCCATATTCGTATGAATACAATCTCAAAGATCCTTATAAATCATACAATTTGGAAAAATTAAAAGAACTTGGCTATAAGAAGATGTATATTAGACCAGGATTATATGCGGATCAGATTACTAATCGTACCAAGATAACATTTGAGGTCACTGTTGGTGGTCAAAAGATTACAGTCTTTAATAAAAAACAACTTATCAAAAAAGAAGGTCTTAATGAAATCAATATTCCTTGGTACGAATTAGATTTTGAAAAAGTCTTAGCGAGTGATAGAAAAGTAACTTGCAAAGTTACTCCTTATGGCACTAAAGCAAGAATCCCATTAGTGCAGTTCATGTACGCTTACACGATGTAATAACGAGTTATTGGATAACAAAAAACCTGACTTGATAGCCAGGTTTTTATTTTGTTAATAATGTTTATCTCCAACCGTACCAATGCTTAATAGCGGCCATTCTTTCGCACGCCATTAACTGATAGCCAGTTGGATCTAAGACTTTATGGAAGTCCTCTTGGTCAAGGTTTAATTCGGTGAAGACCACCACTTCCTTTTTATAGCGGTTAGCTTTCACTTTCTTAACCTTGATGTTCTTAGAGATTGCTTCCTCAACATGTAATTCGCACATGCTACATCTCATACCGAGTACTTTAAGAACATATTTATTCATATTAGAGTTTTCCTTTATGGTATTGCTTTAATATCTTTTTCTTATTGATATGATGGCAAGCACAATCACCTGTTGGAATATGGTGTATTTTTTTATAGATATATCGACCAAGAACAAGCGCAACGAAAGAGATAGCCGCGATTAGGACTAATACTTCTATCCAAATTGTACTAGGATCTTTAAACATCGATATTCTCCTTTATTAGTTATTAGTTAATGCTAATTTATGACGTCTACTGACAATGATACCAGCACCGGTAACAGCACCCGCTAAAGCGAGGGTTACTAATAAGCCACCCCACCAAGCAACTTCATATAAGGCACCAACCCAGTAGACTAATAAGGCAAAGCCATAGGACATGGCGAACCACCATAATAAGGTGAGCCAGAATTCTTTACCTTTTTGTTCACCATGTGTAGCACCGATAGCGGCGAAGCATGGGATAGTGAACAAGTTATAAACAGCGAAGCTATAAGTACCGGCTAAGGATAAGCCAATTGTGCCTTCTTCTAAGCCAAGTTCTGCCATTGTGGCAACGACATCTTCTTTAGCGATTAAACCAGTTAATGTAGAGACGACATATTTCCAGCCATCTGTATTATTGGTCCAGCCACCAGCGAGAGGTCCTAAAGGATAGAAGAAGTATCTTAAGCCTCTACCTAAGTAAGCAAGGATGGAGTTATCAATATGTAAGACCCATTCCATTTCACCTTCAGCATTGGCTTCTTCGAATAAGAGTAAACCAAATTTACCTTCTTTCCAACCGAATGATTTAAGGAACCAAATAACGATTGTACAAGCGGCAATGATGGTACCAGCTTTAATTAAATAGTGTTTGAACTTTTCCCAAAGGTGCGCACCAACGTTTCTTGGTTGTGGTAAGTGATAAGCAGGTAACTCCATAATGAATGGAGAGACATATTGATCTTTGGAGAATAACTTCATGAATAAGGCAAAGATAATCGCACAGGCAATGCCACCGACATAGATAGTAAAGACGAAGATATCACCAGCGAAACCCGCCATAGCACCAACGCCAGCTAATAAAGCCCAAATAGGAGCTTTAGCGCCACAAGAGAAGCATGTCATTAATCTAATGGTTCTATTCTTTTCTCTTTCATCTTCTAATGTTCTAGTGGCCATAATCGCAGGAACACTACAACCAAAGCCTGTTAACATTGGGATAAAGGCTTTACCAGATAAACCAAATTTTCTAAACGCTCTATCTAAGATAAAGGCGACACGTGCCATATAACCACTGTCTTCTAAGATTGCAATGAATAAGAAGAGAATCATGATTTGTGGAACGAATGATAAGACAGCATCAAGACCAGTTAAGATACCATCACAAACAAGGGATGTATACCATTCGCCTGCTGGCATCCATGAGCCAACCCAGTCGATCAAACTACCAGTGAGCCAACCAAACCAGCTTTGTAACCAGACACCTAATGATGGGATACCTCCAAGAGGCACTAACTCACCAGTCACTTCATCAAATTCCGCACCCATACCGGTGAAGTAATTAATCCAACCTTCGTGGGTAATTTCTAAGCCAAAGATTCTATTTAAGAACAAGACGTCTTCAGAGAAGGTGACGTGGAAGATAAAGAACATAATAACCACGAATAATGGGAGAGCCCAAATTCTATGAGTCATGACTTTATCAATCTTATCGGATTTGCTTAATTGTTCTTTTTGTTCACCGTTATCCGCTTTCTTAAACGCGGTAGCGTAATTCTTAGCGATATATTCGTAGCGGTTATCAGCAATTAAAGCTTCAAAGTCACTACCGAATGTATCGTTTTTAAATGTTGCTTTGAATTTATTAACAGTTTCCACTGCTTCTGGATGCATCTTGACTTCAAGTTCATCCATTTCCACTAACTTGATGGCGTGGAATAATGGGTTTTCAATACCTTTTAATTCAAAAGCGATTTGCACATCACTAATTAAATGTAATAAGGATTTATCTTCAATGATTGTTGCGCCTTTACGTTCTTTGTTGCTGGCTTTAACAGCTTCTTGCATTAATTCATCTAAGTTTTCTTGTTTTAATGCAGAGATTTCAACAACTGGAACACCAAGTTTTTCTTGTAAAGCTTTGGCGTCAATCTTATCGCCGTTTTTTCTCACGACGTCGCTCATATTTAAGGCCACGACCACTGGAACATCAATTTCCAAGATTTGTGTTGTTAAATATAAGTTTCTTTCTAAGTTTGTAGCGTCCACGATGTTAATAACGCAATCTGGTTTTTCATCTAAGACGTAGTTTCTTGAGATAACTTCTTCTGGAGTATATGGGGACAAGGAATAAATACCAGGTAAGTCAACGATGTAAATTGGTTCATCGAGTTTACGATATGTACCTTCTCTTTTATCGACTGTAACACCTGGCCAGTTACCAACGTGTGCGGTCGCACCAGTTAAGGAGTTAAATAATGTGGTTTTACCGGAGTTAGGATTACCCGCTAACGCAAATCTTTTCATATTACTTAGCATCCTCCACTTCGATATTGACTAGCTCGGCTTCCGCTTTTCTAAGTGAAAGTTCATAACCACGGATGGTGATTTCGATAGGATCACCAAAAGGTGCTTTCTTTCTTAATGTTACTTTTGCACCAGGAGTAACACCCATGTCGAATAAACGACGACGAACTTTGCCGTCTCCTTCAACATTCTTAACAAGGCCAGTCTCGCCTTTTTCTATTTTATCTAGTTTTTTAAGCATAAATTCCTCCCCTTCTACGCTACTAGAATTTTGCTCGCGGTTTCACGGTTGAACGCTAAACGAATACCTTTTACGACACAGATGGTATTTCCACCACGAGAGGAGATAACTGTGATTTTTCCGTTTGTCACCACTCCTAAAGATTCAAGATGTCTTTTGGTCTTTTCATCCGCTAGTACTTTGATGATTGTTAATTCAGTATCAGTTGGGGCAATAACAATTGGCATATAATAGTCCTCCTATAGTTAGTTTCCACTAACTGCAACTATTATATACTTATAATTGTCTATGTAAAGAAAAAAGTTAGTTTTCACTAACTCTTGTCTCTTTATTGTAAATAAACTCACTATTTCTTCTCGTAGGCTCTTTTAATGGCTTCCCAGGTTTTATCTGAGATATCGTGTTCCATTTTACAAGCATCTTCCATGGCGGTTTCTTCATCAACACCAAGGGAGACGAGTAACTTAGTAATGATAGTATGTTTCTCCAATGTTTTTTCCGCGATTAATAGACCTGAAGGAGTTAAGGTGATTTCACCTTTATTATTGATTTCAATATAGCCTTGATCTTTTAGTTTGTTCATCGCTACAGAAACAGATGGCTTAGAAAAAGATAAACCACGCGCGACATCAATAGCGTGCACATTATCCTTTTCTTTGCTAATTTGTAAGATCTTTTCTAAATAGTCTTCTTGAGATTCTAAACGTTTCATCATATTCATACTATAAATTGTTTTTTCTTAAATGGCAAAAACATTACTCTTCATTATTGAGATATTTATATAATTCTTCGCACGCTAAGGACATCTTAGTCACAGAGAACTTCTCACATTTTGGATAGACATAGAAGGTATCATTTAGTGTATTTAGATCAACACAATCACCAAATTTGCCTAAATATTCATATTCAATATGCACACTATAGTGGTCTTTGGCTAATAAGGTGACTTCATAGTCTTCATCTTTATATCGACCTTTTAAAGTAAAGCCGTTCATATCATGCACTAGCGTGCCCATACCTAAATCAATATAGCCTTTAGCGTTCGGTAAAGCATCCACTCTTACTGGGCATTCGAAGTGATATTTACCTTCTCTAACTTCTTTTCTAACATTACTTCTTTCCCATTCATACCAATCAGGAATGTGTGGGAATTCAGTCTCTCCTTCTAGAGCTTTTAATACCCCGTGTTCGTCCATTTCGTATGTTTTGCCACAGTGATTACACTTAATTTGAATACCTTCACTACTCATTTCATATTCAGTGCCACAGTGTGGGCATTGATATAAAACTTTATGTAATCCTTTAGCCCTATCTTTATCGGTGAGAAGAATACCACTATCTCTTAACCAAGCATAATCATCATATTCTAAAGCTTTTTGTAGACGTGCATCTAATTCATCCACTGATAGCTTTTCTACTTCTTCTTTAGTAGCGATACATTCTAATGTGGCTTCTAATCCTTTAATCTTTCTTCTTTTTGGATTATAGAAAGGTTCGACGATATGATCACCATGCGTGGTAAGAGTCACTAATGGAACTTTAAAAGCTTTTGCTAAAGCAGCATTGCTCTTTGGTACGATTGCTTTAGTGCCACATAATGAATATCTCGCTTCAGGATAGATAACCATAATATCACCATTATTGATAACTTTACGGATTTGCCTAAGTAAGTTCACATCATTAGTGAATTTTCTTTTACAGATACCACCGATGGAACGGAGCAACCATTCTCTTTTAATGAAGCCATCAATGGCCACGATATAGTTGCAGCGGTTAGGTAAGATAGCTTTTTCAAGCACCATTAAATCGTAATAGGAATTATGATTACCCATTAAGATATAAGGAGGTTTAATGCCTTCCATATTCACTTTGTGAATAATTTGGCCTTGTTTACGGGTTGTGATACCCGCGATTATTTTCATTAAAAAACGAAGCTTCTGCCTACTAGGCGGCTTCTTCATATCGAATCTTTCAATATTATCGAGCATATCTATATTTTAGATATAAAAAGACTTTGTTTCAACAAAGCCCTGTTCATTATTAATCTAGTTGGTTATCAATAACCTTAATATTCATGATATCAATATAACACTCGTTACCCCTTACTAAGCATTCAAGTGTCATACCAACCTTGAGTTCTTGATATTTATCTTTTGGTATATGTGTGGAGTATCTTTGATAATTGCCATTATCGTCTTTATAAGAAACTACCATGATGAAATGCCAACCACTTTTAAAATGATGACTTCTAAGGTCTTCAATGACACATGATGAAGTTCTACCTTCCATAATCACCTTTTGATTTGCATTACCTCTTTTTAACGTAATAGCACCCACCACAATTAGAGGCACTGAGCACATTGCTAGAAAGAACATGCCAAAGGCAAGAGCGCCTTTCATCATATCCATGCTTTCACTTGGACCAGCGTATGGATCAGGTGGCCAATTTGAAGTAGGAGCGTCAAACATTGTCACAATATTATAAATGGCGATGCCTGAAAATAAGGCCGCTAAAAAGGCACCTAAAAGAATAAGAATAATACCACCAGTTTTGCTTCCATGAGTTTTCATATCAAATCTCCAAACTGGCTTAATTGTAACAAAAAAAGACCTGAGAGTAACAGGTCTTTTTGATTGTTGGAATATAATTATTCGATGAATGGCTCTACTATTGGCGGTACATCAATCGCGGCATCAAATTCAAAACTGTAAATATATAAAGAGAAGTTGTAGTATGAATAGCCACTTTCACTAAATGAAATTTGATAACGATAGATACCATTTTCCATTGATAAGTATGTCCAACTTGGGGATTCATTTGGCATACGATGAGTATCATATGGAGCACATTTAACTTGGTGATCTAAAGATGGAAATTTAGTGTTGCTAGAATCAGATGTTCTGCCTAGTTTAATTTCAATGATGTAAGGAGTATTGCTATTGAAGCAGTAATATTTGCCCTCGGGTTCGATTGGAGTTTCACCATCGGCCTCAAAAACGCCATTTAATTCAAGACTCGTTATGCTAGATAAACTATGCCAAACAATAGTCACCATTGTGTTTCCACTGTAGAGGAAATGGCCATAATCTAATAATTGATCATCATTAGTGAGTCCTGGTTCAAAGAGATTAACAACAAGATGATTATCCCTTAAACCTAGATAATAATCATACGCACCAATCTCTGAAAGTGGCTTATGATAGAGATATTTATTACGATGGACATCATAGATATTAAATACACGTTGTTCTTCTTCTAATGATTCAAAGACTAATTCGCGACGACCATCTAAATTGATTTCAGAAGCAAAAATCTTATTGGCCCCTTTTAATTCAATTAATTCAGTTTCACCTAAATATAATTTATCTTCTGAGATGATGAATGTGTCTTCAAATTCATCTAAAGTGAAGGCATTAGTTTCTGAAACAGTTTCATCATAAACGAGTGTGTCAGGTCCACCATAAGAATCAACGATTGCAAAGTTAGGATCTAACTGGAGTCGTTCTTTTAAATCATCTAAATCAAAACTAATTGTTAGAGGATCAAAGAAAACAGTTCTAGGATCAACATTGAAAGTCTCACCAGCGATGTCAAATGTCTCTAATCCTTCATAATTAATAACATCAGGTGTGTCACGACAATCAAATGTTAATGTAAGACGTGTATTGTTCGCAGGGCTTTTTATAACATCAAATCCCTCAATGGTTTTATGAGCAGAGTATTCGAGTTGTCTTTTACTACGCTCTGAGTCTGTACCAGCGCCATTGGATAAACATGAGTAGAAGTATTCGCCCTTCTTCAAGATGAGCATCTTTTCACCATGGTCCATGATATTGGTTTGAACAGATAAACCATATATATGTCCATTTCCAATTCTTTGTTCTAAAAATTCATTATCGACACTATCAAATTCAAAGAATAAGAATTCTGAGAAAACGAATTGTTCTGTATATGGAATTGGATAATGTGTTCTTCCATATTCGTCTTCATATGCTTCGCCTCGTGGATGTTCGGTTTCTTCTTGGGTTATCTCTTGGCCTTTAAGCATTAATTTATTATGAGGACGGAGTCCTTTATTAGTAGAAGAGGTATTTTCTTGGTTATAAGCAAAATATGAATAATAAGCCACTTCGTTAAAATTATTAAAAGTCGGTTTATAATCTCCAAAGTTATAACTATATTTAGGCTTAGCCGAACTGCTGCTTGTAGATGTGCCTTTCAAAATAGTTGGAATCAAGATAGCGGTTACCACTAAAGCGGCAGCACCAAGAGGTGCGAAACATAATGGTAAATATCTTTTCTTTTTAGCTTTCAGTTGAATGCTATCTAAAGAACTGATTTCTGGTAATGATGATTCGATGAGCTCTATGCTGTTCTTTTTGATGTCTTTTTCAATTCTTTTCATCTTTATAGACTCCTTTGATCTTTTTGATCGCTTGAACGTAACGGAATTTAACTGTAGCGGTTGGTATGCCCACTAGTTCACTAACTTCTTGCCAAGAAAGGCCGAAAGTTAAGCGATAACCAATAATCTTCTTTTCTTCTTTAGTTAAGTCATAAGGAAGGAAGTAATCTAATTGGCTTTCTTCATTAGCCGCACACATATCTTCTAATAAATCACTATTTAATTCGCGTGAGCGCTTCTTAGCGTAATCAATAGCTTCGTTTTTTGCCATCGCGCATAAATAGGAATGTAAGGAAGATGGGTCGTTAACTTCATTTCTTTTGGATAGTATTTTCAAAAATACATTTTGGTAGACATCATCACAATCTTCTTTTTGGTTTAAATAGGTTGCGATAATGAAGTAAAGAAGCGATCGATAATTCTTATAGACGATAGCGGTTGCCTCTTCATCACCCTCTAGAAATAATTTAGCGGTCTTGTTGGTCACGTTCATTTTGAAAGCAGCTTTCATAAGTTAAGACGATTAGAAAAAGGAAAATGAATAAAAATATTTTCTTATAACAATTATAATAAAAAATCCTGAGAATTACTCAGGACTATTTTACTGTTTTGGTGGATCCGACGAGGATCGAACTCGCTACCTCCTCCATGCCATGGAGGCGCTCTCCCAGGTGAGCTACGGACCCACAGTGCGATATTTATTATACATTAATTCATTTGTTAGACAACAATTAATTGATATTTTTGCAAAAAGAAAAGGTGATAACCACCTTTCTTATATATTGGCGCGCTTGAGACGATTTGAACGCCCGACTTCTTCCTTAGGAGGGAAGCGCTCTATCCAGCTGAGCTACAAGCGCGTGACAAATAAATTATTTGTCGTAGCCGTTTGGGTTCTTGGACTGCCATCTCCAGGAATCACGGCAAGCATCTTCAATATTAAGTTTTGTCTTAAATCCCATTTCTTTATAGGCTTTAGAAACTTCAGCGTAGTTTTCATCAACATCACCAGGACGTCTTGGGCAGATAACATATGGAAGTTTCATATTATTAGCCTTTTCGAAAGCGTGAACTAATTCAAGAACGGATGTGCCTTTACCTGTACCTAAGTTATAAATAACTAAGCCTGGTTTTTCTTCTAATTTCTTTAAGGCGCATAAGTGACCATGGGCTAAGTCAACGACATGGATATAGTCTCTAACACCAGTACCATCAACAGTTTTATAGTCATCGCCGTATACATTGAGATGAGGACGTTTACCAACGGCTACTTGAGTGATGTATGGCATTAAGTTATTTGGGATGCCGTTTGGATCTTCACCAATTAAGCCACTTTCATGAGCGCCGATTGGGTTAAAGTATCTTAAGATAGCAATATTGGCCTCTTTATGTTCTTTTGCATAATCCTTTAAAAGGTATTCAATATCTAATTTAGTTTGACCATATGGGTTAGTGCAACCACCGATTTTATCGCTTTCTTTAAGTGGGACGTGATCTGGAACACCATAGACAGTAGCGCTGCTAGAGAAGACAATATTTGTGACATTGAATTCGTCCATAAGTCTTAATAAGACCTTACTACTACCAATGTTGTTATCGATATATAATTGTGGCTTTGCAACAGATTCCGCGACGCTCTTTAAGCCAGCGAAGTGGATGATATCTGTAATCTTTTCTTTTTGGAAAACTTTTTTTAATTTTGCATAGTCAGTACAATCGACTTCATAGAATCTTGGTTTCTTACCAGTGATTTTAAAGATACGATTTAAAACTTCTGGTTTGCTATTAACATAGTTATCAACGATAACGACATCATAGTTATTATTCAATAATTCCACGACTGTGTGGGAACCAATATAACCTGTACCACCTGTGACTAAAACTGCCATATTATTTTTCCTCCAATTTCATTAAGAGCATATCTTTGATTTTAAGTGAATCAACTTTGTTTTTAGTTTCTTTATAGATTTGACCCAGTAAATAATTTAAGGCCTTATCCTTACCGGCTCTATAATCTTGAACCGCAGTATTATATTCTACCAGTATTTCATCAATGATTGATGATAATTCTTTATTATCTAAATTATTTGAGAAGCCGTTTTCCTCTAATAAGCTATCTAAAGAGGCTTTACCTTCTAGTAATTGTTTATAAAGAATTGAGGCTTGTTTATAAGTAATTTCTTCTTCATCGTAGATTCTTAATAAAGATAATAAATCATCTTCAATTTCTAATAGTTTTCCACTACCATGTCGCTTAATTTCATTTCTCACACGTGTTAAGACAAAGTTACTAACCTTAAGCGTAGCGAGGCTTTCATCCTGTAAGATAGAGAATAATCTAAATAGATATGGATCGTTATTAATCTCATCGATTGTTTCTGGTAAAAGGAAATCTATTTTAACTTTCTTAGCGGCTTTATAATTTAAAGCTTCATCGATAAGTTCTTGGCTAATTCTAATAGGCGCGATATTCCCATCAGCGAAATAGTTATAATCAATCTTTGTGTTCTTTTTACGCATGAAGACTGTTTCATTTTTGGTTTCATCATATCTTCTTGTTTCTGGTTTAACTGACTTACCACTACTAACGATTTCTTTTTGACGTTTGATTTCACTAGTGATAGCTTTCTCAACATTCTTAAAGCCGTTAAGGTTCTTTAGTTCAACGATTTCACCGTTAACACCATCTACTTTTAGTGAGACATTAACGTCCACTCGCATAGAACCTTCTTGTAAACGACCATTGCTAACGCCTAAAGAGACCGCAATATCCCTAATATCTTCTAGGAAGATTCTTGCTTCTTTACCGTTTCTAATATCTGGATCAGTAACTATTTCAATTAAGCCCATACCCGCTCTATTAAAATCCAATAATGTTTTATCCTTAGCGTGTATTTGTTTCGCGGAGTCTTCTTCAATATGTAAATGGTTGATACGAATAATCTTAATACTGTCATTTACGTTAATTGCGAGATGGCCGTTTCTACCAATCGGATGGAAGAACTGTGTTAGTTGATAGCCTTTGGCTAAATCACTATAGAAATAGTTCTTTCTATCAAATCTAATTAATCTATCTAATTCCATATGAAGAGCGTTTACCATTCTTATCGCAGAAACAACACACTTCTTATTAAGAATAGGCATTGCACCAGGGAAAGCCATATCAATAAGACCAACATTGCTATTAGGGGCTTTACCAAATGTTGTAGGGGCACCACTAAAGAGCTTAGATTCACTAAGTAACTGTAAATGTATTTCAAGTCCAATAATTGCTTCGTACTTCATACTACTTTTTAGTGAGGTCCTTTAAGCCTGTAATATCTTCCACTCTTTGAGCGATATTTAATAATTTAGATTCAGTAAAATGATGTGAGGTGATATTAACACCAAATGGCATATTATCTTCAAAGCCTAATGGCAAAGTAATGGATGGATAACCGCCTAAATTAGCAAATGCTAAATAGTTATCAGAAACTGAAGCATCCTTATTAAATGATTTCTTAGGGGTATCATCGCCAAATAAAGGAGCAACGGTTGGAGAGGCAGGTAAAATAACTGCATCATTACTTTCTAAGACTTTGTTAAATGTCTCCACAATCATTCTTCTGCAGCGGAGTGCTCTTAAATATATTTCTTCTTGGTTTTCTTCTAATAAAGAAATAGAACCAATCACAAATCTTCTTCTAATGCGATCAGAGAAGCCTTCTGTTCTGACTTTGAAGAGCATTTCTTCATATGTATCAGCATCTTTATATGTGCCAAATTTAATACCATCCAGATTAGCGTTACTACTCGTAGCCTCTGCACTTGAAAGAATATAATACGCTGAATAAATCGCGCTCACTAAAGGTAAACCGATGGAGACGGTATTGATTTTATGGCCTTTTTGCTTCAACTCTGAAATTAATGAATCAAAGGCTCTTTTAATTGTGGCATCTTTTAAATCATCATAGATTTCTTTAATAACTGCGAAGGTATATGGTTGGCTATTATCTTTAATCTCAGAAACATAATCTTCCATCGGCAAAGATGATGAAGTTGTATCTTTATCGTCATGGCCCCCTAAAACATTAAGAAGCAAAGCACTATCTTTGACGTTTTTAGTGAAATAAGCTACATGGTCTAAGGAAGCTGCAAAGGTAAATAAACCAAATCTAGAAATCTTACCCCATGTTGGCTTAAATCCCACGAGAGCGCTATAGGAAGCAGGCTTACGCACACTATCACCGGTATCTGAACCAATAGCGAAAGGAACTATGCCAGCGGCACATGCCGCAGCACTGCCACAAGAAGAACCACCAATCATTCTGGTTTTGCTTTCATCCCAAGGATTATAGGTTTTACCAAGATGACCACTACTACCTGTTCCACCCATTGCTAATTCATCTAATGTGGTTTTAGCAATTGGGATAGCTTTTTTATTTAATAGTCTTGCATATACTTCAGCATCAAATGGTGGGCGATAGCCTTCTAATAATTTAGAAGAACCCGTTGTGGGAATATCTTTCGTGGAGAAATTATCTTTAATCGCAAAAGGAATACCCCATAAAGGATTATCGACTTCTACTTCTTGTTTAGATAATTCTTCCGCCAGTTTAAGAGCTTCTTTTTCATAAACATATTCAAAGGCATTATTAGTGTCCTTTTTAATCTTTTCTAAGGCTTCTTTAACTAAATCTAAAGGGGTGACTTTTTTATTTACTAAAGCCTCGTGGATTTCATAGATGTTTTTAGATAAATAGTCCATTATCTAACCACCTTCGGAATGACAATTTGCCCATCTTCCACTTTCGAAGCATTCTTTAAAGCCTCTTCTTGGCTTAAGCAAGAGGCGACCACATCTTCCCTTAAATAGTCAGTCACAAGCTCATAAGGAAAGACCATGGGTTTAACATGGTCAATATTAGGAATGCTTTTCATTTGTTCAATCGCTTCTAACAAGTCAGCGTATTCTTCAGTAAGAACTTCAAGTTCCACTTCATCGATATCAAACATCAAATTATGCGCTGCTTCTAGAAGCGTCTTTTGACTGACTATCTTCATATTATTTTAAAAGCTCTAAGAATTCCTCTTCGTTTAAAACTGTAATACCTAAGGCTTGGGCTTTATCAAGTTTAGAACCAGCTTCCACACCTGCGATAACAACATCAGTGGCTTTAGAAACAGATCCAGTCACCTTAGCGCCTAGGTTTTCTAATATTTCTGTTGCTTCTTTTCTTCCATATTTCATTAAGGTACCAGTTAATACGACTGTCTTACCTGAGAAATATGAATCAGCCGCTTTGACTGTACTGCCTAAGTAGTTAAAGTTAACATGTTCTTCTTTTAAAGCGTTGATGGTTTCGATATTTCTTTCATCAGCGAAGAAATTAACAATGCTAGAGGCCACGACTGGACCAACATCAGCGATTTCTAATAATTCTCCTTCGCTCGCGGCCATGAGGTTATCGATATTCATATATTTTCTAGCGAGAGTTTTCGCCATCTTCACACCGACTTCTTTAATACCTAAACCAAATAACACTCTTTCTAAAGAGTTTTCTTTACTCTTTTCAATCGCATTAATTAAGTTATCAACGGACTTAGCTTGCCAACCATCTAAAGAGATGATTTCATCACGGTGATTAGCGAGAGTATAGATTTCTTTAACATTTCTAAAGAAACCTTGGTTAAAGAATTGTTCCGCGACTCTTTCACCTAAGCCTTCAATATCCATTGCTTCTCTGCTTGAGAAGTGAATGATAGATTCAATTTGTCTAGCGTCACAGTGAGGATTGCAGCAGAAATGCATTGCATCTTTTCTAATTAAAGGCATACCACACACTGGGCAATTATTAATCATTTCAAAAGGAATTTCGGTACCCGTTCTTCTTTCTTTAACTGGGCGGACTACTTCAGGAATAACATCACCCGCTTTACGGATAACGACATAATCGCCAATCTTTAAATCTTTCTCTTTAATGAAATCTTCGTTATGGAGAGTGGCTCTTTGCACTACTGAACCAGCGACTCTCACAGGAGTTAAAACAGCGTTAGGAGTGATCTTACCAGTTCTACCAACGGTGAAGATTATATCTTCAAGTTTAGTAATCACTTCTTCAGGTGGGAATTTATAAGCAATCGCCCATCTTGGAGTTTTGGCGGTATAACCTAACTTATCATATAAGGCCATATCATCAACCTTAATGACGATACCATCGATATCATAGGCTAAGCTAGGACGCTTTTCGGTATATTCTTCAATGTATTTAAGCACTTCATCTATGCCATTACATAATCTTCTTTCAGGGTTTGTTTTAAAGCCAAGAGAATCCGCCATTTTGAGGGCTTCACTATGGTATCTAATACCAAAATCACTAGCGTTAACAAAGTAATACCAGAAAGCATCTAAACCACGGGAAGCAGCAATACCACTATCGAGTTGTCTAATACTACCAGCAGCAGCATTTCTTGCATTAGCAAATAATGGTTCTCCTGCTTGTTCTCTTTCTTTATTGAGTCTTTCAAGTGACTTTTTAGGCATGAAAACTTCGCCTCTAATTTCAAAGTCATCTGGGATATTGATACGGGATGGAATTGACTTAATAGTAATAACATTTGCGGTCACATCCTCACCGGTTACACCATTTCCTCTAGTAGCGGCGTATTCTAAATTACCACGATAGACTAATGACATACCAAGGCCATCAATCTTCATTTCCGCCATATAGGTAACTTTATCTAAACCGGTAATCTCTCTTACTTTTTTATCAAAATCTCTTAAGTCATCTTCGTTAAAAGCGTTGGCTAAAGAAAGCATCATTCTTTTATGTGTGACTTCTTTAAATTTATCTTGGACAATGCCGCCTACTCTTTGGCTTGGGCTTAAAGGAGACTGGAATTCAGGATGCTCATTTTCGAGCATGATTAATTCTTGCATGAGGCGGTCATATTCCGCGTCAGTAACTGATGGGTTATCTAATACATAGTATTCATAGTTATATTTTTCTAATAAACTTCTTATTTCATCAATTCTTTCTTTGACACTCATGCTTCATGTCCTCCTTTGGAAACACTAGGATGTGTTCCAAGTATTGATTTTTCACCATGTTCTTCGAAATTCACTTTAATAATATCATCGCCTTCTAGAGCAACAACAACACCTTTACCAAGTTTTTTATGAATAACAATGTCGCCAACTTTCCAATCATCGACATCATTTCTAACATCGTCAAATATTGGTGTGCTTGGTTTCTTTTCTTCCTCAAATGAGAGATGATCACCATCATCAAAATGATAGACCTTCGGTCTTTGCATCTGTGGACGAGGGACACTACGGAACATAATGTCTCTATTTTGCACCACTTCATTACCAGATTCTTTTAAGAACTGTGATGGGACTAAGTTACCTTGAATAACATAAGAGAAGTCCATCGCTAAGGTGAGATAGAGTTTCTTTTTAGCTCTAGTCATTGCAACATAGGCTAATCTTCTTTCTTCTTCCATAGCAATATAGCCACCTTCCATCATCGCTCTTTGATTTGGGAAGACGCCTTGGTTAAAGCGTAAAACAAAGACGACTGGGTATTCTAAGCCTTTCGCAGTATGAACGGTCATTAAGGTCACATGGTCACCATCAATGATTTCATCTTGAGCGCTTAATAAGGCAATATTTTGTAAATATTCATCAAATGTCGATGAAGGATTGTTCTTTAAATAGTGACGGATATCTTCAAATAAGGCTTTGACGTTTTCAATACGTTCATCCCCATCATCTTCTTTTCTTAGATATTCTTGATAGCCAGTTGACCAAATCATATCTTCTAAAATCTTAGAGAAGACTTCTTCGTTCTTCTTGATATCTTCTCTAGCGATTTCAATAAGTTTAACCATACCTTTAGCGGCATTGATTAAGGATGTTTTAATTTCACTATCCTTAGGATCAACATCCCTGACATATTCATATAAGGATTTATTAGCGGCATCCGCTTCTGTTTTAAGTAAGTTTTCAGAAGTTTCACCAAATCCTCTTTTAGGAACATTCAAAACACGAGAGAAAGAAATATCATCTTTAGTGTTCACGATTAAATGGAAATAGGCTAAGACATCTTTAATTTCTCTTCTTTGATAGAACTTAGTGCCACCGAAGATTTTATAAGGAATTTGATAACGAGTGAGGGCCGCTTCAAAGTCCATAGTGATGTAGTTAGAGCGATATAATAAAGCAATATCGGCGTAGTTATAACCACCATAGTCTTTAAGCCTTCTGATTTCTCTAGCGACATAGTCGGCTTCCATTCTTCCAGAAGGAGAACAGTTAACAGTGATGGCTTCCCCACCTACTTCTTTTGTATACAAATTTTTAGTAACTCTGAGTTTGTTATAAGCAATAAGCTTATTCGCGGCATTTAAAATTGCTTGTGTACTACGATAGTTTCTGTCAAGAACGATAGTAATCATATCGAGATAACGTTTATTTAAATCTAAGATGATGTTTTGGTTAGCGCCTCTCCAGGTATAGATGGTTTGATCTGGATCACCAACAACATATAAAGAAGTTGATGGTTTTTTAAGGAAGTTAATCATTTTATATTCCACATCGTTCGTATCTTGGAATTCATCGATTAAGATATGTTCGATTCTTTCTTGCCACTTAATACGGATATCAGGATAGTTTTCTAAGATGAAATTTGTTTGTAAAAGTAAATCATCAAAGTCTAAGGAATAGTTTTTATATTTTTCTTCTTCGTAGATTTGATAGATTTCTAAGCATGTCTTTTCATCTTCAAAAGATGGCTTAATGATTTTTATATCATCAGGATATTTACCTAATAGTTTTTGCTTACCAATATAACCTAAGGCTTTACCGACAATCTTATCACCACGTTTAAAGCCCATCGAGGCAGCGATATCTTTCACTAATTTAGTTTGATCTTCTTCATCTAAGATTGTGAAGGAAGCAGGGAAACCAATAACGGATATTTCGTGACGTAGAAAATAAGCCGCGAAACTATGAAAAGTTCTAATTGTTAAATCTTGGCTCTTCTCAGGGAACATTCTGTCCACTCTAGTTTTCATTTCATTAGCGACTTTATTGGTAAAAGTAATTGCTAAAATCTTCCAAGGAGCAACGCCCATTTCACTAATAAGATAAGAAATACGATATGTTAAAACACGGGTCTTACCTGAACCCGCTCCTGCGATAATTCTAACGTGTTGGGCTTCTGTAGTTACAGCCTCAAATTGATTTTCATTTAATTCTGTTTTGTAATTCATATATTGTTAACAATATATTACAAAGAAAAATGCCCACATGCAATAAAGAGTTAATTTTGTTTCAATCTTTGTTCATTTAAGTATGTTAGACAGTCATCTATACCAGCGATATTAGCAGTTATTGTGGCTTCTTTAACTTCTAAGATTGATGGGCTACCAGTAATTGAGGCCTCTTCATAGTTTTTAACATTAATTACCTTTTCTTCTTTAATAGGAACAGTGTTTTCACTAGTGTTCAAAAAATAGGTTTTTAAAGGACATGTGGTAGCAAAATCCACTACTTCTTTTTGCATTTCGTGACAATAAGCACAGGTCTCAGAATAAAAGAAAATAATATACTCTTTTTCTTCTTGTTTTAAGATTTCTGGCCATGTAATTGAGTTATTTTCGACTATTTCAAATTCTTTATAAGCTTTAAAAGATTCACTAGTATTTTCACTATGTGAACAAGCAGTAATTAAACCAATACTTAATAAGGAAACAATGAATCTAGATAATTTCATAGCATTAGTATAAGGGTTTTTGTGATTTCTTACACAAAAAATAGTAAAATAACTATATGGCGCTTTTTAACAAAAAGACAACGTTAGTTCATAACATTACATATATGGCCATCATGACCGCGATAAATCTTATTTTTATCGTTCTTGATACTTATGTGCCATTTTTAATGGTTTTACTTATTTTGCTACTACCATTTGTAAGCGCGGTTGTTTCTTATTTCTGTCAGAAAAGATATTACATAATTTACGCCATAGCGAGTATTGGCTTATGTATGATCTTTAACATTGCGGATACGATTTTCTATATTGTTCCCGCTCTTTGTTCTGGCTTTGTTATTGGCTTACTTTTAGATAAGAAGATTCACCCATTCTGGATGATACTATCAAGCACCTTAATTGAGGTAGCTTTAACTTATGCTTTTATTCCACTAATTAACTTAATGACCAATACCGATATGGTTGAAACATTCTTAACCATTTTCCACTTAAATGAATTTGCTTTTAAAGAAGAATTAATGCATCTATTCATTCTCTTTATTGCATTAACACAGTGCTCTATTACTCACTTCGTTTTATTAACAGAAATTAAGAAATTAGGCGTGGAAACTGATACCCGTGTTAATTCTTTTGTCCCATATATCATTGGTTTATTTGCTTGTTTAGTGGCCGCTACTATCCTTGCTTTTGCTTATAGACCGTTATCTTTCGCTGTTGTTGCTCTATCATTCTATTTTGCTATTTTCCTATTAATAGATATCATTCTTGCTAAGCGTACTTTTGCCTATGTTTTGTTAGGAATTCTAGTCGTTTCCGCTTTTATCTTTTTCGTGCTATTTTTCACCAAAATTGATAAACCAATGGGCTTTATGTTATTCGGCTTATTCCCACTTGCTATAGGGCTCGTAAGTTTTATTAAAAATGTCTTGTTAAACAAAGAAGATAATAATTAAAATATTATTACCATGGTAGATTTACTTAAGGCATTTGGTCGCGGAATTCTTTACATCCTTTGCTTCCCATTCTTCTTGGTCGCATTGGCGCTTTTCGCTGTGATTGGCTTATTAGCCTTCCTTTTCCAACTCATTAAGTCAATTATCTTCTTCTTCACTGGTCAAAAATTCTTCCCAGAATTACCTGAAGATAAGGAATTAAGATTAATGAGAGAAGCGGAAGAAGCTAAAAATAATCCTCAACCACAGCCTCAACCACAACCTCAAGTTAACAATCAACCATATCAAGGCGGTCTTCTATACGAAGAAACATATGATGAAGATGATTTCTTAGAAGAACCAACTGGTGAAGCACCACTTCCAAGACAACAAGCTTCGATTGAGGAAGTAGTCTTCGAAGAAGAACCTAAAGAAGAGGTGTCTCCCATACAAGCGCCAGTAGAAGAAAAGCCTGCGCCTATAATGCAAGAAGTTAATAGACCTGAACCAGAGCCTACTAAAGAATTACTTCACGAAGAAGATTCACAAGATGACTTCTTAGATCCATTCGATGTCGAAGAACAACAAGCGGAAGAGGAAGAACTTGAAGTCTATCAACCAAAAGGCACCACCGATGACACTTATTCAATTGATGAAGACGACACCGATTCTGGTGTTAATATAAATTTTGATGATTGGGGTAAACGATGAATCCAAATGTATTAATTAAACTAACGGAAAATGACAAAAGAGTAATTATCGCTCTTCTCTTTGCGATTATTCTTCTTTTCGTTATCATCGGTTTACTCGGTTCACTCATTGTTAGAACTATGAAATGGCAAGGTAAGAAGTGTGATACTTTAGTGAGCGATGTTGTCACTAATCACATTGTTAAAACACCTCACCAATTAAGAAAATACGCTGCTAAAAAGAATATCCGCCATTTCTTAAAACAAGCTTGGATACCAATTATTATCATTCTCGTTGGTGTTGCCACTATTTGCATTAGAAACGCTATTACTAAAGACTGGTCTTATGACTTACTTAATTACAATAATGGTACACCTAATCAAGGTGGTACGGGTATCGGTACATTGCTCTTTATCTGGGATTTCAAAGATCCAGATTCATATACCAAGATTTGGGGCTTAACATTATTAGCGAAGTGGCCACCACTTATCAATGAACCACACTTCTCTGTAGATGCTATTTGGTGTTATGTCTATATTCTTTGTATGGTCGTAGGTGGTACATGGTATGTCATTGCTGCGCAAGCTTATTTAGCGAGAACCATTAGAGCGATTAAACTTTCCAAGAAAGTGTTTGAAAAGAGTTTAGATAACTTTGATCAAAACACTCCACCACAACAACCTCAACAACCACAGCAACCAAATAATCCAACTCAATTAATGTAAAAGAAAAACCCCGATATTGGGGTTTCTTTTTTTGTTTGTTTTTAGTTTACTTAGAGAATAAATTAATGAGAATCATTACGATTTCATAAGCTGCATAGCCAAACAAAAGTAAGTCTAGGATAATGATAACCCAGAGGAATCTTGTTTTAACACGGGCTTTACGGGCCTGTTTTTCGCTATCGACAACTTCTTCAATCATAATAACCTCCTAGTATTTAATGCTGTTGCTTGTTCTTGGATATGGTTGAACATCACGGATGTTTTGCATACCGGTGATGTACATAAGTAAACGGTCAAAGCCGATACCGAAACCAGAGTGTTTACAACCACCGTATCTACGGGTGTCTAAGTACCAATCTAATTCCTTATCGTTACCGAGTTTTTGCATCTTCTTAAGTAAGATGTCATATCTTTCTTCTCTTTGAGAACCACCAACAAGTTCACCAACCGCTGGAACTAATAAGTCACAAGCGGCAACAGTCTTACCATCATCGTTTTCTCTCATATAGAAAGCTTTAATTTCTTTTGGATAATCTGTTAAGAATAATGGACCTTTAACGATTTCTTCGGTGAGATATCTTTCGTGTTCGCTTTGTAAGTCCATGCCCCATTCGATATTGTTGTTTTCGAACTTATGGCCTTCTTTAACAGCCTTCTTTAAGAGTTCAACACCTTCGGTGTATGTCATTCTCTTGAAGTCACTGTTAGCAACGTGATTGAGTCTTTCTAACAAGGTCTTATCAATCATGTTATTGAAGAATTCCATTTCTTGTGGGCAAGCGGACATGATGTAGTTAATGCAGAACTTCACGCAGTCTTCAATAACATCCATATTGCCTTCTAAATCAGTGAATGCCATTTCTGGTTCCACCATCCAGAATTCGGAAGCGTGTCTAACTGTGTTAGAGTGTTCCGCTCTAAAGGCAGGACCAAATGTATAAACATCTCTAAAGGCTAAAGCAAATGGCTCAACGTGTAATTGACCAGTAACAGTTAAGTTAACTTTACGACCATAGAAACTATTTGGATCTTTTGTATCATGTGTGACAACGTCAAAGACGTTACCTGCGCCTTCACCATCGTTTGTGGTGATTAATGGTGTGTGCACATAGATAAAGCCATTGTTTTGGAAGAATTCATGAATCGCAAAGGAAAGAACACTTCTTACACGATAAACCGCTTGGAAAGTATTTGCTCTTGGTCTAATGTGAGCGATTTCTCTTAAGAATTCAAAACTGTGTCTCTTCTTTTGAAGAGGATAGTCATCATCGACATCGCCTTCTAAAGAACAAGATTCAACTGCGATTTCAAATGGTTGTTTGTTTTCTGGTGTTAAGACTAACTTACCAGTAACAGTAATTGCGGCCCCTGTTTTTAATGAAGATAAAACATCATGGTTTTGAGATTTATCTGTATAAACAAGTTGGACGCTTTTGAAATATGTACCATCGTTAAATTCAACGAAACCAATTGAACCATTATCACGGTTAGTTTTAACCCAACCTTGGAGTTCTAATGTTTCAAGGGAATTAATCTCTTCTTGGTCACCGTTAGTTACGATGTCATAGAGTTCAAAATTAGTAATTTTCATAGGTTCCATATAAATGCTCCTTAATAAATATCATAGTTACTTAAAGTAACAATGTCACTTTAATTTTGGAATTCATTCCATTTTTCGATAGACCAGTTAGGATCAACTCCTAAATCTAGTCCCGCAAAGACTTTCATTTCGTATAAATGCTCAGCGACTTTGGCGATCATCGCCGCATTATCAGTACAGCACCACATTGGTGGGATGATGATATGTGCGTTAAGCTTTTCGCACTCTTTCACCATTTCACTTCTTAAGTATGAGTTAGCGGAAACACCACCCGCTAAAACGACTTGTTTGACGTTATATTCTTGGATGGCTTTAACCGCTCTAGAAATAACCATACCAACCGCAACATCTTGGAAACTGCGGCACATATCCGCTACTCTAATCTCTTCTCCCTTTTGTTGGAGATTGTGTACTAAGTTAATAACATTAGTTTTTAAACCAGAGAAAGACATGTCGTAGGTATGTTCTCCACTCAATGGTGTTGGTAAATGATATGTATGTTCGCCTTCTTTGGCTAACTTATCAATTGGAATACCACCTGGGTAAGGTAAGCCTAAGACTCTTGCTACTTTATCGTAGCATTCACCAATCGCATCATCTCTTGTTTCACCAATAATTTCAAAATTCATATGGTCTTTCATGATAACAAGTTCAGAGTTACCACCACTGACGACGACCGCTAATAATGGGAACTTTAGTTCTTCATTAAATTCATTAGCGTAAATGTGTCCCGCTAAGTGATGGACCGGGATTAAAGGCTTTTTGTAAAGCATTGCTAACGTCTTAGCGCATTGCATGCCGACATGAAGAGCGCCAATTAAGCCTGGGCCTCTAGTTACGGCAAAAGCATCAATGTCTTCTAATTTGACATCAGCTTTTTCTAAAGCTTCTTTGAGCACTAAAGAAATATTTTCACAGTGGAGTCTAGATGCTATTTCAGGCATCACGCCACCGTATTTTTGATGAACTTCAATTTGTGTATTGATGACATTAGAAAGGAGTTTACCATCTCTAGTAATCGCTACACTAGTTTCATCACAACTTGATTCAATCGCAAATATTAATGCCATGTTATTTCACTTCCAAAATCATATAGTACGCATCATCACCATTGTCGTAATAATGCGGTTTTGTTGTTTCTGTTTTAAAGCCATGCTTCTTGTAGAAGTTAATAGCTTTTTCGTTAGTGGTTCTCACTTCTAGAGTGAGAGTTCTAATCTTTTTAGCGTAACAATCGTTATAGATTTCATCCATCATCGCTGAACCCAATTGTTTTCTTTGTAAATATGGGTGAACAGCGATTTGGCAAATTGTTGCGCTGTCGAAGGTTTCCCAGTAATCACAGAAACCGACTACTTGGTAACCATCTTCGTTATTAATTGATAGTTCAATAACCCAGAAATGGGCTACTGGATTTTCTTTTAATTCATAGAGGATGTTCTCCTCTTTCCAAGCGCCATGAGGAAAGCACAATTGCTCGATTTGCATGATTGCTTTTAGATCGTCTAATTTAGCTTCTCTAATGTTCACAAATAAGTTTTGCATCTTAGTCCTTCATGTACACTGGTTTTAATGAAAGTGGGTTAATAGATTCTAATGAATCTTTTAAATCTAGCATCTCTTTCATGGTGTTAGATTCAATACCTTCGATATTAAGGTATTTAGTGTCACCGCAGACACTGTGGTCAGGGTGATCATTAATATATTTCATGACTTCATCATTTTTCATAATGCAGTCATTCAATAAAATTTCTTGGCCTTGATAAACACCAACGTAAGAACGATTACTTCTGGCATTTATGAGGCAAATAGAAGGAACGTCACCGTTTTTCTCCACTCTTAAGGAGCTAACAGCGTATAATTTAGCGTTTAATGCCACTGCAATTGTTTTAGCGATTGTAATGGCAATTCTTACGCCTGTATATGAGCCTGGTCCTTTCGCGACCATGACATCGGTGATGTCTTCTTTTTTGATATTGTGTTTCTCTAAAAGCTTATTGAGTTCCACAATCATATATTCGGATTGTCTTTGCCAAGCTTCGTAAGAAATGTAGTCTAAAACAATATTGTCTTTTGCTATACCAACTGAAAGGTTGGTGTTTGAGGAATCTAATAAAACTGTAACCATTATTTTAGTCCCTCCATAAAGTCTTTATCATCACTCTTAATAGTGATGCTTCTAGTATCGCCTTCAGCATGTCTAATATTCACTTCGATTGCGGTTTCTGGAATCAAATCTTTAATGAATTCTGGCCACTCAATAACAGTGATACCTGTTTCATAGCCGATGTATTCATCTAAGCCGATATCAGTGTTAACATCCGCTAAACGATAAGCATCGATATGAATTAATGGACGATCGCCATCAAAGTAGACTTTCATAATATTAAATGTTGGAGATTGCACCACACTCTTAATATTTAAGGCTCTAGCAATACCTCTCACTAAAGTTGTTTTGCCCGCGCCTAAATCACCAGTTAAACAAAATGTTGAACCAGGTTTTGCAAGGGCAACAAATTTCTGCCCAAGAGACATTGTTTCTTCGGCACTGTAAGTGATTAATTGATGTTCCATTTTAATCCTTCTTTGTACTTTCTAGATACTGATTGAAGTAACGGTTAATTAAATCGTCGTTAAATGGGAAATCACGGTTTCTCATTCTTTCAACGATGATTTTTGTTTGGTTTTTAAGAACAGCATCAAGTTCATCGCTATATTGATAAGTGTTTTTATGATGGAGATATTCTTTCTCGTCTAAAACTCTTATTTCATTGTCGTGGAATAGCTTAGCGTCTAAATCGTAATCAATATACTTGATCGCGTCTTTATCAATGATGCTTGGAGAAGCGATATTGCAGTAATAGCAAACACCATCTTTTTTAAGCATACAGATAACATTCCACCATTCTTTCTTTGAAAAGATAGTGACCGCTGGTTCTTTAGTAAACCAGCAGCGACCATTAGCTTCGATAACTTTAGCTTTCTTCGTGGCAATGACTAAATAGTCTTCGGTATTTTCCAAGACTAAACCACGATCCCAAACGCGATGTAATGCACCGTTATGTTTATAGCAACGGATACTATACCAACGTCCTACGGAAGACATTTTATTCTCCTGCTAATAATTTAATGATGGCGTCAACATCCTTAAAGGATTGTTCAAAACCAGCAGTATCAAATGGTTTATCGAATGGAACCGCCATAATGGCGTCATCATAACTTAAGTAAGCTGCGGAATGACCGCCCCAAACAACAACGTTAACGTTGAATAAGCGACCTTCGATTTTGATCTTGCGAAGTTCACTTAAGAATGTGCCTTTAAGTGTTTTACGGATATCCGCACCTTCTGGACCATAAACGATTAAGCCATCTTTTTCTTCCAAGACTTTTAAATCTTCGATATCGTTTGGCAAATCATATGGTTGTTTTTCATTTTGCATCACAATGACAAAGCGACCTTCAAATTCTAATTCATTTGGAAGAGTGACATATTTACCAACGAATAAAGGTGGAACTTGTTGTTTTCTTGTTGATGGTCTTAATAAAGCCACTTCACCATAAGTAAAGTGATGACCTTTATATTCACCTCTAATGATGTTTCTTGAATTGATATTTGTGGCTTCTTTATAAACACCATCACTTGCGAAATCCGCTAAAGCGAACTTTTCAGATTCATCAAAAGCGATGTTTTCATATGGTTTGCCACCAAACATTCTTTCTCTTATTTTGTTAGAGAAGAAAGAGATATATTCTCTTGTTTTGTTTGGGAATTTCTTTCTTGTTAAAAGATAATAAACAATCATGCCGACGATTAAAGCACCGCCTAAACCAAATCCAATGTATTTAAGGACTGGGTTGTTATTCATGATTAAGAACATAACGCCCACAATCGCTGCTAAAACAACGAACATGATGATGTTGCTGATCTTTCTTGTCTTTGAATATGAAGTGAAGAGTTCATTTCTTGCTTCTTCAATAGCCACATTATATGGCTTATCTTCTTTTAGAGTTTCTTCATCGAGATTTGGTTCTTCGATTTTTGGCTCTTCTTGTTGTTCATCAATTGTCTTGATATCTTCGTTTTCCATGGTGTACCTCCAAAACTGATATAACTATAACATAACAACATTAAAAATGTTACTTGTTTATATACTGACAAATAGAAAAATCATTTGCAATAATTAAACAAAAGTTTATGATTTTTGGTGGGAGCTGAACGAAATTCGGCTGAGAGGGTCCTTCTTGGGACCGACCGTACCTGATCTAGGTAATTCTAGCGGAGGGAATATTTTTTATTTAATGATTCCCCCTCTTTGCTAGACATTGAGGGTTTTATTTTAGGAGGAGTGTGTTATGAAAAACACCACAACCGCAGTACGTACCATTTCTGAAGTTGGTATTTTTGCTGCGTTAGGTTTCGTCTTTGACGAATTACAAGGCATCATTTTTAAAGGTGTCTTTCCAAATGGTGGCTCCATCGGCTTTGCGATGATTGCAGTTTTAATCATTGCTTATCGTCGTGGCTTTATTCCAGCCTTAGTCACCGGCTTAATCATGGGCTTACTTGATATTGCCACAAGTGCATTTATTCTTCACCCAGCACAATTGTTCTTGGATTATATCTTGCCTTATGCCTTTGTCGCTCTTGCTGGTTTATTAAAACCACTTTACGACAGATCAAAGAATTATAATGAAAAAATACTATGGCTTATTAGCGGTACAGTGATTGGTGGCTTTGCCAAATTCTTATCTCACTATTTTGCAGGCGTTATTTTCTGGTATCATTCAGCCGACTTTGCTTGGGGCTTAAATAATATGCACCCATGGTTATATTCATTTGTTTATAACATTGCATACATGGCTCCATGTATCGTTTTAACCGCTGCATTATTATTGGTTGTTCAAACTCTTGTTCCAAGAGTGCTCACAACTAGAAGCACATTTATTGATAGTGAAAAAGAAACAAATACCACTGGACCAATGGTCGTTTCATTCTTAACTGTTTCTACTGGTTTATTCTTCTTTATTTTCTTTTTGGTGAAATACATCACAAGTTTCTACGCTGAGGCTGGTGTTAATGACTATGGTGAAAAATGGTTCGATTATAGTTTTGATCCAGACAGCATGTACCTCGCAGTTATGGGTATTTTCCTTGTTGTCTTAGGTGTTGTTTCCTTAATGAAAGTGCTTAAGAATGACTTCTCATATGTCACCTATACTGGCGCTTTATCTGCGATTACAACATCAGCATGGGTATTTGGACTTTATAGGTTAATCAAAATCACATCAAAAGGAAAAGATCCAACACTTTATTGGATCTGGTTCGCTATTGGTGGCGCGGTTATGTGCGCGGCCATCGCCTTACTTGTTTTATCAATCGTTTTCAAAAAGAAAAGAAACGAATCAATTATTTAACCAATTTATTTCACTGAGGCCATGCTCCCTAAGATACCTATTGGCCTCGGTGAAGTGATTATTCCCAAACCATCCCCCGTGATTTGCCGCAAGAGGCGACGGGTGAATGCATTCTAATATCAAATGTGAAGGGTTATGCAAATAGCCCTTTAATTTTCTCGCAGGACCACCCCACAATAAGAAAACTATTGGGGTGGTTTGTTTATCTAGGACTTCTAAAACTCTCGCTAAAAACATCTTATATTCATTAGTGTTATGGCTCATCGCTTGATGCGCTCTAACGGAAAGAATAGAGTTTAAAAGTAATACGCCTTGTTTTGCTAAATAGGTTAAGTCACCAGAAGAGAAATTCATCTTAGCGTTATACTCTTGAGCAATCTCTTTATAGATGTTTACTAGTGATGGAGGAACCTTGATTCCTTCTGGAACAGAAAAAGATAAGCCCATAGCTTGACCTGGTTCGTGATAAGGATCTTGGCCCACTATCACAACTTTGACTTTATCTAACGGAGTTAATCTAAAAGCATTGAATAAAAGTTCCCTTGGTGGATAACAGGTATAATCACGATATTCTTTGTTAAGAAAATCATTAAGCTTTAAGCAGAATTCTTCGTTTTGGAGTTTTTTAAAAAACTCATTCCATGTTTTTGGTGCTTTTTCCATGCTTCAATTTTAACATTACTATATGATTTTGGAAGATAAAACACTATAATGTAGACATGTTTGGCAATGCCAAACAGATAACGATATATGAGGATTATCTATTTCACAACAGCGTGCAAAAAAGAAGACTATGTGTCCTTTTCTAAAATGTGGGACTCTTCTTTAAATGCGTCTATTCAAAATCTTCACAATCGCTTTATCCGTTCCTTAGCATTAACTCACGAAGTGGAAGTTATTTCTATTCGCCCATTTTCTAGAAAATATTGCAAGTTAAAGAAGCTAGACGCTGACACTAAGCAGGAAGGTAAAATCACCTGGCACTACTTAGGCATTAGAAGACATAAGTTTTCTAGATATTTATCTATTACCAAACAGTGCAATAAGATCATAAAGAAGATGAATCTTAAGGACGCTATCGTCATTACTGATACACTTAATCCAAACGTCTTAAGAAATTCCACTAGATTCGCTAAGAAGTTCAATCTTCCAATCATTGGTGTTTGCAATAACACTCCTAGTGGCATCCATGACACTGGCAAATCATATACCCAACTATTACTCGATTTAGCAGGCAACCTTACTGGTTATATTGCGTTAACATCTAGTTTAAATACTTTGTATAACAAATATGACCGCGCTAATTTGGTGTTCGAAGGTATCTTAGATGACACCGTTAGCAAAGCTAAAGATAATAAGTATGGTGATTACATCTTCTATAACGGATCCTTAGATCCAAGAGATGGCGTTGTGGAATTAATGCTCGCATTTAAGGCATTAAACAACCCAAATCTCAAATTACTTATTTCTGGATATTATTCAGACGAAGAAGTTGAGAAAGTTGCCGAAGATATCAAGAACGTCATTAATTTGGGAAATATTCCTAGTGATGAAGTTATCGCTTTAGCGAATAATTCTAAATTGAATGTAAATCCACTACCATTTAGTGAAGATACAGATCGATACTTTGTTCCATCTAACTTAGCGGACTACTTCAATTCCAATTCAATTGTGCTTTCTGTTAGAAATCGTCGCTTTAAGAAACACTTTGAAAACGATGCTATTTGGGTCGATTCAGAAGAAACAACAGAAGGACTCACAAATAATCTTTTAGAAGGCATTAAGGCTGCTCTTTCTTTAAGTAAAGAAAATAGAGCGGATATGATCAAAAAAGCTAACGCAGACGTTAATAAGCTTTATTCCATGTCGGTTATTAACCGCCGCACTATTCTCTTCCTCAAGCAATTTTTGAAACAAAAAGAGTAATTTGAAAACACTTTTGGACCTATCATTTGCCTTTTAGACAAATATCTAATAAAATCATTACGGTTTATGGAAAACGACATTACAAATCAACAAGAACTACTAGCGAAAAATCTCGCTTACTATCGTAAAGCCAGCGGTCTTACCCAATTAGAGCTCGCGGATAAATTTAATTATTCCGATAAGTCTGTCTCTAAATGGGAAAGAGGCGAAGGCTTTCCTGATATTTTTGTTTTAAAATCACTCGCTGATTTCTATGGCATCACTGTTGATGACTTCTATCAAAGTGAGCATAAAGCCGTTAAAGTTAGTCAAAATAAAAAGAGAAAGCAAACATACTTAAAGCTATTATCAATTGGTATTAACTGGTTAGTCACAATTCTCACATTCTTCTTATTGAATACTTTATTAAGTAGATTCGCTCCAGAAGCAACATTTGAGCCTTGGTTAACATTTATATATGGTACATTAACAACAGGCATTATTCTTCTCGTTTGGGAATTTATCTACCATAATAGATTCTTAAGAATGATCGCTGCTTCTATTATTATTTGGACCGCAGCGTTATCTCTCTTCTTAACATTCTTAGTGGTTATGAAATTAGCCCTTCCATTATTATTCGTTGTGGCTATCCCATTAGAAGTATTAGAAATTATTTGGTATCTATTTAGAAGAAATAGAAAAAGATAGAAAGAAAAACTGGCTTGAACCAGTTTTTTTCTTAGTCTTCTGTTCCTCCATCATTGATGAAGAGAATACCTAGTGTTTGTGGACCACAGTGGCTGGTAATTGTTGCGCCAGCATTTGTTTCATAGATTGTTTTGAATCCACGTTCCTTAAGAGCCTCAATCGCCACCGCGACCATTTCAGGTGTCGCTTGTGTGTGAGTAACGAAGGCTACCGATAAGTCAGGATTAGCGAATTGTTCTAAGGTGTCTTTACAATAGCCATTAATAACTTGAGTTTTACGGCCAATGTACTTTTTGGCAGGTGCCATTTTACCATCACTAACGATGATTTGTGGTTTGATTCTTAAGATTGTCGCACCAAAGCGTAATAAGCCAGAACATCTACCACCTTTGTGTAAGTATTCAAGTGTTTGAATAACGAAGCTCGCTTGAACATAAGGGACACGGGCCTTAACTTTCTCCACGATTTCTTGTGGTTTTAAGCCTTTATCTCTTAACTTGCAAGCATAGATGGCAAGTAAGGCAATACCAGTGGATAAGTTTCTTGAATCAATGACATAGACATCATCATATTTACCTGAAGCAAGTTCAGCGTGGGAATAAGATGATGAGATTTCAGAGCTTAATGAGATATGGATAATAGCGTCATATCCTTTAGCCTTTAAATCTTCAAAGTATTCACGATATTGGAAATCATTGATCGCACTTGTCCTTGGTAAGATCTTTTCTTTGGCTACGAAGTCAAAGATGTCTTGAGAACTGATATCCCCGTCTTTATAGGCTGTTTCACCTAATAAGACAGTGAATGGAATCATTTCAAGATTGTATTGTTTAATTAATTCTTTAGAGAGGTCGACAGTAGATTCGACAGATATAGCAATTTTCATAACGCCTATATTGTATCAAAAAAATTCTTAATGTCTACATTCCGGGAAAATTGATACACGTGTAACATAAATATAATTATTTATTTTATTGATGTTTTCTGATAAAAATGACGATTTTTAGCAAAAAACAGCACTGCTTGGCAATGCTGTTTATAATCACTTTTGACTTTTTGTTTAGTTACCCAAGATAGCGGAGTCAGAGAGCATATCGTTACCACTGTGGGTGACAAACATATTAAGAAGGGTTTCAATTGTGAGTTTCTTCTTTTCTTCTCCAGAGATATCCGCGACCACTTTACCTTTACTCATCATAATGAGACGATTACCATATTTAATCGCATCTTTCATGTTATGAGTAATCATAATTGTGGTTAAGTTATTTTCTTTAACGATTCTATCGGTTGTTTCTAAAACCTTTTCAGCAGTCTTTGGATCTAAGGCAGCAGTATGTTCATCTAAAAGAAGGACAGGCTTAGTGACATCGTATTGTCTTAGAGTGTGGTCTAATTCCGCTTTTAAGGCTGATAGTTTTTGTTTCTTTTCTTCTTTATCTAGTTTAGAAGTAAGGAGCTCTGCTTTCTTCTTTTTGAATTCATCAAAAGCGGTTTTAAAGATTGCGTTAATCTTTTCAGCGGCTTCTTTCTTATTGCCATCGTAGAAACGGATATAATCCCTTTTTATCTTGTTATAAGATGGTTCACTACGAATGGTGGCCATTAACAATGTTAGGGCTTGTCGTTGGCCACCAGAGAGCAAACCAACTTTTTGGTATAGGCGGTCTTCTAAGCCCAAACCTAAAGTTTTTAATTGTTTAATAAAGAATTCGACATCGCTTTTGCGATATGACCAGCGGAATAAAGAACGAGTTTTACCACGGCCAAAGGCTAAAGCTAAGTTTTCAATGACAGTCATATCAGTAGCTGTACCCACCATTGGATCTTGGAAGACATGGCCAAAGTATTGGGCTCTTGTGTATTCACGCATACCACTGACGTCATTATTATTTAAAAGAATTAATCCTTCATCAGCAGGAAGTGAACCTGTGATGATATTAATTAATGTTGATTTACCAGCGCCATTACCACCAATAACGGTGACAAAGTCGCCTTCTTGAAGGGTGAGGTTTAAATGGTCGATAGCGACTGTTTCACTAGCGGAGCCAGTATTAAACTTTTTAACAATACCTCTAAGCTCGATCATTTTCGTTACCTCCCGCTGCTAATAGTCTTTTGTTCTGCTTAATCCTGTTAACATATGCACGTATATTTTTATAAACATATGGCACACCAAGGAATAAGGCCACAACAATCGCGGCTAACATCTTAAGTAAGTCTGTATCAAAGCCGAGGAAGACAACGGTTTGATAGACGAGGTAATAAATAACTGCGCCAACGAAGACACCAACCATTCTCACTAAGAAGTTTGGTGAGATACGTTTAGTAATAGCGGTGCCAATAACTACAGCGCATAAGCCAATAACAATCGCGCCACGGCCCATATTGATATCAGCAAAGCCTTGATACATCGCTAATAAAGCGCCACTAAAGGCCACAATACCATTTGATAGCATTAAGCCTAAGACAATATTGAATTTAGTGTTAATGCCTTGTGCTCTACTCATTCTTTGATTGTTACCAGTGGCTCTAATAGAGGCACCAAGTTGTGTGCCAAAGAAAAGATAGAAAGCAAGCACTAAGATTAAGACAATAAGTGCTATCTTCCATAGCGCATCATAGATGTGTAATTGCGAGAAGATCACTTTAAATGAACGCGCTGGAATTGGAATGTTAGAAGATAAGTCAGTGAGTGACATGATTTTAAGATTCACTGACCATAATGCTAACTGTGTTAAGATACCCGCTAAAATAGCCGGTATACCAAGTAACGTATGTAATAGGCCAGTAATCAGGCCACTAACAATGCCTGCCGCTAAGCCTAATAATAAGCCTAACCAGAAACTACCACCCATATAGATGACCACTGCGCACACTGCCCCACCAGTGACAAATGAGCCATCAACTGTTAAATCTGGTATATCTAGTATTTTGTATGAAATGAAGACCCCTAACGCCATGACGCCCCAGATTAATCCGAGGACGACCGCGCCAGGTAATGATGCAAGATAATTCAACATACTTATTGAATCTCTGTATATGATGCTGGGACAGTAATATTTAATTCTTCAGCAATTGCTTTGTTAAATTTCTTCACTGGATTTTCATCATAAGCAATAGCCATTTTAGAAATATCTTTCTTATCTTTTAAGATTTCAACCGCCATTTGACCAGTCTTTACACCAAGAGCGAAGTAGTCGATTGATAATGTGGCAACACCGCATCCTTTGCAAATGCCTTCTTCACCACAGACAACTGGTAATTTAGCTGGACGACAAACAGCGTCAATAATGGTCACGTTATCCGCACATTTATTATCTGTTGGAATGTATAAGACGTCTAAGTCCACGATACCAGCGGTTAAAACACTTTGTAATTCATTTGTTTCACTGAAGGTGATACGTTTTGTTTCTAAATTCTTTTCTTTTAAGAATCCTTCAACTTTATCAATTTGATATTTAGAGTTTGCTTCTGCTGAGCAATATAATAGACCAACTTTCTTTGCTTCTGGGAATAATTCAGTCACCATATTTGCTTGACCATCTAATGGTGCTAAGTCACTTGTGCCAGAGACATTACCACCCACTGTGCCATTAAAGTCTTTAATATTTAAGGCAACGCCATACTCAGTAACAGATGTACCTAAGATTGGGATTGTGGCAGTTGAGTTATAAGCTGCTTGCACTGCTGGAGTGGCATTAGCCATAATGAGATCGACTTTCTTACTCACGAATGAGTTAGCAATTGTTGAGCAGATTGCTGGATCGCCCGCGGCTTCTTGTTTGTCAAATGTGACATTGTCTTTACCTAAGCCATCTTCAACTGCTTTAATGAAGCCTTCAGTGGCTTTGTCTAAAGCTGGGTGAGCTAATAGTTGGCAAATACCAATATTGAATTTGCCGTTGTTTTGTCCATTACAGCCAACTAGAAGCATTGCTGCAAGTGGTAAGAGCGTTAATAATTTTCCTTTTTTCATTTTATTTGTCCTCCTTAATGAAATAAAAATTGGTGTCCTGTTCGGCACCAATTAATAATTCATTTTCTTTATTACCAGTGCCATTGATTAAGTCCTTGTAATCAATAACACCTTAATAGCTAAAAGGCCAAGATTATTGATTACCTCTTGGATAATAGTAGCTATAAAAGTAATAAAATGCTCTTTTCATAATTTTACTTGGCTATAAGTTTAGCACTATCGAAGAAATGCGCAACAAAAAATTTATATTATTCCCATCAATACTATGTTCATGTTTCATTTTAAAAAATATGTAAAGACGCCTATAGAGTCCACAGAACGAAAAGAAACTAAAACTGAATGGGATTGTTCTATGTTTTGTAATTTCACTCTTCCTGAAGGCGGTTTTATAGGTAAAATCAGTATCGTCAAAAAAACAAAGCCATCTTTCGATGACTAATTGTTCATTTTGGTGGAGCCGAGGAGAATTGAACTCCTGTCCCAAGAAGGCTCTTCAATAACGTCTACAGTTTAGACGATATTAAGATTTAACACGCTTTCGTATATCGACTCACTAGGACGTGCGAGATAAACGGAATTTCGGTGTTGGTAACTTATCGACTCCGCACACCTATCCTTTTGGTATGACACCCTACCCAAGCGTGAAAGGATAAAACCTTGGGGGATGCTCTGCCCGGCGCTATGCGTCGGACCCTATGTCGGGAGCTAAATTAAGCTAAGCAGAGTTGTTGAGCTCTAGGAGCTCTCATATAACTGTTGTCAGTTATTTTTGTTTTGATGATAACGTCATCACTCGACTGCAGTTAGAGCCTAACCATTCCTGGTCGAAACCAATACGACCCCATGTGCGTATATTTTATATTAAAGAGAATTACAAAATCAACCATACAAAAACCAGGTACGCTCAGCGCACCTGGTATTGTTTATACACGAGGTATATGTTTAACTATTCGGCAGCTTCGACAACTTCGAATTCCACCATAGTTTCATAATAATATTCATTCTTATCATGATCGCCAAGTGTGTTACCATCGAATTTTTCAACATTCCATCTAGCTCTAGCAACTTGAACGCCAGCTTTGCTCATATCTGGATTTTTGCTCCATTCTGCATCTTCAGCGGCATCCTTAGCTCTATAAGCCCATTCAACTTTACGTTGTGAGTCGAAGATAGAACCTACTGCTAAGTTATTTCTAACTTGTAAGCATGTCCATTCACTCATTTCGAACATACCGTTGACTGTGTATTGTGGCATTTTATTGCTACCAGTATCGACAAACATACCGATTAATGGAGTATATTTGACACCGTTAGCTTTAATATAACGACCACCTTGTTGGGTGTTATAGTTGGCGTGGACGTCAACGAACCATTCATAATATGAACTATCACCAGTAATCTTATTACCGACCATGTTGTAGTCGTTACTTGTTGAGATTAAGACTAAGCAATCAGCATCGGCTTCATCGACGTTATACCAGTAACCCTTCAAATCATCGATCTTTTTGCTGCCATCGTAGTTAACACCGTTATATAAGCCGTCTTCCCAAAGAGTAATGTTGGAGGTCTTTGGTGTATAGTCACCTTGCCAGCCTTCAGCGGTTAAGCCTTCAAAGACATAGATCTTATGGATTGGGTTACCATCTGCATCTTGTCTCTCTTGGTTAGTAGCGTAATCTGGAATTGCACTATTAACGGCACTCTTTTGTGCGGTTGAATATGGATTGTCCGTTTCAGAAAGTTTGAATTCAGCAGGATTGAAATCATATTCAATCTTTTTAGATTCATAATCTTTAAGACGTAATGCCACTCTTTCGGCAAGAGTTGTTTGTTTATTGGCAGCATTACCTTTTCTAATGTTTTCGGCAGTGACACCATAAACACTTAAGATAACGGCTAATGCGGCAACAGCCACACCACCACCAACAGCGACTTTGACAAGTCTTTGGCCAGCAATCTTTTCTTTCTTTTGTTGATCTTCATCTTCTTGCTTAATCATGCCGATGAATAAGACGGCAATAGCGGCAGCAATAATCACGATTGTGATAATGAGCCAAGATAAGCAGAGTGGGAGAGAACCACCTTGATAGTGAATTTTATTGATTTCGTCAGCCACTAAGTTAGGAATGCAGTAGATTTGTTTCATCAAAGAGATACACATTGGGACAATCGCTAATAAGTGAACCCATAAGTACTCTGGAAGTAACAAAGCAACTAATTCAAGAATAGCAGCTAAGAAGAGGAATAAACCAATAACTTCTGGCACATGACCGTAAGCGTTAGACGCCATACCTTGGTGCATGTAACCTGGTTCGAAATGTTTATATGTTGCAAAGAAGAATATACCCACGAAGATAGCGAGTAATACGTTAGCGATGACTAGATAGTAGCCAACTTTCTTATTGGCGAAGAAATTTTTGCTCTTTTCCATTGTTACTATTCTCCTTTCGCATCGTTTTCAACAGCAACTTCATTGCCGTTTGGTGTTTTTTTAATAAATTCATAAATAACGAATAACGCGACCGCGCCGGCGGTTAAAACGCCAGCACCGATGTCAAGGCCATAGAGGACACCTTTCCACCAAGCATTCTTTGTTCTGCCCATATCGGCTTCGTTTTGTTCAGCGGTCATATCACCCATAAATGATTGCAATAAAGCATACATGATGTACTTGTTGGATAATTGCATATCTTTGAGGAGGCCACCATCTTTTTGACCAGTAACGTAAGTAACAAGTTGGCCACCACGTTGACCGTCAAGACAGAAGACGTTTGTACCAGCTTCAACCATTAATGGACCATTAGCGTATGCACTATCGTTACTACCACTTTGAGCATCGTCGATGATGAGACCTTTATAATTCCATTCACCTCTCATGACGTTGATCATTAAGTTTTTATGAACAGCAGCATATGTACAACCAATTCTGTTATAGGATGTCATAACACCCATACCACCACCATAAGCTAAAGCGCCTTCGAATGGTTTTAAGTAGATTTCACGAATTGATTGTTCGTTAGCAAATGTGTTGATACCATGACGACCGGATTCTTGGTTATTCAAGAAGCAGTGTTTGATATTCATAACTAAGCCTTTTCTTAAAGCTTCGCTAACGACGTTAGCAGCAATGTAGTAGTTCATGATACCGTCTTCAGACATATATTCAGAAGCACGGGAACCATATGGTGTTCTTAAGATGTTTGTACCTGGAGCGTTAACAGAAGCAGCGCCGCAGAATAAAGCTTCTTCACCATAGAAAGCACCAAATTTCTTTTGGATAACGTGGTCCCAAGAAGCACTGAATACTGGACCGGTAGCAAAACCTGTTGCCCATCTCTTATCACCATAGTTGAATTGAGCTAATAAGCCTTCTGGACCTTCAGCGATAGAGTTTGTTGGTTTTGAAATCTTAGCAACGGAGGCAAGACCACGAGCGTCAGACATAGAAACAGCTAATTCTTGAACTGTCATTTGAGAAATGAAGTCTTTCCATAATTTTTCTGTGTATTCGGCATCTCTTTCAACACCATTCTTGTCTTTATAAGGACCTTCAAATGGCACACCAGCCATATCAGCGAAAGTGATACGTTTATTTTTGCCTTCATCATCTGTTAATTTGACGTTGAAGTTAACACCATCACCATCAGTGTAGTATTCTTGATCTTTAACTTGGTGTCTACCGTTGTTATTAATTTCGTTTTGCATCGCTGTTGTAGCGGTGAAAGAACTTAATGTTGTTGGGAATGTATCCCAATCTTGTCTTGTTAAATATGTGATTTTATTAGCATCACTGGCCCAGTAGTTGAGGTCAGCATTATCAAATTGGTTTTCAACTTCAACATCTTTGTTATAGATAGAATATCTATATGATGTGAAATCATCCTCAAGACTGAACTTGTAAGTAGTATTTGCAGGAGCGGCATAAGCGGCACCATTGTGGTCGACTAAGCCACTGACGCCTTGAGAACCAAGAATGTTGTTCAAAGCTTCATGCGCACCATTACCAATAGCGAAGTAATAATCGCCACCTTCAATGAAGTAGGCTTTATTTTGACGACCGTTATCGGTTCTGTAGTCATATGAACAGAGGAAGTATTTTTTAACAGGAATCTTAACAGTTTCTGTTTTGCCTTTTTCAACAAATACTTTTTCATATCCGCCTAAGCAAATAGCAGATTTTTCTAATAAATTATCTTTATCCCATTGGGTATATGGTTGTTTGAAGTACACTTGGACAGAGGATCTTGCGTCCATGTTACCAGTGTTCTTAACGGAAACAGATACCTCGTATTGATCTTTTTCTGCATCAAAAGAAACGTTTGTAATCTTTTGTTCGAAAGAAGAATAGGACATGCCCCAACCAAATGGATAGCCCATTTCGGCATCATATTGCCATTTTTCTGTACCGGCATAGACACCTTTGTTATTATCAGCGTTACCTTGGCCTAAGACGCAGTCTTCATATCTGGTTTCATAATATTTGTAACCAACATAGATGCCTTCTTTATAGGCAACAAAGTTGCTACCGTTAGAATTACTTGGTGCATTAGATAAAGACTTTGTACCAAAGTTTTGGTAAGCCGCAGAGCTCTTTGAATACTTAGCAAATGTTTCAGGAGCGTGGCCAGATGGAGAAAGTGGTTTAGCATCAGCGCCAATGCCATCTTTACCCATTAAAACGTGGACAACACCTTCTAAGGAGTAGTAGCCAGGAACACCGAACCAAACAACAGCATCAACGCCATAATCTTCGTTGTCGGCAAATTCCATACCCATTGCGGATGGGGAGTTTAATAAGACGATGACTTTCTTAAATACACCAGCATCCTTTTGAGCTTTGACCATTTCTAAAAGGGCTTTTTCGTTTGCTTGAAGATCTAAAATACCATCGGATGGGTCAGTATCTTCAGTACCAAAACGGGTGAATGTAATAATAGCAGCGTCACCATATTGTCCGAATGTTTGTTTTACTTCATCGGTGTAATTTGAAACAGCAATTTCACTATTGCTTGTAACGCTTTGGTTACTACCACTCTTGTAGAGGTCCCATACTGTTTCATTGATGTTAAATTTGCATAATTTAAAAGCATCATTTAAGTGGACAACCAACTTTTCATTTGGCGCAGCGCCGCCGGCACCAGAACGGTGCATTAAGTGAGCACTGTTACGACCAAACAATGTAACGTTTCTTTCGCCTTCTGCTAATGGAAGGACATTGTTGTCATTTTTGAACAAAACAGCACCTTGTTCTTCTTCTTCAACGCAGAACTTATAGGAATCAGTGATCATTCTTCTGTAGCCAGTGTCGGTAAGACTACCATCGGCTTCAGCATAATCAGATCTCTTTGAAGCGCCTAAGTTCGTACGGGAAAGTTTAAGAACGTCATTGATTAAGCCTTCGTTATCCATGGCGACTTGTGTACCAGCAATTAATGTTGTGGTAAGAAAAACACCAACCGCGGATAAACCTAACCAAAGTTTTGATTTTTTCATACATTTTCCTTTCTACGCGTATGCGCAATGAAGACAGTCAAAAATATATCGACAATAAAATAACTATCTTCTAATACAACTAATATCTTACTTTATATCTTTTCAAATGAAAAGACTATATTGCGATAATAAAATGACAAGTGCCTTATTGAAATAGAGATAGATTACACTAATTGGGATAATAAAAACATCGGTTTTACCGATGTTCTCGAGTTAATATTTATAGTTTATTCAGCGTGGCTTTTTTGATATTCTTCTAAAGCCCCGATGGATTCACTTAAGGAGTATATTGTTTCAAATTCTCTCGTGATTTGGCTAATCTCTTTTTGCTCCATGCCAAGTCTCTTACGATATTCCTTAGGAGTATAACCGAAATGTTTAATGAACATTCTGTTCATATATTTAGGATCAGAGAAGCCTGATTCATAAGAGATTTCTAATAAGGTCTTTTCTTTATTAGGCATTAAACGGATACATTGTTCCATTCTCTTAATGTTCACATAGTTTTGGAAAGTAACACCGAATAAAGATGTGAATAAATGAGAGAAGTGAGTTGGAGAAAGATTCTCTTGCTCAGCGAGATCTTGCAAACGGATTTGTGTTTCAAAGTTTGCATCAATATAAGAGATAATACGCTCCACGCGTAAGTTCTTTTGTTTTAAGTTGGTCTTTTGGGCTTCAGAGATGATTTCGTGTGGCACTTGTTTATAGCAAGACACCAAAACTTTAGCGACATTAGAAAGAACATTTAATTGATATAAAGGTTCTTCCATGAAGTAAATCTTCGCGGATTGAACGAGTAAGTTAATCATTGAATTAGCTTCAGCGTCACTTAAATAATCTCTTAGATTACAGGAATTGAAGATTGTGGTTCTAATCTGTGGGAAATATTCTCTTAAACAGTGATTAGAGATTTGCACGAATAAGAATAATGGGACATCATCTGTATCCTCAACATCAAGGGTGTATAAAGGATCTCTCATATAAGAGTGAACTTCACCAGAGTTGATTAAGAAGATATCACCTTCTTTTATTGAGTAAGATTTGTTCTTAATCTTAGCGATACCACTACCTTTGAGAACGATAAAGATCTCAAATTCGTTATGAATATGTTCTTTTCTAAATTGAATGCGGTTGACTAAAAATTTAACATGCTTAAGCTTTTCGTAACGAATCAGTTCGACATCTAATTGTTTCATGGTCAATTATGATCTCCTATCTAAGCAGTTTCCTAAACCGCAATTATCTTATCATTTAGCATCTTTGACTACAATACTATTATGCTATTTTACAACCATTTCTTTGCGCATATTTAAAAATACACTTCGTGTATGAAAAATAGTCTTTTATGCGCTTTCGTTTTTAGATGGACACTCTCAAAATGATAGTAAAATATCTAGTCGCAACCTTCTCCGTTTTTACGATGTTTTCTATCTTTTTTAGCAAAGAAAAAGCGATGCTCTTTGATGAACACCGCTTATTTTTGCTTAATATTGATTAGGCAGCTCTATGATAGCCTTCAACGAATTTTTCTCTAATTGTTTCGAGTGTATCAGCTTCGATACCGATGTCTTCGTTTAAGTGCTTATATGTCTTATCAGCCCATGTTTCGCCTTCTAAGGCTTCAGTTTTAGCATTCCATTTAGCGATTTCGGATTTGCCGCTGCTATCATCAACTGCTAAGACAGCTCTTTCACCAGCGAATCTTGTCATAACATAGTCTCTAGCGCAGTCTTCTTTGCTAACGCCTAATAAACCCAATAAGAACCAAGAGACGATACCTGTACGGTCAGCACCATGTGTGCAGTGTAAGGCGATTGGCTTTTCATCGGCAACAGCGATAGCTTCGAAAATCTTCTTATATGTGGCAGCGATGTTATGATCTTTGCTGTGGTCACCTTCCCAACGGCCATCTTCAGTACTGGAGGCAACAGAAGCTGGCATAATTTCAACATCATAATCATCAGATTTTAATGGAGAAGTTGGTGAAACTTGGTTGCTGTCTCTCATATCAATATCAACTTTGATGCCTAATTCTCTGATTGCCGCTTTGCCTGCTTCGGTAATATTGACTTTTGATTTGTCATATTGGTCATCGAATTGAGCGCAACGATAGTACATGCCTTGTTTAGTGACACCGTTTGGCACTAATGATGATTTCCAACCACCACTATCACGGAAGTTAATAACACCATCAATGTGTAAATAACGTGGAGCAACATCGTTAACTTTGAACTTATAGATTTTAGCAGCGGCTAAAGCTTCTTCACTAACTGCGGCTCTGTAGTAGTATTCTTGACCTAATTCGGAATTGTAGAAGTTGTAAGCTTTTGTATCAGCTTCCACTACTTTAGCGTCTTTGAATTCAACATCCTTTGCGATTTGAACAACATACTTTTCAGCATCTTCAACTTCATCAAATTTTAATTCAATTGGGTTTGGTTGGGATTGGTCGTTGTGATAAGAACTATCTTCAGCGTTGACCTTTGGAACATATGTTTTGATGCTTGTCCAATCTGGGTCTTCTAAATATTGCTTCATTAAATCTGTATGAGTTTCTTTAACACCGAGATCTTCGACTTCAGGACCTTTGGATGTTGATGGCTTGCTATTGTTACATCCAGTAGCCACTAAAGAACCGAGCAATAAAAATAATAATGCTTGTTTTTTCATTTTAAAAAATCCTCTCTTTGCTCTAATATTCTCACATTATCGTAATTATTAAAATAGGATTATTATATTTTTTGCGCGTGGTAATCGTGTGATACGTAATAAAAAACCAGGCTAAGCCTGGTCTTATATGATTTACTTGTGGGTGAATTAATTGCCCGCTGGTCTTGTATAACCTGGAACGAATTTTTCTCTAATTGTTTCAAGAGTATCCGCACTAATACCAAAGTCATCTTTGAGGTGTTTGTATGTCTTATCCGCAAATGTGGCACCTGCTAAGGCATTTGTTTTTGTAAACCATTTAGCGATTTCGCTACTACTTCCTGTAGGAAGAACCGCTCTTTCACCAGCAAATCTTGTCATGACATAGTCTCTGCCGATATCATCTTCACTAGCGCCTAATAAGCCCATCAAGAAGAAAGAGACAATGCCTGTTCTATCCGCACCATGTGTACAGTGTAAAGCGATTGGTTTTTCATCGGCTTGGGCGATAGTTTCAAAGATTGTTCTATAAGTTGACGCAATACCATTCGAACCTTCCCAGCGGTAATTCTCTGTGCCTGAAGAAACTGATGCTTTTACCAATTCAAGTTTCCAGTCTTGTGAAGAAGCTGGTGAATTAGTTGGAACTTGGCCACTATCTCTCATATCAATATCGACTTTGATACCTAACTCTTTGATAGCTGCTCTACCTTTATCAGTGATGTTGACTTTTGATTTATTGTCTTTGTCATCGAATTGAGCACATCTATAATATAAGCCTTGTTTAATAACACCATTTGGAACGAGACTAGACTTCCAGCCACCTTGGTCACGGAAGTTAATAACACCGTCAATGTGAATGAAACGTGGAGCGGCATCATTTACTTTAAATTTGTAAACCTTAGCTTGCGCTAAAGCTTCTTGACTAACTGCGGCTCTATAATAGTATTCTTGACCTAATTCGGAATTGTAGAAGTTATAGGTTTTAGTTGTAGATTCCACTAGTTTTGCATCTATGAATTGAGCGTTTTTAGCAATTTGAACATAATACTTGCTGGCGGCAGCAACTTCATTAAACTTTAATTCAACTGGGTTTGGTTGAGATTGGTCGTTATGATAGTTTCTATCTTCAGCGTTAACCTTTGGAACATATGTTTTAATAGAAGTCCAATCTGGGTCTTCTAAGTATTGTTTCATCAAAGCTGTGTGAGTTTCCTTAATACCAAGGTCTTCAATACCAGTTTCAGAGCCACTAGATGATTGGTTAGATTGGCTTGACTGTGATGATTGACTAGACTGTTGAGATTGACTTGTTAGAGTAGATTCTTTTGATGGTTCAGAACTTTGGCTACTTGATTGTTCCTCACTACTGCTTGGTTCTGATCTGTTTGATTCAGAAGAAGTGACAGGATTATTACAGGCAGATAAAAGCAATGAACTAAGTACCAAAACAAACAGCGCTTGTTTTTTCATAGTATGCACCTCTTATATGTTTATATTGTTCCATTATTTTACATGTTTAAATATGATTACTATTCTTTTTTGATTAGTTTATTGTGCTGGCAAAATAAAAGGACTAGAGCGAAAAGCACTAGTCCAATTTGATATTTGTTAGTTTTTTATTTGGCTTCTGTGACAACAAATACAAAGTCTTTAATTAACATATTTTGTGTTTGAAGTCTGGAATATTTCACTTCGTTAACACCTTGTTTTAAAGTGACTGCACCATATGGAGCATAACCATCTTTAGAGAGGTGATCACTTGGGCTGCTTAAACTTGTGTCGATTTGATCTTCACCATAATAATCTCTATATGTTTTATTCTTTTGTCCTGCGCTATCAATTTCAGTAGCGTTAACTTCAATCTTCGCACTTGGTGAACCATCACGATAGAAGCCGGCGTTTCTATTGCCATCAGTTGACCAGCCATCCATACAACCAAAGAGATATAAGACACCAGTATAGGCTTTTTCTACGTCAATCTTGAAGGAGAAGCTTTGACCATCACTTGATAATTTAGTGTAACCATCTGGTGTACCAGATTTTCTTGTAGAACCAGAGGCATAGGTAACGACAGATTGATTAACTGTTAATCGAATAGCACCATCGTTATCATCACAGACTGCTTTCTTATAAGCGGCTGTACCAGCTTCAGTATTTGCTGCAACATCTGTGTCAGTGGTAAATTTGTGACCATCTGGATACGCTGGTGGAGTATAGATGCTTGTTGTTGATTTAGATGTGGATGAGCGGCGTGATGTTGAAGTAGCAGCTGGTTTTGTGCTAGTAGAAGTCTTAGCGCCATTACAAGCAGTAACACCCAACGCAAGCATAACACCTAAAATTGTTAAGAATTTTGCTTTTTTCATAAACCTTTTATGCAACTAATTAGTTGCGTTTTCCTTTCTTTGAGGGTTTTTCATTATCTGCATTGTAAGGGACCCTAAAACTTAGAACGCAAAAGAAACAAAAAAACAGATTATTGTTTCAAATTGTTTTTTCTCTTCTGGCTTTATGGTAAGTGATACAAAAAGATGCCTGTATGACAATCTTGCTATTTATCATCAAATAACATTGCCACTATCACATTTTATTGTCTAATATTCAACAATTGGCAAGAAAAAACCACCGATTCTCACCGGTGGTTTATTTTTAGATTTTGTTAAGAATTACTTACCGAATAAGACATCGTTAACGATGGCTTCGAGCATTTCTTGACGGCCACTACCTGGAAGTTCTGGAGCACCCATCTTGCAAGCGTAATCGGATAATTCTTTTAAGCTTGTCTTATTGTTTAAGATCTTTTGACCGATTTCTGTTTCACGGAAGGAAGAATATTTCTTTTCGATGAATTGATCAATACGGCCATCTTCGATGATTTGAGCAGCTTTGATTAAGCCTAAAGCGAATGTATCCATGCCTAAGATATAGGCTAAGAACATATCTTCCATTGTGTAGGATGGACGACGTGTTTTGGAATCAAAGTTGAAGCCACCTGTGAGACCACCATTCTTTAATACTTCGTACATACATTGTGTTGCACTGTAGACATCGAATGGGAATTCATCTGTATCCCAACCTAAGAGCATATCGCCTTGGTTAGCATCGATAGAACCTAACATACCATTGATGGCGGAGATTCTTAAATCGTGTTGGAATGTATGACCCGCTAAAGTAGCGTGGTTAGCTTCGATGTTCATCTTGAAGTCTTTATCTAAGCCGTGGGCTCTTAAGAAGCCAATAGCTGTCGCGGCGTCGAAGTCATATTGGTGTTTCATTGGTTCTTTTGGTTTTGGTTCGATATAGAAATCGCCTTTGAAACCGATGGAACGGCCATATTCAACAGCCATCTTCATTAAACGAGCAATGTTTTCTTGTTCGAATTTAACGTCTGTATTGAGTAATGTTTCGTAACCTTCACGACCACCCCAGAAGACGTAACCTCTACCACCTAATTTAACGGTGATATCTAAGGCTTTCTTAACTTGAGCAGCGGCGAAAGCGAAGACATCCGCACTGTTTGTGGAACCCGCACCATTGCAGAAACGTGGGTTGCTGAACATATTGGCGGTGCCCCATAAACATTTGATATCTGTGCCTTTCATCTTTTCTAAGATGTAGTCACTGATTTCATCTAATTCTTTGTTTGTATCTTTGATATCTGCACATTCTGGAACTAAGTCAACATCATGGAAGCAGAAATATTTGATACCGAGTTTTTTCATGAATTCGAAACCGGCATCGACTTTGGCCTTAGCGTGTTCCATTGTGCCAACTTTAGCACCGAAACTCTTATCTGCTGGGCCGGCACCAAACATATCAACACCTGTTGCACCGAGATTGTGCCACCATGCCATAGCGAATGGGAGGTGTTCTTTCATTGGTTTGCCTAAAATGATTTGGTCTGGGTTGTAGTAATGGAAAGCAAAAGGATTCTTGCTTTCTTTTCCTTCAAATTTAATTTCAGGAATATTTGGAAAAATTTCTTTCATATGTATACCTCTACGATATGATATTGACATATACGCAGTATAAATAAATTGACTTTCTTGCGCTGACAATAGTTATATTGTTATGTGGCGAAAATAGGCAAATAATATTTTATATTATTTAGGTATTATTTTTTATGTGATTAATTGTAGACAAAAATAAATAATATTATTTATAGGCAAAATTGTTTTGGAGCATTTTAGTCAAATTGTGTTTACTCTTTCAAACAATATTTGTAAAATAGTTTGACTGCGAGGTTAGCAAAATGAAAGAAAGAACTAAAGAAGTATTAAGAGATGGGTTCGGCGTATTAGTGAATAACGCCGCGGCAATTAGAGGGGCAAAAAACGGACCATTATGGTTAACAATCGTTTTCTTTGTCTTATCTTTATTCTTGCCTGTCCTTCCTATTTTTATCGCTCAAGTTAATGCCAATGGTTCCACTTTTTTAAATAAATATACATACGGTTTGGAAAAAACCGTCACAGCGATGGCCATTGATTTAAAAGATAATCGCCATGTGGAATTTGATTTAGGTGTTGATCACATCTTAAGCATCAAAGAAAATGACGCCAATATCGATTACAAAGCCTATGGTCATACTCAACCATTTGCGACATACGAAAACGATGCCACTAAGCAATATGACTTCATGCTTTATGTTAGTGAAGTCATGACTGCTGCGGAAAAGAAAATCGTTAATACCGCTATCGCTGGTAATACATATAAGCTCGGAACAAAAGACCTCTTAAATGAAAAAGAAGGTGTTTATACACCTAGCTATATGATTATCTTCCCAGATTCTTTCTATATGGTGATTTATGGTAATAACACCACTAAGGTTATCACATCATCATACACTGGTGATTTCAAGACCATGAAAGCTACTCAAACAGGTTTAAAAGAATTATTAACTGTTACAGATAAAGACGGTAACGCTGTTGCTCAAAATATCTTAAGTGATGACTACACCCAAGGTGTCTTAAAGAACTTCAAGAAAGTCTTAGATAAGTCTTATGAAACAAGTAAGGTTGTTAACGTCTGGGGTACAAGTGGTATCTATTTAGCAATCTTCTTTGGTTTAAGTGTTGTGATGGGCTTCTTAATGTGGATCTTAACTCGTGGTAAAAATAATCCAAACAATTACTTCACACCATGGTTAACACAAAAGATTGAAGCTAGATTAGCCTTATCTCCTGCTATCATTACCTTAATCGCTGGTTTCTTCTTAACAAGCCAAGCTCCACTATTCTTCATCTTAACTTTAGGTTTAAGAGTGATGTGGATCTCGATGAAGGAATTAAGACCTGTTCAAGGTTAATCCCCGTAATCACTACCGCGTGACTTATCTTCAGCGTAAATCTGTAATGAGTCAGTCACGTCAGTAACTTCTAAATAAATATAGTTGTCGATTTCCGTTAATGGACTATCAAAATTACCGGTAAAGACAACTTTTTTATTTCTCTTTACTAGTTCAATCATCTTATCGATGATAAGAGGATACTTATCTGCGAAATGATCTTTAAAGCCCATTAATTGGGTATAGAATACTGGTTCTAAATAGAAAGATTCACCACTTTCAAGAAAATATAAAGCGCAGAATGGATTATTCTCATCCTTTTCTTTTCTTAGATTTTTAAATTCTTCATAGTCTTTCATTTGTGGTATACCTCATTTCTATTAATTTTAAATGCGCGATAGATTTGTTCTAAAAGAATCAATCTTGTCATCTGATGTAAGAATGTCATATTTGATAGAGACAATCTGTCGTTGCAGCGGTTCTTTAGTTCTTCACTAAGACCATATGAACCACCGATGACAAAGGAGATATTAGAACCTCCTAAAACAAATTTATCTTCGATATATTTAGCGAATTCTTCGCTTGTTAATTGTTTCTTTACTAAATCTAGACCAATAAGATATTCATTATTCTTCAATAATTTAATAATCTTTTGTCCTTCTTTATTCTTAACGTTTTCAATATCCTTTTGACTTGGATTGTTATTGACTGGCTCATCGTCCACTTCAATAACTTCTACTTGTGCGTATGGTTCAAGTCTTTTGAGATATTCATTAATGCCTTGTTTTAAATAGGCTTCTTTTAAGTGCCCTATCGCGTAAATCTTAATCTTCATGAGGTAAATCTCCTCCCGAAAGTGATGTCCACTGGTTCGCGCACCTAATAATATATTTATCCTTATTAATATGGAAGTGATTAAAGATTTTATCGTATGCCTCTAGCGCCACTTCTGGAGTATTAGCCTCTTCAGATAAGTGGGCTAAGGTAATCTCTTTAGTGGAGTCCCCAATAATAGATATCGCAGCAATCGCACTATCTTCATTGCATAAATGACCATATTCTGAAAGAATCCTATTCTTTAATTCAAATGGTCTATTCGTGTGTAATAGCATCTTTATATCATGATTAGATTCAATAATGAGGTAGGTAGGATTCTTAACAATTGGTAAATTGTCTTCCAAAAAAGCTCCTGTATCAGTCATATAAAATAAAGACTCTTCTTTATCCTTAATGAAAAAGCCACATGGATTAATCGCATCATGGCTAGTTTTAACTGGGGTAATAACAAAGTCCCCAATAGTAAATGATTCGTTTAAATTAACAACATTCGATAAGGATGTTGGAAGTGTTCCCTCTAATGCATACATAATCTTTGGTGAAATGAATTTTAGTCCAGAGATATGATCAGCGTGATTATGCGTAAATAAGGCACCTGTGATGTCTTTTACGCTTAAGTTTATTTCTTCTAGTCCTTCGGTTAAACGGGTTAAAGAAATACCCATATCAATTAATAATACGGTCTTATTAGAGACAATAATGGTCGCATTACCTTTCGAACCAGAAGCAATAATATGGTAGTACATTAGTTTGCTGCGTTTTCCGCTATCTCTCTCATTTGCTTGAGCCATTCTTCGCTTGGTTCGTCAAAACGACCAAAGCTCTTATAGAAGAAGAGATAAGCGTTACCGGTTTGACCGTTTCTATTTTTAGCGACGTTAACTTCAACATAAGAAACGTCACCACCCATTGGTTCGCCAGTAATCTTTTCTTTTTGTTCTTTCACCATTTCGAAACGTTCACTACCACTTAAGTTACCCATCTTTTTATTACCGGCGTTGTTATTAGGCGCTTTACTATTTTTATAATAGTCTTCACGGTAAAGGAGCATGACGACGTCAGCGTCTTGTTCAATAGAACCAGAGTCACGTAAGTCAGAGAGGATAGGACGTTTATTTTCACCACGTTTTTCAACGTCACGAGATAATTGAGAGACAACAATAATTGGAACTTGTAATTCTCTTGCTAAAGCTTTAAGCGCTAAAGATGTTTTACGGACTTCTTCTTGACGGGAATCCGCACCTTTAGAGGAATTACTTGTGGTAACTAAACCTAAGTAGTCGATGATAATCATACCTAAATCAGGTTCATTAGCTTGGAGTTTTCTACTCTTAGCGATGATATCCATTAATTTGCCGTTTGGGGAATCGTCGATATAAAGTGGTAAGCTACCGATTTTATAAATCGCATTAGCGACTTTCGCTCTATCAACACCAACAAGGTTACCGGTGGTAATCTTGGTTAATGAGACAGATGATTCAACACCGATAAGACGCTTAATAAGCGCTTCTGCAGGCATTTCCAAGGAGAAGATAGCAATAGGCTTATTTGTACGACTTGCTGCTCTATAGGCGAAATTAAGGGCCAAAGCGGTTTTACCGACAGAAGGACGAGCGGCGACAATAATCATGTCACCTGGATGGAAGCCTTGTGTGATGTTATTTAATCTATCAAAGCCAGTGGTAAGACCACTAACACCATCGGTTTTCACTTCTTGTGGTGTTTCAATGTTTAACTTAACTTCTTCAGCAACATCTTTTGCTTTTTTGAATTCAGCCACTCTTCTTTTTTCAACTGCATCTTTTAATGTGGCTTCACTACTAGCGATGAATTCATTAACATCGTTAATTTCTTCACTTAAATAAGCAGCATCAATATCACGGCATGTTTGAATAAGTCTTCTTAAGACTGCTTGGTCGTTAACAATATTGACGTAGTAATCGATACTAGAAAGAGCAACCATCGCATCGGAACATTGTTGAAGGTATTCAACACCACCGATGGTTTCGAGTTCTTTCATATTCATAAGTTCTTCAGTGACAGTTAAAACATCAACTGGAGTTTGCTTATCAAACAAATTCTTAATTGCGCGATAAATTAGTTGGTGCTTTCCAAGGAAAAAGTCTTCTTCGTTTAATCTACTGAAGACAGTATAGAGACATTCTCTAGACAGTAAAGCTGAGCCTAGAACCGCTTGCTCCGCTTGCGCATTGTAAGGGAGTTCGCGACTATTTTTACTAACGGCCATATCATTTCTCCTCCCCTTCTATATGCACATGAACTTTGGCGATAACGCCTTTATGTAATTCCACTTTGAGATCCCAGTAGCCTAGGACATCAAGTGGTCCTTTATCAATGAATTTTCTTTTATCGATAGTAATCTTGTATTGTTTTTCAAGTTCGTCAGTCACTTGTTTTAAAGAAATAGCACCGAAGAGTTTGCCTTCTCTACCGGTTTTGACTTTGAAAGGTAAGGTGATTTCATCTAAACGTTTAGCGAGTACTTCTGCTTCCGCTTTGGCTTTAGCTTCGTTCTCTTTACGTTCTTCTTGTTGGTTTTCTAAAACTTCGACACTTTTCTTAGTGACTTGGACAGCGAGTTTGCGTGGGAAAAGGAAATTGACGGCATAGCCATCACTGACTTCGATTGTTTGATCTTTTTTACCGAGTTTTTTGACATCTGCTAATAAAATGACTTTCATACCGTTAATCCTCCTCACTGTTCTTTGGTAAGCCCTTATTTGTGGCTTCGGTTAATGATGATTCTAAGACCGCTAAGATAGCGTTTTTAACTTCCCTTGTGTCGGTTGTATTAAAGGTGACAGCCGCGGAAGCGAAGTGACCACCACCTCCAAGTCTTTCAGCAAGTAATGAGACATTGATTGTGCCATCACTACGAGCGGAGACACGTATTTCACGGTTACTAACTTTACCCATAACGAAGGCAGCGTGTACACCTTTGAATGTTAAGCAGAGGTTCGCCGCTTTAGCGATAGTCGCATGGTCGTATAAACGCTCTGGATTAGCGGTAGCGACAACCACACCATAGTATGGGGTATCTAAGTTAGTGGTAATATCAGTAACTTCCTTATGCTCTTCATAGTCATCTTTTAAGAAGTCATCCGCTAAGGAGTTATCAGCGCCATATTCTTTAAGAATAGTCGCCGCTTCAAATGTTCTAATACCAGTATTTCTAGATTTGAAATATGAGGAATCTAAGAAGATACCAGAGAGCATAATAGTTGCGTATGTACTTGGAAGTTCAATTCTTGGGTTGATAGATGAGAATCTGATGAATTCAGAAATAAGTTCACAGGTTGATGATGCCGCTGGGTCGATATGGTTAAAGACTGGAGAATCGATATATTCTTCCGCACGTCTATGATGGTCGATAACGACAATCTTTGCGGCTTTATCAATGAGTTTGGGCGCCATAACCATGTTAGGAATATGAACGTCAACAACGATTAATAATGTATTACCAGCAATTAAATCTTCTGCTTCTTTAGAAGAGACGATTAATTTATCTAGTTCTTCTTTACCGAAGGAAGAAGTCATCGCAGATCTAGTTTTGAATTCAGTATTCTTCAAATCAGCAACGATACGGGAATTCTTCTTTAAACGATTACAGATAGCTTTCATACCTAAACAGGCACCGAAAGCATCCATATCCATCATTTGATGGCCCATAATAAGAACACGGTCAGAAGCGTTGATTAAAGAGATAAGGGAGTCGGCTAAAACACGAGTCTTAACTCTATTACGTTTTTCTTGAGCTTCAGATTTACCACCATAGAATTTCATTTCTTGGCCATAAGCAGAAACAACGACTTGGTCACCACCACGAGACATAGCGATATCTAAAGCATCATTAGCGAGATCGTTTAATTTAATAACATCTGGGAAGTCATGGGCAAAACCCATAGATAATGTTAATGGGATTTCACCACGAATAGATTCACCACGTACTTTATCGATAATGGAGAATTTATCTTCGAGTATTCTAGTGAACGCTTCATAATTACAAAGCATAGAATAACTATCATCTTTAATTCTTCTAAGAAGAATGCCATATTCCTTAGCGTAAGCAAAGATGTCGTTTTTAACTTTAGTGACAACGTCATTGAAGTCATCATCACCACGGACAACGTCATCATAGTTATCAATAGTTAAAATACCAACGACAGGCGCTTGGTCTTTGGAATAGTTATAGATAGATTCATAATCAGTGATATCTTTGAAAATCCATAAGCCCGCTTCTTGGAGGAGCTTAACTTGATATGTTCTTGAGTTAACAACAACTTTAGCTACTTGATCGCCATTAGCGATGTCTCTTAACGTTGCTAATTCTGGTTGCCATTCAATGATATCCATATCCATGATTTCAATATGTCTAGATTTGAATAAGTCATTTGTCCATAGGACAACGTTTTGATCATCAGTAATGGCTAAACCAATCATCGCAAAGTTATAAGCTTCTTGGACGTCACTACCAATAATTGTGGCCGCTTTTAAGTCTGTTTTTTGTCGTAAGGAAGATAACACTAAGATAATGATCCAAACAAATAAACAGTCGACCGCAATGATGATAGCCATTGTAATAGCAATATATTCTGGTTTTACTTCGTTGTAGAAGTTAAAGAAATTATTGAAATAGATAATGGAAAAGAAACCGCCAAGAAGGACTTCAACGGCGATGATGATAAAAGAGACGAGTTTAATAATTCTAATCGTTTTTCCCATAGTGCAATCATTATATATAATGTGCGCAGAAAAATAAATACAGGAAGTAAGAATCACTCCTGTATTTATAACCTATTTTTTGACTATTTTCTCTTATTTAAGAGGGTAGTGCTTGTATTATATAACCTTATTTTGAGAGAAAAAATATTTTTATAAAAATTTTTAAAGTTTGAATTCTTTGGCAATATCCCAAACTCTACCAGCGACATATTGAGCAGCCGCTTTGGTGAAGTGGACATTATCGTTATTTGGTCTTAAATATTCAGTTGCGTAATTTGGATTTGCTTCAAATTCTTCTCTTAAATCAAGTAATTCAAAACCATATTCTTCAGCGAGTTCTCGTTGCACTGGATTAACATAGTTTTTGATCTCTTCATTAGGAATACCAAATTGGTTTGGATAAACAACTGGTGGAGAGACCATCATAATGAACTTAGCTCTTGGGAATTGTTCCACGAATGAGTCAAGTAAGATATGGTATTCACTATCGAAAGTTGATTCCGCTTTTGACCATTCAGTAGCATCGTTTGTGCCTAACATAATAGCAAAAACATCTGGTGCATAATCAACGCAATTCTTATACACGTCTTGCTTAATATATCGTTGTTCAGGGGCTGTGGAACTAAATGAACCACCGTAGCCTGTTATTGAAATACCATTAACACCGAAGTTACCAACTTTATATTGTTCATCCACTGTTTGTCCTAAGAATGTTGGGTATGATTCATTAGCCCAATAGTGACCAGCGGTAAGTGAATCACCAACACAAGCGATGTGATATTCCTTCTTCACTGTGATTGGATATTCAGCGGTATACTCACCATATTTGATAGTTACGCTTGTTTGATCAGCGGCTAGGTTTTCACCATTTTCCACTTCAAACTCAACGCGCTCCATTTTTTTGGTTCTGTTGCCTTGTAAATATACTTCCAAACCATCGGCATTGAAGTCACTGCCTTCGATGAATGTGTGCCAAGCATTTGAATCATCAACAACAAGAATGCGTTCCTCGTTATTGGTACAGCCAGTTGATAAGACTGCAAAAAGTGCAACGCTTAACAAAGCTAATTTCTTCATAATTACGCTCCTAACTTACTAAAGTGATATGTAGTTTTAGAGGTGAACGTTTCACCTGCTCTTAAAATGGTCGTTCCATATGCATCAAATTCTGGATGATTAATAGCGTCTGGTAACATTTGAGTTTCTAAACAAACGTTGCCATTATCATCTTTGTATAACTGTATTCCTGGTCTATCAGTATAAACATCGACTTTAAATTGTGTGCCAGTTAAAGTCGCAGCTTTCATATAATCACCTTTGGTGGTGTGATTTAAAACATAATTATGATCATATTGGATACTTCTATCACCCTTAAGAGCTTTCTCTTCTAAGTAATCAAAGTTTGTACCCACAACTGATTTAATTTCACCAGTAGGAATTTTGTTATTATTCAATGGATTATAACTATCAGCGTTAATTTGCAATTTAACGTTGTTATAACTCCTATTACCATTAATATCGATAAACAAATGGTTAGTTGGATTGCACAACGTATCCTTAGTGGTTGTGGCACTATATTCAATTGATAATTCGCCAGCTTCAGTCAGAGTGTATGTAACATACATCGTCATTTCACCTGGATAGCCATCATCTTTATCAGCGGAAACAATTTTATATTTGATAGAAGAAGCTGTTTGTTCTTCGGTTTTCCAATTTGCAGTGGCAAAAGGTCCTTGCCAACTACTACCACCACCATGGAGAGAATTAGGTCTATCATTTGGAGTGACATTATATTGGGTACCATTTAAAGTAAACTTGGCATTAGCAATACGATTAGCGACACGGCCAACAGTAAAGCCATCTTTAGCAATTTGCTTGCCATTATATTCAATTTTATCGATTCTCGCACCTTGTTCTTTGAAGTAGACTTTCAATCCGTTGGCAGTTGAAAGTTGATAATTACTACTATATGACTTGGAGCTTGTGTTAGAACTTGAACTTTTTTCTGAACTTGAACTTGCAACCGAAGTTGAAGATGATGGTACTTCACTAGATTTTTGTTCACTTGTGAAACCAGTGTTATTACACGCTGCAGTGATTAGCGCAAAAGAAATAAGCACTAAACGAGCTAATAATTTTTTCATAGATACAAATCCTCGCTATTAGTTTCCCACTTTATAAGTGAGTATGCAACAAAAAGGACTACCGAAGTAGCCCCATTTGAAAGGATTTTAATTATGAATACTTTTTATTTTGCGTCTAAGAACATATGAGGATATTTCTCTAACATAAAGTCCATATCCTTATCACCACGACCGCTTAAGTTAACAAGTATAGAACCACTCTTCATGTTTCTAGCGCACTTGATTGCATAAGCTAAGGCATGGCTTGATTCGATTGCAGGAATAATACCTTCTAATCTTGATAATAGGAAGAATGCTTCCGCTGCTTCATCATCAGTAATTGATTCATATTTGACACGGCCAATATCTTTTAAGAAGGCGTGTTCTGGGCCAACACCTGGATAATCTAGACCACTAGCGATAGAATAGGCATCTCCTGCTGTACCATCTTCATTTTGTAACACATATGAATTAAATCCATGTAGGACCATTTCTTTACCTAATGTCATTGTGGCACTGTTTTTACCTATTTCTTTACCAGTACCCATGGCTTCAACACCAACGATATTAACTGGTTCATCTAAGAAGGCTTCAAACATACCAATGGCATTACTACCACCACCGACACAAGCGGTGACGATGTCTGGTAATTCACCTGTCATTTCTAGGAATTGTTCTTTGGCCTCTCTACCAATAACTTCCTGGAAGTCTCTCACCATTAATGGATATGGGTGAGGGCCAACAGCACTACCAATGACATAGAATGCATCTTTATATTCAGTCATGTATGCTTCGAAAGCGGCATCAACTGCTTCTTTTAATGTTCTTGTACCAAAGCTTACTGGCACCACTCTAGCGCCTAATACTTCAATACGCTTAACGTTAGGGGCTTGTTTTTCCATATCGACTTCGCCCATATAGATATCACACTTTAGGCCAAAGTATGCTGCCGCCATCGCGACTGCAGAACCATGACTACCAGCACCTGTTTCCGCAATGAGTTTTTTCTTGCCTAAATATTTAGCTAATAAAGCTTGGCCCATCGCGTTATTTAGCTTATGCGCACCACCATGGTTAAGATCTTCTCTTTTAAGGTAAATTTGTACACGTCCTAAATAATTTGATAAGTTTTGGCAGTGATAAACTGGTGTTGGTCTGCCTTGATAATTCTTTCTAATTTCTCTAAGTTCAGCGATGAATTTAGATGATTTAGCGATTGTTTGATAGCCATAGTAAATTTCATCCATGGCCTTTTGTAATTTCGGAGGGACAAAGCTTCCACCGTAACGACCAAAGTATCCATCGTCTGTTGGAAACTGCTTACGGTAATTTTTGAAGTCAAAATTTATATCTTTTAAAGGAGAATCTTCAAAAAGCCTTTGCCCCTTGATTCTACGATCTAATGGTTTTGGTGCATTTTCCGGTATAAAGTACTTATGCCCTTTAAGGATGGCACCTTCAATTCTCTGCTCTTTTAAAAGAGCACGAACTCTTCTTTCGTTAATTCCCCATTTTTCACTTGCTTCTAATACGGTAATATATTTCATACCTTTTTCTTCCTTTCGGTATATTCTTTATGCCTATTTATTATAAGGTATTAAATATATATGTAAATAAAAAAATCACCCAATTGAGTGATTATTTATTATTCTTAATAAAACTACTTATTTTGAATAGAAAATTGTGTTCTTATCAAACATACCGAACGCAAATGCGTAATTATAGAATAACGGCATGCCTTTATAAGCTTTGAAAGATGTACGATCAACGAACTCTTTTACTGCAATATTTTCAATATAGCCATATGGATTATAGATAGTAACGTTATCATTAGCTAAATCAATCGCAGTAACTACAGAGAAATGAAGAGTCCATTCTTTATTCTCGTATAAAGCCGCCCATTCAAGTGCGACTGGTTTATTATCTTTGATTGCGTTATGCACTTCTTTTAACAAAGCATCATGTTTTAAATATGAATGTTTAGCGAACTTGTGTTCTGGAATTGATTTATTAATCTCATCTAAGAAACCTTGGGAAGTTTGAGTAGAAACCGCACTATTTCTAGCGTCTAAATCATCTTCTGTAACTTTGTTACCATAGAAGGATGAAATCATTTCAATCGTGGCGTAACCACATGAAACATGTTGAGTAACTAATTCTAATCCTGTGACTTCTACTTTATCCTTATATTTAGCATCGTTTCTTAAATAAGAATAATCTGCATTTAAATTATTTGTTTTAACGGCATCAGCAATTAAAGGAATACTAGCGGTTAAAACTAATGCGCCCACTAAAGCGGACACAACAATTATTGTGACTTTGGCTTTCTTTTTCATAACTGTTATATTATACGAATTATTTCATAAATGAGCGAATGACTTTTTCACATTCTTTCTCATCCATGATTTTTGGTACTGGATAACCTGGATTACCTTCTTTAAGCGCACGCTTGATGAGTGTGCCCATATCTTCTTCTTTAATAAAGTCAAACTTCTCAGGAATATTCATCGCCTTATTCATTCTTCTTAGTTCAGTAATGAAAGCTCTAGCTTTTTCTTCATTAGTCATATCTTCTTTGGTGATACCAATGATATCCGCAAGCTTCGCTAATTGTCTATAAATAGAAGCGCCATACCAATCTAAAACATATGGAAGAATAACGGCATTGGCTAAACCATGTGGGGTGTTATATAAGCCACCTAGATTATGGGCAATTGCGTGCACATAGCCCACAAATGCTCTAGTAAAGGCACTACCAGCATAGAAAGAAGCTTTAAGCATATTTTCTCTTGCTTCTATGTCTTTACCATTGTTATAAGCCTTTTCTAAATTATCGTGAATTAGCTTAGTGGCATCTTCTGCATATCTAATTGTGGATTTCACATTACTTTTACCAATATAGGCTTCAACAGCGTGAGTCATAGCATCCATACCTGTTGTGGAAGTAATATGTGGAGGTAAGCCCACTGTTAAAGCAGGATCAAGTACTGCGTACTTTGGTCTTAAGCATGGATCAGAGATAGCATTCTTTTCGTGAGTTTCTGGATCAGTCACCACTGCTGCTACTGTTGTTTCAGAACCTGTGCCAGCGGTTGTCGGAACAGCGAAGAATGGAGGAAGCTTCTTACCAACTTTCAAATATCCTCTCATTTTTCTAACTGATTTCTTAGGCCTAACCACTCTTGCGGCAGCGGCTTTAGCACAATCCATTGGTGAACCACCACCAAAGGCAATAATGCCTTCACAGTTATTATCTAAATACATATCTCTACAACGTTCGATATTAGGAATTGTAGGGTTAGGCTGCACGCCATCATAGACGAAATATGCTATACCGTGTGCCTTAAGTTGCTCAAATAATGGATCTAACAAGTGAATACTCATTAAGCCTTGATCAGTAACCACTAAGACTCTATTTATTCCTTTTTCTTTAATTAATATAGGTAACTTTAAAACAGCGCCTTCACCTTCTAAAAGTTGAGGCTCTTTCCAGTCCATAAAACACATCGCAAGTTTTAAAACTTTTTGGTAAATGCGATAATACCATTTCTTTATAAAGAGCATATTAATCTCCTTTATTTACTATCAATTTGTTTCTTTAAATAGATGAAGACATCTCTTCTTTTAACAATGCCAATAAAGACTTCTCTATCATCCACAACTGGGATAAAGTTTTGAGACAATGCTAAAGCGTAGAGTTCATCTAATGTTGCATCCACAGATACAGCGTTATATGGACGATATCTTTCTATTTCTAAGATGTTTGTCTTTTCGGCTTTTACTAAATCAAAACCACCACTAGCATGGATAAATCTTAAAATGTCACCTTCTGATAAAGAAGTAACATAATGTCCTTGTTCGTCTAAGACAGGCACAACAGTAAACTTATGATAAGCAAACTTTTCAAATGCTTGTCTGACAGTCATTGTGCTATCTAAATAAAAAGTTGCACCTTTAAGAGTGGTAATTTGTAATAAATTGAAGTTTTCCATCTTTGAAATCATTATAGAAAACTTTTTATTCAAGTTAAATAAAAAGCCACCCAAATTAGGATGACTTTATTGATTATCACTAGTTTTATTTATTGCTGATGACTTTTTTATGGTATGACTTTTTACCACAGTGTGGGCATGTCATATATCTACTTCTACCCATATGAGGCGCCATCATGACAGCTTTATATGTTGGAACATATCTATAGCCACATTCTTTACATTCATAGTAGCCAGCTTTTTGTTCAATTCTTAAAGCGAAGAAACAGCCACCAAAGAAGATGATAGCCGCTACTACTAGCATAATAATCATGGCCCATAATGGTAAGTTAGCGTACTTATATGTAAATATTGAAGTAAACACTAATGCTAAGAAGATGAATGTGGCGGTTACACCAATCACGATTTCAGCGTGAAGAAGTCTTTTATCTGATTCTTCTTTTTCTTTTGTAATTTGAAGTAAGTTTAATTCTGCTTGTCTATTATAGTTTTTCATTTCTAATTCCTCCCCGGTTAACAATTCGTTAACACTAATTCCAAGCGCTTCGCAAAGTTCTAACATGATAGATGAGTCTGGCATAGAACGGCCACATTCCCACTTAGATATCGCTCGATCAGTAACATGTAGAAGTTCTGCTAGTTGAAGCTGTGTGAGCTTCTTTTCTTTTCTTTTTTCTGCAATGAACGAACCGATTTTTAGTAAATCCATATCACTTGCCTCCTTCGCTTAAAACTTTAAATTAGAAAGAATAAATATTATACATACCATTAGTTGAGTTATGGAAAACTGAGGAAAATCAACTAACCGTAGACCTCTTTTTATTATACATTATGAAAACAATTAACTATTTTTTGACTTTTTGTGTGGGCGCGTGTTGTAATTAAAATATAAAGTTTTATAAAAGGGAGAGTTTTTATGAACATTACAAAGCAACAATCTGGCTTAGAACTTTTCGTTGCAGTTGAAGGCAGTATCGATAGTACATCCGCGCCAGAACTAAATGACCAGATATGTGATTCACTTACTAGTATCAATTCTTTAGTTTTTGATTTTAGTAAAGTTAACTATATTTCATCCGCTGGTTTACGTGTCCTCTTATCAGCGCGTAAAGCTTTAGGGGATAAAGGAGGAGTCATCATCCGTCATCCAAATAGCAATGTCTTAGACGTCTTTACTATGTCAGGCTTCGATAACATTCTTAAAATTGAACAATAAATAATAAAACAAGTAAAAGAAAAGTCGCCCCTTAGGACGACTTTTTTTCTTACTTTTTTGAGACCGTAATTAGTCAGCAACGTATGGGAGAAGAGCCATGAATCTAGCGTTTTTGATAGCTTTGGCTAATTCTCTTTGGTGCTTGGCGCATGTGCCTGTAGCTCTTCTGGTGGAAATCTTACCGTTTGGGGTAATCATTGTCTTTAAGAGTTCAACGTCTTTGTAGTCAATGAATTTAGATTTGTTCTTGCAGAAGATACATACTTTTTTATGTGGTCTAACTTTTCTAAATGCCATAATTTTCCCTTTCTTTTAATTAAAATGGAAGATCGTCATCTGGCAAGTCATTTAAGTCAAGATTATTGCCGCTGGATTGAGCTGGAACATCATCAAATTTTGGTTCTTCCGCTGGTGCGTCTTTCTTAGGATCTAAGAATGTCACACTATCAACGATGACTTCAATTGATTTACCTTTTGTTCCGTCTTTGCGTTCAAAGTTTCTTTGATTGAGACTGCCGTCAACTGCGATCCTACTACCTTTTCTGGTGTTCTTGACTAAACTATCAGCTTGGTCTCTGAAGACACGACAATCAATGAAGATTGTACCCCTTGTGCCATCAGATTCTCTCATGCGGTTATCCACAGCAAGAGTGAATGTAGCGAAGCTAACATCAGAATTGGTTTTTCTTAATTCTGGGTCCTTAACTAAGCGACCCATTAAGAGTACACGATTAACCATGTAATTGTCCTCCTTATTGTTGATCAACTGTAACTAGATGACGTAACACGGCTGGATTGATTTTGACTTTACGATTGAATTGATAAAGTGCAGCCTCATCAGCTTCCACTTTGAGGATGACATAGAAACCTTTGGTTTGATCCTTGATTTCGTACGCTAATTCGCGTAAACCCATCTTGGTATCTGTGTTGTTAACCTTGGCGCCGTTCTTTTCGAGGAGCTTTTGGATATTGCCCATTTCAGCTTCACGAGCGGCTTCATCTAAGTCGGCCTTCAAAATGTACATAATTTCATAATTGCGCATTTTATATACCTCCCTCTGGTCTAATGGCTACCATATTTACATTGGTAGCAGAGAATATTGCTACATTGTAGCGTGTCAATTATACTAGCCAATAATCAATTTGTAAAGCGCGTATACGTATAAGTGAGACGAAGGGACTTGAGGCAAGAAAAGTTAGACCTTGGTTCGAACCATCAAAAAAGCCCCCTCAATAATTAAATAGGGGCGTTTTTTGTATTTTGTCCAAAATTTCTAATATTTTGTGAAAATTTGTTATCTATCTCTCATGGTTGGGAAGAGAATGACTTCACGGATTTGTGCTTGGTTAGTTAATAACATGACTAATCTATCAATACCCATGCCCACGCCACCTGTTGGAGGCATACCATATTCTAAGGCTTCAACGAAGTCCTTATCCATTTCACTAGCTTCTTCGTCACCTAACTTCTTGGCTTCTAATTGGGCAAGGAATCTTTCTTCTTGATCTAATGGGTCGTTAAGTTCGGTATAAGCATTAGCGAGTTCTTTACCATTAACGAATAATTCAAATCTTTGAACGAATCTTGGATCTTTTTCTTTCTTAGTTAATGGAGAAACTTCGATTGGATATTCATAAACAAAGGTAGGTTGAATTAAATCATCTTGGCAGAACTCTTCAAAGAATTCGTTCATAACGTAACCAACAGTGTTTTTGAACTTGTCTAAATGTAAGTCACGTTCATCCGCTAATTTCTTAGCTTCTTCATAGGTTTTGACTTCTTTGAAATCGATACCACATTTTTCTTTAATTAAATCATTCATGGAAATCCATTTGAATGGGTCTTTGAAATTAATTTCACGGTCACCATATTTGACGATTGCAGAACCTGTCACTTCTTTAGCGGCATTTCTAATCATCTTTTCAGTTAAAGCACCAATACCTCTTAAATCAGAATAGGCTTGATAGATTTCAATTGTGGTGAATTCTGGGTTATGGGAAGCATCCATACCTTCATTACGGAATAATCTACCAATTTCATACACTCTTTCCATACCACCAACGAGTAAACGTTTGAGGTTAAGTTCAGTAGCGATTCTTAAATAGAAATCTTTATCTAATGTGTTGTGATGTGTAATGAATGGACGAGCGGAAGCACCGCCTAAGATTGGGGAAAGAATTGATGTTTCAACTTCAGTGAAACCTTGACCGTCAAGGAAGTGTTGGATACTACGGATGATTTGAGGTCTCATGAAAGCAACCTTTCTTGCTTCTTCGTTCATGATTAAGTCTAAGTATCTTCTTCTAGAACGTTCTTCAACGTCAGTTAAGCCATGGAACTTTTCTGGTAATGGATGTAAGCACTTTGTTAAGTGAATAAACTTTTGTGCTTTGATTGTTAATTCACCAGTTCTTGTTAAGTTCATGATGCCTTTGATGCCAACGATATCACCGATATCGGCCATCTTGAAAAGTTCGTAGTTCTTTTTGCCTAAACCGTCGAGTGATAAATAAACTTGGATATTACCAGTTTTATCTTGGATATTCATAAAGGAGGCTTTACCCATTTTACGAATAGCTTTGATACGGCCTGCAACAGAAACTTTTAAAGCCATTTTAGCAAGGGCTTTTTCGCTCTTCTTATTACATAAGGCACGAATCTCCTTAATCGAATGGGAAACTTTATAAGCTTGACCAAATGGATCGATACCTAATTCTTGGTATTTTTTAATCTTTTCTAAACGGATTAGTTCTTGGTCATTTAATTCATTAATGTTCATATTTTCAACTTTTCCTTTCAAATATCCACGCTCAAATACTATATACGAGTTTTTTGTCTAATGAAAGACAAACATTAAAATTTAATATTTTCCTTCTTGAATTCATCAAGAATCCTCACTAAAGATTGATAGTCCGTTAATGAGGTTGCAAGTATTGTTCTAAGTGTTCTTGAATTAGCAAATCCAGAGAAGAATTTAGGGGCGATACCACGATATATTCTCATCGCTGTTAATTCACCTTTTTCTTCACACATTGATTTAGCAAGTTCTAAACAATAATTGCATTGTTCTTCAAATGATGGATTTGGTAATCTTTCACCTGTTTCAAAATAGGTTTTAATTTGTTTGATGAGGAACGGATTTCCCATACCACCACGAGCCACCATTACAGCATCCGCTCCTGTTATTTCTAAAGCGTTAATTGCGTCATCCAAAGTATAGATATTACCTGAGACAATAAGCGGCACTTTCATCTTGCTTCTTAAGTCTTTTAATAAGTCAAAATGTGGTTCTCCCATATAGAGTTCTTTTCTTGTTCTAGCGTGAATAGCAATGGCATCAACACCACTATTTTCAAGCTCTTTTATGACGTCTAAGAAGTTAACCTCATTATAGCCTAATCTAATCTTCGCGGTAACTGGTTTATCAGTAACACTCTTAATAGCCTTAATGATCTCACCACATAAGGTAGGATTTAGCATTAAAGCAGAGCCTGCTCCAGTCTTGGTAACCTTAGGAACAGGACAACCCATATTTACATCAAAGAAATCGATACACGGGTTCAATGTAAGCGATACGGCTGCGGCTTTTGCGATGTTTTCAGGCTTAGCGCCGAATAATTGGACACCAGTTAATGTTTCATCTTTTTCATAGGTCACATAAGACTCTGTTTCTTTGTTTTGATAGATAAGTCCCATATCAGAAACCATCTCAGAAACACAGACATCCACACCAAAAGTATTGAGGTATTTTCGATAACCTGCACTTGTGATTCCCGCCATAGGGGCAAGAACGACTTTTCCTTCGATGTTAAATTGACCTAATTTCCACATAGTAAAAGGAAGGTTTTGCCCTTCCTAAAGTTAATTATTTATCTTCGCCTTCAGCAGTTTCGGTTTTAACTTCTTCCACTGGGGCTGGAGCAGCTTCAGCTGGCTTTTCATCTCTTAAAAGATGGCGATGTTCCATCAAGTAATCAATTTCTTCACCAGTGATTTGTTCGTGTTCCATAAGTGTCTTAGCAAGTAAGATCACATCATCCTTATTTTCCTTGATAACACGGACTGCTTCATCATGTGCTTCTTCAACAATCTTTCTGATTTCAGCATCGATTTTTGTCGCTGTATCAACAGAGAAGTTCTTTTGTGTTGAAGTATAGTCTCTTCCTAAGAAGACACTACCAGTATTTCTTTCATATTGAATTGGTCCTAATGAGGACATACCCCATTCAGTAACCATTGCTCTAGCAATGGCGGTTGCCACTTCAATATCGCTAGAAGCACCATTAGAGATGTCGTCCATGAAAACTTCTTCACTAGCGCGTCCACCCATGAGACCCACGATACGGGCAATGAGTTCTTTCTTACTATTAGTGAAGCGATCGTCTTCAGGTGTCATACGGACGTGACCGCCTGTATTACCACGTGGGATGATAGTAATTTTTTGGACTTTATCAGAATGAGGATATCTTAAACCGATAATAGCGTGACCACTTTCGTGGTAAGCAATCATTTCTTTCTCTTTGACTGTTAAAGACTTAGAAGATTTAGCAGGACCAGCGACTCTACGATCGATAGCTTCATCGATATCATCGATGGTAATCTTTTCTCTATTAGCACGAATCGCTAAGATAGCGGCTTCGTTCATGATATTTTCAATATCAGCACCAGAGAAGCCAACAGTTCTCTTTGAAAGGTTTTCAAAGCTCACTGATTCATCAATTTGTTTATTACGAGCGTGGACTTTGAAGATAGCTTCTCTGCCTTTTCTGTCAGGTAAGGAAACTGTAATCTTTCTATCAAAACGACCTGCTCTTAAAAGAGCTGGATCGAGAACGTCGTCTCTATTTGTCGCAGCGATAACGATAATACCAGAGTTATCATTAAAGCCATCCATTTCAACGAGTAATTGGTTAAGTGTTTGTTCACGTTCATCGTTACCACCACCTAAGCCAGCACCTCTTTGTCTACCAACAGCATCGATTTCATCGATAAAGACTAAGCAAGGAGCATTTTCTTTAGCGATTCTGAACATGTCTCTAACACGTCCTGCACCGACACCAACGAACATTTCGACAAAGTCGGAACCAGAGATGGAGAAGAATGGAACTCCAGCTTCACCCGCAACGGCTTTGGCTAATAATGTTTTACCACATCCTGGAGGGCCCACTAAAAGGACACCTTTTGGTAATTTAGCGCCATACTTTGTATATTTCTTTGGTTCTTTTAAGTAATACACTAATTCTTCCATTTCGGCTTTTTCTTCATCAGCACCGGCAACATCAGCAAATTTGATTTTGCTTGTATTGACTCTTCTAGCACGAGAACGGTTGAAGTCCATCGCTTGTCTGTTTGAGGAATTGACAGAAGAGGACATTCTTGAGAACAAGAACAATAAAAGCAATGTGGAACCCGCTAAGATGATAATTGTTGGGCCCCAACGATCAAACCATGAGACTTCATAAGGGTCTTTGACAGTGACGACAAACTTTGGTGTAACGCCTTGTTTGTATTCATTTTCCTTAGCAGCGTCAACAATCATTTGAGTAATTGATTTTTCAATTGCTTCTTTAGTGCCATCGCCATCAATATCGACATACCATGTCAATTTGGTGTTATACATTTGTTCTGGGATACCAGTGGTAAATGCTGTTTTAACAGTTTTACCGTTAGAATCTGTTCCAGAATAATGACCATTGATTGTAATCTTTGTTTCACCTTGGACTAATTGCACGTCTGTTATTTTGCCTTTGGCCAAATAATCGACAAACAAATCTGGTTGAAGCTGTTTAACTGTGCTCATATTAGAGAAAATGAAATAAGCGATTAAACCTAATATTGCAGCGACGAATAATATCGAAAAAATAAAGCTTCGAGAAATTCGACCTTGAGGTCTATTGTTTTCTTCATCCATATTTTTTACCTCCTCAATATTTACGCGATTGATTTATTATAGGCATATTTCTTTTATTAATTAAAGAAAAATGCTCTTAATGGGATTCACTTCACGTAAAAATTGCAGTTATCTTCTTTTTTAAAGTCTTTTTGATATCTTGGAACGTAGATGATAGTTCCATCTTTATTAACGATGACTGGCCATCTTTTTCTTAAGGTGACTGGCACCTTCCAATCAATGAATAATCTTCTTAATTGTTTCTCGTATCCTTTGATGAGATAGACATCATTTGGTTTGGCGTTTCTAATGGTAATTGGATAGTCATCCTTGCTCACGTTGCGGTTGCTCGTATCGCCTGTAAAATCTAAATAAAAATATTCAGTATCAAGGGTAGATGGTTTTTCAATTTTAAATGAGAAGTCTGTCTCAATTTTTTGATCCACGAATTGGAAAGAACCATAGCTTTTCACTAAAGTCAAATCATCAACATTAACAGAGATATTAGCCTTATCAGAAAGGAAGATTTTTCTAATTTCTAAGCCTTGATTTCTGCTCATTGTAAAGTTAGGTTTTAGTTCTCTTCCAAGCTTCACAATAGCGTATAAGAACTCTTCATCGGTTAACCTATTATATTCTTCGCACTTGTTGCTATTAATCTTCGAAATCTTTTCATTAATCAGGGCAAGTTTAAGATTCTCATCATCAATTTCTTTTAAGATTTTAACGCGATCTGATTTGCTCATTCTTTCAACAATTTTATGTCTAATTTGGTTGCGTAAAAAAACGTCTTCTAAATTAGTTTTGTCGATGGAGTATTCCACTTTATTTAAGTTACAAAACATCAATAAATCTTGTTTAGAATAACTAAGTAAAGGACGAATGATTTTTACGTCAAAAATGATAGGATTTTCCTTAATTCCAAAAAATTGAACCAAGTTTTGCCGCCTTTTTTGCATTAAGTACGTTTCAATGAGGTCATCTTGGTTATGGGCAACTAGGACGGCATCAAAGCCATGTTGATTCACTAAATCTTTAAAGAATGAGTAGCGGATGACTCTGCACTTTTCCTCTAAGTTATTCTTACCTAAATATTCATCAACATCTTTAACAAATAATTGGACACCAGTTTTAGCGCAGTACTCTTCTAACTGTTGCTGTTCTAAATTGCTTTCTTCACGGAGATGATAGTTAACATGAGCGACCGCAAATTTATAACCTTCTTCTTTAAGCATGTAGAAAAGGGCCATTGAGTCTGGACCATGAGAACACGCTAATAAATATTTTTGTTTTTTATTAAGATTAAGCATCGCTATTTACCTTAGTTGTTAAGATCTCTTTATATGTTGGAAATTCCTTTTTAAATCTTTCAATGAAGTTAATTTCTACGATTAAAACACGATTACCTAAATGTAGTTCTAATCGGTCTCCTTCACGGACTTCGCTTGATGGTTTTGCAACACGATCGTTGATTAAAATTCGGCCACGTTCCGCAAGCTCTTTTGCAACCGTTCTTCTTTTAATTAAACCTGATAATTTTAGTACAACATCTAAACGCATATTAATTAATTTCCTTCACTACGAAATGATTCTGTATTTCCATCAAACTCTTAAGGATATTTTCTAGGTCATAAACCCAGTTCTTACCTTTATTAAGTACGATTCTAAAGACATTATTAGCATAACTGATTTTAACAAACGCTAAAAATGGAATTAATGCTTCAAATAAAATATTACCAATGCCTTTGATATTAATATATTCATCGCCTAAGTTGATTTCCACAAACTTTGCTTTATCTTGAAGTTTTAAAACATGAGCTTCTTTAGTTAATAAATCAATGCTGCGTTTCGCAAATAATGATTCAACTTCTTCAGGGAGACGTCCATATACATCTCTAGTCTTAGTTTTAATTGTTTCTAATTCAAATAGGGTAGGCGCGTGTAAGATTTCTTGATAAAGTTCAATCTTATCACCTTCTTTAGCGTAGCTATTTGGAATATAGGCATCGATATCTAAGGTTGGATTGATTTCGACATCCTCTTCTTCAACTTTACCTTCCATCTTTTCCTTAACCGCGTCATTTAATAGCTTGATATACATATCAAGACCAATGGAATCGATAAAACCTGCTTGTTCTGGACCTAAGATGTCACCAGCGCCTCTAATCATTAAGTCACGTTGAGCAATCTTATAACCACTACCGAGTTCAGTAAAGTCTTGGAGAGCTTTTAATCTCTTTTGGGCTTTTTCATTTAATACTTTGTATTCACTATACATTAAATAGGCATAGGCAATTCTAGAAGAACGGCCCACTCTACCTTTAATTTGATATAACTGTGATAAACCATAGTTTTCACTATCTTCAACGATAATCATATTTGCGTTAGGAACATCGATACCGTTTTCAATAATGGAAGTAGATACTAAAACATCGATTTCACCTTCATAGAAGCGCATCATCACATCTTCGATGTCTTCTCTATCCATCTTGCCGTGCGCTACACCAATATGGACATTAGGTAACAACTTTTGCAAAGTTGAGACTCTGTTATATAAAGTCGCAATATTATTATGTAAGAAGAAGACTTGTCCATTTCTTCCTAATTCTCTTTCAATTAATTCTTTAACGACATCTAATCTAAATGGAGTTACATATGTTTGGATTGGCATTCTATCTTGTGGAGGAGTATCAATCTTTGACATACTACGAACACCAATTAAAGAGATTTGAAGTGTTCTAGGAATAGGTGTAGCGGATAAAGTTAAGACATCAATATCTTTCTTAATTTCTTTAATTCTTTCCTTTTGTTCCACGCCAAAGCGTTGCTCTTCATCGACGATTAATAAGCCTAAATTATTAAAGTGTAAATTCTTAGAAAGAAGACGATGTGTACCGATTATGAGGTGTGCTTTACCTTCTTCCACTAGTTTCATATACTTGGTTTGTTGTGCGGTTTTAACGAGTCTAGAGAAGACTGCGATATTAACATCAAAGTTAGCAAAACGCTTACACGCTAGTTCGTAGTGTTGTCTGGCTAATAATGTCGTTGGACATAAAATAGCAACTTGTTTACCAGAAAGGATGGCTTTGAAAGCGGCTCTAAAAGCAACTTCAGTTTTGCCAAACCCAACATCACCACACAATAAGCGGTCCATAGGGGCACTGCTTTCCATATCCTTTTTAATATCGTTTAAAGCTTTCTCTTGATCGCGCGTTAATGGATATTCAAATTCATTTTCAAACTCTTGTTGGAATTCATCATCTTGTTGGAAGGCAAAGCCTTGGGCTTTACTTCTTTCAACATATAGTTGCATAAGGCGCTCAGCTAAATCGTTAACTCTAGCTTTAACTTTCTTTTTGGTGTTTTCCCAGTCTTTACTATGTAAATGGCTTAATCTAGGTGCAGCGCCTTCTTTACCTAAGTATTTTCTTACTAATTGGAACTGCACGACTGGGACATATAAGAATTCATTACCCCAATAAGCAATCTTTAAATAGTCTTTATGTGTACCATTTACCTCTAGTGTTTGAAGAGCGATGAATTGACCAATACCTTGATATTCATGAACAACATAGTCACCTGGTTCTAATTCTTCATAACTTCTTAAAATCGTGGCTTCTTTAAATCTATTGTCAAATCTCGCAGTTCTAACTTTTTCATTAAATAGTTCCGCACTTGTTAGATAAACAATCTTTTCTTCACTTAGTACAAAACCACTTGATAAGTTAATTAAAGAAATACCAACTTTACCTTCTTTTGGTAATTCAAAATCGTTAACAACTTGATATTTGATATGTTGGAAGTCTAAAACTTGTTCCGCTAGATGGATATGTTCTTTATTGTTTAATGCTAAAACGATTTGATAATCATCTTTTAAGTAGGAAAAGATAATATTTATCGCATCTGACTTTTTACTAGCCTGGAATGGTACTGCTTTAACAGGGAATGAGATAGAAGAAGGAGAATCTAATAAAGATGAAGTTGTAATATGGTTATTCATATTTACTAGACGATTGATATCTTGATAGATTTCTAGTCTTGATAAAGCTTTACCATTTTCATAAAGTTCATCTAAATATGTATGAGAATCCCTTTGAAGCATATCGTTAGAATTCTTGATTGCATTCGCATCGATAAAGACATTTTTATAGTCCTTGCAGTAATCAAAAATTGAATAATGATCTTTTGTCAAAAAACCATAGTATTTATAGAACTTTTCATCAATCTGCCCTTCACCCAAAACAAAGGCTAAATCATCAGCCGTGTCGCGTAATTTTTCAAAAAGTGTTAATCCAATGACTTCTTTATCTTTCTCAATATTTGCGTATAATTTATCACCACTTTTGGCTAAATCTTCATCATTAAATAAGATATCTGATGCAGGTAAGATAGTGACTTCATCAAGCATACCAATAGATGTCTGTTTTGCGAGATCAAAATATCGCATACTCTCGATTTCATCATCGAAGAATTCAATACGCACTGGATTATCATTATTAACGGAGAAGATATCTAAAACATCACCACGGATAGCGAACTGTAATGATTGGTCAACTTTATTAACTAGAGCATAACCATCTTTGATGAGTTTTCTTCTAATATCATCTAATTGATAATGTTTACCTTTCTTTAAAGTGAATGTTCTTTCTTTAAATAATTCTGGAGAAGGCAAATACCTAGTAGCGCTTGCTAAGTTAGCAATTACAATTGGATTATCTCGATGAAGGATTTCATTTAAGACAAATAGACGATGAGCCGCCATTTCTTTAGATTGGGCAATTGTTTCCGCTCTAATTAGTTCATCGCTTGGGAAAAGTAAAACATCATCTTTGCCTAAGAAAGACACTAACGCGGAATAGACTTGTTGGGCCTTATATAAATTAGAAGTTATTAATAGGATTGGTTCTTTTTTATTCTTGTAAGAAGATGCCACTAAAAGGGCAATTCCATTATTATCATCAACGACAAAATGCCCCGATTTCCTTCGGAAGAGGGGGGTAACACTATTAGATTTTAACTTGTTAAAAAGGTTCAATTTATACCTCCTTAATTAGTTATACTTGTTCATCGCCCGATCAAAATCAGACTTAATAGCCTCCTTTAATGCACCAACAGCGTTTTCAATCGCTTCATCGATTAAAGGTTGTTCGTCTTTAAGAGGCTTTGATAGAACGAAGTCAACAGTATCCCATTCACCTGGTTCACCAATGCCAATACGAATTCTTTTAATCTTGTCAGTTGATAAACAATCAATAATGTTTTGCATGCCTTTATGACCACCAGAAGAGCCTTCTTTTCTGATTCTAATTCTGCCTGGTTCTAAAGCCATGTCATCGAAAACAACGATAATGTCATCCACTTCAATCTTGAAATAATGGACGACTTCTTGCACCGCTGTTCCGGAGAGATTCATAAATGTTTGAGGCTTAATGAGGATGCAATCTTCACCATAGATTTTGCCTCTACCCATTAAGGAATGGAAAACTTCTTTATCGATATCAATCTTAGCTTGATCCGCTAAAAGGTCGATAGCCATAAAGCCCATATTATGACGAGTCTTGTCATATTTCTTTCCTGGATTTCCTAAGCCTACAATAAGTTTCATATAAATCTCGTGGTGTTATTATATCACAATGATAGAAAAAGGCACTTTATTTACTTAACTAAATAACTTTCGTATAATTGATTAGGTATGAAAATTAAAGAATGGTTTAGAAAGCTAGTGGCTGGTTTAGCCATCGGCGCAGGAGCCGCGATTCCTGGTGTTTCAGGAGCTGCTATAGCAGTCATCTTCCATGTCTATGAAGATATCATTGGTGCAGTTAATAACTTTAGAAAGAAGTTTGGCTGGGCTATAAAAGTATTAATTCCAATCCTTTTAGGTATTGTTATTGCAGTAGTAGCGTGCATCATCATCTTCTCTTATGCGTTTGAATATCTAATGTTTGTTTTAATATGTGTGTTCGCGGGTTTCTTAATTGGTTCTTTCCCTGGCATCACCGATGAAGTCAAAGGTGAAAAGATCACTAAGAAAAATGGCTTACTTATTGGAGTAGGCGCGCTATTTGTTATCGTGTTAGGTGTTTTAAATATCGTCGCGGGACTTAATCATTTCTCCGTGAATGATTTATTCTTACCTCAACCAGTTTGGTGGTTATATTTATTGCTTATTCCAGTAGGCGCGATTGCCGCAGTTGCTTTAACTGTTCCTGGTTTATCTGGTTCTTTGATTTTATTAATTTTAGGATTCTATAGACCACTTGTGGATAACGTCAAAGGCTGGGCTAGTGAAATGATTAAACAAGGTGATTTTTCGCACACAGGCGCCTTATTTGGTGTTTTAGGATGTTTTGCAGTTGGTTGCTTAATTGGTGTTGTTTTAGTTTCTAAAATCATGAATATCTTATTAAAGAAATGCCGTAAGGAAACATTCTTTGTCATTATTGGTTTTATCGCCGGATCTATCTTAGTGTTATTCGCTAATTCTAATATTGTTGATTACTATCAAACATGGGCTAGCCCAGCATATGGTGATAATCCAAATGTTAATATTCATCCAGTCTTACCAATGTGGTTAGAAATTATTATTGGTGTATTAGTCTTAGCACTCTGTGCTTTCTTAAGTTATAGATTAGTGGTCGCTCAAAGAAAAAGAGCCGCTTTAGAAGTAAAGGAAAATGAAGAACTACCTCAAGAATAAATTCTTAGAAACATTTAATTCTGAACCAGAACTATATTTAAGCTGTGGCGGTCGTTTTGAAGTATTAGGTAATCATACTGACCATAACCATGGCTTATGTATTGCGGCGACTTGTTCTTTATCAATATTTGCGGCGATTAAAGCAAGAAATGATTTATTAGTTAATGTTTATAGCGAAGGCTTTGGTGGCTTTTCTATTGATTTAGCATCTTTAGAAAAGAATGAAGAAGAAGTTGGTAAATCATCATCGCTAATTAGAGGCATAGTTGCTTATTTAAGTGAAATATATAAATATGGTGGCTTTGATATTTATATGAAGAGCCAGATTCCTGGTGGCGCAGGTGTAAGTAGCAGCGCGGCATTTGAATTATTAGTGGCTCAAACTATCAATAAACTCTTTAATGATGAACAAATTCCTTTAATGACCTTATGTAAAGCTAGCCAATTTGCGGAACGTAATTACTATGGCAAGATGTGTGGCTTATTAGATCAAATCGGTGTCGCTTATGGTGGTCTAGTTTATATCGATTTTAAAGATATCAATAATCCAATTGTTAAATCACTTAACGTTGAATTAAATGATTATTCTTTTGTGATTGTTAATTCCGGTGGTAGTCACGCTGGGCTTGACCATTTATATAAAGCAATCCCTGATGATATGTTTAAAGTTGCCCACTACTTTGGTGAGGAATATTTAAGGGATGTTGAAGAAGCTGAAGTAATCAAAAATAAGCAAGACGGCATATCAAATTATGGTGAAATTGCCTATCAACGCGCTCTACACTTCTATGGTGAAAATAGACGTGTTAAAGAAGCATATGACGCCATTAGCAATAACGATATGCAAACTCTTATTAGATTAATTAATGAATCAAGAGAATCATCCACTGATTTATTACACAATATGTACGTTGATAAGGTTGAAGACTCGCCATTAGAGGCTTGTGAATTAATTATGAAAGCCTCTAATAATGAAGCTGGTGTTAAAATCAACGGGGGTGGTTTTGCAGGTTCTGTTATCGCCCTTGTTCCAAATAAAGTTTTAAATAACGTTTTACTTGCCGCGAAAGAAAGATATGGTGAAGGAAACGTTCATATAGTTAATGTTAGAAATCAGATACCTTCCGAAATAAAATAAGGAGGATTGGGTATGGAAAACAAGATAGGTCTAAGAAGATGGCTAATGTTCATATTAGCTGGTTTTGTTGGCCAATTAGCCTGGGCTATTGAGAACAACTATTTCAATGTCTATGTTTTTGACTGCACAAGTGAATATGGTTTTATTCCTGTAATGACAGCGTGCAGCGCTGCGGCAGCGACATTAACCACACTACTTATGGGTGCGGTCAGTGATAGATTGGGTAAAAGAAAGTTATTAATATCCACTGGCTATATACTATGGGGTGTATCTATTATTGCTTTTGCTTTCCTAGATCCTCATTCTTCTATCACTTTAGTAGCACATAACGCCTTTTTAGCTGGTACATTGATTGTCATTATGGACTGCGTGATGACATTCTTTGGTAGTACCGCGAATGACGCAGCGTTTAATGCATTTGTTACCGATAACACTACTGAAAAGAATAGAAGTAAAGTCGAAAGTGTCTTATCTGTTCTTCCTTTGTTAGCATTAATCGCCGTTATTGTTGTAGCGGGTATCTTTGTTGACGTAGGAGATGGCGCTACTAAGAGATGGGATTTATTCTTCTATATCTTTGGTGGTATTACCTTAGCTATTGGTATTGCTTCTATCTTCTTAGCGCCTAAAGATGTCACTAAGCCTAATAAAGAAGAACCTTATTTCAAGAATATTATTCATGGTTTTAGACCAAGTGTTATTAAGGCTAATCCAGTTTTATATATTACTCTTATTGCCTTTATGGTCTTTAATATCGGCTTACAAGTATTCATGCCATACTTCATCTTATATGTGCAAAATGTCTTAGGTATTGTTGATAATGATTTCACTATTAGCTTAGGTATTGTTTTATTAACAGCAAGCTTAATTACAGTCGTATTTGGCTTCTTCATGGATAAGATTGGTAAAAATAAGATTATGATTCCTTCGCTTATTGTAGGCGCTGTTGGAGGTATAACAGTATTTGCTATTCCAGCGGGTCAAGGAATGGGCACACAAATCGGTTTAATAATAGGCGGCATTATCTTAATGTCTGGCTATTTAATCAGTACTGCGGTATTAGGTGCTAAAGTTAGAGACTATACACCAGTTAAAGAAGTTGGTTTATTCCAAGGTGTTAGAATGATCTTTACTGTTTTAGTACCAATGATTATTGGACCTATGGTTATAGCAGAGATCATTTGCCGTTTAGGTGGTAACCCATATCAAAATGAATATGGAGTGACAGTATATCCTCCAAACAGATGGTTATTCTTTGCGACTGGCATCATCTTTGCCTTAGCGATTATTCCAGTAATTCTCATGATTAGAAAGGAGAGGAAAATCAATGAACGAAACAATGATTCCACTAAGTGAATATCCTCGTCCTCAATTTAAAAGAGATTCCTATATTTGTCTTAACGGATATTGGGAATATGCAATTAGAAAAGAAGATAAAATTCCGCACAAATTTGATGGTCAAATCTTAGTGCCTTTTTCTCCTGAAGTAGAGAAGAGTGGCGTTAATAAAACTGTCCTTCCTGATGACTATCTTTTCTATAAATTACATGTTGAATTACCTAAGGAATTTATTAAAGATAAAGTTATACTACACTTTGGCGCTGCTGACCAAATAGCCGAAGTATTCATTAATGGCCAATTCGTGATGAAGCACATTGGTGGTTTTCTTCCTTTTGAAATGGATATCAAGCCATATTTAGAGGACAACGAAGCCACCATTATTGTCAGAGTTCAAGACACTACTAACTGCTCATATCATTCCTCGGGTAAACAAGCTTTGAAGCCAGAAGGCATCTGGTATAAACCTCAATCTGGTATCTATATGCCAGTGTGGTTAGAGAGTGTTAAGACCGGTTATATTGAATCAATTAAGATTACTCCTGATATTGATGAAAAAGTCGTTAAAATAAGCTTCAAAAGTTCCAATAAGTCTGCAAAACTCAATTTAAAAAATCAAATTTATGAAATTGAAGCGGATAAAGAAAACATTATTAAGATTAAAGAAATGAAGCTTTGGTCTCCTGAAGATCCATACCTTTATGAATTCGAAATTTCAAACGATGTTGATAAAGTTTCTTCCTATTTTGCAATGAGAAAAGTTTCTTTAATGGAAAATGAAAAAGGCATGAAAGTCATCGCTTTAAACAACAAGCCTTATTTTATGAAGGGCGTTCTTGATCAAGGCTATTATCAAGATGGTTTATTAACGCCAAATAGCGATGAAGATTACATAAATGATATTAACCTCATTAAGTCACTCGGTTTTAATGTTTCTAGAAAACATATTAAGATTGAATCTATGAGGTGGTATTACCACTGCGATAGACTTGGTTTACTCGTGTGGCAAGACTTTGTAAATGGCTGCACAAAATACGATTTCTGGCTTAACCAAGTTCCACTATTTGTGAGATATAAAATTAATGATCATAGATATAAAAAATTCTTTAGAGAAAACGAAGAAGGAAGACGAGAAGCGCTTAACGAATTTAAGGAAACTATCGAATTACTTTATAACTGTCCATGTATTGTTTATTGGACCATCTTTAATGAGGGCTGGGGACAGTTTGACGCTAAAGAGATTTATCAAGAACTTAAGCTCATTGATCCAACTAGAATCTATGACCATGCATCAGGATGGCATGACCAAGGTAGTAGCGATGTTAAATCAATGCATATCTATAAATGGAAAGTAAAGGTACCTAATAGGTTCAAACTCAAAGGAAGAGCATACGTGTGTTCCGAATGTGGTGCTTATATCCTTGACAAGCGTTTAAAAGAAGCAAAGAAAAAGGAAGGCTTCATTTACTTATTATTTAACAATAAAGAAGACTTCCAAAAAGAATATATAAGATTTATTAACGAAGAGATTAAACCCGCTAAACAACGTGGCATGTCTGGATTCATCTATACTCAATTAAGTGATGTTGAAGAAGAGATGAATGGTTTTGTCACTTATGACCGTAAAGAAATCAAAGTGGATATACCAGTTATTAAAGAAATTAATGAGTCTTTCTAATAGCAGGAACCGCGAATTGAAGAACGGAAACCACAAACGAGAATCCACATAAGACACCTGGTGCAGCGCCATTGAATCCACCATGAAAGCACATTGGTAGAATAAGCGCGGCAATTAGGAAATAAAGAATATTTGAGATCTTTATAAGTGTTCCTAAGCCCTTCCAATCGAAGAAGATATAAGTTATAGCGAGAGCTTGTGGAATAAAACCAAAAGAGAAATACAATACAGCGGTAAACATTCCACCCCAAGATTCATAGCCAAAAGCACCTGAGAATAATAATTGATATGTATTTAAATAAATGTAATCGGTTAGGCCGCTTCCAACAGGTATACCATACCAAACAAAGCCATAGGCAAAATATGTGAAAATAAAGAAGCCTAAAGTCATAACGATAAGTGGTAGCTTCTTTGTGTTAAACGCTTTACCACGTCCACGACTTTTAACTTTTTCATCACTATCTTCATTTAATAAAAAATCAATAGAGCATTGATATAGTTTTGATAAGGTAATTAGTTTTTCTGTTTCAGGAAACGCAACATCACTTTCCCATTTAGAAATAGATTGGCGCGACACGTTCATAATGTCTGCGAGTTCTTCTTGAGTATAGTTGCTATCTTTTCTTAATTGTTGTAGTTTCTCACCTATGGTCATAAATAAACCCTCCTTGAATGATTTCTCGCATATTGTAGGAAATTGTGTAGTTTACAAACCACCAATTTGTGGTTGTTTTTACGTCACTTTTAAGTTGCGGAATGATGTAAACCGACGCAACCAATTATACACACGCTAATAAAAAGAACCACATTTAGTGTGATTCTTTGTTACTTTTTTGAAGTTTTGCTTATTATTTGAGTTTCTTATTTGCGAGAACACTAATAAGTTCAAGAACGCCATACGCCGCAATAGCAATACCAGTGACGATCCAGAAGGCTTTTTGGAAATCAGGAATATTTAAGTAAAGGATTGTAAAGACAATAACCACGATACCTAAAACCATTTCCACAACACCAATAGCGACTTTCTTGCTTAAGATGACAGTGAATAAACCATAGGCGAATAAAGCAATGCCTAAACCTAGTATCAATAAGACAAATAAGTTAATTAACATTGTGAATGATACATAATGAGTCCAGATAAAGCAAACACCTAGAACAATTAAAGCGGTACTTAAGAATAATTGGCCGAATGTGATTTGTTTTGATTTTGCAAGGCTAATGATATTTAAAATCACTAAAACACCACCAGCGACTAAGCAGCCGATGCCAAAATATAAATCAAGAGCGCCAGCGCCAACAACAGCGATGATGATGCCCATGACAATTAAGATAACAGCGGCAATAATTCTTGCGTATTTTTCTTTCATAGAATAACTCCCTTGTAGATAATTTATATTCTATAAGAATATTTTTAAGTTGCAACAAAAAACCTCTCGCTTAGGAGAGGTCTTTGTTATTAGCCAAGTTTTAATCTCTTTTGGAAAACTTTATAACCATTCTTACTAGCAAATGACTTTAAGCCGTAGCCTGGTAAGTTGAAGGCAAAGCACGCTAAGGAACGATGTCTAATCTTGTTATAGAGTTTCTTATCAAGCCCTTTTAGTTCATCAAAGTATTCGTGGAACACTTTCCAACGTGTCTTTTTATCTTCTTTTGTACCAACGATGGTCATAATGGTAATGCCACAAATTGTCATCAACCATTTAAACATATATTTCTTTAAGTGTTTTGGTTGTTTAATAATTTCATCGTACTTGTAAGCTGTAAACATGATTTTGAACACTCTCATTTGTTGTTCATATCTCTTACACATTGTGTTGTAGTTAACAGATTGATCCGCTCTACCGATAAAGTAATGATATAAATCAATATCGTGATAGAAGATCTTCTTCATGAATGGTAATGGTTGATAGGCATAGATGTCATCAACATAGAATGTATGGTTAGGAAGTTCCATTTTGGATTCTCTTAACTTACTAGTTCTATACATTAACGAGTGCATTAAGAAGACTGTTTCTAATTTCACACGTTTCATTTCTTCCCAGGCAAAGATTTGTTCTGGTGGTAAGCATTTACGATAATGCATGACGTATTGTGAATTATCTACAGCGTGTTCATAAACATAGTTTGTGATATATAAGTCGATATTAGCGTTTTCAGCTTCGTGACGTTTGATTAATTCAAGCATGTCCAAAACATCTTTGGTTTCAACCCAGTCGTCACTGTCGACAACCTTAAAGAACATACCATTGGCATTGCGGATACCCGCCATAACGCCTGAACCATGTCCGCCATTCTCTTTTTGAATAGCTTTCACAATTGTTGGGTATTTCTTTTCATATTCGTCAGCAATTTTACCTGTGTCATCTTTACTACCGTCATTGACGATGATGACCTCAACATCTTCACCAGCGGCAACGATATTATCGATGCAGTGGCGCATGTAGTCTTGTGAGTTGTAGCAAGGAATTGTAAATGTAATGTATTTCATAATTCGTGATTAAACCCGGCCCTTCAGCCTTAAAACATTATAGTAAAGTTGAATATTTATGCAAGTTACTTAGTTTAGAAGGCTCTCTACTAATTGAAGTGCCTTCTCTACTACGACGTCCATGTTGTAATAAGAATAGGTACCTAAACGACCACCAAAGTGAATATGTGGATTTTGTTTGGCTAATTCTTGATATTTTAAGTATAGCATACTGTTTTTCTCGTTATTAAGTGGATAATATGCTTCGTCCCCTAAAGTCCAAGTCTTAGAGTATTCTTTTGTGATGACTGTCTTATTGTGCTTTTGTCCTGGTTCAAAGTATTGATGTTCAGCGATACGGGTATATGGGACTTCATATTCTGTATAGTTAACAACAGCGTTACCCTGGTAATCAGGTTTATCGATGATTTCTTCTTCGAATCTAAGCGATCTCCATTCAAGAGCGCCGAACTTGTAATCAAAGAACTTATCAATTTCACCAGTATAGATGACTTCATCCGCGAGAGCATTTAATTCATCTTTATGTTCTAAATAATCGACGCCTAATCTTACTTCAATGCCTTTAAGCATATTAGCAATCCATTTGGTGTAGCCACCAATCGGAATACCTTGATAGATATCATTGAAGTAGTTGTTGTTGTATTCATATCTCACTGGTAAACGAGTGATGATGAAAGGTGGAAGTTCGTTACATGGTCTACCCCATTGTTTTTGGGTGTAGCCTTTAATGAGCATTTCGTAGATTGTTGTGCCCACCATAGAGATAGCTTTTTCTTCAAGGTTTTTTGGCTCCTTAATATTAGCCGCTTCTATCTCTTTTTCGATACACTCCTTAGCTTCTTCTGGCTTATCCACTCCAAAAATTTGATGGAATGTGTTCATGTTAAATGGCATGTTGTAATACTTGCCTTTGTAATAGGCTAAAGGCATGTTGATGAAATCGTTGAACTTGGCAAATTGATTAACATAGTCCCAGATTTCTTTTTTAGAGGTATGGAAGATATGTGGTCCATATTTATGAACTTGGATGCCTTCGATTTCTTCTGTGTAGATGTTTCCAGCGATGTTGTTACGTTTTTCCACCACTAAAACTTTATAGCCGCGTTTGTTTAATTCATGAGCGGCCACTGCGCCGAATAAACCAGCGCCAACAATTAAATAATCATAATTCTTTTTCATAGCCCCTATATTATACAACTTTTGGTTTTGTTTCCGCCAACTTTGGTAGTCATTATTGCATTTAGATTGACAAGTTCGTTATCGAACTTTACAATTTTCTAGCATAAAGAAAAGGAGGATAAACAAAATGTTTAAGATGATTCGTAGAGTCTTCAAAAGCGTTAGAGAATACAAAAAATACGCGATTATTACTCCTTTATTTATGATTGGTGAAGCGGCAGTTGAATGTGCTTTACCTTTAGTCATGACTTTATTTGTCGAGAATATTGAAACCGCTAGTTCAATTCAAGAATTGTTACCTTATATCTTTATCATCTTAGGTATGGCGGTTGTTTCTATTACATGTGGTATCTTAGGTGGTAGATTTGCCGCTTACGCTGCCAGTGGCTTTGCTAAAAACTTAAGAAAAGATTTATATCAAAAAGTTGAATCATTCTCTTTTGAAAATATCGACCATTTCCATGCTTCTAGTTTAGTGACTAGAATGACAACTGACGTCACCAACACACAAAACTCATTTGCTATGGCAATTAGAATTGTTGTTAGAGCGCCATTAATGCTGATCTTCTCTGCGATTATGGCCTTTGTCGTCGGTGGTAATTTAGCGTGGATCTTCGTGGCCGCGATTCCTGTTATCGGCATCATCTTCGTAGTCTTAGCGAGATTTGCCATGGGTATCTTTAGAAGAGTCTTTAAGAAATACGATGCTCTAAACGAATCCGTTCAAGAAAATGTCTCAGGTATGAGAGTGGTTAAATCCTATGTTAGAGAAGGCTATGAGGATAATAAGTTCTCCACTGCCTCTAATAACTTAAGCAAGGAATTCATTAAAGCGGAAAAGATTGTTTCTTTAATGACACCTTTAATGAATACCTCAATCCATGTTGTTTACATTATTACAATGTTCCTTGCCGCAACATTGATCTTCAAATCCACAGAGCCATACTGGGGTACTGATGCAGATGGTAATCCAACCGTTCTATTCCGTTGGGGCCAATTATCTATTCCAGATATGTCCGCATTACTGACATATGGTATTCAAATCTTAATGTCTATCATGATGATTTCTATGATTGTCACCATGTTAGTCATGTCATTTGAATCAATTAGACGTATTAGTGAAGTCTTGGAAGAAGAACCAACAATTAAGAATCCAGAAAACCCAGTGATGGAAGTTAATGATGGTTCTGTTATCTTTGACAATGTTTCCTTTAAATATAAGAAAGAAGCGGAAAGATACGCAGTTAATAATTTAAATATCAATATTAAGTCTGGCCAGTTTATCGGTATTATCGGTTCTACCGGTTCAGGTAAATCCACATTAGTTAATTTAATTTCTAGATTATATGACACCACCGAAGGAAAAGTTTTAGTGGGCAATCATGATGTTAAAGAATATGACCTTAAAGCATTAAGAGATTCTGTCGCGGTAGTTCTTCAAAAGAACTTCTTATTTAGTGGCACAGTGGCCTCTAATATGCGTTGGGGTAATAAAGAGGCAACCGATGAAGAAATTGTTAAAGCCTTAAGAGTGGCCCAAATGTCTGAAACCATTGAAGCCACACAAGAAAGACTTAGTAAAGTCGTTGAACAAGGTGGCGCGAACTTCTCTGGTGGTCAAAAACAGAGATTATGTATCGCCAGAGCGTTACTTAAGAATCCTAAGATTTTAATCTTAGATGATTCCACCTCTGCAGTGGACACTAAGACTGATAGATTAATTAGAAAAGCCTTAAAGAATGATTTACCAGAGATGACAAAGATTGTCATCGCTCAAAGAATCAGCTCTATTGAAGAAGCTGATCAAATCATTGTTTTAGATAACGGTGAAATAAATGGTATCGGTACTCATAAACAGTTACTTGAAAGTAACGAGATTTACCGTGAAGTTTATCAATCACAAACACAGAAAGGAGGAGAGTAATATGCCAGCACCTCGTATTAGACAATACGCTAAGCCTAAAAAAGGCACAGTTAAGCGTTTAGTCAAATCACTTTGGGCAAACTTTAAGCCTGAAATTATTATTTCTTTAATTACTCTTATTCTTTCAATCTTTGTTAACTTAAGTGGTTCAGTCTTCGCTAGTATGATTACTGACTTATTAACAAAGGCTATTCCAATGAAATTGGATCCATTAGCGGATGTTAATATCTTAACTGGTTCATTTGATATTTCTTTATTAGGTGGCATTCCTCTTAAGGGTGTTAACTTAATCACTTTAGTGATTGCTTTAGGCGTCATCTATTTAGTGGGTGTTCTTTGTTCATGGACATGGACTAGAACAATGGCGATTGTCACGCAAAAGTATTTGAATCTCTTCCGTAATAAGATGTTCTCTCATATGCAGAAGCTTCCTATCAAATATTTTGATACGCATCAAAACGGTGCAATTATGTCGTTATACACTAACGATATTGATACCATTAGACAATTAATCTCACAATCATTACCAAATATCTTTGCCACAGGTATTACCGTTGTTGGTTGTTTATTTGTGATGTTATCCTTCTCCATTTGGATGACTTTAATTGTTATCGCAGGCACTGTCGCTATGTTCTTCAACACCAAGATTGTCGGTGGACGTGCCTCACGTTTCTTTGTCGCTCAACAAATGAGCATTGGTAAAGTTGAAGGTAATATTGAAGAAAGTATTACTGGCTTAAAAGTTATCAAAGTATTCACTCACGAAGAAGATAGCTTAAAAGACTTTGAAAAAGTTAATGAAGAATTATATAAGAACTCCACTGCGGCGAATATCGCTGGTAATATCATGATGCCAATCAATGGTAACATTGGTAACTTCATCTACGTTATTATCGCGATTATTGGTTGTATCTTATATCTCACACCAGGCGCTCAAAACTTATCATTATCTGGTATGAAAGTAGTAGATACCACAACTTTCTATAGTAGTTTACTTGTTCCATTCCTAATGTTATCTAGAATGTTTACACAAAATATCTCTAACTTCTCACAACAAGTAACATTCGTCGTGATGGGTACCGCTGGTGCATCAAGATGCTTCGACTTATTAGATGAAGTCGTTGAAGCGGATGATGGCTATGTCACATTAGTGAATATCAAATATCATGAAGATGGTACATTTGAAGAAACTAGTGAAAGAACTAGAGACTATGCTTGGAAACATCCTCATAAAGCGGATGGTACAGTTACATATACTGAACTTAAAGGTGATATCGTAATAGACGATATCGACTTCTCCTATGATGGTAAGAAGACTGTCCTTAAGAATGTCTCTGTTTACGCTCATCCAGGTCAACAAATTGCTTTAGTGGGCGCTACTGGTGCGGGTAAAACCACCATCACTAACTTAATTAATAGATTCTATGACATTGCAGACGGCAAAATCCGTTACGATGGCATAAATATTAATAAAATTAAAAAAGACGACTTACGTCACTCTTTAGGTGTGATTTTACAAGATGTGAACTTGTTCACCGGTACAGTCATGGATAATATTAGATATGGCCGATTAGACGCTACTGATGAAGAAGTCTATGAAGCAGCAAAGATTGCTAATGCGTATGACTTTATTATGAGATTACCTCAAGGCTTCAATACCATGCTTTCAGGTGATGGCTCTAACTTATCACAAGGTCAAAGACAATTAATCTCTATCGCAAGAGCGGCAATCGCTGACGCTCCTGTGATGATTCTTGATGAAGCGACATCTTCTATTGATACTCGTACTGAAAGACTAGTGCAAAAAGGTATGGATCAATTAATGAAAGGTAGAACTACATTCGTTATTGCTCATAGATTAAGCACTATTCAAAATGCTGACTACATTTTAGTGTTAGATAAAGGTGAGATTATCGAAAGAGGTAACCATGAATCCTTAATCGCAGAAAAAGGTGCCTACTATCAACTATATACAGGCGCTGTTGAGTTAGAATAATGAAGACCATTATCTTTGTTTGTCATGGTTCAATATGCCGTAGCCCTGCTGCGGCTTTTATTGCAAAGCAATACTTAAAAGAACAAGGTAGAGATAAAGAATTTAACATTCTTATAAGAGCGACATCCAGTGAAGAAATCGGTAATGATGTCTATCCTCCGATGAAAAGAGAACTATATAGAAGAGGAATCACTATGTATCCTCATGCCGCTACTCGTATTAGACAAATAGATTATGAGAACGCTGACTATATCTTTTGTATGGATGATGAAAACTATTATTCATTACTTAGGCAATTAGATAACCATAAAGGCATTATTTATCGTATTAATAAATACACACCATCAATTTACGAAATAGAAGATCCTTGGTATACAGGTAGATATGAAAAAGTCTGCGATGAAATCACAGACTGTATTCACGATATATTTGCTAATATCTAGCTACGTGAGGCAACGATCTTAATTGAAGAGTTATCAGTAACTGCGTTACCATCAACGGCAACAGAGAACGCTGTTCCACTGTTTTGTAAGAATTCTTTATAAGCTGCTCCGATTGGTGAACTTGTATCAACAGCGTTAATCGCGGTTGTTAATAAGGCATCAAAGGAGATAGTCATTTTACCTTCTCTTTCAAATTTGAAAGAAGATTGATTAACTGATTCAGCGAGTGATTCAAAGATAACATCTTTAGTGTCATCACTGACGAATAAGCCTTCGCTTTCTTTACCGAAATAGATCTTATCTACTTTGTAGACTAATTTACTAGTGTCAGTGTTAGTTTCATCCACTATCATCTTTAAGGTGGTAATTGTTTCTAAGCCATTGATATTTAAGCCAACAGAGATAATAGCGTCTTCCCCGTAGATATTCATATAAGCATTATCTAAGGCGATATAGTTAACTTTATGATTGCCTTCACTGACTTCTCTATTTAAGAAGTATTTCATACCGAAACAAGATTGTGATTTTAAGAAGAGATTGATTTCACTTTCATTTAAAGTGGCAATATCAAAGCTTGTAACTGATGGATCAATAACGTAGCCGTTATAAGTACTAACAGCATTCTTTAACATATCATCGATTGAGGAAGCCTCAACAAGGTTGAAACCTTGATATGCCTCTTTAACGGTGATACCAATATCGGTTAGATCGTACGCAGGAGCGTTACTACCGTTATAACCATTAAATAAGTAGTTGCTGATAGAACTTAAGTTAGCGTTTGTAATAAGTCCTTTATTGAATAAGACAGCGATAGCGTCTCTAATAACATCTAAAGATAACTTTTTTTGTTCACCATCAATAGTGAGTTTAGTTAAGGTATTTTCATATGGCATTGGATAATAGACATTAGCGCCCACGCTAGCGTCATAATCATTACCGGTTAATGGTTCTAAGTTAATATCAACATTAAGTGATTCACCGCCATAGAAGTCAATGTTCACTAAGTTTAAATCTAAGAAGTTATTAATGAAGGCAAAATAGAATTCAGAAGTACCTGAACCACCATTGATGCCTTGATTAATCATGGCTCTTAAATCTTCAGTGTAGATATATAATCTAGAGTTTTGTAAATCAGTATGTAATTTAAGATTAGAAGTTAAAGCGTCTAATGTCTCATTAGTTAAGAATTGATTTAAGAAGAACATGACGATTGGTTTAAGTTGTGTTAAACGACCAACAGACATCTTATCAACGTTTAAGATAAAGGCATCTTTATCGTTAACTTTGCCTTTTGATAATTTAGTGGCTAACTTCGCTCTTGTTTCAAAGAAGAAGAACTTACCAGAAACATTTAATGTATAGGCATCTTCTTGGATATCTAAAGCAAACTGAGTGAGGTATTTTTGGATTTGAATATTATTCTTAATACCGGAATATAAGATATTGTTAATATCCGCTTCACTGACTTTGAATGAAGCTTTCTTTTGATCGACAGTGTGATCAAGAGAATCCACCACTAAAGCTTGAGACCATTTTTCCATTGCAAAGTTATTATCGTAGTTAACTTTCATCTTTCCTGTATCGAATAAGAAAATGAATATCAATGCAATTGGTAAAATAATAAGGACTACTAAAGTAATGATTAAACCTTTAAAAAACTTTTTCATAAATGGATTCCTCAGTTATGGTAAAGATATTATACCAAAACAATAGATTTTTCATCTATTTGTTTGATAATTAAGTTAGAATTATGGTATGAAATTCGCTAACGATAAAAATCTTAAGAATAAAATCAACGAAGTAATCCGTATTAATCAAATCAATACATGGGTCGCAGAATTATTTAACGAAGTAAATAGTTATACTGATTTCTTTTCATTAGAAAAGATTAATAACTATGTTAAGCAAGGCTTCAACGAATCTGAAGCCATGGTTAACATCATGTATGATGAATTTAACTTTGATAAGAACGATGAAGAGACTATGGGTATTACTGATGAATACTGCGTTAAGAGTATTAAGTGTTTAGAGGCTAAGGAATATTTAAATAATAAATATGTTCAAGCAATTAAGGCCACCGGTAGATATAAACAGTATTCTTTAAGAAATATTACATATGAACCATATCAAACATTTGCCTATGATGAAATAAGTGTCACTAAAGATTATAAAGAATATAGTGCTATTGGCTATTTCAAAAAGCCTTTCTCCTATTTAGCGTTATGCGAAGGTAATAACATCTGGATGTCGCTTAATCCAAATGAAATAGAAACAATGAAACCATATATAGATAAAGGACACGGTAACGTTTTAGTGCTTGGTCTAGGCATGGGCTATGTGCCTTTTATGATGTCACTTAAAGATGAAGTTAAGCACATCACTATTATTGAAAAAGATCAAAACATCATTAATCTATTTAATAATCTCTTATTCCCACATTTTATTAATAAAAATAAGATTACTATCATCAAAGATGATGCGATTAAATATGTTAGTAAGAATACTAAGTATGATTATATCTTCGCAGACTTATGGCATACACCTGAAGATGGCTTAGACTTATATATCGAGTTAAAACGTATCAATAAAGATATCGATTGTTGGTTAGAGACTTCTCTTATAGCCATGCTTCGTAGATGCATGATTACTTTAATTGAAGAACAATTAGATAATCTTAAAGAAGATAACTATAAGAAGGCTAAGACTGTAACCGATAGAATGATCAATCACTTCTATCAAGTAACAAAAAACCTCGTCATTAATAACGAGGATGATTTGTTTAATTTATTAAGTGATGGCTCACTTTTAGAGCTGATTACATTTTAATCCAGCAATTCTCTTTCAAGAACGAAGCAATTTGATCCTTTTTTGTTTCGTCCTCATAATAGTCCACTAATACTTTTTTATATTCACCAACTTTTTCTGCTGGAACCACGATTAAGCCTAAAGCATGAGAAATCAAATAATGGTTAGCGAAAAGTATTGCGGTTCTTTTATTTCCATCAAGGAATAGCTGTTTTTTCATTACATATAAAACGAGATTGACCGCTAAATCGATACCATCTAGATTGTTTAAAATATCATCAATATCTTTCTTTACTTGATCTTCAAAAGGAATTGGAGGGAGATATTTAGAGCCACGTATTTGAACCGGGACGCTTCTTATTCTTCCAGCGGTCAACGAAAACCCATCCTCCACAATTTTATTAATTTGGCAAAGCACAGCATAGTTTGTTGGATAATTAGCTAAATCAATAGACATAATAAATTCCCAGGCTCTTTTTAGGTTGATAACCTTACTAATATCAGCTGGGGTCATATCATTCACCTTGCCACCATTAATGATAGTCTCGGTGTCAGAATACGTTGTGGCAACGCCTTCCAACATTGCTTGTTTAAAAACAGAATCAACTAAATATCTTCTTGCCAAATCGATGTTAATGGCTACTTTTTCATCAATATTTTGTGTGTCAATATAATTTAAACTTTTAAGTTCTTTATTGATTTCTTTTAATCGTTTTTTAAGATTTTTCGCTAAATCTGTATTGTGTCTTACCAAGTTATAAAGAACATCAGAATATTCACCAACATATTTAGTGACTAAAACACCTTCTTGCCTGAAGTGAACGTAAATATACTGCTTATTGTCTTTTTCCCTCAATTCAACAGATCCATAGACCATTGAATTCAATTGTCCAACAATTTGCTTTTTTTCAAGTAATAATTCATTGATGTTTGGCATACATTATTTCCTACGCCAATATTATAGCACAACATAAATATGGTGTGAAACATTTTTATTCGTTTTGTTTCACACTATAGTTTTTTAAAAAGAGACCACCATCAGTAGGCAGTCATTCCTAATTTCTATGAAAGATCTTAATCAAACAAGTAAGTCTTTTTATGCTTTTTAATAAACGATAAGTCCTTAAAGAACTTAATGGATGATTTTAATGGTGAAACAGTACTACCACGATCATCCGCCCAAATAACGCCCATTTCATAAATGGATAAGTTATTTAAGCTAGCGATATATAAGTATTCAACATCAAAGGCAAAGTTATTAACGACTTGTTTAGAGACAATCTTTTTAGCAATATCTGTTCTCATCGCTTTAAAACCACATTGTGTGTCTTTATATTTGAAGTGGAACTTCATGTTAACAAGTTTACGGCAGCACCAACCAATAAACACTCTTAAGGCTGGTTGTTTCTTTTTAATAACACTATCTTTAGTGTGTCTACTACCAATGACCATATCATAGTTAGGGGCTAACTTAAGGAATTTATCAATGGCTTCTAAGTCTGTAGATAAATCAGCGTCCATAAATAAGACATAGTCACCAGTGGCGTTTTCAATACCATATTTAACCGCTCCGCCTTTACCACGGTTTGGTTCATATGATAAAGCCTTAACACCTGGGATAGCTTCAATTACTTCCTTAGTGTTATCTTTACTACCATCATTGACTAAGATTAATTCATAGTCTTGTTTAATAGTTTCTAAATGTTTTTTGATAATCTCACTATTTTTAGCGATATCCTTACTTTCGTTATAGCAAGGAACAACGATACTTAATTTCATACCCACTTATTTTACACACATAGACTAATTATTCAAATAATTATGTTATAATAACTTCACTCTAAATTAAGGAGATAGAAAATATGAATCTTTTAAACTTAAAAGAAAAACTATTACAATACGGTGAAAAAATCGGTTTACAAGTGGAAGAGGAAAAAGCAGACTCTTTAACATTGCATAGCCAAATTACCGCGAAACAATACTTTACTAATTCCGTATATCTTAGATTTGTGGCCTTCCAGAGTGGCACATATCATTTATTCTTAACATTCGATGTCATTGAAAAGACATATGATAACTTATTTCTCATTAATGCTTTCAATGAAAACAGTCCTTGGTTTAGAGCGTATATCACTAGCCTCAATGATAAAGACTATTTAGAACTTCATTATGTCGCTATCGGTTTAAAAGACGAACAAGAAGTCATTGATTCATTTAGTTTCTTAATGAATGATTTATTAAAAGAAAACACAATGAAGTTTTTAAGACCAATTCTTAATGGCGAAGCAAACTAGAAAACTAAAACGTGGCGAAGAGGGTGAACAACTGGTATCCCTTACTTTAGATAAGGATTCCTCCTTTCATCGTTTAATCAATAATCTAGTGTTATTAGGGGACAACAATGTCTCTCATCAAATAGACCATATTCTCGTTAGAGAAAATGGTATTTTTGTTATTGAGACCAAGAATCACTTTGGTCGTATTACTGGCTTAGAAGATGATTCATATTGGAAAAAGACATATCCATATAAAGGTAGAATCAAGACCGAAACATTTCATAATCCCCTTAAACAAAATCAATCACATATAAGAATCATCAAAAGAACATTAGGTAAGGACTATCCTATCTACTGCTTTGTAGTGTTTGTACGTAGCAATGTTGACGAACTAGACTTGTTCAATGTCTGTGGCCCTAACGATATCTTGAAAAGAATTAATCTCATCACAAGTGAAAGACCACTATCTAAAGAAGTCATTGAATCAATCTATCAAACACTTTTAGATAAAGAAGCTTATGTGAATGATGAGATGCATTTAGAAAGTATTAAGAAGATCACTAAAGATAGAAGAGAATATCAAAAGCAATTAAGAACAGCGATAGAAAAGAAAATATGCCCCGACTGTGGGGGCATACTCTCTATTGTGCCTAATGGCTTAAGATGTTCTAAGTGTAATAAGTTAATCAAAATCTAATTACTTAACTAAGCTATAAGCATCTTCATCAACATAGATTGTGCAATCTGGATGTTTTTGAAGGATGGAGCATGGAACTTCTTCGGTCATTGGACCTTTTAATAAGTTATAGATTGCTTGTGCTTTGTTTTTACCAGTAGCGATTAAGACAATCTTTCTTGCGTTCATAATGCTCTTTAAGCCCATAGTGACCGCTTTGGTAGGAACTTCAGAGATATCATTGAATAATCTTGAGTTATCTTTGATTGTTTGTTCTGTTAATTCTGCGACATGGGTTAAGGAATCAAATGGAGTACCTGGTTCATTGAAAGCAATATGACCATCGCTACCAATACCTAAGATTTGAAGATCAATGCCACCAAAAGAAGCGATTAGAGCGTCGTATTGATTGGCGTAGGCTAAATAATCACCGACACCTTTAAGCACGTGTGTACGCGCTTTATCGATATCTAAACCATCGAATAAGTATTTGTTCATGAAGTAACGATATGATTGATCATGTGTTCCTTCTAAACCAATGTATTCATCAAGGTTGAATGTCGCGACATCTTTAAATGATACACGACCCTCTTTATTGGCCTTAATCATATTCGCGTACACTTCAATTGGGGATGTACCTGTCGCTAAGCCTAAAACACTATTTGGTTTCTTTTGCACTTGTTTAATAAATTCTTCAGCGATTAACTTGCTGATTTCTTCGTTAGTGCCGACAACGACTTTCATAATTATCTTTTCTCCTTTACGACAATATTGTCTTTAGCTTTATAAATACTATTTTCTGGGACAACGCCTCTCACCATTGATAATGGATAGATTTGAGAGTGTTGACCAATGACTGTACCTGGATTAAGAACGGATTGGCAGCCAATATCAGCATAGTCACCTAAGATAGCGCCTATTTTTCTTAATCCTGTTTCATAATCTTTATCACCATGGATCACGATATTCTTACCATCACTCTTTAAATTAGAGCAGATACTTCCCGCACCCATATGAGCGTAGTTACCAAGCACACTATCACCAACATAGCTATAATGTGGGACTTGGACGTGGTATAAGAGGATACAGTTTTTAAACTCACAAGAATTACCTAAGACACAGTTATCACCAACGATGACATTACCTCTTAAATAAGCACCTGGTCTAATTTCAGTATTATTGCCAATAATCGCTGGAGGAATGATTGTCGCGGTAGGAGAAATGCTAACATTTTCCCCTACGAGGACACCTTCTTTAAGTAAGGTATAACCTGGTAAACCTTGTTCTAAGACTTTTTTAATAATTTCTTTAATTTGAGGAAGTAATTCCCAAGGATAAGTTGAGTTATCAAAATATTCTCTAAGGAAATCACTACTACAATCGAAGAGATCTTTAGTCAAGACAGCTTTCTTATTCATCGATGACATAACCTCTCTTCTTAATGACGTTATAAATCGCGTCGATATATTTATCACATTCCGCGAGAGAACCAAGTTCCACCATGATACGGACAACTGGTTCAGTACCAGATTGTCTTAATAAGGCTCTACCGTTATCACCGATTTCTTTATTAACTTCGTCAAATTTAGCTTTAACAACTTCATCTTCAACGGTCGCGGCTTTATCGGTAACTCTGACGTTTTTAAGTTTTTGTGGTAACACTTTAACTGGGGCCACAAGTTTAGATAACGCTTCTTTTCTTTCAAGCATTTCTTCCGCCACCATGATGGCTGTTAAAACACCATCACCAGTTGTAGCGTATTTCTTAATGATAATGTGGCCAGATTGTTCGCCACCTAAGACATAGCCTTCATTGACCATTCTTTCAAAGACGAATCTATCACCAACTTGGGTTCTTTCTAAGTTAACACCAATTTGTTTTAAGGCTTTAGCAAGACCACTGTTAGACATAATTGTGGCGACAACTGTGTTCTTATCTAATGAACCTTCGTTTTGTAACTTACAGGCTAATAAGTACATGATCTTATCACCATCAACTTCTTTACCGTTTTCATCAACAGCGATACATCTATCAGCGTCACCATCAAAGGCAAAGCCAACATCTAATTTGTTATCTTTGACGTATTTACAGAAGTTTTCAATGTGTGTACTACCCGCATTGAAGTTAATATTCAAACCATCTGGATGGTTATTAATAATAAAGACTTGAGCGCCTAAAGCTTCAAAGACACTCTTAGCGATCATCCATGACGCACCGTTAGCGGTATCTAAACCCACTTTTAATGGCTTCATAGAATGCTTCGCTAAGGAGATTAAGTAGCCAATATATCTATTTCTGCCTGAAGAGTAGTCATTAATCGTACCGATATCACTACGTTTCGCAAATGGTAAATCATTTTCACCTTCTAAACCTAAGGTTTTGAAATCACCATCTAAATAAGCTTCCGCAAGATACGCTACTGCATCTTCTAACTTTTCACCATTACCATTAATGACTTTAATACCATTATCGTAGAATGGGTTATGAGAAGCAGTGATCATCACACCACAGTCAAAGCAGTCTTGTCTAACAATGTAAGAAACTGATGGAGTGGTTGTAACGTGTAATAATTCGACATCCGCACCAGATGATGCCGCACCTGCGGCCACAGCGTATTCAAGCATATAGGAAGAACGTCTTGTGTCTTTGCCAATAACGATCTTAGCTCTATAGCCTGGTTTTTGCATATTGTATTTAGGATTGGAATAGAACCAACCAAGGAATCTACCAATCTTATACGCTCTATCTGAGTTTAATAATTCATTAGCTTCACCTCTAAAACCATCTGTACCAAAATATTTGGTTTTGATGTGTTCATTAGGTAATTCTAATTTGTAGCCTTTATGAATAACGATGTTATCATCAATTAATTCATCCGCGCTTACCTTAAAAATGTTACATAAATCTTTAATCGCTGTAAGTGGAGGAAGGTTTTCACCGTTTTCCCATTTAGACATAGATTGTCTAGATACTTTCAAGATTTTTGCAAGCTCTTCTTGAGAAATATTGCTCACTATTCTTAAGTGAACGATTTTTTCACCAATGGTCATATAAAGACCCCCTTTTATTGTCGTGGTTTAATAATAAGAACAAATAGTAATAATTGCAAACTATTTGTGTCAACTTTTCTTTACTCAATATTACCACTATGTAACTTATAACTATGTTATAACCAATTTCAAAGTTTTGTCATATCAATAAGTTTACCAAGTTGTAAGAAAAGTTTACAAAGCCATATTAGAAGTTGAAACTAAAATGAACCATAAATATATTTATTATTAATTCCTCATTATTTTGTTTTATTATGTAAATATGATTACACCTATATACTTAATGATTGATCCTAAACTTCAAGAAGAGGCCGCGAAGTTATTTGAAAATATGGGCATGGATATGTCCCAAGCAGTTAGCCTATTCTTTTATCAGTGCATTATGAATGGGAAAATACCATTCTCTACAGAGATGCCCCCTAATATGAATAATCAATACTTTGCTTCAAAGATAGGTACTCCTTATCAAGCGCCTACTGAAGAAGATAAGAAAGAAGATAAATAGAAGTTTTAAAAAGAGAGCATTAGCTCTCTTATTTATTAAGCATCTTTTCAGCGACCCCTACAAAGGCATAGTTATTAGCGCCTTTAATCAGGTTATATTCATCGCCTAATCTTTTCGCAGTGTCATAACAGTTTTTGAAGATTGTTTTCATGATATGTTTTAGTTTTAAATCAACTTCTTCAAATGACCATTTCTCACCAAGCTTATATTGTTCAATTTCCAAACCAGAGACTGCAACGCCACCAGCGTTGCTAGCCTTACCTGGTGAATAGATAACTTTATTAGCAATGAATAAGTTAGCGGCTTCTAAGGTACATGGCATATTAGCACCTTCAAAGACACCAATACATCCATTAGCGATTAATCTTTTAGCGGCTTCTTCATCCAATTCAAATTGTGTTGCGCATGGGAAAGCTAGATCACATTTAATAGACCAAATGTCTTTAGACCCTAATACTTCTACTTCATCTTTAACTAGATCTTTATATTCTTTAATTCTTCCACGTCTATCTTCTTTTAAGGCTCTTATGGTTTCAAAGTCGATACCATTAGGGGCATAAATTGTATTATCTGAGTCATTCATAGCGATAACAGTGCCGCCATAATCAACGACTTTCTTTAAACAATATAAAGCAACGTTTCCACTACCAGAGACAATAACTTTCTTTCCTTTAAAGTTTGTGTCCTTATATGTCTTTAAAGCACCCCTAGCAAAATAGGTAACACCATAACCAGTAGCTTCAGTTCTACATAAAGAACCACCTAAATCTAATGGTTTACCAGTTAATGAACAATCTGATTTACCAGAGTATTGTTTATAAGCTTCATATAGATATCTAATTTCACGACCGCCTACACCGATATCACCCGCTGGAACATCAAGGTCAACACCAATATATGGATATAATTCTTTCATAAAGGCATAACAGAAGTTTTTAACTTCGTTATCACTCTTGCCTTTAGGATCAAAGTCACTACCACCTTTAGCACCACCCATAGGTAATGTGGTTAGATAGTTTTTAAATATTTGTTCAAATCCTAATAACTTAAGAATTGATAAGTTAACAGACTTATGGAATCTTAATCCACCTTTATAAACACCATTAGCGTTATTGAATTGAATTCTATAGCCCTTATTAGTGTGTTTCTCGCCCTTATCATCAACCCAGTTAACATCAAAGGTGATGATTCTATCAGGTTCTTCTATTGTTTCTAAGATAGAGGCATATCTAGGATTATTTAGTACACTATCGTCTAATGAAGAAAACATCTCCCTAAGAGCGGCTTGGAATTCTGGTTGATCTTTATACTTACTGTAATCCATAATACGTCTCCCTTATTTACAAATTATGCATTGATTATACACTATATGAAAAAATGGTATTCATACTTTTTAATAATGGACAATCATATCAAACACAAATAATTCAAAAAATTTATCAAATTTTATCCCATATTTATATTTATAACCATATATACAAGTATATAAGATTATTTAGTAGAAAAAATATAAATATAGGGATACTCAAATGGGTCTAATTTTTCCTGTTGATTTCTATATTTTTTGTGCCTTATTATGTAGTCACTTTATGGCAAAGAAAACGAATGAAAAATATGATCTAAAGCTAATAGAAGCACTTAAAAAGCTTCCACCTCTAATTGAAGATAAAAGGCACGGCTTTGTTGTTCAAATTAGAGATGATATGGCTAGAAGCAATGAAACTAGATTCCAACACATCGCCAAAAAGATGCACGAGTTAAAAGTACGAGACATCGAATCTATTCCTGAAGGTATTAAAGCCTATATCAAATTTGCCAAGAGTAAAGAGATAAAAGATACATACTATTACTACATCAAAAGAAAAGGAGGAGACAAAGGCTTTATTCAAGTTGCTATCCTAGTGGATATTAACAATAAGAAGATAGCCTACTTAAAAACAATCTTTATTACCTATCGAATAAAAGGCTGTTAACACCATTAAAAGATGATATAATAAATTCGTTAGAGGTGGAGAATCAGTGCACGACCACGACGCATCTAGAGATAGGTGGGTACGGTGTTCCGGGATGGTAACTGCCCCGGCTAACGAATGAAAAGCATTCCCGCGAAGGAATGCTTTTATTTTTTATTTATTGTAAGCCATCTTGACCGCTAAGCAGATTACTTCACTAGCGGTCTTTAGTTCTTCTAACGATGGGTAACTAGGACAGATTCTAATGTGTTCGTCATTAGGATCTTTATGATATGGGTAAGAAGAACCCACATCTGTAAGCGTTACTCCTAGTTCTTTGCATGTTTTTACGACTTCTGAGGCGTTTTTAACGTAAAGGGATATAAAATATCCTCCTTTAGGTTTACTCCATTTAGCGATGTCTTTTATCTCTTTTTCAAATATGGATAAAACTAAATCAAACTTTGGTTTTAATATAGCGGCATGTCTATTCATATGCTCTCTAATAGTCTTTTCATCTTTGAAGAACAATGCGTGTCTATATTGATTTAACTTATCATAACCGATGGTTTGATACTTAAGTGTATTCTTAATGTCTTTTAAGTTAGCGGGTGACGCCCCTAACATGGCAACACCACTACCTGGGAAGGTCATCTTAGATGTAGATGTTAAAATATAAACAATATCCTCATTATTATTCTTCACACATTCATCATAGATATTAAGTAATGGTTCATATTTACCATCAAAGGTTTGTTGGGCAAGGTACGCTAAATCCCAGTATATTCTGAAATCAGATGCTGCTGGTTTTAATTTAGCAAATCTTCTAATTACTTCATCACTATATGTATTACCTGTTGGATTAGAATACTTAGGTACACACCATATGCCTTTTACTTCTGGATTTTTGATATATTCTTCTATTAAATCCATATCCGGACCATCTTCATACATCGGTATATTAATCATCTCAATACCTAGTGCTTCACATATAGTAAAGTGCCTATCATATCCTGGAACAGGACATAACCATTTAATATGTGATTGTTTAGAGAAAGGGACACCATCATTAACACCGTGGATCATACTCTTGTCCAATAAAGACGCCATGATATTTAATGATGAGTTACCATAAACGATAATGTTCTCTTCTTTTAAACCGGTAATATAAGAAAACATCTTCTTACATTCAGGGATACCATCTAATACACCATAGTTACGATAATCGATATCGTTGATAATGAGGGAGGAACCACTATTAAAGATATCTAACATAGGCATAGATAAATCTACTTGCTTTTGGCAAGGTTTGCCACGGGCCATGGAAATGCATAGATTCAAATATTTATAGTGGTTGTATACCTTTTCAATGTTTTGTATATCCATATTAGTTCTTTAAAATGTGTATTTCTATTTTACCACATAAGATTTTATATTCATCTATGTTTAGATTTTTGAACTACGAAAAACGCCCTTCAAGAGAAAAGGGCGTTTTAATTATTTTAGTTATAGCAATAATGAACGGATTATTTTAATAAAACTTTCAAATCTGACTTTGAAACACTTCTGGATTCATCATTAGTGCCACGAAAAACAATAGAACCAGAATTGCCGTAAACAGCTTCGACAAACCTAGTGTTATTTGGCTTTGCTTCAATAGCCACGTCTTCTTCTAAAATAATCTTCTTGATATCTTCAGACATATTGACTCCTCCTACCGTATTATTATTATAATACTTAATCGCATTCAATTCAATTACAACGCTCTTGCAAGCAACTCATTCGCTAAAACCCTTAAGCATGGATAACATCCAAGTCCTTCATCTAAGTATATCAAAATATAGAACTGTGATAAGCACGCTTGTATAAACGAGGAAAACTGAGCAACTATCATTTCCCTATCAACCGTAGAATTAACATATGCAACAGCTAGTCCTTCCAAAAAATTCAAAATTCGAATTCTCTTATATCTACAGATAGATTCAATCTCGGTTCTACCTCTATTGCTTAATGACTCATACTTATTTTTGTCCTTAAGAACAAGTTGGCAAAAATCAACCATTTCTTTCGAGAGAATGCCGCTCGTATAAAGGCGAGAGCATGCGCTAATATAAAACTTATTCTTATAATTCGCCTCACCAACATTCACGTTAAACATATCAATCTTTGAATCCTGTATTTCCAACGTTGGTTCGAAAGAAAATTTCATATTAATAGTTTTATTTGTTATTTCAATCATTCTTGTAAGTTGAATCGAGTCCTCTAAATAGTCTATATTGAATTCCCTAATCAGAGATTCTGCATTTGAAATTTGTCGTTCGTTTGTTTCGCTTTGATACGCTCTTTGAGAATTGATATAGGTAAAAAGCGAGCCTAGTGTTGTGGTTAAAGTAAAAAGGCCTGTAGTTACACCAACTACGACAACAAAATTAGAACTCCAGGTTTGAAGATTGCAAATAAGAAATATAAGCAAGCCTAGGGAACACGCCAACAAAACAGTAGAAGTAATATAGAAGCAAATGTTAAATTTTGTTCTTCTTGAATCGTTTTTCTTTTTGTCGCTAACTGCAGAGCTAATTGTTTTTTTATTTTTCATAAACTGTTTTGATTCTATCACTTTTTTTAGATTGTGTGAATGCTTTTAATCATTTGATATGACGGCGTGGGTTTTTAATGTCAGACCATTCAAATCACAAATGATACTGTTTCACAGCATCTTTTTTAGCAGTGTTATTGATTTTATAAAGACTTTTAATTTTTCCATACTCGCAGCATAACTGATTCTAATGTAGCCTTCACCACTATCACCAAATGCTGTTCCTGGAACAACTAAGATATCATATTCATTTAATAGTTTTAAGCAGAATTCTCTAGAAGACATTCCAAATTTCTTAATAGATGGGAATAAATAGAATGCTCCTTCAGCGTTAAAACAATCAATGCCTAGTTCTTTAAATGATTTTAATAAGTATTCTCTTCTACGGTTGTATTCTGCAACCATGTTTTCCATATCAGGCATACAGTAGTCTAATGCGGCTTTCGCGCCGTACTGTGCCATTGTGGGCGCACTGAGCATAATATATTGTTGAATCTTTAATATTTGATCAAGTATATCTTTAGGAGCGCATACATAGCCTAATCTCCAACCAGTCATAGCAAAAGCTTTAGAGAAGCCATTGATTAAAATAGTTCTTTCTTTAAAACCTGGTAGAGAAGCTATAGAACAATGCTTTCTACCATATGTTAGTTCAGCATATATTTCATCGCTGATAACGTATAAGTCATTATCTAAAATTAAAGGAGCAATTTCTTTTAAATCTTCTCTAGTCATAATTGCCCCTGTTGGGTTATTAGGGAAAGATAAGAAGACTCCTTTAGTCTTAGAAGTGATATGTGCTTGTAATTCTTCTTTTGTGAGTTTGAAGTTATTCTCCGCTTTAAGTGGAATCACCACTGCCTTACCACCACACATTTCAATGTCAGGGATATAACAAATATATGTTGGTTCAGTAACTATGATTTCATCTCCTGGATTAATAATAGCCATTAAGGCCGCTAAGATACCTTGCGATGATCCAGCGGTTAATATCATTTCATCAGAGTTATAATCCACTCCAAATCTATCTTGTAAGTATTTACTGATTCTTTTTCTTAATGATGGTAAACCTTGGTTAGATGTATAGAATGTTTTACCTTTATCTAATGATGTTTTTGCAGCATCAATAATAGGTTGAGGAGTTGTGAAATCTGGTTCGCCAACACCTAATGAAGTTATCTCTGGTCTTTCAGAAGCATAATTAAAGAACTCCCTAATACCAGAAGGTTTCATTTTAGTGATGCGTTTAGATATTGGCTTCATATTTAAACTTCCTTATATAAATTATATTCTTATCAATAATGACTGTGTACTGCAATTATTTATTGTTTTCTAAATTAAATATGTAAAAAGAACACTCGCCAAGATTATCAAACGCTTTTTTATTGTTGAAAAGCTTATCGTTTTCTAATGGTCTATGATAGATGCCAGTCCTAACAATAAAAGAGTTTACTCCTGCCGCAAGCCCAGCCTTATAATCAGACATTTGATCGCCAATGAGATAAGAATGCGCTAAATCAATGTTAAAGTCTTTTTGAGCTTGTTCAATCATTCCAGGATTTGGCTTGAATGAATAATCGTTATCTTCTGGTAAATAAGGCGAATAGTATATAGCAAGTATTTCAATGCCATGTCCCTTAAAATCTTTTAAAATTGCTTGGTTAAAAGCATGCATCTTCTTAGCGTCATATTTTCCCTTTCTAATACCATCTTGGTTAGAAATAATGATGAAAAAGAATCCTAAATTTGAGAGTCTTTTGAGTGCAGAAAAAGTATCTGGGAAATACTCTAAGTCTTTTTCTTCGACAGTGTTAACTTTATCAACATGGATTGTGCCATCACGGTCTAAGAAAATTACCCTTTTCAAGGATTTATCGTTTCGATATTTAGGATTGATATAATCTACATGAGTCATATTACTTGCTGGCTTTATTAAATTTTCTAATAACTAGGAAACTTATTAATTCAAAGATAAGTCCGATAGAAACAGAGATGATCAGGATTATCCACCAATCATGGAGCTTGCGATAAGATGCTAAAAGATAAAATAAACAGGAAGCTATTACAGGAACAACGAAAACCGCGATTTCAAAAAACCTTTTTCTTATGCCTGGTGTCTTAACTTTTATTTTCTTTGCTTCGACATCGCAATATTCTTCCCACATTAATCTTTCTTCGTCACCTTTTGTAATTGCTAATGTTTTAGCGATTTCTGGCTCGATATTATTTGCCAAGAATTTATGGCATCTATCATGAATGGTATATGAGTATAGAATTTGAATTGAATAAAATAGCGCGATAATTGGTAATAAGAAAAATAAGTATGGTGAATATTGGAATTCTAAGAAACCAATAGTGATAATTGCACCACTACCTACGATAAATTGAATGGCGAAAGTATCTCTTTGATTAATTCGTGACTGAATCTCAGAGCGAACTTCACCGTGAGTATTAAATAAATAATCTAGTTTGTTTTTATTATCTTCACTATTATTGGTCATTATTTAGTCCTCAAAGCTATTTCTATTATATTAAGAATAGAAAAGTAAGTCATTCATTTATTCTGATGTTTATTGTATAAATAGAAGCGCCTCCGTTTAAAGAGGTGCATTGATTGATAAGCAATTAGAAGATTAATTATCCTTCTACTTCAAGTTCTCCTTCTATGAAGACAAGATGAATGAATTCACCATCAATCATTGCTCTTAGACTAAAATGGCAGTTTGCGGTAACAAGGATGTTGTCTTCTTCACCTTCTGGTTGTAATGCTTTGAATAGCATATCAATGCCATCTATATCATGATAGCCATAGCCACCACGTTGGCCACATTCATGGTTAACAACGATTTTGAACTTTTCACCTACTATCATGTGGACATCAGATAAAGTAAATTCATTTTCACCAGTTTTAGTGAATTCTGCACAATTGGTATCTACTTGCCAGTTATTAAATGAGCCGACCATGGAGACAGCATTAACTATAAATACATCTGGTGCATCTTGAGTGCTAATGGTAAGAACTAGACATCCACTTTCAATGGCAGCATTGTTAATACTGATAGTGACTATTTTTGTATTAACTTTTTTCTTATATTCTCTATAGCCAAATATTTCAGTGACTTCAAAACCGTTCTTTAATAGTTTGGTTCTATAGTTTTTTTCTTCGTTACCATCAGTATTTAGGATTTCTAACTTATATGGTTCTTTATCAAAGACACATCCTGGACCAAATGTAATTCTTTCTCCTTCATATTCAGGAACACCTATATCTTTAAGTGCTTGTGGGAATTCTGGCTTTGTATAGCTTGATGGGAAGTCACCAGCGTAATAGAAATTCATTGCCCCACCAAGATTATCACCATCCACGAATAAGATAGTTAAATCTCTATCTTGGAAACTACCTCTTTGTATCACATCATATAAGGTATCATCTAGATGTGCTTCAGTAGAGTATTCACCTCGTTGTGATTTAACATAATATCTTAATGCTCTTAAATCAGTGACTTCAGATAATAGACCACCATCTGAATCAATGTAATATAGATGTACCACTACCTTTTCACCAAAGTTATCAACAAAGCCATTGAATAATTGACTAATTGTTGTAGAACCAGGAACTTGATAGTTATCTGCTCCTCCTGATAAGTCACCATTCATCGCTCTAATAGCTGCTGGTTGTTTTTCTATCTCGCCATGATCGCCCTCTTCTTTACAAACTAGGTCATAGATAATATCTTCTTTAGCGATTTTATTGAATTCTTGATAGCAGGTTTTGATAACACTATTTTGTGTACCTTGTTTGTTATAGAATCTATCAGCGTCTATCTCACTAGCGTTTAATCCTAAGTCAGTAAATAATGCTTCGCCTATGGCTTTAGCTTCATCACCTTGTGCTCTAGTTCTTTTATTCTTATGGAAGACACCACCTTTATACCATGAGCAAGCATCTACCTTATATTCACATCCTTCTTCAACATATGAATTGAAGTTAGTATGTGTCGAGTCTTTAACTAATCTATGGTCATTGTCCATACAGAACTTTCTCCATTCATTGATGGAGTTATTCTTAACATCGACATAGTCATATTCATATGTATATCTACCATAGAATGATAATTCTCTTTCATCGTTTTCAGTGACCATGGTCATTTGATAATTAGGAGAATTATTTGCCATATCATAATCTAACTCAATAGCGACATACCATTTTGTATTGTATTCTTCATTACCTTTAGTAAGTTTGATATCAAACGATATATCCGCGGTGATTAAGTCATTATCATCGATGTTGATATCCATTCCTAAAGTAAAGGTGTAGTTATACTTATATTGCTCACCTTCTTTTTTAAAACCTGTCTCAACATCTAAATACATTTCACCATTGATAGTGTCGTAGTATTTATTACCAAATTCATAACCACTTCCAACTTTTTCCAATACTTTCTTTAGATATTGGAACTGCACCATTGGGGGTTGATTGTATTCTACTTCTTCCAAGAAATTATCTCGTATATCATCATCTCTAAAGTAGCTATAGATGGTATCTAAACCATGAGATGTATTAGATCCTCCTAGTTTAGCTTTAGGCAACAAGATTGCGGCTTTGGCCGCTTTCTTGCTCTTAAACGATTTCTCCACACCATTAAAGGCAAATTTAACTTTCTCATATTGGGTGGTTGGTAGTTTAGGACTACACCCAATAAGAGAGATACCTAAAATACCCACGAGTGTGGTAGCAAAAAAATGTATCTTCTTCATATAATTAAAAAGTCTCCCTTGAACCAAATAAATATATTGATTCTAATTATTCGTATATGATGGTTACAGCCTAATCATAGCACGTATTTAAAAAATAGATAGAGGAATATGCATTAAAAGCTAATATTGTTAACTATCTAAAGTGACAAACCAAGGTCTAGGTTTTTTTGCATTGGTGTTATCAAAATCATACACAAGAATTGGCTTCATTTCATTTGTGCGTATTGATCGACCAATCGAGAGGCAAAGAGATGAGGAGCCACAAATCATCAAATGTATTTTAGAATAATCTTTAGAACATTCTCTTAGCGTTTCGCTAACTGTGCTTGTAAGAGCATTGAGTTTGTTGATGGTGTTTATTGATGATCTCCCTAAACAATTAGTGCTAACGCTTATACAATCTAGTCTTTGTAAATTTTCTGGCATTGAATTGTAATTAAAGTTAGTAGACGATTCAACACAAACAACAACCTCGTTTGTTTTGCTTTCCTCGCATTTAAGTATCTTTTTTACTACTTTAAAGTGACTAAATTTATGGAACGATGAAAAGCGCAGTTTTTTAACTTTTGAACTATTTCCTTTTATGAAATTGTGGAAATAAACAACCTTATTGCATTGATTCAAAATAGTGCCAAGCTGTACAATATATGGAATATAATCAGCCCCAAGATATTTAATTTTCTTGATGCGTTCAATATTATTGATTGCAAATCGCATTTCAATTACCTTTTGTAGAATATCCTTGCTGTCTTCGCTATGTTTATTTCTCTTTACAGAACTGCCCATATCTTCTGTAACTGCAATATCGATTTTTGCTAAAACTGGAAAATCCATTTTGCGACCAGCACCTATAACATTTTCTGAAATCTGCCTTATAGCAACTGTTTTTCTAAACAATTTCCACACTCTAAAAGCTATCAAGGAGGTTGTGACGGCAATGATAATGATTCCAATTAAAATGAACAAATAGTGAGGAATTATCTTATATAGTTCCTCAAAATTTATGTTCGTGTTAAACAATGGTAAAAGATTTGGAGCAAATACTATTACAAAGCCTAACGCAAGTAAGATAATCAATGATAAAACATCCATCATTCATTTGTCCTCCTCTTAAAACTATGCCCTCCTCCACACCATTTACCTGTAATTTTCCAAACTTCATAATAATACAGCCATTCAGAAATCCAAGGTACAACAACAGAATAATCATCAGAACTATCTATTTCCTTTGGCAAGTATAAGCATATCCTGCCATCTTTTAGCGAATACATATGTGGAACGTTTTTATTCTCTTTATTTTCTTTGGCTAAATTAGGTTTTAAAACTAATACATCTAGTTTTTTACTACCAGTTAATTTAATCTGTGCTAGATATGTTCTAGATTGCTCTGTAGGTTTAATCCTCAAATTAACAAATAGCGGTTGTTTAAAAGAATGAGATTCGACCAAATCAGGAAATTTACTAACAATTCTAAATATTTGTAGAGATGGATTATTCCCTTTATTCTTTATCATATTTTCTACCAAAGAAAGTGTGTGCTGTAACAGCAACACCGGCAACTGAATTTAGCATTCCAGTCTTTTTGTCCATTTTCAGTTTGCCTGCTTCGCGTTCGCTCTTTGCTAATTCGCCAAAATATTTGTAGACATTTTCAACGTTTTCCTTACCAAAAATTGCTTTAGCCTTATTTGCAAAGCCAATAGTATCCAATGTATTTAGTTCTTTAACATCCTTAATCAATTGCGCATGCCATTGAAAAAAATAATGTGGCTTGAGAGCATCGTTATTCCACTTATCAGCAAAATTTTCTTTGGTGTTGACTGGGTTTATTATTGCATATTTGCCATTATTGTCCGTTGAGACATACTTATTCATACTATTTACAACGTTTAACAGGCCAACGATTAAATCTGTCTCACCAAAGTATGCTCTTGCAGCAAGGGTAGTAATAATAATAGAAATTGGTTTGTATTTTTCAGCTGAACTACCAAGACTTCCAAAATACACATCCCTATGTCTCTTGATTAATTGAACAATTTTTTGAAGAGTAGTCTTTCTAGGATATTCTTTTATTTTTTCCAAAGAGAATAATCTCTTACTTTCTTTCATAAAAGAATTACTCTTGTCCAAAAACCAAGCAAGATAACCTTTTGGATTTGTATAGATCTCAGTGAAATTAAAGCCATCGTCAGTGTGGGTCGCAATGACAGAATCAATTTCTTTATATGTCGCTGGATTCAAATCCGGTTTGCATGGAAGAATATCCATATGATAGTCTTTGTAATTCAAAGTCCAGCACCTTTTCCCACCGTTCGGTAACTTTTCGATTTTGTTCTTATATCTATCACTATTCTTAAGGGCGTTGCCTATGATGTGTTTTAATGTTCTTAAATCAATACTACTATTTTTCAAAAAAGCAACCATATCAACATCATAATCAGATTTAGAAAGTGGTTTAACTGTGGTGCCTAAAGCGATAGAGCCTTGAGGAAAAACACTTATATCGCCATATTGCGTTATATTCTTATCGTTATTCAAAAGTGCTCCCACCGCTTCATATGATGTGATGACACTATCGAGTTCCGTATCGTTTAGATTCAAATCGTTAGCAACTTTTTCAAGCACATTATTCTTGTTTAATTCCATGGTTTTTCCTCCTTATTATTTTTTGATAGTCAAATGTCTAAAGCCTTGAGCAAAAGATGAGAATGGTTCGCTCGGAATTCTACTCCACATTTTATTTATTTGAAATCCGACACTTTTTAATTTTGGAACTATATCCCTATGTTTGATGAATTTCTTTTTGAACTCTTCCCTTCCTTTTGTCCCTAATAATTCGCCTATGTTCACCAAACGCTCGCAGGCGAATACTAATTCATCTTCTAAGGAAGATACAGATTGAACGAAGATAATATCCTCTTCATTAAGCGAAGAATTGTTCATGATAGTTTCAATGTTATCCTCTAAAAGATCGATTTTCTTAATGTCTGTATCAAAGACAAAAACTACTTTTGTACCCTTTTTAATTGTCCTTGCTTTGGTTGGGCTAATTTTTTGATAAAGTACATTTAGTATTTCAATTTTACCTGGGCAAATACCATAGGAGGCATCTTCTGCATGCATTAAGGCCTTGAGCAAGACCATTTCACATTCCCCTTCCACAAAATAATGATATAAGCCCGCCATAGATTATTTGTCCCCTAATTCTAAGATTAAATTGGTACTTGGAGCGACATCAAAAAAGTCATTATCATATAGATTTTTAATATTGACATTATTTCTTTTTTCTAACGTACCAGCATTAATCATTTGAATGTTTATATTGCCTTCTTCATCGCTTACTTTTTTCAAAAAGTTATAAGAGTGATTTGGGAATGGCAATGATAAAATCTCTGTATCGTGTGTAGTGAAGAACAACTGTTCCCCATCGTCCAATAAGTTAACCATTGTGGCTAAGCATGCAATTTCTAAGTCATGACTGACGTATGAAAATTGTTCATCAACAAAATAGAAGCCGTTCTTATGCTTTTTAATGGCGTAGATAATGCCAGCTATATTGACAGCATATTTGCTGCCTGAAGATAGCATTTTTATTTCGCTTAACTTATCACCGTGTGTAATAGGAATCGATTTTAAACCATTTTTAAAGCTAACAATATAAGAATTGTCGATTTCTTTAGAAGGAGTAACAGATAAAACTGAGTCATCAAAGGTTTTTAAAACTCTTTCTAAAACGTTTGAAAACTCCTTGCGTTCATTTTTCTCATACGCGCAGGAAATAACATCAAAGCCAGATTCAATAGAAGGGAATAGAAAATTCCACCCGCTAGTGATTACATGCTCTAAGACTTTGATATAGTTTTCAAAGCCTTTATCACTGTCATCTAATCTATCAACAACAGTTTCATATGAATCGTTACCATTCAAAAATTTTTCTTGGTATTTGACCAACACTTCGTTAGTCGGAGAAACTATTTTGATTTCTAGTCTAAAAAATAAACCCTCAGGATAAACACAATCCATCAAGACATATGCACTTTTATTGGCGTTTGATACCATATCAATTATGGTTTTGGCCTCTTTGTTTAAAAGGAATAAAAAAACTTTCCAAATAGCTTTGCCAAGTGATGTTTTGCCAGAAGCGTTAGAACCAACTATAACGTTCAGCTTGCGATATCTAATGTTTGGAAAATTGTTAAGATATTCACTATCCAGCGTTGGTTTGACTAATTTTTTTGGATAAGAAAAATCTGCTTCAAAATTGTTAAAGCATAGAATGTTATCAAATTTTACTTTCAAAACAGCCATATATATCTCCATTTAGTTCAAGATTTTTGAACAAATATATTCTAATAGTATTCATACACTCGTGTCAATAAGTTCATTATGTATAATTGGTTCAAACGATCTTGAACAAATTATGTTTCATCAAAGTGCATTGCTATTTGCTGTCTTTAATCTTTTTTAGACTTTCATTATAGCAAGTAACAAAAATAAACGAATATCTACTTTAACCAAAAATTCTATTGTTTTGTGTATGGTAGCTCTTTTTTAAATTTTCTCAAATAGATTGATTGCAATTTGGAAAAAGATTGAAAAGAAATCAATTTGACATAGTTGATAATTCCGATTACTTTTTCTTCGTTTTTTTCTAAATCTTTCTCATATCTAGCTATAGTTTCTACATACTCTTCAAGATACTTTTTGCTGATTGTAAGAATAGAACCATCCTTTTTGTAAACGATGTTAATACCGACATAGTGAATCGAGTCTCCCTCATTATTGAATCTAACAACGGCCTTCTTTTTCTGATTGACCGTTAAGCCTTTTTCCAGCAAAAGAGAAATTAGCTTTTCCAGCTCATTATCAAATGAATGCTTTGAAGATCTGTTGGATATTAATATGTCATCAGCGTACCTCGTGTAGACATCATTTTTACAATATTTTGAAAATTCAAAATCTAGAGAATTCATATAAATATCAGACAATATTGGAGACGTTACAAGGCCTAACGGAAGGTGCGAAGAATAAGCACATATGTCTATAAAAGGCTTTAGGTAAATTGAATGCGTTCTTAAAGAAATGTTCTTTATAGCTTTTGCTTTCAATTCTTTGTTAATTCGTTCTCTCAAAGCAACCACTAATTTTCCTTTATTAATCGAATTAAAGAATGAATGGATATCTAGTTTAATAAAACTCTTACTATTAATGTGCTTTAATATGCAATCTTTGATTGATGTGTCGTTTTTATAAGCAAACGAACATTCATGTGGTGGGAAGAAATAATATAGTCTACTCGCCATTTGTTCGTGCATTTTCCTTAGTTCCCTGCCGTTTCGATTGTTCTTATAAGTAATAATTTGCCTTTTCTTTCCAGAAGTAACAATGATTCTTTTCTCTAGAAAATCGTTTCTGTTTTTATAAAATCTCTTGATGATGCTCAGTTGATAGTTCTTGATAGAAAACAACTGATCAGTAACGTTAATTTGTCTAAGGCTTTTAAAGTCTGGGCGATATAGTCTCCCAGTTCTAATATTCTTATCTCCTTCAGATATAGAAATCTTATATAAAATACAGATAATGTGCTTGAACACTAGTTCTGCATCCATACCATCATTTCCGAAAAATAGATTGCACTTTGGTCTCTTTAAAATGAACTCGATAGAATCAGGACAATGTGGACTTGTGATGTACAAATCAACGATATTGTTTTTAAAACGTTCAAATGCTTCCATAAAGTTCTCATGTTGCACAACATCATCAATGTATTTTTTGCTTAGAAGATTAATTGCTAAATAGAAAGCTAATTTTATGCCAAGATAAAAATTAATTTCGTTATGCATTTTTAGAAAAGATATTTCATTAGCCTTTCTTTTGCTAGTGGCAACAAAAGGAACGATAGCTCCGTCTTTTAATCTTTCATATAGATCTTCGAAATCTTTATCAATTACTTTTTTAACTTCGTCTGGTATTACGTTGTTTTTGAAATGAAGATATTTCTTTTCATCTTTTATAGGATAATACTCATGGATTTTACTTTTTGAGTTAGTTGAAATGCTCTTCTTGACATATTCTCCTACATAGTTATTTTCATATTTTTTTCTGTCTTCCAAGAACACATTTATTTGATTATCCGCTCTAAATGTGTCAAACAATCCCAATTCATAGCTTGTTGACATTGTATCCAAGAATATATAAGTGCGGTAAGCAACTTCCGCCACTATTTCTTCCATAGTTTTTAAACTCAACGAGTATCCATTAATAAAATCATCATCAAAAATATTGTCAACAATAATTGGCACAAGACGGAAAACGTTTCTCTCTCTTTTTCTAGTTCCCTTTGGACTTTTATCTTTAATGTAATCAGCTGTAAGCTTTCTTCTGTCAAATGGATTGTCTTTATCAAAGGCCGGTCCACATAGGAAAACTAAAGGTCTATTAATAATGAGTTTATTCTCTTTATTGTTCATAAAACAGGAGGGGTTACTTTTATATGTTTATTACAACGATACATACTAATCCTTAATTCGGTGAACTTAGGTAGTTCATGCCGAACATGGACATTAATAATTTATAACAAACAGATATGGATTATTGATGTCAATATTTGGAATGAAAAGTCATTTCAAAAACTAATACACAGTTTTCATATAACACAGCATTAACGCCCATATAAAACATCATTGGCCACAAGTGGTAGTTTCCATATTATCCGTATCCACGAACTAAACTAACCCCAAAAAGATTATAAGATATTGTTAGCAAAAATAAACTATAAATATTTATATAAAAACGTTCTTTTGAAAAAGCATGGCACCGGTTTCCCGATGCCAATTGTCTTCTAAATATATATCAGTAATCAGTCTCTTCTAAATAAATCTCTTGTATAGACTTTGTTTCGAACATCATCTAAACAACCGTCGTATCTATTAGCGATAATTGCGTTAGATAATTTCTTAAATTCTTCTAAGTTATTAACTACTTTACTACCAAAGAATTCTGAACCATCCTCTAATGTTGGTTCATAGATAATAACTTTAACACCTTTGGCTTTCTTTTTGGCGAGTGTTGCCCACATAGTAGCAATGCGAGCCACCCATTGTTTTAAAAATAACTACTTATTCTCTGATGTATCTTGATAGTCTTTTTGGTAATTATCATATATTTCATCCCAAGAGGAATGCTTGTTATTATTCTTCATCTTACCAACTGTTTCTAATTTAATACGTTTCCATTCTGTTTGAACGTATAAATCCATTTCTTTTATGAATTCTTTTCTTTTAGAAATAAGTTTTTCTTTATTAGTATCTTTACTAGAATTCATATAAGAAATAACACTATCTTTTAAAGATTCAGTAATATTAATTAAATCTCTATCACATTCAAAAATTTGAGAATACTCAGATCTAATATCCGCGGTTACTTCCACTAATTCCTTCACAGTGGCTTTCTTATCTTCTTTATCTAAAGAATCAAGATATTCAATGCTAGATAGCTTAATCATCTTAGCCATAAGCGTCTTGGTCTTTTCTCTTCTACTCAATCTGGTCTTAGTAATAACACTAATGGAATTACTCTTTCTTTGAACAAAGGAATTAATAATAAAACCAATGACACCTAATAATAAGGTTACACATACTGCGATTAGAGAAATAACATCTTTCCATTCCATAACTAGTCTCTTCTAAACAAATCTCTTGTATATACTTTGTTTTGAATATCATCTAAGCATCTATCGTTTCTATTAGCGAAATTGCGTTGGATAATCTCTTAAACTCTTCTAAGTTATTAATTACTTTGCTGCCAAAGAATTCAGAACCATCTTCTAATGTTGATTCGTAGACAATAACTTTAACACCTTTGCTTTCTTTTCGGCGAGTGTTGCGCACACAGTAACAATGCGAGCCACCTATTATTTATTAATGCTACCATAGCATTTCCTTATATTAATTTTAAACGGAAAATTTTTAAGTCTTATAGGATTGACTGACTCAATTAACTCGTTAATATCATTTTTTAAAAAAGATACATTCTTGCTTAATTCAAAATAATCGATGATTTCATTAAAAACTTTCTTTACATCCAAATCACTGCCGAATTGAGTTTTGACTTTGCAATTTTCAAAAATCGAATTCATGCAAATAGCAACAGCATGTCCATGCGGAATACCATACAGGGATGTAATTTTATAGCTCATAGCATGGGCTGCGGTTGTTTCAGAAATATTGATAGCTTTCCCAGAGTAATTAGCAGCCAATTGAATGTTCTTAATAGCATGTATATCACATTCCAGATAACCTTTGTAATTGTCTTCGAAGAGCTTTAAACCTTTAATTGCGTATTTTCTGCTAACAGGCGTAGCTTTTCTAGACCATAATGATTCAATACACTGGCACAAAGCGTCCATCGCTGTACATTTCTTTTGATATTTGGGAACGCTAATAATAAGTTTTGGGCAAAGAATGACATAATCCGGAACATTGACAGGATTAGCTATTGATTGTTTCTCGCCGTTTAAATATAACACAGCATGCTTAGTGGATTCACTACCAGTGCCACTTGTACTAGGTATACAAATATGTTTGATATCGGAGTATTTGTAATTTTGTTTGAATGTTGGGGTATCGCTTTTTAAGTCGGCATTTAAAGAGAGTCTAATTACTTTGGCAACATCAATACAAGATCCACCACCAATGGACACAATTGCATCACACTTGTTATCCTTGAATGATTTGAGACCATTCAACATTTCTTCATATTTCGGATTAGATGTGAATCCAGAAAACACAACTGCATTTGGTAATTTCTTTTGAATATTCTTTGCCAAAAAAATATCAGCAACAATAAATGGTTTTATTGAGTTTAACTTGCTTAATTGAGTTTTCAGTGGAAAAAAATATTTAGAGGATGTTTTGATCTTCTGAGTTTTATAATCCCATTGTTCTATTTCTTTATTAACTCTAGCTAAATCATCTTTGTTATCTACTTCGTCAATAAAATGATTAGCATAACTGACTGGTCTAATCCTCAGCCCTTCGCTAACTTCGTTAAAGGCATTTTCTGCATAGACATTAAGGTTATTATTTTCAACAAACCTTACAACATTATCTAGCCATACTTTAATAACTTCTTTTGATAATTTATAAAGTGGCTGGAAAGCAAAACAATCTTTGTCAAAGATGTTGATGCCTACTTCTCTAAGCTCATTATCCACTATTCTTCCTTTAAAATCCTTTTCAGGAAGAGATTTATATTTATTAATCAAGCAAGTGTTTGATTCTCTATTTTTTAACAATGATGGTATAAGTTTTCTATCAAAAACCAAATCACCATGCATCATTAAGATATCGTCATTTAAATATTCTCTTGCTTTGTACATAGAGTAAATATAGTTCGATGCATCATATATCTCATTATGAGGAAATACAAAATGCATATTTCTATAGCAAGGCTTAGCACAAATGTCTTTTAGCATTTCAGGATATGGACCAGTTGTAATAACGACTTCTGTAATACCAGCTTCTTGGAGAAGTCTTATTTGACGCTCAAAGATGGTCTCATCATTGTATAGATGGACCATGCTTTTAGGACAATGGGCAGTTAACTCACCCATTCTTTTTCCAATGCCAGAATTAAATATAAGAGCTTTCATATTTATTTTTTAATTTCTTTCATGAATGATTCTTTGTTTTGAATTGGAGTAGTTGTCGGTCTTCCTAAATCATCCCTACTGCCTTGCTTTGTATATAAGATTAGAGCACATTTGCCTTCATTTTTCATTTTGCCAATGGCTTTTCTAATTTCTTCTCTTGTTTTTGCTTCATAAGTTGAAGAAAAACCACACGCTTTCAAAATTGCTTTGATATCGATTTTGTCACTAACTGTTGGTTGACCGCCAACAGATTCATGAGCGGCGTTATTATTAATAACATATTTGAAATTATCGCCTGCATTTTGACCAGCAATAGCTAAGCCGCCCATATGCATAATGAAACTGCCATCACCATCCAAACACCAAACATTACGCTTTGTTCCAATGGATACACCCAACGCAATTGATGAAGTGTGTCCCATAGAACCTACTGTTAAGAAATCGTGCTCATGACCTTGACGATACTTTTCTCTTAATTCAAATATTTCACGTGATTCCTTACCTGTTGTCGAGACAACCATATCATCACCAATTTCTTTTAAAATGGTATCAAGAGCTTCTTCTCTTAATAACTCACCCATTACTGCTTTTTCTTTATTAATTGGTGAATACTTTGAGAATGTACCTTTTTTAATAACTAATGCTACTGGTTTATTCTCTTTTTTGGCCAATGAAATAAGATACTCCAAATCTTGTCCATATTCATCAGACAAAATACGATATTCAATATCCATAGCTTCTAACAGTTTTAAAGTGACTTCACCTTGCTTAATGTGTTGCGGTTCATCATGCACGCCCGGCTCACCTCTCCAACCGATGACTAGCAGCATAGGAACGGAGTAAACTTTGGGATCAGCCAAAGATAATAAAGGATTAACTGCATTTCCTTCACCACTATTTTGCATATAAACCACGCCGAGTTTGCCAGTAGACAAATAATATCCTGCCGCCAAGCCAACGGCATTGCCTTCATTTGCAGCAATGATATTGTGCTTACTATCAGACTTATCTTTTATGCACGAACACAATTCCTTTAATAATGAATCTGGAACACCAGTAAAGAAATCCAAATTTTCTTTAATTAAATAATTATAAAAACTTACTGTGTCGACCATATATTATTCCTCTGGAATTAATGTGATAATGTCTTTAATAGACATACATTTGTCATCGCATTCTTTAGCCCTGTGATTCTCAAGAATAGTTCTAGCTGCATTTTGCATAGCTGGAAAACCAGTTCTTGTTAATTGATTGGCATAAATAACTATATTTGCACCAATTTCTTTCCATTCATCCTCATAAACAGTATTAAATGAGGTTGGAACAATAACAATCGGAGTAACTTTATCTTTCTCGCGGAATTTAGCGATAAATTCTTTTATTTCAGAAGGATCTTTCTTTCTAGAGTGAATCATTATCGCATCAGCGCCTGCTCCAACGAAAGCAAATGCTCTTGTTAAAGCATCTTCCATGCCTTGTTCAAGAATCAAAGATTCAATGCGAGCACAAATCATAAAGTCCTTGGTTTTTTGTGCTTTTTTACCAGCCGAAATCTTTGCACAGAAATTTTCTATTGAGTCCTGCGTTTGTTTTACTTCGGTTCCAAATAAAGAATTTTTCTTTAGGCCAGTTTTATCTTCTATAATAATCATCGATACACCCATTCTTTCGAGCGATCTCACCGTATACACAAAGTGTTCTGTCAAGCCACCTGTGTCACCATCAAATATTATCGGTTTTGTCGTAACTTCCATAATATCGTCAATTGTTCTAAATCTCGAAGTCATATCAACTAATTCGATGTCCGGTTTTCCTTTTGCGGTACTATCACACAAAGATGAAATCCACATCGCATCAAATTGATACGTTTTGCCATCTTGAAGAACTGTGGTTTTTTCAGCAATAAGACCAGTAATGCCACTATGTGCCTCTATCGCGGTCACTAAGCCTTTCATGTTAATGAGTTTCTTTAGTCTGCCTCTTCTATAATCAGGCATGCCAAGTTGCATGCGCATTTGCTTATCTAGCTCATCATATTTAGCATCTTTGCTATATGGGAATTCCACTAATTCACCGCCATAAGAATGAAGCGTATCTATCACTTCATCTCTAATTGGCTTTTGAAAGCCCTCTTTCCAATCATCTCCATGAACAACTATATCCGGTTTTAATTCATTCAAAATATTTTTGTATGACAATTCCTTTTGTTCCACCACTCGCTTGACACCAGAAATGTTTTCAAACAGCGTCTTTCGCTCTTCGAAAGGCATCAATGGATATCTTTTATAGCTTGCTATTGCTTCATCTGACAAAACACCTATGGTCAACTCACCTAGCTGCTCTGCCTTCCTAATGATGTTAATGTGACCGCTATGAATCATATCGGTTGAAAAACACATATAAACGCTTTTTTTACTCATATTCACACTCCATTAAATATTTGAAAAGATAGCATTAATTCATTGTATTAATATTTATTCTCATTTGATTACTGTTTTTTAACCATTTGTTTTTAACAGTGGAATAATACCTGATATCGATTTGTTCACCATTTGATGAAAAATAAAACATGGCAACCATTCCTACTGGTTCAAAAGCATCAATAGCTTGTGGATTAATAAGCATTTGGGTTACAACATCATTCAAGTCGTTTTTAGTTTTTGCTACAACAATATTATTTGTTGGATCGTGACCGCATAAAACTAAATCGATGTTATGAAGCCTTATAAACTTATTCCAAATATCATCTCCATTATTGTTGTATCTCGATTCGCCTGATGGTGGGCAAACATCCTCACTGTCTAAAGTTGTTCCATCGCGAAATAAATAAGCATGCGTACTAACAATAATTCGAAAGCCTGGATGCTCATTTATGACGCCACTTGCCCATTCTAGTGCATCGTCTCTAGCGCCATAATCCAAAGCGAAAATCAAGTACTTAACGGAGCCCACTTCAATTGTAAAATATGAATTTTCTACTTTATCCTTCTTAAAACAGCTTATTTGAGACAAATAGAATTCATGGGGATGAGCAAAAAAATGGTTCATTCGGTTTGACGTATCATGATTACCACAATTTATTATGTAAGGAATCACACCATTAAGACGATCTAGTTGCTCTTTTGCCAGCCTCCATTCTTTGTCAGAATTCTGATCCGTTATATCTCCAAGCCCAATGCAACAACTTATTTTATCAGTTTCTTTTCTTTCTAATAAAAAATCGTAAATGTTGTGAAACTTATCTGGCCAGTCATACACTATTTTTTGAGTATCGCCAATAACCGCAAAAGAGAAATCATATCCTTCTGGTTCAGGTACACTATCAACCCACATATTGTCGACACAAATTAGATTGAACTTATGCCCGATTCCTTCATTAATCTCGTTTTCTAGTGGCTTGCTCAAATCAAACGCCGCAATTAAGTTTTCATCTACATCGTCAATAAAGGTCATATCTTTTAGAATTTCTTGTTCTGTTCTTGCTGTGGAAAAAACGGAAACATTATAAATAGTGCCTTTAAAGAATTGTGCGTTGCCACTTCTCCCATCTCCACCAATACGCATTTGCAATTTTGGTAATTCTCTCCTGTATACGCCTTGCACTTCTTGAGTTAAAATTCCATTGACGTAACATTTGAATAAATTACCAAAAGTATCATTGACAATAGTTAGATGAATTTTTTCTCCTGTATTAACGTGAACTCTATGAAACAGTAGATCCATTGTTTTGTCGCGCCCGTTTGAAAAATATAGTCTAGGATTGCCATTAGAAGAAATTTCATAATTAATACAGGCGCAATAATCATCGTAATTTCCCATCACGACGCCTGCCCTATCATTGAAATTTGTCGGCAATTTTATAGTGCACTCAAAAGTAGTTGGAAACCTATCTAGCGGTTTATCGAACACATACTCTGAATAATTGGAAAAAGATATCCCATCGCCATCTTTATTCCATTCAATTATGTGATTATTAGTTTGATGGTTTGAAATCGAATCGTTGGAGGTAGCGTATGAACCACCGCTACTCTCTGATACAGCCGAGTTAAACTCAGAACTATCCAAGAGAAACGACGAAATAGAGTTAGATTCATTAGGAACAACACTATTCATGTTTTTTTCGTTTGCGCTGTTAAACGCCACACCATTAAGAATAAACGAATTGTTGCACGCCGAGATTAAAGTAACTGCAAAAAAAGACATAAATGATGAAAAGATTTTTTTTATTCTCATGATGTAACTCCTTGGCTGATGATGTTGATTTTCTTAGTTAGCCTAAGAATGGTTTTTCCAAATCAAGATATTGGAAATCGTGTTGCTTTCCTCTTTTATTCTTTTCGGGAAGCATTTTCCAGTTATTATACAATTGTGTGAGATACATTTCACCATTTTCTGGACCTTTAACAACAATATTTTCAAATGGATAAGGTTTTGCTTTGCCGAAAACTTCTTTTTTAAAAACTTCGCGCTTTCCATATGACCCATATAGACAGCCAACATATTGACATTTATCATAGTCTTTTTTCGAAGCGGCTTTATCGATTTTAAGAGAATACTTTTTTGTGTTAATGAAGAATAGGCATCTTCCCATGATGATAAAGATGTTCTTTAAAAAGCTTCGTTCTTTTCTGATAGCGCATGTTTTAGACATAAGCAAATTGTTCATTCTCATTATTCTTTTTGAAAAAGCAATAGATTCTTTGTAAGTGTTTCCAAGCCCATCGATAGGAAAAACGTCGATGTAAATTCCTCTCTTAATGCTTTTTCTTTGCTTTTCTATCAAGGTTGTACTTGTATCATACAATTTAGAATATGTTAACAAATAATCGTTGTTGTTTTGAAAAGGCGTCTCGAGCATAAAATTGCCTTCTTTTTTATTAAATTCTTTTATTAAACGCTGATATTCTGGTCTTGGTAAAGCAATATCTATATCGTCATCCCACGGAATAAAACCGCTATGTCTCATTGCCCCGAGAAAACTGCCATAGACAACATAGTAAGTGTAGTCGTTGCTGTTTAGATATTCACAAAACCAAGAAAGCATTTCTAATAATTTTTTTTGTAAATCATTCACATCAATAATCTCCGATAAAATTAGCTCTTTTTTCTAAAAATACTACGGGCTTTCATCAAAATCTTCTTTTCTACATCTATAACCATTTTGTCTTGGAACAAATTAATGCTGATGAAATAAGTTATCACTCCAACCAAAACACACACGATAGTACGCAGAATGATGTTTTTTATCGTAATCAACGGTATGATTACAAGGCCAGCCATTATCAAAGCCGCAACAAACGGTTTCCAAGTTAGCCTTATTGGGACCAAAAATCTGTCTTCTTTTCTTAAGCCAACAAAAGTAAACAAATCTATTACAATTTCTCCAACAACAGAAGCAACTACAGCCCCATAAATGCCAAAATAAAAAATTAGAGGTATATTAAGAACTATATTCACAACTGTACCAATAATAAAACCAAAAGTGACCTGCTTTTCTCTGGAAGAAGCAATTGCTACTTGATAGCAGCACAAATCGCCAATAGATTTAATGAAAACAATAATTGCAAACATACGAACTGCCAAAATCGCTGGTTCAAAGCCTTCCCCATATAATATTAATATCGCTTCTGGAGCGAGAAGAATACACCCAGCAATTATTGGAAAAGCCAGTAAACAAACAGAATGAATTCCTAGTTGAACTAGTTCGAAAAACTTCTCTTTGTCATTTGAATAGTAGAAACTCAATCTAGGCAAAAACACAGCAGTCATAGCAGTGCATATATTAACAAATATGGTTATTATGTTATGAGCATAAGTGTAGTAAGCAACGCTCTCTTTACCAAGCATAGAACCTATCATTGTAATATCCACTTTGCTATACAATGTGCTGCAAATTACCCCAACGCCCAAAACAAGGCTGACAAGTAGATGTCTTTTAATATTAATTCCTTTGAAGGTAAACGAAACATATTTTCTTGAGTGAAGCACATTGAGAATGTAGTTGCATCCAGTCGAAGCGCTTGAGATGTAAGCATAAATAATGAAGTCGTTGGAACTGCGAACAAAAACAAACAATAGAGAAAGCGCTAAAATTTTAATCACAATATTTCTGAGAGCAATGTATTGATAATCTTCAACCCCCTGATATAGCCAATCTATGTTCAAAAAATTGAAAACAATTAATAGCCCAGATGCAATGTAGAGATTGATATTTTCAGCTCTAAACGCAATTGCTATCAAAGAAATATAAAATAGCGTTGAGACTGCTGTAGTAATAAAGTTGCATATGAATAACTCGCTAAAAGATTTATTTAGTTCTTCTTTATTTTCCTTGATTTTTGCAATGATTTTGGTTCCATAGTTTGGTAATCCTAAAATCGCCAAAGAGACAAAATAGGACGCAATATTTTGTGCATAAGAAACTTCTCCAATACTTTCAACGAGCAAAACTCGGGATACATAAATTGAAACAACAAGCGGAAAGGCAATGTTGATAAATCGATACAAAACATTAAAAAAAGTGTTATTACTTAGCGATTTTGACATAATTTAATCTTTTTTTGCTTGTTTCTTACGTTTTATTCCCCATACATTGCCAACAAAAGAAAAGCCAAAAACACGGACTAGTCTTGACACTATTTTTTCTTTTCTCTTGACTAAATAAGATAACTCCGACGGGATATCGTACGCTAAACGCATATGCTTCAGCGCAGATACGAGTTCTTTTCTTTCTGCCCTAGAGTATGATGAGTAATGATAGAGAACGACGCCAATAAGCGATTGGGCATTCAACTTCAGTAAAACGCCAACTGTTGTTTTCCGCGGGTAACGTTCTACAGAGTCAAGCAAATTTCCTTTCGCAAAAAACAATAAATCGGATGAAAATTTAAATGATGCAGTATGTGAAATAGAATCCTTGTGCTCTCGTCTATAATTATAGAGATATGCTGACGAGAAAGACACGGTTGAAGAATTTGCCCATAATTTGTATGTAAAATTAACATCTTCACAAAGACGGCCAGCTGGAAATTTTATTTTTTTATCAAAAAGGATTTTTTTCTTTATAACATAGCATACCGAACACCAGCCATATGAGTAGTTGTTTTCCAAAAATAAAGTCAGAGCTTCTTCTTTATTAACACGCCCCTTGTTTTCCATTTCTCTAGTTATTGTCAAAAATGGTTGCTTTTCATTATTCTCATAAAACGAATTCATAGAAAAAACTAAAAAATCTGGTTCTTGTTCAGTTATCTGCTGATCTATTTTTAAAAACACATCATCAGACCAAAAATCATCGCTGTCTAAAAAAACAACGTAGTCTCCAGAAGCCTCTTCTATGCCTCTATTCCTAGCACAAGAGAGACCTCTGTTTGTTTGATGTATTACTTTTACGTTTTTATGCTGTTTTGAAAGAGTATCCGCCAATGAAGGAGTACTGTCCGTTGAACCATCATCTATAATTATTATTTCTATATTTTCACCATTTGGCTGATACGCGACACTTTCCACACACTTTTGAAGAAAGTTTTCGACATTAAATGCAGGTATGACAACACTATACATCATTTATTACCCCTCCTTTTTTAGAATCCTAACAAAGAAAAATAGAATAGTTATAAATAATCTCTTCCAGCCGAAGCAACGCCTCATAGCATGTGTATATTGCATGCACATTGACTCATAGTTGGCATCAGAAGAAAACATTTTTTTCTCTAGATAAATACCTAACAATATAAAGAAACAGCGTTTATCTAAAAAGTGTCGCAAAAATGGCTTTTTTTCACTTTTTGACAATTGATTAATAGCATTGCAAATAAATGTTTTATCAAATACCTTTTTAATGTTACGGGTAGTCGTGATAGAACCTGCTCTATTGGCTGTATTCACATAACAAGGGAAATTGTTAAAAATGAATGAATTGGCTAAGCAAATCACTTTTGGGGACCATAATTCATCTTCGTGATAAATCCCTTTTTCAAATTCAATGCCATTTTCCATTAAAAAAGACCTTTTAGTAACAAATGACCAAGCAGAATACCAAAAACCTTTTGCCTTATATAAAACTTTCAGAGCATCTTTTTTGTCCAGTGTGGTTTCATCTTTCACGAAAGACCATTTATTCTCAACTGTCTCATTTGAATCTTCAAAATACGATAAGATGCGGCTAATAATCACATCAGGTTCTTTTTTACATAAAAAACGTAAGGAATCTAACGCTCCTTCAGGAAGAAAATCATCACTATCTAGCCAAATAACATACTTTCCATTTGCCTCATGAAGGCCTGCATTTCTTGCATCAGACAAACCACCATTTTCTTTTTTTACAATTTTGATATTTGATTTGTTAAATTTTTTGCATACATCAAGTACAACATCAACTGTTGAATCTGTTGAACCATCATCAACAACTATTATTTCACAATCTCCGCCATCTTGTTTGATTACGCTGGTTAAAGATTTAGCGATATATTTTTCTCCATTAAAAACTGGAATCACTATACTAAAAAGAATCATGCTTTTTCACCATTCTCCTGAAATGCAATAATTTTGCAACTATTCGTAAGCCAAAAAGCGGAATCAAAAAACGAACTATTTTTTGTTTACCATTTTTTGTATACTTCACAATAAATTTTGTGCCCTTCAATTCTTTTAGAAGAGTTTTCTTTTCCTCTCCAGCAAAAAAAGAATAAGAAGAAAGCGATGCATAAAACTCTTTTGAAATGTTGTTCAGCAATTCCATTTTTAATCGTCTATCCGACAAGCTATCAAAAAATTCAAAATTCTTTTTGACTGTTGTCAATCTGTTTAATTCGTTTTTTAGATTTGGCTTGCTTGTTATTGATCCTGGGCGCCCTAATTGATATTCATAGGCTTCAATCATGATCGGAGCAATGTGAGAAACCAAAGATAACGCTCTTGGTATTAAGTACACGTCTTCATAATTAATACCTTCTGGGAAGAATAAGCCATTAGAAACTAAAAAAGACTTTCTAAACAAATATTTCCAAGCATACCACCTAAAATGCGTTTTCTCTAAAATATTTGCCAATGTTCGCTCACCATCAATTTGAATTGGCAAATATTCTTCAACAGTCTTCCCATTTTTTATTGTCTTGTAGCCAAATTCATAAACATCAAAATCACAATTCTTCGCGTGATCTATTAAAATATCAATGGCACCATTGGCCAAGCAATCGTCAGAATCAAGAAATTGGATGTATTCTCCTGTGGAAACATTTATTCCATAATTCCTTGCGCTGGATAGTCCTCCGTTGGTTTTTGTGAAAACTTTTACTCTTTTATCTATAGCAGAAATTTGCTCACACAATAAAAGACTATTGTCCGTTGAACCGTCATTGATAATGAGAACTTCGAAACAATTTTCTTTGCTCTTAAGCAAAGAGTCGAGGCATCTTTCAATAAGACTATATGTATTATAAACAGGTATTACTATACTTAATAACTTGCCCATATGATTGCTTTTTCTAGAGAATCGATAGTATAAGGGATGACGTTGTCCTTGCCAAAGCCTCCTTCGGCAAATTTCAAGTTGATTATCATCCATATGAAAAGAACACCATAAATAGCAGCCGGGACAAAAGTTTTTACCACTAAGTTACGGCTCCTTTTAATATTGTAAATTGAATTTGCAATCACAATTGGAAAGAAGGCAAAGAAATAATTCGAGAATCTTGATATCATTGCATTTTTAAGACTTAGCAATTGGAAAAAGAGTGAAAAGCACATAGCGCAATAAAGCATTGTATCAAGCCTCATTTCTTCTGTTCTATTGGTAATAAAAGAAAATGCCAAAATTTTATTCTTATCCATGACAATAACAGCAGCAAACAGAAGTAGATAAACAACGAAAAATCTGAGAGCACCTGTTTCTGTTTCACCAGGTCTATCTGCATACCCACTGTACATAAAACGCGTCAAAAATGAAAAAATTGGATCGAATAAAATGAAAACCAACAAAGTGATTGCTATAAAGAGGAACAGAGTCTTGAATGTAAACTTTTTAATAAAGAGAGACGCTATGATAAATAACAAAAAAACAAAGGCGCTTTTATGAATAGTTATAGCAACAAGATTTACGATAATAGCAGGTATATATTTCTTTTTATAGGTCAAATAAAATGAAAGCATGCAGATACACACAGCCAAATCATTTCTCTGTGTGTTCATTAATCTCGTATAATAACAAAACATGAAGAATAAAATTATGCTTGTTCCAAGACTTTTTGATGTCTTGTAAAAGACAAAAAAAGCAAGGCAAAGTGACAAGGAGCCCACAACAAAGAAAAAGAAAGTTTTTGTAGGAGAGATAAAAAAGATTGCTTTATTAAGATATAGCCATCCAGGCTCAATATATGTTGATGAAATATCAGTTTTCGGAGATTCCATAAACATATCAACATATGCCTTAGTATCCCATCCAACATTCACGCTTCTAAAAGTATACACTGCAATAAGTATTACTAGCGAGATGAGTAAAAGAACTTTTTTATTCTTCACTAAAACTGCAAGTATGATTATTAATGCTAAGAGAGATAAATAAAACAACATAATACTGCTACATGCCGCGCATCTTTTTAATCTTTTTTTGCACAAAATAAACCATTTTGGTCAGTAAAAAGAGTCTGTGGGAGATAAGAAAAATTAGAAGGCGAACTCTCAGAGAATATCCTTTTATATAAAAATTTTTTGTATTAAATAGCGGGCTTGTTTTTGCTGCTCCAATATACTCTTTCCATTCATGTCTTTTCATCGTTTCTAGCGATGATAATCCTGTAGAATATACATATTCAAGCATAAATATAGCCTCTTTTTCACACGAGAAAGAATCATTCAACATATCATCGATAGTTTTGAAAGCGAGCTGAGCATTTTTGATATCAAGCAAAGTAACGTCGTGCATAAGCGATGATTGATTTTGAAAATACAAATAAAGTGGAGCACAAATATGAAAAAACGAGGAACAATTTGATATTGCTACCTTTGTAAAAGGCAAATCTTCATTTCTTCTTATGCATAAGAAACGCGCTGAACTTTCAATTAATACCTTTCTTTTATAAATTTTGCCGCACGTCATTCCCTTTGAATAAACTAACACTGAACTGGCAGAAGGCATATTATTGTTGTCGCCATTTGTCATAATGTTTGATGTGTACGACCTTTTCCCGTTAATAATCTTGTAGTCAAACATAATGCAATCATAATTCCGCTTCAAAAGTGGAAAAACCATATCAAAAAAAGAATCATCAAATCTATCATCAGAATCTAAAAAAGTTACATATTCTCCTGTTGATTTATTGATACCCTCATTTCTACTAAAACCTGGTCCAGAATTACTCTCATTAAATACTAAGACTACATCCAGTTTTGTTTCTTTTGCAAAAGAAATCAATTCATTGCGGGAATCATCGGTAGAACAATCATCTATCACAATAAACTCAATATTTAATGAATTAGATTGTACAGACTGGCTTTTTAAGTAACTAATAATAGTCTCAGATGAGTTGTAACATGGAATAACAATTGAAAGAAGCTTTGACATTTTATTTCACCCTTACATTTTGGTGGAATTTCTGGCGAACTTTTTATAAACATAAGATCTTATTTTATTTGGTAGCAAGACTTGAACTATGAATCGTTTTAAACAATTTGCTATATAAGTTGAGAAATTTATTATTTTGTTTTTAAACATAAACGATTGGAGTTTTTTTTCACTCTTGTAATAAGATAAGCCACCTCGTCTTGCGTACTGATTGGCACCAGTTCTCACGTTGACTAAATTTGTACCAGTGTTTGCAAATGTGGCATTATTTAAAAGCATTCTAACCCAAAGATAGTAGTCTTCATTGAAATGTAAATCTAGATACCCGCCCGATTCAAGTAGAGAGGTTTTTTTAAGCATCACTGTCATGTGATTGAAAGGACATCGTTTTTTTAAATACTTTTTAATTTCGTTATCAAACATTGGAACATTTCTGTAACTAACGACATTATTTTCGTTGTCCACAAACTCTGAAATATTGCCTCCAACAACATCAACATGGTCATTTTTTTCGAAAAACATTAGTTGCTGCTCAAATCTATTCGGAATGGCAATGTCGTCACTGTCCATACGAGCAATTAACTCATTTGAGCAATTTTCTGTGGCTATTTTCAGTGCATTGCCTAAGCCTCCATTGGTTTCTAATCTAATTGCTTTCAAATTAAATCTTTCGGAATACTTGTTAATAACGGTGTTTATTTCATCAGGAACAGGACCGTCAACCACCAATACAATTTCATCTGGTTTGATTGTTTGCTGATCAGTGATGCTCTCCAATGCCCTATCAAAATAACAAGGGGCATCGTTTTTATATACAGACATCGCAACGGAAAATGATTTGTGTTTCATTTAGTCTCCCATCAAGTTTTCTGCTTCTAGCTGCTTTTGGTTGTATTCAGCCTCATCAATCGTTCCCTTTTGTAAAAGCCAATCACCATAATCTATATCACTTGCCGTACCATCTCGGACAGTATTCTCTCTTTTAAAAACTTTGAATATTGTTCTCACAATTAGCATAAAATCACCAAACAGCGTAATCGCGTCAACATATTGTAAGTCATATTCTAGTTTTTGCTCCCATGTAATATTATTTCTACCATTCACTTGTGCTAATCCAGATAATCCTGGTCTAATGTCGTGTCTGCGCCTTTGTTCTTTGGTCATGAACACCATATCTCTAACTAATTGAGGGCGTGGTCCAATAATAGACATGTTACCAATAAAGATATTAAATAATTCAGGTAGTTCGTCCAAACTTGTGGATCTTAAAAATTTGCCATATTTATTAAGTCTCAGTTCGTCTGGCAGCAGTTTCCCAGAACTGTCTCGTTTATTTGACATAGTACGAAACTTGACTAGTCTAAAAATTCTTTCCTTTCCGTTTTTACTCTTTTTGCCTGGTCTCTTTTGTAAAAAGAAGGGATTCCCCCTCATAAAAACTGCTCCAAGAAAAGAAAGTAAAACAAGGATTGGACATAGAATTAATATAGCAAGCCCTGACAAAAATATATCCCAAAAACGTTTAAAAAATGGCTTATAAAAAAGCCATGATAAAAGAAACAACAATGAGAAACTCCCAACTATTATGCTCAAAATCCAATACCATTCCATGGATTATTCAAAACACCTCTTAATTGTTTCAATGATTTTATCTTGTTGTTCTGGTGTCATTTTATTATCTGATGGCAAGCAGCATCCTCTTTCGAAGATGTCAGCGCCTACATCTTTAACTCCACCAGCAATGTATGCGTTAGTACGGCATCTAATTGTGCCATCTCTACCAATACATTCATGCATTCTATACATTGGTTGCATATGCATTGGTTTCCAGATCGGTCTACCTTCAGCGTTAAGGCTAGCAATAGCTTCTAAAATTTCTGTTGGGCATGATTTGCCATGTTCAGAAACATATAATGATTTTGAATCATCTCTAACTTGTTTGCACATTGCATCTTTATCAATAATCAATGCTGATAACCAGTAATTTGGTTTTGTGTTATCAACGATAGGATTGAGCTTAACTGGTAAGTCTTTTAGCCCTTCAACATATCTATCATAAATTGCTTTCTTTTGAGCAATATGTTCATTTAAATACGGATACTGTCCACGGATAACACCAGCAATAACGTTACTCATTCTATAGTTATAACCGACTTCTTCGTGTTGATACCAAGGAGCATTCTCTCTGGCTTGTGTTGACCATTTACGTGCTTTATTAGCGACTTCTAGGTCATTTGTTAGCAAACAGCCACCACTGGAACCAGTGATTATTTTATTGCCGTTGTATGAAACGGCAGCGTAGTCACCAAACGAACCACATGGTTGACCATTTAAATATGCGCCCATTGCTTCAGCGGCATCTTCAATTAAAAGAGCCCCATGCTTATGACAAATATCTCTAATTAAATCAATTCTACCTGGGAAACCATATAATTCAGCACAGACAACTAGTTTAACTTCTGGATATAATTCAAAAGCTTTTTCCAAAGCTACTGGATCCATATTCCATGATGATTCTTCTGTGTCAATAAAAACTGGAATACCACCTTCATACACTACTGGGTTTAATGTGGCGTCAAACGTCATATCAGAGCAGAAGACTCTTTTACCTTCTAATGCACCATGACTGATTTGTGGTTTATCATATAATCTTTCACCAGCAAACTTAACGCATAAATGTAAAGCAGATGTACAGTTGCATAATGCTACTGCATATTTAACACCTGCTTGTTTGGCAGCTAGTCTTTCTACTTCGTTGATGTTTTCACCTACTGTTGACATCCAGTTTGTCTCATAGGCTTCTTTCATGTATTTAAGTTCTTCGCCATGCATTGTTGGGGAAGCTAAATACAATTTCTTTTCAAATGGTTTTAAATCATCTTTTCTAACAAGCATATTTTTATGCTCCTTAAGATAGTTTATGCAACTTTCTTTTCTTTTCTAACTGCTCTTACCAAGTAGAAGATTGCGATACCTAATACCGCAACCATCATAATAGGAGCGGAAACTTTAATTGCTCTAACAATAAATGAACTTGAGAAAATTGATGCATTGTTATGATAAACATTACTTGTGGCAATTGTGTCTTTCATAACATATTCATCATTATATTTTTCAATCATTGTTTTAAATAAAGTTTCTAAATCGTTATAATCTGTACCTAATTTAGCAATCATGTTCTTAACTGTGTTTTCTACTTCTTCTGTGGAGGTAGCACTATTAAGAGTATCTAAAATGTTTTGATAATCAGCAATTTGCTTTTCAATTGATGTAATCATATTGGAAGTGCTGATTTGTTTTGCTAATAAGGTGTTATATGTTTCTACAGAGTTAGATTCGACTTTGATGATGTTTTCACCAGTACCAACATACACTGTGGAGTCGATTTCGTAGTTATTAACTTGAGCAGTAATGGCCGCTAAATCGGATGTATATTTGGTTTTATCGTAGTTAAGTCTTTCAATTAAGTATGTGTAATAATCTTTTAATCTTTGGACGTCTTTACTTAAAGCGTTTAAGACGATGATGTTATTAATCTTATTAGCGTCTGTATTGATTAATGATTGAGCTTTTAAGTAAAGATCTCTAAATGACTTACCATCAATTAAGAAATCATCATGTTCTTTGAAAACACTATCAGCGTAGTCCATTAACACTTCTAATCTGGTGGACATGATTTGGCTTTGATAGATGTAGTCATAATTGTCTAAGTTAAACAATTCTTGATAGGCATCTTGTGCAAATGTTTTCTTATAAGTTGTATAGAACTTTTCACTATACTTAACGACAATGTTTTCTAAAAACTTATTGAGTTTACCTGTTGATAATTTACTATCTAAGTCTTGATACACTACGAAACGATATCTAACTGGGTGATAGTCCTTAGAAGAAATCTTTCTGCCATCACTTTCGCCAGTGATGTGTTCGTATGAGTTAATCTCTTCAACGATGTTACCTGGGACAGAGTTTTCTAAAACGATATAAGGTTTAACTTTTTCAACTTCATAAGTTAATCCTGTTTCAGCTAAGGCGTCTTCAATAATATCGTTAGTTAAAAAGCTAACTGGATTGAATGAATTACCGTTAGGGTCTTTACCATCAGAAGCACCATCATAGTTAAATTGAATGGTTTCACTTGAATAGGCTTGAACCTTGTTAATTGCTTTATAGTCAATAACGGAATAAACGAGACTAAAGATTGCCGCACCGATAAAGACGAATGCTGGGATCCAAATATGTTTGTTTTTCATATTACATAGCCTCCTTATTTTCATTTGCTTTTCTGACGTTTCTGAATTCGATGATAAACGCATCGCCAATCCAGATGATTAAGCCAACGGCTAAACCAGCAGCGTCGCCTAAGGCAAATAGCTTAAGATTGTCCTTTAAACTTTCTGTCTTTGTTGTGGTGATTGTATGCATATATCTGTTCTTATATGCGTTAGAAGCAAATAATTCTTGAGAAGATTTGTTTACCAAACCATACACAGCTTTAGCGTTTGCTAATGCCTTACTGGTGTATTCTTGTGCTTTTGCTTTTTGGTCAGCGGTGGCTTCTGGACCATCTAACTTAGTTATACGGTCCGCTAACATATCGATTCTTTCTTGAAGTTCAGATTTATGTTCATTCATTTGAGTGAGTTCTAAAACTAATCTATTGTATTCTGCATCAGTGTGTGGAACTTCAATTGGTGTACCATTATCAGTATTAACAACAACCTTACCATTCTTATAGTGTTCAATAGAATTTTGTAATGTTGTGATATTAGAAGTTGTTTCTGCTAAATCTAATTCCGCTTGTCTCTTTTGCATCTCACAATATGTCTTTAAAATGAGCTTGTCTTTATAGACGTTATTTAGTGAAATGTACGAATAGATATAATCAATATCAGTGCTCTTTAATCTATTGATGGTTTTAGATAATTCTGAGAACGAAACACCATCAGTTGTTCTGAAATTAGGAAGAATAGCAGTTTTCTCATCACAGTACTTAGCGAGATAGTTCATTGAATTACTAATTTCATCTAGTGTTTCTAAGTAGTCTAGTGTTTCTTCATTGACTGCACTTAAGTAGTCGTTAGGTAATGTCTTTTCTTGGTATGTTTCAACAAAATATTCATTATAGGATTCTGTAATTGCGCTTAATAAGTGTTGCAAGTCATTGGTAGGCAAAACAATCTTGTCGCTTCCAGAACTAAACACATTGCCAATTGTAATGACATATTGTGGTCTATATTTCAATGTGAATTGTTGGATTAATCTACCATATTCACTGTTCTTTTCTTGAAGTAACTTATCTAAGATTTCTTTTTGTTGTTTTGTTTTATCAGTTAAGATACCAGTGATTTGAATATTGTTTTGTACTTGAGCGGTACTTAGCTTCTTGGAAAGCGTTACATTATTTAAAGCGTTATTCACAATATAGGAAGACTTTAAATATGTGATATCAAGGTCATTACCATTTGGATCTTTTCCTTCATCCGCTTCAGCGTAATCTAAAGAAAGAATAGATACCGCTTGTTCATTCTTATCTTTAAGTTGATACATTAATGTTGGCACTAAAAGACCCACTAAGAATGTGGATAAGATTAACCAACCAAAGATTTTGAATCTCTTTCCTAAGGTGGAGAAGACATTCATGATGGATATACCTTGTTCTTGGTCTTCTTGATTGTTATTGATGTAAAGATCAATTTTCTTGCTATTTTCCAAAGATTGGGCTTCTTCTTTAGTCTTCTTCTTTGGTTTTAGCACTTCTTTTTCTTCAGGCATTTTGTTTACCTCCTACTTCTCGCGTATGTATGTGTATTAATATGCAAAAAGCATCACGAATGATGCATGAATATTAAATTATTTACTTTTTTTCTAATTACTTTTGATCGCCGTTTATATATGTTGGCACCACTTCTTTAAGAGCGCCTTTAGTGATGCTATTAGATTTAAGCGCCATTGCTTTTCGTAATATGTCTAACTTTTCATTAAGTTCATCCATTGAGATCGGATGATCTTTTTCAATGAAGATTTTTTCATTTTCTGTTTTAGTTAGTCTTTCATCTTTCACTAATAACTCTTCATATAGTTTTTCACCTGGTCTTAAACCAGTTTCAACGATATCGATATCCTTGTATGGTTCATAACCAGACATTTTGATAATGGATATCGCTAAATCATAAATTTTGACTGGTTGACCCATATCAAGAACCATTAATTCACCATTTTTAGCAATAACGGCACTATGTAAGACTAATTGAGATGCTTCTGGGATAGTCATGAAGTACCTAATAATACGTTTATCAGTTAATGTGACTGGGCCACCATTAGCGATTTGTCTTTTGAATAATGGGATAACTGAACCCGCACTACCTAAGACATTACCAAACCTAGTTGCAGAGAATGTTGTGTGCTGTCTCTTTCTAGCATGTGTCATACAAATCATCTCACACATACGCTTAGTAGCGCCCATGACGTTTGTAGGATTCACCGCCTTATCAGTAGAGACCATATGGACTCTATCTGTTTTATATTTTTCTGCTAACTCGACTGTATTTAATGTACCAAAGACGTTGTTATCAACCGCTTCAATGATATTATGTTCCATAAGTGGGACATGTTTATGAGCAGCGGCCATAATCACAATATTTGGTTTATAGGCTTTGAATACTTTTTCTAAAGCGTCTTTATTAGTGATGCTACAGATTTCTACTTGTAAATCTAAGGCATCTTTATATTGGATTTTTAATTCTTGTTGAATGTCATAAACACCATTTTCATAGATATCTAAAAGAATGAGTTGTTTTGGTTCCATCTTCGCTAATTGTCTAGCGATTTCGCTGCCAATAGAACCACCACCACCTGTAACTAAGATAACTTTGCCTTTGTAGTAGTTGATTGTTTCTTCGGTAATGACTTCTTGTTCTTTACGGAATAGTAAGTCTTCAATATCAAAGTCTCTTAATGTTCTTCTACCTTTAGAGGCTGATTGCATCGCTGGATAGTCATATGACTTAATCTTAAATCCTGCGTTTTTATAACGTTCATAAATTGCTTTTCTTTCTTCCATACCAACGGAAGCAGGAAGAGCAATAATGACTTCTTGCACGTTATAGTCTCTTAATAAGCCAGGAGCGTGTTCATCATCATATAGGACTTCTTTACCAAAGATTTCTCTACCAAGTTTTTCTTTATCGTTATCAACGAAACAGACTGGATAGTATGTGGAGTTTGGATTGTCTAATAGTTCTTTAGCTAAGCCAGTACCGACACCACCAGCACCAACAATTGCGATTCTAATCTTAGCGACTGGATCTCTATCGTCTTTGCTCCATCTAGCTCTCGCAAAGATGTTAACAAAGCCAACCATAAACTTACCAAACTTGGACTTACGGTTAACAGAGATATAAAGCCATCTATAAACCATACGGACCGCGAGTGATACAAGCGTTGTGGTTAGAACGATAAATGTGACAACCACGAACTCTAATGGGTCTTTGAAAATTGGAACATACTTTTGGATGAAGAAATAGATGAAGAGGGTGATTGTATCCGCGATCATGACACGGATGTAAGAACCAACACCACCATATCTCCAGACTTGTCCATAGACTCTAAGGAAGAATCTAGCGGTAATAAGAATTGGCATTGAGATGGCAAAATGGATAAGCACCTCTAATGCTTCTTGTGGGTTCGCTAATGGGCGTCCGCCTGAGCGCGGGAAAAAAATAAGAGCGAACACCACGACTGTGGCGTAAATTAAAATGTCATAGGCCACTAATAACCATCTAATAGGGAATAGTGAATACCTATGTTTTCTACTCTTTAATGTTTTACTCATAACTATTTGTTAATGATATTTGTGATGATATTGATACCAATAGGAGCGGTCACTAGTCTTCCGCACATCATGAATTCCACTAGGACTGTTCTCTTATGGAGATTGACTTTCTTGATTTGAGTTTCTAAACCCATTAAAGGTCCATCTAAAACTCTAATCATTTCACCTTCTTTAACTTCGATGTTTGATATTTCAGTAATGCGGTTATTATTCGCACTATAAAGGATATCAATCATACGGGATTCATCTTTATCTAGGGGCACAAAGTTTTCTGTTCCCTCTTCTCTACCTAAGAGCTTTTGAAAACCTGGAGTGAAATATAACTGTCTAAACAATTCTCTAACATTATTAGTTTCCACAAAAATATAGCCAGGGAAGCATCTTTCGATAACTTCTTTAGTTTCACCCTTATATTTGCGAAGTGATTTACGATATGGCGAGAAAACGTCGAAAGATGCATCGTCTGGCTTATTTTTCAATATGTCCTCGATGGCTTGTTGTTCTTTCCCGGTTTTGACTTGAATAACGTAATACATAACTTAAATAACTCCGTTTTTAGGCATGCTCGTTCATTAGATATAGTCCAATAAATATACCTAGAAAATAAGATGACTTCTATCCCCTATAAGAGTGCCATAAGCTTCAGGTTAGTAAGATAGATGATGAAGGTGTAGTGATAAAGTATTAAAACTTTATTGCGTGCCGCTATTATAAAACGTTTCTTTGAAAATATGCAACTCTTGGCAGAAAAAAACTAGAATCTAAGGTTAATAAACCAACATTCTAGTCAAATATTTGAAATTCAATAAAAGAATGTAAGGTATAAGATAAAACCTTACTTAATTCCTTGCTATTGATGTCTCCCTTGATGTTAAACATAATAAATTGCAAGACGTATTTATAAAAGCATCCTACATTACTTATTATACTTAATAAGAAACTTTAGACAAACAAATTATCGCATGTGTATATAAAAATGGGCGCATAAGGCCCATATGTTATACAAATACGTGTATGTGTAAGATTTACTCTTCTACGATCTTACCGTATCTTCTATCTCTTGTTTGATACTCTTTTAAGCATTCTTCAAACTTATCTTTAGTGAAGTCTGGCCAATATGTTGGGGTGAAGATAAATTCAGAATAAGCGAGCTGGTATAGCAAATAGTTGCTTAAACGTTGTTCTCCACTTGTTCTAATCATTAGGTCAATTGGAGGTAGATTTGAGGTATATAGATGATCACTAATTGTTTGTTCATTGATATCGTTTATATCTAACTTATTTTCTTTCACTAAAGTAGCGATTTCTTTCGTGGCTTTGACTAGTTCTTGTCTAGACCCATAATTAAGTGCAATGTTAAAAACATAGTTATTATTATCTTTGGTCTTTTTAATTGCTTCTAAGACTGTTTTTTGCGAGTGTTTAGGGAGTCTAGTGATGTCCCCCATCACTTGCACTCTAACACCATCCCTCATTAAATCAGCGATGTTATCTTTAAAGAACTTATCCAGATATCTAAATAACAAAGTGATTTCACTTTTTGGTCTATTCCAGTTTTCAGTGGAAAAAGCATATAGGGTCATGCAATATATATGATTAGCCTTAACTGCATCAAATATTTCAATAATTCTCTTACAGCCTTCTTCATGACCTGCGGTTCTAGGTAAGCCTCTTTTTTTAGCCCAACGACCATTGCCATCCATGATTAAGGCAACGTGATTAATTTGATTATTCGCCATAACTACTTATTCCTACTTTCTAGATATTCTTTTATTTGATTGATTGTATTTAACGGAGTGGATGTCCCACTTGCGATAACTGCGTTTTTATGTTTAATATCTAACTTTTTACAATCTTCGATATTTTCTAGTAGATATATTGCTTTATCAAGATGTCTCTTTTTAGCGACTTCATATAGTTTCATTGTATTTGATGATTTCTTACTACCCACGATGATGATTGTATCTATATCATCCCCTAGTTCATTGATGGCCTTTTGTCTTAACAAAGTCGCATCACATATCTCATCAATGATATTAGGGTTCTTGATATTCTTTTTTATTTCTTTATGGATATCTTCTAGTTCTAAAAATGATAATGTTGTTTGATTGATGATTAATGGATTATCGGTTTTGACATGAGAGTAGTCAAACTTCTCATTAATATCATAGAAGAGCACATTATCATTTTTTGTTAACGCCGCATTTGCTTCTGGATGATTAGCTTTACCAATATAGATAGTTTCTTTACTACCTCTTATGGCATTAAAGCATTCTTTTACTTTAGGACATGTTGCATCAAAATAGGTGACACCCCTAGTAGATAAGATATCTTCATAGACATCAGGATGACCATGCGCGGTAAATATCACAATATCATTGCTTGTGAATTTCTTAAGGATCTCTAATGGATTCTTACTAGTTAAGTCTATTGTTTTAATACCATATGTTTCTAGTTCTTTAGTAACTTCTTCATTATGGACAAGTAAACCAAAAACATAGATATTCTTATCTTTATATTCATTAGCGACCTTCTTAGCGAGATTAATCGCATTTATCACACCATAACAATGGGCGATAGGTTTAAGTAACTTAATCATAAACTAGAGTAACTTTCTTAAATCATCAAAGGTAATACCTAGTTCTTTAACTTGGTCTAACACGTTGCCATGTTTAACAAAGCCATTAGGAATCGCTAGGACTTTGACTTTACCGTTATAACCAAATTCGTTTAGATAATTAAGCACGTATGAGGCAAAGCCCTCTTTCGTGCCATAGATATCATAAAGAACGATTTGTTTCTTATTGAATAATGACTTTAGTACTTCTTCATCGATTGGTCTAAGGAACATCGCGTTAACAATTGTATAGCCTGGTACTTCTTCCACTAAGTGTTTTACTACTGGACCATAAGAGATAATCGCTATATCACCATCATTAGTTTCTATTTTCCATTCACCTAGTTTAACAGGACGTGGTTCATGATTATCAACTTTTGGGGTGATATCTTTAGGATAACGGATCGCTAATGGGTGATGGAATGATGTGGAGAAGTTAAATAAATCAATCGCTTCTTCCATATTAGACGCCATCGCAATAGCGATATTAGGAATACTCATTAAGTACGCGACATCATAGATACCTGAATGGGTTTCACCATCTTCTCCAGGTAATCCCGCTCTATCGATAAGGAAAGTAACATCACTATCAAGTCTAGCCACATCATGGCTAATTTCATCATAACTACGTTGTAAGAAGGTACTATAAATAGAATAGTAAGCATGGATATCTTTATTTAAGCCCACTGCTGCGGCAAAAACCGCACCATGTTCTTCAGAAATACCAACATCAAATACTCTATCTGGATATTTTTCTAATAAGTCATCAACACATGAGCCCACCATCGTCGCGGGATTAATTAATACCATCCTATCATCAACTTTAAGTCTATCTTTTAATAATTGAGCGTAGACTTGGCTCCACGATATATAGTTAGGATCTCTTTGTTTAAGTGGTTTGCCTGTTTCAATATCAAATGGACCAACACCATGCCAGTTACCAACATCATCTTCTTCGGCAAATTTATAGCCTCTACCCTTTTGAGTGGTGACATGTAAAACAACTGAAGTAGGCGCATTCTTCGCGTAGTTAAAGGCTTTCTCTAATTGTTTGATGTCATGTCCATCAATATTAGAGATGAAATATAAACCCATTTCAGTAAATAAGTTCTTTCTAATAAAGAGTTTCTTAAATTGACGTTTAATCCAGCTTGTTAAATGGTAGAACCATCTTGTTAAGAAAGTCTTTTTTAAGAACCTTTGATATCTATCTTTATTTCTTAAGTATCCTTTGGATAATCTAAACTTTTCAAAATAACGGTGCATTAAGCCACGTGATTCACCAATAGAACGGTTATTGTCATTGATGATAATAATGACTTTATGATTGAAATTAGCGATGTTATTAAGGCCTTCGAAGGCAAGACCATTGGCTAACGAACCATCACCAATAACAGCGATAACTTCATATTTCTCTTTATTTAAGTCACGAGCTAGGGCTAAACCCATCGCTGCGCTTATAGATGTAGAAGAGTGACCAGCTTCATATGGATCATATTCTGATTCACTTCTTCTTTGGAAACCTGATACCCCATCACTCTTTCTTAATCTATCAAGGCTTCTACCAGATAAGATTTTATGAGCATAACTTTGATGGCCTACATCAAATATCACCTTATCTTTAGGTAAATCAAAACAGTGATGAATAGCGACAGTTAAATCAGTGGCCCCTAAAGAACTAGCGAGGTGGCCACCATTTTTCGCGCAGCTAGTAATAATCTTATCTTTGATATCTTTACTAAGCTGTTCGAGTTCACTGACATTTAACCCTTTGATATCCGCAGGGTTAAAAGGTTTATCTAAATCAAATCTCTTAATATCTTTCTTCTTCATGCTTTTAGGTATCTTAATTGTGCCACATTATAGTAAAAATAACAAAAAAATAAATATTTTTTAACTATTCTCTTTGTTTCTTTCTTTGGTGTCTTATGACTAGGAACAATACTAAACCAACAAGGAAGGCACCTAATAAATAACCACCATAGTCGATTAGTACATCAGTAAACTCACCACTTCTCTCAGGGACATTTAATTGGATGATCTCTGTAGTCATAGCGATGATTAAACCGAATGATAAAGCAAATATAGTATTAAGGAAGTGTTTAATCCATTTGAAATCTTTAAAGATATAGTAAATCGCTAAGGAAGAGAAGATACCACTTACCACAAATAAGCCAAAATGGCCTAATGATTTCCTAATAAATGTCGCAAAGGCATTATAGTTCTCTGGAGTTACTGTGCCTGGTCTTACTGTATTAACTACTTCTTCACTTACTTCCACCACTCCTTGTGAAGCTTGACTACTTTGAGCACCATTTAAGCAGGAATGGTAAATGATATAAGCGTTAATAGCGACCGCTAATACGGTAAAGATAATCATTAAGATTAAATCTAACTTGTTCTTTTTCATATATTAGTGAAATTATACACGAATATAGTTCATTAACAAGTTAAGCGTTTAGAAGCATCTCTTTGTTTTAGCTCTATAACAAGCCTCTGGATCTTTACTCTTTTCACAGTGGTAACATAATTCATTATTAATAAATGCACCAGAGAAGTATTCATCTAAGTTTTTCACTGTGGTTTCAGCGATATTACTTAACGCTTCATTAGTGAGATAGGCTTGATGGGATGTAATAATGACATTAGGTAATTGTAAAAGAAGTGATAAGGTATCATCATTAACAATCTTTAAGGAATTATCTTTATAGAAGAGATTAGCTTCTTCTTCATAGACGTCTAAGCCCACTCCTCCGATTTGTTTTTCTTTAAGGCCTTCCAGTAAGGCTTTAGAATCAATTAAGCCACCACGTGATGTATTTATAATGACTACGCCCTTCTTCATTTGCTTGATGGCTTTTCCATCTATCATATGTCTATTTTCATTAGTTAATGGGCAGTGTAGTGAAATAATATCACTTCTAACGTACATTTCTTCTAAAGAGACATATTCATAGCCACTATCTTTGATTGGGTATGGGTCATAACATATAACTTTCATCCCAAATCCTTTAGCGATGTCGATAAACACTCTACCGATTTTACCAGTGCCTACAACACCGATGGTCTTTTCATGTAAATCAAAACCACTTAAACCTTCTAAGTTAAAGTTAAAGTCTCTAGATCTAATATAGGCTTTATGAATGTGTCTATTAAGGGATAGTAACAATGCGAAAGCATGTTCTGCGATAGCGTAAGGAGAATAAGCAGGTACTCTAGCGACATGAATCTTATTTTTATAAGCACTTGCTAAATCAACATTGTTATAGCCAGCGCATCTAAGAAAGACACCATGTATACCATATTCATTAAGTTTAGTGAGTACTTCATCATTGAGTTCATCATTAACAAAACACATCACTGCGTCAAAGTCTTTCGCCAAGGCGACAGTGTGATTAGATAATCGATCTTTATAGTAAGTGAATTGATATTTATCTAAATAAGGTTTGAATGATGCCTCATCATATTTTTTCGCGTCGAATACAGCAATTTTTTTCATATTATTTATCCCCCTATTAACATCATAGAGTAAACGGAAAATTTATTCACATGATATGCCTTAGAACTTTTAGGCCTTATATAAATATAAGATTTAAAAAAATATTTAACGAAATTGCTTGACACATTTAAAAATAAGACTATTATTATGTATTCAAATGCGGAATACCGCGTCCTAAGCAAGACGATAAAAGGCTATAGAAAAGAGGTATTCTAGTAGATGAACAAAAAGTATTTATTAGAAGCGGTCGTAGAAGGAAGATTCATCAAATTCAATAAAGAATTCAAGAGTAGAAATTCCGCGATTGATTACATCTTCAAGTATTACAATAGACACATGCTTGATCTCAGAGTTAACGAAGAATACTACGTTAACGAAAACAAACACGATATCGCGTATATCTCTGATTACGACAATCGCTTCAGAATTAGCAGAGCATACTAATTCTCTTCAATCTAAAATAATGGCCTACCCTATTGATGAGTAGGCCTTTTATTATATTTATTTATCCAAGAGCGATATCTAATACCATCATGAGCACAAAGCCCACCGCTAAACCGATGGTCGCTAAGTTAGAATGTTTACCTTCATTAGCTTCTGGAATAAGTTCTTCCACGACAACGTAAATCATGACACCTGCGGCAAAGGCAAGTACAAATGGTAATATAACGGACACTAAATATGTAATTAAGATAGCAACGCCTGCGGCTAATGGTTCAACCGCACCACTAATAAAGCCATAAAAGAATGCTTTTCCTTTAGATACACCTTCTTCTTTTAAAGGCATAGATACAATTGCCCCTTCTGGGAAGTTTTGAATAGCCATACCTATAGCTAAGGCTAAAACAGCTTGTTCGTTCACTTGGCCCGCTAAAGCGGAAGCAATAACAACACCAACCGCTAAACCTTCAGGAACGTTATGAAGAGTAACGGCTAATAACATCTTAAATGTTTTAGAATATTTATCTTTCTTAAGGCCTTCTTCTTCCTTATTGATGTGCATATGAGGCACTAAATAGTCAAGAAGAAGCATGAAGCCAACGCCTAATAAGAAACCTACTCCTGGAAATACATATGCTTTCCAATCACCTTCGTTGTACAAATCAATCGCGGGTTGCATAAGTGACCAAATAGAAGCGGCAATCATCACGCCACTAGCGAAGCCTAATAATATCTTTTGTAGTCTTGGATTGATTTCTTTCTTTAAGAAGAAAACCATCGCACTACCTAAGGTTGTGCCCACTAATGGAATAATTAAGCTAATAATAAGAATAATTGGTCTCATATACCGGTATGTATTCTATATGCATATAGAAATTAAAGCAACCTATATATTATCTATTCGTTTATTCTTATCGAATATCTCTGGATATGGATTCTCTTTAGGATCAACATCAGAGAGCAAACATACTGCATGGTGCACTCTTTTTGTTAAGTCTATTCTTTGCTCACCTTCACTTAAGGCTTCATCTTTATATAATGGTTCCCCTATTTTTAAAGTAATCGCGACTTCTTGACCAAAGATATGTCTTCTAATCCAAGAAGGCTTTCTAAAAGAGAAACCAATCGGTAAAACTGGTTTATTAAGGCGACACGCTAATGAAAAAGCCCCTGTATGGAATGGTCTTATATATGGATAGCATTCCCACATACTACCTTCAGCGTATACTTGTAACCATCCGCCTTCTTTTAAATATTGTTCTATTGCTTTATTAGAGGCGACTTTACCACCTAAATTATCATCAGGAATTGGTACACCACCCACTAATCTTGCTAAAGCACCATTTTCTCCCCTAATATTAGCGGCCCAGACTAAGACTCTTGTTTCTCTTGGTCTAAGAGCTTTCATAATAGCGATATAGTCCCACATATGGACATGGTTAGAGATGGTAATAGCCCCATTCCTTAGTTCATCTTTATATTTTTTAAGGTTTTTACGTCCCTTAATTCTTAGTCCCATATAGATTGGACAAAGAGGAAAAACGATTAAGTAAAGTAGTACACGTACCCACCATCTTTTAAATCTAAAACCTTTAGAGTTATCAATATAGGGGTAATGTTCATCAAAAACTAAGCCATTATTCTTTTTAACAACTAAATAATGCTGATCAGTATATTCTGGATAGTTATATTTTGTGGAATGTGGATTATACATTAACTAGATTTTAACATAAAAAGAAAGAAGCGGACAATTTCCGCTTCCTTCTTTTGAACCGTTGTACCTATTACTAGATACCCAAGTTAAGCTCTTTTGACTGGTGGTGCTTCTTGTTAAAATGCGTTTTGAACTGAGTAGCGCATTAATGGCCAGCTTCTCTAAGATATTCTCTTTAGAGCTTTCATCCTCTTCGTCATGTCCGGTGCCGGGTTTATTCTGCCAAGCTTTAACGCAGATGCCGGTGACTATTGCTAGTCAGGTGGGATCGTACCGATAACCACTATTTCTAATGGTTCTTTGCTAGTGCAACCAGTTAACGACGGTTCTTTAATCCTTCGAGGTTCCCGAATCAGTTACGGGAAGTGGTTGACTGATCTAGTCTTAAGTTCTTTAGGCCTTTTCTTTGTAAGATTTCCATCTGGGTTCTCTTACTATCATCTCACGTTAGGTTGAGTAATGAGATTTAGGCTTTGCGGTTAGGTTTTCTCTAACTCGCTTTGTTTTTCCCTCTTTGTCTTGTGTCCGGCGGTGGTTTTACGCTGTTAAACTCTAACTCAGCGACCACTGTAGCAGTGAGGTTTGCCGTTTGAATTTCCCGAAGGATTTCCAGCCTTTGCGATCATTGACTGGGAACTTTAATCCCAGAGCCTTACTATCAACGTCGTTTTAGTGGTGATCGTCTTACTTTTAAGGCTAAGTTTTCGCCCATTCGCTATCTGTGCCATTGCTGACCAGTTAGTTTATTTCAGGTTTTGAGTTGCTTTAGCCTGAATGTGGGGTGTTGATGGGTAATTGACCTTCATCATCCTCTTTGATCTTGTCGGGCGGTGGGTTTATGCTGTCAAACTCTAATTCAGCATCCACTGTAGCAGGGAGGATTTGCCCTTGATTGATTACGAGAACCAATCTGCCAGTACAATCATTGATCCAGACCTTTTCTTTAATCCTGGAAACGCTTTAGCAACTTAGATACCTGCGTTGACTGTTTTACCTGGTCTTAAGATATATAAGAATCTATCAATTCTTATTATCTTACTCACTCGGTTTCCCGGGTGGGTTATTATAGTATGCACTTATTTAATTTTTATTGCAACACTTTTTTTAAAATTTTTTTAATTATTTTTTATGAAAATCATTTTTTCTTGATTTTATCTAACTTTTTTATTTGAATAAATTTTTAATATTTTTAAATAATTGTTATTTTTATAATCTTTTTTATCTGTTTTTATCAATATTTATTTAATTATTTATATTTTTATATGAGCGAGTGTGGGCGTGAGTGTGGGCGCGCACTTTCTTTTTATATATTTAGAAAAAAAATGAAAAGGCCACGGATGTAGCCTTTTCGAGAGAGAAAGGAAAGCGCTTTTAATTTAATTGCATAGCTTTCAGTGCGCTTGAGACTAAATAGCTATGAATATTTTAAGTGCCGTTAATAGCCGGTATTTGGTAATCCTGGTTCATTGTTGTCGGAGTCTAAGCCAAATCACCACCAGCAAGGACGCTTAATAATCTTAGTAAGCCTGGATAATCTAGAAATAATGCCACCTAAAAGAGTGCGCATATTGATAAGAGTGTTCTTCTCAGTATTCTTAGCAATGTCCCCTCTTTTTAAAGCAATACTATTTCTTCCCCCAGAAATAGGCAAAAATGGAAATACTAAAAATCCATTTATGTCTTTGCTTACTTAAAGAATATGAAGGCAAACTTAAATGAACTTTAAATTTTTAAATATTTTTTAAAGTATAATCGTGAAAAAAATCTTATTTTCTTTGATGGATACAGATATTTTTCCCTTATGTAGTTCCACTATTTCCTTAGCGATACTTAGACCGATACCCGAACCTTCTTTAGTAACAGAGTTTGGACTACGATAGAATCTTTCAAATAATAGGTTTGTGTCAATTTCGTTATCTTCTATATCGTTAGAAAATACAATTTCATTCTTGCGATTAGAATTCTTTTTAACTATTAAGTTAACTTCGCCATTATTCTTAGTGTATTTTAAGGCATTATCAAAGAAGATGTAGAACAGCTCATTGATGAGATATATATTTCCTCTCATATTAACTCCATCAGTGATATCACTACTAAATATTAATCCCTTGTTTTTAAAAGTTGGAGCAAACGAATCCACACTTTCCATAGCAAGCTTGGAAATTGAGAATTCCGTGAATGGATAGTTATTAGCGTTACCTTCATCTAGTCTAGAGAGAGTCACTAATTGTTTTGTCATAGCGTTTAAACGCATTATTTGATCATGAATAGATTCGGTCCACTCACTTTTACCATTGTCCATTTCCACGAGTTCTAAGTCAGTAGAAATAATAGTTAATGGTGTCTTTAATTCATGTGATGCATTAGTAATAAATGCCTTTTGTTTTCTATATGATTCTTCACTAGTTCTAAAGACAAGCTTACTAGATAAAATGATTAAAACAGCAAGGACGGTATAGCTTATTGCCGCGATTATTAAAGAAGACATAAAGAAGTTATTCCAGGCGTGCGTTCTTTCTGAAGTATCTAAGAAAACAACATATGAATTATTTAATTCTCTTTCTTCTAATATTGGTTGATTAGCTTCTGCATCCCAACTCACAAAGGCTTGAACAGTCTCTTCAATATAAGCAACTTTAAAACGCAATTTACCTATCACACCATCGGTTTTACCACTTGCCAATATTTCTGTCGCCATTGCTTCACGTGATTCATTATCAATATCACCTTGTGCGATATGGTCGTAGTCGGACCACGTAACAACACCATCAGTGTCAAAAACCGTGGCAAAGAATTGTTCATTAATGTCTTCTCTTCTTGGATTAAAAAAGCCACCTGGTCCTGGTTGGACTGGTTCTCCATTTTCATCTGTAGGAAAAACACCATTTGCGAATAAAACATTTTGGTGTGAATACTCGATAACATCGTACAACGTCTGTGCTGTTTCACCACTGATTTTCAGATGGTTAGAAACATTAATCGCAGCAATAGTTGAGGCCAAAACAAAAAGAATCGACACTAAAGCCGCAAGAATAAAACGTAATCTTAGTTTTCTAATCATTCTTATACTCCAAGTAATAGCCTTGGTAACGAATTGACTTAATCTTTACTTTAGAATTAATACTTTCTAATTTCTTTCTTAGATAGGATATAAATACCCACACATTCTCGCTCGTGCTATAGGATTCAATATCCCAAACGCTTTTACTAATGGTGTCTTGGGATACAACATTACCATTTGCTTTGATGAGCAAAGTGATAATTTGTAATTCTTTGTTCATAAGAACAACTTTATTCTCACCATTGATTAGGCAGCAGTTTTTATTATCTAAAGTTAAATCACCAAACTCGAGTTTGTTTTCTTCTTCATATGATGGTTGACGACGAAGTAATGCTCTAATACGGGCTAATAGTTCTTCCACCACGAATGGTTTTGGTAAATAGTCATCGGCGCCTAAATCTAAACCATGGATTTTGTCTTCAGTTGTCGATTTAGCGGTCAACATAATGATTGGTGTGTCGATTTTGTTGTCTCTCACTCTTTTTAAAACATCTAAGCCATTAATCTTAGGAAGCATAATATCAAGAATGATGATGTCATATTTATATTGACCAATGTATAAAAGAGCTTCTTCACCATCAAAAGCACTGTCGACAATATAGGAGTTGCGTTTTAAAACAGTGGTTAAAGCCTTATTTAGTTGAACGGAGTCTTCTACTAATAGTAATTTCATTGCTTAAAAAGTATCTTTTTTACTTTAAATAAAACTTAAACGATTTTTTGTGTATTAGCAATAATTATTAATAATTATCAACATTTAAGGTTCGCTAAATTAGAACAAAGCGGAGATGATCTTGAGTACTGAACAGATACTCTTCTTAATACCTCTAAATTTATAGTCTTGTGGGACTTTTTCGCTGAGTTCAATCATATGTTCAAAATCTTTAGTGATATCGTCCATACATGGGCATTTATAGAGGATTGCGCCACATTCAAAGTGATGCACAAGGCTTCTAAAATCAAAGTTAATCGTGCCCACGAATCCTAACTCATTATCTGCGATTGCGGTCTTCATATGATTAAAGCCTGGTCTATATAAATAGATATTAACACCAGCATCTAATAGATATCTAAAGTTAGATTTAGCCATCCAATACACAACTGGTTTATCAGGCATACCAGGAACAATAAGATTAACTTCTACGCCTCTAAGAGCGGCGCTTCTTAAAGCATCTAATAAGCTATAAGTAGGTACTAAATATGGCGTAGAGATATAAACCTTCTTTTGAGCGTAATTAAGAATATTGATATATGTTTGTTCGCCTAAAAGCGCACTGACATAATCACCTGGACCATCGCCAAATGGCATCACATAGCCACTATCTTCGAATTCTGGATAATCATAGTTCATCCATTTGTTATAGTCAGAAATATGGCCCACAACTAAGTTAAGGTTTTGTAAGAAAACAGCAATAAGGTTATTGATCGCACTACCTTCAATCTTAATCATGGTATCTTTCCAATAACCAAATCTATTGATCTTATTCGCATATTCATCCGCCAAGTTCATACCACCAGTAAAAGCCATTTGATGGTCAATAACCACAATCTTTCTATGGTCACGGTTGTTATAAACACCAGAAAGGATTGGTCTAAATGGATGGAACTTATAACATTTAATACCATATTTACCTAAGATCTTTGGTGTTCTAGCACTGATAGTGCCACCACAACCCATATCATCATAGATGATACGTACTTCAACACCTTCGCTAGCTTTTTGAATTAATACCTGTTGTACTTCATCCCATATTTCACCATCGCTGATGATAAAGAATTCCATAAAGATAAATTCTTTAGCGAGCTTTAATGATTCTATTAATTCAGGGAAGAATTCTTCACCAGTCGCATAGTATTTCACTCTGTTATTAGGGTGAATACCTAACTTAGTGATGTTATTGATATATCTAAAAGCATTAACAGCAGTGCCTAATTCTTCACGATATTCTTTCTTGGCTTTTTCATCTAGTTGGAAGTGTTTGTTATATTCTTCTGTTGTGGTTTTAATGATTCTCTTATCACGTTTATTTAGACCATGGTTACCAAAGATTAAGAAAATAATGGAAGTGAATAGTGGTAAAAGAAGCATACCCACTATCCAAGGAATCTTGAATTCAGGATCTTCATGTTTATTAACGATTCTAAAGAAGATTAAAACAGCGATAACAAATATTGCCACACGAAGTGGAATATAAACTAATCCAACGATATTTCTAACCGTTTCACTAGCGACATTAGGATCATTGATCACTAGGACAACAACATCCTCAAGGAAGAATTGGATAAATACGAAAGCACCTAATTCTATTAATAGAATTAATATGATTAGAAAGTATCCTGAGAATAGGTTTCTAAAAAACTTTTTCATAGTTTCTCCCCTCGATTTATCGTATGTATATGTTAGCACATTTTGTGCTATTTTTTGATATTTTATATTGCTTTATACATATAAAGGTCTATGATAGTCGTTTGTATGATTGCTACTATCGTCATTTCTGCTATTACATTCCTAGGAATCACTCTATCTACATTACTCTTCCCTAGAATCAAATTAGGTAAGATTTATTTAGATACATATTGGCTTATCGCTTTATTAGGAGCGATTGTTTTAGTGGCCACTACTTTATGCCCAATTAAAGAGATTGGTGCTTCTTGGACTAGTAGCGCTGCAATTAATCCACTGAAGATATTAGTTTTATTCTTTTCGATGACCATCCTTTCTATTTTCTTAGATGAAGTTGGTCTATTTAGATTCCTTGCTTGCTTTGCAGTTAAGCACGCGAAGAACAGTCAAACCGCATTATTCTTTATCCTCTACTTTTTAGTGGCGTTCCTTACAGTATTCACCTCTAACGATATCGTGATATTAACATTCACACCATTTATTTGTTTCTTCTGTAAGAGAACTAAGATTTCACCTCTTCCATTTTTAATCGCGGAGTTTACCGCTGCTAATACATGGTCAATGATGTTTGTAATTGGTAATCCTACAAATATCTATCTAGCAACTTCCGCGAATATTACCTTCATCGATTATTTCAAAGTGATGGCTATTCCAACCTTATGTGCTGGCTTGGTGGAGATTCTTATTATCTATCTCTTATTCCGTAAGAAACTTGGACAAGTATTAAGTTGTGAAGACTGTGAAACAGTCCATATTGAAAGTAAGTTTGATTTAATTGTTGGTGTCACTCACTTACTAGTGTGCTTAGTCTTCCTTATCATCTCTCCATATATTCATCTAGATATGTGGCTCATATCTCTGATATGCGCAGTATCATTATTAGTCTTTGTTATTATCACTAGATTAGTAAGAAGAAAACAGTGGCATTATTTAGTTAATCCACTTAAAAGATTACCTTATCAATTAATCCCATTTGTTTTATCAATGAGTATTATTGTTATTGCGCTTCACTATCAAGGAGTGGCAGAGAAAATCGGCGAATTATTAAATACCGTATCGCCTATCTTATCTTATGGCGCCTCTTCTTTCATCATGGCTAATATGGTCAATAATATCCCAATGTCTATCTTATTTGCGGATGTCCCATTAGCCTTAGAAGGGCAGGCATATTATCAAGCAATCTACGCGACGATTATTGGTAGTAACATTGGTGCTTTCTTAACACCAGTTGGCGCTTTAGCGGGTATTATGTTTCAAAGTCTATTATCAAAATACGAAGTCAAGTTTACATTCAAAGACTTCGTTAAATATGGATCTATCATTAGTGTTCCAGTAATCGCTACCGCGTTAGCGGTCTTATTAGTAATGCTTTAATCAAGTAGTTCTATAGGCGCAGCGAAAGCATAGTTAAAGCCATTCATAAAGCCAATGTAATATGTTTTGTTCTGATGCCATGCTTTTTCATTTTCTTTATATTGCTTAAGAAAAATATTATGCACTTCTTCATAATGCGATGAATTGATGTCTTTAAGGTAATTTAATAAGCAAATTAGAAGTTTAACCGCTTTCATTTGATATCTTTTGATAACAAATATCGCCACTTTAAAAACTCTTTCATATAAGTCCTTATAGCCCTTGCTATACAAATAAGGCAATAATCCAGTAAATCTTGATACATCACTAACAATGTATTTATCTGCGTCTTTTGTGCCAATGTTAGTGTAGAAATACTTGGTGTCCCCTACTAGGTAATTAATAGACATTGTGTGGATACCCATGCCAGTTATATCCGCTACTTCTTTCATAAAAACAATATCAGCATAAGGTAGATTCTCTTCTTTAATGAGGAACTCGGTAACTTCCACTAAAGAAGTAAGATATTCTTCATCAGGACAATAGATATAAAATAGCCCATCATAATCTTTTGGGAATATATCTCTTGGCTCTTTCTTTTTCTCTATTACCGCTTTAAAATTAGCAATTCTTTTTAGATATTCTTGCTTGTGATAAGCAATAAAATCTTCAATGGTTAGTCCTTCGCTGGCTAATATTGATGGATTTTCCACTAGTTCAGAATCCAAATACAAATCTGTCAGGCGTTTTACTTTTGCAATTCTATCCATATTAGGCCTCATATTTCCTTAATCTATTAAACATATAGATAGGCACCATAATCATCGCTACTGCGATAATTAATGGGAAATAACTATTTAAGATTCTCATAAACGGTAAGTCACGATAATGAGAAATGGTCTTATATAAGAATTCTTGAATAATAACAGCGTCAGCGAGAGCAGAGACAAATATCATTTCTTTAATACCAATGACCATAATGTCATTTTTTTCTAATGCACCTCTCAAATTGATGATTGATAAAACAAACATCAAGATAACAAAGGCAATAAAGATATAACCAATCACACCTTTAAAGTTATTCTTACTAGATGTATCAATGCCTCCGACTTTAAGAGCAGCAAATAAGAGGAACAGGACTGCAAAAGATAACGCTAAAATCATCATGATAAAATATGATTTCTTTTTAGTTTTTCTATCAGCGTTCATATCTTTCCAGAAAATGAACTTACAAGCACAGACCACAGCTGTGGATAAAGAAGCAATAATTAAAATTATTGAGTTAGAGATAACACCTAAACCAATTTTATAAAGGAAAGACACTAATGAGATAAGCGCCATTAAAAGAGCAATTTTCTTAGGTGTGATTAATTTGCTTTTCTTTTTGCTTTTCTTCTTCCCTTTAGCCATAATATGTCCTTATTTATACTGTGAAGAATATAAGGAATAGTAGAATCCTTGTTTCTTCATTAATTCTTGATGGTTACCTGTTTCTACGATTGCACCATCTTTCATAACAATAATAATATCCGCTTTTTCGATTGTTGATAACCTATGAGCGATAACTATTGATGTTTTATCTTTCATCATATAATCAAAAGCGTCAGTAATAAGCTTTTCACTACGAGTATCAATATTGGATGTAGCTTCATCTAAAATCACTAGTTCTGGATTAAGCAACATAATTCTAGCGATAGCGATCATCTGTCTTTGACCTTCAGATAAGCCGTGTTTATTACTAACCTTAGTTAAATAGCCGTTAGGTAAAGTATTAATGAAGATATCAGCGTGAGCCTTCTTCGCAGCTTCTTTAACTTCTTCTTCACTAGCCTCTTTCTTATAGTAACGGATGTTATCTAAGATTGTGCCAGTAAAAATCCAAGTATCTTGAAGAACCATACCAACATGGCTTCTTAAAGATTCTTTTTTAATATCTAAATATGATTGGTTATTGATGTTAATAAGACCACTATTAGGATCATAGAAACGCATCAATAAATTAATGAGAGTTGTCTTGCCCGCACCTGTTGGTCCAACGATAGCAACTTTCTGTCCTTTTTTGATTTCTAAAATGAAGTTTTCAATGAGCTTTCTATTAGTGTCATAGCTGAAAGACATATCCTTAAATTCAATGCTATCAATGCTTTCGATTTTGCCTTCTCCATTATTGATATCATCATCAATATTTAAGAAGTCATTTATTCTTCTAAGTGACGCTTTTGCGTTCTCAAATTCTGAGACAACATTAGAGATTTCGTTGAATGGTTTTGAGTATTGATTTGTGTATGATAAGAAGCTTGATAAACGGCCAATAGACATTACCGCAAAGACAGTAATTAAATCATCATTAAAGCCAAGCATAATGATACCTGCAACGCCAATAATGACATAAATAATGTTATTTACTAATCTAGTGCTTGGATTGACCCATGAAGCCGAAAACTGCGCAATTCTCCCCTCTTTTTTAAGTTTTCCATTTATTTCATTAAATTCCTGAATTGCGGCCTTTTCATAGTTCAAAGACTGCACTATATCGATATTATTGAGTGTTTCTAAGGAGGATGCGGACAGGTTTGCTTGTAGTTCTGACTGCTTTTTATAGTGTTTATAGGAGAATGATGAAACAATCTTTGCCATCAGCATACTTAACGGGGTTAAGATGATTACTCCAAGGGCTAAAATCCAGTTCACCATCACCATCATAATAATGGTAATAATGACGGTGAAAATACCTTGCATCAAAGTCTTAAATACAGCGAATAAACCACTAGCGAAATTCTCCATATCCCTGATCTCAAGTTGGACAATATCACCGTGTCTTTTATTATCAAAATCCTTTAAAGACATAGCATTAATTTTTTGATACACATCGTCTCTTGCTTTCTTGATTGCCTTTTGTGAAACGTTCATCACAATGACTTCAAATAAGTAGCCAAAAACAATACCAATAATGATTAAACCTAAGGCCACGAATACATAGATATTAAATAGTTGATGATTACTATCTTTAGAGGCATCAAGCGCTCTACCTAATAAGAAAGGTTGGGCTATTTGAGCAATAACAAAGAGCAATGAAAAGACTAACGCAATCACGAGTGATTTACGCATTGGCTTTAGGTAACTGAAAAGTCTTTGTTTGCTAGTCATCTTATTCCTTTCTAATTTGGGTTTCATAAATCTCTTTATAGATTGGGCAGTTCATTAATAGGTCATTATGCTTACCTTGACCCACAACTTGTCCACCTTCTAACACTAAAATATAGTCAGCGTGTTGAATGGTAGACACTCTTTGAGAAACGATGACTTTAGTCATATCTTTAAAACTATTGATAGTTTCTCTAATACGTTTATCCGTTAATAAATCTAACGCTGATGTGGAATCATCTAGGATTAAGATATTTGGTTTACGAATGAGCGCTCTAGCGATACACAATCTTTGTTTTTGACCGCCAGAGAAGTTCAGTCCACCTTCATTGACTTCATGATTAATACCATCTTCATACTTACTCACAAATTCATATGCTTGCGCTTGTTTTAAAGCGTTGATGATATCTTCATCACTAGCGGCAGGATTACTCATTAAGAAGTTAGATTTAATTGTGCCTTTAAATAAAGATGATTTTTGATTAACTAAGCCAATATCATTTCTTAAATCATTTAAGTTATAGTCCTTCAAAGAAACTCCTTGATACAAGACATCACCCTTAGATGCATCATAGAATCTTTCGATTAAATTAATAACTGTGGACTTACCACTACCAGTACCACCAATAACACCAAAAGTTTCACCTTTTCTAATTTGGAAATCTAAATCATTTAAGAAGTAATTATCATCATCCATAAATGAGAAACTGACATGATTAAATCTAATTAAAGGGGCCTTATTATCGATAAGATACTGCTTATTTTCATTAACGATTGATGGATTAATAGAAAGAACACTATCGATTCTTTTAGAGGAGACATGAGCCTTAACAATCTCAATAATTACTTGTGAGAATTGGACCACTACAAAGAAGATTTGAGATAAGTAAGCCATCTCTGCAATGATGGTAGAAGCTACTTGTGTATTAGAGGCACTAAATAAGCTATTTTGTAAGAGCAAGATAATAACAATTAAGACAATTGATGTGATGGCGAATGTTAAAGGATTAATTAATGAGTTAATGCGATTAACTTTAATGGCCTTATCTTGATAGGCATTTGTCTTAATCGCAAATTCATTATTTTCTCTATCTTGTTGATTAGAGGCTCTGACCACTCTTGCGCCATCTGTAGTTTCGCTTGTTTTATTACTTAAATCATCTAAGTCATTTTGGATTTCAACATAGCCTTTAGATGATTTTCTTAGGACTAGGAAGTTCACTAAGAAGATTAGAGGAACAATCGCAGTAAAGGCTAAGCCCACTCTCCAATCTAAAATAAATGACATCACTAATGAGCCAATCAATATGAATGGAGCGCGTATCACTAATCTCACAAACAAAAGAACACCATGTTGTAGCTGGTATGTGTCACTATTTATCACTGTTAATAGTTTAGAATTACTAACTTGTTCTCTTTCCTTTTTAGAGAGCTTAAGCATCTTATCATATAAGGATTCTCTAACTTCAGTGCCCACTGCTACTGAAGAAACAGCGGCGATATACTGACTAATCATGGTCAAACCATATCCAACAACACCCATAATCAGGATAATTAAGCCACCCACTAAAGCATCACTAATAGTGTTATTAGAGAAATTAAACGCTCTTATAAAAGATGCCACAGAAGAGGAGATCTTATTTGGAATAGATTCAGGATTACCATATTGATTTAAATCAATAATAGCCTTCATAAATAAAGGTATTAATAAATCAAAGATTGCTTCTATGATTTTAATAAATGGTCCTAGAGCAATACTGAGGATATTGTGTTTATATGAATCAGATACTTTTTTAATCATCTAATACATAATATCACTTAATAGCAATTAGTTTAATCGCTATTATTTTATTTATGAGCGTAAAGGTTGAATGGCATTCACTTTTTGCTTTATAATAGCGTCATGAAATTTGGAATTCTTGTTAAAAAAATTAGACAAAGATATAGACTCACACAAAAGGAATTAGCGGACGCTCTTGGCTATTCTCATAAGTCTATGATCAGCAAAATCGAAAAAGGCGAAACAGAAATGAGCTATGATAAAGCCGTTCTTCTTGTAGAGAAGTTTGGTTTAAACGCTAACGAATTATTTTTTGAAATTAATGAAAAACCATCTTTAGATGGTCGTGATAAAAAGATTGTGACTATCCAAGATATTTCTTGTTATGGTCAATGCTCAATTACTGTGGCTCTCCCTATCTTAAGTGCCTGTGGTTATGAAACCGCTATTTTACCAACATCTATTCTTTCTACTCATACCTCTGGTTTCCATGGTTTCGAATATAAAGATATGGATGAGGAATTAGATAAATTCCTTAAACACTGGGATAGAGAAAATTTAGGATTTGACGCTATCTATACTGGTTATTTAGGCAGTGTCTCCTTAGTGGACTTTACCTTAAGAGCAATTAAACAATTAAAGAAAGAAAACTCTTTGGTAATTGTTGATCCTGCCATGGGTGATAAAGGTAAATTATATCCAGCGTTTAATGAAGAATACGCACTAAAAATGCGTGAACTCATCAAAGAAGCGGATATCATCTTACCAAACATTACAGAAGCCGCTTATATGAGTGGCGTTGCTTATAAAGAAAAATACGACAAGCCATATATCGAAAACTTAGTGAAAGAATTAAGCAAATATACATCCGCGAAGATTATTCTTACTGATGTTTCTTTCCAAAAGAACACCACTGGTGTCTTTATCTATGATAATGGCTATATGCAATATTATAAGCATCACAAGATTGGTAACGGTTATCATGGCACAGGTGATATCTTCTCTTCTACCTTCGTCGCCTCTTACTTAAAGAACCGTGAATTATATCTATCCGTTAAAATGGCTGCGGATTATGTCTATCGATGTATTAACTACACCCAAAGTGATAAGAATCACTGGTATGGGGTGAAATTTGAACCATTATTAAATGGATTAGTTAATAAATTAAATGATATCGAAAGGACAAATAGAAAAATGATCTTAAAACATGTCGACGAAGCAGTCGGTAAAACTCCATTAGTGGAGCTCACAAATTACGAACAAAACTTAAAATTAAACGCGAGAATTATCGCTAAAGTTGAATACTTCAACCCAGCAGGTTCTGTCAAAGACAGAATCGCTAAAGCGATGATTGATAAAGGTGAAAAAGATGGCTTAATTAAGAAAGATACAATCTTAATTGAACCAACAAGTGGTAATACAGGTATTGGCTTAGCTATGGTCAGTGCCGCACGTGGCTATCGCTTAATCATCACAATGCCTGAAACCATGTCTATTGAAAGAAGAAACCTTTTAAAAGCCTACGGTGCAGAACTCGTCTTAACTGATGGTAAGTTAGGTATGAAAGGCGCTATCGCTAAAGCGGAAGAATTACACGCTCAATATCCTAACAGTGTGATTCCAAGCCAATTCACAAACCCCGCTAATCCAAACGCCCACTACTTAACAACGGGTCCAGAAATTTTTGAAGAATTAAGTGGTCGCGTTGATATCTTTGTGGCTGGTGTTGGTACTGGTGGCACAATCTCTGGTGTTGGTAAATACTTAAAAGAACAAAATCCAGAAATTAAGATTGTTGCAGTTGAACCAGAATCTTCTCCAGTCTTATCAAAAGGCACACCTGGTCCACATAAGATTCAAGGTATTGGTGCAGGCTTTGTTCCTCAAACACTTAATACTGAAATCTATGATGAAATTATCACAGTTTCAAACGAAGATGCCTTCGCTACTGGTAAGACCTTAGCAAGAAAAGAAGGCTTACTTGTTGGTATCTCTAGTGGCGCGGCTGTGAAGGCGGCAACTATCTTAGCCCAACGTAAAGAAAATCAAAGTAAAACTATCGTGGTTCTCTTACCAGATACTGGTGAAAGATACTTATCCACAGACATGTTCAAAGAAGAATAGTAAACAACAAAAACAAAGGAGACGGGTAGCAATTCCGTCTCCTTTTTATTTACTTTTTTATTCTTATTTGGTTTAATGAATTTGCTGGATGTTATTGTTGCACGATCATCATTGATGAATCTGTGTCCTTCCAGTTTTTTATTTGCATTTTTTATTCTTTTTTGTTTTAATATTTTTGCCGGATTCGCTATTATTGCGACTATTACTAGTCTGCAGGTCTCCGGCTTTTTTAATATCAGGATAACTAACATCTACGTTTTGTCGAATCTCTAGTTTTCTTGAACTAAAACGATTTTTTGAATCTTTCTGTTCTTGCTTTACTATGTACATTGGCTTGTCCCCACCACTCACAAGGGGATTTTTCTTTTTCCAATTCTTCTTTCCACCTGAAGTTTTGGAATGTGTCACACGATGGAAGATGTACTTATTCCCTTCTTCATCCACAATATAAGCTGGGTGTCCGTTTCTAAAATAAATTCTAAAATGTCTTTCAAAGATTTTGTTTTTCATTAAAAAACCTCCTATTAATTAAATAGGAGGCTTTTTTCAATTTTGTCCGAAAAACTTAGAACTTCTTTTTCAAAGTAACAATATTCTTGTGATTGATATAGTCATAGGCGTATTCACTCATTAACTTCTTAACAATTAATATGCCTAAACCACCCTCCGCTCGTTTAGCGTAGTTGCCATCAAGTGGCTCATTATTAACGGTAAATGGATCGAACTTATCCGCTCTATCGATAATGGTCATAACGAATTCGTTTTGATCTTCATTATAGAGCAATCTGATGAATATATCATCAGTGTATTCAGCGTAGCCGTATTTAATGATGTTAGATAGCATTTCATCAGCGACAACACATAAGCTATTAATGAAGCCTTCTTCAATGTTCATTTCATGAGCGAATTCTTCAATTAAACCAATCATCTTTGGAAGGCTATCTTTTTCGCCTCTAAATGTTTCTTGCTTATATAGATATCTATCACCATGATATTTCATTGTGATATAAGTCATATCATCCGCTTGATCTTCACCATCAACGAATCTTTCAATATCGTCTTTTAAGGTGTGATGCAATTCTAATAAGCAGGAATACTTCTTCGCGTTAAATAAAGCGATTAAACGGTCTTCTCCATAGAATAAACCCTTAGAGTTACGGGCTTCGGTAATGCCGTCTGTATATAAAGTTAAAGTATCACCATTTTTAAGTTGATATTTCTCATTAGTGACGAATACATCTTTAAGAGGTCCTAAGACAAAACCTGGTTTACATTTTAAGTAATGATAGTCTTGTTTTTGACCAACAATAGGAGGATTGTGTCCCGCATTTGCGAAGTTCATCTCACCTGTTTTAGTGTTGATTACTGCATAGAAGCAGGTCACAAACATATTGGAGTCATTGCCTTTATTAATGATTCTATTAACTTCTTTTAAGACCTCTTCTGGAGTTTTATCAATAGAAGCACAGTTTCTAAAGCAAGTAATGGTTTTCATCATAAACATTGCCGCTGGAATACCTTTACCAGAGACATCAGCGATGACTAATGCTGCGTGTTCATTATCAAGCAAGAAATAGTCATAGAAGTCACCACCAACGTGCTTCGCTGCTTTTAGTTCTGCTTGAATTTCAATATCTTCACTAGTGACGAATTCCGTTGGTAATGTCGCCATTTGAATCTCTTTAGCGACGTCTAATTCTGTTCTAGTCTTTTCTTGTTCACTATTAACACTAATTTCTTGTTTTAATAATTTATAAGTTCTGACGTTTAAGGAGTTCGAAACAACAAAGATCAACGCTAAGAGCAAAGCTCTTGGTAAGAAAGTAAAAGTCAAAGCTTGTAAGTATCTATTTTGACCTGCTACTAATTGTTCGTGTAATAAGTCATAACGTTCTTTAACACCAAAGACTTCTACCGCATCACCATTAACGACTTCTTTAATACCTAAGATATTCGCGTCATATTCACCTACGAACAAAGATAAGAATAAGCAAAGTAACATTAAAATAGAAATCACACCAAAGGTGATTCTACCTAACTTAGGATTATAGTAATGGTTAGTCATAATGATACATAATGCCCAACCAATAAATGAGTTCCTTGGTAAGATGACATTAAGTACGGCGATAATCATCACGAAAGAGAAAACCACAAAGAACTTATAATTTGGTTTCTTTAAAGCCTTCTTAAACTTAAATACATATAGCAAAGGCGTTAATAAGATAACGATACTAATTGGGAAGGCAATATTGATTAAAGGCATGATTTGAGGTGAAGCATAGAATGCCCCTGTCATATAGCAAATCCAAATGCCTAAAAGCAAAGCCGCACCAAAAGCGTTAGCGATACTCATCTGTTTGTTCGCATCCGCTTCGTTTTCGTAATAAGCTTCTAAATATTTATTTCTCTCAAACTCAGTCATAATTAGATACCTATATCAATGTCATCATATTTATCTAGTAAGGCAATTAATCTTTCCTTACAACCATTTAATCTCTTTTGATTATCCTTTTGGTTAGTTAATGTCCACCACACCATATGAGCGTAGCAAACTAAAGCAATCTTATCTTTAATAATCTCATCTTCTTTACCGAAGTATAAACGGATAATATCATCATAAAGCTTGACACAGTACTCCCCTTTTAAGCCAAAGAACTGTTCACTATTACCTGGAGCATCTTCTTCAAAAGCGACATATGGGCAGCGGAGATTTGCGAGTTCAAAGATTGGATGACCCACTGATAAGGTATCCATATCAATTAATAAGAAGTCTTCACCTTGGACCATGATGTTTTTAAAGTGGCAGTCCCCATGGACAAAGGTACTTCTTTCAGGAACACTCTTCATAAGTGCTAAAGCTTTTTCATAATGAGCTTCATCTAAAAGAGGTTTAATGGTTTCCACTTTTTCGATAAAGAATTTCTTAATAGAAGGAACTGATGGATCAAAACATTTAGTACTATTAATCTTCTTTAATAATTCGACATATTTATTTAATAATTCTTCATATTTTTCTGGATATTTACTAAAGGCATTCTTTAAAGACATACAGTCAAGCATTTCAAAACGGACACCTAGTTTATCCTTAACTTTAACGATATCAAAAGATATCGCAGTAGGAATACCTAAGACGAATGCTTGTTTAGCGAGTTTTAATTCTCTTTCAATTTGTTTTTCATCACTAGTTCTATTAAAGACCTTAATGATGGTGTCTTTATCGATACGATAAACTGTGGAGAAGAAACCTTCACCAATAACTTCCGCACCATCGACAGACATTTCTCTAACGGCTTTTTTAACATCCATGATGTTGGTAAAACCAGTCATTTGTAAAACATCATAAACATCCAAACTAGCGTTTATAACATGTGAGTCATTAAATCTCTGTTTAATCTTTAAGATAATACGAAGACCCGCACTAGAGATGTATTGAAGTTTAGCGAAGTCTAAATTGAGTGTTTGAAATTTATTTGAGGAAAGAACTTCATCAATTTCTTTTTCTATATACTCAGAATTATAAGAGTTAAGTTCTCCTTCGAAAAATAAAGTGAGTAAATTATCAATTAATTCAAAACGCATATACCGTCTCCCTTATATATGTATGCCTTTACATACATTATAACGAATTATACGTATACGCGCTAATTATTTATATTTGTCCTTCGCTGCTTGAAGATGGATTTGAACTACTATTACCAAATGGATTCTTAGGAGCGCTTAGTTCATAGGCTAAATTCATCACTGTATTCAATGAATCTTCATCGATGAGCTTTTCAAAAGATGTAGAGTAATTTCTACCATATTTATCTTGTGTTGAGTAATAAGCTTTTACTAATCTATCTTCTCTGAACACATCAATTGTCCAACCTGAGCCTCTGATATAAAGACGTGTCTCTGAACCATGTCTATAAAAGCCAACAGGTAAATTCTCAAACGTCGCGCTCTTTAAAGCGGTGCAAATAGAACCATCGTCTTTGAATGTGAAGTCATAATATCTTGCAGGTGTTTCATCAGTGACAAAGACGAATTCTAAATCGACATTTTCATCTTCACTCATTTTATTGATGACAGAGAACAAGGTCATTTCATTAATCATGTCGTTATATTCACGCTCAATGTTGTCGCGTTCTTCTTGTTCTCTTCTTTCTTCTTCTCTAATGGCTTGATATTCATTATCAATCATTTTGAAAACTGATTTTGCTATCTCTTCATCGAATTGATAATAAAAGGTAAGATCCTTTCCTTGATTTCGATCGTATCTACTTGTTGTGGCATATCCATTCTCATAAAAAGCAATTTCATGGTATCCATATCCTAGGAACATAGTGTATCTAAAGTGCAAGGTAAAAGTTGTATCGCTTAATTCTGGTGTGCCTTTCATATATAAGTATTCGGCATCATCAACCTTAGATATTACCTTATTAACGATGTCACCATTAAATCTGTAAGTATTATATGTTATATAATTTCCACCAATGTTAGTCTTAGCGAGATATTTACTTGGGTTTTGCTCAGCAGTATAGTCTCTATCGCTTTTAAAAAGCCAGGAACAGGATGCTGTAGAGATAACGATAAGGGAAATAGGTAACATTAGTAACGCTTTTTTGCTCATAGTGGTTTACCACCTTTCACTTATTAGACGTTAATAAATATAGAAAACTGCTAAACAAATATCAATCTTTATGAATGATATTGCTTCAGCAACTCTTTTTTAGCGGTTTCTAAGTCAATCTTACCAATAGTGTATAAATGAATAATCTTCTTTGCTTGAGAAGATGGCTCCATGCCATCGGTAGAGTTAATAATGTACGCTAAGGTTTCAATTTCTGTAGGTTCTTTTTCTTCATCATTCAATTCAAAAGGAATGCCTTTTTTCAAAGCGACTTGTCGTAAGAATAAATCAATAGCCTGACTCATAGATATGCCAATTGTATTAAGTATCCTTTCTGCTTCCTTTTTAATGTCGGATTGTATCCTTGCGTGCACTACCTCATTCTTCATATTCCATATCCTCACTAAAAATTGCATCACGAACGTGACACATTATCAAAGTATTATTAGCACTATTATCTTGAGATAATTACTTAAAACTTCTTTAGTAATTCTCTAATATGTTCAAGGCACTTTTTCTTATCTTCTTCAGGCATATTGCGTTTCTTAAGATAATGTAAAGCGCGTACACAGCCAATTAATCTAGCTTTATCAATCGCGAGTTGATATTGTTTATCATTTAAATCACTATAGTATTTTCTAGAGATTGTTTTCCATAAATAATTCGCGGTCTCTAGGGAGATACCTAAAAAGTCTTCAATCGCTGCGCGTCTAATTTCACCAAATTCGAAATATGAGTTACAGACACTAGCGATTTCAAATATTGGATTACCAGTACATAAGGTATCCATATCAATAAGCATTAGGTCATTACCAACTAGAAGTTGGTTCTTAAGATGAAAATCACCATGAATAAGAGTCTTAGTTTCTGGTATATCTTCAATAAGTTTTTTAAGTTTTAGATATTCTTGGTCGCTTAAGAAGATTCTAATGTTATTCACATATTTAAGATGACTCTTCTTCATATCTGGTAATGAAGGATCATCACAAACTGTTGTGTGCATCTTCTTTAAGACAGCCACTGCTTTATCAGCAAAGTCATCAAGATTCTTTTGACTTTGTTTAACGTAGTTGACACATGATTCAGCATTTAATAATTCAAAGACTGTACCATATTGGTCGCCCACTTTAACTGTATCAAGCGCTATCGCGGTAGGTAAACCTAGTACAAATGCCTTTTTAGATAGTTCTCTTTCTCGATTAATATCTTCTAATGAGGAACCTAGTTCATAGACCTTAACAATGGTATCTGGGGCAGTAGAATATACGGTACCGTGTGCGCCCTTTCCGATAATTTTGCAGCCATCTACTGACACTTGACGTAAGGCTTTTTCAACAGTGACGATATTAGTGAAACCTGTCATTTCAAAGATGTCATAAACAGAGATAGAAGTATTAATAACACAGACTTTATCAAATCTCTTTTTAAGGCCTAAAACAACACGAAGACCCGCACTAGAAATGTATTTCATTCCCTGTGCATCAAGCACTATTTCGTCATAACTATGACCTTCTATTTGCTTAAGAATATCTGCTTCAACTTCAGCAAAATTATCAAATGATAAAGAAGATGGTAATTGATAAGTAAAGATAACCATGTATTAGTGTCCCCCTCTAATAAATAGCTAGTTTAACTAGACTTATTATTTATAAAAAGTTTTCTTAAAGATATTATACAAAAACATGTCAGTTATTTAAAAACAAAGCACTTTTAAAACGTTGTATTTTATTTAAGTGGCTTGTATTTTATTTGCAAAGTATCAAAATCGTCAAATTGTTCATATAACATAATATTTTTCTCTGCGGCTATGCTTCTCAGCTTTTCTAATTGCTTTGAGGATACGTTTTTTCCAACATATATTCGTTTAATTTTTGGTACCTTAATTTTATCTTTCGGCTTGCCAATTATTCTCCATTCTTTCTGAAATGACCATTCTTTGTATTTTGTTAAAAAGACTTGCATGAATTTTAAGGTGTTATTAAATTCCTTTATTTTTCCACCAGATAATTGAAATACAAAAGTATCCAGTTGCGAGCCTATAACATCCATAATCAAATTATTATTTTTCTTAGAGCGATATAGAACTGGATATGTATTCGATAGCGCAAAACCATCATCAGAAAAATCATATTCTATACAAACACCAGAATAGTGCTTCGCGTACATTTCCCACATAACTTGGTTTTTATCACATTCAGTTAGTGAGCCGATACCAATTTCTTTATAAGCGTTATATGCTATTTTGAAAAGGCTCAATGCGGCTTTTTCGTTTTCTTTTGAAAGATTTGAATCAGAAACCACATCAGCAGCTAATTGTTGCAATTGTTGAGCATTTTTTCTTTCAAAAGAATTACCATATTTTTTGAAAAACTTCTCTATTTCTTTAGAATTCATATCAATAACGCAAGCTCTTATTAAACGCTTGTATTGTTCTTTACTGATATCACTGGGATAGCGAGACAATCTATCCGTTAAATTATTAATAAAAGAATCACTGCTAAAATCCATACTTTTAATATCATCTGTCAAAGTATCGATAATTCTACACTCAAATTGATCATCCAATTTAAAAGCAGGACACATGTAGATGTAATTCTTACTAATTGAATCAAGAGTATATCTATTCAATTTGGCATATCTATATAGTTTTTTGGAAACAAATTAAAGTGGTTAGTAACATCATCAAGCCACTTTTCATTATAGTTCCCAATGTTTTGTTCCATCTGAAATTTGATTGATTCCAATATGTATTTTTCTTTTTGCTTGTCGTTCATTTGTAAGGGGTTATTACATTTACTTTTCTTTACGGAAATAGGCTCTATCATGAGCAATTTGTCTTAAACACTTTTCACCGTGGATGAAGCATTGTTCATCAGTCGGTCTTGAAAATGAAGAGATGATAAGGAAAACTCCCAAAAGAGTGTCAAGAGAAGCACCAACAATATAAATAATCATTCGTGCATCACCGTAGTAAAGACTAGCGTATTCTCTACCTATTTCGTTTAAAGTGATTTCACCAAAAACAATGATAATGATAAACACTAAAACAGCACTTGCAATCGCCCCTATTCCAATACCTCTTTTAATCCAATAGAGTTTTGGATAATGGCTTCGACCATATTCAATGACTTGTTGTCTGGTATATTCTTTGTCACCATATTGATATGTACTTGCCATAATAGTCACTCCTTATCGATGTTTTTTTCAATTTTGATTATAAAGTAAATAATATAAAAAATAAAATAAAAGCCAGTTATGCTTTTAGTTTTGATAAACTATATGTAGCAAGTATTGCTAGGGAGACCAATATGGATATCAAAAAAGGTAATCAAGATTTTTTAAATATCTTAGATAACAATAAGGAATTAAAAGAAAGAAGAGATGAGTTAGTAAAGGGACAACACCCTGATACTTTAGTCATCACTTGTTCTGATTCTAGAGTTGTCCCTGAATATATATTCAATGCCTCATTAGGGGAGTTATTTGTTATTAGAACCGCAGGCAATGTCATTAATGAAGGCGAATTAGCCACAGTGGAATACGCGATTGAACACTTAAAGGTCAAACGTATTATTGTTTTAGGTCACACCCACTGTGGAGCGGTTCACGCGGCTATTAATGATGAAAAAGGTAAATATTTAGATCCAATATTAAGAAGAATTAAGACTAATATCAGTATCATCACCAATGAAACAATGGCGGCTAAAATGAACTCCATTGGGGAAGCTGAATATTTAAGAAGTAAGTTCCCTGATTATAAAGGCACTATTGAATCAATGATGTATGATATTGAAACATCTAATGTGTTTTAAGAATTATAATTAAATAAATGGAAGACTCTAAAAAATATCAAAAAGCATTTTTGTTGTTCACTATCGCACAGTTCTTTATGATGCTGGGCTTATTTGAATATGGTACTTCCATTAAAGCTATATCAGACATCATGGGTTTATTTGTGTTATTCGAACTAACTGCAAATATCATGATGATTGCCGCAGTCACAAAGTTACATGATTTTAATAAGAATTTCTTCTATTCTTTTGTCACTTCCATTATCTGTCTATTTACTAGTTTATTAGCCACCATAGGCGGTGAATCCACGGAAGACTTCACTGTTTCATGGGCCCGTGGCATTGATATTTCATCTAACATCTTATTATGCGTTTCTTATGCTTATTTCTTCTTAGGCTGTAAAGATTGCTTTAATGAAACAGGCATGGAAAGAAATGCAAAAAAATGTCGATTTGGTTTCTTCTATGTTATCGGTATGACTATCCTTATTAACTTAATGGCGTTTATCGGTAGTTTTAATGGTGTCAAAACAAACTATATTGCCGCTTCGATATTTAGATATGGCGCTTTAGCGGTCAAATTAGCAATGTATCTATTTATGTTCATTATCCTAGTAATAATGATGCGCAATATGAAAAATAAGCAAAAGGAGGAAGAAGCTCATGAATAAGTTTTTCTCCTTCTTTAAGAAATATCCTGTCATCCTAACCTTAGCGTTAGTTATCCCTCCAACAATTTCTGTCTGCCAATATCTCTTTGTGTGGGAAGGGGCTTTCCATAATGAATACTATCAAGGTGAAGAATTAAAAGTGGATGATAGTAAGTTTGAAATAACCGCGATCAAGCATATTGGCAAAGTATCACAAAGTTCCTCTAACTTTTCCTATCAAGGAGCGGCCTGTTATAAAGATAAATATGTTGTTTGTTTAGATGGATTAGAAGCCATTCAAATCTATGATTCTAACAATATGAAATTACTCCATCATATAAATGGCACATTTAATAAAGAATGGCACTGCAACCAAGCTTTCTTTGGTGATCAATACTATAAGTTAACGGATGAATATCCACTTCTATATGTTTCTATGGAGCATAAGAATGTTCATTCCACGATTGCGTTTAGGATATACACTAAAGGTGGTGTCTATCATTTAGAAGAAATACAAACAATTAAATTAGTCTTTGACTATGAAGAAGATACAATCTATTATCCAAACTCATATTATGACTTTGATGATGGTCTTATCTATTATGGTGGCTATACTGAAAACTCTTATATGAGAAGCGAGACTAATAAGTTAAAGTATTATTCTTTCCCAATGCCAAGTTATAGAGAAGAATACTATGAAGTACACACTGATAATCCGATTGATACTTTTACTCTTCCTAGTGAAACCGCGACACAGGGTGGCTTTATTTCCCACCATCACTTATATCAAACATTCTCATTTGGTTCTAAAACGGATCCATTAAGAGCCCCTGTTATGAGGGTTGTGGATTTAAGAAACAAAACCATTATTAAAGAATATAAAAACTTAGGTGAACAATTTGGGGTTTATACAGAATTTGAACACCTGGCCCTTAACGATAAGGGAAGAATTATCTCATTAGGTAATCCTTTTGATATTTACGAATTTGAGTACAAAGGCTAATTAGTCTTCATCCATATCATCGATGAACATCGTTTCATCTTCCATTGGATCATCACTATAACCATATTTAGAAGATGATTTACTTTTAGATATATATCGATAGTTACCTCTAAGTTTGTTATAGAACGCAACTGGCTTAATCATAAAGAAGCCCACGATTAGAAATAACAACGCAAACCAAAACATGGAATAAAGCACTGTTAAGAAAATTGCTAGACCATTGTTTTTCATATTTTAAAAGCTTCTTCAAATACCCTGAGGTTATTGATATCAGGATAGATGCATAAGTAGATGTTCTTTAATGTTTTAGGTTTGTAATCATGTAAGGCTTGACAACAAATCTTTACTGCTTCTTTGATTGGATAACCAAATGCCCCTGTTGAAATAGAAGGAAAAGCGATTGATTCTAAGCCTAATTCATCCGCAAGTTTTAAGCAGTTGATATAGCAGTTGTACAAGGTAAGTGAAGGATTAGGATCGCTATAATATCTAGGACCAACTGTATGGATGATGTATTTATTATCTAAGCTATACGCTTTAGTGGCTTTCGCTTCTCCTGGTTTACAACCATTAAGAGTGCGACATTCTTCTAAAAGAAGTGGACCCGCTGCTCTATGGATTGCACCATCAACACCACCGCCACCTGATAGCGTTTCGTTCGCAGCATTAACAATCGCATCCGCGATGCGTCCTATTTTAGTAATATCTTGATAAATAACTCTTATGTTCATGATTATAGTTTAGAAGCAATAACCATTCACTGCAAACAAGGAAAGGATAAAACAGCCTAATGTGGTGAAAAGATTAATGCTGATAATAAATGCTACTAAAGAAAATGAATTAATGTGTTTATACTTATTACTTCTATAGTAAGAATAATATCCTTCAGCGGTCCTACTTTCTAAATCTATATTTGCTTTTTGTTTGTGCCAAAATAATGCATACCACCCAACTCCAAAAGCAATGCCAAAAATGAATAATCCACCTAAAATGAAGAAGGACGGTATATAAATAGCGTTATTAAACTCCTTAATAATTGGTAAGGTACTAAAGAATGTAATGAATGTATAAAACGCTGTTGGTATAAATAGATAAACAACTAATAATAAAGCCTGATTAATATATTTGAAATCTGGTTTTTTAAATGGCTGTTTAAATCTTATAAACACCACCAAAGCAGTCTCGATCAAAAGCAATATCATCGAGAAAGACGCATAAGATAAATCGTTGGATACTGAAGTTAACACCATGTTTAAATTCTAATTAAATTACTCCACATGGAATAAGTATAACAAGAAGAAGGGCCACTAGTCCCCATTCTGCAATTAAGAATATATTACGTGTCTTTGGTTTCATATCTGGAACATAGTTACTAGCAAGGAAGAATGGAATGTATGTAGTAATAAATACTGGAATAACGCCCCACCATGGATAGACCCAGATAAATGAGTTATTAGATGTGCCCGCTAAGAAGGATTCAAATAAGGCAAATAATAAGGCCATTTCAATAGCAACCATTAATTTACAACTAATGCCTTTAAACTTACCTCTAGCAAAATATCTCTTAGTTCTATCTTGAGGCATCATCTTAAAGGAAATAATACCCGCTAAAGAGAACATCATGGATAATTCCCAAGAAACACCAATTAAAAGAATAAATGTTGTGGACTGATTAGATACCGCCCATAAAGGATAACCACTGGCTTTAGCGATTATTGCATTAGCGATTTCATATAACCAGTGCACACCATATAAGGCTAAGCCTGCTTGTACAGCCGCATAGTTCTTCTTATGGATTTCACTCCAATAGACATAGAAAACTACGGCTAAGATGAAAATAAACGTCCAATTAAAGTTATTTGTGTCGCGCACTAAAATGGCATCAACAAGATCCTTGGCGCCTTGTGAGCCATCGCCCCAAAATTTGAAATTCATATGTATATACCTCAATTTGATTATATACCAAAAAGTATTAGAAAATATCTCACTTTATTGTGGTTTTTAAATTTTTTCGAACGTTTTAGGCAATTAAATTGTATTATTAGTGAAGGGTAACCATGGCAAAAACTCTATACTCAGCATTCTTTAATAAAGAGGATTGGGCCGTTAAAGAGGTCTATTCCTACTACTCACGCTTAGTGAAGCATGTTTCTTTTGAAATACTTCATGATAATGACCTAGCGGATGATGTCGTTAGTGAAACATTTATCAAGTTATTAGAAAAAGGAAAAGTTGATAACGATAGTAACTTTGTTGCCTATATGTGCGCTATCGCGAAGAACTTATCCTTAAACATGATAAAAGAAAGAAATAGATATGAATCACTGAACGAAGATATCGCTATGTCCACTGATGAAAAGAAGGACGACATCCTTGATATCTTAAAGGGTAAGTTAGAAGAAGATGAATATAATATCCTCGTTATGCGAGCGGTACTAGAGTATCCCTTCAATGATATTGCTCTAGTTTATAAAGCCACAGCTTCTTCAATGCGTGGCATCTACTTCAGAGCAAAGAAAAAAGCACAAAAACTTTTGGAGGGACTTTTATGAGTTTGAAAAACAAATTAAAAGAAGCTTACAGCAATAAAGTAACCACCCCTAAGGGTTATCAAGAATTAAATAATAAAGTTGAAATAAAGAAAACCCACCACAATGCCTTTAAAACAGTGAAGTGGGTCAGCATTGGTTCATTATCTCTTGTGGGTACATTCGTATTAGTGGTCGCTAGTGTCGCTATTTTCTCTAACATGAAGATCACTGAGAATTTTGCAGACAGTGTTAAGAAAGCAAGATTCTCCATGTATGACACCAACTTATTAGAGAGTGAAACATTTAAGCGCCTTAATAACATCACTTATGATCAAGAAAAGAAAAACGAACCAATAAGTGAAGACTTTGTTACCTATGTAAATAGTTTTACAGAAAAGACCTATCAAGGTTTTAATAAAACATCTAACTTTGCGTATTCTCCTTTAATGGTGTATACCCAAATGGACCTCATCTCCTTAGCGCTCTCTGACGATGAAGCCATCGCAGAAGTTAATGCCGCTTTAGGTACAAGTGATATGGAGTTTAGAGGCACTAATGTGCGTAACGCTATGCTTAACAATTCCTATGCGAATAAGGAATATAAGAGTACCGTACAAACTAAAAACGCTGTGTTCTATGATCCAGATCGCGCTGAATCAGACATTAATCAAAATTTCTTAACAGGTTTAACCGCTAGACGCGCTGAAGCTTATAGTATGAGTTATAATCTTGATAATGATATCAATAACATCCTTAAATGGATTGATGAAAGTGTGAATGAAACTGGATTCTTAACCAAACAAGATTTAGAAATAGATGAAGATACATTTATTATGTTTGTTTCCAGTTTATATTTTGATAATGCTTGGCAAAACAAATATGTCGCTAAAGACACTAAAAATGATACTTTCCATCTTAGTGATGGAGAAACAGTCACTACAAAGTTTATGAACCATGTCATCCTCAATGAATATCGTGACTTTGGTGATTATGTTTCAGTAAAAGACGGCTATAGATATGGCTACTATGTAGAGTACTTTGTGCCTAAAAAGCTTGAGGATAATATCTTTAACGTTTTGCCAAACGATTTCTTAACTAAAGAAGTTGAGCCTAAATACGCTGCAATTAGTCTTTCGGTTCCTAAACTTGATATGACATGTAAAAGTGACATTACTGACATCATTAAAGGAACAGGCATTCAAAAGATGTATGAACACGAATCAGGCCACTACTACTTAGATAATGCCTGTGAAACACCAAACTTTGAAGATGCATCATGGGTTAAGTTCACAAAGCAAAAAACTTCTGTGAGTTTTGATGAAGATGGCACAGTTGTTAAATCAATCACTTTCTCCGTCGGCAATGGAACGGACTCATATCATCCTAGTAATGGTTATGAAGTGACATTAAATCAACCATTTGTGTACGTCATTAAAGATAGTAACGGTTTGCCTCTTGTTCTAGGAGCAGTAAATAATCCAAAAGCGTAAAAAAGAAGCCCTCTTAGAGGGCTTTTTTAATTATCTCTTTAATATCTAACAAGTCTTCGATGATATATGTTTCTTTACCAGTGGCTAATCCATAGCCATCTTTAGGCAAGAACATAATGCTCTTGATATGTGCGTTGTTCGCACATTCAATATCCATACTTCTATCGCCTACATAGTAGGTGTTATTTCTATCTAGATGATATTTATCTACGAGATAGTTAATTGAGTCTGGTAATGGCTTTCTATTAAAAACGGGATCCACACTGGTGATGATTTCATCAAAGTAATCATAGATTCTAATATTTCTTAATACTGGTTCAGTGGATCTACCTCTATGGGTAAAGACATAACTATGGATACCTTGCTCTTTTAGATATTCCAATATCTCTAAAGCGTGTTTCATTGGTTTAATCTTTAACTTCTCTTCGCCAGAGATTTGGGAATATCGATCTTTTAATTCATCAAACTTAATACCAGTTTGTTTTTCCATGCCTTGAATAAAGTGACCAACAGAATATCTAATGGCTTCTTTATAGACATCTTCTCTATTTAGTTCGATACCAATCTTTTCTTTATAGATACGACAAAGACTATCTACGATAATATCGTAAGAATCAATTAATGTGCCATCTAAGTCCCAAATGAATACTGGTTTAGCCATAATTAGATTTCCTTGCCTCTACAATATCTATATTTGATATTACTAACTTCCCCTGAATAGCAGAATCTTTCTACAAGTTCTTTAGGGGATAAATTCATAAATGAATCTTGTAAATCACCGATGACCAACGCATCAAAGTCATAACCAGGTTTAAAACTACCAACTTTACCAAATATTTTGCCACTTCCTAAAGTGGCCATATAGAAGGCTTCTTCAAAACTAATGGTCCTATTATCACTTTCATATAGTGATTTTATTTTAGAAAGACGAATCGCGCTGGCGACTTGTCTATAAATACCTAAATATGAGCCTGCGGCGATATCACTACCAATAGCTAAACTAATACCCGTATCAATTAAATTACCAGCGGGCATTATTCCTGCGATAACGTTTGTTGTAGCGTCAGGACACGTCACTGCGTAGCCACCACAGCCTTTTAATAAATCAATATCTTCTTTAGAAGGATAGATGAAATGTGCGGCAATAAATGGTTTATGTTTAAGTAAGCCTGCTTCCTTATAGATTTGTATATCGCATCGACAACCATCGAAGCATTTCTTCGCTTCTTCTTTTTCCCATAAGGATTCAACGATATGGGTTTGACAGCCAATATCATATTTATCAGCGAGTTCCCCTAGTTTCTTTAATAATTCAAAAGAACAAGTAGGCGCAAATCTAGGAGTTAATATTGGTTTAGCATACTTATTGTTGATATGTTTCTTTATAAATTCTTCGGTGTTCTTAATCGATTCCTCTGTTGTCTCAACAAGATAATCAGGACTATCCTTATCCATATTGACCTTACCAACATAGGCTCTAATACCTCTAGCTTCTAATTCACCAATTAGATAATCAGAAGCGGGATTATGGATAGTAGCAAACACTACTGCGTGCATCGTGCCATGTTTAATTAAATCATTAACAAACGCACTATAGACTGCTTTATAGAAAGCCTCGTCTTTATATTTAGCCTCTAGTGGGAAAGTATACTTATTTAGCCAATCATACAATAAAACATCCATGGCAATCCCTCTTTGAGGATATTGAGGCGCATGGACGTGTAGATCATTAAATGCAGGAATGATGATATTGTCACCAAAGTCTATGACTTTATAGTCTTTTAATTCATCTGGTAAGTCTTGATAGACACCCTGAACAACTCCATTATTAACGATAATATAGCCAGACTTAGTTTCTTTAAGTTCTTTTATAGATTCAGAATAGACAATATTACCGTGATAGATTTCCATATGAATTACTATAGCAAAAAAGAATCAGGTAATAAACCTGACTCTTATTAATCGATCACTTTCTTTCCAGTAAATATATCGGTATAGAGACTTTCTTCGTATTCTCTTAGTTTTTCTTCATACTCTTCTTTGGTTATTTCGCCATCGCTGAACTTTTTGGCTAAGTAATATTCATGAGTATATAAATCGGTATAGCGACCAAAAACTAATTCCGTTGTATTAGGGTATAGTGGCTTTTGCTTATCATAATGATTATTTTCGCCCTTAATTAGATATAAGAAATCGATATCTTCTTCTTTGGCATAAGACCACCACCAGAGGTGCCGGTTACCGGGTCTATTTGTATCAAAGCGAATAATTACATACCCTTGCTTTTTTTCGCTATATTTGAATACCATGGCGTATTCAGGGCTAGTTTTAAAATAGGCTTTGATATAGACATTGTCACCGAATTTAAATTTTTTGCCATTACACGAGCCTTCATCATAAGTTTCTTTGGGAAAACGTTCTAGAGTTTGTCTATTGTATTCCTCTCTAGTTATCTCGCCGTCGGTAACTCTTTTTGCCAAATAATAATCATCAGTGTATAACTCACCATATTTAGCGGGATAAATGCATGTGTCTTCAGAAAATAATGGTTTATGTCTATCATAATAGTTATCTTTACCATCAATCTTTTCTAGAAGTTCAATGTCATCTTCTTTAGCGTAAGACCACCACCAAGAAGGATCTTCTGGAGAATAGGCATCGAACACAATGATGACATACATCTCTTTACTCTCGTCATACTTAAATATCTGTGCATAGCAGCAGTCGATTTTTAAATAGGCTTTAACATAGACATTGTCACCAAATTTAAATTTTCTTTTCATCATTAATTGTTTCCTGGGGTTGGATTTGGACTTTCTGGGTGAACAACACCATTATTGACGACAGTATAGCCAGACTTAATTTCTTTAAGTTCTTAAACTGATTCAGAATAGACAATATTACCGTGATAGATTTCCATATATGAAACACTATAGCAAAAATAAACCAGGTATTAAACCTGGCTGTGATTATTTTATTTTTTTGTAAGCATTTGATAAATACAAACCAATTGCGTCAATGTCATAGAATGGTCTGACATCGTAGAATACTGATGATCCGTTTCCATATTCAATTGGATAATCAACAGGGACACCACCATCGATATTATCGCCCGCTCTATTTGAACACATCAAAAAGTTAGAACGGATAAATGGGGTACCATCTGCGGTGGTTTGTGAACAAATAGAACAACTACCGCCACCACTTTTTTGGCCTAAAATCTTATAGCCCAATTCTTTTGCGCATGCTGGGAATAAATTAGCGCATGAGAATGAATAATTACTTGTTAAAACACCAATGTTGAAGTCAAAGCTCTTCGCGGCTTCTTTATCTTGTTCATCGTATTTACCATCTAAGTTGATATCCACGATATATTCATCAACCATATCATATTTATTAAATGTGTCTTTAGAGCAATCAAAACCAACACCACCATTCAATAAACCCAATAGGCCTATATTTGCACAAGTATCGCCACCACCATTAGAGCAGATGTCTAAAACGATATTCTTTACTCCTTCCTGCTTCGCTTTATTAAAGGAACTTAGAACATAGCCAAAAGAATCACCATTTGTTGGAGCGGGACCTAAACCCTTATAGTAATCATCCCAGCCTTCATAATCGACATGGAATTGTGGGAAGCCAATATAAGCGGTTGGATTACCTTCTGGGTGATAATAGTAATAACTATGACCACCAATTGGACGATCATAATAGAAAGAATAATATGCATAAGCTTTTTTGTTTTGAATGTTATTTACTTTATTGAATAGAGTAGTAAATTCACTAACCCTAGAAGCTTTTGATTTAGACATGTCATAATTGTCTGAACCAGATGGTAAATAAGTATGACCGCCATCGTATAAACCAGCGAACAAAGCATGTAATCCTTGATAATATTGATCTTTATCCGTGGACAATAAATATTGTTTAATCTTTGGATGATGTTGTTCTAATAAGCCATCAAGGCCTAATGTTTGGAATAGTTCATCGCCAAAGACCATTTGCTTTGTATAGCCACGATAACTATCAAAGGACATGCATAATTCGTTATAAACGTAATTAGCTAAATCAACTGGTCTTGCTTCGCTTAAATCATCTATTTTTGTGTAATAGTTGTCATAACTATCAGGAGTGGTTTGCTCGCCCATTGCTTCATACCAGTCTAAAATAAAGATTTCTTTACCGTTATACGCGATGTTATAAACCGCGACAGAACCACTGAAAGAACTTAATAACGTTAATGGAGCATAGACGTCTTCATCATCAAAATAAACGTTAATGGAATACTTTGCTAAGTTAATAGTGCCTATCTCTGGTTGTGATTTAGTGGTATTGAGCTTGTCTTGAATAAAGATCTTAGAAGTTGAAGAGACAAAATCAGGGTGATTAGAAAAGGCCACTAAATCGTTAGATGTGAATATATCATTAGTGTAATCAAAAGCAAAATAGCTACCAGATGGTAAAGAATAACGTAAGGTATTATTGTTTTCTCTAACAATCTCTAATTCAGTTCTAAAGAACTCTTTATAGTATTTGTCCACTGAAATGTATGGGACATTAGGAGTGTCTTTGTAATAGCGGAGCGTTGTGGAATCAGGACATTTCACATGGCTTTTATGATTAACATTGACTTGTTTATCAATGTACTGTTTATCTGATGGCCAAGAGCTAGAGTTAGAAGCGCTACTACTGGAATAGGAACTACTACTAGAAGACGATGTGCTAGAAGAAGTTGATGTGCTTGTACTAGTGGATGTGCTTGTACTAGTGGATGTAGAAGATGGTGTTCCGTTAAAAGAATCGCTTCTAGAAAAGTGACTATCAAAAGTTGAGGTAGCACTATTAGCAGGCATACAGCCTACTACAAGCAATGATATGGCAACAGGGACTAGTAATATTTTCTTTCTCATAATCAAACAATTATTGGATTTATTCTAGTCCAAGTATAAGTGAATATTCAATTATTTAAGTAAAGTCTTTTGCACGAGTTCTTCATATTCCCTTATAGTTTTCTTATCTAGCTATAAGAGGAACAATCTTGCTTAAACTATTCCCTAATGCTAGTTTTGCTTCTCTAATATCAATATCATTTTGAAGATTTAGGAAATAGTTTTCACTAAGACCAAATAGCTTACCTAATTTAATAGATGTTTCAGCAGTTATTTTACGTCTATCATGGAGTAAATCTTGAATACGAGATACAGGTACATCTATTTCTTTTGCTAAACGATAGGCGGAAAGAGAGTATGGAACCATAAACTCTTCTTTTAATATTTCACTAATCTTTGGTGTTTCGATATGTTTCATAACGCAACCCTCAAGGTAATTATATACCTGTGTCACGTGTATATCAATAAACCCGTATTTAGTAATTATTTCTTAGATACACGTTCTTCTGGAAGATGTATTGTATATCCTTTGGATGAATGAGCAAAAGCAATAGCTGGATAATAGGCCCCACCATTCCATTTTGGATCATGCTCGGCATTTATGATGTCATAGGCAACGACATACTCACCATATTCGGTTGTAAATGTATCAGTAAATGTAATAACGTCTGAATCCTTTGAATAGAAATCATATTTATCAGATAAAAAGTCTTTGACGGTTCCTATTTCGACAAGGGTGCTAATCCATGTTTGATTATAATTCTCATCAACGATCGCAATACTTCTAGCAATAGTAAATGAATCTAAAGCTTCATAAATAGTGCGATACTGCGGAGCGTGTCTTGCTGTTACCGAAATAATCAATTCATCGTCTTGATATCTTTTGGCGTCAACCCAAATAGCTACTGGATAAAGGGCTACGTGCAAAGAATATACTTCATCCTTGTTGATACAGCCAGTTAAAGCAAGTAACGATGCTAAAAACAATAATCCTTTTTTCATACTATGCAAATTATATAAAAAGAAGTGATGTAGTCAATATAAAATCTATTTGTTACCTTTCTAGAATCATCATTTCTTTAAGAGTGTTTAATTCTTTTTTTGATTAAGACCATGTAAATCAATACTCGATTATTTGAGTAAAGACTTTTGCACTAGTTCTTCATATTCCCTTGCGGTTTTCTCATCCAAGAATTCAGGAACATAAAGGTTCTTAATCATTTGATTGTTATTAAATGTATGTACGAATGTTAGTGCAGCGATATATCTACCAACATCATTTAAATGGAAACCGTCTTTATGGAAGTTTTCGCCATACCTTTCAATAGAGGCTTCAATAGAATCGCCACTTCTAATGATGATATCGATACCTAAGTCTTTGGAGACATAGTCATATGTTTCACAAATACATTTATACATGGTTTTTCGATCATAGTTATAGTGTTCAAAATTAGTGTTCTCAAAGCCTGTTTGATATGGCCATGTTTTGTGTAAAACAAGTGTTGATTCTTTTTGATATCTTCTTACATATTCAATAAGTTCATTGATATATGGATAGAAAGTATCTTTTAAGCCCGAAAAGACACTGACTTGTTGAAGAGTGATATAATCCCACTTCTTCATTAAAAGAGCGTCTTTTAAAGCGATATATCTGCCAGTGGATTCTCCATTAACAAACCATTCATATGGTGAAGAGCCATCTTTAATAAAACCAATATGTTGTTCTAAAGAACAGCCACCGACATATAAGACACCTAATTCAATTTCAACATCACTACCTAAAGATAGTTCATGTGTATATCTAGCGGCGTCCACGCTGAAGGAATTACCAATCATCAAAACACTGATCTTTTTCATAATCTATGCATCCATTCTTTAATTACTTTAACAACTTCATATTCATTATCTTCATCAAGTTGACCACTACCGTGGCAGTGTTCACCTTTTAAGATTTGTAGTTCTACATCTGCTTCTTTATTAAATGTCTTAATTGAAGACATCAGTAACTTATTTTGTTCTAATCTATTTGGTAAATCACATTCATAAGTTAATAGTAAGAGATGTGAAAAATCAGTATCTTTATTCACATAGTATAAAGGGGCAGCTTCATCCACTCGTTGGAGTAATGGATCTAAGCCTCTTTCATATTTAAGAATATTGAAGTGCGTTGTTGGTTGACCAGCATCACTAATCCAACCAACGATTTCTTTATTATCAATACCAACTTCTTTTAAGTATTCTTTGTTTAAACAAAGCATTAAGGTGAGATACGCTCCAGCGGATTGTCCACTGACTAAGATACCTTTACATCTACCATATCTAGAGATGTTGTCTCTAATATAACGAACCGCCATCGCGGCGTCCTTAACACATTCTGGAAATTTCTTTTCGGTTAATAAACTATAGTTCGCAGTAGCGACCGCGAAGCCTAACTTAGTTAGATGTCTAACAAAGTCATGTGTGTCGCCTTTATCGCCTTCCACTAAACCACCACCATGAAAATAGACTATCGCAAAGAACTCATCTTGTTCTGGTAAGAATAAGTCCATATATAAGTCTTTATGGAAATTAAGATTTTTATCTTCCATCTTATCTCACAGTGCTTATCACCACTCTACCTTTACCTTTGATAAGACACTTCTTGCCATAAGGAAGGAAGAATGTATCGTATTGATTGGAATCAATATCATTCACTTTGCCCTTTCCTTCCAAGAAGGTAAAGGAGATAAATGCTTTTTTATTCGCATTAATCTCTAATTCATTATCAAAGTTAACTTCTTTAACGGTGAAATATTGATTATCAGCGAGTACTTCATTATTACTTTTAACAACTTTAAACTGACGATAATCGATGACGTCTAATGCCTTTTTGATATGTAGCTCTCTAGGATTACCAAATTGATCTAAACGGTTATAGTCATATAAACGATAAGTAAGATTAGAGTTTTGTTGGATTTCAATTAATCTCACACCAGCGCCTATCGCATGGATTGTTCCTGGATTAATAATAAATGTATCACCTGGTTTAACTTCGAAGAAGTTGAGGCAGTTTAAGATATTACCTTCTTTTAAGGCTTTTTCTATTTCTTCTTTTGAGTAGTCTTTATTTAGACCAACATAAAGTCCACTGCCCTTATCCGCGGCAATAATATGCCACATCTCACTTTTACCAAATGATTGTTCATATTTCAAAGCGTAGTCATCACTAGGATGGACTTGGACTGATAAGTTCTCTTTCGCATCTATTAATTTTATTAATAATGGGAAATATGGAAATCTATCCATTACTGGACCGATATCTTCTTTAGTGAGAACATCCACGAGTCTTTTGCCTTGATCTTTGCCTGAGGCAATGATTGAGGAATCATTATCTCTGACGGATAATTCCCAGCACTCACTCACTCTATCTGAAGATAGACCTTTATTAAAGTTCTTAAAATAGGTCCCACCCCAGATATAGTCTTTAACAATTGGATTAAGCTTAACTAGTTCCATATTTATCTAATAAATCCCTCGAATAAGGCTTTTAATTCATCAACGCGTTTTTGACCATCCGCGAAGATATAAATCTTAAGCTTTGGTTCTGTACCACTTGGTCTAATCGTAATTGTGGAATTATCTTTTAAGAAGAATTTCACCACATCACTCTTTGGTAAGTTGGTTGGTTCTTGTTTATTTGCGTAGTAGATATAACCGGCTTGGTAGTCACCAATATGGTCAATATCTTTGACTTCTTGTTTCACTTTATCGTTTCTAAAGAATTCCATTAAGGATTTGATTTTATTCATACCCTCAACACCTGGGAATTCATAAGTTAATAAAGCGGTCTTAAAGTCACCATATTTCTTATATAGTTCGTTTAATCTATCTAACATTGTTAAGCCTTGTTTCTTTAAGTGATTAGCGACTTCACAAACAAGCATCACTGCATTAACTGCATCTTTATCTCTAACGTCAGTGTTAGTTAGATAACCACAAGACTCTTCAAAACCGAATAAATAGTCATTCTGAGCGTTTTTCTCTTCAAGGAAGAGTATTTGTTCGCCAATGTATTTAAAACCCGTTAGAACGTCGATTACGCGCACTTCATAGTCTTTTGCCATTAACGCCGCCATATCGCTACTAACGATTGTTTTAACTAAGACTGGATTCTTAGGTAATTTGCCTTGTTCTTTCTTCGCGTTATATATCGCATCAAAAAGAATTAAGCCCACTTCATTACCAGTAAGGATATGTGGATTACCATGATCATTAACAACCACACCACATCTATCACTATCAGGGTCAGTAGCCACTAAGATATCAGCGTTCTCTTTTTGTAATTGTTCAATGCCTAACTTTAAGGCTTCATGAATCTCTGGATTAGGATATGGACATGTTGGGAAGTTACCATTTGGCATTTCTTGTTCTTTGACAATTGAGACATTATTAAAGCCATCTTGTTTTAAGATAGTCGTAACACAACGACGACCCGCTCCATTAAGAGGGGTATAAACAATATTTAAGTTTCTTTCTTCATTATAGATTGATTGCTTTTTAGTGCTTTCCATATAAGCATTAAAACAATCTTCATCAATGAGGATGATTTTATTTTCTTTCACTAATTTATCAAAGTCACCCACTTTGACATCATTGAACATATCAATAGCGAGTATTTCTTCTAAGACCGCATTAGCGAGGTTATCAGTGCACTGGCATCCATCTGGACCATACACTTTATAACCGTTATAAATCTTGGGATTATGAGAGGCTGTTACCACCACACCTGCGTCACATTTAAAATAACGTACAGCGAAAGATAAGGATGGGGTTGGCATAAGTTCTCTATATAAGTAGACCTTCACACCATTACTAGCAAGTGTAGATGCAGTCTCTTTAGCGAATTCATCACTATGGTTACGGCTATCATATGCGATAGCGACACTTGGATTAGCTTTCTTTTTGTTTAAGTAATTAGCTAAACCTTGAGTGGCTCTTCTAATGATGAAGCGGTTCATTCTATTAGTGCCCACTTCCATCACGCCACGTAAGCCACCTGTACCAAAGGCTAGATCACGATAGAACCTATCTTTAATAAGTTCATCATTACCTTTAATCGCTAATAGTTCGGCTTTTTCTTCTTCGTTTAATAAAGTTGAATTAAGCCATGTTTCATATATCTTGCTGTAATCTCTCATAAAAATTCCTCACATTTAATAATATCATCAATTATTTAATGGCTTTTAATTCAAAAGCGTCACTAGGAACATACATTTCAAATTTAGGCATCTTATAAACTGAGAAGTTATTTGGGACCACTAAGGAAGCATATAGTCCACATCCTGGGATTTGGACATAGATTAATAACTTATCACCTAAGACATCTTCATCATAAGCACTGACTTTAATCTTATTAGGAGCTTTCATCTCTGGATTAGATAGTTTGTCATTATATTTAAGCATCTTTTTAGAGAAGATAGGCACTAATTTATCTTGCTTAAATGTGATTTCATATTGTCCATCAGCGTAGTTCTTATTGTTTGGATATGTAAGAGCAGCACCACCAACATTGATTTTCATCATGCCGTTAACGGTTTTAACTGTGGCAATACCTTCATTAGGATAAACGATTTCACGGGAATTAATCTTATTATGGTCTTGGTCATATAATTTGATGCGGTTATATGGAAGATATAATTCCACTTCTTTACCAAGTTCAACCTTTTCCCCATTAGCGACCTTAATAGCGAAGTATCCTTCGACACCTTTTAAGGAGAAATAGACCGCTTGATAGTCAGTCTTTTGTTCAACGAATTCAAATTTGCCTTTTAAAGCGAGGGCTAATTTTTCTTCTGGATGAACATCAATCGCTTCCATTGGAACATAGATATCAACTTCTTCGCCTTCTTTGATATCTTTTCTAGCGATACCTCTAGCGAATAATGGTTGTTCTAAACCTTTAAGGACAAAGTTAACGTTCATTAAGTCATCTTTCGCGGTGACTTCTTTGACTGTTGCTTTTAATAGATAAGCACCATCAACTTTCTCTAAAGAAATTTCATTGCCTTTAATAGCCATGACCATCTTTTCTTCAAAGACTTTGTCATAAAGGCTTGGAAGATGATTTCTATCAACTTCTAATTCTTGTTCACCGAGTTTAATGACGTTACGAGCGATATTGATTTCAAATTCATTTAATCTACTTGGTTTTGTTAAAGAGACATAGTCAGGTTTAATTGCTAATTTGATGTCTTTATCGCATGCAGCGTCTAATAAGTGATTAACAAAGTGTTTTTCTAAAACGACTTCTTGTTCGCCAACTTGCATTAAGTTGTTATTAATTCTCACTGGGATTTCATCTTCATGTGGGATGCCCATAATCGCTTTATGTGTTTCAGCGTCAAACATATAGGCATGATCCATATTGAACGCCATATTGATTTCTTCATTCGCGTGAATCTTGCTATTGAATGGAATCTTAATGATGAATGGATCTTTTCTATTTTCCATCTTGCAGTAAAGGATGGATTCATCGCCTAAGTGTTCCACAACTTCAATGAAGGCTTTTAAGTCACCTTCGTTTGGTCTGACGTGTTCTGGTCTAATACCTAATAAGACTTTTTGACCGATATATTTCTTGTTTGCTAATTGTTTAGCTTTGATATCTGGGAAAGTAACAACCATATCATGTAAGCCATTTAATTTGGCTTTAAGGACTTTATCATCCATAAATAGTTCTGCATCAATGATATTCATTTGTGGAGAACCTAAGAAGGTAGCGACGAATAAGTTACATGGGTCTTCAAATAAGGTGATAGGAGTATCAGCTTGTTGAATAAAGCCATCCTTCATAACAACGATACGATTGCCCATTGTCATCGCTTCTGTTTGGTCGTGAGTGACATAGATGAAAGTGGTTTCTAATTTTTCATGGAGTTTTGTAATTTCACTTCTCATAGAGACACGTAATTTCGCATCTAAGTTAGATAATGGTTCATCAAGTAAGAAGACCTTAGGATCTCTAACAATAGTTCTACCTAAAGCCACACGTTGACGTTGACCACCAGAAAGCGCTTTTGGTTTTCTTGTTAATAATTCAGAGATTTCTAAGATTTCCGCAGCGGCACGCACTCTTCTATCGATTTCTTCTCTTGGCGTATGTCTGAGCTTTAAACCAAAGGCCATATTGTCATAAACAGTCATATGTGGATATAGAGCGTAGCTTTGGAAAACCATGGCGATATCTCTATTCTTTGGTTCAACTTCGTTCATGAGTTGTCCATCAATATATAATTGACCAGCGGTGATTTCTTCTAAACCGGCGATCATTCTTAAAGTTGTGGATTTACCACATCCAGAAGGACCAACGAAAACGACGAACTCTTTGTCTTTGATTTCTAAGTCAAAGTCATTGACCGCGCGTACTCCTCCATCATAAACCTTATAAACGTGTCTAAGTGTTACATCTGCCATAAATTAGGCCTCCTTGTCATCTTGACTTTCTTTATATAAACCCTTACCGACCATGTGAGGGTAATGTTCTTTGTTAATATATTTATCAAACCCATAATGGGATATCAGTGTGTATAAGATAATAACCACACTATTGAAGATAGCGAATAATAATAAACCGACAGTTAAGGTAATTAAGTTAAATAAACCTAAGACCACGACTGTTCCTGTACTTAATAAGTAAATAAGCAATATTCTCCAGTTAAGTAATCCTAAGAAGGAGAATGAATTTCTTAATGTGACTCCATAGCCATTTTCATAATAGACACACTGTGTGAAATTAAGCACAACGACCATACCAAACAATAAGAAGAATAGAATTAACGCTCCTAGACCAATACCTTTCACCACTGCGTGAACAGGAGCGTATATCATTAAGTAGGTTCCACCCACTACTAAACCAAATAAGGCTAAGCCAAAAATCACACCATTGATTAAAGCATGTTTCCAGTTTTCTTTTATGCCTTGGAAGAAGTCACTTGCTAAAGAGATACCTTCTTGCCAGACCATCTTCTTCGCGGTATAGAAAGCACCCGCTAAACCGATAAAGCCAATCAGCATACATGGAAGCATGATTAGCATTGAATAGAATACTAAGGAGAATAATTGATCATATTTCTCAGTAGCGATTGCCGCACTTTCTAAGAAATTAAAATAGAAGAGATCTACCGCTAACGGAATAAAGAAGATAAAGGTATAACAAGAGAAAGCAAAAAGATTCATCTTACGATTCTTCAGTAAATCGAAAAAGACTTCCTTCCTATTTCTAGGGAGGCTTTGCTTTACATCTTCATCTGTAATGTGTCTTTCTTCTTTTTTCATTTACATTCCCCATTGTTTCACTAGGTGTAAGGCTAGATCATGTTCTTTAACGGGCTTATTAGCGTATTCACCAATGTTATAACTATTACCGTTAAGGAACATGTAACAATCTTCATTAGGTAAGCTCATATAGGGCTTAACTATTTCTTTATTGATTTTGATACCGTAATTAACTTCATCTTGTTTATAGAATGAGTAACCACTGTAGAAACTAGTAATTAATTCTTCTTTTAAATCGATAGCGAAGTATGAAGCATCTAAGTTTTCTAATTTAGAAGCTGGGATGATAAGTACATCCGCGGAACTATAACCCGGTATCGTTAATTTAGTGTTATAGTGTCCTTCATTTGGGTCAGCGGATATCGTGCTAACACTTTTAAGTTCTTTATCTTGATAAGTATTTAGCAAATCTTCTTTTAAGGCTTTACCGTCAGTCACTTTACCTGAGACAAAGATAGTTAATGTTTTATACTCTGGTAATTTGTGGACTACCTGAAATATAAATGAGAGTCCACCAGCGATGAGTAAAGCGCTGATGATATATGCTGGCCAGACATATCTGAAGTGATTAACTAAGCGGTCTTTGCTAATCTGATTCATAAGTGAGACTCCGCTTTGATGATAACTCTTTGATAGGTGGTAATAGTTAACTTATCACCTTTCTTGAAGTTAAGGTCTTTTTCTAGTGTGTAGATCACTTTGCTAGCTCTAGATAGACCATCTAAATAAGTAACATGTACTGGATAGAGATATAGGCCGTTTTTATCTCTATTTATAGGTTCATTAATCTCTTTATCAAATTCCACTTCCGCAGTTTCTTTAAGTCCGCTTTCATAGCTCTTATAGAATGTGTATTTTTTGAAAATGTCATTATAGAAGTTAGGGAAGAAGAATATCGCTCCCCACGCAAATAAGATGGAGATGATAATCGCGATAATGAGATTAAGTTTATAATCCTCGTTAGCGAATATTACCAATAGGACATCAGCAATTAGAATGAGAGAGAAAATTAGTGAAAAAGCTAAAGAGAGGAGGGTCACTTTTTTTCTCGCGTTTTGATATTCTTTGCTGATGTCTAATTGATAATTCATAAAGACTAATTATTTTCTAATCCGTTAACGATTGATTGTTTAATGATGTCGCCCCAAACGACATAACCATAGTGAGAAAGATGTAAGCCATCTGTTCTAAAGTAGGCAGCGTTTGGTTCACCGTTTTCTTTTAGTAAAGCGGTACCTGGATTAATAAGAGTTAACCAAGTATTCTCTTTTTGATAATTTGTCACATTAGCGTTTACCGCATTAATGGTGTCGAAATAACCTTTATAACCTGGAATAAGGTTCATCATGATATATTGCACTTTTGTATCTGGTAAAGCTTCATGTGTGTGATCAAAGAAATTCTTTAAGTTATTCCAAATAGTAGCAGCGTCTTGCTTAGAATTAATAACGTTATTAATACCGACATAATAGACCACCATTTTTGGTTTATATGGGAACACTAATCTTTGGTTAAGTTTTGTGTCCCATTCTTCAATTGTGGTACCACCGATACCATGGTTATAACTGACGATTGGTTCTAAGTCTTCTTTAGACGATTCCCAGAACTCAATAGAGGATGAACCAGCGAGCATCACGTGATAACTATCTTCTTCTAAAGCCTTAGCCTCGTATTTCTTAGCTTTGGTTTCATAGTTAGTGTTATTCATCGCTAGATTCAAAGAATCGTCTTTGACTGTAATAACTCTAGTTTCATCACCACAGTTAATGGTGATTTTATAGTTTTCATATGTGGCGGTGATTGGTTTACTTGCTTTAGCGCGATATTCCATTAAAGGTAATACGTTAGTCTTATTAGCCTCTAATTTAGATAACGCTGCAGTTGGTAAGTTAACCACGTTATTTGTAATTTTGAAGTACATGATGCTATCTAATTCATAGTTAGCACTAGCGCTTTCAGGTAAGACTGTACTTGGAGGATTATAAGCAGGTTCATTGCCTTGATCTTCTTGAGAAACGCCCCATTTAGCGAATAGCCTCATATTTCCTGAAACTATATCACTTTCAAAGTTCCAAACAGTTTCGCATTTTTCTTCTAAATACCAACCTTGGAAATCATATCTTGCTCTAGTAGGATCAACTGGTTTTTCTAGTAAAGCGCCCTCTAGAGCTTCGACACTCTTATAGAGTAAGTTATTGCCTTTACCCTTAGTGCCATTAGAAAGGGTGAATTCTTCTCTAAGATAATTATTAAAGAAGTCAACTTGGTAAGTTTTCGCTTGTGGCTCAGTAGCGTATACAGCGTGCGCTGCACCGATTGCCACTACGGAACATAACGCTAAACCAATTACTGGTAATAATAATTTTTTAGACATGACATTCCTCCTTTAAATATTTAAGAAGTTCTTCTTCGTTAACTGTGGCTAAACAGATGACTTTATCACCCGCACCATAATAGATGTACAAAGTTCCATCATGTGGCACAACTGCGGTTGGGAATACGCAGCCATTATAATAGCCATTAGTTTCATATTCTTCTTCTGGTTCCATTAAGAAATCTTTAGTTCTAGCGATAATCTTATATGGATTATTTAAATCTAAGAGAATTGCGCCCACCCTATAGGCATCATCTTTTTTAGAAACACCATGATAGAGGACTAACCAACCATCTTTAGTTTTAATTGGAGGGGTACCCGCACCAATCTTTTTATCTTCCCAATCTGTTTCACCTTGCATTAATAAGGTGTAATTGTCCCAGTGTAATAAGTCATCGCTTTCACTTAACCAGATAGCGGGATTCTTATTAGGATAGCCTTCCCCGCATCTTTCCATTGCTCTAGAAAGCATATAGAATTTGCCATTAATAGTTTCTGGGAAGATGAAGACATCTCTATCATCAAAGTGGCTATCAGTAATAGGTCCTAATTTCTTCCAATTTCTTAAATCTTTAGAAATGGCTAAATGAGTAAGAGTGTTGTTATACACTAAGACTTTTGGACCATATTCAGGTTGGAAACCAAAGTATTCTTTATCTTCTCTCCAATATTGACCTGGAGGGAATGGACGGGAGGCATATGTTAAATAGAAATAGTCTCCCATCTTTACTAGACGTGGGTCTTCACAGCCACCCGCATCTAAACCATTTGGATCTCCACTTAATAAAGGTTTATCACTACATCTAGTGAAGTTAATACCATCCTTACTTGTTGCTAAACCAAGGTGAATAAGATGAGTCTTATCATTGCCTGCGGCTCTATAAACCATATAGAAGGTTTTATCATCTTCGTTATAGATAGCCGCTGGGTTAAGAACGCATAATTCTTCCCATTGGTTTTTAGCGTTTGGTTTTAAAATTGGATTATTTTTATACTTAGTAAATTTCATGATGGTCACCTCTATTCAATGGTTGTTCTTGTATTAGTGGTATAGCCGATATTCTTAAGGAGTCTTAAGTTATCAACATAGATATCACTACTACTGTAATCGTTATTAACAATACCGAAGGATACGGATTCGATATTCTTTGCGTAGTTAGCGGAAATAGTCTTACTACTACCGTTAACATCCTTAAATAATTCGAAACCGATTTCATAATGAGTCCAAACGGTTGGAAGATTACTTAAGGTGAATCTCATCTTCATTAAGGTTGTGCCACTTCTCCAGTTGAGGTTTAGATAAACTGTGGCCTTGCCATCACCCTTAACATCAATAGAGAAACCTTTTGCGGTAATTGTATTAGCAAATTGTGTCGCTCTAGAGTAAGAGATAGATTCATAGCCCTTATAGTGCATTCTTAATGATTTAGACCCACCAATAGAAGAGACATCTGTGGCTAATGCCATTTCGTTATAATCTCTTTCAGTCGCATAGCTCCAATATTCAAAGATATCAGCATTCCTATCGTAGCCTTCCATTGTTTCAATGGTAATCTTATTTGGATCATCAGTATCTTCTTTAATCGTGCCACTGATTTCAACGATTGATGTCTCGCTCGCTTCCTTAAAGTAGATTTCATCTAAATAGACAGGGTTAGCGATCGCATATGTTGGATGATGATTACCTTGTTGGTCGTAATAGAGATATTTGAAACCGAAGGCCATATGGATAATATGGTTCACATTAAGTGGATTTGGTTCATCAAATAAGGTATCACCATTATTTAAGGTAAAGTCATCGAACTTAATTGTGTACTTATGCCATTCTTTTTCGACTTTATCGATGACATATCTATACCATTCACCTGTATCCATGGTTAATTGAATGGTCATTTCAGCGGCGATATCTTTTTCATCAAGATAAGCGACCGCTGGATCATCAAACTTAACGGAAGCATCTTTAAGCCAGATAGAGAAAGCATTTAAGTTAGGATCAACATTCTTTGTATCTAAATAGATTTGATATGTTGCCATTTCCATATCCGCTTTATAGTCGAATTCCGCGCAATATGTATTCGTGGAGCCACCCGCTTTATGGATGGTATCTAATTTCATCGCTTCATCTTTGTTAACGACGCTTTGATCCCAGTAGTAATACATTTCAGTATACATACCGTAATCATTGAAATTATCGATACAGCCATCATTAGAAACAACGCGTTTACGGTTTTCAATGATGTCATCAATCTTGATAACTTCTAAGTCTTTAATAGATAAGCTACCTGTAGAGTAGTTATCCGCTAAACCGATATTAAATTTCTGGATGTAATAGAACTGTTTAGCCCCATCACCCGTCATATAATCGGTTCTTTGGAAAGCTTTAAGAGGAATAACTAATTCTTTATAGTCATCTCTCGTTAAATAGTTAAATGATAGTTTAAACTGCCACCTATCGTTATCTTCTTCTAGGATTCTAAAGTAGAAGTTCGAATTAGATGAGGCTCCAGTATATTTAACTTTCATTCTGACTGCATCGCCTTCGATGAAGTATTTATAAACGTTAACGTTTTGGAAACCATAACCAGAGAAACCATTTGGATTTGTTTCTGCGTTTTTAGCGGTGAAGTTAAGTGTTAATTCGCTACCATCTTCAGAAATAACCATATCGTTTCTAAAGTCATAGTTCTCATATGTCCAATCTTTTGGATCAGTACTTCTAAAGTCCATCTTATCCATGAACATATTTTTATAGTCATTAAATTTGACCGCTTTGATGTTAGAGAATAAACAAATTCCATCACCAAATGTTCTTTCAAAGACGATTTCAAAGTATCTAATGTGCTGCCAGTCAAATTTTCTATTAAAGATATTTGTGCCCGCAGTTCTTAGTTCAAAGTCTTCATAACGCATTAAGACTGTTTGTTTCGCGTTATTAGAGATTTGGACTTGTTTATGCCAGTATTCGCCATCATAGTCTAAGACACGGACTAAAACAGAGGCATCATGGCCAGAATAATAGAAATTGAAATAGAAAGAGTCAGTACCATATAATTCACGGTCTTCACTCTTAGTGATAACAATCCAACCATCACTACTTGGTTTACCTTGCAAGGTGTGTTCCTTATCAAAGATAATCGCTAAAGAATCATGACCGGTACCAAAGAAGTCACTTCTATCAATCTTGATATCAGCGTAACTGCCTTCTTTATGTAAAACCCAGTCTTGTTCATCTTCAATCTTGATTGGGATTTCATCAACTTTAGGAGAAGCCACATAGAAGTTACCAACTTCTGATTTTTTAGTGTGGTCAACGTTGACCGCGGTCACTCTCCAGTAATAAATGATATCTTTCTTAGGAAGATTAAAGTTAAGGGCATATTGATTGCTCGCTAAGTTATTTTCTTTAACATAGACTTCATCTTCATCATCATTAACAAAAGATAATGTCGAAGCGATTTCAATTTGATAATTATCAGCGTTATTAGCTTCTTCCCAAGTAAATGTAAAACCAGTATCAGTAATAAAACCATTTTCTGGACCAGTTAATTTAAAGTCACCGATTTCACCAGTATGAACAGCTTTACTTACTGAATTATGGTTATAACTACCTTTATCACTATTTGGATTGTTAGAAGCACAGCCAATAAGCATTAAAGGTAAGAGCAATAAACTTAAAAATCTTTTCTTCATAGTTTATAGCTCCTTAGAGGAAAGAATGACCATGGAGTTTTGTGGAACACTGATTTCGATTTCATCTTTTAAAGATAAATCTAAAACTTGGTTCTCTTTCACAAAGCCATCTTCACCAATCTTTAAATCCGCTTCGTTGTAGATATATACATAAATCTTATTTGGAGTAGCAGCATTGGCTAAGAATTCTTCCGCCACTCTAAATGTCTTAGTAACTGGTAACATGCCTCTATTAATAGCGACAACACCAGCATATGTATTATCTTCACCTACGACCGCCATACTTCTAAATGTATTATCGATTTCTGGATCATTAGCAGGGTTATCAATAATCTTGCTACCTTTTCTCATTAAGTTAGTGAGAAGAACACTACTATGGTACCAAGGTCTTAATCTTTGTTTCATTGCACTATCAGTAGATAAGGATGAGAACATGCCCCAACCTTTAGAAGTCATTGTGCCATCCGCGTTATACATAAAGTGCATACCATCATCAAAGTCCCAATAGACAATTGAGTTAACACCAGCGATAGCGCATTGTAATGTATAGTCCGCCATTCTAAGACCATATGAATAGTTAGCGATATATGCGTTACTATCTGTTTCAGCGTTTTTGCCGTCATATAGACCCGCTTCCCAAATATGAGGGATACGTTTAACGCCTAAGTCTTTATCGTTTTTCTTTACTTGATCATAGATATCTCTAATACGGACCGCTAAATCACCAGTATCAATGATCATGTTTGGACAATAAACGTGGAAACCATAATCACCCACTGCTTCTTTTAGTTCATCACTTTTAGAAATACCGTTAAAGTATTCAATTGTGCCTTCAAAACCAGTAGTGTCACCACCGATGATTTTGATATCGTTAAAGCCTCTATCATCTAAGGCTTTTCTTACATTCTTAACACCCTTAGCCCAAACTTCAAATGTGTTGTTATAGTTTTTAGATTTACCTTCAACACCTGAATAGTTTGGTTCATTGGAGTTAACGAAATATTTAATACATTTGATACCTTGGAATTTAATTAAGTATTCTAAGATATCCGCGGTCATTGTGGCCCATCTTGCGTCACTTGTGACTTCAGTAAACATATTGTATTCATCTTTACCTAAGCTACCAGGAACGTTCCAACAGCCAAAGGCCACATCGATATTATGGTCATCACAATATCTTAAAACATCAATGGTGTTATTCATCAGCTTGTTGCTGAAGTTATATTCCCATGTATCATTACTCTTATCGCTATCGAACTTATCATCGAAGTTGGTGATAAACCAGTCATAGTTAAGCATGCATCTGGTGACTTGGGGATTAAGTCTATCCATAATCTTTAAGGATCTTTCCCAAGAGCCAGAGGAGAGTTTATCAGGGTCTTCATAAGTACCCCACTCCACACCTAGGCCTTCAAAGTTATCAAGAACAATACCTTTCTTATCAAAGACAAGGTTGTCCTTATCAACTTTTCCTTTTCCTTGTGTGTTACAGCCTACCATCGCCGTTAAACAAGAAGATAATAAGACAAGGGATATTAAGTTTTTAGTCCTTGTTTTCATAAATTATTTTCCTAACTTTGCGTTAATTTCTTGAAGAACTTTCTTCCAGTTATTGTTTTCAAATTCTTTCTTATAAGTATCTAAATCCATTTTATTGAAGCAATACTTTAAGACTGCTGTATTAGCGTCGTTTAATAAACCTTCTGTCTTATCATTCTTTGTAGGAGTAGACATCCAAGAAATATCCGCTGGTTCTTTAACAACACGTAAGTTGCCTTCGTTTTTGGCTTTCTTCATTTCTTCTTGCCATTTAGTAAGCAATTGATAAGCATCTTGTTCAGTAAATGGGTCAAAGCTCTTTGTATCATTACCTAAGGTGGCCATATATCTTAAATATTTAGCGCCGTTAGTCTTAGTGGCGTATTGACCAGTCATTGAGTCTTTTTCCCAACCCATTTCGCTTAATACGACTTTGCCATCAACGATGGAATAGTCATAGCCTTCTTTACCATAGATGGCTAGTCTAGTACCTTCTTCAGTTAATAAGTAATTTAAGATATCTAAGATTTTTTCTTGTTTCTTATCAGAGATATCAGCGTTAAACATCGTCATAGAGAACCAGTTTTCTGTACCTTCTAAAGCGAACTTACCATCTGGTCCTTTAATCTTTAAGAACGCTGTACCATCATCTAAATCAACATACTTTTGAGAAGCCTTGAATAACTTTCTTAACTTAATGTAGTTGGCTAAGGAGTAGTTATCGTAAAGAATTGCGGCTTGTCCGCCTAAATATAATTGGTTGGCTTTATTAGGCGCAAAGTTATATTGGTCTTGTGAATAGACTTTCTTATCACTCACTAAACTTTTCGCAGCTTCTAAACCTTGTAAGTATTTTTCACCAGCGAAGTTAGCGATAGCTTTACCTTCAGCATCCTTTGCATAACAGTGAGGCGCATCTTTATAGAAGTTTGTGACACTTGGGAAGGCCCATTCTTCATCCACTAAGACACTGGCTTGTTGCATACCAGATAATTCTTTGATGTTGGTGTTAAAGGCATCACATAATCTATTAAATTCTTCCCATGTATAGACATCACCATCTCTATAGACAGGTTCTCTATCTGGATACATTTCATCAATCTTCTTCGCCCAGTCTCTTCTATAGACATATGTGAAGTTTGAGAAGTCCTTTTGTGGATTATTAATGTCATTAGCGATTGGAATGCCGTATAACTTACCATCAATCTTTAAAGCATCGATATTTGATATACCGTCTAACATCTTTTTGAGTTCTGGCCATCTAGACATATTGTCTGGTAATGGCTTTAACATACCGAAGTCCACCCATGATTCATAAGTAGAACCAAAGTTATAGGCTTTTAAGTTAAATTGAATGGTATCGGTTAGGTTATTACCGTTAATCGCGGTATTAACCATTGTGTCCCAGTCTTCATAAGCATAGTTACTAGCCTTGATACTAACATCGAACCTTTCATTGATCATGCTGGTGTACATATCATCACCTTGCCATTGATCAAAATAAACGTTTTTAAGGTTTAAGATAAGACGACCGTCTTTATCGTATTTGTCAGCGGCACTATTGTTCGCACAGCCTGTAAGAGCACTGAAGCTCATTAAAGCGGTTAATACTGCTCCATAGATGATTTTTCTGTTTTTCATAATTATAAATAACCTCCTATAGTTATCCCTTGATTGCGCCTACGACAATACCTTTAACGAAGAATCTTTGTAAGAATGGATAGAAGCACATCATTGGCACAATGGTGAAGAAGATACTCGCCATTGTTAAACCTTGTGAGAATCCATCTACTGCTTCTGGGTTTTCGATATTAGAGGAGACAGTAGCAATCATATTTCTTAAGACCATTTGTAATGGCCAAATTTCCGTTCTATCTGGAATGAATAACATCGCGTTATACCATGAGTTCCAGTTACCAACTGCGAAGAATAAGCCAATTGTCGCAAGCATTGGTAAAGATAATGGTAAGAAAATCTTAACGAAGATGATTAAGTCATTCGCACCATCGATTTTCGCGCTTTCTTCCATTTCCGCTGGTAAGGAAGCGAAATAGTTACGCATGAGTAACATATTGAATGTATCAATTGCACCCGGGATAATCATGACCCAAATGGTGTTCATCATGCCTAATGATTTAATTAAGTAGT
>CAMJWS010000002.1 GCA_946409515.1 uncultured Caryophanales bacterium
TTTCAGGAAATTCCTTTAATAATAATCTTCCAGATATTCCTTTCATCATCTTTGCTCAGTGTTAGGATAGATACGATACTTATAAGCAATTCATTTCATAAAAATATTGAGATAAGTAAAAGGGATATAAAAACTAAGTTTGTTTTCATACCCCTAATTACTTTCCTATCTATAGTATATCAATTTATTGATATATTCTCAACAAAAATATGCAGATTATTCCACATAATATTTATATTATTAAAACATATAGTGACAATTACAATTCTAACAACCAAGGCCCATTTTCATCTCGGCAGTTGAACAACCGAGGATTCCCATTCGGTGTCCTAAAGATGGCTGGAGAGCAGTCACTGTTAGTCCTAATATGGCAATGGGATATGGTGTTGTTGTGACCTTCGAACGTGAAAAACAATAACTTATAAACACAAAATAAAAACGGATGGCAACTTAGTCATCCGTTTTATCTTTTTGAGAAAACTATTTCTTTTCTTCAAGGATTTCAGCGCGGCGAACTTTGGCTAATTTAGCAAGTTCCATTAAGGCCTTACGAGCACGACCACCAGCAGCTTTGTTACCCTTTTCGACGAATTTTTGGTTTTCTTCGACGAAAGCTTCGTAAGCAGCTTTAATTTGTTCAACTGTTGACATTGTGTTATGTTTCCTTTCAATAATAATTTATTACAAAAATGCATTCTAAGACAATATTTATCGGTTTTTTAATAGAAAAAAAGACAAATAACTGTTCAAAAATATGACTACTTTGTTATTTTTCAAATTGTTAGATATATTTAGATTTTGTCTTGTATACTTGTAAATATGAAACCTGAAAATAAAAGAACTGCCCGTATTATTATCGGTTCAGTATTAATTGGCTCTGCATTATTATTTACAGCGATTGTTATCGACTTATTATTTTCTATCAAAGATGTAACAGCTACAGACAAAGGAATAATTATAACTTTTGTCTCTTTTATAGATGTTCTATTTATTTTCCTTGGGATTAGAAGCCTCGTGATAGGCGCTAAATCATATAAAGTGATGAAGCAGGGAAGAATTAAAGAAGCCAAAGTCATCAGCATTACTAAAGTTAATGGTAGTCCTACTACAGTAGAACTAGTGGTTTCGTTTTATGGTGAATCTGGTAAACGATATGAACTTACCGTGTGTACTTTTTTCGCAAACGTTAGGAACATAGAAGTAGGACAATATATCCAATGCTATGTTAATGGTGAGACTGGCTATATTGATACCTATAACATTAAGGTAGTTAGAGAGAAAGAAGAAGAAATCAACTTCGAATAAGAATAGATTTTATGCTTAAACGAATAAAATTTTTCACTAACCATCTATCTATTTATATTGTCAGTGATTAGGATTCCAGCTTAAAAGCTGGTTTTTTATTCACCAGCAAGATTGTCATAAATAATAAGGAAAAAAGTTTACAAAAACCATAGAATAGTTCACAAAAATTTTACATTTTTTATTTATGCTTTTGAAAAATCACTATATAATGGTGGTAATTTAAGGTTTGTTTAAGGTTCATCATATTTCAAGGTGCACTTTTAATAACCTGAGAGAGAAAAGGAGTTTTTATATGAAAAGAATGAAAGGTTTTCTTCCTTTCGCTATCGTGGGTTTAATGTTGTCTTTAGGAGCCTGCGGTACGAATGATAAAGGAAGTCAATCCACATCAGTGACATCATCAATTCCAAAGGTGACAGTTAAGACCACTGATGACAAATCATCACTAACACTTATCGTTGGTGAAACTGGACAGCTCAAGGCTAGTGAGACAGAAGGTATTACTTGGGGAACAAAAAACGACAAAGTCGCTACAGTTGATCAAACAGGTAAAGTTACCGCTGTTGCCCCTGGAACAACCAAAATCACAGTTGAAAAGGAAGGTTTCAAAACTGGTGAATTAACAGTCACCGTTAATAGAAAGCCTCCAATTGCTACCTTACATATGGAAGATGCTGACCATAATGCCGCTGATGGCTTCTGGTATAACAGTCGTGGTCCAGAATTAACCCCAGTTTATGATAAGTCTGCTGCTTCCGATGGCACATGTATTGGTTACTTTGGTGAAGGTGACGTTGAAGTCTTAAAGTTCACAAGTAGTGCGGCTATTAAAGCCGAATTAGTGCTCACAATGGGCCATAATAGTTCATATGAACCATTAAGCGAAATTATGGATGCAAAATTAAATAATGTCGCTATTGATTTAAGTGGCAAAAACTATGTCACTGATAGTGATGGCCAAGGTGGTTATACCTTCCAAGCTATCTCTCTTGGTGAATTCGATCTCGTTAATGGTGAAAACTCATTAGAATTCGATATGAAGGGTAATGCCCCATATTTAGATGACTTAATGATTTATTCTGAAACTGCTGCAACAATTGCTAAAGTTGATGCTCCAGAAAAAGAAACAATCGTCCTCACCAATGCTGAAGATGACTTCGCAATTGAAACAACTGACACAGTGCAAATCACATCAGCGACAACAGGTCTTTCTTATCACTCCAGAAGCGAAAGCATCGCTGTTGTTGATGAAAATGGTGTCGTCACTGGTGTTGCCGAAGGCAGTACGGTCATCGAAGTTTACAAAGCTGGCATGATTTCTGCTAAAGCAAATATTACAGTTACAAGAAAAGCCGCTGCTGGTGAAATTAACGTCGAAGCCGAAACTGGTGTTTCCAGTAAAGACGAAGCTGGCGCTGATCAAATTACATTCAGAAATGCTTCTGGTGGCCATAATTCTACAGATGCATTCCCATCTGGTGCTACTTTAACAATTAATGTTGAAGCCGCTAACGCGGGTTCCTACACAATGACGTTCCTTGCTAGAAGATCTCGTAACCAAGGTGAATTCGATAATAAGTTCGCTACAGCCTTTGAAATGAAGATCAACGATGCTGCCCTTGCTACAGAAGCTGCTGTTGATGGTAACTCTTGGGCTGACTACGTCATCGCTAACGTCACACTTAAAGCCGGTGCTAATACACTCACAATTAAAGCTTTAACTGAAGTTAACCCAATCAACATTGATTCACTTAGATTTACACCAGTTGCTTAATTGCTTATATACTTTGATTACTTATTAAAATGGTGGTGTCCTTCGGGATGCCACTTTTTTAATAGCCATATCTTTTTCTATTGAGCGCTAAGAAGATTGTTCCTAAACCAACATTTAATAATTCACCCGCGGTTAATGCCCACCATATGGAAGCATCACCAAAGAGTATTGGGAATAAGAAAGCAAAACCGATTTGGAATATTAAAGTTCTACATAATGAGATGATTGCAGATATCGCGCCATTATTAAGCGCGGTAAAGAAAGAGGAAACAAACATCGAATAGCCTAAGGCTAAATATGTAAATGAATAGATAATAGAAGCTTGAATAATAAGATTGATTAATTCAGTTTCACCATGACCAAATAGATGGGCAAAAGGCACTGATAATGACAAAGATAAGATAAACATCGCGATGCCTAAAACACCCATTGATGTCCAACTCTTCTTAAGAATGTTATGTAATTCACTTTTGTTTTGTGCCCCATAGTTATAGCCAATAGGTGGAGCCATGCCAATGGAATAACCGATAAAGATTGCCGCAAAGACAAACGAGATATACATAATGACCCCATATGCGGAGACACCATTTACCCCAAAGGCTCTTAATAACTGTGCGTTATAAATAACAGAAACAAGATTCATCGCAATGTTAGAGACAAATTCACTCATACCGTTATAGATGGCTTGAAAGATATCTTTAAAATCTAACTTTGTCTTACCTAATCTAATTGGTAAGTCCTTCTTATATATAAAATATAGTAGTGGTCCAAAGCCACCCACTAGATAGCCAATAATTGTACCTAAAGCCGCACCTAAGATACCCATCTTAAAGCCAGCGATGAATAAAGCGTCTAATGCGATATTAGTTAAGCCCGCTAAAAGTGTGAAGAAGAAACCAACTTTACCTTTTTCGGCCACCATGAAGAAGGTTTGAAAAACGTTCTGTAGCATAAATGCTATTTGACCAAGCATCATGATTTGTCCGTATTGGACAGCGTATTCAACCATTGTTTCAGTGCTATCAATAGAGAAGTGGGCCATTAAACTAACAACTGGTTTAACAAGTAAAGAACCAACTATAGAAAAGACAAGACCAAAGACAACTGTCGTATAGACAATCAAAGAAAATGTTTGATTGGCCTTATCTTGTTTCTTTTCTCCTAAATATTTAGATACTAAAGCGGTACCACCTGTACCAAGCATGAATCCGATAGAACCGATAATCATGATGAATGGGAAAATAAGGTTAACCGCAGCAAATGCATCATTATTAGCGAAATTAGCGATGAACAAACCATCGACTACAGAGTAAAGGGAAATAAATACCATCAACATGATAGGGAAGATAGTAATCTTACTAATCTTTTTAAACGTGAAATGTTCGCTAATAGAGACAGGCATACGCAATATTATAGGCATATTTACATAGGTGTGCTATGATTTTTAATAGATTATTTAGGAGTTTAGTATGGCTTATCAAATTTTTACTGATACTTCTTCTGGCATGTCTAAAGCCTTAAGAAAAGAATACGGCATTGAATATTTCCGTATGGGTTTAAATGTCGCTGGCGAAGAAAAACATGGCGATTTAGATTATGAAGAATTCTCAAGAGAACAGTTATACGCTTGGGTCAAAGATCCAAATATTAAAATCACAACTTCTTTAGTGACCACTCAAGAATTCACTGAGAAGTGCGAAAAATATCTTAAAAAAGGTATCGATGTTTTATATATCGCTTGCACCGATGCATTAAGTGGTACTCGTGGTGTTTTTGAACTAATCAAAAGAGATTTAGAAGAAAAATATCCAGAAAGAACAATCCTTAGTATCAACTCTTGCCGCGCTGAAATGGCCTTAGGTCTAATGGTGGTGGAAGCCGCTAAGATGCAAAAAGAAGGAAAAGATATTAAAGAAGTCTATGACTATATTGAAGCCAATAAACAATATTTCCATCAAGTCGGTTCTATTGACACTCTTAAATATTTAAAAGCCTATGGTAGAGTAAGTGGTGCTGCTGCTTTCTTTGCCGATACCTTAAATATTAAACCGCTCATTATGGCGGACATCTATGGTAATAACTATACCTTTAAGAAAGTGCATGGCCCAATGAAGGCAATGATTGAATGCTTTAACTATGTTAAGGAAAACATGGTGGAAGGTGTTACCGATGTCGTCTATTTAGGCGAGACTATGCCAGGAGAGGCTAAAGCTTACTTAAAGAAGCGTATTGAAGAAGAACTCCATCTTAAAACAGAAGAATATATCATCAGCCCAATCGTTGGTGTGTGCTGTGGACCAGGCATGTATGGCTGTTGGTTTAAAGGTAAATTGGTGACCGAAAAAGGCGCTCAAAAATAACTAATTGCTACATAAACGAACTGCGACTATAATATATGGTTATTGTCGTGGTAACGAATATGGATAAAGCACAACGTAAAGAAAAAAGAAGTGTATCAGTCAAAACAATCGGTTTCACTCTCGGTGGTTTTGGTATTGTCATTGTCGCTCTTTTAGTGGCCTCTTTATACATGCTTTCTTTCCAGTTCAAGAATGTTAAAAAGACGACAGAAGAATACGTCAGTTTAAAGACTTCTGCGATGGACGTCCAACTCGCTAGTGATTATCTCACTGATCAAGCCCGTTCATTCGTGGTCACTGGTGAAGATGACTTTATCTTTAACTATTTCAAAGAAAAGATTGATACAAAAAGACGTGAAAACGCTTTAGTAGCTCTCCATAACGAACTAGGTGATATCCAAGCATATAAAGATTTAAGCAACGCTGTTGATAGTTCCGTTGCTTTAGAAAATACAGAGTATTATGCGATGCGTTTAACAATCGTTGCTTTTAATAAAGACTATAATCCTGATAACTACGGAACCGCACAAAGTAAATCATATTGTCAAGAAATCCAAAACCGCGTCATGACTCTAGAATTAAAGAGTGAAGATGCTTCTTTGTCGATAGAAGAACAAAAGCAAAAAGCCATTGAATATGTCTACGGTAATGACTATCAAAAACAAAAACACGATATTAGTGTTAACATCAATGCCTCTATCAATAATATTGATACTTTATTAGAAAAGAATGTTTTTGATTCATCAGAACAATTAAATAGAGTGTTAATGGTGCAACAAATCCTCATTGTCTTCTTAGTGGTCTTCTTTGTCGCGGCAATTCTATTTATAAGAAACGGTTTATTAAAACCAATTAACTACGCTGTTAGTAAGATTTCAAACCGTGAATTCCTTGATGGTTCACACGGTTTAAAAGAATACCGCTATTTAGTCGCGGCATATAACGAAGCTAGAGAAATCAGTATCAATAACGCTGAAAAACTCACCTATATCGCTGAGCACGATAAATTAACAGGTGTGCTTAACCGTATGGGTTATGAATCTGTTTATCGTGATTTACATTTAGATAAGACCGCTTTTATTCTTATCGACCTTGATGACTTTAAAGCCATCAATGATAATCACGGTCATATCGTTGGCGATAAAACGCTCAAGAAAATAAGTGGCATCTTAACCAAATATTTCCCTAATGACTTTGTCTGCCGTATCGGTGGTGATGAATTCGCTATCTTAGTCTTTGACTATAAAGAAGGATTCAAAGAAGAATTAGTGGAGAAATTTGAAAACATACAAAAAGAAACATCAGACACTTCTGATAAATTACCAGCGGAATCGCTTAGTATCGGTATTGCTTTTGGCACAAAAGATGATGATACAGATTCCCTATATAGAAAAGCTGATAGAGCAATGTATCACGTTAAGACACACGATAAAAGTGGTTATTGCTTCTATGACGAAATTAAAGCCCGTAATTAGTGTTGATTATTACTAGTAATAATATATAATTTAAGTTATTAAAGGAGATTAATAATATGCGTAATTTATCTAAAACATTCTTAAGAGTTAACGCTGTTCTTTCATATGTATTCGCTGGCCTATTTGCTTTAGCCGCTATTATTTTCTTTGTTGTTGGTTCACCATTAATTAGTGATCTTATCGCTGAAGAAAGTAGAGAAGGTGCTACAGCCTATGCCATCAGTATGAATGTCAGTGGTGGTATTTTCCTTGCTCTTACCGCAATGGCGATTCTTTCTGGTGTCTTCTCAGGTAAAGCTAGCTCACAAGAAAAGAACGCCTTAATTATGGCGATTGTTTTCAGCGCTCTTTCTGGTACAGAATTTGGTGTTGCCGGTGGCATTATCGGTTTAATCGCTAACGCTAAACAAGCAAGACAAGATAGAATCAACAATATCGTTGATAACCAATAATTAATTTGCAGGTTTGATGTGGTTTCTCGCAAACTCACCAAAACCAATCACAAATATTTCTACGTAAGTAGCAAAATCAATTAAATGCTTACCAATGAAAGCGGTCTCAAAGATGACACCAAATTCATTGGTTTTTAATTTGTTATCTTGAAAGCCATGAGAGTAGTAGAAGTTCTTTCTTTGTAGTCTTTCAACATAGTTATCATATTTTGGATCAATTTCTTCAAAGCAAAGAAGAATTACATGTTTAGGATAAGAAGCTTTAATATCTTCAATGATTTGTCCACCATAACCTTGATGACGGTAATTAGTGGAGACCGCTAAAAAGAAGATGTAGCAGACATCTTGATAAAAGCATAGAAAAGTAAAACCGATAAAAATATTATCAAGATAATATGCAAAGAGTTTGTTCTCTTTTCTTTCTAATGATTTAAAGAAGTATTCAGTAGGGGGCCTTTCTTCAATAGGAAAAGCACTTTCTAATAAAGAAGAAACATCATTCCCAATATCTAATTCCCCTAAATACTCTCTTTTTTCTAGCATATGTATATTTTAGTTTCTTTTATCTTTCTTTGATATGTTTTATTTGTCATAATGTGAGTGAAGGGATATCTATTTAAAGATAATTAATGATATGAAAGCATTAGTCGTTTATTTTTCACGTATCGGCGAAAACTCTGTCAATGGACAAACTCAAGTAATTAAGAAAGGCTTTACTGAGATTCTCGCGGAAAAGATTTCCGCTTGTAAGAATGCTCCAATGTTTAAAATTGAGCCAGAAGAGCCTTATCCATTTTCTTATGATGAATGTGTCAAACGTTCTAGAAGAGAAGATGAAACTGGTGAAAGAGTGCCATATCTACATCCTTTACCAAACCTTGATGAATATGATGTCATCTATTTAGGCTTCCCATGCTGGTGGAGAACTTATCCACGAGTCGTGGCCACTTTTGTTAGAGACTATAAGTTCATCGGTAAAACAATCTATCCATTCTGCACAAATGAAGAAGGTTCTTTAGGCCTGGCGGAAATGGAGTTAAAAGGCGCTGCAAGAGGCGCAGTTATTAAACCAGGCTTTGCCTGTAAGGGCAGTGAAGTCGAAGCAATCGATAATAAACTACAAGAATGGTTAAGTAAATAATTATGAAGAAAGTAATTGAAAAAGACATTTATTATGTCGGTGTAAATGACCATCAAATCGATTTATTTGAAGGTCAATATATTGTCCCTAATGGGATAGCTTATAATTCCTATATTATTAAGGATGAGCTCATCGCCATTATGGATACAGTGGATCAGCATTTCACTGAAGAATGGTTAAAGAATATTGAAAATGTGTTAGATGGTGAAAAACCAACATATTTAATCATCCAACATATGGAACCAGACCATTCCGCTAATATCATTAATTTCTTAAAGAAATATCCAGATACCTATGTAGTGGGTAACGCTAAAACATTTAAGATGATGGAACAATTCTTCCATGAAGAGATTGCTCATAAACTCATTGTTAATGATGGCGATACCTTAAACTTAGGCGCTCATATATTAAACTTTGTTTTTGCCCCGATGGTGCACTGGCCTGAAGTAATGTTTACCTATGATAGCACTGCGAAAGTATTGTTTAGCGCGGATGCCTTTGGTAAATTCGGGGCACTAGATGTTGATGAAGAATGGGACTGCGAAGCTCGTCGATACTATTTTGGTATCGTTGGTAAATATGGTGCGCAAGTCCAAGCTATCTTGAAGAAAGCCGCTACTTTAGACATTAAAACTATCTGTCCATTACACGGTCCTATATTAAATAAGGATTTAGGACATTATCTCAAGCAATATGATATTTGGTCATCCTATCAAGCGGAGACCGATGGTGTTGCTATTTTCTACACATCAGTCTATGGCCACACTAGAGAAGCAGTGGAACTACTTAAAGAAAAGCTAGAAGCAAATGGCACACCTAAAATCGCGATTGCGGATTTAGCTCGTGAAGATATGGCGGAAGCCGTAGAAGATGCTTTTAGATATTCAAAGATTGTATTAGCCACAACTACATATAACGCTGGTATCTTCCCATTTATGGATACATTTATCGCCCACTTAGTGGAACGTAATTTCCAAAATAAGAAGATTGCCTTTATTGAAAATGGTTCTTGGGCGCCACTAGCGGCTATAGTGATGAAAGAGAAACTTGCTAACTGTAAGAATCTAACAATTATTGAACCAACTGTTAGAATTCTTTCCGCAATGAGTGAAGAAAATAAGAATCAGATTAACCTTTTAGCGGACGCTCTTAGTAGTGATTATAAAGCCATGAAAGAGCTAAAAGAAGAGAACAAACCAGAACTAGATCCGAAAGCTTTATTTAAAATTGGCTACGGTCTATATGTTGTGACCTCTAGTGATGGTAAGAAAGATAATGGCTGTATCGTTAACACAGTCACACAGCTAACTGATACGCCTTTACGCGTCGCGGTTAATATCAATAAACTTAATTATTCGCACGACTTAGTAAAGAAAAGTGGTGTACTTAATGTTAACTGCTTAAATAATGAAGCCCCATTTAGTGTTTTCCAAAAGTATGGCTTTGCCTCTGGTAAAGATACTGATAAGTTCGCGGGAGAAGAAGTGCTTAGAAGTGAAAACGATTTAGTGGTTCTCTCTAATTACATTAATGCCTTTATCTCACTCAAAGTTGATAAATATGTTGATTTAGGAACGCATGGCATGTTCATTTGTTCTGTCACCGAAAGTAAGACAATTAACAACATCGAAACCATGACATATAACTACTATCAAGCAAACGTTAAGCCAAAACCAAACACTGAAAAGAAGAAAGGCTATGTTTGTAAAGTCTGTGGCTATGTCCATGAAGGTGATTTACCAGAAGACTTTATCTGCCCGTTATGTAAACATGGTGTCGCAGATTTTGAGGAAATAAAGTAAAGGAGAAGAAAGATGAAATACGTCTGTCAAGCTTGTGGCTTCGTCTATGATGAAGAATTAGGCGATCCAGAAAGAGGTATCGCTCCAGGCACAAAATTCGAAGATTTACCAGAAGATTACACATGCGCGTGGTGCGGCGCTGGTAAAGATATGTTTGCCGTTCAATAGTTCAATTTATTGAAAAGCCCAGAATTCCTAAGCGAATTTGTCTGGGCTTTTTTATATTTAGTTGAATATTTTAGTAAAAATCCGCATTAACCTCATATTTTTTTAAAAAGTGTGTTTTATCACTCTTGCAAACAAATTAATAATACTTTAATATAGATTTATCAAAGTTGATAAGCAATCAACAAAACAAATTGTAATTGTGAATCATTGTGCTTTTAGCACGGAAAGGAATTTTTTATGAAACACAACAAATTGTTTGGTATGCTTGCTGTGGCTGCAGTCTTAGCGATTTCAGCGTGTTCTGGTGGTGGTTCTTCCTCCAAACATACACACTATGCCGCTCCTGATGCCCCATGGCAACATGACAACAATAATCACTGGAAAGATTGTGCAGAAAACGATAAAGGTAAAGTCGATAATGCCAAGCACACATTCGGTGAACCATTCGATGTAGTACCAGCTACATGTACAGCTGCTGGCTCTCAAAAAGTTAAATGTTCTGTTTGTGACGCGGTGGTCGAACAAACAATCCCAATGAAAGATCACAACTATGGTGAATGGGAAGTAACTGCTGAACCAGATTGTACAAATGCTGGTTCTAGAAAACGTGTTTGCCAAGATTGCCAACACGAAGATGTTGAAGAAATCCCAGCTAATGGTCACTCCTTTGGTGAATGGGAATTCATCAAAGAGCCAAATTGTACAGAAGGTGGCTCAAGAAAACGTACTTGCTCAGTTTGTAATTATGTTGAAACTGAAGAACTTAAAGCTTTAGGTCACGATATTCATTTAGTCGATGACCAAGGTGAACCAGAAGCAGGCAAAGCAAAAGTTCGTCTTTATGACTGCTCTCGCTGCGATGTCACATACTTAGGTTTCAAAGCTACTGAAGTTACCCCAGCATCTAAAGAACGTTTAGTCTTCGAAACAGTCACAACAGGTGAAAAAGAAGAACAAGGCGCTAGATTCTTCGGTCATCCAATCGGTAACGATTGCGAATTAGACCCAACAACTGGTGACCCAAGCGAAGGCGTTGATGCAGTTTACAGCAAAGAACAAACTGGTGACTATTTCGAATATAAATTCGATTTAACAGATGAACAAGTTTCTGTCTTAAGTGGTGATGAAGGCGCTTGCTTGCTCTATTGTGATGCTCAACCAGCCCAATGGATGAGTAATAACAATATGGACTTCTTCGCAAAAGGTACCGAAACAGACTGGACAAAAGCCTATTACATTGACGATGATCCATCTCACTACAACGAAGATGGCTCCGCTAAAGAAATCGCTGGTTGGAGATACGTTTTATACGTTGACGGCCATTATCAAGATTTCGACGCTGATGTTGCTACTAACCCAATGAAGAATAATGACAGAGGCGAATTCGTCATGCCATATCTCTTCAAATTACATAAAGGTGAAAATACTATCAGTTTACGTATGGCTGCTGGTTATAGATGCACATTCTTTAACTTCACATTCAGACCATATGAAAAACCAACACAAATTACAGTCAACCAAGAAAATATTGAAATGGAAGTTGGTGAAACAGCTCAAATTACAAGTACATTCACTGAATTAAAATATCAACCTGCTAATGCACAAGTCGTTTCAGTTGATGCCGATGGTAAAGTTACTGCCTTAAAAGCTGGTGAAACAACAATCACTGTTTCTAAAGAAGGTAACTATAAACCTGCTATCGTCCCAGTTAAAGTCAACGAAAAAGCTGGTATCTACCAAGTCGAAGTTGAAAATGGTACTTCAAGTAAGGGCGAAGACGGTGCTGATCAAATTACATTCAGAGAAGCCTCTGGTGGACATAATTCCACAAATGCATTCCCAAAAGATGCTGTCTTAACACTTTCATTCGATGTCGCAGCAGCCGGCACATTCTCCATGAAGATTGATGCTAGAAGAAATAATAGATTAGGCTCAGGTTCAGACTTCGACAATAAATATGCTTCAGCATTTGAGATTAAACTCAATGATAACGCTATTGAAACAGAAGCAACTGTTGGCTCTTCATGGGCTGATAGCTTAATTGGTAACGTTGAGCTCAAAGCTGGTGCAAACACACTCACATTCAAGGCTCTTCGTGACGACAACCCAATTAACCTTGACTATGTCAGATTTGAACCAGGTGAAGTTGTTCCACAACATGAACATGCTTGGACTGATGGTGACAAAGTTGCTAAGACAGATACAACATCCGCTTATCAATTAGGTACATGTGAATGTGGCAAAAAACGCGTTCTCATTGATGTTGCTACTGATTTAAATGGCAAAATCACAAAACGTGGTGGCAAATTAGGTGCCAAAGGCGATACAGCTAAATACGTTTTCCCATTCACTGGCGCTAAAACTGCGAAACTCATGTTCAAAGGTACAGTTGATAACGCAGGCAACTACAACTATAGTTACTATTATGGTAAAAACGGTGGTAATAGTGCTGTTCTTCTTCCAGACAACAAAACAAATACCACTGTTAAAGTGAATGGTAATGAAGTCGCTTTACCAACAGCTACTTATAGTGAATTAGGTATGACAGGTACTGACGAAGCTGGCGCAGCCACATTCGAAGTCGCTGAAGTCAACTTAATCGATGGTAACAACGAAATTACATTAACACGTAATGATAGCTTCGGTATCCAATACTTCGAAATCTTCTTCATTTACGAATAAAGAATAGATTTATATAGTACAAAAGGCTCGCTTCTAAAGCGGGCTTTTTTGTTGCCTTAATATTTTATTTATAAATATAATAAAAGCATGTTTAAAAGATTTATTCATTATTATAAGAATCATAAACTCATTCTCTTTCTAGACATGACTGCGGCTTTTCTTATTGCTGTTACTGGTATTGCTTATCCAATTATTACTAGGGTAATGCTTAATGATTGGATTCCGAATAATAATCTAAATCTCATTATTATTGGCGGCGCCTCTTTAGTGGGTATCTATCTTGTCCGTATGGGTCTTCGTTATTTCGTGCAATATTACGGTCACGTCATGGGTGTCCACATGCAAGGGGAAATGCGTACTGATTTGTTCAATAAATTACAAACTCTACCTTATTCATACTTCGATAATCACGAAACAGGCATCATTATGTCAACGATGACAAACGATTTGTTTGATATTAGTGAATTAGCCCATCATGGTCCAGAAAACCTCTTTATCGCCTCATTTACCGCGATAGGAGCGATTACTTACTTGATGTTTATCGACTGGATTTTAGGTTTAGTGCTTTTAGGTGTGATTCCTATCATTTTCTTATTAACTTGGGTCTTCCGTCGTAAATTTAGAACGGATATGCGTAACTCTAAAAAAGCGATCGCTAATATTAACGCTAGATTAGAAAGTTCTATCTCTGGTATTAGAGTAACTAAAGCTTTCACTAATGAAGAAATCGAAAGAGATAGATTTGAAGAAACAAATAAAGATTATATTAAAGCCAGAACTAATGTCTTCTCTTCGATGGGCAAATACTTCGCTATTTCCCAATTTGTGACTGATTTCTTTAATGTTTTAGTCTTAGTTTTAGGCGGATTATTCCTCTTAAGAGGAATTAATGGCTTTAATCCCGCTGATTATAGTGCACTTATTATTTCTGTTAGTTTATTTATTAATCCAATTAATCAGCTCATCATGTTCATGGAACAATTTGAAAGTGCTTCAGCAGGCTTTGCCAGATTCATAGCTCTTATTGATGAAAAGAGTGAAATCATCTATAACGGAGAAAGTGAATTTGATACTGTTGAAGGTGATTTAATATTTGATCATGTTAGTTTCCATTATGTTGAAAATAATGAAGTGTTAGATGATGTATCCTTCCATTTACAAGCGGGCAAAACTCTCGCTTTAGTGGGTCCTTCTGGTGGTGGCAAGACCACAATATGTCACCTCATTCCTAGATTCTATTTCTTAGAGCACGGCCATATCTATATCGATAACATCGATATCAGTGACTATACACTCCGTTCTTTAAGAGAAAAAATTGGTATCGTCCAACAAGATGTCTTCCTTTTTGGTGGCACAATTAAAGATAACATTTTATATGGAAAACCAAACGCTAGTGAAGAAGAAATTATGGAAGCCGCTAGAAAGGCTAACATCTTAGATTTCATCAACTCTTTACCAAATGGCTGGGATACGGAAATTGGTGAAAGAGGTGTGCGCTTAAGTGGTGGTCAAAAGCAACGTCTTTCTATCGCTAGATTATTCTTAAAGAATCCTCCAATTCTTATCTTAGATGAGGCCACTAGTGCGCTAGATAACACCACAGAAATGCTCATTCAAAAATCACTACAAGAACTCGCTAAAGGAAGAACTTGTTTAATAGTGGCACATAGATTATCCACAATTAAAAACGCTGATGAAATCGCCGTTGTTTCCAAAGGAAAAATTATGGAAAAAGGCACTCATGACGAACTCATGAAACTTAATGGCATCTATTCCAATTTATATCGTTTACAGTTTAAAAATAGCGATGAAACCATCGCTAATATTGATATTGGTTAAAGAATCTTTGCTCTATATAAAGTAAGCGCGGTAAATAATTTAGAGTCAACGACTTTATCTTCTTTTATTAGTGTTTCAATTTCATCCATCGTGAGGAACATCACATCGATAAATTCATCGCTATCTAAATGTCTTTCTTCTTTGACGGATTTACCACAGTAGTAGAAGTGAATTACTTCGTTAGAATAACCACATGTTGGTACCATGTCGCCTAAATGAATCATCTCAAGAGGGCGATAGCCTGTCTCTTCGAGACATTCTCTTTTCGCTGCTTCTAATGGTTCTTCGCCTTTTTCGAGCTTACCCGCTGGAAGTTCATAGATCTCTTTATCTAAGGCATAACGGTATTGTTTTTCGATGATGAACTTATCACCAACTTTAATTAAGATACCAACACCACCTAAGTGTGAGACGACTTCTCTAAGTGATTTTTGACCGTTAGGGCATAAGACTTCATCTTTTCTAAGAGAAATAACTCTGCCGTTGTATATTTGTTCTGAATTTAATTTGGTTTCTTTTTTGTCCATGTTACTATCATACTCTATTTTTATCGTATAAATTGAATTAAATATTATTTTTGAATAAAATAAACCCGTTAGAAAGAAGGTATTCCTTATGGAACCAATTAAAAAAACTTATTTAGAAAAAGAATTAAATAACTACAAGAAAGACGAAAAGAACGCAATTGTTCGTCATGCTTTAGTGAAAAATTCTATTTACACAGTGGCTGCTAGCCAAGATGAAATCAAAGAAATGGATTTCAACTTTGATATTAATATCAAAACATTACCCGCTGCTAACCAAAAGGCTTCTGGTAGATGCTGGTTATTCGCTGCTACAAACGTTTGTAGAGAAGTCATTGCTAAGAAGCTTAACTTAGCTAACTTTGAATTATCTCAAAGCTATTTAGCATTCTATGACCGTTTAGAAAAATCCAACTACTTATTAGAAGCAGTAATTGAACTCATCAATAAAGAATATGATGATAGAACCTTAGCGTTCCTTCTCCAAAATGGTGTTGGTGATGGTGGTCAATGGGATATGTTTGTCTCATTAGCCAATAAATATGGCTTATGTCCAAAGAACGTTTATCCTGAAACAAATACAAGTAGTGCTACTCGTGAAACTGCACAATTAATTAACTTTACTATTAGAAAATTCGCTAGTGACGCTAAAGCGTTATATGCCAAAAATGGTTTAGAGGCCGTTAGAAAAGAAAAAGAAGAAGTCTTAAATAAGATTTATTTCTTACTCGTTAATGCCTATGGCTTACCACCAGAAAAATTTGATTTCGAGTATACCGATAAAGATGGCAACTACCATATCGAAAAAGGTTTTGATGCCTTATCATTCAAAGAAAAATATCTTGGTGATTCATTAAATGACTATGTCTCATTAATTAACGCTCCAACAAAAGATAAAGCCTTTGGTAAAACTTATACCGTTCAATACTTAGGTAATGTCGTTGGTGGTAAACAAGTCACACACTTAAACGTCACAATGGACAGAATGAAAGAACTCATCTTAAAACAATTAAGAGATGACCGCATTGTCTGGTTCGGTAGTGATGTTGGCTTCTATGGAGACAGAGAAGAAGGTGTCTGGGATGACACAAGATTTGACCTCAACACATCTTTCGGCTTAGACCTTAAGATGAACAAAGGCGAATCCTTAGATTACCATGCTTCTCAAATGAACCATGCGATGTGTATCACCGGTGTTTCCTTCAAAGAAGGAATTCCAAGTAAATGGAAGATTGAAAACTCTTGGGGTAAAGATCGCGCTAAAGACGGTTACTACATCATGTCTAAGAGCTGGTTTGATCAATTTGTCTATCAAGCAGTCGTGGATAAGAAATACTTAAACGAAGAAGAATTAAAAGCCCTTCAAGGTGAACCAGTGGTCTTAAAACCATGGGATCCAATGGGCTCACTCGCGGACTAAATAAATGCAAAAATTCCAACTCTATCTTTTCGATTTTGATGGAACGTTATTTGATACTCTTCCATCCTCAAAATACGTCTTCAAGAAAGCCTATGAAAATATGGGCTATCAAGTCAATGAAGATGATATTTTAGGTTTTACTCGTGAACCAATTCCTGATAGCTATAAACGTTTAGGCTTTCCAAAGGAAAGATATCACAATTTTATCGAAGATATTAATAAATACGTTAATTCACAAGAAAGCGTTAATCTTACTGACATCTATGATGATACCTACGATACCATCATTGATTTAAGAATGAGTGAAGCGGATTTAGGTATTGTTACTAGTAATCACGCTACTCATGTTAGAGATGTCTTAAAGAAATTTGATATGCAAAAGGACTTCTTTAAGGAAATCGTTGGTAATAAAGAAGCGCCTATTCCTAAGCCAAATCCAGGTCCAATCTTAAAGGCTTTAGAGATGTTTAATTATCAAGGCAATAAGAAAGATGTTTGTTATGTTGGTGATTCTCTTAATGACTGTGTCGCCGCTAAAAAAGCGGGAATCACTCCAATCTTATTAGATAGAGATAATGAATATCCAGATACTGAATATCTAAGAATTCGCTCATTAAATGAGCTTCTTGCCTAAATAAATCTTTATTTAGTGACAAAATCACGTATAATTGGTATTAACCAGTTAGGAATAGTTTATGGCAAGAAATAGAAGAACAAGAGGAGTTAAGACCTACCGTCCTCATGGTGCGGCAACCATTTTTTATGCTTTATTTGGTTTAGTTGTCCTTGCTTGTTTAGCAGGCTTTGCAATTTTACCAATTATTACTTTTACCAAGAATGGAGATTCAACACCTTTTGTTGGCTATGAATATCTTGGCTTTACTGTTAGAAAGTATTTAGGATCTTTCCTTACTCAATTCACGCCAAAGTATGAGACATTTGCTCAATACTTCGGTGGCACAGCGCCTACAAATGATTTGCTAAAAATCATCTTTGCAGTTCATGAATATATTGAATTAGCTCTTGGTGCGGTATTCGCCCTTGTGGCAATCTTTGCGGTTGTGGAAGTGTTCCTTATCTTAGGAATGATTATCTTTGGTAAGAGCAATCATCCAGGTGGTATTAAAACATTCGCTTGGTTAATGTTCTGGTTCTTTGCCGTATTCATTGGCTTAACATTCATGTATTTGTTCTTCTATCAACAAATCATCGGTGAAGTCCAAGCTAACGCTGGCACAAGCGATAATGTCGCTATCTCATTCGAATTAAAATGCTTACTACCGTTAGGTGCGATGTTTATTACAAACATCATCTTAAGTATTATCTGGCGCACTAACTTCAAAAACCGTGTTCCATTAGCTCGTAAGAGAAGAAACGATGATGACGAAGTGGAAGAAGATAGTCAGCCTGAAGTTGTTCCATTCGCTCATACAGAGCCAATGCCAAATCAAAATCAGCCACAGCAAACTAATAACAATAATAGTGGTTCAATCATCACAATTGGTGATAGAGCTTATACAAAAAATACAGAAATCACAACAGCGGACATTCCTGAAGGAGTTGTTTCCTTAGGTAGTTCCGCTTTTGCTAATTGCGTAAATTTAGCGGTTGTTACTTTACCAAGTTCTTTGCAAGAAATTGGCTTCAACTGCTTTTTTAATACTCCAAAACTTCAAACCATCTCTTTTAACGGCACTGTCGATGGATGGAAAAGCATTAAAAGAGGTAGCAACTGGCTTGCCAAAAGTGGTACTCGTACAGTGAGATGCAATAATGGCAAGATTAACGTCAATCCTAATCATTAATTTTTTTTCATGAAAAACACTTACGTCATCGATAACGATCAATATTTTTTAGGACGCGATAAGAATGGGCAAATCCATTATATTAGCGAGGTGCAAGAAGTCGTTCTTCCAATTATATTGGAAATCGACCGTATTTGTCGTAAGAATGATATTCCATATGCTTTAGCCTTTGGTAGCGCTCTTGGCTTATATAACTATCAAGGTTTTATTCCTTGGGATGATGACGCTGATATCGTCTTTAACTATGAAGATTTAGACCGTTTAATTGAGGCATTGAAAAAAGACTTAAAACCAGAATTTGTTTTTGATGCTTACGAAGCGGATGAAAGATATAACATCCTTCAACCAACGATTAAAGTTAAGAATAAATATGGTCCCACCATGGTGGATATTAACTATAAACGCTTAAAAGATAGAATCCATTCTTCTGATGGTTTCTTCGTTGATATGGTGGCCTTAACGGGTATGAAGTCCGCTAAAGAACATCGTAAGCTACTCAACAAGAGTAGAAGAAGAATGATTTCTTATTTTGTGCAAGATTCCATCTTTAATCGTGATCCGCTTGTTTTAAAGGGCAAAATGAAGGAAGATGAAAAGAAATACGCTGCTCTTTATAAAGACGCTCCTTACGTCTGCCAGACCGCATTACTCCCATTTCCTTTGCAAAAGAATAACTTATTCCCTCGTGAAATGATTTATCCATTCAAAGAATATGATTTCGCGGGTCATAAATTATATTCATTTAATGATGTTGAAGGATTTATAAAGATATTCTTTGGCAAAAATAGTCTTAAGAAATATGATGGGGAAAAGTGGATTGATCCATTCCCAAAATGTAAAAGAAAAGCCGCCCACGTTAAATCATTTAATTTCGATACAAAATAAAAACTATTTACATACGCGCATTTTCACGTATAATAAGTATGCTATTTAGCGAAAGCTAGGTAGTAAATACTCTGAATAAGAGTGGCCAAACAGCCACTCTTTGTTTTTGAAGGATATGGTACTAAACGAATTAAAGAAACTCATCGAAACAAAATTGAACACCCTTGGTTATGACCTTGTGGAATTTAATTTTGGTAATGACACATTAAGCATTGTCGTTGATAAGGAAAGTGAAATCGATATGAATATGATTGTCGAAGTCACTAATGAATTAAATGCTTATCTTGATGAGATTAATCCATTTGAAAAACCATATACTTTAGATCTTTCTTCCTTAGGTGCGGAAAAACCATTAAAAGTGGAAAGATTAAGCGCGTATGTTGGTAAATACGTTAACGTGCACTTAATTAATCCAATTAAAGGTGAAAACATCTATGAAGGTGATTTAAAGGAAGTTAGTGATGATAAAATCATCATTACCTACCGTATCAAGACCAGAAGTATTGATTTAGAGATATTGAAGAGCAATATCTATAAAATACGTTTAGCGATTAAATTTTAAGGAGTAAAAATTATGGCTATGAACGCAGTAGAATTCATTGCGGCTTTAGAAGAAATTGAAGCTAGCAAGGGAATTAGCAAAGAAACGATTCTTGACATGCTCAAAGAATCACTTATCAAAGCTTATCGCAAACAACTCGGTGGTGACGACGCAGACGTCCGTGTCAATATTGACCCAGAAAAAGGCATTATTGATATGTGTCAAGTTAAAGCCGTCGTTGACGAAGTTGAAGACGATTTCTTACAAATCAGTGTGCAAGATGCAAATGACGCCGACAAATCTAAAAAGTATAAAGCCGGTGATGAATTTGCCATTCCTGCAACTATTGATGAATTAAAGAAAGCGACAGCGATGAGCGTTAAGAGTATGCTTAAACAAAAATTCGCCGAAGCAGAAAAGAGCATTCTTTACGAAACATTTAAAGACAAAATCGGTACCATCATCACCGGTAAGGTTGAAAAGGTTGATGATCGTGGTATCAGTGTCAACATTGTTAAAACATCCGTTTTCTTACCAAAGAAAGAATTAATTGGTGATGAAAAATTCATCGTTGGTGAAACAATCAAGATCTACGTCGATGACGTCGCTAGTGGCACAAAAGGTGCACACATTGTTGTTTCCCGTAGTAAAGAAGGTTTCTTAAGATGCATCTTAGCGGAAGAAATCAGTGAAATCTACGATGGTACAGTTCAAATCAAAGCCATCGCTCGTGAAGCTGGTGAAAGAAGCAAAGTTGCCGTTTATAGCAAAGACCCAACCATCGACCCAGCTGGTGCCTGTATTGGTAGCAATGGTGCTAGAATCCAAAAGGTTGTCAGCCAATTAGGTAATGGTGGTATAAATAAAGAAAAGATTGATATTATCGGATATTCCGATAACACAGCTTTATTCGTCATGGAAGCACTCAAACCTGCTCGTGTTGTGGGTGCAATCGTTGATGAAGAAAACAAGAGTGCTATCGCCATTGTTAATGACGATTCCTTCTCTTTAGCCATTGGTCGTCGTGGTGTTAACGTCCGTTTGGCCGTTAAATTAACTGGTTATAACATTGATGTTAAGACAGAAACTATGGCCGCTGAAGAAGGTCTTGAATACATCTCTCTTGAAGAAGCTACGGCCGAAGAAAATGCTAAGAAAGCAGAACAAATCTTACTCAAGAAAGCCAGTGAAGAAAACGCTGCTCAACCAAGTGTTTTACGTGGTTTACCAGAAGGCTATGTCGCTCCTCAAGACCGTGTTTATGAAGAAGAAGCTACCGCTGAAGATAATGCTGAATTAACTGAAGCTTTAGAAAACGAAGCCGAAAAGAAAGAAGCCGTTGTTGAAGCTGCTCCAGTCGAAGAAGCACCAGTTGAAGAACTAGTTAAAGAAGAACAACCAGCTCCAGCTCCTGCTCCAGTTAAAGAAGAAGTCAAGGAAGAACGCAAAGAGGTTAAAACAACAACTTCTATTGAAGACCTTGAAAAATCTCTTGCAGACGAAAGCGCTCGTAAAGCAAATAAAGGTGCTAAGAAGTCCTTCAAGAAGAATAACAAGAAAGCCGAAGAAGAAGCTGAAGAAGAAAATAAACCAGTTATTTCTACCGGTGAAAGAATGTCTATTTATACCGAAGAAGAACTTCGTGAAATGGAAGAAGAAGAAAAATACGAAGACGAAGTGGAAGATGATGATATCGACTACGATGAATTCGATGAATACTATGACGATGATGGTAGATAATGAACAAAGTAATTACTAGAACTTGCATCGTTACTAGAAAAGCTTTATCTCGGGAAGAGATGTTTAGAGTAGTTAAGACTCCTAATCACGAAATAAAGATTGATTCCTCTTGTAAAGCACAAGGTCGAGGCTGCTATATTAGTAAAAATAAGGATATAATCCTTCTTGCTAAGAAAAAGGCCTTGATTGAAAAACATTTAAAAGTCAGTGATTGTAAGACAATCTATGATGAATTATTAAAAGAATTTTAAGGAAAGAAGGTGTTGTTGATGGCAAAGAATAACAAAAATAATTACTCCGCTCGTGAGACTAACGTTTCAACAAAAGTTAAAACCGATCGTAGCAAATCAAAAGTTAATGGTGGTGTCTTCGTTTACACAGGTGCTATCAGTGCGGGTGAACTCGCAAAAACCATTAATGTCCCAATTGGTGATGTGATTAAATTCCTCTTCATGCAAGGCAAGATGGTCACCATCAACACAATTCTCGATGATGAATTAATCGGCTTGGTCTGTTTAGAGTTTGGCTATGACTTCCAAAAGAAAGTTATTGTCGCTGCTGAACACTTTGAAGACGTCGAAATTAACGACGACCCAAGTAAGTTAAAACCAAGACCTCCAGTTGTGACCATTATGGGTCACGTTGACCATGGTAAAACAACCCTTATTGACGCGATTAGAAACTCTAATCTTGTTGAAGGTGAATTCGGTGGTATCTCTCAAGAAATTGGTGCTTACCAAAAAGAAATCAATGGTCAAAAAATCACCTTTATTGACACTCCAGGACACGAAGCTTTCACCGCTATGAGAGCTAGAGGTGCTGGTGTCACTGATATCGTTGTTTTAGTGGTCGCTGCGGATGATGGTGTTATGCCTCAAACAATTGAAGCGATTGACCACGCTAAAGCAGCGGGTGTCCCAATTATCGTTGCTATTAACAAAATGGATAAGCCAGGTGCTGATCCAGAAAGAGTTAAAAACGAACTTATTGCGCATGATGTTATTTGTGAAGAGTTCGGTGGTGACGTTATTGCGGTCGAGATCTCTGCTAAAAAGAAACAAAATATCGATGGCTTATTAGAAAGTATCTTATTAGTCGCGGAGATGAAGGAATTAAAAGCTAATCCAGATCGTTACGCGATGGGTACAGTCTTAGAAGCTAAACTCGATAAAAATGAAGGTCCTAAAGCTACGCTTTTAGTGCAAAATGGTTCCCTTAGAGAAGGTGACTACCTTGTCGTTGGTACAACATATGGTAAGGCTAGAAGAATGACTAATGAATTTAGAAAAATTCTTCAAGTGGCCACTCCAAGTACACCAGTATCAATTATTGGTTTAAGCGAAGTGCCATTAGCCGGTGACCGCTTCATGGCGTTCTCTGAAGAAAGCGAAGCTAGAAGCATTGCTACAAAACGTAAACTCTTAAAAGAAGCTAGTGAAAGAAATAAAACAAGCGCTGCCTCTTTAGATGATTTATTCAATCTCGCTAAAGAAGGTGAAGTTCAAAACCTTAACGTCATCGTTAAAGCGGAATCTACCGGTAGTGCGGAAGCTGTTAAAGCATCCTTAGAAAAACTCACTAACGATCAAGTTAAGATTAACGTTGTGAGAGCTAGTTCTGGCGCTATCACTGAAAGTGATGTCCTTTTAGCCGGTGCTTCTCATGCCATTATTTATGGCTTCAACGTGAGACCTGATGCTAAAACAAGAGCCAAAGCTCAAGAAGAAAAAGTTGAAATTAGATTACACCGTATCATCTACGCTTTGATTGAAGAAATCCAAGCCGCGATGAAAGGTATGTTAGCCCCAACAATGGTGGAAAAAGTCTTAGGACAAGCCGAAATCAGAAAACTCTTTAAAGTATCTAAACTTGGTACTATCGCGGGTTGTATGGTCGTTGATGGCGTGATTAAGGCCACAGGCGGTGTCCGTATTATGAGAGATGGTGTTGTCATCTACGAAGGCAAGCTTGCCTCATTACAAAGAGAAAAAGACCTCGTTAAAGAAGTCAAAAACGGCTATGAATGTGGTATGCTCATTGAAAACTTCAATGACATTAAAGAAGGTGACATCATTGAATCTTACGAAATGGTGGAACAAAGAGATTAATTATGGCCAATAAAGAAGAAAGAATTGCCGGTATTATTAGAAAAAGCATTTCTGAAATCATCACCATGGAATTAAAGAATCCACATCTTGGATTTGTTACTATTCCAGAAGTGAAAGTTAGTAAAGATTTCTCCTATGCTAAAGTCTACGTTTCCTTCATGTTTGAAAACGAAATCGAAGAAGGCATGAAAGTTTTAGAAAAGAGCAAAGGCTTTATTAGAACTGGCCTTGCCAAAAGACTTGATACAAGACGTTGTCCTGAACTTGTCTTCGTCCTTGATGAGAGTTTCAAAAAAGAAGCGCGAATTACCGAGCTCCTAAATAAAGATAAAGAGAAGTAAAAACTTCTCTTTTTTTTATGCTTTCTTCACCATTTTAATATGCTTGATATTAGCCTCATAGAAGGTCTCGCCTTCAGGAGTAAAGCCCATTGCTTTATAGTAATCAAATAATTGATATTGGGCATTGAAATAAATAGTGCATGGATTGTAATTTTCTTCTATTTTGCTTACTAAGAATAAGAAGGCATCTTTACCATATCCCTTACCGCGATATTCCTTAAGCACGGCGAATCTTTCAAGTTTAAAAGTACGATCACCCATTTCACGGTATCTAACTGTGCCCACTGGTGTGTCCTTATAGTAGATTAAGAAGTGCTTAGCTTCTTTCTCTTCTTCTGGAACTACTTCAATATCATAAGGACAGTTTTGTTCACCGACGAAAACGATATTTCTAATGTTTAGGACATTCATCATATCCATAGGCGTAGTGACTGGCTTAAGAGTTAAACCATCTTGATTCACTTGATAACATATTTCTTTACCCCAGATATCTTCTTTTTCATAATTAGATAACATTGTTAATAAGTTATCTTTTGCCACTGGCCACTTCTTATAGATATCTTTTAAGAGGTTTTTCATATCCTCTCTTCTAGTGTGCATATTCGCTGGACAAGTAGACGCTAAAACAGGAAGATTTTCTTCTTTAACAAGCTTAATAATGTCACTTTCTCTAACGTGAATAAGAGGTCTAATAAAAGTTATATCCGCGCGTTCTAAATGCATTTTAGGGGCAAAAGAAGCAACGCGACCACCAAAAAGAGTGTTCATCATATATGTTTCAATCGCATCATCCGCGTGATGAGCAAAGCTCACTTTATTAAATCCAAGTTCTTTAGCAATCTTATTCATGCTAGCTTTTTTCATTCTTGAACAGATAGAACAAGGAAGATGCTCTTTATCTTTTTGTTGGATTTGTAAGATACGGTATACATCGGTATTATCCACAACGAGTAATTTAAGACCAAGAGATTCGCAGAACTTATTCATTTCATAAGGATTAAAATCTGGAAAGCCCAAATCTAACATTACTGGTTGAATGACAAAGTCAGTATGAGAAAACTTTTGATATAAGCTTAAAGCATATGTTAAAGCAACGCTGTCTTTACCACCGGAAAGACCAATCATGATTTTATCCCCATGATTGATGAGATTATACATTTGGTCCGCTTTACGGATACAGGCTAAAACAGTCCTAATTGCTTTCATAACGAAATAATTATATTATTTTCGTGTGAGTTATAAAAGATGAAAGATGGATTCTTATTAATCGATAAAGAAAGCGACTATACTTCAAGAGATGTATGCAATATCATCGCGAAGATTTTTAATGCAAAAAAAGTGGGTCATGCCGGCACTCTTGATCCTTTTGCAACGGGTCTATTGATTGTTGCGTTAAATAACGCCACTAAAACGCTCTCTTATATCGAAGGTCAATATAAGACTTATGAAGCCACTTTATTGCTCGGTACAAAAACAAGCAGTGGTGATTTAACTGGTGAAGTAATTGAGACTCAAGAAGTGGGGAATATCACTAAAGAAGATGCTTCAAACATCTTTTCTTCACTCATTGGTGAATTAGAACAAACTGTCCCAAAGACTTCTGCGGTGCATGTAAACGGCCGTAAATTATATCATTACGCTCACCTTAATCAAGAAGTTGAATTACCAAAAAGAACCATCGATGTTAAAGAGTTAGAATTACTTGAATTTAACATTCCAGTTATTAGGTTTAAAACTACAGTTTCTAAAGGTACATACATTAGAACATTAGGGGAAACAATTGCTGAAAAATTAGGGACAGTGGGGCACCTCATCGCCTTAAGAAGAACTAAGATATTAGATTTAGAAGTTAGCAAGGCTAAAACTATCAAAGAACTAACTCCTGATTGCTTAATTGAAACTAGTGATATTATTCAAAAATTCATCCCACTTATGTACTTGCCAAATGAGACTGAATTAAAGAAGGCTAGACATGGTGGGAAACTCTCTTTAAAGTTATTTCCAGAAACAATGGATTTATTCTGTGTCATTGATGATAAAAAAACCGCTATCGCTATTTATAAATATAGCGAAATGGGGTATTATGAATGTGTACGAGGCATAAATCGTGAAGATAATTGAGTTTGATATCACCAATACTCCACCAAATGATAAAGACCTAGTTTTATGCTTAGGTTTCTATGATGGTTTACATTTAGGTCATCAAGATCTGATTAAGAAAGCTTTAGATACTGGTCTACCAGTGGGGGTTATGACTTTTGATATTGCCCCAAGAGTGCTTCTTGGTAAAAAAGAAAATTACTGTATTACATCCACATTTGATAAAGCTGACATCCTTGAAGATATGGGTGTTAAATTCCTTTATCTCATGCACTTTGATAATGAGACCTTAAAGGTCACAAAAGATGAGTTCATCAATAGAGTTCTTAAGGTCCTTAACCCAAAGAAAATCTATGTCGGAGATGACTATAGATTTGGTACAGGTGGAGAAGGTAACGCTGAATATTTAAAACGTTTCTTTGATGTGGAAATCGTTCCATTAATGCGTATAAATGATATTAAAATATCTTCAAAGAAGATAAGAGAATACATTGAAGCGGGACAAATGGAAAAAGCTTCCTATTTATTAGGTAGAGATTATCGCATCAGTGGCCTAGTCGTTGAAGGTCAAGGAAACGGACATAAAATTGACTTTCCAACGGCGAATTTAGACTTATATTACCCATATGTTTTCCCTAAACAAGGTGTCTATATGGGCTATGCCTATTTCCTTAACCGCAAAAGAAAAGCGATTATCGCTGTGGGTACACATCCCACAATTAATCAACTCCTAAAGCCAATCATCGAAGTCCACATTATCGACTTCAATGAAGTCCTTTATGGAAGAGAACTTTATGTCGATTTTGTCTCCTATATGAGACCAATTGAACAGTTTGCTTCAATGGATGACTTAAGAGAACAGTTATTAAAAGACGAAGAAAAAGCAAAAAACACTTTGCAATAGTGTAAAAAGAATATAAAATATTCATTGCGACTTTTCCCTAGGATAAACGAGTCCCTAACGTTATTCCCGGAGATAAGTTAAGAAAAGAATTAGGAGGGTATTTCAATGGCGTTAACCAAAGAAAGAAAAGCCGAGCTCGTTAAAAAGTTTGGTAAAAACGAAAAAGACACTGGTTCTGTCCAAGTTCAAGTTGCCTTATTAACCGAACAAATCAAAGCCTTAACCGCTCACCTAAAGAAGAATCATAAAGATGCCGCTAGCAAACGTGGCTTAATGATTCTTGTCGGTCAAAGACGTAGCTTATTAGACTACTTAGTCAGAACCGATCGTGAAGCTTATCTTAAATTAATCGTTGAATTAGGTTTAAGAAAATAGTTATTCACAACTAGGAAAGAAGACCGCTGAAAGGCGGTTTTTTCTTACTTCTTTTTATTGTTTATAAAGCGATATAACACAGTTAATCCAAATGAGAAAGCGAAGAAGCCAATGATGAATAAGGCTAAGACACCAACGCCAAATCTCATTAAGCCATAAATGTCATATGTTAAGTCAGTATGTCCGTGTTCATCCAGGTGTGTGTACACATTGATGATGTACATAATGCCGTATAAGAAAACAGGGAGAATACCAAGGAAACAATAGGGGAATTTAATCTCCTTTTTCTCTTCCAAAAATACGAAAGAAATAATCGCTAAAATTGGAGTAATTAAGTGATTGAATAAGTTGTTATTAATGTAGAGCCTCCACCAGGTAGAACCAAGCTGTGGCGCTAAGTATGTTGCAGTGATAATAAAGGTAATAGAAATCTCCGCAACTGCGAGCAATTTGAGAATAAACAATACCAAAGGTATTTTGTTGTCTTTCTTGATTAGTCTATATAGAGTGCATCCTAAGCAAATTAGACCCATGAAGATGTTGCTTAATCCCGTAAAAGTCATGAAAATTGGAATGCCCGCTAAGCGCGGATAATCACCCATAAATCGCACATCAAAAACAGAAAATGAGATGCCTAGACACATGAATAGGAATACCAAAAAGTCGATGACAATTACTGGAATATATTTCTTACTTTTCATATAACTATCATAGCACGTTTATTTTCAACTAAAAGCGATGCTTTTTTCTTTTTATTCACCTTTTTTACATTTAATGTTTAACTATGTTAACGCTTAATGTATAATAGCAACGATTAAGAATTAAAAAAGAGGTAAAAAAATGAAAAGAGTATTCGAATTAGAATTCGAAGGAAAGAAGTTCGTTGTTGAAGCCGGCGAAATCGCTAAACAAGCTGATGGCGCTGTCTTAGTTAGATTAAACGAAACAGTAGTTCTTTCCACAGCGTGTTGCTCAGATGAACCTAAAGAAGGTGATTTCTTCCCATTAACAGTTGGTTATGAAGAAAAGCAATACGCAGTTGGCAAAATTCCTGGCTCATTCTTAAGAAGAGAAGGCCGTGCAGGGGAACATGCCACCTTAACCGCGAGACTCATTGACCGTCCAATTAGACCAATGTTCTCCGAAGGCTTCCGTAACGAAGTCCAAATCGTCAACACAGTGATGTCTGTTGACCAAGACTGCACTCCAGAAATGACCGCTATGTTAGGTTCATCCTTAGCATTAGGCATTTCCGACATTCCATTTGATGGCCCAATCGCTGGTGTCTATGTTGGTAGAGTGAATGGCAAATTCATTATCAACCCAACAGTGGCCGAAAAAGAAGCCAGTGATATCAACTTAGCCGTTGCTGGTACTGAAGAAGCTATCAACATGGTTGAAGCTGGCGCTGACCAAGTGAGCGAAGAAGATATGCTCGACGCATTAATGTTTGGTCACGAAGCTATTAAAAAGCTCTGCCAATGGCAAAAAGAAATTATTAAAGAAATTGGCAAGCCAAAAAGAGAAATTGAATTATATCAATGTGATCCAGAAATCGAAAAAGATGTTACAGATCGCGCTGAACAACGTTTAAAGAAAGCCATTTCTATCTTTGATAAGTTAGAAAGACAAGACGCTATCGACGCTATCGAAAACGAAATCTTAGATGATTACGATACACGTAAGTACGAAGATGAAAAGACTCATCAAAAAGTCATGCACATGGTTAATGAAACCTTAGAAGGTCTCGTTGCTAAAGAAGTGCGTAGATTAATTACTGATGAAAAGATTAGACCAGATGGTCGTAAGGTTGATGAAATCCGTCCATTAGACGCTCAAGTCGACTTATTACCAAGAACTCATGGCTCTGCCATGTTCACCCGTGGTCAAACCCAAGTCATCTCTATCACAACATTAGGTGCTAAGAGCGATGCCCAAATCATCGATAACTTAACCGAAGAAGATACCAGACACTGGATGCATCACTATAACTTCCCACCATATTCCGTTGGTGAAGTTGGTAGAATGGGTTCCCCAGGTAGAAGAGAAATCGGTCATGGTGCTTTAGGCGAAAGAGCTCTCTCCTATGTCATTCCAAGTGAAGAAGAATTCCCATACACAATTAGAACAGTGGCTGAAGTCGTGGAATCTAACGGTTCCTCCTCACAAGCTTCTATCTGTGCTTCTTGTATGTCATTAATGGCTGCTGGTGTCCCAATCAAAGCCATGGTTAGTGGTATTGCAATGGGCTTAATCAGTTCTGGTCCATTAGATGGCAAACACCCATATACAATTCTCACCGATATTCAAGGTTTAGAAGACCACTTCGGTGATATGGACTTCAAAGTGGCTGGTACAGAAAAAGGTATTACCGCCTTACAAATGGATATTAAAATCAAGGGTGTTACCCGTGAAGTCTTAAAAGAAGCTTTAGCCCAAGCTCATGTTGCTAGAGCCCAAATCCGTGAAGTTATGGCCAAAGCCATTGCGGAACCAAGACCAGATGTCGGTAAATACGCTCCTAAGATGGATACATTCTTCATTGATCCAGATAGAATCAGAGAAGTTATCGGTACCGGTGGTAAAGTCATTAACGAAATCATCGCTCAATGCGATAACGTTAAGATTGATATCGAAGATAATGGTCAAGTCACCATTTACCATATGGATAGAGAAACCATCAATAAGGCTAAAGGCATGATTCAAGATATCATCCGTGAAGCTAAAGTTGGTGAAGTCTTCGAAGGTGAAGTCAACCGTGTTGAAGACTATGGTGCATTTGTCCGCTTATTCGGTAATGTTGATGGCTTATGCCATGTCAGCCAATTAGGTTATGGCTATATCGATAGAGCCCAAGATGTTGTCAAATTAGGTGACAAGCTCAAAGTTAGAGTCATCGAAATCGATGAAAAAGGCAAAGTGAAAGTCTCTCATAAAGAATTCGCCGAAAAGCCAGAAGGCTATGACGAAGAAAAAGAAAGAGCTTCACGTCCAGAACACATTCATCGTCCAGACAAGTCCTTCAAAGGCCCAAAGAAATTCAAAAAGTAATTAAACGCAAAACAAAATAGACCATCCTCGTGATGGTCTTTTTTTATATATTATGATTGAAATTTCGCTTAGTTATTCATAAAATGAATATGACAAGTGAATATAATAATATGAAACAAATACATGATGTTTTAATTATCGGCGCAGGTGTGACCGGCACGATGATTGCAAGAGAATTAAGTAAATACAAATTAGATACCGTTATCATTGATAAAAGTAATGACGCAGGTAATTTAACAAGTTCTGCGAATAGTGCGATTATCCATAGTGGTTATGACCCAGAACCAGGCACAAATAAAGCCAAGTTCAATGTCTTAGGCAATAAGATGTATCCGCAAATTGTGAAAGACTTAGATGTCGAATACATTCCATGTGGTTCTTTAACTGTGGCCTTAGAAGAAGAACAACTTGAAACACTTAAAATGTTAAAAGAGCGTTCTGCTATTAATGGTGTTCCTGTTGAACTTCTTAATAAAGAAGAAGTCTTAAAATTAGAACCAAATATCAATCCAGAAGTTAAAGGTGCTTTATATGCACCTACCGCTGGTGTTATCGACCCATTTAACTTAGTGATTCATGCGATGGAAAACGCGATTGATAATGGTGTAGCGTTCTTAAGAAATCACGAAGTTAAAAATATCAAAAAAGAAAACGACTACTTTGTAGTCAACACTAATAAAGAAGATTTATACGCGCGTATAGTGGTTAATGCCGCTGGTGTTAAAGCCGATAAGATTGCTTCAATGATTGAAGAGATTGACTGGGATATTACTCCTAGAAAAGGTGAGTACTATTTATTAGATCACTATAAAGAAGGCTTAGTTAATAGAACAATATTCCCGTTACCAAGTAAGAAAGGTAAAGGCATTTTAGTTTCTATTACTTCATCAGGCAATTATATTGTTGGTCCAAGTAGTGAATTCGCGGATCCTGATGACGTTAGTACCGATGCGCCTACATTGGCGAACATCAAAGCTTCAGCCTCTTTAATGGTGCCTTCTATTCCATTTAAAGAGACGATTAGAGTCTTCTCTGGTTTAAGAGCAACTTGTACTCGTCACGATTTTATCGTGGAACCAGCAAAAAGTGAAAGAAACTTCATTAATGTTGCCGGCATTGAGTCTCCGGGTTTTGTGAGCGCTCCTGCGATTGCAGAATATGTCGTTAATGAATTAATTAAGCCAGTGATGAAGTTAGAAAACAATCCTTCGTTTAACCCAAAAGTTAAACCATATCACCGTATGCATTATTTAAGCCAAGAGGCACAAATCCAAACTATTAAAGAAAATAGTGATTTTGGTGAAATAGTGTGTAACTGTGAACATATCTCTTTAGGAGAAATTAAAGAAGCCTTATCTAGAAGCTGTCCTCCAGTATCTATTAAAGGTGTTAAAAGAAGAACAAGAGCAGGATTCGGCAAATGCCAAGGTGGATTCTGCCAACCTAAGATTCTCCTATTGCTCGCTAAACACTATGGTGTTTCTCCAACTGAAATACCATTAAACGAAGATGGTAGCTATATCATTGATCACTTAATCAAGGAGGCCAAATAATTATGAGACAAATTGATTTAGTGGTAATTGGTAGTGGCGCCGCTGGTATGGCCGCGGCCATTGAAGCCAAAAAGAATGGTGTTAATGATTTATTGATCTTAGAAAAAGATGAAAAGCTAGGTGGTATCCTTAACCAATGTATTCATAATGGTTTCGGCTTAACCGAATTTAAAGAAGAACTAACTGGTCCAGAATATTTGCAAAGATTCGTCGATGAAGTTAAACGTTTAGAAATTCCTTATAAACTAAACGCTCAAGTCATTGACTTAACAAAAGACAAAGTTATTACTTACTCTTCTAAAGAAGATGGCTTAGTTAAATTACAAGCTAAGGCCATTATTATGGCGACAGGCTGCTATGAAAGAAATGCTGGGGCAATTATGCTTCCTGGCGATAGATGTAGTGGTGTCATTACCGCTGGTACAGCCCAACGTTATTTAAACATTAATGGTTTAATGGTTGGTAAACGTGTTGTCATCCTCGGTAGTGGCGATATCGGTTTAATTATGGCAAGAAGATTAACATTAGAAGGCGCGAAAGTCTTATGTGTTAGTGAAATCATGCCATATAGTGCGGGTCTTAACCGTAATATCCAACAATGTTTAATCGACTATGATATTCCTTTATATCTATCTAGAACTGTTTCGAAAGTGATTGGTAAAGATAGACTAGAAAAGGTCATTTTAAGCGCTGTTGATGAAAACCTACAAATCATTCCAAATACAGAGATGGAATTCGAATGTGATACACTCATTCTTTCTGTGGGTTTAATTCCATATGTTTCATTACTTAACTACATTGATTGTCCAATTAGTTCCACGAAAGGTGCGGTTGTTAATCAATATATGGAAACAATGATTCCTGGTATTTTTACCGCAGGTAACTGTTTACACGTTCATGACGTTGTCGACTTTGTCAGTCAAGAAGCTCGCCTCGCTGGTAGAAGTGCCGCTTTATATTTAAGAAATGAAATTGATAATGATGAAAAGAAAATCGTCATCAAACCAGGACAAAATATATCCTACGTTTTACCACAATTTGTTTTAGAAAATAGTGTGGATGATATCACCTTTAAATTCAGAGTGAGAAAGCCACTTAAAGATCAAGTGGTGATGATTAGAAGTGGTGAAATAGTTTTAGGTAAAGTCATTAAACCTGCTTTAATTCCATCAGAAATGGTGATGGTTAATTTAAGCAAAGATAAATTACAAGAAGTGAAAGATGAAATCGTCATCTCTGTGGAGGACCGCTAAATGAAAGATTTAACATGTATCGTTTGTCCTAGAGGCTGTCGCTTACACGTCGATGATGACATGAATGTCACAGGTAACTTCTGCCCACGTGGTAAGGAGTACGCCATTAGCGAGCTCACTCATCCTGTGCGTACAATCACATCTTCCATCAAAGTCACTAATCGTGATTACACTTTAGTGTCCGTTAAAACCACAAAACCTGTACCAAAAGATAAAATCTTTGCAGTCATGGAAGAAATTGATAAATTAAGTGTCGAAGCCCCAACAAGAATTGGTGACATTGTCAAAAAGAACATCCTTGGTCTAGATAGTGATATTGTTATCACTAAAAACATAGATTAATTTTATAGCCTAGTTATTTGCTAAAAATTAGCAAAGTAGTCATTTTGTAAACTGCTTATATCTTTTAATATTAAAAACTTAAAGGTATAATATCTTTAAGTTGAAACATACTAATGAAAGGAGAACGCTGTGGAAGACATTATTAAGGTGTCCGCTTTAGGCGGGCTAGATGAAAATGGCCGTGACTGTTATGTGATTGAAATCAATAATGATATCTTTGTTATTGATGCTGGTTTAGCCTTACCTGATAAAACTATTCCTGGTGTCGACTACCTTTTAGCAAACGCTCAATATCTTATTAATAATAAGGATAGGGTTAAAGCGTATATTATGACTCACGCTCATGATGAAAACATGGGTGCTTTAAAATACTTCTATGATGACGCTCCAGCGCCAATTATCTGCACACGCTTTACCAAACACGTTATTGAGACTCAGTTCAATTTCAATACATTAAGAATCCCATTAGAATTCAAAGTCATCCCACCAACAAGTGCTTTAGAGATTGCTGGTAGAAAATTACATTTCTTCCAAACATCTCATAACGCTGCTTATTCATTTGGTGTCGCGATTGAAACAAGTAAAGGCAATATTGTCTATACTAGTGACTTTATTGTCGACTATTCAGTTAAAACTCCAGCCTATATCTTCGATATGAAGGCTTTAAGTGTCCTCAGTGAAAGACCAACATTCTTATTAATGAGTGAAAGTAAAGGCGCTAACCACGAAGGTTATTGCTCCCCACATCACCGTGTCACACCTTTAATTGAAAAGTATTTTAGTAACGCTAATAAAAGAATCTTTATTGACTGCTTCTGGCAGAACTTCTTCCGTATTAGTGAAATCATTGACTTATGTATTGAAAATAATAAGAAGATTTTCTTCTATAACGATTTCACCAGAACCATCATGAAGATGCTTATGGAATTCAATCCATCTCGTATCCCAATGGATATGATTGTGTCTAAAGAAGACTTATTAAGAGTAAGAGAACAAGAGCTCGTTATATTAATGCTTGGCAAGGGTGAAGAACTCTACCAAGAACTCATCAGAGTAGTAGACGGCACTAACGAAGATAAACGTATTCGTTTAACAAAACGTGATATCTTCATCAATGCTGGCTTACCGACACCAACATTAGAAACAATTGCGACACGTAGTATCGACTACCTCTATCGTACAGGTGCAGAGGTTGTATGGATTAAAAAGAACCAAATCACCGCCATGCACCCAAGACAAGATGACTTAAAATTCTTCTTATCTGTCTTAAAACCAAGATACTATTTACCAGTTCGTGGTAACTTCATTAACTTAATGGCTAACGCTAAGTTAGCGTTATCTATGGGTATTGGTTTAAATCACACTAATGTGTTTATCTTAGATAATGGCATGCAACTTTGCTTTAATGAATTGGGTAGACCATCAATCTTACCTAATAACCCTGCCATTATGCCAACGCACCCAATCTTAGTTGATGGTAGTGGCGTTTCCACGAATGTCGCGGAAAATATCGTTAATGACCGTCGTCAATTATCAGTTGATGGTGTGGTCGTAATTGCAGTCACGGTTTCTTTAGAAGAAAAGCGCATTGTCGCCGGCCCAGACTGTCAGATGAGAGGATTTGTCTACGTTAAAGAAGCTGAACCTCTTCTTAAATCAGTGGCAAATATCTTCGTTGATGAAGTGACAACCGCTTTATCGGTTAACAACACAAACTTCGAAGAAATTAAGGCCAATGCTCAAGAAAGAATACGCCGCTTTATTAAACGTGAAAATGGCCGTGAGCCAATGATCATTCCAATCATTGTTACCCGTTAACAAAAAGCACTCAAAAAAGTGCTTTTTATTTTGCAAAAATGTTTGTCATATGCGCTCACACGCACTTATAATATTAATATGGCAAATAAAAAACCTTTCGTAGCGAACAAGAATCATTTTTATATCTTCATTGGCATAGCCATGTGTCTCATAACTGTCATCTTGTGTCTTAATACAGGACCAGTGGCGCGTTATGCCGCATTTCCTTTTGTCTATGCTTTCGGCGCTCTTTCTTATGTTTTATTTATCGTTGTTGCCGCGCTTGGATTAAGACTTATCTTTGCTAAGAAATTCATCAAGATTAAACTCAACATTTATTTCCTAGCAACATTAATCCTTCTCGTTGCAGGATTTATGTTTTTTGCCCATTTCCAATCAATGGCCTCTCTTAATCAAGGCGAATATCTTGCCTTATCCACAAACGCAGAATTAAAAACATATAACTTTAGAGATTGGTACAATGCCTATTTCGATAATAGATATTTCGACTTTGTCGAACGTCCTATCTTAGGCTTGTTCTATTATCCATATGCCTCCGGCATTGTTGGCTATTTCTTAGTTGCTTTATTCAATAATTTATTTAATGTTTCTTTCGGTGCTTTAATCGTCGCTATTATTTTAGCGGTTGTTGCTGTTTTACTTTACTTCTTGCCTCTTATTCTTCGCGCTATTGGTAGAGAAAAAGAACCAAAAGCTGTCCCAGTTAAAGAGGAACAAGAAGAAACCATTTCTGATATCTCAATGAATAAAAAGGCTCCTCAAAAGGTCAAAAACATTGATGTTGTTAAAGAAGCAAGCCAAATTGATCCAAATACATATGAAAGTGAAATTACTGGCACTCCTAGAAGAAGCGCAGCGATTTCTTCACCAACATTTATCCAACAAGATAGTGGAGCTAATAACTTTGGTATCAATGAAAATGGTACATTTGCGCCAGCTCGCTTTAGAATTGATAACGGTCAGCATAACATTCAACAAGAAGAAACCATTCCTGAAGTTCAACCCGCTCAAGAAGTACAAGAACCAACAAAGAGTGAACAAATGGAACTCGACTTTAACGCTGTCCCTGAAGTTAACGAAGAACTAGTGCAAGCTAAACCTGTTTTCGAAGCACCTAAGATGGTCGCTCAACCAGCACAACAAGCCGCACCAGTACAACAGCCTATTCAAGAACAACCTCAACAAGTTCCAGTTGAAGAAAAGCCAAAACCAAGAGAAAGAGTTAAATGGATTCAACCAAGTACTGAAGTACTTAATACATATGAAACTAGCGAACAACAAGCTTTAAATGAACGTGTCGCTAATGAAAGAAAAGAAGCTATTGACCAAACCATTCAAAACTTTGGTGTTGGTGCCCACGTTGAAGACTTTACCATTGGCCCAAGCGTTACACGCTTTAATATCGCTTATGACCGTAACGTCTCCGCACGTAGTGTTTCTAACTTAGTGCAAGATATCCAAATCCGTTTAGGTGGTGTAAGCGCAAGATTTGAATCAATCGTTGAAGGTCAATCTTCATCTGGCTTAGAAATTCCTAATGCCGCTGTAACAACAGTTTCATTTAAAGATGTCTATAGCGACTTACCTGATGTTAAGAAACATCCATTAGCCGTGGCTTTTGGTAAAAATATTAAAGGCGAAACAATATTCGCAGACTTTGATGAATTCCCACATATCTTAATTGCTGGTACCACTGGTAGTGGTAAATCCATCTTTGTGAACTCTATCATTGTCACTTTAATCATGCGTAATTCACCAGATGATTTAAAACTCGTTTTAGTGGATCCAAAGAAAGTTGAAATGTCTCGTTATAAAGATATGCCTCACTTACTTTGCCCAATCATTACTGATCCAAATGACGCAAAGACATTAATCGAAAGATTATGTAAAGAGATGGAAGAAAGATACATGCTCTTCTCCGATAATGGCTCCACCAACATTAAAGAATTTAATGAAGATGCTCCAGGTCTTGGATTAGAAAAACTTCCATATATCGTCGTTGTTTTAGATGAATACGCTGATATCGTCGACCAATGCAAAGAAATCTCTATGCCAGTCGTTTCTCTTGCCCAAAAAGCTAGAGCGTGTGGTATTCACTTATTAATTTCCACTCAACGTCCATCTACTAACGTTGTTACTGGTGTTATTAAAGCTAACTTACCAACTCACGTGGCTTTAATGACTGCTAGTAGTGTTGACTCTATGACCATCATTGGTGAAGGTGGTGCAGAAAAGCTTATTGGTAAAGGCGATATGCTTGTGCAATCTCCTCTTGTCAGCCGTGTTGGCGTTGTGCGTTTACAAGGCTGCTTTATCCACCGTACAGAAATCTCTCGTGTCGTTGGTTATTTAAAAGAACACTATGAAACTCATTTTGATGAGAAATTCCTTAACTTAGAAGAAGAGGCCACACAAGCAGCCAATGATTATATGCAAACCCCAGAATTTAAGGAGCATGGTAATACTGAAGAAGAACGTTACCAATCCATTAAAGAATGGGTTATGAGCCAAGAATTCATGTCTATTTCACGTATTCAACGTGAATGTGGCGTTGGTTTTAACCGTGCAGGTAGATTCTTCCTCCGCTTACAAAGTGAAGGGGTAGTCGGTAATGAAACCGAAGGTAACAAAGGCTGTAGAGTCTTAGTGCAAGATAAATTTGGCTCCTCTAATGAAGAAAGTGTCGCCACTAGTGACGAACAAACTTATTTCAGGAGTGATGATTAATGGTTAGTTATTTAAAGGCTAAGTTATTCTCTTGGAGAAGAATCAATGTCGTTTTATTCACCGACATTCCTCGTCCTGAAAAGCTTAAAGTTTCTTTATATAAAGAAGATCAATTAGTTAAAAAAGAAACCGCTCATTTTACTTCTATTAATAACATCTATATCTTTGATATCAATCTCGATAGTGACTATGAATTAGGCAAGAACTATCGTTTACTTGTTGGTGATTTACAGTGCACTAATATTGATGTTAATGATGCGATTTATTTTAAAGACTTCGATGAGCACTTTTTTTATGAAAAAGAAGACTTAGGTAGTAACTACACTCGTGAGGCCACTGAATTTGTCTTATGGGCGCCTTTAGCAAGCGAAGTTAAAGTCAAATTAATCTCACCAGATAATAAGGTCATTATCCAAGAAATGTTAAGAGAAGATAAGGGTATCTATCGTCTCAAAATAAATGATGATTTATTAAACTACAAATATCGTTACATTATCAATAACTCAGGTGTGGTCACTGAGGCTAAAGACTTATATGGTAAGGAAGTCAGCTTAAACAGCGAATATTCTGTCGTTATTGATACCGAATCATTACTTAAAATCAAGAATGTTAAACCACAAACTGAAATCAAAAACTATGTTGATGCTGTGATTTATGAAACTCATATTCGTGACCTAAATGAAGGTAATTACAATAACACAGCCAATAAAGGTAAATATGCCGGTTTTGCGGAAACTGATAGAAAGACAGTAGGAGGCCATCCCGCTGGTTTAGATTACATTAAATATCTTGGTTTTACTCATGTGCAAATCCAACCAGTTTTAGACTTTGACTCTATTGATGATGTTAAGACCAATAACTGGTATAACTGGGGCTATGATACCTTATCATTCTTCGCTCTTGAAGGAAGCTACGCTCTTCATCCAGAAGTACCTGCTTCACGTATCTTAGAGTTCAAAGAAATGGTTAATAAATACCATGAAAATGATTTAAGAATCGTTATGGATGTGGTTTATAACCACATTTATGAATATGAGAATAGTGACTTTGAAAAGACTGTTCCTCATTACTATTTTAGACGCAGAAGAAATCACTATCTTTCTAACGCCTCGGGTTGTGGCAATGACTTTGCTAGCGAAAGAAAGATGGCTAGTAAAATCATCGTCGATAGTGTGAAATATCTTTTCAAATACTTTGACATTGATGGCTTAAGATTTGATCTTATGGGCTTACTTGATATCGCCACAGTCAAGGCATGTTATAAGGAAGCTAGAAAGATTAAAAATGACGCTATCTTATACGGTGAAGGCTGGGATATGGGTGAAGAATTACCTAGAGAAGAAAAGGCCAGTAAGAATAACGCTACCTTACTTAAAGAATTCGGTTTCTTTAATGATGCGTATCGCGACATTGTTAAAGGCCCTTCCTCTTCGTTTAATCTTCATGAAAAAGGCTATATATGTGGTAATACTGACTACGTTTATGGCTTAGATTATGCCTTCCATGCTTCCGTATTGCCTTTATCCTACCAACCAATGTTTAATTCCGCTAATCAAAGCATCAATTATCTTGAATGTCATGATAATAGTACGCTTTTTGATAAATTGCTTGTTTCTAACGCATTTGAAGAAGAAAAAGTGCTCTTAGATAGAGTGGATCTTTCTAATCACATTTTACTTCTTTCGTTCGGTGTCCCTTTAGTGCATGCTGGTCAAGAAATTGGTCAAAGCAAAGATGGACTAGACAACACCTACAAGACGATAGGTGTTAATAACCTTAACTATCGTCTCATTGATGAACGTTTTGACATGGTCAATCGTTTCCGCCTTTTCAATATCCTGCGGAAGAAACTTGCTTACACACATCTTTTCAAACCAGAAGAGATTAAGAATGTCTTTGAAATCTCTCACTGGGACAATGGTGTTTATTTATTAACTGCAAAAAATAAAAACATCATTGATAACGAAAAGGAATTTGTCATTCTTATCAATCCAAAAGCCGAAAAGATTTCTGTCGAGTTAGATAATTACTACACAGAATATAACGGTGTGGATGATAATAGGGCAACCACTGTAAAAAATAGTCTTCTTCCTGGGTGTTCATTGAAAATGTTATTTCTTAAGAAATAACTAGCCAAGGAGAGAAGGTATGATTTCCACCATTACGTTGTTGGGTCAAGCTAGCGAGTCTATAGCAGACCATCCAATGTTCCGTTACGTCGATATCGAGTCACGTGAACCTTTTGAAGAAAATTCATTCTTCAGCAAAATCCCGGTTATGTACTGGGATAGAACATCGACATCTAATCCATTACTACGTATCCCAAATGGACATTTTGTGGTAATATTTGGTAGATTAGAGTCTCATCCAACATTGGGGCTTTATGTCCTCGCGGAACAAATCCGCCATTTCAGTTCTAATTTAAAAACAAAGTAACTATGTTCCATTATTCAAGAGCCGTTTTAAGAGTTGGTCCTCGCCTATTAGGGGCGTGTCTTTTCACTTTTAGGAAATGGGTCAAAAACTTAGCAAAAGTACCATTTGCCATTAGAAACGCAAAGTTTAGAAAACTTTCTAAACAAATTTCTGATGCTTTGCATGTTGATTTGAATGTCTTCGGACTAGAAAACATTCCTAGCGAGGGAAACTTCTTCCTTGTCGCTAATCACATGTCCGCTTTTGATCCAGTCCCATTTTTAGTGGCCATTGAAAAACCAACAACGTTTGTTGGCAAGATGGAACTAGAAAAAGTGCCACTTCTAAAGACTGCTTTAAAAGCTTTAGATGTGAAGAGCATGAATAGAGATGACTTAAGACAATCACTTAAAGTGATGTTAGAAGTTGAAGCTGACTTAAAGAAACAAGAAAGAAACTGGATGATCTTCCCAGAAGGCACAAGAATTCGTGACCAAATGTTACCAGTTGCTGCGTTCCATCATGGAACATTTAGACCCGCTCAAAAAGCCAAGGTCACAATCTTACCAGCGGCAACATATGGCACGTTTCGTGTCTTAAAGATGCATCCACAGTTTAAAAGATATCCTGTCTCAGTATCATTCTTAAAACCAATCACGCCAGAAGAATACGAGCATCTTAACACTTCCGACTTAGCGGAACTTACTCGTAATATGGTACAAAAAGAAATTACTTATCACTTAAGACCTCTTGATCACAAGATCATGAGCGAGAATAAAGAAAAAGCGTATAAATTCAACGCTATTCTTTAGAATAATAATTTCTTTCTTAAACCCTTTGGTAAACGGTTCTTAATAATGCGACCATCGCTTTTAGCGATATCAACATTGATACCTTTGTATTTTAAAAGACAATAGCCTTTGCTAGTGTTTTTATTGACGCCTTCACCAAGGAAATACCTTGCGGTTTCATTTTCGTCCATCTCGAAGGTGTTTTTAAAGGTGTCCACGAAATGGGAATAGTGGTAATCAAATCTAATATCGCCTTTATCGATTTGACCGACCTTCACGCCATAACGGATGATGTTTAAGTATTTGACGTTAAATTCTCTATCCATCAAATAGAGATAGTCACCATACTTTTGATAGTGGTCATAGCCATTTGTAGGAATATCGTAAGGCATCTTGTTTTTGTTACCTTTAGAAACACTAGGCTTCAAGACACCAGGTTTTTTAATTAAGCAGATGTAGTGACCTTCACCTGGGAATAAGCTAGGTAATAGGTGAATGCCTAAAGGTTTAGCCTTATTCACATAGTACAAAGGATTATCTTCAATAGGCTTAATCTCTGCGTCAGTGTTATTTAATAAATAATCAATAACTTCTTCATCTTCTTCATAAGAGAAAGAGCAAGTGGAGTAGACCATCTCGCCACCTTCTTTGAGCATAGCGTAGGCGATAAGGATGAGCGACTTTTGAATCTCGGCGTATTTCTCTACCTTTGCGAAAGACCAATCTTCTTGCATCTCATCCATCTTTCTAAACATCCCACTGCCTGAGCAAGGAGCGTCTAAAATGATCTTATCAAATGAATTCAAATAGTGTTGATAAATACTAGAAAAATCATTATTCACAATGAGAAGATTTCCTCTTCCCATTCTTTCAGCGTTCTCACTAATGGCGAACGCTCTTTTTTTAGCGATATCGTTAGAAACAATAAGACCTTTATTATGCATGAGAAGAGATGCTTGCATACTCTTACCACCAGGCGCAGCGCATAAGTCTAAAATAACATCATTTTCATTGGGATTAAGTAAATAAGCTGGTAGCATCGCACTTGGTTCTTGTAAGTAGAAACAGCCAAGTTCATGATAAACACTCTTGCCTAATTCAAGTTCATTCTTATTATATAAGAAGGCATTAGGAATAATTGGATGTCTCACTAGATTTGGATAAATACTAAGAAAAGTGTCCACACTCATCTTTTCTTCGTTTAAAAGTAAAGCGTGCTTACTTTCTTCCTCTAATGACTTAGCAAGCTTATCAATTTCTTCTTGATTTAAATATGTTTTTAAATGATTAAAAAAGTCCATCGCTATTATATTAAACGATAGACTGTCTATTGGCAAATTTGTTTGTAATCAAACAATTAACTATTTAACGTAAACGATTTCAAAATCACATTTGGTAATCTCGCAACCGCTATTTTTGGATGTAAGAGAGATTACCGCTTCATCGTTCATACCTACTAAATCTTTTGTGTTTAATTGATACCATGGAGAAGTAAGAGTACCTTCACCTTGTAAGAGATCTTTATCTTCAAACACTTTGATCTTCTTACCGCCAAACATCATTTGAAGTGTGACTTTTATATCATTATGTGCTTCATTGAATTTGATATTTGGACGGAAATACACTTTTTTGTAACCTTTACCGTTTAACCCTTGAGGATTATACATTGTTTCACAAGCACTGATACGGAAACTATCTAAGTATTCGTTATTCTTTTTGATTGTTACAGAATGTTTTGATGCACCATTAGGAACATCGTCGTGGCCAACAAATCTATGACTATCTCTAATAGCAGCGCTTTTTTCGCTATAATCAATGTTTTCGATTGATTTCTTATATTCTTCAAATTTGTTGAGTTTATATTCTTTGTAAGCTTCCTCAATATTGCATGTAAAAGTACTGTAACCTTCAGGTAGATAATCGTAGAATGTCTTGGTTCTATAAGTGATTAATCTAGCGCCGATATTATCAAAATCATTTGATGAATAAGAACGTTCATCACCCATAACCCAATAATCATCAAGATTTAAGATTGGCTCATCATCTAATAATTTATCAACAGCTTCATTGATTTTTTCTTTGTCATAGACATTGCAGTTAATAATGGCGTTAGCGCTTTTGCTTGAAAAGCCCATAAGCATCATTTGAGATGGCGCAAAAGTAAGAGCAGTAATGTATTCAGTACCATATTTATCGAAAAGTTCGAAATATGATTCATTGTTGTCCTTATCTAAGGCTGCCTTTAGATCTGTTAAGTATTCATCTGTGTAGTAATCTCTTGGGTTTTTTGGATGACGTGCATCGTGGCAGAAATTACCTAATACTTCTGCAAAGACATAGTAACTTTTTATCTCATCATCAGCATTTTTGTGATTTGTGTGTTTAAAGAATTTGCTCAAATATTCCTTTGTGGTGGCATGCTTGATTTCTTTATTAAGCTCAGCTTCTTCTGCGCTTCGATAACCAAGATAGTAATCGGTCATAAAGGTATCTTCGAATTCTTTAACAAAGTCATCAAAGGCTGCATAACCAAATGCTCTGCCAGGGTTTTTACCATGAGCAGATGAATCTACCATTTCGCTCATATCTTCTCTAAACTGAGGAGTGAAAGGACAGTGTTCTTGATCTGGAACAATGACTGTGCCAACTGTTGGAATAGGACCAACGTTAACACCAATGTAACTACGGTCATAGTAAATTAAGCCTTCTTCTGATTGTGGTTCAACTTGTTCATATGGATCTTCTGTAGTGGAAGCTACATCATCATAAACAACACTAGAACCGGCATTTTTAGAAGCAACAAATGGATTATCTATCGCATTAGACCCCTCATTGTTAGTGGCACAACTAGAAAGTAAAAATGGGATTAATAATAATGTTTTAATTTTCATGGTGTTTTTCCTCCTTACAATATTCTTATAAAAGTGTGATTACATCACTGTTTTTATCACACCTAACGCCTATTATATTTATATGTAAAAAAGGTCAATAAAAATCGAAAAAAACTTGCGGTATTTTCCTATTTATTGTTTAATATAATACTCTACAAAAATAACATTATATGTTATATTAAAAAGTGAGGTATTGCTTATGAGAATGGTAGATTTAATCATTAAGAAGCGTGAAGGTCATGCTTTAACTCGTGAAGAGATTGCTTTCTGGATTGACGGTTATGTCAATGGTGTCATCCCTGATTACCAAGTCAGTGCGATGAATATGGCGATTCTTTTCAAAGGAATGACTGAAGAAGAAGTCATTAACTTAACTGATTTAATGGAACACTCTGGTGAAACATTAGACTTATCTAATCTCAGAGGTGTTAAAGTTGATAAACATAGTACTGGTGGTGTTGGTGATAAGACCTCTTTGGTCCTTGGACCAATGGTGGCCGCTTGTGGTGCGACATTCGCTAAATTAAGTGGTCGTGGTTTAGGCCATACCGGTGGTACTTTAGATAAATTAGAATCTATCCCAGGACTAACAATCCAAGTCAATGGTGATCGTTTTATTAACCAAGTCAATAAAATTGGTATCGCTATTGCGGGTCAAACTCAATCCTTAGTTCCTGCGGATAAGAAGATGTACGCTCTTAGAGACGTTACAGGTACAGTTGAATCCATTCCATTAATTGCCGCTTCTGTTATGTCTAAGAAATTAGCTGCTGGTACAGACGCTATTCTTTTAGATGTTACTTTAGGCAATGGTGCCTTTATGAAAGATATTAACCAAGCCAGAATCTTAGCCAAGTTAATGGTCAAGATTGGTAATGGTTTAAAACGTGATACACGTGCAGTTTTATCCAACATGGATGAGCCTTTAGGCTTAGCAGTTGGTAACGCTTTAGAGGTTAAAGAAGCTATCGCCGCTTTGCATGGTGAAGGTCCAGAAGATTTAATGGAACTTTGCTATATCGCTGGTGCGATTATGCTCGAACAAGCACATATCTGTAAAGACTATGAGCACGGCCGTAAAATGCTTGAAGAATGCATTAAAGATGGCTCCGCTTTCAATAAGTTCTTAGAAATGGTTGAGGCTCAAGGTGGCGATGTCTCTTACATCTTACATCCAGAGAAGTTTGCAGTCGCTAAGAACATCGTTCCTATCTACGCTAAAGAAGAAGGCTATGTTAAAGCCATTGATGCTTTAGAAATCGGCTTATCTTCCATGACCTTAGGTGGCGGTAGAGAAACATTAGACGATGTCATTGATATGGCCGCTGGTATTATGCTCAATAAGAAAGTTGGCGATTACGTTAAAGAAGGCGAAGTCTTATGCTACTTACATTCTAATAAGAATGTCACCTTAATTAATCGCGTTGCTAAGAATGTCGCGGATTCTTTCAAAATCTGCAAAGGATTCGTTGAAAAACCAAAGGTTGTTTTAGAAGTCATTCAATAATATGAGAGTTGTTTTAACCACCGTATTAAATGCATCAGTCACAATTGATAACAAGGTCTATTCCCAAATTGACCGTGGCTTTTGTTTACTCGTTGGTTTCACTCATAACGATGATCAAAAACTCGTTGATAAGATGATCGATAAGATTCTTTCATTGCGTGTCTTTATGGATGAAAGAGGCTTAACAAACTTATCAATTTATGACGTCAAAGGACAAATTATGTCGGTCAGTCAATTCACACTCTACGCTGATACATCGGGTGGAAGAAGACCATCATTTGTGAATGCGATGAAGCCTGATCAAGCTAGAGAATTATATGCTTATTTCAATCAACAACTTGAAACTAAGTTTGGCCCAATCGCCACAGGTATCTTTGGTGCTGATATGAAAGTAAGTAGTGTAAATGATGGACCTTTTACAGTCCTATTAGATAGCGAGGAATTATTTAAATAATATGAAAGTGTTATTAGGTCTTTCTGGTGGTGTTGATAGTGCGGTCTCAGCTTATCTTCTTTTAAAAGCGGGTCATGAAGTTACCGGTTGCTTTATGCGTAACTGGGATGCGCTCGCTAATGGTGATTATCTAGGTAACCCAACCATTAACAATGACCAATGCCCTCAAGAAAAAGACTATGATGATGCTCAAAAAGTCGCTGATAAACTCGGTATCAAATTATTAAGAATTGATTACATCAAAGAGTACTGGGATAACGTCTTTACCTATCTCATTAAAGAATATGAATGTGGTAGAACTCCTAACCCAGATATTTTCTGCAATAAATACATTAAGTTTGGTCCATTTTTAAAGTACGCTAAAGAACATGGTTATGACGCTATTGCAATGGGTCATTACGCTAAGCGTATTGATAAAGATGGTGTGGCGTATTTACTTAAGAGCTTTGATAAAAACAAAGATCAAACATATTTCTTAAGTCAAATTAGCCAAGAACAATTATCATTCTGCTTATTCCCACTAGGGGATATTGATAAACCAGAAGTGAGAAGAATCGCTCATGAACTCGATTTAGAATCAGTGATGGATAAAAAAGATAGCACTGGTATTTGCTTTATCGGTGAAAGAAACTTTAAGGACTTCTTAAAGAATTATATTCCAGCACAACGTGGCGATATCATCGACATCGAAGGTCACCGTAAAGTCGGTGAGCATGAAGGGGCGATGTATTACACAATCGGTCAAAGAAAAGGCTTAGGTATCGGTGGTATTCATGGGGAAGAAGCTAAAGGCTGGTTTGTCGTCGATAAGGATGTTAAAAAGAACATTTTATATGTTGCTAGTGGTGATGAAAGTGGTTACTTATACTCTAAGGGTTGTACTGTCACTAACTTAAACTGGATTAGTAAGAAACCAGAAGATAATCAAAGATTAAACGCAAAGTTTAGATATAGACAAGCTGATAATCCAATCATCATTAAAGAAATAAATGATGAACAAATCACTTTAGAATTTGTAGAACCAATCAAAGCGGTCACGCCAGGTCAAGCCGCGGTCATTTATGACGGAGATATCTGCCTTGGTGGTGGTCTAATTGATAAAGTTATCAAATAGTTATAGTTTTTATCATTTTTTAATGATATATTATTGTCGCAAAGCAGGAAGCTAATATAGTTATTGACCTTCTAGCGAGTGCCGGTTGGTGAAAAGGGCATAAGGAAAATACTATAAAGCCACTTCCGAAGTTTCGGGTAATGCCGACGTCAGAATAACGATTTATTCTTAAATAAGTGCTCCCATAATCATGGAAGAATAAGGATGGTACCGCGGAGAAATCCGTTCCTTAAAGAGGTACTTTTTATTTATTTGGAGGTATTCTATGAAGTACATGAAAAGTAAAGACATTCGTAGAATGTGGTTAGACTTCTTTGAAAGCAAAGGTCACCATGTTGAACCAGGTTCTTCTTTAATTCCAAAGAATGACCCAACTTTATTATGGATCAACGCTGGTGTGGCCGCTTTAAAGAAATACTTTGATGGTAGTGAGATCCCACCAAGCAGAAGAATCACAAACGCGCAAAAATGTATCAGAACTAACGATATTGAAAACGTTGGTGATGCCACTCACTTAACTTTCTTTGAAATGTTAGGTAACTTCTCCATCGGTGACTATTTTAGAAAAGAAGTCATTCCATGGGCATGGGAAATGTTAACAAGTGAAAAATGGTTCAACTTTCCAAAGGAAAGATTATATGTCACCTATCACCCAGATGATTTAGAAACAAAGAAATGCTGGATGGATGCTGGTGTTCCTGAAGACCATTTAATTATTAAAGAAGATAACTTCTGGGAAATTGGTGAAGGTCCATGTGGTCCTGATACTGAAATTCACTTTGATAGAGGTGAAAAGTTTGACCCAGAAGGTGTTGGTCTAAAACTCTTAATTGAAGATTTACCAAACTTTAGATTCGTTGAGATTTGGAATATCGTCTTCTCCCAATTTAATAGTGAAATTGGTAAAAAGAGAAGTGAATATAAAGAACTACCAAGTAAGAACATCGATACCGGTGCGGGTTTAGAAAGATTTGTGACCGTTATCCAAGGTACAGATACTTGCTATGAAACAGACTTATTCTGGCCAATGATTGAAAAAACTGAACAAATCTGTGGCAAGAAATATAACGATAATCCAAGAGCCTTTAGAGTTATCGCCGACCACATTAGAACAATTACCTTCGCTTTAGCGGATGGCGAATCTTTCTCTAATGAAGGTAGAGGCTACGTTCTACGTAGGCTTCTTAGAAGAGCGGTCCGTTATGGCAAACTCTTAGGCATGGAAAAACCATTCATCTATCAACTCGTTGATGTCGTCGCTAACAACATGGAAGACTACTATCCATATTTACAAGGTAAGAAAGAATTCGTTGCTAAGATTGTTAAAGCCGAAGAAGAAAAATTCATTAAGACTTTAACAAATGGTGAAGCTTTATTAATGAAATTAATTAATGATAATAAAGCTGTTACCGGTGCGGATGTCTTCAAACTCTATGATACATTTGGTTTTCCAAAAGAACTCACTTTAGAAATCTGTGAAGAACAAGGTATCAAAGTGGATCTCGAAGAATTCGAAAAGCTCATGAAAGAGCAAAGAGAAAGAGCGAGAACTGCCCGTGGTGACCAACAATCCATGAATAAGCAAGCCATTGACTTAATGAAATGTACAGTGGCTTCTAAATTTAACTATGGCAGTGAACCAGTTAAAGCTAAAGTAGTCGCTTGTTTCAAAGATGGTAACAAAGTCGATTCATTAGATGATGAAGGTGAAATCATACTTGATGTCACTAATTTCTACGCTGAAAGCGGTGGTCAAGTTGCGGACACTGGTGTCATTGAAAATGACAATGTCTCCATGAAAGTCACTAATGTCATTAAAGCGCCTAATAAACAACACTTACATTCTGTGAAAGTGATGTTTGGTGAAGTTAAAGTTGGCGACGAAGTCGTCGCTAAGATCGATGAATTTAGAAGAGCCTTAATCGCTCGTAACCATTCATCAGTTCACTTATTACAACAAGCCTTAACTGAAGTTTTGGGTGATCATATTGCTCAACACGGTTCTTACGTGAATGATGAATATTCTCACTTTGACTTCAATCACTTCCAGAAGATGTCTCCAGAACAAATCGCGGAAGTCGAAAGAAGAGTTAATCAATATATCGCTCAAGCCATCAAAGAAGAAACGTTCATTCTTCCAATTGAAGAAGCTAAAAAGATGGGCGCTAAGGCGTTATTTGATGATAAATATGGTGATACAGTAAGAGTGGTTACCTTTGGTGAAGTAAGTAAAGAATTCTGTGGTGGTACCCATGTCACTAATACAAGTGATATCGGTGTCTTCGTCATTGAATATGAAGAAAGTGTCGCTGCAGGTATTAGAAGAATTCAAGCTAGAACATCTTTCGGTGCTTATGAACTTCTTAAGAAGAGAGAAAACATCCTCAATCAAGCTCGTGACTTGTTAGGCATTGGTTCCATTAACGATGTGCCAAACAAACTCAAAGCCTTACAAAATGAAAAGGATGCTTACCGTAAAGAAGCTGACACCTTAAAACAAAAATTAGCGAACGCCACAAGTGGTAACCTTGCTAATGAATTTAAGGAACAAGACGGCTTGTTAGTCTTATTCAAATACTTAAAAGATCAAAAGCGTGACTCTTTATTAAAGATTGTTGATAGCCTTAAGGCTAATAAAGACAATTACCTCATCGCTTTAGTTGGTGAAGAAAATGGTGGTTATCCAATCGTTGTCGCTGCTTCTAAAGCCGCTAACGATAAAGGCTATCTTGCTGGTAAACTTGTTAAAGACATTGCTGGTTTACTCGGTGGCTCTGGTGGTGGCCGTCCAGACTTAGCCTCAGGTGCTGGTAGAGATATCGCTAAGATTGAAGAAGCTAAAAAGCTTATCATTAAGTAAAATAAAGACTGGGTGAAAATATTCATCCAGTTTTTTTAGCAGTTTTTTATTCTATATTCGTCTTAATAGGTGAGAGGTAATAGGCTATGAAAAAACTAATTCTTTTATCAGCAATATTATTATCCCTATCAGCGTGTAACGATCCTTATCCTATACTTAAGAAGCATGGCTTATCTAAAAAAGATATTCTTACCAATTATTCACAAGCCAGCGCTATCAGTGCTTTTGAATCAACCGTTGAAGGTGATTCCTATTCTTACATATTGATTAAGCAATATGATGAGTTACAAGATTTCATCGCTCAGTTAAAAGAAAGTCATGCTACTGCGATAAGTGAAGAAAACGAAGAAAAAGATACCGCTTTAATTAAAAGTATCAATGCGCTAGAAAGCTATAATGGAACAAACTTTGACTCATATAATTTTTTGATTCTCGGTGAGACTTCAGATGCGACATATAATGCCGACCGCTATAAACTTGAAAACATTTATTATAAAGACCGCATTATCTATTTTCATGAATATACGACACACGAAATCTTAAAATCACAAAGGCTATTCCTTTATCAGCGTATGACTTTTTTCATAGGTAAAGATATTGAGTTTGATGATATAAAGTACATCTACACGGATAATTATAAAAAAGGAGAATAAATCATGAAAAAATCAATTGTTTCATTAGCCGTTTTATTGTTCTTAGCGGGTTGCGCAAATAATGGCTATCCTAAATACGCAAAAAACTATAAATATGTTGATGCTTTAAAAGCAAATGGTTTAACAAACGCTGATAAGATTAATAATGCTTCAGCAGAGATTGTCTCTTTTCATGGCCCAGTCATCAAAGATGAAACTGGCTATCAAAGTATGTATATCATTAAGAGTAGTGAAGAAGCCACTAACTTTAAAACACTCTTAAAAGATGAACAAGCGTTTGGCGATTTAGATCAAATACCATATGAGCAAGTTAATTACTTTGTAAGTGGTACTTTATCTAATTCCAGTAGTGCATATTCATATGTCTTCAAAGGCTTATATATTAAAAACAATACTGTCTATGCACATTTAGAACATGACGATAGAAAAGAAAAAGGTGTTGGTGTGTCGATGGATATGAAATATCAATACTGCCATTTCACTCTTGATAAGAGCATTTCTTTTACTGACGCTAAACTCATTGTGAGTTATTACGAATAAAAAACTAACGATAATTTGTTAAACGCGTTAATATATTAACGTGGTTAAAAAGTATCTTTCTTTAGATTTAGGAACAAAAACACTAGGAGTGGCCTATAATGACGCTCTTGGTTTTGTGCATGGTTTAGAGACATTTCGCTTTGATAGAAATCAATATATCGTCGCCAGAAAACACGTCATTGAATTAACTGAAAAGATGATGATTAATGACATCGTGATTGGTATGCCTCTTCACTTATCTGGTGAACAAAGTGAAATGAGCCAAAACGTTTTACGTTTTATTGAAGATTTAAAGAAAGAAAAACCATCATTAAACATTGAAACAATGGATGAAAGATTATCAAGCGTGACGGCAAATAATTTCATCTCCGATAGGGGAATGAATCATCAACAAAGAAAAGATAACGTTGATAAGATTGCCGCTTGTGTCATCCTCGATACATATTTAAGAATGAAGGGAAACTAATTATGGAAATCAAAAACGAAAAACAAATGGTCGTTACCGATAACGAAGGTAAAGAACACTTAATGCAAATCCTTTTCACCTATGATAACGAAGAAAGAGGCACTTCTTATGTCTTCTTCTATGATACCGAAGATAAAGATGAAGAAGTCGTCGTTATGAGATACCTTGAAAGTGGCGAATTAGAGCCAATTGAAGATGATGAAGAATACGACGAAGTAGAAGAAGTTTTCAATGCTTGGCAAGACGATCCAAAGATTCAAGAACTCAAGCAAGATAACAAATAATATAAAATATTGGTAATATTGATGCGATATTGATATAATATCGCTTGCAGAAATGAGGTAACTATATGGCAGACAAACAAAAACTTACCAAAGCTGGTTATAAAAAATTACAAGACGAATTAAAATATTTAGTCGACGTAGCACGTGAAGAAATCAAGGTTCAATTAGCTGAAGCTCGTGCTCAAGGTGACTTATCTGAAAACGCTGACTACGATGCCGCGAGAGCTAAACAAGCCGAAGTCGAAGGTCGTATTAAAGAAATCGAAAACATTATTGCGAACGCTGAAATCATCGAAGAAGGCAAAGCAAGTAATAAGAAAGTTGGTTTAGGTTCCACAGTCACAATTCGCTTCCTTGAAAACAACAAAGAAGTTTCATACATGATTGTTGGTACAGTTGAATCTGACCCAGTCAATGGCAAGATTTCTAACTCCTGCCCATTAGGTGAGGCCTTAGTTGGTAAGACCGTTGGTGACATCATTGAAGTCAAGGCAATCAAGACTTATAAGGTCGAAATCTTAAAAATTGAAATAAAATAACAAAAATTTCGGACAAATTTGAAAAATCCTCCCTATTTAATCTATAGAGGAGGTTTTTTATATGATGAAAGTACTCATAGGTGTTGTCATTGTTGCTTTTATCGTGATTGTGGGTTTCTTGGTCATTGATCCAGACTTAAATCCCGTCAATCCTGGAAATAGCAACAACATCACCGAAGTCAGCACCCCACAAGGAAGTAAGTACACGATTGAAGGTGAAGTCTATAAGGCCGGAACTTACGTTCTAAGCGATGGAATTACCATGAATGACTTACTAGAAGCCGCGGGGGGAACAACCGCTAACGCAGACGATTTAGCCTATTTTACTAACGCCACATTAAAAGCGGGCACAACTTATTACATCGCTAGTAGGTTTGATGAAACAGATATTTGCTCAAAAAGTGAAATATCAAAAGTTAATATCAACCAAGATGATGCTCAAACTTTAATGTCTGTTAATGGCATTACTACATCGATTGCAAGTTCGATTGTTTCTTATCGTAGTGAAAACGGTACATTCAATACCTTAGAAGATTTGCTTAAGGTCTATGGTATTGGTAACGCCACCTATCACAAGATTCGTAATTACGTCATCTTACATCAGTGATCATTTTCTTATTTTTCTTATCTTTTTATTTAGGAAATGTACTCACTTATTCGATTTTCCTATTTATAGGAATAGCATTAGTCTTTCTCTTCTTTGCTTATAAGCGCTTTAAGCGTCCAATGGCGTTATTATGCCTTGGAGGAATAGTTCTTGGATTAGGTTATTCATTCATAAAACCAACATATAGCAAGAAATCTTATTCTGGAATTGTTTATACCGTTAAAGAGAATTATTTCCTTTTTAATAGTGGAGGAGAAAGACTTTATGTTTATTCTAAAGGTCACTCATATGATTTGGGTGACTATTTAACGATAAATGGTAAGAAAGAAGAACTAGACTTCACTGTTTTAGAATCAGGCTTTGATTTTAAAAATTATCTTAATAAGAAAGGCGTCTTTAGCTCGCTTACCGTTAAACACATTGAAGTCAAATGGCATAACTTTATTAGAATTAATGAATCTAGAAGTAAACCTTTAAGCCATTTTAATAAAGAAGAAAGAAGTATAGTGGGGGCAATCCTATTTTCTGATGGAGAAGAAAGTGCGACTAGTGAATCATTAACTAATTTACACTTAGCGAGATTCTTATCCGCGAGTGGCCTTTATATTAGTCTTTTTGCCTTAGGCCTTAACTATTTATTAAAACTATTTTTGAAGGATAAACACGCGGAGATAATAACTATCGCTCTTTTGACTATCTATCTAGTTTTTACTATACCCAAATTCAGTGTTTTTAGAGTGGTCTTTCTTCTTTTATTAAAGTGGATTAATAAACATCCTTTGAAAAAGAGATTCACTTATTTAGAAGTGGTGTCCTTTGGCGGTCTAGTATGCCTATTATTTGATCACTTTTTAGCTTTACAAGACAGCTTTATTTTAGGCTTTGCGATACCTATTATTTCTTATCTAATTAGACATATTTACCCTAGCGAGAAAATTAAGTCATATTTATGGCGGTCTCTTACGATATATTTATTCTTTTTACCATTTGAAATCATGTATTACCACAAAGTGGTAGTAATGTCATTCCCACTTCAGATCATAAGCACACCTTTATTCTTATTAATAGGAATTGTTTCATTGCTGTGTTTCTTTAGAATACCCATATACGCAGTGGATAAAGGACTCATCTTTTTACTGAATGGATATACAGGAATAATTAAGCCATTATCCTTCGGCTTATTAATGCCTGAATTCAATATTGGTTTACTGATTGTATATTACGCCATCTACATCATCTATTTATACTATTTAACAATTGGATTTAGAACTATTCAAAGATGGCTATCAATCGGTATGGTGGCCTTAACAGCAATATGCGCTATACCGATAGAAAATAGGTTAACAAGCGAAGTAAGTTTTGTGAATGTTGGTCAAGGCGATTGCACCCTTATTAGGCATCATCAAAAAGTCATCCTTATTGATACAGGTGGTCTTACTTATAATGACATCGCTAATGGGACACTTATTCCTTATTTAAGAAAGAAAAGAATTTATAAAATCGATGCCGTATTTATCACTCATTATGACTATGACCATTATGGAGCGTTAGAAAACTTACAAAAGGAATACAAAGTTCCTAATGTTTATGATTATTATTCTAGTTTCCCAATCAGTGTGAACGGCCTAACTTTTAATAACTACAACATCTATGGAACAACTAGTAATGAAGAAAATGATCGCTCTTTAGTGTTATCTTTTAATATCCTTAATAAGGATTTCCTTATTATGGGTGATGCTCCTAGCTGGATTGAAAATAAAATCATGGATGATTATGAGCATATTCCATGCGATATCTTAAAACTTGGTCATCATGGTTCAGATACTTCTTCTTCTGATAGGTTTATTCAATACACAAGCCCTAAAATCGCCATCGTGTCATGTGGCAAAAACAATAAATTTGGTCATCCTTCCAAAAGTGTTGTTGACACTTTGAATAAATATCACATTCCAATAAGAAGAACGGATTTAGAAGGAACAATCACTTACAAAGAATTATCTTTCTAAAATATATCGAAAGATAATCGGAAATATTTTATAATCTAGTTATGATTTATCTTATAAATGGCAAACAAAACATTCGTTTAAAAAGCCAGATGAAAAGCATCATCAAAGATTCCATTAAGGAAATCGATGCGATGAATTTCGTCAAATTTGATGCTTCTTTAACTCAAATTCAAGAGATTATGAGTGAAGCTAACTATATGCCTTTAGGCTATGACAAAAAGGTTGTGGTTATTGATTCACCATATTTCTTAATGAAAGAAAGAACTAAATCAAAGATTGAAAGTGAACAAGACTATCAAACTTTATTAAATTATTTAAACCAACCAAACCCTGATGTTGATCTCATCTTTTTAGTGAATACCGCGGAAAAGGAAATCGATAAAAAGAACGAATATTATCAGTTAATAGAAAAAAACGGCAAAGTCATTACCGTTGCCGAACCTAAACAAGAGCAGTGGAATGATGTTGTTAAACAATATTTTACCTCTAAATGGCCAGACACTGTCGTAGACAGTGACGCGGTCGTGGAACTAGGTAGAAGAACCGAAGGTGACTATGCTTCATTATTTAATAATGGTAGCAAGCTTGCCTTATATACTGATCATATTACTTTTAACGACGTCACAAAGATGGTCACTAGACCTCTTGAAGAAAACTCTTTCTTATTATTTAACTATCTCGTTGATGAAAAGAATATGGAAGCGGTTTCTTTATTTAGAGATTTAAAGACCAGTAATGTTGAACCAGTTACCTTAATCGGCATGGTCGCTAATCAGTTTAGATTATTAAATAGAGTCTCATATTTAGCCAGACACAACTATGCTCCAGATGATATTGCTAAAGAATTAAATATCAATCCAATTAGAGCAAAGATTTTAAGAAAGAATAGCTTTGTTGTTTCTGGTAAACGTGTTTTACAAACTTTAGAAGATTTATATCAATTAGATAAACAAATTAAAAGCGGTCTTGTGGACCGCTATTACAGCTTTGAGCTGTTCCTAATTAATTTCAAAAGAAAATAATTATCTAATGGAATTCACTAAACGTGAAAGTTCGCCTTTTTGTCTAGCAGCAGTGTTCTTGTGTTGAATACCATCGCTGACGGATTTATCGATTAAACGGAAAGCCGCATTCATTAATTCTTCGGCCTTAGCTAAATCTTTTGCTTCAACGGCTAATCTGACTTTTTTGATGGCAGTACGGATAGCGCTTTTTGCGGAAGCGTTTCTTTGACGAGCTTTTTCGTTAGTTTTGATACGTTTGATTTGTGATTTTATGTTAGCCATAAAGTTACCTCTTTCTTAGTGCCGAGTGTTATATTACCAAAACTCGACAAATAATGCAATTATTTATTATACGCTTTTTTTATTTTTGTTTAAGTAAGCGTGCAATTTCTTCAACGAAGTCGTTGACGCAGGTGAGTTTGCCGTATTGTTCTTCAGGCACTTCAATGTCGAAGTAACGGTCAACTTCTTGCACTAATTCAACGTAGTTCATGGAGTCGCCACCTAAGTCATTAATCCAGTGATCTTCATCATCGATTTTGAAGGTTGGTAAGACTAAGATCTTGGAGAAGAGTTCTCTCACTGGTGGGAGAATCTTTTTAATAGCTTCTTCGGATAATTTTCTTGTCTTAGAAGAAACTTTCTTCGAATTAATGAGAACATATTTGTTAGAACCGTTTTCGATTTCTTTCTTGATTACGAAACGTTTAACTTTCATATTGTTCGCCATTGGTAAGCGATTCTTCGCTAAATAAATAGCGTCAATCTTTGTGTCGTGTGGAAGTTTGATGTCCTTAATGGTCTTTTCTAATTCCTTTAAGGCGTCTTCACTGGTCTTATCATCGAGTTCTAAGACTAAGACGATATCTTCTTGAAGTGCTTTCTCTTTATTAACAACACCTAAGACAGATAAATTTGTGACATTTGGTAAATCTTTGAAGTAGATTTCAAGCTCATCTGGGAAGATGTTTTCACCGTTTGCATTGATGATGACGTCTTTCATTCTACCTTTCATGATATAACCAGTTTCAAACTTATTAACGATATCACCTGTATGGAAATAACCATTATCTAAAGTGGTTTCTTTTTCCACACCAGCGATGATTTCTCTAATGTGAATTGTAGGAGATTTAATTAATAGTTCATTATCGGCTTCATTGACTTTGTATTCAACACCGTTAAGAGGTCTACCAATATAACCATTTAATCTTTGTTTAACATCTGGTGAAAGTTCAACAGAAGTAACACCGACTTCAGTCATGCCGTACCCATTATATAAAGGATAGCCTAAGCCATTGATTGCTCTTAATGTTTCATTAGAGAGATAGCCGCCACCAGAGATACAGTATTTAACATGTTTACCTAAGATCATGCCTTTAATCTTATCGGCAACAATCTTCTTACTAGCAAAACCAGCTTCTTGAGCGCTCATTTCACCTAAGTTATAAGCCATCATCTTTTCTAAAAGCTTTTGCTTATCTTCATTCTGCATAGCAAACTTACGTTTAATAGATAAGGCTAATGAATCCCAAAAGAGTGGGACACTATAGACGTGAGTAATACCAACTTTTTGACAAATTGATAATAAATCGCTTGGGGTATTGCTCTTTGGGAAGACTAAGGTTGTGCCATAGAATGTATACCATAAGAAGACAGCAACGAAGCCAAAAATATGGTGGAATGGAATCATTGCTAAGATCTTAATTTGACCAAGTTTCTTTGGATACATAATGGTCAAACTTTCTTCAGTCATCTTTAATGAGCAGCAGATTTGATTAACAAAGTTTTCACCATTGAAAATCATGAGTTTAGCATCACCAGTTGTACCACTGGATGAGAAGATAACTTCATCCGCCCAAGATGGATTAGACATTTCTTCTTTAGCGTTTTGTAGGATATTGTCTAATCTAATTTTGTTAAGGGTGTATTCGTGGTTATCATCACTGATAATAGCAATGGCTTTAGCTTGGTTAGCTAAGTTAATAACATTTTCTCTTGGTAACTTAGCGTCCACTAAGACTGGAACAAAGCCTGCCATTAATAAGGCCCAGAAAAGTTCACCCCAACTTGGACAGTTAGCGACTTTTAGAACGACACGATTTGTGCCTTCTTTTTTAATCTTATTAGATAGATATAAAGCGTACTTTTTGACGTTTTCATCCATCTTGGAGTATTTGTACTTTTTAATACGGTTGTTAACACCGGTAAATTCGGCATAGACATTCTTCTTATTTTGGTGCATTAATTGTTGGTAAATGTTCACAAAATGACGAGAAGTCTTAAGTAAATCTGCCGCACTCAAGACATATTGAGTGATCAATTGTTGTTTGTTTTTCATATGTTTTCCTTTTTTATATTAACGTGTAGAACTTAATGTCTACTGATTTAGATTCGATATTGAGGATGGCGTAACTACCATCAAACTTATCCCGAGCATAACTTAAAGCGCCCGGATTTACATATAATATATCATGTTTCATTTCATTTCTACGAATATGTGTATGCCCATGTATGACAATCTTTGCGTTGTGTTTATTCAATAACTCTTTACTAACATAGGGTGTATGTTGTACCAAAATATTCCCATAAGGGCTAGGAATAATCAAATATTCAGGGAAATCATAGTAACGATCACAGTTCCCTCTTACTGAAATAAATGGCTTAATTGACCATTCGTCTTGCTCACTATCTCCTGCGTGAAGATATAAATCCATGTCAGGATAAAGCGCCGCTAAGCGGTCTAAAGAAGCGTAATCGCCATGGGAATCACTAACTAACAAAATTTTCATCTTTCATATAGTAGCAAAAAACCATCCATTTTTGTATAATATTTCCATATGGAAAAGAAAGATTTGAATCTCTTATTTATGGGCACTCCTGAAATCAGTGCTTACGTCTTTGAACAGATGATTCTTGATGGCTACCACTTCGTGGGTCTAGTCGCACAACCTGATCATCCTGTGGGAAGAAAAGGCATTATCGAAAAAGTCCCAACCAAAGTTATTGCTGAGAAATACAATATCCCAGTCTTTCAACCAATCAAGATTCGTAAAGATTTTTCCTTTATGGACAATCTTAAAGTTGATTTAGTTATTACTCTTGCCTATGGGCAAATCGTCCCACAAGGCTTTTTAGATATTCCACGTTTTGGCTGTTTAAACCTTCATGGCTCATTACTTCCAAAACTTCGTGGTGCTTCTCCAGTTCAAACCGCTTTAATCAATAATGAAAAAGTCACTGGCGTGACTCTTATGGAAATGGTTGCGGCGATGGACGCTGGAAGAATGTATGGAAAGAAAGAAGTTGTTATAGAAGAAGATGATAACGCTACTTCTTTATTTAAGAAGATAAGTGAAGCCGCTAAAGATTTAGTACTCGATTTATTACCTAAATACGTTGATGGTGAATTAGAAGGTATTCCACAAAATGAAGAAGAAGTTACTTTCTGTTCACTAATTAAACCAGAACAAGAAAAATTAGATTTATCTAAAGATATATTAGAAGTTTATGGCTATATTAGAGGTTTAAGCGATGAACCAGGTGCTTATCTCTATTTAGATAACCAAAAACTTAAAATCTTTAAAGCCAAGATTGCTAATGATTTAGTGACTGCAGAAGTGGGCACAATTGTTCAAGCGGACAAGCGTGGCTTATTGCTTCAATGTCAAAACGGTCAATTAGCCATCCTAGAGCTCCAAAAAGAAGGCAAAAAGAGAATGGACTATAAAGCCTTTATTAATGGCAACCAGAATCTTTTAGGCACTAAATTAAACTAAAATGGAAAAGTATCTGACTTTGAGCGTGCACCAATTGGTGGACTTTCTTTTAAGAACAGGCGATATTGACAATCGTGTTTTTAATCGTTCATCAATGACTGAAGGTAGCCGCCTTCATAGTGTGTATCAATCAAAGCAGTCCACAAATTATCTCGCTGAATTTCCTTTAAAGATGTCCTTCAATGTCGATGAAGTAAACATCGTTTTGGAAGGTAGGGCGGATGGCATTATCAAAAGAAGTGAAACCGAATATGTCATCGATGAAATCAAAACTACTGTGGAAGATCTTAAGATTTTCCATGATGATAATCTTGAATGGCATCTTGGTCAGGCCAAGTGTTATGCCTATATGTTTGCTAAACAAACTAACCTCGAATTCATTGGTATTAAGTTAACTTACATTCGTCAAGGAAAAGAAAAGGAACAACTCGTTGATTCCTATGTCTTTAATATCCTTGAACTAGAGCAATTTGTCGTTAAATTACTGAACGAATATCTCGCTTTCTATAACATCATTTTTAATAAAACCGCGAAAAGAAATGAGAGTATTGAAACACTTAAATTCCCATTTTCCAAGTTCCGTCAAGGACAAAGAGATTTGGCGAAATATACATACGCGATGGCAAAGAAACGCGGCCGCTTATTCGCAGAAGCTCCTACTGGTATCGGTAAGACCATTTCAACAGTCTTTCCATTCATTAAAGCGCTTAAAGATGATGACAACAGTAAGATTTTCTATTTAACCGCGAAAACAAGTGGTAGAGAAGCCGCCCATCAAGCAGTAAAACTCTTAAAAGAGAATGGCTTATCACTTAGTGATATCATGATAACCGCGAAAGACAAGATTTGCTTTTGCAAGGGACAAGCTTGTAATCCTGAAGAATGCCCATACGCTAAAGGATATTACAATAAGATTCAGACTGTTTTAAGATACGCTATTCTTAACTATGATGACTTTGATTTACAAACCATCACCCAATTAGCGTATGAAAATCAAATCTGCCCATTTGAATTTGAATTAGATTTATCTTTGTTTATGGATGTCATCATCTGTGACTATAATTATCTATTCGATCCAATCTCTTATATGAAACGTTACTTTGATGAGGATACTTCTAGTTTCCTCGTTTTAGTGGATGAAGCGCATAACCTTGTGGATAGAAGCAGAGACATGTATTCAGCATCATTATCCTACAAGCAATTCTTAGAAGCGCGCAAGAGTGTCTGCCATAGCAAGCTTCATCAACTCAAATTAGCGATGTCAAAAATGAATAAGATGTTCAAGGAATATCTTGTTAATCCAAAAGATGGTAATTACATTCTTGATGAGTTCTACGAATATACATATAAAACCATCTCTTCATTCATCACTTCGATGCAAGACATTAATAAAAACGAGAACAAAGAGATGAGCAAAGAACTGCTTGAGTTCTATTTAGAAGTTAATCGTTTCTCTAAGATTTTAGAGTTCTATAACGATCACTTTATTTGTTATTACGAAATCCATGATGATGACCTCATCTTACATGTTTCTTGTTTAGACGCCTCATCATTCTTATATAGTTCATTAAGACGTCTTAGAGGTAGTGTGCTATTCTCTGCGACACTTTCTCCAATTGAATATTACGTCGATATGCTAGGAGGTAAGAAAGAAGATGCACAGTTAATTCTTCCTTCTCCTTTCCCGGTCGACAATTTAAAGATTATCATCGCCCCTAAGGTTTCAATAAGATATAAAAATAGAGACGCTTCTTATCAACAAGTCGCCGATTATATTAAAGCCTTTGTTAAGAACAAAGTCGGTAACTATTTTATCTTCTTACCAAGTTATGAATATTTAACAAACCTCATGCCATATATTGATATGGATGATGTTGATGTCTATGAACAAGATAGGGGCATGAGCGATGAAGATAAAGAACAATTCTTAACCAACTTCAAACCTCACCCAGAAAGAACAACCCTAGGCTTTGTTATTGTTGGTGGCGCTTTTGGTGAAGGCATTGACCTAGTCAGTGACCGTCTCATTGGCGCGATTATCGTTGGTATTGGTATGCCAAAGATTAACTTTGTTAGTGATCAAATTATGAAATATTATGACGCAAAAGAGCAGTCAGGTTATAACTATGCTTACTTAAATCCAGGCATGAACAAAGTTATGCAGGCTTTAGGTAGAGTCATTAGAAGCGAGACTGATAGAGGGGCTGTTCTACTCATTGACGAACGATACCTCACTAATGATTATCGTGACTTATTTAAGAGTGAGTGGCGGAAATATGAAGTTGCCTTCTCCCCTAAGGAAGTAAGCGATATTTTACAAGACTTCTTTATTAAATAATTATTTAATGTTAAGATATTTGGCATGAAAAAGAAATTAGATACTTTTACCAAAGCCAAACTCATCTATAGTGGTGAGTTAATGATATTTTTTGTGGCATTTTTAGTTATCGCCATTCTTAGAATCACAGGTGTGATGGGCGGTAACGATGTCCGTAGTAAAATCTTTAACTGGGTGACCATCTTCGGTGGTACTTGGATTACTGTTGATTTTTTCTGGGCATTACTTTCTAAGAAAAGAAGACCAAAGATTGCCTTAATCGATAAATGTCTACATTTACCAGCAGGTTTATACTTAGTTAGTTTTGATATTTACTGCTTTGTTACTAACCCAGCGGGTACATCTGATGTTTATCGTTATGGTGTTCCAATTGTGCTTTTTTATCTAAGCGCATGTTATTTATTTGAAAGCATTTACCATTTCTTTAAACCAGTTCCTGGTCTATTAGAAATTGAAGAAATGGAAAAAGCTGAACAAGAAGCAAAAGTCGTTGCTGAACAAGAAGCTGAAATAGTTGAGTCAGAAGAAGAGGGAGACAAAAATGACCAAAACTAGTAAAGTCATGCTTGTATTTGCATGCATCTTCGTCACTTTAGCGTTCTCACTTTTCGCCTTCCAAGCCTATATCGAATTATGCAGTATGGGTTTGTTATTTGGCGAAGGTAGTGATTTAGGATCCGCTATCGGTGGCATCTTTATCTTTATTTACAGCATTATGCTAGGCATCGCTGCCATTGTTGCAGCGGCTGTGTCCTTGCCATTTGAAATCATCCTTTTAAAGGGTGTTGGTAAGAAGTGGTATTCAATCACACTTTTAATCGTGAGCATTGCGACCATTGTTTCTGCGGTAGTATTTTTCTTCTTATTACCTATGGTAAGTCAAGCGATTTCTAACGCAACATCATCCTCATCATCAATTCCAACAACATCAAGTTATTAATCTATGGATTTCTCTCAAAAGAAAATTAGAAATTTTTCAATCATCGCCCATATTGATCACGGTAAGTCCACTTTAGCGGACCGTATTTTAGAATTGACTGGTGCGGTGGAATTAAGAGAAATGAAAGACCAAATTCTCGACTCTATGGATTTAGAAAGAGAAAGAGGCATTACTATTAAACTTAATGCCGTCACATTGTCTTATAAAGCCGATGATGGTGAAGAGTATATCTTCAATCTCATCGATACTCCTGGACATGTCGACTTCACATATGAAGTATCCCGCTCATTGGCCGCCTGCGAAGGCGCGATATTAGTCGTGGATGCGACACAAGGTGTAGAAGCACAAACGCTCGCTAACGCCTATCTCGCTGTCGATAATGACTTAGAGATTTTACCTGTTATCAACAAAGTTGATTTACCTTCCGCCAATGTCGATATGGCTAAACAAGAAATAGAAAAGAAGATTGGTATTCCTTGTGATGAAGCGGTGGAAGTCAGCGCTAAAACAGGTCTACATGTACACGAATTATTAGAAGCCATAGTGAAAGGTGTTCCTGCTCCTAATGGCGATTTAAAAGCGCCTTTAAAAGCCCTTATCTTTGATAGCTATTATGATCCTTATCGTGGTGTCATTGTTTTAGTGAGAATCAAAGATGGCTCTGTTAAAGTTGGCGATAAGATTCGCCTCATGCAAGCGGGTAAAGAATATCAAGTCATTGAACTTGGTATCAGAACCCCAAAAGAAATTAAGACTGATGTCCTAGAAGCTGGACAAGTTGGTTATATCGCTGCGCAGATTAAGGACATCAAAGATGTTCATCCTGGTGATACAGTCACTTTAGTGGATAATCCTGCAAAAGAAGCCTTACCTGGTTACCGCATTATGAACCCAATGGTTTACTGCGGTTTATATCCTGTTGATAGTGACGATTATCAAGCTTTAAAAGACGCTTTAGAGAAATTAGCACTTAATGATGCATCCTTACAGTTTGTCGCAGAAACATCCCAAGCCTTAGGCTTTGGCTTTAGATGTGGCTTCTTAGGCTTATTACATATGGATGTTATCCAAGAGAGATTAGAAAGAGAATATAATCTCGATTTAATTTTGACCGCGCCATCAGTTATCTATAAAGTCCATATGACAGATGGAGAAGTTATCAATCTTGATAACCCAAGTAAGTTACCTGACGCTAGTAAGATCTCATTTATTGAAGAACCATACATTAGAGCCAACATTATGACTCCAAAAGAATATATTGGCCCAATAATGGAATTATGCTGTGAAAGAAGAGGTATCTATGAGAACTTAGATTACTTCGATGATACACGTATGGTCTTAACCTATGAATTGCCATTAAGTGAGATTGTTTATAACTTCTTCGATAAGCTCAAAAGCTACACAAAAGGTTATGCCTCATTTGACTACGATTTCAGTGATTATAAGCGCGCTGATTTAGTGAAACTCGATATCTTGCTTAACGGTCAAGTGGTGGACGCTCTTAGTAGTATTATCTATCGTCCAGATGGTTATCATCGTGGCTTAGGCATCATCCGTAAGATTAAGACCGTTATTCCTCGTCAACAATTCGAGATTCCAATCCAAGCCGCCATTGGTGGTAAGGTCATTGCTAGATGCGATGTTAAGGCAGTTCGTAAGGACGTTTTAGCAAAGTGCTATGGTGGCGATATCTCTCGTAAGAAGAAACTTCTTGAAAAGCAAAAAGAAGGTAAGAAGAGAATGAAGAAAGTCGGCTCTGTTGAAGTCCCACAAGAAGCCTTCATGAGCATTCTTTCCATTGATGAGGAAGAAGATAACTAGTTTAAAATTAGTAGTTTTTTAGAATTAATTATTGTAAATAAAAATCACTTCTTGTATCATAATGGTATATAGAGGTATTTTTTATGGCAGGAAACGATTATGCAATGCGTTTCACTGAAGACAAATACGCGACCAAATTAGAGGTTGGCCGTGAATTAAAAGTCTCTTCAGTCGATCCGTTTTGGAGCAACATTTTATCTTATCGCTCACACTTTTATCATTATTTAACAATTAGAACTATTGAAAAGAACATGCTCTTGTTCTGTGGCTGCCCAGCCATCAATAGCTTAGTCAATAATTTAGAAGTCAAATTCATTAGAGTCAACCGCGAATGCGCGATGCTTGTTCCTAATAGTAAGGAAGCTAAAAATGTTGATTATGCATTTAGAAAAGAGATTGTTAATCTTCTTAATGAGTCTGAACAATTAGGCGTTGGTGAAGACTTTATCGCTAGTGTTTTACGTGGTGAAGTTGTCTCCGCAATTCCTAATAACATGCTCTTAGTTAACTATCTCGATGCTTTAAACTACATTAAGCGTGCTTATGTCAATCCAATTGATGAAGATTTCCTTGCAGAACTTTATGCAAAACTTCTTGGTACTGAAGAATTAACGACATTCTATAGAAATAGTGAAGATAGAAATCCTGAAAACCGTGTCTTAATTGACCGTGTTTATACTTCTGCTCCTGTCACTCTCATTGGCCAAATGATGAATGGCTTATTCACATTCATTTCCTCAAGCACATTACCAACATCGTTAAAAGCGATGATTACATTCTTCTATATTAACTATGTTAAACCATTCGCTAAATACTCCGAAGAAGTGGCTTTATTAATGGCGAAAGCTGTTTTGGCCCATGAAGCTTTTGGTGATACAGTTGTTTCTCTTCCTTTAGAAAGATTGTTAGTCCTTCCAAAAGAAGAAAGCGCTCGCATTTATGTCGAAGTGCAAAAGACTGCTGATGTTACATATTTTGTTGACTATGTCTTTAAATTCTTAAATAAATATTGTGATTCTTTCTTAGATGATATGGCACAAGCCAAAGTCAGTGAAATGAGAGAAGACTTCTATCAAGTTGATGAAGATAAGCAAATTGAAGAAGTGGAAATCCCAGAAGAAAAACCACGCATTGAAACTGTTGATTTATTTGCTTCTAATGAAGAAGAAAATGAACAACCAAAGGCTGAACCAGCTCCTGCTCCTGTAGAAGAAGCCAAACCAGTTTATAAACAAGAGCCACAAGTTGAAACTCGTCCAGCGGAAGTCGAAGTTCCTAAAAAGAAAACTGTGAAGGTGACCTATGTTCAAGAAGAACTCGCGGTTGCTTATATCCCAGTGGCCTTAGATGAAAAACAAGCTGTTCTTTTAGAACAAGACCTTTTAGAAAGAGATCCTGAACTAAAGAAAGGCGAAGCTAAGTTCTACGCTAGACACTGCACCAAGGGTAAAAAATATACTATCGCGCAATATAAGAAGAGCCTACGCTGCGCCTATGAGACTGCGCGTACTTCTATGGATCATTTAGCAGAACTTCTTTACTATCGCAAAGAAAAGATTAAAAATAAATACGTCTACATTCCAGTTGAAAGAGAGTAGGAGGGAATTATCATGCCAGCAACACACCCAATTATTATTCTTCTTATCGTTGTCGGTGCTACAGCACTCATTGCTTTAGTAGCTTTCATCATTTATCGTGTTTTACGTCCAAGACTAAAAGAAGAAAAACCATCTGAAGAAGAAATTCTTCAAGATGAAATGAATCGTGTCCTCGAAGATGTCGATGACCCAGAAACCGCTAAACAAATTAGCGATTACAAGGAAGATGAATAAACCAAGATCTTTATATATTCATATTCCGTTTTGTGAAAAGATTTGCGATTACTGCGACTTTACGAAGTTGCAGTATTTTCGTAAGTTCGCAATTCCTTATCTAGATGTTTTAGAAAAAGAACTAAAAGGCTATGAAATAGAGCAGCTAAAAACCATATATATCGGTGGCGGTACACCCACAGCGTTAGATGATGATTTATTTGAAAAACTATTAAAAATAGTTTATTCATACACTAAAGGTGTCAAAGAATACACCATAGAGGCTAATCCAGAATCTTTATCGCTTAATAAAATAAAGATGCTTAAAAAGTATGGTGTAAACCGTATTTCTATTGGTGTCCAAACAACGAATGATAAGATTCTAACCGCTATTAACCGTGACCATAGCTTTGTGCAAGTTAAAGAGACTATTAATAATCTTAAAGAAAACGGCTTAGATAATATCAATGTTGATTTAATCTTAGGTTTACCTCATAGCAGTAGCAAGATTCTAAAAGAAGATTTAAAAAACATCTTAGATTTAGGGGTTAAGCATATCTCTTGCTATGGCTTAACCGTCAATCCGCACACAGTTTTATGTAATAAAGGCTTTAAGGAACCAGAAGGTGACACGTTAAGAAAGTATTACGATATTGTGAATGAAATATTGACTAAGAACAGTTTCATTCATTACGAGGTCTCTAACTGGGCAAAGCCAGGTTATGAATCAAAGCATAATCTCGCCTATTGGAGAAATCATCATTATTATGGCTGTGGCCTCGGTGCGTCTGGCTATATTGATAAAATCAGATATAAAAACACTGTTAATTTAAAAAAATATTTAGAAGGTAATTTTGTTAATGAAAAAGAAAACATCTATAAAAAAGATAAAATTATCTATCAAATCATGCTCAATCTACGCACTAGTGAGGGCATTGATATTAAATACCTAAAAGATAAAGAAGAGGAAGTTAACTCACTAATAGGTGAGGGCCTCCTTGTTAAAAAGGAAGATAGAATCATTCCGACATACGAAGGAATGATGATTTTAGACCAAGTTATTCTCAAATTGCTCTAAAGATTCTACAATAGAAGTATGAATAAATATGACTTCTTGTTAGAAAGAAGGCTTAAAAGTATTGATCCAAGCCTTCATCAACGTTTTTCTGATACAGTTTTTGCTTTGCAGCAAATCTTATCTAACTACAAGTTAATCTTCCCAGATTTCACCGACCATACTGAATTACACACGCTCAATATCATTGAGTTTTGTAATAACTTAATAGGGGAACAGATTGATAAGCTAAATGCTGATGAGATCTATGTCTTATTATTAGGCTGCTATTTCCATGATACTGGTATGGGTATCTCTCATAGTGATTTTGATGAGTTTTCAAAACAAATCAATTTCGGCAATTATTTTGATACTCATTCTCGTGATAACTATCCAGAAATAGTGCGCAATTTCCATCAAGAATATAGTGGTCTTTTCCTAAGAAAATATGCGAAATTCTTTGAATTCCCAAGCGAAGAGCATTTATTCGCGATTATTCAAATATCTAGAGGTCATCGTAAGACTGATTTAAATGATGAAAAGGAATATCCAATAAGTCTTAAAGTACCAGGTGGCAATACCATCTGCTTACCATATCTATCCGCTTTAGTGAGACTCGCTGATGAAATTGATGTCACCGCCTCACGTAACTCTAAAGCTATCTATGATTTAAATAAAATCGTTAAAGAAATCGATTTGATTGAGTTTATGAAGCACGAAGTAGTAAGAGGCCTTGAAATTACCGATAAAGCTTTCATTATGGACATTAAGTCAAACAATCAGAAGATTATTGATGGGCTTAACATCTTAGCCGGCAAAATGAAAAAAACACTCGACTATTGTCGAAGTGCGGTAAATAATCGTACCTCTTTTAAGATTACTCAAGAGGATGTAATTATTAAAAATATCTAGTTTTCAATGTCTAAGACATTGGAGAAACCAGTTAAAGAGAAGATCTCCATGACTTCTTTATTAGGATGACGGACAACCATGCCGTCTTTTTTAACCATTATCTTTTGAGCCACTAAAAGAACACGAAGACCAGCGGAAGATAAGTAGCTTAATTTCGCTAAATCTATGATTAATGAATCGATGTTATTTAATTCATTCTTAACAACTTCTTCAAATTCAGGAGCGGTAACAGTGTTGAGTTCGCCTTCAAGAGAAAGGACTAGTTGTTTATTATTTAATTCTTTAACGATTTTCATGTTAGTGGAATTATAACATAAGAGTGGTCTTTATATAAATAATTAAAAAAAGATTATCGTTTGATTTTTACATTTTAAAATAGGGTGCTATAATACTCACATAGAATTAGTTAGCCAAGACTAACTCTATAAATTATTGCAAAGCAATATTTCCTAATGAAAACGGTAATCTAGTACCAATAATGTTTGACAGTGTGGTTGTCATCATTAAGTATTGCCCTCCTTAGCCTACCCTTTTATAGATTACCGTTTCATTTTTCGTTAAGTTTCTCCAACAACGGAAAATGCCTCGTCTCAAAACGGGGTATTTTTTGTTAGAATCTCTTATAAATCCTTAATGTATATTATATATAAATTTAAATAATTAGCAGATATTACTTGACAGTGCTAATAAAACAATTAAAATGTAGTTAGCACAAAAAGAGATAGAGTGCTAAAAAGGAGGAGAAAACCATGGCTTTAACACGTAGCGATACGATCTTAAAATACATCGTTGAATACTTTATTAAAAATGCCCAGCCAGTTGGCTCTCATACCCTCATCGAAGAATATAAGCTTCCATATTCCTCAGCAACCATTAGAAATGAAATGTTTGCTTTAGAAAAGATGGGACTTATCGAAAAGACCCACAGTAGCTCCGGCCGTGTGCCAAGCGCAAAGGGTTATCGTTATTATTGCGATAACTTAAGAGACGGCTCCGTTAACGAACAACTCAAGAACAGCATTCAAACCGTTCTTGATCAAAAAGTTAAGTCCATTGATGCGGTCATTAAAGAAAGCTGTGAGATTTTATCTCATATGACTAACTTAGTAACTGTGGTCATGGGTCCAGATGAAAATAAAGAAAAATTAGCGTCTATCCAAATGGTGCAGATCTCTGATAACACAATTACCGCGATCTTCGTCACTGATAAAGGCTATGTTGAAAACAAAACCTTCATCGTGCCTGAGAACTTAAAAGCGGGCGAAATTGTGAACTGTGTCTCCTTATTAAATGACAGATTAAAAGGTACACCAATCGTGGAACTCGTGGAAAAGACTGAAGCTCTTAAACCAGTCTTAAATGACTACATCGTTGGTCATGACCTTGTTTACCAAGCTTTGCTTGAAACATTCATGAGATTCGCTAGTGACCGTTTATCTTTATATGGTAGGGACGAATTGTTCTCTCATGAAGAATATAAAAATGATACAGAGAAATTAGAAAAAGTCTTCAAGTTATTAAACGACCAACAACTTCTTAAAGAAGTCAAAGATGAGATTAAAAAGGATGACGAAGACCGAATCATTCGTATCGGTGATATCGAAGGTAATCCAGATGTCTCAATGGTGACAGCGAAAATTGACTTAGGAGACGAAGGTAATCGTGCGATTACATTACTCGGACCAACAAGAATCGATTATGACCAAGCCTTATCCGCTTTGGAATATATCGCTGAAACATTAACCGATTACTTCAAAGGATTAAACAACAAAGGAGGTAAAGGTGATGCTTAAAGAAAACAAAGAACAAGTTAAAGAAGATAAAAACAAAGACAAGAAAAAGTTCCAAGAGCTTGAAGAGCAACTTGAAAAAGCTAAAGCCGATGTCGAGCATTGGAAAAACGAATATTATCGCGCTTACGCCGATACAAAAAACTTGCGTAACAACTTAGAAAAAGAACAATCCGATATTAGAAAATATCGCGCAATGGGATTTATCGAAGAATTATTACCAGTTCTAGATAGCTTCCATGTCGTGCTTGAAAACGAACCACCAAGTGAAGAAATTAGAAACTACTTAGTGGGATTCCAATTCATCTACCGTAACTTAGTGAGCGCACTTGAAAACGAAGGCGTGAAGGAAATCGCTCCAAAGGTGGGAGATAAATTCTCCGATAAGAATATGGATGCGGTGGACATCACCGTCCAAGAAGGTGAAGAAAACCTCATCACTAAAGTGTACGCGAAAGGCTATGAATTACATGGCCGTCTCATTAGACCTGCAAGAGTCTCGGTGAGCAAAAACAAAAAAGAAGAAGAAAACAAAGCGAGCGTCAAAGCAGACGCTTAATAGGAGGACATAAATTATGGCAAAAGAAATTATCTTAGGTATCGACTTAGGTACCACAAACTCAGTCGTCAGTTACTTACAAGCTGATGGTACAGTCAAAGTTATCCCAAACCCAGAAGGCACAGTGACCACACCTTCCGTTGTAGCTTTTAAAGCTAACGGTGAAGAAATCGTTGGTAATGCTGCTAAACGTCAAGCCGTCACAAACCCAGATACAGTTAGTTCCATTAAGAGAATTATGGGTAGTGCGGAAAAGGTCAACATTAAATGTGTTAACAAACAATTCACTCCACAAGAAATCTCCGCGAAGATTCTTGCTTACATGAAGAAATACGCTGAAGCCCATTTAGGTCAATCAGTCGCTAAAGCGGTCATTACCGTTCCTGCTTACTTCAATGACGCTCAAAGACAAGCGACAAAAGACGCTGGTCAAATCGCTGGCTTAGATGTCGTCCGTATTATTAATGAACCAACCGCTGCGGCTTTAGCCTATGGCTTAGAAAACGATAAATCTGAAAAGATCTTAGTCTTCGACTTAGGTGGTGGTACATTCGATGTCTCTATCCTTGATATTGGTGATGGTACATTCGAAGTTATTTCTACCGCTGGTGATAACCACCTCGGTGGTGATGACTGGGATGCCGTTGTCGCTGACTGGATCAAAGCCCAAATCAAGATTCAATCTAACGTTGATATCACAGATAAAGGTTCCTTACAAAGAATTAGAGAAGCTGCTGAAAAAGCGAAAATCGAACTCTCTGCTTCCATGGAAACAGTTATCTCCTTACCATTCATTAGTATGACTAGCGCTGGCCCAGTTAACTTCGAAGTTACATTAAGCCGTGCTAAATTCCAAGATTTAACAAGACACCTCTTAAATAGATGTGAAGAACCAGTGAGACGCGCTTTAGCCGATGCTCATATGAGTGCTTCTGAACTTAACCAAGTCTTATTAATTGGTGGTTCCATCCGTATGCCAGCCGTCCAAGAATTAGTCGCTAGATTAACTGGTAAGAAACCAAACTTATCCGTTAACCCAGATGAAGCTGTTTCTATCGGTGCGGCTTATCAAGGTGGTGTTGTCTCTGGTGATGTTAAAGACGTAGTCTTATTAGACGTCACTCCATTAACCTTAGGTATTGAAACCTTAGGTGGTGTTATGACTCCATTAATCACAAGAAATACCACAATTCCAACCACTAAGAGTCAAATCTTCTCAACTGCTGCGGACAATCAACCAGCCGTTGACATCATGGTCTACCAAGGTGAAAGACCTATGGCCCACGATAACAAGTTATTAGGCCACTTCCAACTCAATGGTATTAAACCAGCAAGACGTGGTGAACCAAGAATTGAAGTTACATTCTCTATCGACGTTAACGGCATCGTTAAAGTCAACGCTAAAGACTTAGATACACAAAAAGAACAAAATATTACCATCTCTGGTAGTAATGGTCTTTCTAAAGAAGATATCGATAGAATGGTCCGTGAAGCTGAAGAACACGCTGAAGAAGATGCCAAACGTAAAGAAGACATCGAACTCAAAAATAAAGCTGAAAGCTTAATCAATGATATCGACCTTGCTATGCAAGAAAAAGGTGCTAGCATGGATCCAGCTCAAAAAGAACAAACACAAAAATTACGTGATGAATTAAAGACCGCTTTAGACAACAACGATATGGCGACTTTAAAACAACGTATTAGTGAACTTGAACAAGCGGCTGCTTATATGCAACAACAACAAACTAATGCTGGTGCTCAACCAAACGGTCAAGCTGGCGAACAACAAACAGCTGGTACAAACCCAGATGATGTCGTTGATGCTGACTTCACAAAGAAAAACTAATTGTTAATTAAACAACAATTTTCAAGCATGGTAGGGGCTTAATGCCCCTCTATGCGTGAATAGAAAGGATTATCATGGCAGAGAAAAGAGATTTTTACGAGGTACTAGGTGTTTCTAAAAGCGCCTCCAAAGACGAAATTAAAAGCGCTTATCGTAAACTCGCAAAGAAATATCACCCCGATAACCATGAAACTGGTGATGCGGAGAAATTCAAAGAAGTACAAGAAGCTTATGACGTCCTTTTCGATGATCAAAAAAGAAGTGCTTATGACCAGTTTGGTCATGCAGCATTCGAACAAGGCGCTGGTGGTCCAGGTAGCAACCCATTTGAAGGTGGCTTCGGAGGCTTTGGCGCTGATGGTGTAGACCTTGGCGATATCTTCTCATCCTTCTTTGGCGGAGGCCGTCGTCAACAAAGAGCCAGTACTGGTCCAAGAAGAGGTAACGACGCTATTGTGCGTGTTAAAGTCGACTTCATGGATACCATTCTTGGCCGTGATATTGAGATTCCTCTTACCATCGATGAACAATGTTCATCATGTCATGGTACAGGCGCTAAAACACCAAATGATGTGAAGACCTGTCCTAACTGTGGTGGGCATGGCTATGTCCGTGTACAAAGAAGAAGCTTATTTGGTGTAATTGAACAACAAGAAGTGTGTACACGTTGTAATGGTGCGGGTAAAATCATCTCTAATCCATGTCCTGACTGTGGTGGTAAAGGCTATAACAGAGTTAAAAAGAATATCAAAGTACACATTATCGCTGGTATTAATAATGGCCAACAAATCCGTGTCCAAGGCATGGGTGAAAGAGGGGCCAATGGTGGTCCTAATGGTGACCTCTTCGTAGAAGTGAACGTCAAACCACATCAGTATTTCAAAAGAGATGGTAACGATATCCATCTTACCGTCCCAGTTGACTTCATTGATGCCATCTTAGGCACAAGCGTTGATGTTCCAACAGTATATGGGGAAGCAACTCTTAACATCCCTGCGGGTACGCAACCTGGACAAATCTTCAGAATGCGTGGTCAAGGCGTGAAAGATTTAAGAAGCGGTAAGCCAGGAGATCAATATGTCCATCTCGATATCAAGATGCCAACTTCCTTGAATAGAAAACAAAAAGATTTATTAACGCAATATCGTAATGAAATCGGTAAAGATGACTCATTACTAGCGAAATTCAAAAAAATCTTCAAAAAATAAACCGGATTTATCCGGTTTTTTCTTTCGCTAAAATTTTTTTACATTTTTTTCGGACAAATTTGAAAAAACGCCCCTATTTCATTTATAGGAGGTGTTAAATGTACTATATTCCACAATTAAGTAATTCAAGCTGTGGCGTGGCATGTCTAAAAATGCTGCTCGCCATAGTGCAAAAAGATGAAAGGTATCTCTATCTGAGCGAGGAAGAGGAGCACGGGCAATATAACTATCAAGACTTAGTTTTGATTGCAGAGCGCTACGACGTCACCCTATATGGCGCAAGAATAGAAGATAAAGACGATTTAAGACACTTTGATAAGTTTCCTGTGATTTTAACCGTTGTTGGACCAAACGAAACGACACACGCCGTTTTGGTGAGTCAAAGAAAAGGTAATAAAGTCAAAGTGCATGACCCCGCGACAGGTATTAAGTGGCAAAAGATTGATTCGTTAATTAAAAATTGGGATGGCACCCTTTTAGCAGTCAATGATTATCAAAAGCATCCATACCCCTATAACGTCATTGACTCAAAGGACCCAAAAGGCACAGTGGTTTCATCAATCTTACAAGTCCTTACCGCAGTATTTATCGCTGTCGCTACATTCTTTATTAAACCCAATGGCAACATTGTTCTACCCCTAGTGTTTGCCGGTTTAGGTATGGCAAGTGAAATCTTGTTAAGATTTAGTTTGCTTAAAAGAATGCAGCGCTTCGATAAATATCTAAGACGATTCTTGCCTTACGTGCGCAGTCATGAATATTTCGAATTCTATAAGCGCGGACAAGAATACAAGAAATGTTCTTTAAGTAGTGGCCTTAATCTCCTCTTCTCTTTGCTCATCGTTATTCTTATCATTACCATTTCGATTATCAACTCGCTTGATTATCTCATTTTGATCTTCGCTTCCTTATTAGCCGCTTATCTCGATGTCTTCTTTTTCTCCCCTTATAAAAACAGTCTCGGGAAAGAAATCTATGAAGAGGAATGCGAGCTCAGAGGAACAAGTGATGTTGATGGTGTGGAAATGAAGGTTAAAACTATGGAGGTTAAGGCTTATCGCTTTGCCTACATGGAATTTGCCAAAAAAGGAGTAGTGGCGCTTTTCCTGCTCATCGCTAGTCTCGCTCTATGCGTTGCTGAAAAGTCCTTCTCCATCCCTAACATCATTTTCTATACGTGCTTATCGATATTACTTTATCAATCATTAACTCCATTATTTGGTTATGATCAGCGTTTAGAAGAGAACTTACTTTGTAAAGCAAGAGTGAATAATATCGTTCATCAAGATGAAATTAATAGAAAACATAAATAATTAATGTTATGATTTCATCATGGAACTCGATTTTAACTCTTTCGACGAATCATTAAACGATTATCAAGAAGTCTATGAATCATTAGTGGTGAAGACTCTTAACCATTTAGGTCTAGAGTTTGATCCTTATATCAGTGTCACGTTCGTTGACAATGAATTTATTCATAACATCAATAGAGAATATCGTAAAATTGACCGTCCGACAGATGTCATCTCTTTCGCTTTCTTAGATGGAGATGAAAACAAAGATAAAATCTTTCACTCTAAACAAATGGTCGTCCTCGGTGAGATCTATATCTCATTCGATAAAGCCAGAGAACAAGCTACTGCATATGGCCATAGTCTAGACCGTGAACTCAAGTTCCTATTCGTTCATGGATTATTACATCTTCTTGGCTATGACCATATGACAGAAGATGATGAAAAAATAATGTTTTCTTTACAAGAAGAAATCTTAGCGTGAGGTAACCTTATGAAAGATGAAGAATTAATGCAACAAGCCGTGGAGGCTAGACAATTATCCTATAGCCCATATTCCAACTTTAAAGTAGGTGCCGCTTTACTTTGTAAAGATGGTAAGGTCTTCTTAGGGGCTAATGTTGAAAACTCTGCCTATCCTTTATGTATGTGCGCTGAAAGAAACGCCTTATACAATGCGATGATGAATGGCTATAAGAGAGCTGATTTTGTGGCTTTAGCCATTGCCGCGGACACAGACGCTCCATGCTCACCATGTGGTGCATGTAGACAGGTGATTAGCGAATTATTCCCAAGAGATGGTGAGATCTTGCTCACAAACCTTAAAGGTGATAGCTATAAAACCAACATTGACGAGCTTCTTCCTTTAGCGTTCTCAGGAGATGATTTGAAATAATGAAATCCGGATTCGTCGCTATTTTAGGTAGACCAAACGTTGGTAAATCTACGCTTTTAAATGGTTTAATAAACCATCATGTATCTATTGTTACTGATAAATCACAAACCACAAGAAACAATATCATCGGTATTTATAACGATGAAGAAACTCAAATTGTCTTTTTAGATACTCCAGGTATCCATAAGCCAATGCAACAGCTTGGTAAAGAGATGAATAACATGGCCTATAGCGCCGCTCATGACGTAGATGTGGCCATATTAGTGGTGGATGCTTCTAAACCATTCGGCACTGGTGACACCTTTGTCATTGAACACTTAGACATCCATAATGTCCCATTAATTATCGTCTTCAATAAAATTGATTTAGCTAGATTAGATAAAACCGAAGAATTAAAGAAAACTTATCGCGCTTACTTTAAAGATGCGACATTTATCGACGCTGTCGCTAAAGAAGGCTTCAATGTTGATGAAGTGATTAAAACAGTCAGAAATATGCTTCCTGAAGGACCAGCATACTATCCTCCAGAAATGATTACCGATAAAGATGAAATCTTCCAAATCAAAGAAATCATCCGTGAAAAGGTCTTAAAGACTCTTAGAGAAGAAGTTCCACATTCTGTGGCAATTTATATGGACCACATTGAATGGGAGAAGAAACCAATGCAAATCTTCGCTTCTATTATCGTGGAAAAAGACAGCCAAAAAGGCATTGTTATCGGTAAAAACGGTAGCCGCATTAAAGAGATTGGCACTAAAGCGAGAATGAGTATTGAAAAATTACTTAATCAGCATGTCTTTTTAGAACTCCAAGTAAAAGTGGATGAAGGCTGGAGAGACGCTCCTTCTTCTTTGAAGGAATACGGATATAAGTACGAAAAATAATGAAAATAATCGTTCTTTCAATAACCCCATATAAAGAAAAAGATGGGATAGTGAACGCTATCTCAGAAAATGAATCTTTGACCTTCCTTGCTAGAGGTATCAAAGATCCTAAAAGCAAAAACGCTGCTTTAAACAATGTTTTAACTGTTGCTGATATTGAATTAATGGATGGAAACTTTGCTCATCCTATTTTAAAGAGCTCAAAACCATTATTCTCACCTCTAAAGGTGGATATGGACGCTAAATACTTAGCAAGCTTAATGACAATTGACGAGATGATGCTTAATCTTTTCCCTGAAGAAGAAAAGCAAACTATGTTTCCATATTTAGAAAAAGCAGTGGAAAGCCTTAAGAATACAAATGATTGGCTCATGACCTTATTACAGTTCATGGCTCATGCTGTTAGAATCGGTGGTTTCCAACTCGAAGTGAACCGTTGTGTTCTCTGTGGTCGTACAAATAATATTGTCACATTCTCTTTTAACGATGGTGGCTTTATTTGTGAAGATTGTTATCAACCAGAGATGGAAAGAGATCTTACAAAAGAGCAAATGATTCTTTTAAGAAAAATTGTAAATTGTCCTGATTATCGCTTAAAAAGTAGTGACTATAAAAACGAAGATCTCTTACTTTTATTCGATAAATTCACACATTATATTGAAGAAGCTTTTGGCTACCACTTCAAGAATATGCGCTTGCTAATAGATAGCAAATAAGAGATAATAACACTCATAATAGGTTGACAACAATTCCCTAAAAATGTAATCTTTTCCTCGTGCGAATTATTTAGAGGGGTATACATATTATGAGTAAATTTGAATTCGATAAACTATGTAACCATTTCATTGTCTCTGGTTTCTATTTTCAAGGCTCAGAGATTTATGGTGGCTTAAGCAACACTTGGGACTACGGCCCAATTGGTAGCGAAATTAAACAAAACATCCGTAAGATGTGGTGGAAGAAGTTCGTTCAAGAAAGCACCACAAACGTGGGCATTGATGCCGCGATTTTAATGAACCCAAAAGTTTGGGAAGCAACTGGTCACGTTTCCACATTCAATGATCCCCTCATTGACTGTAAACACTGTAAGCAACGTTTCAGAGCGGACCAACTCATTGAAAGCGAGTTCCCTGAAGCTGATGTCAACGGTATGACCAATGACCAAATGATGGATTTTATTAGAAATAATCACGTTAAATGTCCAAACTGTGGCAGTGAAAACTTCACTGACATTCGTCAATTTAACATGATGTTTAAAACACATGTTGGTGTTACTGAAGATAGCAAATCCACCGTCTATTTAAGACCAGAAACCGCTCAAGGCATGTTTGTTAACTTTAAGAATGTCTTAAGAGCGACACGTCGTAAATTACCAATGGGTATTTGTAATGTTGGTCGTGCATTCAGAAACGAAATCACACCAGGACAAATGACATTCCGTACACGTGAATTCGACCAAATGGAAATGGAATTCTTCTGTAAACCAGGCGATGACCTCAAGTGGTTTGACTACTGGAAACAATACTGCTTAGACTTCGTTGATTCCTTAGGAATCAAGAAAGAGAATCTCCGCTATAGAGACCACGAACCAGAAGAATTAGCTTTCTATAGTAAAGCCACAACTGATATTGAATACTTATTCCCATTCGGTTGGGGTGAAATCTGGGGTATCGCCGATAGAACTGACTATGACTTAAACCGTCATATCAAATTTAGTGGTGAAGCTCTTGATTACTTAGATCCAGAAACAAACGAAAAATATGTTCCATATTGTATTGAACCATCAGTCGGTTTAGACCGTTTGGTTTTAATGACATTATGTGATGCTTATGATGAAGAACAAGTTGGTGAAAACGATACTCGTATCGTTATGCGCCTTTCTCCAGCCGTTGCGCCATTTAAAGCCGCGGTTTTACCATTAAGCAAAAAGCTTGAAGCTAAGGCTCGCGAAATCGAACAAAACTTAGCCAAGTATTTCAACGTCATCTATGATGATACCGGTTCCATCGGTAAACGTTATAGAAGACAAGACGCGATTGGTACACCTTTCTGTATCACCATTGACTTTGATACTGAAAACGATGGTGCAGTCACCATCCGTGAACGTGATTCCATGCAACAAATCCGTTTGCCAATCGACCAATTAAAGGCTTATTTGGAAGAAAAAGTCTTCTTCTAAACAAGTAGAAGATTAGTAGAAAATTAGTGAAAGTATAATTTATTATATGGCATTTGATGATAGTTTAGTAAAAGACGTCCTTAAGCACGCTGATATCGTAAAAGTGGTATCCGCGTATTTGCCTGTGATTAGAAAAGGTAAGGATTATCTCGCTAAATGCCCATTCCATGACGATACAAACCCATCTATGCACATCTCACCTGAACTTCAAATCTTCAAGTGCTTTGTGTGTGGCACTAGTGGTAACGCTATTGGCTTTGTTAGTAAATATGAGCATCTCTCTTTTAGAGAAGCTTTAAAGAAAGTCGCAGAAATCTGTGATTATCATGATCCAAGATTAAGCGATATTCGTGAAGCTAAAGTCGTGGATCCAAAAAGAGTGCCACTAATCAAGTGTCTTCACGATTTAACTGTTTATTATCAATACGCTTTGAACTCGCCAGAAGGAAAAGCAGGCTTAGACTATTTCAACGAACGTCATTTAGATGCTGATTTACGTAGTAAGTTCATGTTAGGCTATGCCTTTAAAGATGGTAAAGCCACATGCCGCTTCCTTGAAGAAAAGGGCAATTCCTTAAAAACTATCGAAGATACCGGCGTTGCTAATAACATCAATGGTGTCTATGCCGACCGTAACCAAGGTCGTGTCATCTTCCCTATCTTTGATACCAATGGTGAAGTAGTAGGCTTCAGTGCTAGACGTATCGCGCCAGGTCCAGAAGCCAAATATGTGAACTCTCCTGAAACTTATTTGTTTCACAAATCAAACATTCTTTATAACTACCATAACGCCAAAGAAAAAGCGCGTATCGCTGGTTATATCTATGTTTTAGAAGGTTTCATGGATGTGTTCGCCTTATATCGTATTGGTATTGAATCATGCGTAGCCACAATGGGTACAGCCTTAACCGCCGAACACATTAGACTCTTAAGAGCGCTTAATGTTGAGATAAGGCTTTGCCTTGATGGTGACCTTCCTGGTCAAAAAGCCACAATGGGCATCGCTAATGATTTAGCTAAAGCTGGTCTCAATGTCCGTATTGTTGATAATCAAAACAGCACCAAAGACCCAGATGAAATCTTAAATAGTGATGGTGCTATGGCGCTCAATGCTTATTTAAATAAGCTTGTCTCTAGAGTGGACTTCATCTTGAACTACTATATGAACACCAATCCACTTCAAACTACTGAACAGAAGACACAGTTGATTAATGAATTCATTCCAGTCTTACTTGCCATCCGTTCTCAGCTTGAACTTGATACTTATATTAATAAACTCGCAAATATCACCGGTTTTGCACCTGATGCTATTAGGAATATTCTTAAAACTGCCCGCGAGAAACCAGCGGAAACAAACTTTAAGCAAGTTATTAACGAATATCATCCTGAGAAAAAGATACTTAGGAGGCTCGAATTTGCGGAGCGTGAACTTTTATACCAAATGCTCTCAAATCCGCAAGCAGTGGCCTTTTATGAGCAAAATATCGGTGGTTTCTATGATGAGACGTACCGCATCATCGCCAATTTCTTGATTGAGTACGCCCATGAACATGAGGACTTTGTGCCAGTAGACCTCATTTCTTCATTAGAAACATGCGACTTACCAGAAAAGGATCTCCTGATTAATCAGATTTCCACTCTCTATCTGGAGAGAAACCATCCAGACAAGTGTGATGAAAGCTTACTTGTGAACTTACAAGAAGTCATCAACCAAGAAAAAGAGAAGATCTTTGAAAATGACACACTTGAACAATCTCTTGAGGGCAAGGACCCGAAAGAAAAAGCGCGTATTCTTTCTGACTACAACCGTCGGAGGTTACGTAAGAAAAACATTTAATCTTTATTTTAAATAAAGCAATGAAAGGGGCATTGATTTATGGGTAGAAAAAAATTAGAAAAAAACGAAGCGGTCTTAGAAGATAAGCCAAAAAAGAGAGGCCGCCCAAAAGTAAGTGAAGGAGCACCAAGTTCTCCAAAGCTTGAAAAGAAAAAGAAAGTTAAAAGCATCTATGATGAAGATGGCGAAATGCTCTCACTCGATGATATTAAGAACTCTCTTTTAAAGAAAGCCAAATCATCAGGCATTATTGACCAAAGTGATATTTATGATGCTTTAAATCAATTTGATTTAGATGATGACACAATTGCAGATTTAATCAATTTCTTCAAAGACAATGGCATTGAAGTGATCTCTGATGAAGAAGAAGATGAAGACTTCGATGAAGATTTTGATGAAAGCAAGATGAATCTTGATGAAGAACCAGATGATGATTTCTTTGCCGAAGAAGATGGTGAAGAAGCTGAAGAAGACATCGATATCGATTATCTCGGTAGTGAAGTCCGCATCAACGACTCCGTGAAGATGTATCTTAAAGAAATCGGTAAATACGACCTTTTAAAAGCCGAAGATGAGCCAATTTTAGCCAAGAAGATTTTAGAAGGTGATGAAGAAGCCAAACAAACATTAATCAACGCTAACTTACGTTTAGTCGTTAACATTGCTAAACACTATGTTGGTAGAGGCATGTTATTCTTGGATTTAATCCAAGAAGGTAACCTCGGTTTAATGAAGGCTGTCGATAAATTCGATTACACCAAAGGCTATAAGTTCTCAACCTATGCCACATGGTGGATCCGTCAGGCAATTACACGTGCGATTGCTGACCAAGCTAGAACTATTCGTATTCCTGTCCACATGGTTGAAACCATCAACAAGATGACTCGTATTCAAAGACAACTCATCCAAGATTATGGTCGTGAACCAACCGCGGAAGAAATTAGTGAAGCAATGAACGGTGAATTAAGCGCGAAGAGAATTCGTGAAATCCAAAGAATCGCGATGGAACCAGTCTCTTTAGAAACTCCAATTGGTGAAGAAGATGATTCCCACTTAGGTGACTTTATCGAAGATAAGGAAAGTGAATCACCAGTGGATTTCACCACCAGACAACTCTTAAAAGAAGAACTTTACTCCATCCTTAAAGATTTAAGCGATAGAGAAGAAAGAGTCATTAGACTCCGTTATGGTTTAGACGATAATAGACCAAGAACTCTTGAAGAAGTCGGCCGTGAATTTGGCGTTACTCGTGAAAGAATTCGTCAAATTGAAGCTAAGGCTATCAAGAAACTCAGACACCCAACTCGTTCAAAAAGATTAGGTGACTACAAGGAAAAACTCTAATGATTAGATTATCCAAACGTTTGAAAATCATTCATGATATGGTCCCAAATTCAGTGGTGGCCGATATCGGTAGCGATCATGGCAAGCTCATGATTGCTTTAGTGCAATCTGGTAAAGTCCAAAAGGGCTATGCGGTCGAGAATAAAGAAGGCCCATTTGAAAGATTGCGCGCTAATCTGATTAGATATCATGTTAATGATAAAATCACACCTTTATTCAGCGACGGCGTTAAAGATATCACCCGTGATGTCGGTACAGTTGTTATCGCTGGGATGGGCGGTCAAACGATTGTGAAAATCTTACAAGCGCATCCTGAAAAGCTCGTTAGCGTTCAAACAATTATCATCGATGCACATAGTGCAGTTCCATTAGCAAGAAAAGAAATTTGCCAAATGGGCTTTGCTATTGCGGATGAACAAATTGTTAAGGAAGATGGCATTTTCTATGAAATCGTTAAATTCATCAAAGCTGATAGTGCAGTTATTGGTGATGAAGATCTAGAATTTGGACCAATCTTAAGACGTGAAAAGAGTGCGGTTTTTAAAGAAAAATATCAAACTCGCATTAGCGAGATTGATAACATTATCGCTAGTGGCAACCTTCCACAAGCAAGAATCGATACGCTTAATGCAGAAAAGCATAAGTTGGAGAGATATCTATGAATACAAGAAAACTCCTTTTAAAGCTTTCTAAACGTTTCCCTAAACGCTATGCGAAGTTTTATCATGACCACGTTGGTTTAATGACAGGCAAGTTACCTGAAGAAGTCCATAATATTTTGCTCTGTTTAGACTTTGACTATGAAGTCTTACCTTTGGTAAAAGAGAATAAACCTGATTTAATTATCACCCATCATCCTTTTATCTATGGCACTAAAGCCAAGGTATTTAAATGGGATAAGCTTAAAGAACAACTCTCTAATGAGATAGACGCCTTTGGCGTACCTGTCTATAGCATGCATACAAACTTTGATTCAGGTAAAGATGGCATGAATGATGCTTTAGCAGAACTTCTTGGTTTACAAAACGTTTATTGCCCAGAAGAAAAAGACTATTGCATGCGTATCGGCGAGCTTAAAGAAGCGATGCCAATTGATGAATTCGCTAAGTTTGCTAAAGCAAGTCTTAACGTTGATTACGCTTTATTAATCAAAGAAGGCAACCAAAACATTAAGAAAGTTGGCATTATCGGTGGTGGCGGTTCTCGTGACTGGTTCATCGCTAGAGATGAAGGCTGTGATATTTATATATCAGGTGACGCTCCTCATCATGTCAGACGTGCAATCGTCTGTGAAAAGTTTAATTACTTAGATGTTCCTCACGAAGTTGAGCGTGTTTTCATGCCACAAATGAAGAAAATCCTCCTTGAAATTGACCCAACATTGAACGTTTTAATGGTCGATCACGAGGAAATGCCTGAAGTAATAAAGTAGTAATTTATTAGTAAATCTATATCATAGATATATAGGAGATATTTAAAATATGAAAGCAATCATTGAAATTAACAAATATGGCACAATTGAAGTCGAATTAGATAGAGACACTGCGCCTATCACCGTTGATAACTTTGTGAAGCTTGCGGATAAAGGATTCTATAAGGGATTAACATTCCACCGTGTCATTAAAGGCTTCATGATTCAAGGTGGCTGCCCAAAGGGCAATGGTACAGGCGGTCCTGGCTATTGCATTAAAGGTGAATTTGCCGCTAACGGCGTTAATAACCCAATCAGTCACAAAAGAGGCGTTATCTCCATGGCCAGAGCTATGGATCCAAACTCCGCTGGTAGCCAATTCTTCATTATGCATAAAGATGGCGAGTTCTTAGATGGGCAATATGCCGCATTTGGTCATGTTACCAAAGGTATTGAAGTCGTTGATGCTGTTGCATCAGTGAGAACAAGCCCAAATGATAGACCACTTGAAACCGTTGTTATTAAAGATATTAGAATTGAGAAATAATTATGGCTAAGGATTTATTAATCGGTTCTCACGTCGGCATGAACGGCCCAGATTATTATCTAGGCAGCGTTAAAGAAGCTATTAGTTATGGCGCTACAACATTTATGTTTTATACTGGCGCGCCACAAAACACATTTCGTAAGCCTTTAAGTGATCTTAAGATTGAAGAAGGACGTGCTTTGCTCAAAGAGCAAGGCTTTGATGAAAATAAAATCGTTGTTCATGCGCCTTATATCATGAATCCTGCTAATAAAAGCCGTCCTGATCTTTTAGAATTAACTCTTAAGACACTCACAAGTGAACTTAGAAGAACTCACGCCTTTGGCGCGAAGATTCTTGTTCTTCATCCAGGTAACCATTTAGGTCTTGGTTCTGAAGAAGCCATTAAAAACTTAGTGGAAAACTTAGATTCAGTTTTGGCCCAAGATGGCACTGATGTACGTATCGCCATAGAAACTATGGCGGGCAAAGGTTCTGAAATCGGTACTTGCTTTGAAGACGTTAAAAAGATTCTCGATACATGTAAGTATCCAGAACGATTAGGTGTTTGCCTTGATACATGCCACGTACATGACGCTGGCTACGACGTAAATGAAGTTGACGACTTATTAGCCGAGTTTGATAGAATCATCGGTCTAAATCACCTTTTAGTGGTCCATGTGAACGATTCTAAGAATATTAGAGGTGCGCATAAAGACCGTCACGAGAACTTAGGATACGGTGAAATTGGCTTTGAAGCCCTCTGTAAACTCGCTAATCATCCATCATTAAGAGATATTCCAAAGATCTTAGAAACTCCTTACATTAATGAAAAAGCCCCTTACTCTGATGAAATCAGAATGTTAAGGGACGAGAAATTCATTGATGGTTGGAAAGATAAATATCTAGCGTAGGCTATCAATTTCTTTAATTAAAGCGTCATAAGCTTCGTCTTCTGACACTTTTTTTATGACTTCACCTTTTTTGAAGATGACATATTGGCCTTTGCCACCCGCGATACCGATATCCGCGCTTTTGCCTTCACCTGGTCCATTGACGATGCAGCCCATCACCGCGACAGTAAGCTTGATACTATTGTCTTCAAGATACTTAAAAACTTTCGCGCCTAATGGTTTGACATCAACTTGGGTTCTACCGCATGTTGGGCAAGAAATAAATGTAGGATAATTTTCGTATAATCCACAGTCATGGAGTAAACGTTTAGCGGCAACAACTTCAGATTGGGCATCACCAGTAATGGAAATTCTAATGGTATCCCCTATTCCTTCTAAAAGAAGAGGCGCTAAACCAGCGGTACTTCTAATGACCGATAAATCATATGGTCCCGCTTCGGTAATGCCAATGTGTAATGGATATGGGAATAACTCGCTAGCGAGTTCATAGGCATTAATTGTTTCTCTAATATTGCTGGCCTTTAAAGAAATCACAATGTCATGGAAATCATACTTCTCCAGAATTTGAACTTGTTTCTTTGCGGATAAGAGAAGCTTATGGGCTAATGGAATATCAGCGTCAGCGAATTCTTGACTAACTGATCCCGAGTTAGCGCCCACTCGAATTACAACGTGTTTTTTCTTGGCGAGTTCTACGATTTCTTTGATTTTAGCCTCGTCGGAAATGTTTCCTGGATTAAGTCTAATCTTATCAACACCGTTCTTGATTGCTTGAATCGCAAAATCACCATTGAAATGGATATCGGCGATTAATGGAATCTTGATTTGCTTTTTGATTTCTTTAATGGCTTGAGCGTCTTCTTCATCAAGGATGGAGACACGCATCATATCTGCGCCTAATTTCGCGCATTCGTTAATTTCTTTAACGACTTCTTCAATATGAGAAGTCTTATGTTTGCACATCGATTGGATTAAAACTTTGTTCTGACCACCAATGGTGATACGTCCAATCTTTGCTTGTCTAGTTTCTGTTCGTTTCATATGCCAGTATTATAACCTAGTTTATTAATAAAAAATATATTTGCATTATATTTTACCTGTGGTAAGATATTTAAGCGACTTTGAAGGAGAAAATCAAATGGCAAGCAAAGATGATAGAATCTCATTAACACTTAAATGCACAGAATGTGGCGAGGAAAATTACCTCACTTCTAAAAATAAAAAGAAACATGCTGATCGTTTAGAATTAAAGAAGTATTGCCCACGTTGCAAAAAAGTTACTCTCCATCGTGAGAAAAAGAAATAATAGGCCTGCGCCTATTTTTTTGTGCCTATGATTAAAGTGACACCTTTCATCTATGATGACTATGATGATGTTTACGCAAACACATATGTTTTGTTTGACGATAAAAACAATGCCGTTGTCATAGATCCAGGTAAAGATTACCCAGGAATCGTTAACTACATTAAGAAATACAATCTTAACTTTAAAGCCATTCTCATTACGCATGGTCATTTTGACCATATCCGTGGTGTGAATACGCTCTTAAACGAATTTAAAGTCCCTGTCTACATCGGTTTTGATGATGAAGATAAACTCACAAATGTGTTCACAAATGGCAGCGCTTATTTTGGTGATGAAGTCATTATCGATATTAAGGCAAATACTGTCGCGGATAATGAAGTTCTTAAACTCTTAAACGAAGACATCAAAGTAATCACAACCCCATATCATACATCGGGTTCTGTGTGCTTCTATCTAAAAGATAGTAATCTTCTTTTTACCGGTGATTTCATCATCCCACATAGTGTTGGCCGCTCTGATTTACCAACAGCGATGCCAAAAGAATTAAGAAACTCAATGGCAAAAGTTTTAGCGTTACCAAACGAAACAAAAATCTATGGAGGACACGGTCCTTCATCCACGCTTGAGATAGAGCGAAGAGTAAATCCATTTGTCAAATAATGAATATTTGATATAATATTCAAGGAATTTATTGAAAGGAATTAGAAATTTATATGGTTAATGTTACAGAATTAAGACCAGGCAACTATTTCATCGATGAAAACAATTTATACCAAGTTTTAGATATTTTATTAAATAAAACTGCGATGAGAAAGATGGTTGCTAAGGTCAAAGTTAAAAACGTCCGTACAGGCACAATTAACGAATTAGCTCGTAACTCTGGTTACATGGTTGAAAACGTCCGTTTAGACAAAAGACAAATGCAATATCTCTACGATAGTGGCGATTTCTTAGTCTTCATGGATCAAGAAACATATGACCAAGTTGAAATCCCAGTTGAACGCTTAACTTGGGAAAAACAATTCTTAAAAGGTGATGAAGTTGTTGAAATCACTTCTTATGAAGGCGAAATCCTCGGTGTCAACTTACCTGCTAAAGTCGCTTTAAAGATTACACAATGTGATCCAGGCGTTAGAGGTGACACAGTCAACAAGCCAACAAAGCCAGCAACATTAGAAACCGGCTTAGTGGTCAGAGTCCCATTATTCATTGAAGAAGGCGAAGAAGTCTTAGTTCGCACTGATACAGGCGAATACGACAGCAGAGCCTAATAGAGGTAACCACGATGGATTGGTGGCAAATTCTATTATTAGCCATCGGCATGTTTATCGTCGGTGGTATCGCGGGTTTCTTTATCACTCGTTATATCTTCCAAAAACAGCTTAGAGAAAACCCACCTGTGAATGAAAAAATGATTCGCGCGATGTTTAGAAGCATGGGTAGAACCCCAAGCGAAAAACAAATTCGTGAAATCATGAGAAACATGAATCAGAAATAAAAATAATAACACTCGTAAGAGTGTTTTTATTATGCCTGTTTATGCCTTAATAGGCTTTTAGAGCCTTGAAACACAAAAAGATAGCGTGTAATCTTAACTTATGATCAAAATCCTTAGAAAAGCTCCTATATTATTCCTTATATCTATTTCTTTATTAGGATGTGCGCCTAAAGAACGAAGAACCTTAATGAATGTAGAAAAGAATAGTGGAATCAAATACTTAACTTCCGCGAAGATACTCTTTTCATACACAAACATCTCTGGTTTTGAAGGTAGATCTGGTCCTGTCTATTATGTTTTAGATTTTTCAAAGTCTAATAAGAAAGATGCATTTATTAATACATACTTTGATAAGACTGGCAAGAGCACTGAATTTGAGACAAACGTAAATGAATTTGTGGAGCAAAAATTAGTGTGGGTTTATAGTTCATTTGATTCTCAATATAAGCTAGATTTTGAGGCCTCATATTCTTATTATCAAGGCGAAGATTTGTTCATGATTTACTATCCAGATACAGATGTTTCTTACTTCTTGTATTACTACTTAGTTTGGTAAAATTAAAGACACAAAATATAGGAAAACAAAAAGCACTCGGTTATGAGTGCTTTTGTCTATAATAACAAAGTTATTAACTCTACTAATTAATTACTTGCTTTTTACTTTCATCCAAGTGATTTGTCTTTCGGTTCCCGCTTTAATTCTACCGATGTTTGTGCGGTGTCTAATGATCAAAACGATGGAGATAATTGTCATCAAAATAGCATAGACATAATTGCAGTAAAGCATTGGTCCCCAGTTAACAAAGAATTGCCAATATGTACCCACTGGAATGACCTTAAGTAAAAGAAGAATTGCCCACACCCAAGTAACAACAGCGTTAATGATAGAAGTGATGATACTCGCTAAGGAAACATAGCCGCTTCTTTTTAATGTGAAGTAATAAGAAAGAGCACCGATAACACCAAAAGTCCAAGATGTAGTCAAGGTAATTCCCACCATACAAGAGGCAGCTTTGCCACCTTTGAAGCCAATAAAACATGGATAAATGCCACCAAGCATCGCACCAATTACCGCAACCCAGTAGACAGGCCATTGAATCATATAGCCATCAACGTTACCAGCATACATAGCGGAAGCACTTGGTAATAATGGTAAACCATTATTAAGTGGAACGAATGTTAAGATTGCCCAACAGATATAAAGTGGGGAGATTGTTTTAAATACGTCAAAGAAGAATACGATAAGGAAGTATTTTTTACCCCATAAACGACCACAGTTAGTAGCACCTGGATTATGTGAACCAAATTCACGTGGATCTTGCTTAAATACCATTTTTCCTAATGGAATTGAGATGTTTGCGCTTCCCATTAGGTAACCAATTAGCAAACAAATGATTGGCACCAATATATTTACAAATATATTCATTTTTGTACCTCCAAATCGCACCTTTATATTCTACAAAATTGCTTTATATTTGCAACTTAATTTGTATATAATTAAGTCTTGCAAAGGGAAAATATAGTGTCAGATATCAAAAAAACAACATATACAGCCGATGATATTCACGTGATGAAGGGTCTTGAGGGTGTCCGAAAAAGACCAGCTATGTATATTGGTTCAACCAATAGTGCAGGTCTCCATCATCTAGTGTGGGAAGTTGTTGATAATGCAGTTGACGAAGCTTTGTCAGGATATGGCAAAAAGATTTGCGTCACCATGCATAAAGACGGTTCCATTAGTGTTCTTGATGAAGGACGTGGTATTCCTGTGGGTATCAATAAAGAAACTGGTCGACCAGCGGTCGAAGTTGTTTTTACTGAGCTCCACGCTGGTGGTAAATTCAATAACGCAGTTTATAAATCTGCTGCTGGTTTACACGGTGTTGGCGCTAGTGTCACTAACGCTTTGAGCGAATGGATAGACATAAATGTCTATCAAAACGGCAATATCTACCACTTAAAATTCGAAAATGGTGGTAATCTTGTTGTTCCACTTGAAGTTGTAGGTACATGCAAGAAACATGGTACTTTGGTGAGATTTAAACCAGATGCTTCTATTTTCTCCACAGTCGAATTCAAATGGGATACAATCGCTAGCCACTTACAAGAAAGTGCCTTCTTAATGAAAGGCGTGGAATTTGTTCTAACTGACGAAAAAACCGGAACAGTTCAAAGCTTTTTATATGAAAATGGGTTAGTGGAATATATCAACAACGTCAATATTAATAAGAATCCATTATCACCTGTCATCAGTTTCGCTGATACCGATGAAGAAACACAAATTGATATTGAAATCGCTTTACAGTATTGTAACGAAGACTATAACGAAACTATCTTCTCTTACGTTAATAACGTAAGAACAAGAGATGGTGGTACACATGAAACTGGTTTTAGAGCCGGTATCACCAAAGCCGTTAATGATTTCGCTGAAACTTACAAACTTACCAAAGGTAAAAAGTTAGAAGGTAGCGATATTAGAGAAGGTTTAACCGCAGTTGTGAGCTTAAAAATCCCGGAAATGCTCCTCGAATTTGAAGGCCAAACTAAGGGTAAATTAGGCACTCCTCAAGCGGTTTCTGTCGTCTCTAATTTCATCTTTAATAAGTTTACTTATTACTTGCTCGAAAATAAAGAGTTCGCTATTAACTTGATCAACAAGTGTGTGGCCTCACAAGCCGCGAGATTAGCCGCGCGTAAAGCGAAAGAAGAGGCTAGAAGTAATAAAAAACCTAAACAAGAGGTCATTTTAAGTGACAAATTGACCCCAGCGCAGTCTAAAGACTACGCTAAAAACGAGCTTTTTATCGTTGAAGGTGATTCCGCTGGTGGTACAGCTAAGAAGGGTAGAGATAGACTACACCAAGCAATATTACCACTACGTGGTAAACCACTTAATACAGACTCAATTTCTATCGATAGATTAGTCCATAATGAAGAAATCGCAACCATCATTAATACCATTGGTGCAGGCTTTGGGCAAAGCTTCGATATTGAAGATATTAAGTATGGCAAAATCATCATCATGACCGATGCTGATACCGATGGTGCTCATATCCAAACGTTATTACTAACGTTCTTCTATCATTATATGCGTCAATTAATCACCACAGGCCACATCTATATTGCGGTTCCTCCTCTTTATCGTGTTCATAAGGAAGATGGTAAAAAGGTCGTTCAAGAATATGCTTGGGATGACGAAGGCTTAGAACTCGCTAAGAAAAAAGTTGGTGCTGGTTATAAGATTAACCGTTATAAAGGTCTTGGCGAAATGGACGCTATCCAACTAAAAGAAACCACAATGGATCCAAAGACCAGATTATTGCTCCAAGTGGAGATTGATGATCCAATCCTTGCAGAAAAAAGAGTTAACGTCTTAATGGGCCGTGACGCTAGTGTCAGAAGAGCGTGGGTCGAAGAGAACGTTGACTTCAATAAAATTGACACTTTCATGAAGGAGGTAAAGTAATCTATGGCTAAGAAAAAGATTGATTTAGTTGAAGAAAATTACGTAGAAAATATCTCCATTCAACCTATGGAAGATGTCATGGGTGACCGCTATGCAACATACGCAAAATACGTCATCCAAGATCGTGCTATTCCTGACGTTAGAGATGGTTTAAAACCAGTTCAAAGACGTATCATTTTCACAATGTTTAAGAACAATAACGTCTTCAATAAACCAACCAGAAAATGCGCTCATACCGTTGGTGCGGTTATGGGTACTTTCCACCCTCATGGTGATACATCTATCTATGAAGCCTTGGCTAGAATGAGCCAAGATTGGAAGATTAGATATCCATTAATCGATTTCCAAGGTAATAACGGTTCTATCGATGGTGACTCTCCAGCGGCTTATCGTTATACCGAATCTAGATTAGCTGAAATCAGTAACGAATTAGTGAGAGAAATCGATAAAAAGACTGTTGATATGCAGCTTAACTTCGATGATACCGAATTCGAACCAACAATTTTACCGGCTAGATTCCCTAACTTATTCGCTAATGGTACAGAAGGTATCGCTGTTGGTATGGCGACAGAAATCCCACCTCATAATCTCAGAGAGATTATTGATGCAGTTGTTTATCGTATTGGTCATAAAACAGCGACCATTGAAGACTTAATGCAGTTTGTTTTAGGTCCAGACTTCCCAGGTGGTGGCATCATCTACGAAAGTGAAGGCCTTAAGAACATCTATTTAACTGGTAGAGGTCGTATTGAAATTGCTAGTAAAGAAGAAATTGTTCAAAACAAAGACAATCAACAGATTGTCATTACTGAAATTCCATATAAGACACAAAAGAACCAATTAGTCTTTGAAATCGATAAGATTATCCATAGTAAAGCAGTTGATGGTCTTTTAGAAGTACGTGATGAATCTGACTGGAAAGGTATCAGAATTGTTATTGACTGTAAGAAAGACGCGAAAGTCGAATTACTCTTACAATATTTAAACAATAAGACTGGTCTAGTATCATCTTATAGCACTAACATGGTGGCGATTGTTGATGGTCGTCCAAGAACTTTAAACCTCTTAACTTATGTTGATGCTTATATCGCTCACCAAGTTGATGTCATTACTAGAAGAAGTCAATTCGATTTAGATAGATTCCAAGCGAGATTACATATCGTTGAAGGCTTAATTCAAGCTTCTTTAAACATCAATGAAGTCGTGGAAATCATCAGACACAGTAAAGATAAAGCGGATTCTAAAGTTAATTTAATGAACCGTTATGGCTTCTCAAATGAACAAGCAGAAGCGATCGTTACTATGCCATTATATAAGTTATCTCACACAGATGAGGTCATCTTAGAAAACGAAAAAGCTCAACTCTTAAAAGATATCGAAATACTCAAAGGAATCTTAGAAGATGAGAGCAAATTAAACCGTGTTTTAGTTCGTGAACTAAAAGCTATCGCGGATAAATACGGGGATGATAGACGTACCGCTATCCAAGAAAAAGAAGAAATTGCACCAATCGATAAGCGTGAATTAATCGCTAAAGATGATGTGATGATTGCTTTAACTCGTGATGGTTACTTAAAACGTTCTACCCTTAAATCTTATCGCAGCAGTGGCGATAATCCTCTTCCTGGCTTAAAGGATGGCGATGAACTTATCGCTAGTGGCATGGTCAATACAACCGATTATTTGATTTGTTTTACAAATCAGGGCAATTACATCTGTGTTCCTGTCCATAAGATGACAGAAAATAGATGGAAAGATGAAGGTGATCACTTAAACGCCTTCTCTACCCTTGCCGCTGGTGAAAAAATCATCAAAGGTTTAGCGGTTACTGATTTTAGAGATGATATTTATTTAGGCATTTTGACCAAGTATGGCCAAATTAAACGTATGCCTTTAAATATGATAGAAAAAGGAAAGCGCTCGCGCCCAATACGCAATATGCGTTTACTTAATGGCGATGAAGTTGCGGATATCCAAGTCTTATCTGGCAATAGCAACTTACTTGTTTTAACAAGTAATGGTAACGCTACATACTTCAATGAAAACGAATTAAGCGTTCTTTCTAGCAAAGCTGGTGGTGTTAAATCAGTCGCTGGTTTAGGTAAGAATAACGCAGTAGCGTTAATTGCCTTTGATGAAGAAGAAAAGAACAAAGTTATCTTATTCACTGATAAAGGTCATTATCGTATTCTCGATAATGCACACGTGAACTTAACCGCTAGATTGGGCAAGGTCCAGAATATCATGCCTTGCTTCAAGAGCGACATCCATCATGTGGTCAGTGCCTTCAAGCTCAATACTAAGGCAGATTTATTAAAAATAAATCTCTTCTTAAATAGCAATGAATACTTTGCCTTTGATTTGACTGATTTCTATTTAACAGACTTAGCTAAATACGCAAAGAAGAACATTGAGATTCCAGCAAAAACACAAATCGATAGTGTCGTAGACACTAACATCGAAATCATCAACAAGAACACTGTTTCTCATCCAATCACCATTAAAGAAAAAGTCCCACAACCTGTTATTGATGGCGAAGATAATGATGATGGTGATGAAGTAGAAGAAACAGTCACCCCAGTCAAAGAAGAGAAACCTGACAGAGAAGGCTTTGAACAGATCTCAATATTTGACGATTTAGATGATTAATAGCGTAGTATATAACTAGTAAATATTTAGTAAAACATATAACAAAGTTATATATCAAAAGTATATCTAAAGAGAAAGTCTCCAAAAGAGGCTTTTTTCTTATCTTATAATTAACTATAAGTTTGTGAGAAAAATTAAATTATTCTCACAGTTAAAGGCCTTTTTAAGGTATTATTTATTCAGATAAATATGTTCAGCAAATTCATTCCATTCGCACACGCCCAATCCATCTACGAAGTCCCTGTTGATTTCTACAAGAAACAAGGCGTTAGTGTCCTTTTAATCGACTTGGATAATACGTTGGACAGTTATCTCTTATTGACTCCAACAGATAGAGCGGTCAAATTAATCAAAGCTCTAAAAGAGACTGGTCTTAAAGTCATCATCGTCTCTAATAATCGCGGCAAGCGCGTGACTTCATACGCTAACGCGATTGGATGCGCATTCATTAACTCCGCTCGTAAGCCATTCTCTGGCAAGATTAGAAAGTTCCTTAAGGAAAATAACTATAAGCCAGAAGAAACAATGCTTGTTGGTGATCAAATGATGACTGATGTACTTGCGGCTAAAGGCGCTCATATACGCGTCATGTTAACCGAGAAAGTCGTCAAAGAAGACCAATTTACCACCCATTTCAATCGTTTATTAGATAGACCGATTAGAAAACATCTAAAGAAAAAAGGCAAGTTGCCAGATTGGAGAACAAAGTATGGGCAAACAGAGTAGAGTATTACGTTGTTATCACTGTGGTGCGATCTTACAATGTGAAAACGAAAATGAAAAAGGCTATATCATTCCTGAATCATTACATAGAGCGACACCGATCCAAATCATTTATTGTGATAAATGTTTTGAAACAATGAAAGCTTTCAATAATAGTGAGCTTGAGCAACAGGTTGACCAAGAAGTCTTAAAGATTCTTGATGACGCCTACGCGACAGACGCACTTATTATCTGGGTCGTTGACTTGTTCTCATTCAACGGCACTCTTAATAGTGAAATCGCTAAGAAAGTGAAGAAGTTAAACGTTATTGTCGTTGGCAATAAACGTGACTTATTCCCTGCAAATGTTAAAGATGAAAGTTTGATGGAATATCTTGCGGATAGATTTACTGCCTATGGCATCAAACCAAAATCAGTTAGATTATTAGGCGCTACCAACAAGATTGATTCTAAAGAATTAATCGATGCCATGAATACCGCTAGAAAAGGTCATGACGTTTACATGATTGGTAATTCCACATCTGGTAAGACTTCTATTATTAATAGAGCGATGAAAGGTTTTGAAAATAAAACAACCAGACAAATCAAAACCATTACTTACCCAGGCACAAGCGTGAACGTGCTAGAAATCCCATTATCCCGTTCTTCATTCTTCTATGAATTACCAGGTATTTCTCAAACCACATCCGCGACAGGCAAATTAGAAAAAGATGTCATTAGACAAATCGTTCCTAAGAAGATGGTCAAAGTTATCACCCGTTCAATGAGCGCTGGTGACGCGCTTATGGTTGGCTCTTTAGCGGCCTTTGAAGTCATTAAAGGTAAAACCACTAACTATCGTTTCTATTCCGCAGAAGGCGTGGAAACAAGAAAAGTCCAATCCAAGAAGTTAGATGACTACATCAATGAAAACAATATCCGTCGTTTTGCTAGACCAGTCTCTGAAAGATTAGTCAGCTTCTTAGACTATGATATGTTTGAATATGCGATGGAAAATGATAAGAAATGGCACGATATTGCCATCGAAGGCTTAGGCTGGTTATCATTCATCGCCCAAGGACAAATGATTCGTGTACGCTTACCTAAGGGCGTTGCACTCAAAGAAAGTATCGCAAAGATTAAATAACTATGTTAACACCAAAACAAAAACGTGATTTGAAGGCTTTAGCCTCAACCTTAACCATTCGTTACCAAATCGGTAAAAACGAAATATCCCAAACTCTTATCGATATGCTCGATAAAGCTTTAACAGCGCATGAATTAATCAAGATTGATGTGATGAAAGGTTGCTCTCTTCCAATTATGGAAGTAGCGATTGATATCTCTAACAAGTTAAACGCTGAACTCGTTCATGTCATGGGTAGAGTTATCATCCTATTCCGCAGGAATAAAGAGAATCCAAAAATCAAACTATAATGAATAGAATTATTTTCGGTGGTGGTTTCGATCCAATTCACCTAGGACATATCAATATGGCCATTATGGCTCAACAAGCTTATCCTGGTGAAGTGGTTTTCGTTCCCGCGAAAATAGCGGTTTGGAAAAGTTCATCCATTAATCAAGAACACAAATTAGCGATGGTGCAGATTGCCATCAAAAATATTCCAGGCTTCAGCGTAGATACTTTTGAGCTTGATCAGCCTGAACAACCTCGTAGTTATCAAACAGTGGAGTATTTCAAGAAGAAATATCCTAATGATAAACTCTACTTTTTGATTGGCCAAGACCAAGTCAATGCCTTCCATGAATGGGCAAAACCGGAAGAAATCGCTAAAAACACCCAAATAATCTATTATGAAAGGCCAAAATATGAACTAAACGAGGTCAATGTGGATAAATACCATATGATTGCGATTTCTGGTCCCACAATGGACGTTTCGTCATCTGATATTAGAGAACTTAGAAGCGCCTACCTTCAAGAAGATGTTATCCGCTACATCGAAGATAACGAACTTTATTTTATAAAGAAGCTCAAACCTCTTTTAAAAGAGAGCAGATTCAAACACTCCAAATCAGTGGCTCATATGGCTTATCAATTAGCGGAGCATCATCATTTAGATTTCTCTAAGGCTTATGTCGCTGGTATCTTACATGATGTTGCCAAAGGCATCAGTGATGAAGAATCTTTAAGACAAATGAAAGAATTCTATCCAGGATTCTTAGATATTGGAGCGTATGCTTACCATCAATTCTTAGGAGCAATGGTGGCCCGTGATAAATTTGGCGTGGCTGATCCTGAAATCTTAGATGCAATTAAGTACCATACGACTGGAAGAAAGAAAATGGGCTGGTTAGAGAAGCTAGTTTTCGTCTCAGATAAGATTGAACCGACTCGTCCATATGACTCAAGCGGCCTCATAAAGGCGATGTATGAAGACTTTGAAAAAGGGTTTATAACCGTCTTAAAAGCCAATAGAGAATTCCTCATAAGCAAGGATAAAATGGTGGATAACAGGTTCACCGCAGACTGTTTCAAATACTATTTAGGCCTCTAAAATAGGGGAAAAGATAGAATCAAATTGCCTCAGAAATGAGGCTTTTATTTTGTCTATGGTTATTAACACACATTTGATATCAAAATCGCGAAAAACCACAAAAATAGGCAATTAAATATTTAGAGTTTTTAGCCATAGATTAGGACAGAGAGTGAAGAAAGTGGATAAGTCGACTTTTCCACATTTTCCACACGCTTTTACGAGAATATATTAACTTCGTATAATTGCCATTATGTTAACTTTAATATATAAAAATAAAAACTTTACTATGTAATATAAAAGACTGACAAATGCTGTTTCTTACTTATTCACATACATTCATCAGTCTAAATATCCACATTTTCGTAGATTTTTAAAACTACTAGAAATCTACTAATGATTCAGTGTCATGTCTAACGTAATTATTTCTGATGTAGCCAAGCGTCACTGACCTTAGTAAATTTAGTTGTTCTCGCGTTAACCTATATTTTCTTATGATTTCAACGCACACTTCACCGTAATCTTTGATCAAATTCTTGTCGAATTGAGCATGTAGAGCGTTAATAGCTTTTTCACTTATTAAGCGTCTTTTATCAATGGCTCTTATTTGATTGATGACCGCGACTGTTCTGTGACCGCTGTTGATTCCTCTAATTATTCCAAGTCGGATGTCACTTGCTGGATTAAGCTCTTTAGCCTTCTCGGATTTAAGCGGCACAACAGTAATCAGCGGATTCAATGTATTCGAGTCTAATAAAACTGCGACAAAGTGATCACCATGAAGTTCAGAACCAAATTCCATTGGGAATCTCGCTAAGTAAACATCGCCCGCTTTGACGGTATATAGTGTTTCAAAATATTTGTACGCGAATAGATTAGTATTTAATTCGCCCATGTACCTTTTAGCGCTTGGTCCGTTTAAATATGGATGCGCCATTGGAATTCGTCTCTTCCTAAGGATTAACTGCTGTCTTTCCTTAACAGTAACTTTATCGTCTACCATTTTCTATATTTCCTCCTTTCTAGGGGCTCTTCCTAATTCCAAATTAAAACGGAAAAAAGCAAAAGAAAAGAGCATATTTGGTATGCCCTTCCTTGTAAGACTATCGCATAAATTTTTTAGCAACTAGTCAAATAATTCTTCAATTGGCTTTCCGAGTAAGTGTTCTGGTTTAGCGATTCCGAAGTTTTTAAGAACGGTCGCCCCGATATCGGCGAAAGATGCTCTTTCAGGAAGAAGTCCACCATTCTTGAACGCCTTATTATAAATAATAAGAGGTATTTTTTCTCTTGTGTGGTCAGTGCCAGTCCAAGTTGGATCGTTACCATGGTCCGCAGTGATGATTAACAAATCATCGTCTTTAAGGAATGGTAAGAGTTCCCCGACTCTCTTATCAAATCTTTCAATACATTCACCATATCCAATTGGATTTCTTCTATGGCCGTATTCACTATCGAATTCCACTAAGTTAACAAAGCATAAACCGGTGAAATCATGGTTTTTAGCCTCGTCAATGGTCTTATCCATACCATCTTCGTTAGAGACAGTCTTTTGTGTCTTAACAACGCCATACATGTCGAAAATGTCACCAATCTTACCGACACAGCTTGTCATAAAGCCGTTATCTTGTAAGACGTTCATGACTGTTGGAGCGCTTGGCTTAAGTGCTAAGTCATGTCTATGGCCTGTAACACGTTTGAAATTAGTCTTATCTGTACCGATATATGGTCTAGCGATGATTCTTCCGACCATCCATTCAGGTTTCATACAGATTTCACGAGCGATTTCACAGCAGCGGTATAATTCTTCTAAGCCAGTGACTTCTTCGTGTGCAGCGATTTGAAGAACGCTGTCGCTAGAGGTGTAAACAATAAGAGAATTGTCTCTACATTGTTCTTCACCAAGTTCCACTAAGATTTCAGTGCCAGAAGCAGCTTTATTACCAATCACTTTGTGACCAGTTCTTTTTTCTAATTCATCAATGAGTTCTTTTGGAAATCCTGTGTCAGTAAATGTCTTAAAAGGTGTGACAGTATTGATACCCATGATTTCCCAGTGACCAGTCATTGTGTCTTTGCCATTACTCACTTCGTGAGCCTTAGTGATAAAGGATTGTGGATGGTTCACTTTACTTGTGCCTTTAATTGGATCTAGGTCACCCATACCCATCGCGTTCATCACTGGGACGTTTAAGCCGTTAGGCATTTTTTCACCAATGTGGACTAAGGTATTGGAACCTTTATCACCAAACTTATCAGCGTCTGGAAGATAACCGCTGCCCATAGAGTCAGCAACGATTACAAAAATTCTCTTAAAACGATAATTTTTCATTCTTTTTTCCTCACTTCATAATCTTATCATAATCTGACTTCAGTTTCTCACTAGAAACATGCGTATATATTTGCGTTGTCGCAATATTTGTGTGTCCAAGCATCCCTTGCACCATACGTAATTGTGCGCCATGGTTGAGTAAATGCGTCGCAAAGCTATGTCTAAGCGTGTGTGGAGAGATAGTCATCTCAATGCCTGCCAATTCGGCATATTCACGCACTTTCTTAAAGAAATAAACTCTGCTGAGAGGATTTCCGCTTCTATTTAGAAACAGATAGTCGCTCTTTTTAAATTCGCTTTTGTTACGGACTTCGCTGATATATTTTTTGATATATTCTACGGCGTACTCAGCGATTGGGACTTTCCTCTCCTTAGCGCCTTTGCCAAAGACAGTAATAATACACTTATTTAGGTTCACTTGTCCACGTTTAAGATTTAAAAGTTCACTAACTCTTAATCCTGAGGAGTACATTGTCTCTAACATTGCTCTATCTCTAATCCCACTTGGAGAAGTTAAATCAGGAGCTTCTAAAAGCCTATCAATCTCTTCTTCACTTAAGCAGTTTGGTAAATGCTTTGGCTTTTTAGGTGTCTCAATATCAGGAATATTGCCAGTAAAATAGCCTTCTTTCTTAAGAAAAAGATAGAAACTACGAGTGGAACTTAATCTTCTTAAAGCGGTAGAAACAGACTTGCCTAAAGAAAGTTCAAACTTTAGAAACTCATAAAGGTCAGTTTCTAATAAATCACTTGTGTCTTTCTTATCGGAAAAATAGTTAAAGAAGGCTTGTAAGTCTTCTAAATAAGAAACCCAAGTCTGTGGAGAAAGGCCACGTTCCACTAAAACGTATTGGTGAAATAAATCAACGGCGTCTACTATTTCCATCTTTCTTTACCTCACTTGCTCTTTTTAATAATGGCTTCTTTAAAGAACGATTTAAATCGTTAATGAGTAATTTAGTGGCACTTTCTTCTTCGTGCTTAGAATAGTCGAATAAACTCATTTGTACCGCCATTTCTTGATAATCGATGAGATTTTGTAATGTGATTCCCACAAGTCTAAGCGTCATACGTGAGAAATTCTTCTCGTATAAAGCGCAGGCGACATCATAAATGGTTTCCCATTTGTTTGTGGGATTTTCAAAAGTCATCGATTTATTAAATGATTTAAATGTTTGGTCTTTGACTACGATTTGGACAGTATGGCCAAGCTTATCTTCTTTTATCGCGCGTTCCGAGACCTCTTTAGCGAGTTCTAAAAAGAACTCCTTAATCTTTGCTTTGTTATCAGTGTCATATGGAAGGGTCGTTGAATTACCAATAGACTTAGGATCCCATTTCTCTAATTCGATTTCATCAGAACCTTTACCTTCAAGCCATTCTTTTAATGTATAGAAGAATTTACCGGTGATGTTTTTAACATCTTCATCATCATTTTCTAGTTTCTGATATAAGTCTCCGATAGTCTTGATGCCAACACTCTTTAATCTAGGCGCAGTTCTTTTACCCACTCCAAACATTGATTCCACTTTGAGTGGGAATAAGATGTTTTCAATATCACGCTTATGAATAATTGTTAAGCCCATTGGCTTTTGATAATCACTGGCCATTTTGGCTAAAAATCTTGTTGTAGAAACACCAATGGAACACTTTAAACCTGTTTCTTTAAATAAATCTGCTTGTAGTTTTCTAAAGAAAAATACGACATCACTTTGTCCTTTAACAGCGTCAGTGAAGTCTGCGAAGCATTCATCAACAGAGGCTGGTTCAACAAGCTTTGTATATCTTCTCACGAAGCTGAAGAACTTCTTACTCATTGAGGAATAATAATGATAGTCACCAGGTATGATGATTAAGTTAGGACAAAGCTGTTTAGCCTTAAACATCGGCATAGCCGAAGAGACGCCATATTTTCTCGCAGCATATGAGCACGTTGAAACAATCCCGCCTCGACCATCATGGCCAATAGCCACAGGTTTATTTTCTAATGAGGGATCTTTGATTTCTTCACATCTCGCAAAGAAAGCATTAAGGTCAATATGGACAATAACTTTGCTCATACCTACATTATATATGCGCATGGGGATTATGTTAACTAATATTATTAGCAAAATAAAATCCTGTCAAAACAGGACATTATTTGTAATACAAAGTATTATATCTACTAAATAACCACTAGTAAAATACTATGAAAATTATTTGTTTTCGATGACTTTTTCAACCTTTTCTTCAGCGTCTTTTAAGGCTTTTTCTAACTTTTTGATGATCTCTTGGCCTTCCTTGTAGAGGTTTAAGCATTCATCTAAAGGGAGTTTTTCTGAGGAGATATTAGCGACTATCTCATCTAATCTTTTCATCTCTTTTTCAAAGTCAAATTGCTTTTCTTCCATACTATTTTTTCTCCGTGTCTATGACTTCGCTATTAATGATACCATCTTTCAAGATGGTTCTAATCTTTTGTCCTTGTTTAACTTGCTTAATATCACTCACTGGCTTACCTTCTTCATCCACAGTTAAGGAGAAACCACGGTTAATAACATTATCAGGATTAAGTGCTTCTAGAGCGACTTTCTTATGGGCTAATAGTTCTTTATAATGGCCCACTAATTGCCTGATCTCTAAATCTAAATCTTCTTTAAAAGAAGATAAATCGTCTTTCATACCTTGAATACGGCTCTTTAAGCTTTCTTCCATATCCTGTAAAGCAAATGAAAGCTTTTCTTCTATTTCTCTACGGTCGACAGTCGCAAGTTCCGCTGCCGCCGTTGGCGTAGATGCGCGCTTATCAGCGACAAAGTCCACGAGCGTTGAGTCTATTTCATGACCAATACAGGCGATTACAGGCATTTTGCTATTAGCAATGGCTCGTACTAATGCTTCATCATTAAAAGCGCTTAAATCCTCGCTAGCGCCACCTCCGCGGCCAATTAGAAGCGTGTCTAATGGATAAGTCTGGGCTAATTGGAATGCTTTAAGTAATTCTTTAGGCGCATTTTCACCTTGTACCGCACTATAGAAGACATAAATATCAGCGATTGGATATCTGCGTTTGATGTTAAATAAGATGTCCTTAATAGCCGCACTATTAGGCGCAGTAATAACACCGATGGCGTTTGGATAAAGATTTATCTTTCTTTTCCTAGATTCATCGAACAAGCCTTCTTCTAGGAGTTTCTTTTTAAGCTTTTCTAGTTCTAAGAGCTGTTGACCAGCGCCTACTTCTTCCATTTGATAGACGATGATTTGATATGTGCCTCTACCTGGATAGGCATCAATAGAACCAAAGACGACAACTTCTTGACCGTTTTCTGGCTTGAAGTTGATTCTACCTGCGTAATTAGAGAACATCATTGCACCAATTAAAGACTTATCGTCCTTAAGGGAAAAATAAAAATGACCGTTACTAGCCATTTTAAAATTGGAGATTTCTCCTTTAACGTAGATGTATTTTAAATTTTCATCACTGCTAATGAGAGCTTTAATGTATTGATTGATATCGCTGACTGTAAAGACTGGGCGATCTTGGTTCATTATAAGACCTCATCAAGGATAGCGTTGATAAACTTTGCTTGTTTCTCTTCGATATATTTTTTAGCGAGTTCCACTGCGGTATTGATAACGATGCGTTTATCAATCTTCTCTACATAGTAGAAATGCGCATAGCTCATTAATAAAACGGCTTGTGTTAATAATGGTAATCTTTCCCATTTCCAGTTTCTTAAATGAGGTTGGAAAGCACAGATAATTGCACCATAGTTATTTAAAACGCTAGAAATCATGTTTTGCACATAAGCACTGTGTTCCTTAAATGGACGAGGATCATCAGTCATTTCTGTGATGATTTCATCAACATCACGAAAGTTATGTTCTCTGCTAGCCACTTGGTCAGCAATTTCGTCATAGATGACGGTCATGATTATAAAGTTTTCTTGATTGCGAGATATTTTTTCCATAAAAAAAGACTGTTAATGAATTAAATGATTGATATAACTTTGACTTGCACGTCAAATGGTACCTGTTCAGTGGCCATTAAGAATGCGTTAGTAATTTCATCTTGGATGTTATGTGTCACTTCTTGTAAGTTTGTGCCCTTAGTGACATCAACAGCAACCCAGACGTGAACGATACCGCGTCTAATGGTTGTTTGAACTGGTCTATTAAGACGAATCTTCTGATTGCGCTTCATATGCGCACTACTCATGGAGATGCCTTTAACGCTCGCTAAAGCATTCGTCACTAATGCATCAAAGACATTGAGTGAGATTGCAACTTTTCCTTTGTTTGAGTAGTTATCAATATAGACGTAGTCTGCCATAATTTGTACCTACTAATAATATATCTTAAATATATTCGTTTGTAAAAGAGTAAATCGTTAATCTTTGTGCGGATTATAGCCACTTTCACTCCTACTAGCAAGTAAATAAAAACATTTCTTTTCCCTTGAAAAATAGCTCACAAAATTCTATACGCATAATGCGTAAGCGTGTATGCTCGCACACGAACCGTGGGGTGCTGGATTTGTCAAACGTTTTTGAAAGTTTTTTTGAGCGCGTAAAAAGGAGAAAATTTACTTGACTAAAACTGACTTATAATGTATTTTCCTTTTTATATATAAAAAGGAGTGGTGGTGGAGATGAACAAAAAAAGAAGCGGTGGACCCGCTTCTAATTTTATTTGTTTAGTGATTATTTAAGTTTTTCAACAACACCAGCGACAAATTCTGGAGTGAAGTTAAATTTCTTGAAGACATCTTTTGCTGGAGCACTGGCGCCGAATTGATCTAAGCCAATGTTTGTATCAGCGTATTTAGCCCAACCAAATGTGGAAAGCATTTCGATAGAAACACATTTTGCCTTTGGAAGATTGATAACACTATTCTTATAAGCTTCATCTTGCTTTTCAAAGTATGACCAGCATGGCATAGAGACGACTCTCACATCGATGCCTTTTTCAAGTAATAATGCTTGAGCGGCGACCGCTAAACTGACTTCACTACCTGTCGCGATTAAGACAAAGTCAGCTTTCTTAGCTTCTTTGCTAACGACATATGCACCACGCTTTAAGGCTTCGCCATCACTTTCCTTTAATAAAGGAAGATTTTGACGGGAGAGGATAATCGCGGTTGGATGATTCTTGCTTTGTAAAGCGGCAAACCAAGCACCATATGTTTCTCTTTCATCAGCTGGTCTAATAACATCCATATTTGGAATGCTACGTAACATTGCTAATTGTTCGATTGGTTGATGTGTTGGACCATCTTCGCCTACGGCGATACTATCGTGAGATAATAAGTAGATAGCTGGAACATGGCTTAATGCCGCCATACGGATGGCTGGTTTCATGTAATCAGAGAAGACGAAGAAGGCACCGACGTAGCTACGTACACCACCGTGTAAGAGCATACCGTTTTGTGCACTCGCCATCGCGAATTCACGAATACCCCAGTTGATGTTGTGGCCTTCTCTATTGTTGGCGTCGAAGTTTGCACCATTATCGAGTTTGGTCATAACTGAACCGGCAACGTCAGCGGAACCACCGAATAAGTTTGGCATGGAAAGCATTAAGTAATTTAAGGCTTTGCCAGAGGCAACACGGGTGGATGTAGAAGAACCTTCAACGAAGTCTGGGTAAACACCTGGTAAGTATTTATCAACATCAACGCCGTTTAAGGAAACGAAACGATCATATTCATCTTTGGTTTTCTTGTCAGCCGCTAATTTAGCTAAAGCATCATTGTAGGCCTTAAGAGCTTTTTCACCACGGGCACCAAAGGTGTTAGCGAATAAATCATAAACTTCTTGTGGGACATAGAAGTCTTCATGGTCGAAACCATAGGATAACTTAGCGGCTTTGCCGTCTTCAGCACCTAATGGGTTACCATGGACTTTATTTGTGCCTTGTTTTGCACTACCATAACCGATAACGGTATGAATCATAATCATTGTTGGTTTGTCTTTGCTCTTTTTAGCTTTGCTAATAGCAGCGTCGATTGCGTCGACATCATTACCATCAGCAACTTCTAAGACATCCCATTCACTGGCTAAGAATCTAGCTTTAACTTGTTCAGAGAAAGATAAGTCTAAGGCACCATCAAGTGTAACTTGGTTAGCGTCATAAAGAAGAATCATCTTATTGAGTTTTAAGTGACCGGCTAAGGAGATAGCTTCTTGAGAGATACCTTCCTGTAAGCAGCCATCACCGCATAAGGCGTATGTGTAGTGATTGCAAACTTCATCGCCAAAGCTATAAAGCTTGTTAACCATTTGTTCCGCCATCGCCATACCAACGGCTTGGGAGATACCTTGTCCTAAAGGACCACTTGTGGCATCAACGCCATCAGTCCAACCATATTCTGGGTGACCTGGAGTTAAGGAATCGATTTGACGGAATTGTTTCATGTCATCCATGCTGATTTTATAACCGCTTAAATGAAGCATTGTGTATAAAAGCGCGGATGCGTGACCGGCGGAAAGGACAAAACGGTCTCTATTGAACCATTTGCTGTCTTTTGGAGTGGCCACTAAATGCTTTGTGAATAAGGTATACAAAGCAGGAGCGCTACCTAAGGCCATACCTGGGTGACCAGAGTTCGCTTTGTTAATTGTGTCAATGCACAATGATCTGATTGTGGCAATTGCTAATTGATCGTTTTTGTTCATGTTTTTTCCTCTGTAATTAGTAATTATTTAGTATTTTAATAGTTTTTGTATAACTATGTTATAACCTAGTTGTCGAATTTGATGCCTAATTCATCAAGTTGCGCTTGTGTGACATTTGTTGGCGCATTGGTCATTGGGTCCACCGCCGCTAAGTTCTTAGGGAAGGCAATGACGTCACGAATGTTGTCTGTGCCACCTAAAATCATGGCGAGTCTGTCTAAGCCAAAGGCCATGCCAGCGTGTGGAGGTGTGCCATATTGAAGGGCATCAACGAAGTAACCAAATCTCTCTTTGATTTCTTCATCACTTAAGCCCAAGACTTCAAAGATTTTTCTTTGCATATCTTGGTTATAAATACGAAGAGTACCACCACCAGCTTCATAACCATTGATGACAATGTCATAAGCATAGCTTAAGACTTTGGTTGGATCAGTATCTAAGTATTTGACATCTTCGTCTCTTGGACGGGTGAAAGGATGGTGAGTAGCAACGATTGCCCCACTTTCCACGTCTCTTTCAAACATTGGGAAGTCGATGACCCATAATAAGTCATAGGTTCCTTCTTTGATGAGACCAAGTTCACGTCCGTACTTTAAGCGTAGCGCACCTAATAAAGGTGTAACACGATTATCATTACCTGCGGCAATGATTAATATGTCATTATCCTTTAGGGCTAATCTTTCGTTTAAAGCCTTAATTTCGGCTTCAGAAAGGAATTTAACGAAGGAACCGGTTAATTCCCCGTTTTCTTTCTTAAGAACGGTTAAACCGCCTAAACCGAACTTCTTGGCTTCTAAGGTTAAGCCATCAATGACTTTTCTAGAAGTTTGGTCAGCGACACCATTAACAACGATAGCCTTAATGGCTTCTGCGGTTTGATAACCAGCAAATGTTGTATCTTTAAATATATTTTTAATATTATTTAATTCGATGCCGAATCTTGTATCTGGTTTATCACTACCGAATCTATCCATAGCTTCCTTATAGGTCATTTGTCTAAGTGGAAGCTTCACATCGTAGTTAATTGTGGCTTTAAAGATATCTTTAATGAGTTCTTCCATTAAAGTTAAGAATTGATTTTGATCTAAGAAACTTGTTTCAACGTCGATTTGGGTGAAATCAGGTTGACGGTCCGCTCTTAGATCTTCATCTCTAAAGCATCTCGCGATTTGATAATATCTTTCAAAGCCTGCAACCATGAGTAATTGCTTAAACATTTGTGGGCTTTGTGGTAAAGCATAGAATTGACCTTTATGCACACGGGATGGCACTAAATACTCTTTTGCACCTTCAGGTGAGGAGGCACAAAGCATTGGTGTTTCAATTTCGATGAAGTGATGACGATGCATAAAGCTATGTGTGGTCATCTTAATTGTGTCACGGACATCGAAATAATGTTGCATGCAAGGACGACGTAAGTCGAGATAACGATATTTAAGCCTGGTGTCTTCTAAGGCGTCTGTCTCGTCAGCGATGATTAAAGGTGTGGTTTTCGCTGTATTTAGTAAAACTACTTCACTAGCGATAACTTCGATTTCACCACTTTTGAGTTTAGGATTAGCGACCGCTCTTTTGGCGACTTCACCTTTCACTTGAATGACGTATTCATTTCTGACATCAGGAATTTCAACGTTGTCATTAACGACAATTTGGATTAAACCGAAACGATCTCTTAAATCGATAAAGAGTAAAGATCCAAGATTTCTTCTTTTGCTGACCCAACCAATGAGGGTGACTTTTTCACCAACATTAGCTAAGCCAAGTTCATTGCTGTAATGGCTTCTTTCCATAATACTACCTACCTTTGTGATTAATCACAAAATTCTTCACCCATTTCAGTAGAAATGGTTTCTATTAATTTCTCTAGTTCACAACTCTTTTGTTCAGTTGTTTCTAGATTTTTAATAACAACTTGTTGTTTGCTAACCTCATCTTCACCGATGATGATGGCAAACTTGGCGCCTTTTCTTTCAGCGCGCTTAAACATATTACCGAGCTTGACATCTTCAAAGCAGATATCAGTGCGGAATCCAGATAATCTGAGTTCAGAGGCCACTAATTGGGCCATTGTTTTGGCTTCATTACCTAATGGCATGACATAGATTTCAACATTTGTGTTGATGTTATCTGGTAATAATTCATCGTCTTTAAGAACGGAATAAAGTCTTTCAACACCGAAAGAGAATCCGACACCAGCGGCATCTGGACCACCGATTTCTTTGACTAATTTGTCATAGTGACCACCAGCACCAATTGCACCGTAATCATTACCGGTCTTAGAAACATAATGGAATTCAAAGACGGTTTCAGCGTAGTAGTCTAAGCCTCTCACTAAAGTATCATCTACTTCGTAAGGAATATCTAAAGCATCTAATAATTCAAGGACTCTAGCGAATCTTGCCTTAGCAGCATCGCTTAAGTAATCTTTCATCTTAGGCGCGCCTTTAACGATTTCTTGGTCTTCTGGAACCTTGCAGTCAAGGATTCTAAGAGGATTAAGTTCATAACGACTATGGCAGTCAGGACACATCTTATCTAAGTGTTTAGCAAAATAAGCTTTAAGCGCTTCTTTATAAGCGTTACGTGATTCATCATCGCCTAGGGTATTAATGGCGATTTTAACGTTTTCTAAGTTCAAAGAACTTAAGATGGTATACGCTAAAGTGATAACCTCGACATCGATTTCAGGAGTGTTGTTACCCACTGCTTCGACACCGAATTGGTTGAACTGTCTATATCTACCTAATTGTGGTCTTTCGTAGCGGAAGACAGGGCCACAGTAATAAACCTTAAATGGAAGTTCATTCGTCGCTAATAACTTGTTTTGGACAATTAAACGCATAATACCAGCGGTGAATTCTGGACGTAAAGTGATTGAACGATCAGCTTTATCGTTGAATGTGTACATTTCCTTACGGACGATATCACTACCTTCACCAACGCCACGGACAAATAACTCGCTATGTTCCATGACTGGAGGTCTAACTTCGTTATAGGCGAATAATTCGCAAATTTGTTTTAAAACATTTTCGATATAAGCGAAACCATTAGCTTCTTCACCAATGATGTCGTGAGTACCTTTAACATTGTTTGTTAACATATCTTTTCTCCTTAATGAATGACACGGTCAATACGATAAACGCCAGTAATACCTTTTAGCAAAACAAAGATATCATGTAGACGTTTAGCATCGCTAACCATGATAGTCGCGCTAATTGTCGCGGATAAGTTTTGGCTGTTACTTCTAGCGTGGATGTTATTAAGACCCACTTTCGCATTTTGGAAGACCGCCATTACATCCATGAGCAAGTTGTTTCTATCACTTGCTTCAATGATGATATCAACTGGATAAGTCGCGAATTCAATATCGTCTCTCCAATAGACATCGATTAATCGTTCTTTTTCGTTAGCGATATTTGGGCAGTTCTTTCTATGCACGCTGATGCCCTTACCACGTGTAATATAGCCGATAATGTCGTCTCCTGGGACTGGAGTGCAGCAATTTGCTAAAGCAATGGCAATCTTACCAGCGCCTTTAATATAGACTGGACAATGATCGTTTTTATCAGTTTTACGTTTTGTGAAGTTAACTTCTAAGTTCACTGGACGCTTAATCTTTAAGAAATCAATAAGCGCACTAGCGGTTGGTTTTCTACCAGAGACACCGATAAATAATGAGTCAACATCTTGGAAATTGTAATAATCCAAGACTTTATCGGTATCGAGAAGTTTCATCATTTCATCTTCTTCAATGCCGCGTTCATGGAAGGCATCAACACAGCTTTGTTTGCCTTTAGCGATTCTGTCTTCTCTCATCATCTCTGCGTTCTTTTTAGCGATGTATTTTCTAATCGCAGTTTTTGCAGAGCTAGAAGCGACAAAGTCGAGCCAGCCTTCACTTGGTACGGAGTTCTTACTAGTTTTAATTTCCACCATATCACCAGTCTTAAGGACAGTGTTAAGTGGCACCATCACGCCGTTAACAAGTGCACCTGTACATTGGTCGCCCACCTTCGTATGGATACGATAGGCAAAGTCAACTGGAGTACTTTCACTAGGAAGTTCCACAACCTTACCTTTTGGGGTGAACACATAAATATGTGATTCGAAGATATCACGGTTGAGATTGTCCATATATTCAGAGGCATTATCGTTTTCGGATTCGCTTGATAAGGAAACGAATTCTCTAAACCAGTGAAGTTTATTTTCGATTTCTTTTTGTTCTTGTTGTGAGTTATAAACACCTTCTTTATAAGCCCAGTGCGCAGCAATGCCGGTTTCAGCGATGCTATCCATTTCTTTAGTTCTAATTTGGACTTCGTAGAAGTTACCATCACCACCGACAATTGTGGTGTGCAATGATTGATACATATTTGGTTTAGGCATCGCAATATAATCTTTAAATCTACCAGGAACTGGCTTATACATCTGATGGATTAAACCAAGGATTTCATAACATTCAATTTCAGTTTCAGTAATAATACGTAACGCTAAAATATCGTAGATTTCTTCGAAAGGATGACCTTTGATGTACATCTTACGATAAATAGAGTTAATGGATTTGACACGAGAGGAGATTTCAAAAGGAATCTTCTTTTCAAATAAGACATCGGCTATTCTTTTCTTTAAACCATCTAGTGACTTTTGTAAAATCTTGGTCTTCTTACTAAGTAAACGCTTGATTTCAGCGAATTTCTCAGGCTCAAGATAAGAAATACATAAGTCTTCCATTTCGCCTTTGATGATGTCTAAACCTAGACGTTCAGCGATTGGCGCGAAGACTTCCATGGTTTCTTTACAAATAGCGATTTGTCTTTCTCTTGATAAAGCGCCTAATGTTCTTAAGTTATGTAATCTATCAGCGAGCTTGATTAAAATGACACGGATATCTTTAGCCATGCCAATGAAAATCTTACGGTGATCTTCCGCTTCAAACTCTTCACTAGTGATTTTGGATAGTTTTAAACGTTGAATCTTTGTTAAAGCATCAACGATACGAGCGACTTCTTCGCCCCATCTCTTCTTGATATCTTCAACGGTGACATCAGTGTCTTCGACAACGTCATGTAATAAACCAGCGATAATGGTATTAGGGCCAGATTGAAGACTCGCTAAGATATAAGCAACTTCAATGAGGTGATGATAATATGGTTCACCACTTTTTCTAGTTTGGCCTTGGTGCTTTTCAATAATAAAATTATATGCCTCTTCGATTCTTCTTCTGTCCTCAGGAGAAGAGATGTAAAGCATATAGATATCTTCTACTTCTTGAAAAGTGTGCAGTGGATAGCCACCATTAACGGGAGGTTTCTTATTTTCCATACCTATTATCTTAAATCATTTCCTTTAATTTTCTCAAGAAAATAAAGAAGACTTATTAATAAAAGAGTATAGAATTAGTCATTTTTGAACTGTAAAAGATAAAGTTTGTGATAATAGCCCTTTTGTTTAAGCAAGGATTGATGTGTGCCTTTTTCAATGACTTCACCTTTATTTAAGACAATGATTTGATCAGCGTTTTGAATGGTTGATAATCTATGGGCCACGACAAGCATTGTACCGATATTTTTAATCTTTTCTAAAGAATCTTGGATGAGCTTTTCAGTTTCTGTATCGATATTCGCTGTGGCTTCATCAAGAATAAGGATTTGTGGTTTATGTAAAACAGTTCTTGCGAATGAAAGAAGTTGTCTTTGACCTTGGGAGAAGTTTTCACCTTTTTCTAAGACTTCAGTATCTAAGCCATTATCTAATTTATTAATGAACTTATCAGCGTTTACATATTCGCAAACTTTATTGATTTCTTCATCGCTGTATTCATCGTCATGAAGGGTAATATTATTACGAATTGTGCCGGTGAATAAGAAAACATCTTGAAGCATTTGTCCAACGGCTTTTCTTAAAGAATGGATTTCGATATCATTGATATCCACGCCATCGAGGAGAATTTGACCTTTTTGGATGGAGAAATTCCTCACTATCAAAGATAGGATTGTGGTTTTACCCGCTCCAGTAGCGCCCACAAAGGCGACAGTTTGACGTGGTTCAATCACAAACGAGACATCCTTAAGGATCCATTCATCTTTTTCATAGGCAAACCAGACATTTTTGAATTCAATGCGACCTTCAAAATGATCCATAACGATTGGATTTGGTTTATCTAAGACTTCTGGAGGCACATCAAGAAGGTTAAATAATCTTTCACTTGAAGATGTAGCTTTTTGAATTTGATTGATTTGGTCCGCAATGTTTTGTACTGGGTTAAAGAACCTGTTCAAATAGTTGTAGAAAGCCACGATAATACCTGGAGTAAAGTTAAGTTTAATACCCACGAAGAAAGTCACCGCTAAAGCGGAGAAATAGACGAATGTGATAAATGGACGGTAAACAGCAAAGGCCATTAAGACTTTGAACTTAGTGTTTCTAAGTTGTTTATTCTTCACGTTGAATTCATTTTCCTTACGTTTTTGTTGATTAAAGATTTGAATAATCTTCATACCAGAAAGATTCTCGTTAAGGAATGTGTTCATGTCACTGGTGTATTGTCTTTCTTTACGGAATAACTTGGTAACAATATTTCTAAAGATGAACGAGGCCACAAAAACAACAGCGACAAAGGCAAGGAGAATTAAAGAAAGCTGCCAAGACAAGATGAACATGATGATATAGACACCGATGATTGTCAAAATGTTACGTAGTAACATAACCAAAACATTAGTGAATAAATCACTCATTGATGTCGTATAGTTAGCGACTCTAGTAACCAAAGAGCCCACAGGCATCATATTGAACTGATTTTGGGACATGTTTTCAATATGCGTGAAGACTTCCATTCTTAGTTTATAAACAATTCTTTGACCTGCCTTTTGAAGGATCATACTCTCAAAGTAAATGAAGGTTTGTGACAAAATACTTAACGCAAGCCAGCCGAAAGATATGCCTAGAATTGTGCTGAGTGGAGTCATAATCACTGGCATAGTTTCAGTGACGGCAATACTATCCACGAACTGTTTGATGATAAGTGGTAACAAGATATCACCACCGACATTTAATAAAATTAAGAAGAAGGCAAACGCAAAAGCTTTCCATTCAGGAATGACGTAATGGCCAATGCGTTTCATCATCACTTTAAAAGGAATCTTTTTATCGCCAAAAAGCTTTTCATTATCGTCATTCATTAGCTATTACCTCCTTCCACTTCACTTTCGAGTTCTTGTAGTTTCACCATCTTTTGATAAGTTGGAGAAATCTTTAACAAGTTATGAGGTGTGTCAAAAGCTTCGACTTCACCATCGTTTAAAACAATAATTTTATCTAACTGTGAAACTGTTGAAATACGAGATGCCACCACTAAAGTGGTCTTACCTTTTCTTTCATTAGTGATATTGTGCAAAATTGTTTCTTCTGTTTTAGTGTCTACTGCACTAACGGAGTCATCTAAGATTAAAATTGGTGCGTTCTTAACATAGGCACGAGCGATGGATATTCTTTGCTTTTGGCCACCAGAAAGAGTTACACCTCTTTCACCTGAGACAGTTTGGTAGCCCTTATTAAAGCCACGAACATCATCATCGACACCCGCGAATATCGCGCCCATTCTAGCAGTTTCTTCTGTTCCGCCTTCTAATCCGAAGTTAATATTATGTTCGATAGAATCAGAGAAAAGGAAATTATCTTGTGGAACATAAGCGATATGATCTCTAAGCGAATCAATATCTAAAGTCATGATGTCTTTATCATCAATAAATAAAGTGCCTGGCTCAACGTTATACATCATTAATAAGACATTAACTAAAGTGGTTTTACCACTACCGATTTTACCGACAATACCGATAGACTCACCGGCTTTGATTTCTAGATTAATATTCTTCAAATTCGCGTAGTCATAGTTTGGATAGTTGAAGGAAAAATTGCGATAAGAAATATTGCCGCTAACTTCATCTAACTTAACTGCATTCTCGGGTGATTTAACATTGATTTCGCTGCTTAAAAAAGCGCTTACTCTCTTTAGAGAGGCTCTACTTCTAGAATACATTGGTACGACTTGACCTAAAGCAATCATTGGCCAAATAAGAATGTCCATATAGCCAATAAAGATGATTAATGTATCAGGAGTAATTTGTTCAGTAACACCAAATAAAGTAATCGCGCTACTATGGTTAAAAGCGTAAACAAACCAGCCACCAAAGATGAGGGCGATAGCCATCATCAAGGCAATAATAATTTCAATAATGACATCAAAGATAACAGATAATCTCGCAAATGAGATGTTCACATCTGCATTCTTTCTAGCAACTTTAGCGAAAGCATGGATTTCTTTTGTTTCTTTAACAAAGGCTTTAATTACTCTAATACCAGTGAAATTCTCTTGAGAGAAATCATAGAGTTCATCATAAGCCTTTTGTCTTTCATCCCATTTCATCGCCATGAATTTTTCATTAATGACGCCCCAAATGATGATTAAAACAATTGGAATAAAACAAATAAAAGACATGATGCCATCAAGCATTATCATCTTTACAATAGTAAGGACCGACAAAAATAATGAATCCACAATCATGACTGTGCCCCAACCAAGGTGATCACTAATTGTTTCTAAGTCATTCGTGAACCAGCTCATCACACTACCGACTTTCGTGTCGTGATAAAACTGTCTTGGAAGAGCTTCTGCTTTTAAAAACATCTTATGACGGAGATCCGCTTCAATACGGAAAGATGCATTAAATAGAGCGATACGCCAAATAAAACGGCCTACAAACATTCCTGCGGCTACGATTAAGACGTATAAACCTAACGTGAAAATACGGTTAGTGTCGCCGTTATGTTCAAGAATATAAACGACTTCACCAAGGTATTCTGGGATTAAAAGTTGGATATAATCGACCGCAATTAAAGCCAGGATGCCAATGATGAACAGCCAGCCATATTTGAGATAATAACGATTAATGTACTTTCCGAATAGCATAATTAAATCTCTATTGGCAAAATATTAACATACTAAAATGTTAAAACAATACCAAACGCTTTGAATAATTTATTTTTTAATAATATAAGTCAATTTTCTCGAAAATTGCACGACGCTTGCCCACTTTAATGGTTACAGCGCCAGTAGCTTCTTGTAAGTGATAACTTAGTATCGTTGAAAGAACTTCTTTAGTCTCTTCATTGACGTTTTCATTTAATTTAATATAGCCAGTATTATTGACCGCCATACAGACTTCATGGTCATAAGTTAATGTTTCTTCATTGAAGGCTGTGGAGATTGAATAATATGGTTTCGCGGTAATTTCAATATTCTTAATATTGACGTTAAAATATAGAGTGATCATGCCATCAACATAAGAAGAATCCGCACCGATGAAGAAGGTACCATCATCTTTTGTGCTGACATAATGTGGATTATCAACACCAGTTAAGATGCCGTTTTCCACACTCAGATAAGACATGAGAAGCTCTTTATCTTGGATGTCGCTTTTTGATGCATTGATATTAGCGAAAGTTAAACTCGCTTTAGTAAGTCCAGTATTATCTAAAGAAGTGTTGTTCATATAAGAATAACTAATCACGCCGCCTTCTTTTGATGATGTTTCTCTATCTGGTCCAGCGGAATGTGTGTCGCCCTCTTTAAAACCAACTTCTAATTGGTTATTACAACCAGCAAGAAGCAACACTAATGGGAGAAGTAACATTCTAGACTTTTTCATAGCAACATTATGACACATCTAATTATTTTTCGCTTTGATAAATATCACTAATTAAAAATTCCACCGTGGTCTTTCCGTAATACGTCGATAGTCTAAATGTTCCAATCATATCGACAAATTGATATTGGCTGATTTCACTTTTTGGGAAATAGAAACCGGTTAATCTAGCAGCTTGACCGATGCTAGTAAGAATATGTTGAGTATCACGAGAATACATTAAGGATTGTGTTCTAATACGTGATAATTTGAACTTTGGAGATTGCCACATTTCTCCAAAAGGAGAAAATGATTGAATTAAATCATAGTTTTCACGAGTAATCTCGTTTAAATATAGATCAATCGTTTGTGGTCTTTCTTCTTTGATTTCTGTGCTAGCGGCTAGTTCTGTGAAGACTTCTTTAAATTCATCAAACAATTCCTTTTTAACAGAACAACCACCCGCGGATTCATGGCCACCAGCGGTAAGCATGTATTTATCTAATTTATTAAAAGCGTCAACAACATTAAAGCCCTTAGGAGCGCGGCATGAGCCTTTATAATATTCACCACTAGCATCCAAAGCAAAGATAATGGTTGGCTTTAAATACTTCTTTGCGAAGTTATTAGCGATTAAGCCAATGACACCTTCTTTTTCATTGATTACTGCAATAATCGCCGCTTTAGAAGTATCAATTTCTTTACTATTTTCAGTGGCGACTTTTGTGACTTCTTTTCTTTCGTTATTCACGGAATTTATCCACTCATTGTAGTTTAAAAGAAGGTTTTTGTCCTCGCTGGTGAAGAATTGCACAGTTTTAATAAGAGAATCCTCGTCTTCCACTAAACGGCCAACAGCGTTGACTTTTGGGGCGATTTTCATACCGATTGCGCTTTCAGTGAATATCTCTTTTTCTTTTAATAAATCTATATTAAAGAATTGACCATCTTCATACTCTTCGATCACTAGTTTTAATAAGTTACGATTATACTCTCTAATTGGCATCATATCTGATACCACAGAGATACCCGCTAAAGTGGCGAGATATTGATCGAATCTTCCAAGGTATTCTTTAGCGAACATAAAGGTCACAAACCCAGCGCTTGTTGGGACATCGCCAAAATTAGAAACTACTGGGTGAAGAATATAGTCAGCAACAGGTAAAACTTCATCAGTTTGGTGATGGTCAAAGACTAAGACTTGCATACCGTTTTTCTTACAGTATTCAATGCCTTCAAAAGCGGTCACACCATTATCAACTGTAATTAATAAATCATAGCCATTTTTAACGATTTCTTCCGCATGTTTGAGGGTTAAGCCATAACCGTCTAAATAACGGCTAGGAACATAGTAATCAACTGGATAAGAAAGATAAGAGAACATTTTGACTAAAATAGAGATAGACATAATGCCATCACAGTCATAGTCCCCGTATATATAAATCTTCTTATTTTCTTTAATGGCGTTTCTTACGGCTTCGACACATTTATCGATGTCTTTAAAATGGTGACCGACAGCGAAATTCTCTTCACTCACTGGAGCGAGGAGTTTTTGATATTCGCTTTCACTAATTTGAAAATATGTTAGAAGTCGCTTTAGTAAACTTTCCATAATCTAATCTTATTATAAAATAAAGGCCGCTTATAAAGCAGCCTTTTCATTAATTAATCGTTAATGCCAATGAAGATTGCTTCTTCTGGTTCTGCGGATTTATTGACACGTACTGGACGTGCTTTTTTCTTCTTGGCTTTTGGTTTGATGAGTTGTACACCATGGAAGGCTTTATAGAACACTTGCGCAATAGGACCAAAGCAAACGAGTGTAAGGCCTGTGGCAATGGCTACGCCTAAGATGACAGCTAAGAAGATGTAAGAGACACTTGTGAACATGAAACCGAAGAAGTTAACACCAAGGTATAAAGCCATGATGAAGGCGATGGTCATTGGTGTAGAAGCTAAAGCAATAGCTTTAACCATCATCGCATTTCTACCTTCGACAGAGTTATCTCTGTTACGGTCATCGATAATCATGTCTCTTTCTTTATTCATAAAGATAATACCGACCGCTAAAGTGAAGATTGCCACAAATGGGATGGCAAGACCAGCATAGGAAGTAACTGGTAAGAATCTTAACATTGCGAATAAGCCAGCACTGATACCTGTAGCGGCAAAGCTAACAATGATAGAAGCAATACCACGGCTTAAACGGTAACGGAGTAAGAGATATAAACCAGCGATACCTAAGCCAACACTTGTCGCAACGATTAAGGAAGTAACGGAAGGTTGATCAGCACTGATTCTAACGGAATCCTTTAAGGAAACGCTAACACTGGCTGGCATATTGAGGTTTGCACCACTAGCGTTATTTAATTCATCAAGAGTGAAGAAGTCGCTAACTGGCATTGGATCTAAATCACCATATTTAATCATTTCTGTGCCTTTTAATGGTCTATCGAAATTGATGATGTAATAGGCATAGAAGACGGTACTTGTACCGGTTCTTGTTGTATCATACTTAGGAGTGTATGCATATGTATCAAGTTCAGTGATTTCTTTTAAGCTCTTATCTTCTAAAGTAGCATTATCCAAAATCGCATCGATTCTTTCTTTAACATCAGCAGTTAAGGCAGTATTGCCTGTCACTTCTGTACTATATTCGACGTAGACTTGGCTATTGCTGTATGGAGAATTGGAACTATAAATTGCACCTTTTTGTGTGACGCCAAAGACAATCATAGAAACAACACTAGCAACGAATAAGACTGCACCAATAATAGCAACTGGTTTCTTATGCTTTGTGAAATCTTTATCAGCGTTAGCGCCTTCGTATCTGGCTTTGTTTTCTTCTAAGCCATCAGCAACTTGATCTTGGTTGACATCGAACAAATCATAACGACCAGCTAAACCTTGTTCGTTAGTAACGAGCCATTCCATGCCACGTAAGAAGATGAGATTTAATAATAAGGAAGCAACGCCACCTAAGATACTAGCAACAGCGAATGATTTCATCATTACACCGCCTAATAAGTAGCAGCCCACACCCATCGCCACTAAAACAACGTGTAAGTCAACGATTGGTAATAAGGACTTCTTAGCGGCTTCTGTGTTAGCTTTCTTAAGAGTTCTACCACGGTAGCATTCTTCTTTAAATTTGTGCATATAGATGACACCACTTAAGACACTGATTAAGCCTAAAGCGATTAAGCCAACCATACCAGCAATATTGAATTCGGCATGCAATAAGACGACGAATAATAAGCCTAAGAATGTGGCAATGATTGATGTCACTGCAATACCACTAGCGCCTAATCTATAGAAGTAGATAAGTAATAAGCTAATAACAGCGATAGCAACGATTGTCGCAATGAAGGTTCTGCTCCAAGCAATTGTTTCGTGTGTGCCTAATTCCACCAATCTTTCAACGAATAAGTCAGCGGGCTTAGAGAACATGAAGTCAACGTGGTAATTCATTTTGCCAGCGTTAAGTAAGTTCACGTAATAACGAGCATTCTTGAAAGCTTTTGCTAAAGCATCATCAGAAATCTTATTGTCTTCACCAACTTCTGGTTGGACATAAGCTCTTAAAGCGGTTTGTTCTTCGTCTAAGAATGGATCCGCAGCATCGAAAGTCATTAAGACTTTGCTCGCAACAGCGGCATCATATGTATCTTGAGATTTTTGATTGATTTTATCGTATGAGTAATAGTCTTCAATGTAGTCGTACCAGAGGTAGAGGTAAGCATGTCTTTTGGTTTCTTCTTCCTCTTCGCCTTCTTGGTGATCGTGTTGTTCTTCGACTTCACCAGTATTGTTATCACTCATTTCCTTTGCTTCTGTATAGACAGCTTGGAATAATTCATTATCGGATTTGATTGGAATGATAATTGTTGGATAGCCTTGATCACTAGTCCAGGATGCTTTTTTGCTTGTGTCGAGGAATTCAGTTGCTAAAGCATATGTTTCCTTTGAGTTAGAGATGGCTAATGTGGCGTTGAATGAAAGATAGTTTTGAATGATTTCGTATTCTTGGTCTGTGTCTTGAACGAAAGAGACCTTAATTGTATCAAAACCTGCGGTTTCAACTTTATAACGAGAGATATCAGCAGTTGCTAATCTCTTTTCCATGATTTTTGCGGTTTCTTTAACAGCTTCATCATCGGTGAATTCGTAATCTTTGTCTGGATTACCATCGTCATCTTTGGCATTGATGCGGAAAGTTAATTCACGACCTTTCTCGAATTCGATATTACTGTTCATATTTGTAACTACGGTGGCAAATGTTGCTCCAACCATCAATAGCGAAGTAGCCGCTATGACAATATGTGACCATAATCTACGCATATTTATTCCTCCTAATACGTGTATGTGCATTCGCTCGTAAGGCGACGTCATTGAATAATATACTCTAATTACATAAGTAATTCAACATATTTGTATGACTAAATGAGAAAATAAAAGAACAAGACGAGTCTTGTTCCATTTTTCTTAATTATTTTATAACATTATTAGAATAATGTTGTTTGATGACCTATTTTAAGATGCTTATACGCTTTCTCTGTGGCAACACGTCCACGAGCGGTTCTATCGATCATTCCAATTTGAAGAAGATATGGTTCATAAACGTCTTCTAAGTTATCGATTTCTTCACCAATTGCACTCGCTAAAGTGTCTAAACCAACTGGTCCACCTTTGAATCTTTCGATGATGGTTTTTAAGTATTTGATATCGACATCATCAAGACCAAGTTCGTCCACTTTTAAAGCCTTTAATGCTTGTAAAGCATCGTTAATAGTAATATGGTCTTCACCGGCATAGTTAGCAAAGTCACGCACTCTTCTAAATAATCTATTAGCAATACGCGGCGTACCACGAGAACGTTTAGCAATTTCTAAAGCTGCAGCATCTTCAATTGTGGTATTAAAGACTTTCGCTGTTCTTTTGACAATGGCGACGCATTCATCAATATCGTAGAAACTAAGCTTTTCAGAAATACCAAATCTACTTCTTAATGGAGCGCTTAAGTTACCCGCACGGGTGGTCGCACCAATGAGTGTGAAAGGTGGCAAATCAATAGTTAAAGTTCTTGCGCTTGTATCGCGGTTAATAACGACAGAGAATTTGAAGTCTTCCATGGCGTTATATAGAGTTTCTTCCACAATACGTGGAAGTCTATGAATTTCATCGATGAAGAGAATGTCTCCACCATCTTTATTTAAGTTGGATAAAATAGCACCTAAATCACCTGGTTTTTCAAGGGCTGGACCATTCACAAAATGAATGTTAGCGTGCATCTCATTAGCGACGACATAGGCTAAAGTTGTTTTACCTAGACCTGGAGGGCCATAGAAAAGAATATGGTCTAATGGTTCATCTCTATGAAGAGCAGCACCAATAAAGACCTTTAAATTGGCCTTTAAGTCTTTTTGACCAACGTATTCATCAAGAGTTTGTGGTCTAAGTGACAACTCTTCTTGTGATTCGTTACTATTCTTCTTTGCATCTAGTAATCTGGACATATTATTTCCTTAATTTAGCTAAAGCTATACGTAAGATTTCTTCTGGAGCAGCATCTTTTTCGTTGATGGTCGCTAAAACGCGGTCAATAGCTGCACCTTTAAAGCCTAATTCTTTGAGTGCTTCATACACTTCATCATAAACACCTGGATCACCTTTAGTGCCAGTTAATTCACCTTTAAGATCGAGAATGATTTGGCTAGCGGCTTTCGCACCGATGCCTGGTAACTTCTTTAAATAAGCAACGTTATTAGAAGCAATGGCGTTTCTTACTCCATCCACTGTTGTGGCGCTTAATGCACCAATGACGGTCTTAGGACCTAAACCTTTAACTTTAATTAATGAGAGGAAGACTTTCTTTTCATCTAAAGATGAGAAACCAACAAGATATTGTTCATCTTCTCTGATTACATTATATGTATATAAAAACACTTCTTGACCGACTTCGTAGTCACTAATATGGCTCACTAAAACTTGATAACCAACATCACGAACATCAATAATGACGGTATCGCCATCGGTCATTAAAACTCTGCCTTTTAAAGAATAGATCATAATAGTTACCTTCCTTAATTTTATAAATTAACGATGATAAATAGAACAAGAAAAAGGAGAACTGCGAGAGCGCTTAATAAACTAGATATGAAAATTACCTCTAATTTATTAACCTTCATTTATTCACCTCTATCAAACTCTTTTGGCATAGGTGTAGGCACTCTTTTGTGCTCGCTAATCTTGTGGAGATGTTGAATGCGTTTTTCCACCGCTTCATCAACTTTCTTGCCTAAGATGTAAGCATCTAAATCTTTATAGGTTACACCCATTTCATTTTCATCAGTTTGGCCTTCAAATAGGCTGGCTGTTGGAACTCTTTCCGCTAAATGGTTGCTAATACCTAATAGCTTACTTGCTTCCACAACTTCGCCTTTTAATAAATGCGCGATAGGAAGAATATCAGCAGCGCCATCACCATGTTTGGTGAAGTAGCCTGTATATCTTTCATCAGCATTATCTGTGCCAATAACTAAACCATTATATTTTTGCGCATAAGCATATAAAATGCTCATTCTAATACGCGCTTTTAAATTACCTAAAGTGCTTCTATCGAAATCTTGACCAAGCTTTTTGAATGTATCTACATAGCCTCTAAAGATTTCTGTACCGTCCACTATGACATAGTTTAAGTCTAATTCTTTGACTAATTGAAGAGCGTCTTCTTCATCCGCTTTATGACTTTCAATTGGAAGAATTAAACATAATAAACGATCTTTACCAACAGCGTTTCTTGCTAAAGCCGCACATAAAGAAGAATCAACACCACCAGAAATACCAAGAACATAGGTTTTGCAGTGTGCTTTTTCAATGTATTCCTTTAGGAATTGTTCAATTTCTTTTAAGTATTGTTCTAATTTCATAACTATCTCACATATTCAAATTCGAAGTCATCAAGAATGACAGTATCGCCATCTTCTGCCCCTCTATTTTCTAATTCATCATCGATTCTAAGAGAACGAATCTTACTCATTAAAACCATCATACCTTCATCAGTGGAGATGTTAGTCATATGGTAGAACTTAAGCATCTTTTCACCTTCAATGGACCAAGTATGAGCGTCAATTCTTCTAATACTGAAGAATGGTTCTTCATCTTCAAGAGTGTAGGTCTTATGGTCAAGGTCTTCTTCTTTGGCATCATAAAGTGGGAATAATGGAGTTTCCTTAAGAACTTCCGCACATTTATAGAGGAGTTTATCAATATTCTCTTCAGTGATTGCACTAATCGGAATAATCTCTTTACCAATTTGTTTTTCTAATTTCTTGAGCTTTTCTTCCGCCCCTTCTTCATCCATCTTACTAGCGACAATGATTTGTGGACGTTTATCTAAAGCAAAGCCATATTCTTTAAGTTCATTGTTAATGACTTGGTAGTCCTCATAAGGATCTCTACCTGTTTCAGACATATCAACAACGTGGACAATAACACGGCATCTTTCAATATGTCTAAGGAACTGTAAACCTAAGCCTTTACCTTGGTGAGCACCTTCAATTAATCCTGGTAAGTCCGCCATCACGAAGGAGCTACCATCTTTAACAGAAACAACACCGAGATTTGGTGTAATGGTTGTAAATGGATAATCAGCAATCTCAGGTTTAGCGGCACTGACCACACTTAAAAGTGTGCTCTTACCAACACTTGGGAAACCGACTAAACCGACATCAGCTAAAAGCTTAAGTTCAAGAATTAATCTTTTTCTTTCACCTGGTTCACCGTTTTCCGCAATCTTAGGGACTCTATTAGTGGAACTCTTGAAGCAGGAGTTACCTCTACCACCTCTTCCACCTTTAGCGACTCTAATCATCTTGCCATCTTCATTTAAGTCGCCTAAGAACTCTTTGTCTTTTTCTAAATAGACAACTGTTCCTACTGGGACATCAACGATGACATCTTCAGCATATTTACCATATTGGTTTTTGATACCGCCTTTTTCACCATCATTAGCGATGAAGGTTTTACTATGACGGAAATTAAATAATGTATTGATGGTTTTGCTGGCTCTTAAGAAGATTGAACCACCACGACCACCGTTACCACCGGCAGGTCCACCCTTTGGGACATATTTTTCACGTAAAAATGCAATGGCGCCATCGCCACCTTTACCACTTCTTACTTCAATAACTGCACGATCAATAAACATAAAATTCTTCTTTCTTTTCTATTATATAAGAAAAGCATACAAAAAGACCACTAAAATGTGGTCTTAATGTTCTTTTTTAACAATTAGTCTTGTGGAACGACTTTCACGAGTGTTCTGTCTTTGCCAGAACGTTCATACTTCACAACACCATTACATGTAGCGAAGATGGTATCGTCTTTACCTTTTTTGGTATTGACTCCAGGATAAATTCTTGTTCCTCTTTGACGGTAGATAATGCTACCTGCATGGCACCATTGTCCATCGGCGACTTTAGCGCCAAGTCTACGACCAGCAGAATCACGTCCGTTTTTTGTGGAACCGACACCTTTTTTACTAGCAAAGAGTTGGAGATTTAATTTAAATAACATCTTTAATTCCTCTTTTCTACCGAATTACTTATCGGTTTTGATAGCGATGAACTTCGGATTTGATTCGCATATGGTATTTAACCCACACACGATTGTTTCAATCACGACTTCATCATGAGCATCTAATGGACGTTCACTTTTGAATAATGCATGTCCTTCATCTAACTTAATTTCGTAATCTTTAACGTTCACTAAGTTATTGAATCCTCCAGTCACTACTGCACTGACCGCTGCACAGACAAGATCTTGTCCATATTCAGCTGAGTTAGCGTGACCCTTAACTTCTAAAAAGTTAATTTGGTTATTAGATGCACGGCCAATTATCACTTTAATCATGATTAGGCATTGATAGCTTCGATGACTAAGCAAGTATATGGTTGACGATGACCAATGGTCTTGTGTTCGTTAGCCTTTGCTTTGTACTTGAAGACGCGGATTTTTTTGCTTTTGCCTTGTTTCTCGACTTTGGCTGTAACTTTGGCACCTTCAATGTAAGGATTACCAACTTTGAGAGCCTTGTCTCCAATTAGGAGCACTTTGTCGAGGGTGATTTTTGCACCGACTTCGGCATCGAGTTTTTCGACGTAGATTTTGCTACCAACTTCCACGCGAACTTGTTTTCCACCAGTTTCAATAATTGCGTACATAATGTCCCTCCTTCTAAATAATCACTAAGTACTCGCTATTAAGGTACTTATTAAAGTTTCATAACCTTTTCTATGCGGTTGTAGCTAGTGAGGCGACAACGCATGTAATATAACATAAGTTATAAAAGCGTTCAACAATAAATTAAAGAAATTTTCATTAAGAAAATACTTTAGAGTGAAGAAATGAATAGTATCCTGTTTGTCCGATTATCAGATGATCAAGAAGTTTAACCCCTATCTTTTCTGCTCTTCGGTTCATTTTTTCGGTAAATGTGATGTCAAAATTACTCGGTAATAATGAGTTATTTGGATGGTTATGGATGAGGTAAAAATAATAGCCATTATGGAGCACTAAAAGGTTGATTATTTCGCGGTGTGAAACGCTCATATTTTCTTCATCGCCTTTATACAAAACCTTCTCAAAAATGATTTGTTTATTCTTATTAAGAATAACTAACACAAAGTTCTCTTGAAACTTGCCCACTAATGAAAGTGCGTATCTTTGGTAAAGAGATTCACTATTAACTTCTGCTTTTTCTTCATAAATGAGACGCGTTTTCTCGTTCATTCTTTTAGCGATTTCTATCGTCGCTGCTAGCTTCAAAGCGTTGACTCTCTTTAACCCCTTAAATGAGTGAAAATACTGATATGGTTTATTGTATAAAGCCGATAATGAATGGCAGTCATTTAATACTTCTCTTGCAATATCAAGGGAGGAGTGTCCAACTGTTCCAACATTGATAATAAGGGCTAATAACTCCTCATCACTTAATGTTTCAATCCCAAATCTAGCCGCTTTTTCGCGTGGTTTATCTAGAGTGGGTAAATCATCTATCTTGCCCATTAATTCCAAGAGAATTTCCAACCGCCTGGGACAGTGGCACTGCCTTTAGAGGAACGGAACAAACGATAGACTACTACTGCCATGATGGCGACGCATAAAATAGCCATCACCGCGGTCACTGTAATTGCTTCACCAACATAATGGTTTTGCATCTCTTCTTCGCTGAGTAATGTATAAGTCATAAAAAAAGACCTCCTTATAAATTAAATAGGGAGGTTTTTTCAAATTTGTCCGAAAATTATGCAATTTTTTTCTTTTTTTCTAATAAAACTTGTAAATTCTCTTGATGTTTGGCTAATTTTTCTCTTTCTAAAGCAATCTTAGCCTCAGGAGCTTTATTGATAAAGTTAGGATTATTAAGCATATTTTCGCAGCGCTTAATCTCGTTATTTAAGGCTTCAATATCTTTGTCTAACTTAGCAAGAAGTTCTGCTTTATTGACGTTACTTGCGATATAAAGTTCTGCTTCGTTATAGATATGAGCTTCACCTTCAACGTGTTCGTCTTTATTTAAGAGTTTAACTTCAGAAAAACTGAATCTCTTGAGGTAGGCTAGGAAGCCATCAAACATTTCTTCTTTAATTAATAAAGATAAGTCAAGGTTAGCGTTAGGCGCTAATTTGTTTTCAATTTTGTAGTTTCTCACATCCTTAATGAGATTGAATAAAAGATCAACTTGATAGTCTTTAGATTCATCCACTAAGTTATCTTCATATTTTGGATAACTTTCAAGCATGATGGACTCTAAATGGCTTGGTAAAGAACAATATAATTCTTCTGCGATAAATGGAGTATATGGATAGATAAGAAGAATAATATTCTTCAAGCACTTTAATAAGACCGCTTTTGTGGTGTTCTTCACTTCTTCGTTTTCGCTATTTAGAGCGACTTTAGACATTTCTAAGTATTGTGAGCAGAAATCATCATAAACAAAGTTATATAAGTGGTTACTAGCCGCATTGAAGTCATATTTATCCATATTAATGGTGACATTCTTAATTGTGGTATTAAGTCTATTAATAATCCACTTATCCAAAGCGGACATCTTATCTAGAGATAATTCACTTTCCTTATAGTCATCGCCAAGGATAGATAACACGTAACGCGCGCTATTCCATATTTTATTTAAATAATTAGAAGCAGCTTGGACTTTCTCATCGATATATCTCATATCTTGTCCAGGTGTACTGTTAGTAGTTAAGAAATATCTAAGAGCGTCCGCACCATAATCAGCAATGACTTGAATTGGGTCAACACCATTACCTAATGTCTTTGACATTTTACGGCCAAGTTCATCTCTAACTAAGCCATGGATAACAACTTCTTTAAATGGTCTTTGGCCAGTCATTTCTAAGCTTTCAAAAATCATTCTTGAAACCCAGAAGAAGATAATGTCATAACCAGTGACTAAAACATCAGTTGGGAAATATCTTTCTAAATCTGGTGTCTTATTTGGCCAGCCCATTGTGGAGAATGGCCATAGCTGTGAGGAGAACCATGTATCAAGAACATCGCTTTCTTGTTCCCAGTTTTCCATATCCGCTGGTGGATCCATTAAAACCTTAACTTCACCTGTGTGCTTATTGTAATAAGCAGGAATACGGTGACCCCACCATAATTGACGAGAAATGCACCAGTCTTCCGCTTTTTCCATCCATTGGATAAAGACTTTTTCAAATCTTTCTGGCACGAAGTTAACTTTTGTGGATTTCTTTCTTTGGTTAGCTAAAGCTTGTTCCGCGAGTGGGCGCATCTTAATAAACCATTGTTTAGAAAGCATTGGTTCGACAACCGCGTTACTTCTTTCACTATGACCAACTGGGTGAACGATTTCTTCTTGTTTAACAAAGTTACCTTCTTTTTTAATGTTTTCAATCAAGGCTTCACGACAGACGAATCTGTCCATGCCTTTGTATTGGCCACACTTTTCATTCATCGTGGCATCTTTATTAAAGATGATTGGCTTTTCTAAGCCATATTTTTCACCGATGATAAAGTCATTTGGATCATGAGCAGGTGTACATTTCATCGCGCCTGTTCCAAAATCAATATCAACGTATTCATCACAAATAATTGGTAATTCATCATGGTTAGCAGGGTTTATAACCTTCATTCCATGATATTTTGTGTATCTCTTATCTTTAGGATTAACGACCACGCAGACGTCACCGAACATAGTTTCTGGTCTAGTTGTGGCGACGATTAAGGATTCATCACTACCGACAATTGGGTATTTGAAATAATACATATAGCCCTTGTCATCTTGGTGAATAACTTCAACGTTACTAAGAGCGGTCATTTGCACTGGATCCCAGTTAATGATTCTTTCGCCTTGGTAAATTAATCCTTTGTTATATAAAGTCACGAAGACTGTTCTTACTGCATAATTTAAGCCTTCATCAAGAGTGAATCTTTCCTTGTTATAGTCAAGGGCGAGACCCATTTGAGCCCACTGTTCATGGATGTGGCTAGCGTATTCATCTTTCCAACCCCATGCCCACTTTAAAAACTCTTCTCTTGTGATTTTTGTCACGTCTTTTCCCATATTTCTGAGCTTTTCCATGACTTTAGCTTGGGTGGCAATACCAGCGTGATCCATGCCTGGAAGCCATAAAACATCATAGCCTTGCATCTTCTTATAGCGAACAATAATGTCTTGAATTGTTGTATCCCAAGTGTGACCAATATGTAATTTACCAGTAACGTTTGGAGGTGGGATGACAATGCTAAATGGTTTCTTAGAAATATCGCCACTTGCAAAATATCCAGCTTCTTTCCATTTCTGGTATTTTCCTTTTTCCACTTCAAGATGGTTATAACGTTTTTCTAACATAATAAGATCTCCTATAAAATAAAAACGCCCTATCTAAGGACGCTATCAGCGTGGTACCACCTTAGTTCGTAGAATCCTCTACGCACTTCATTAACCTATTTTCGCTAGGTAACGATTCCTCCAAAGCGACCTTCATCTACTTCTTCTATCGAGCTTCCACCATCCTCGATTCTCTATGAGAAGACTTATAGACTACTCCTCTTCTTCAACGGACGCTTACATTATACTAAATTAAAGGCTATTCTCAATCCCTTTTTTCAAAAGAGATAAACTATCGTTCTTTAGTATCGATGTATAAAATACTTGCTCGTTATTTAGACCCATTTCTTTTAGGTATCTATTAAGAGCAGATTTTTCCTTTTGATTAATCTTATCGTATTTAGTGATGACAAGGGCAAAAGGAATATTGTTTTCTTTCACGTATTCAACGATCTCTAAGTCATCTTCGCTAAGCTCTCTTCTTGCATCAAGAAGGATTAAAACGAGCTTCAAATCAGCATTATTATCAAAATAAGAAGACATCATTTCAGCGAATAACCTGTCAAGATCAATACCCCCTTTAGCGTAGCCATATCCAGGAGCATCCACAAGATAAAATTTATTGTCGATATCGTAATAATTTAATAATCTAGTATGACCTGGTTTACTACTTGTAAAGGCGAGTTTTTTCTTTTGTGTTAAGGCGTTAATAAGACTGGATTTACCAACATTAGAACGCCCAACGATTAAAACCTCAGGTTTTTGTGCCTGAGGTTTTTCATTTCTATTCGGGCAAGATTTGATGAATGTCGCATTTAGAAAATTAATCATCTGACAAAACTTTCCTTAACAGCATCTTCCACGGAGGACATATAGACAATTTGTAATGTGTCTTTTACTTCCTTCGGAAGTTCATCAACATCTTTCTTGTTGTCCTTTGGAACAACAATTTTCTTAATGCCACTACGGAGAGCGGCTAAAGATTTTTCTCTTAAACCACCGATTGGTAAAGCTTGACCTCTTAAGGTGACTTCACCAGTCATAGCGACGTCTGGAGAAACTGGACGATGGCTGAGACATGAGATAATCGCACATGTCATGGCCACACCCGCACTTGGACCGTCCTTTGGTACAGCGCCTTCAGGAACGTGAATATGAATATCGCTATTAACGAATAAGTCAGGATCGACTTGGAAGGCTTCAGCGTTACTCTTGACATAGTCAAGGGCAATGCTTGCACTTTCCTTCATCACGTCACCTAAATGACCAGTTAAGATGAGGGAACCTTTACCTTTGAAGTAGTTAACTTCGATTGGTAAGATGTCACCACCATATTCAGTATAGGCTAAGCCAGTCACAACACCGACTTGTGGTTCTTTTTCTTTTTGTGTGTCTTCAAAGTATGGAACACCTAAGAATTCTCTAACTTTTTCAACGTTAATTGTGGTCACGCCACAATCAGGATTCTTAACAAAGTTAACCGCGACTTTTCTTAAGCAAGAGGCAATCTTTCTTTCGAGTTCACGGACACCCGCTTCACGTGTATAAGAACGGATGATAAATCTTAAGGCATCGTCTTCAAAGACGACTTGTTCTGGTTTTAAACCGTTAAGAGAGATTTGTTTAGCCACTAAGTGTTCCTTAGCGATGTGCATCTTTTCAATCTCTGTATAAGAGGAGAGTTGGATGAGTTCTAAACGGTCTCTTAATGGACCAGGGATATTTTCTAAGTAGTTAGCGGTACAGATGAAGAGAACATCACTTAAATCATATGGTTCTTCAACATAGTTGTCGTTGAATTGATTGTTTTGTTCTGGATCAAGGACCTCTAATAAGGCACTGGCTGGGTCGCCTTTATAGCTAGAAGCGAGTTTATCGACTTCGTCGAGTAAAAATACTGGGTTAGTCACTCCCGCTTTTCTCATGCCTTGAATAATACGACCTGGAAGAGCGCCGACATAGGTTCTTCTATGACCTCTAATTTCTGCTTCATCGGAAATACCACCTAAGGAGCACTTGAAGAATTTTCTTCCTAACGCTCTAGCGATGGATTTGCCTAAAGAAGTTTTACCTGTACCTGGAGGGCCATAGAAACAGAGAATTGGGGATTTTAAGTTACCAGTTAACTTCTTAATAGCTAAGTATTCAACAATTCTCTTCTTTGGATTCTCTAAACCATAATGGTCTTCATCTAAGATGGCTTCGACGTGTTTAAGGTCTTCATCATCTTCAGTCTTTTCCCACCATGGGATGTTCATTAAAACATCTAAGTAGCTTTGAATCAAAGCACCTTCTAAGGATCCTTGAGGCATCATATCGAACTTAGAAAGTTCACTTTTAACTTTCTTTTTGATGTTTTCTGGATAAGGATTCTTCTCTATCTTTTCTAAGATGGATTCAGGAGAATTAGCACTATCGGTGTTTTCACCTAATTCTTTCTTAATGGCTTTGAGTTTTTCTCTTAAGAAATACTCTTTTTGGCTCTTTTCGGTGGATTCTCTCACTGAGTTAGCGATGTTTTCATCGATTTGAGCTTTGGTTTGTTCGCCAGAGATGAGAAGTAAAATCTTCTCCATTAATTCATTAACGTTGTTACATTCTAAGATCGCTTGTTTCTCTTCTGTAGAACATTGGAGATTGCTCGCTAAAATGTAACATAAAGAAGCCGCATCCTTAACTTTGTTAACTTGGTTAAGGGTGCTCTTATTTAATAATGATAAAACGTTTGGTAAATTGTTTAATTTATCAACAATTGCGCGGATGATGGAATCATTGGTGATTTCATCCATCATTGGGACATTGTCGATAGTACCATTAGCGACGTAATAGCCATTAGTTTGGTCATAGGAGATATCGTTTAAAACGATTCTTTCCACGACATCAACACGCACTCTCACTAAATCGCCTTTTTCCACGATGGAAACAATACGGCATAAAGTACCAACATGATAAATTGTCTCGAAATCGATAGTTTCATCATTTGGGTTCTTTTGACAAGCGACAAATAATAAAGAGTCCGCTTGTAAATGCGCCGCATGAATCGCGTTAATTGAGAAGCTTCTTCCTGCTTCTATTGGTTGAATAGTGCTAGGAAAAAGCACGAAACTACGTGTTGGAAGTAATGGTAATGTCAATGTTTGGGGTCTATCGCTCATATAAATGACCTCCTTAATTTAAATTACTTGTTGTTTTCGAATAAGAAGTTTTCAATCTTTTGCATGATAAGATTGTGACGGAATTGACCTAATTGTTGACCTAAAGCATCTTTGACTTGGTCAATAGTTAAATTGTATTGTTCCGCCATTTTGGAAAGTTCGAATTCTAATTCTTCTTCGGTGATGTTGAGTTTTTCTTTTTCACCAACAGAATCCATGACGAAGAATGATTCTAAACCTTTTCTAGCTTCTTCAGCTAATTGCTTATTAAGATCTTCTTCTTTGGTCTTAGTTAAGACATAGTATTGTTCTAAATCGATACCAGATTGTTGTAATCTTTGTTCGAATTGTTTTTTACGGTTTTCAGTTTCTTCTTTGATGATTTCTTCTGGGATATCGAATGTAGAAACTTTCTTGATTTCATCAACTAATTTGTTGAGATATTCTTGTTTAGCGTTAGCTTCTTTTTGCTTTAATAAAGCATCTTTTCTATTAGCCTTGAGTTGTTCTAAGTTAGCAACTTCTGGGATGTTTAAGTCTTTGATGAATTCTTCATCTAATTCAGGTAAGACTTTTTGTTTCACTTCGTGAATCTTGCAGTGGAAGACTGCATCTTTACCAGAAATTTCATCTGGACCATAGTTTTCTGGGAATTTGACTTTAACATCAACTTCAATACCGGCTGTAGCACCGATTAATTGATCTTCAAAGCCTGGGATGAAGGCACCACTACCTAATTCTAATTCGTGGTTTTCGGCGGCACCGCCTTCAAATGGGACACCATCGATTGAACCTTCAAAGTCCATAACGACTGTATCGCCTTTTTCAGCTTGACCTTCTTTTGGTGCGATTGTGGCATATTGTCTTCTTAAGCCTTCAATATCAGCGTCAACTTCTTTATCAGTGACTTCCACTTTGGCTTTGCCTAATTCATAGCCAGTATATTTACCGAGATTAATTTCTGGACGTGTGGCGATTGTGACTCTAATTTCTAAATCTTCTTCGCTTAATTTTGTGACATCAAATGCTGGTCTAGCGACTGGTTGGATGTCTTCGTTTTTTAAGATGTCTTCATAAACTGGTTGTAAGACGTTATTGATAGCTTCGTTGAAGACTTCCATTTGGTTGACACGGCCTTTGAGCATATTGGCTGGGGCTTTACCTTTACGGAAACCAGGAACGGTGATGTTACTAGCAACTTTGTTAAAAGCTTTTTGTTGAGCTTTTTTCCATAAATCTTTGTCCACATTGACTAACACTTCTGTATGGCAGTGTTCTAATTTGGTTACTTTTCTTTCCATGATTAATATTTATCCTTTCAAATGTGTGCGTGTATAAATATATCACGTGTGTAAAATAAAAAACAAGCAAAAGCGCTTGTATTTTCTTTATAAAGAAGTTCTTAAAACTAAAAATCTTCCAAATGGGCTTTAATTTTATTAACTTCTTCACGAATTTCTTCTTCGTTAAGGTTATATCTCTCACACATCTTAGTGAGACTATTATCTCTAGTTTGGAGTAATTCTTTTGCAATATAGCCAAAGATGACTAAGAGTTCCTCTTTTGAGTAGTTCACACTGTTAGGGTAGATATAAACCATATAGGAAGAAAGTATGTTAATTGCATTCTGAGAGATGGTTGGATCACGGTACTCATTTTGGAAGAGTGATAATACATTATCAATATTCCCTATTCCTTTAATAATGAATGGTTCATCTAACTCATTAGGTACAACTTCAATAAGTTTATCACCGTGCATGAATTCCACTTTCTTACCATATTTATTCGCCACAAGTAAAAGAAGAGCGTAAGTTCTCACTAGTTGCTTTGGATAATTCTTCATAACATTGAAGATTGGAAGGAGGAAGTTTTCAAGCTTTTGGCCGCGTACTGCATCCAAAGCGCTTAAGACATCCGCATCACTTTTTGAGAGGAGTCTTTTTCTAATTTCATCTTGACCTACTTCTTGACGTTTATAGAGTTTGATTTCTTCTTCTCTAATGTATTTTGGAAGACTATTTAAAAGTTCTTCTGTTTCTTGATTCTCGTAAGGCAATTCTTGGTAATAACGAAGTTCACTATAAGCTTCATCAAACTTACCTAATAAGCATAATAATTCAATATGGATTTTCATTAGAACGCCTGGCTTATTTAGTAAGATTTGTCTTTTCGCATTAATTAACTTTAAAGCATCCTCGCTTTTGCCAGTGGCCAACAAAGCACTGAGACGATAAAAGAGGGCTAAAGAGTCTTGACTATTCTCCGTTAACTTCAAGACTAAATCATATTGTTTTTTATCCATTAAACTTTTTAATGAGTCCATAATTTATTTCTTCTTTTTCTTGATTTTGTCCCAATATTCTTTGAACGTTTGCTCATTCTTATTCTCTTGTGGGATGTAGTATTTTCTCTTCTTTAAATCATCTGGTAAGTATTGTTGTTCCACATAGTGATTATCATAGTCATGTGGATAAAGATAATGCTGTCCTTTGACTTTAGCATCCTTACCATCAAAATGGGTATTTTGTAAGTTTCTAGGTACAGTTGCACCCTTACCTTGATCAATATCCATCATCGCTGAGTCAACCGCTAAATAGGCAGAGTTACTCTTAGGGGCTGTAGCGATTAAAATTGTGGCGTTCGCTAACGGCAACCTTGCCTCAGGCATACCGAGTTGAAGCGCACTATCAACGCAGGCTTTAACAATTGGAATGAGTTGAGGATATGCTAAACCTACATCTTCACTAACTGAGCACAACAATCTTCTGCTCACAGCAATGATATCTCCACCCTTAAGTAACTTTGCTAGATAGAAGATTGCAGCGTCTGGGTCACTACCTCTAAGCGATTTCATAAATGCACTTAAAGTATCGAAGTGTTTATCTTCACTTCTATCGTAAGCAATGTTGGCTTTATTAACTAATTCACCAACAGCGTCTAAATCGATAACATTCTTACCGTTAATCGCTCCATAGACAAAGTCTAAGTTATTAAGCGCTTTACGCATGTCCCCGTTACTAGCGAGGGCTAATGTTTCTAAAGCATCTTCTTCAATCTTAAGACCGAGTTTATCGCACGCTCTTAAAAGACCCTCTTTGATGTCATCAACCTTTAAGGCTTTGAATTCAAAGACAGTGCAACGAGATAAAAGCGCTGGATAAATATAGAAATATGGGTTCTCAGTTGTGGAAGCAATTAAAGTGATATCACCAGATTCCACGAACTCTAAAAGAGACTGTTGTTGTTTCTTATTTAAGTATTGGATTTCATCCAAATAGAGAAGAACACCATTACCATTTAAGAAACTATCGGCTTCTTTAATGACACTCTTAATGTCGTCAATCGATGCGTTCGTGCCGTTTAGTTTATACAAAGACAGCTTAGAGCTCTTAGCGATGATATTAGCAAGTGTTGTTTTACCAACACCTGGAGGACCATAAAAAACCATGTTGGTTAAGTGATTGGCCTCAATACTTTTTCTAAAAACAGAGCCTTCGTCTAAAAGATGGTGTTGACCCACCATTTCCGATATTGATTCAGGACGTAAAAGATCCGCTAAAGGCTTTTGCATACCTAAATCATACAAGCAAATCTATAAAAATGGAATAAGAGATAACGATTATCTATGAATACCTTCTCTTGTTAAGAGAATCTCATTAGCGGCTGTTGATAAAACTAATGTGCTAGCTAATTCAATAAGAAAATTCCATCCCACTAAGCCAAAGATGATAAATGCCCAAGCATTTGGGAATAATTCATTGCCAGAGTTAGCGGCTAAGAAGTCTTTAAAGAAGATGAAACTGCCGAGAATGAATAAGCCTGTGTTGATTATAGGCACAAGTGCTGCCGCAATAGGTGTGGCTACGTGAACATTGATAAGCTTTCTAAGAAAGCGATACACAAGTGAGCTCACTACGCCTGCTAGAGTGCACTTTAGCAAGCAGACAAGCACGGTGCCCACAGGTGATAAAGGCATGAAGACGGCAATTGTGGATGGTGAAAGTAAGGCCATGATGCCATTAAAAAAGCCCAGTATCGCTGCGGATATGGGTCCACCAACAAAGCCAGCAATGACCACAGGCACTAACGAAATGTTAATGTTAACTGTGCCAATTTGTAAATAGTTACCGATTAATTGGAAGATGATCTCCAAAGCTAACAAAAGTCCGGTAATAACAATTGTTTTTGTGTTGAAATGTTGTTTCATAATTCCCCCTATAGGCCATAAAGGTCCCATGAGTACGAATTGATTATACTGGACAAAGGACGAAGGTTAAAGCAAAATATCTACACAATACAATAAATTTGTATTAAAATAAGACCATAGAGAACTTTGGGATACTATAATCAATGAATATTAAAAAGTTTGTAAGTAAAGCAACCGACGGTCTTTTGGACGACGTTTTTAGACGATCATTCTTGGTGTCTGTTCTTTCGTCATTGGCTGCGATTGTTATGATTGTTGCTGCAGTTCCACATTTTATTGATGATCCATGGCCAAAGGTTATGGCCTTCGTTCTTCTAACTGCTGCAGTTTTATCTATTGCCATTCTTTTACTTACTATCTTTGATAGAAAGCACCATTACATCTGGCGTCGTATCTTTATGACAATTGTCATTTTCTTCTTTGGGTACTTGTGCTATGACGGTGGTCCACAAGGTTTCTTACATCTTTGGATTCTTTTACTTCCTGCTTTCTCATTCATTACCTTTGGTATTTATGAAGGTTTTATCACTTCTTTACCAGTTTTCGTTGTGATGGAGTTGTTCTTCTTTGGACCACTTCATAGTGTCTTAAAATATCAAGATTTAAATGTTGACTTCAGACTACGTATGACTCTTGTCTATTTAGTCTGTTTATTACTCGGTTTCTTCGCTGAACTTCTTAGAAGAGTGGCGGCTAAGCGTTTAAGTAGTTATACAGAAAACTTCAAATACGCTTCTATGCACGACTCTTTAACAGGCTTAGCAAACCAAAACTTACTTGCTAAGTATTTAGATGAAATGTATGAAAATAGAACTGAGGAATCTTCTCTTGGTTGTTTATTCGTCGACGTCGACTCATTTAAAAACGTTAATGATAAATACGGCCACTTATTCGGTAATGTCGTCTTAATTAGAATTGGTGAAATCCTCTCCCAAGAAAAAGAAGCATTTGTCTGTCGTTGGGGTGGAGACGAATACGTTGTTTGCTTTGCAAATATTAGCGAAGATGTCTTAATGCGTATTGGTGAAAAATACCGTGCAGAAATTGCAGCGTGCAGATTTAAAGATTATCCAAAATTCCACATCACTGTTTCCGTTGGTGCGGTTGTTATTAAAGTTGATGAATCATTCAACTTCGACCACGTTCTTGATTTAGCAGACTTCGCTAATAGAACAGCGAAAAACAACGGTAAGGATAACGTTACCTTATCTAAAGCCGATCAAGCGGACGCTTAATTACTTAAGTAAACTTGCTAAATAATCGTTAACTTCTTGTCTTGAATTTAAGATATGAATGTTAACGTTTTTATATTGCTTTAATAAAGTTTCTTCTTCTTTTCTAGTGCGTTTTTCATAATCGATAGTCCATTCGATTAATTCCACTGCGTCCTTTTTAGTTTCTACCCAAGGAATGTCATCTCTAACTTCCCCGATTCTTTCTAAGATGCCTTCGATACACTCTTCACGTGGCATCTTTAAAAAGAAAACATCTGTCGCATACTCTAAGCGTTGTTTTAATGTATCATGGTAATTTCCATCAATAATCCAGTTTTCACCCTTTAAATAAGGTAAAAGCTTTGCTTCTAATTCTGGATAAGAGATAGATTCCTTATCTTTATTCCAATAGAGATTATCCATATGCACGACAGGTAAACCATTAATTTCACTAAGTTTTTTAGCAAAATATGTTTTGCCTGCGCCTGGACAACCTATGACTAATATTCTTTTCATGCTTATTATCTTAATGATATTAGAATAAAAATTAAAGTATTTAACAAGACATAAACCTAAAAACTGGTTATATTATCAATATGGAACTATTAACAGAACAACTTATTAGCCTTATTGATAAAGACTTACCACTTGTTACTAACTTAAGTAACGCGAGTGCTTTATTAAACACTTTAGAAGATATTAACTGGTGTGGTTTTTATCTTAAAGACGGAGACAACTTATATTTAGGACCTTTCCAAGGCGATGTCGCATGCACTGTAATACCTTTATCTAAAGGTGTATGCGGTAAAGCCGCGAGGGACGCTAAGACAGTTATTGTTCCTAACGTTAACGAGTTCCCTGGTCACATTGCTTGCTCTAGCTTATCAAAAAGTGAAATCGTGACCCCTATTATTCTTAATAATGAAGTTAAAGCGGTCATTGATATTGACGCGCCTATTTATAATCGTTTTAACGAATCTGATAAAAAGTTATTAGAAGAACTCGCTAGTGTCCTAGCCCCACTTTTTAAATAATTCTACATAGTAGAAGATAATAACTCTACTAGTCACTATATCCTTTAAGAGAACGCTCTACCTCATAAGTAGAGTTTTTATTTTAATAGTTCACTGACCTTTTAAATCTTATCTTCTAAGATAATGGCAAAAGGAAGGTAAGCGTTATGAACTATAAAGCAAATATTGAAGAAATTAAAATCCCAGAATACACGAAAGGACAAGAAGTATTTAACACTATTTCTCATGTCTTAGGTATTCCTTTAGCCTTTATTATTTTATTTATTGGTTTATTCCGCTTAATCATTAGAGCGATTGATATCACTGATTTCCTTGGCTTATTAGTGTTTGTTATCACTATTGTTGATGTTTATTTTGTCTCTAGTTTATATCACAGTACCGACGCTACAACATTTAATAAGAAACTATTTAGAGTCTTAGATCACTGCACTATCTACTTGTTAATTGCAGGTACCTACACCCCAATATGTGTTGTTTTAATGAGCGAACATGTTGTGGGCTTAGTAATGTTGCTTGTAGAATGGGGATGCGCAATTATTGGCATTGTCCTTAACGCCTTCTTCTTTAAGAGTAAAGTTGTTCAAGTTATATCGTTAATACTATATTTAGCAATGGGCTGGCTTGTCTTATTCTGTGGAGGGTTCCTCTATATGAGTGCGATGAGTTTTGGCTTTGTTTTAGCGGGTGGCATTATCTATTCAATTGGGGCAATACTTTACGCAGTCGGTAAAAAGAAGAACCTATATCTACACAGTGTCTTCCACGTCTTTGTTTTAGTCTCCACGATTATCCAAGCCATTGGCGTTTTAGCGATGTATTTTTAATAAAGAAAAAAGAGGCAAAGCCTCTATTTTCCATCAAATTCTTTCTCGGTTTTATCAAGAGCTTTTTTCACTCTTCTAACCATTGAGTTACCTTTAGACTTTTTGACATTGATTGGTTCAAGTCCTCTAAGTTTTCTTTGCTCTTGTAAGGCAATAGTAACTTCTTCCTTAGTGGCCTTTGGACGATCTTTTTTATCTTCCGGATTAACGGTCACTTGTGGATATGGAATTTGGACATTATTGTTCTTAAATAAGAGATAGAATTCGCGTTTTAAGTCTCTAGTAACTTGGAATCTATTAGATTCATCAGTGAAAGCGATGACTAAGAAGTCAATGGAAGAAGCATTGATATTATCGATGCCTTTATACCAAGGACCTTCAATAATGTTAGGAACTTTAGTTTTTAAAGCTTCAACTTCTTGAATGATAAGAGCTTCCACTCTTTCGACATCTTCATTATAAGAGACTGATAAGGTCACAGAAGCGACACTTCTCATACGAGACATGTTCACAACAGTCACAATAGAACTATTAGTAATTGATTTGATGTTACCACCGAAATCTTGAAGTTTAGTGGTCTTTAGACCAACATCAACAATTGTGCCTCTAAAGCCATCAATAATGACAGTGTCACCGACAGCGAAATAATCATCAAAGACGATGAAGATACCACTGATAACATCTTGGATAAGAGATTGACAGCCAAGACCAACGATAAGAGTTAAAACACCAACACCAGCGATAATGCCAACAACATCCACGCCCCAAACGACAAGAATGACACAAATCATCGCAATAATGATGACGTATTTGAATAAAGATCTAAGCAAAGCGGATATTGTTTTAGCTTTTCTGGATTTGCCATCAAAGATGTGGGTGATAAATGTCGCGATGAAAATAAGAGTGATGCCAATCGAGATGATGAGCATGCTAACAAGCCAACGGACACCACCACTGATAAGATTTTCACCAATGATGACCCAGCCATTAGCCTTACCTTCACCAAAGAATTTATCACCAAATTCATCGCCGAATAATGTACGGCCATTCATCAATAAGATGAAACCTGCTAACGAGAGAACGAATAATACCGCTCCAACGATGAAACTAGCTTTTTGACCTGGAGTTTTTCTTCTCCACCAGTTTTGTTTCTTTTCTTCTGCCATATTTTATTCCTCCACAGTGTATTTGTAATTATCAATTGTTTTGGTGTAATCAACTTCATTTGTGAACTGCACATAGAAGTGTAATTTATCACCTTTATTAAGACCTTCATAAGAGCCGGTATAAGTTTTTTCCTCTGAGCAATCACCTGCGATGACTTTATTGTTATTTATTTCTAAGAAATAATTGACTGTGTATTTACCAGGATTAGAAATGGTAAATTCATAGTTAAAAACATGCTCGGTTACTGCATAACTAGGAGCGCTTATTGAAGGTGGATTAAGAATATAAGCGTTAGCGATTAAACTGCCTGTCTTAATGGCTGCGGCAGTCAACAGTAAAGATATGCCAGTGATATTAATGGCTTTAGTAATTGCTCTAGCACGAGAATAGGCTGTGCCCATTTTATCTTGATAAATAGGAGCAGCTTCTAGTTCATCACTTGTGGCAATGTTATCTGTTTTACCAGTGAATGTCACTTTTGCGTTATCGTATTCTAAGACGTTTAATTCTTGTTCCATAGGAAAAGTATGAACGAAAATGAAAATCTAATCAACATTTACGCTGATTAGATATTATTTTTTATGTGCTCGATGAAGAGCCTGATGATATCTAGTTGTGGCTTTAATTTATAAACCATTCTGGAGCCAACTGGATCTTCTAGTTCAATGATTTTATAGCCTTTTTTAGTCAATAAGAAGTCCACTCCTATGAAATCTGCTTTTAGCAGAGTGGCAATTTTAACTGCCACATCCACCATTTCTTTAGAAGGCTCGTATAGTTCAACTTCTCCACCTAAGGAATAGTTATTGCGATAATCTTTTTGGTTCTTTCTTTTGATGGAGATTAGAACTTTCTTATTCAGAACATAGATTCTGACATCACCATTATTTTCCAAGAATTCTTGATAGATAAACTTGAGATTAGGATGTTCCGATTTAATTTGATTCACTTCCTCAAGTCCATTAACAAAGAACACTTCTTGTCCACCATGGCCTGAAACACTCTTCATGATGCAAGGGAATGACTTTGCCTCTAGATATGTTTCAATGTATGGAAGACTATTTTCTTTAAGAAACTCGTAAGTTAGACACTTATCATTCGCGGTCTTATTTGTTAAAGCGTTATTGAATGCCTTAATGCCTTTATTCTCTAATTCTTCTAAAAGAAGAGAGTTACGACCACGGTAAATGACAAAGCCCACTTTGTTAGTGGCAACATATTCAAGGAGCTTTTCTTCAACTAAAAACTTCAAAGAAAAAAGATCATCGTTTAATAGTTCTAGGCACTTATTAATGAAGAAACGATTACATTTAGCGTCGTGATTGTTATAAACTATTAACCCACTTATCATAGATTATTTAAGATATAGTCAGCAATGACTTCTGCGAGATTAACTCCAGTATATTGGAGCGTGCTCGCAAACTGTGGATTGCTATTAAGTTCACAAATAATTGGTTCATCATTAGGACCAAACATGACATCTACACCAGCGAAGTCTAGGTCTAATGCTTTCACTGCTTTAAGAGCTAAATCAATATATTCTTGTTTAGGTTCAAATTTACTGCCTGTACCACCATTAGAGATGTTGCTTCTAAAGTCATTTTTGTTTTCTCTAAGCATAGAGACAATGGCGTTATTGCCTACGACATTAATGCGGATATCCTTGCCTTTGGAAGAGGTAATATATTCTTGCATTAAGAAATCTTTATAGCCGATTTGATCAATAATCTTATTTGCTTCTTCTAAGCTATTAGCGAGATAGACTTGTTCACCAAATGAACCATAAGCTTCTTTAATTACCAACGGTAAACCAATTTCTTTAATGACATCATTAATAAAACCACGCTTCGAATAATTAAGGCCTTCGAATGTTTTAGGGGCAATAAATGTACGTGGGATTCTAACGTTAGCGTTCGCCAAAGCTTGATACATTAAAATCTTGTTATCGCATAGCTCAACTGCTCTCGCAGAGTTAAATAATTTATAGCCTTGTGCTTCTAGTCTTTGAGCGAGATAGATATCTTTATCCCAGAAGATGATGAAATCGATTTTTTCATCGATCTTCTTATTTACTTCTAAAGAGATATCGGAAGCGGTTTTAATATCTAAAGAAACGCCTCTTTTATTAAAGGCAAGTGAAAGCATTTCGTATAAGTGTTTAAACTTATCAGTGTTCATGAATGAATTAACGACTAACCACGCTTTCATATTAACCTCTTATTTGATATTGTTTATTAAAACTGTTTCTATTCAATAACTTTGTTATCAGTTTTTAATATTCTATACCACTATTTGTGGTTTGTAATTAAAAATAAGAGTCAACTCTTATAATTTAATGCTAATATAGGAGCATGCACGTTTTAGATTACTTGTACCGCTATCAAAATATTGATTTTAGAGAAGTACCATTCAACGAAGTGGACGCTCTTGTTTTAGCGATGCTTTCTTATTTTCCTTTTGATGAACTTAAAAACCAAAAAGATATCTATTCCAGTGATGAACTATTAAAAAGGATTGCTGAATATAATCCACCTAGAAGCGTGGGAGAAAGAAAACTCAATTATATTGAACTAGTCAAAGTTGTTTGTCGTTCGATCAGATTTAAGCATGCCAAATTTGCGTGGTTTGCCAAAGAAAGAGATGTCGTTAACTCTAAACAGTTCCAGGCTATCACTATTATCTTGCATGATTTTGCCTATGTTTCTTTCTGTGGCACTGATTCCACGACTTTAGGTTGGAAAGAAGATTTCAATATGGCCTACTTAGATACAGTGCCTTCTGAAATCGAAGCGGTCCACTATTTGAAGGAAGTCTCTAATAACTTCATCTTTAAAAAGATGTATGTCGGCGGTCACTCTAAAGGTGGTCGTTTAGCGATCACTGCTGCTAAACGTTTAAACAAACGATATAAGCTTATTGAAGTATATTCTTTTGATGCCCCTAACTATCCTCAAGATTGTTACGATACTGAATATAAGAGTATTCTTCATTTGTTACGTGAATACACCCCTGATGAATCCATTATTGGCCGGCTCATGAATGAATATCGTGAAAAGAAGATTATTTCTTCTAGTAACGGTCTTTTACTCCAACACGATGCTTTTTCATGGGATATTGAAGGTCATAACTTTATTCGTAAGCAAGCTTACACTCCAAGATCCACTCATATTGTTGATACGATGAACTATGCAATGAATAACTATGATGAAGATATGAAGAAAGACTTCATCGATGGAGTATTTGATTTCTTAGCTAATCTCAATGTTGAGAAATTACCTAACGAAAGAGAATTACTACCATTCTTTGCTTCTAAATTCAAACTCATTAGAGATGAATGGAAAAATACACCGAAAGAAAAAAGAGCGGTCTTTAGGAAGATGCTCTTTAATCTCTCTAAGGACTATTTATTTAAGAAGAAGGGTTAGTCTTGAAGAATTGAATCTTCCACTTCTTCTTTTTTCTTCCTTTTAAGGAAGTCTGGTTTTTTAAGTCTTATTAATAGAACGATGCCATAAACGGCTCCTAAAAATCCAATTAAGGATAAAACAATATAGAAAATCGTTATACCAATTTGACCAGAATTAAGAGTAAGGATTAAACCCATCACACCCAAAATTAACGCCACAATTCCAGTAATTGGTAATAAGAAACTTAAAATTTTATTTTCAATATAAATAGCTCTTTGTTCTTTTTGCTCTCTATCGAGCGCTTTTTTATTTTCGTTCATATAGGTTATATTATCATTAATTTCAGAAATAAAAAAGACCCCATGCGTTGAGCATAGGAGTCTTAGTTTCTAATTATTAATAATTAAGCAACGATTGGTTCTTCGAGTTCGCCGTATTTAGCAAACATTTCTAACAATTGAGCAGAAGATGTCGGAAGTTCGTCTGTACCGTTTTCATTAACTGTTTCAACTGGTTGCATACCTGTTTCGTAACCAGGAATCATAACTTTACGACAAGCTTCGATTGTTTCATCGCTAACGCCGACTTTCTTTAATAATGTCACAGCGTTTTCATTAACTGTCTTTTCGAAGTCAAAGCCTTCCATTTGTGTGAATTCATATAAGAATTTTGGGAAGTGTGCACTACTTGAATTGTGCATATGGCATCTCTTGTTGTTTGTTTGGCTTGTGATTTCGAAGTCGATGATTAAGTCAGTGTAACTGACACCACAGATAGCGTTGAGTAAAAAGGCAATTGTACCAGTTCTATCAGCACCACCCCAGCAGTGGAAGTAAACGTGTTTTTCTTCAGCGTTTGCTAAGGCTTCAAAGATTTCTTGTGGAAGATTTCTATCAGCGTTTTCAGATTCACTTGTCTTATTTGGATCTTTGATGAAGTCATCATAAGAGTTAATAGCACATCTCTTATATTCAACGCCTTCAACTGCGGATTTTTCTTGATTTCCTTGGTATGTGCCACTCTTGGCTCTTAAGTCTAATTCAAGAGCAAGATTCATATCTCTTTCAGCAACAAGTTGAACTTCTTCAGAATATGTCTTTTGGTGAGTACCACTATGTGAGAATTGGCCTTCGTTGATTTCGTAACCACGGAAGATTAATCCTTGTCTTGTTCTAACGCCATAGGAAGTCATATGGCCACCTAAGTCACGGACGTTGTTAACAGCGCCCATTGTCATAACTCTAGTATAGTCAGCGGTTTCAAAGTTGCCCATTTGGGAAACATCTTCGCCATCGACTAATTGATAGTAATAAGTTGTGGCTCTCTTGAGGTTTGGTAACTTAGCAGAAGCACCACCTTCTTCGAGTTTCACTGCGTGAACATCACTCTTATCAAATTCTGTCCAGTAACGAATGGTAGCGTCTTCAGAGAATTCTCTTTCACCTTTTTCCCATTTAAGTTCGATTGGGACATTTTGATATTTTTGCTTATTATCAAGCATTTGGCAGACATCAACACCACCGGTTTCATCGGCAGGATAATCCTTATGGGAATCATCACTATCAGCTTTACCAGCCATTTTCTGTAAGTCTGTTGGACCGAATAAGTAACTGATACGATGTGGATAGGTAATGTTCTTTTCTTGTTCGTGCATCGCATCGATATAAGCTTTAACTTCTGGAGTAACACCAACATTACTTTCTAATTCTTGGAATTTGACTTCCATAGTTGGAGTCTTTTCAGGCTCCATTTTTGGTTCCGATGGCGTACGATTGTTTTGGCAAGCGCATAAACAAAGGGCCATAACTGCGGAAACTAAAAGATAATTTCTTTTCATTATAAAATCCTCTTCATTTCTAATTGTTTATAGTTTACAAAAAACTATTACTAGTTTCAACATTATAAAAGCCATTAACAACAATGTCGCACGCTAATCAAAAAAAGGCCTATAAGGCCCTTTAGAAGTATTTTCTATTATGGTCTTGGATTATATGAGTATAGCGTTGTCACATTGAATGAGTTAAATGAAGCAGGATTACTACCATAGAGTTTAGTGTCCGCTTCAGCGGTCTTCATAAAAGATTCTAAAGAAACATAGGTTCCATCTTCATTGATAACATATTCTGCACTAACCATTGTGTAACCTTTAAAATCTTCTGTTGGAACAAGTTCTTTCTTTTCAGCATCGCCAGGAACATTCTTTACGAGATATTCCGCAATTCTAGCTTCGTATAGTTTCATTGATGTGACATGCATCTTACTTGTATCAATCCTAGAAGGATAGGATTCGTATTCTATATAATCGCCTATGTAATTAATTTCTAAATGATCACCTGCAACAATATTATTGATACCAAAATCACTAAGCTTAAAAGGAATAAGCGCTGTACCAAATAACAAAGTAACATGCTCTTGAACATGCAAGCCATAGTCAGGAGTAATCATTCTTGAAGTCACTTTCTTTTCTTCATGTATTTCTTCTTTAGAAGTAGAGAAAGAGCACGCTGAAATCGATAGAGCGATTAATGGTAGACCAATGTGAATCAATATTTTATTCATTTTCATAATTTATCCTCTTCATTATACAAGACGAATTAAATATGGAAAACTGTTAAAAAAATAGACAGAAATGAATACAAAAATATGTCAAAAATACGATTTTATCGATATTTACGATATTTATTGATAAATATAATATTTTTTTCCTACAATAATAGACGAGGTACTTAGAATATGGAAACAATTAATGGTTATTCTGTTAATGATAAAAGCAGATTACAAGCTGAAATTGATAGTTTTAGAAGAAAAAGAAATACCGCTCTTGGTGTTGGCATCACAATGAGTGTTGTGGCAATTGTCGCTATCATCATTATCGTTGTGGCTTTAATGAGTAAAGTTTATGACTATGCCGCTGAAGCAGCATCCGGTCCTGGCGGTTCAATTTCCGAAAATGAAATTATGACCAAATTTGCAGGTCAAATCGCTCTTATCTATTTGTTCTCTTTTGTCGAAACCGCTGGTAACATCATTGCTTTAGCGGGTGGCATTTCTAACCACGTTAAAATGGCCAATAGAAGAAGAACACTTCAAAGATTAAGAAATCTTGAATAATCTTCATTAACTAGACAAAAATAAAAGCCACTTAGTTGTGGCTTTTTGTTTGTTTATTTATTGCTTTTCTTGTAAGCTTTCGCGCCTTTTTTCGCTGCTTTTAGCATCTTCTTTCTAGTCTTCTTGCTGCCTTTAACAAAGATGACAATTAAGATGATAAGCACTAAGACACCAACGCCCACTGCGATATAGATATAAAGCATCGGAATAGGTGCTTTAGCGATATTAATCTTATAAGAAGTAGAGATATCTTGATAAGTAACAGTGACTGTTTGTTCACCTTCTTTATTCATATCAGGTTTACTGACAGTAAAACCAGTTGTAACTTCTTCACTTGTACCGTTTTTATAGTTAACTTTGACTTTTAATCCTTCAGTGGAGAATTCATCACCCACTTTGAATTCAGTTTTCATACCTGAAACAGAAATGCTTTCAATGATTAAGTCATTGACAGTTACACTGATTGTTTTATTAATTAAGTCACCACCAGTATAAGCTGAAGCACGGATTGTGGTTGTGCCGTTTTTTAAAGCAGTTACTGTCACTTCTTCATCGTTTAATGTGCTTGTTTTATCAATACTAACCACACTATTATCATCGACTGACCAAGCGATATCAGCATCAGCGTTCTTACCTGAGACTTTAGTTGTTTCACCCACTGAAAATTTGATATCTTCAACGGAGACTTCAAATGTATCGCCAGCTTGACCAATGACATCAGTAGCAGGTTTAGCTGCACCTTTAGGTGTCGCATCATAACCTGTGCCATCATAATTAGCTGTGCCCCAGATATATTCCGCCCATTCTGGGAAATCGATGAATGGGTTTCTATTATTTGTGTAGTTCTTATAAAGAAGATTGTTTCTATGGGCTTCGTATTCATCAACTGGATCAAGTTTATTCCAGGCTAATAAGTCGCTTAATAAACCCATGGAAAATGGATTGTCATAGGATGATGTCCCTGTCCTATTGTTTTCGCTTAGATTATTAGCTAACACAAGGTTTGGATTATCAGCGTCAAAGCCTTCTGTTTCACCAGCATAGTTGTTGTATCTAGCCACCATATAGAAGATAGCTCTAGCGATATCGCCTTTATCACAGTCTTGTGGTTCAAAGACTGTTTCAGTAGAAGAACTCAATGTTCTTGACTTGCCAGTTAGATTACCATAAGCGGTTTGGTACTTAGTACCAGCGTCACTATATGATTTATTTTTATCTACAAAAGCAAAGAAATAGTTACTGTGTTCATGGTTAGCCCAACCATTACCAGCCCATAAGTGCATTGGGTCACCTCTTGCACCCCCACTGGAATTTGTATCATCATCAAAACCATGTGATTTAGCCCAAATATGCTCTCTATTTATGCCCCAAGCATCTTGATTGTGATCATCCCACGCTGTTGTTTGGTTATCTAATTCTCTATTGATGTATAAAGCATGGATATATGGATTATTTTTACTATTAGAAGCGCTATCACCATATTGATAGCCTGTAATCTTATTAGTTACAGGATCATATGTACCATATGTAGTCGAACTGGCAGGAGATTTTTCCCAGTCACGGTCAGTAATTTCATACATTTTCCAAATCTTTTTATCATTGTTGTATGCATAGTATTTTTGGCCATTGGAAATGATAGGCTTTAAATTCTTAAGGAGGTTAGTGCCTTGTCTTTCACCTTCGCCAAGCGAATTAAGACCAGCATAATAACTTCTGATTTCATCATCGCTGCAATCGTTTAAATCAATTGTAGTAGCCAAAGAAGAAACTGTGTACGCCGATACTTCTTGATAGCTCTTGTTTTGGAAAATAACAAGGGCACTAGCAAGAGATAAAACAGATACCGCTAAAGCGGGCATGATATATTTCTTCATAGTTATACCTCCATGAATTTAATGTTATTTTTATTGTCGCATAAAAGCATGTATACGCGCACCACTTTTTTAGAAAAAGAAAACCACCGAAAGGGTGGCTTCCCAGGATTAAACTTGTTTGACTATGACTTCTTGGCCGTTATAATCAACTGAGTATTTGTGTTTGGTGTCAACCTCTTGTGAAATAATCTTATTCGCAATAATGGTCTCCACTTTATTCTGGATGAATCTCTTAATCGGTCTCGCACCATAGATTGGTGAATAAGCACTATCGAGGATCCAACTCTTTAAAGCGTCAGAGAATTCGAACGAATAATAAGATTCTTTTAATCTATCATTGAGATTGTTAAGCATCTTATCAACAATCTTAGATTGAGTCTCTTTAGATAATGGGGAGAAGTACACTATTTCATCGATACGATTTAAGAACTCAGGCTTAAAGGTTTGATGTAATAATCCTTCCACTTTATCTCTTTCATTATTGAGGAGATATTCACTACCTAAATTACTAGTCATGATGATAATCGTATTCTTGAAGTCCACGACCCTTCCTTGACTATCGGTAAGTCTCCCATCATCTAACATTTGTAGTAACAAATTAAAGACTTCAGGATGAGCTTTTTCGATTTCATCGAATAAGACGATAGAATAAGGATTTCTTCTTACCTTCTCAGTAAGCTGTCCACCTTCTTCATATCCGACATATCCTGGAGGGGCACCAATAAGACGAGAAGTGCTATATTTCTCCATATATTCACTCATATCGATACGGATGATATGACTCTCCGAATCGAACAAGGATTCCGCCAAAGCACGAGCGACTTCGGTTTTACCCACACCAGTAGGACCTAAGAACAAGAAACTACCAATGGGTCGATTGCTATCTTTAATCCCCGCTCTCTGACGGAGAATCGCATCGCTAACTAAAGTTAAAGCTTCTTCTTGACCGATTACTCTCTTCGATAAAGTCTTCTTTAAATCGAGAACTTTCTCTCTATCGCCTTTTTCAATCTTGCTGAGAGGGATGTTGGTCATACGAGAGATAATCTTCGCGATTTGTTCTTCATCCACGACTTCGGATAAGAGTTTCTTCTCGCTTTGAGAATTATCGTTCTCTTTTAATTTCTTCTCTAATTCTGGGATGGTCTTATATTGTAATTCACCCGCTTTTTCGTATTCGGAATGACTTAAAGCGACATCCAAATCAAACTTCGCTTTTTCGAGTTTCTCTTTAATGTCTTTAACTTTGAGAATTTCATCTTTCTCTTGTTTCCATCTCTTCTTGAGTTCGTTATCTTTCTCATTAAGAGAAGAGAGTTCTTTTTCGACATCCGCGAGTCTCTTCTTGCTCGCTTCATCACTCTCCTTCTTTAAAGCAGCCTTTTCAATCTCTAATTGCCTAATCTTTCTCTCTAATTCATCGAGTTCGCTAGGCATAGAGGCGAGTTCCACTTTGATGGAAGCACAAGCTTCATCCACTAAGTCGATAGCTTTATCAGGAAGGAAACGAGATGTTAAATAACGATTGGATAAACTTGCCGCGGCGATTAAAGCATTATCGGTAATCTTCACACCATGGAATGATTCGAACCTATTCTTTAATCCTCTTAATATAGAAATAGTATCTTCCACAGTCGGTTCATTGATAAGAACGGGTTGGAATCTTCTTTCTAGAGCGCGGTCCTTTTCAATATATTCACGATATTCTTTTAATGTCGTCGCCCCGATACAATCGATTTCTCCTCTCGCAAGCATCGGTTTGAGCATGTTAGAAGCATCGAGGGCACCATCCGCTCGACCAGCGCCGACAATGAGGTGGATCTCATCGATAAAGAGAATGATTTTGCCTTCGCTTTCCTTAATTTTATTAAGGACTGCTTTTAATCTCTCTTCAAATTCACCACGGTATTTTGCACCCGCTACTAATGCGCCCATATCTAATTCATAAATAGTTTTATCCTTAAGTATGGTCGGCACATCATCTTTGACGATACGTTCCGCAAGACCTTCAAGTATTGCGGTTTTACCAACGCCAGGTTCACCTAAAAGAATGACGTTGTTTTTAGTTTTTCTGGCTAATATTTCAATGATTTTTCTAATTTCCTCATCACGACCGATGACGGGATCAATTTTCCCTTTCTTAACTTCTTCGTTAATGTTACGGCCAAATTTTTGAAGGACATCTTTATCATTTTCATAGTCAGGCATTTGTTCCATTTGCATAAATTAATCCTCCTTTTATAACTCTATTGTAGCACAAAATTAGCACTCGTTAAGTGAGAGTGCTAAAAATTTTATTAATAACTTTGTTATTACTTTTTTGCATTTTATCTTAAAACACACTTTTTATGTCCAAAAGCTTTGCAGTGAATAAGCTCTAAAAATAAGGTAAATCAAATGATAAACAACTAATAAATAAGAAAAACAGCCCCTTAGGACTGTATTTTTCTTAATGGCACGCTTGAAGCGACTCGAACGCTTGACCCACAGCTTAGAAGGCTGTTGCTCTATCCAACTGAGCTACAAGCGCATGTCAGCGATAATTATATTAAATAATTCTCAGATTGTTTGCAAGTAATTAATAACGAAGTTTCATATAGAGGGCTTCCGCTACTTCTTTAGGAAGAAGTTGGCTTAACTCTTCGATTGTGGCTTCTTTTAATAAAGTGATATCTGGATAGGCTTTATTGATTAACTCTTTACGCTTATCACCTAGGCCTTTGATATCATCAAGGATTGAAGAAGTCATTTTCTTATTTCTTAATGATTGATGGAAAGTAATCGCAAAGCGATGGACTTCATCTTGCATTCTGGTAAGCATGAAGAAAATATTCTTATTTTCGATATCATAGACATTGCCGTTTATATCCATTAATCCTGCGGTTTGGTGTTTATTATTTTTCACTAAGCCAAAGAGATTAATAGAAACTTCCGCCTTCTTAAGGGCAGTGTCCGCGGCTTTGATTTGATTAAGGCCACCATCAACGAGGATTAAATCTGGTAAATCTTTACCTTCGTCTTTTAGACGTTTATACCTTCTATAGACAATTTCTTCCATAGACTTAAGGTCATCTCTCGCCTCATCATGTTCGATATGATATTTGCGGTATAACTTCTTCGCGGGTTCACCGTTAATAAAGACAACTGCGGCGCCTACTGGGCTAGAGCCTTGTAAGTGTGAGTTATCGAATAGTTCGATTCTATAAGGTGTATCAATATGGATGATTTGACCAAGTTCCTCTAAGAGGGCTAATTTATCACTATCTAGTTTACTAGATAAGAAGTATTCATCTAAAGCGTTATTCGCGTTTTGTTTCGCGGTTAGGATTAAATCATGAATCTTCCCTTTAGTGACACTATAGACGGTTGGATCAATTAAATCACTTAATAAGTCCACGACTGTTTCATTATTAATGACTACTTCTTGTGGGAGAGGAACATTTTGATAGAACTGTAAGATTAAATCGGCGACTTGTTCTTCGTTATTATCAAACTCTTCGACGATATAAACTTTTTTATCCAAAAGAGTGCCTCTACGGAACAGAAGAACCGCTAACGATAAATAACCCTCTCTACTGGAGAACGCGAAAATATCGCGGTCTTTTTTATCGTTATTCTCCATATTCTGTGGAATATTGATGTGGTTAATCGCTTCTAAAGTGTTCTTATAGTCATTCGCAGATTCATAGTCCATTTTCTCACTCGCGGCCATCATCTTACTTGTGAGTTCTCTTTTGACATCCGTATTATTACCACGCATAAAGGATTTGACCTTTTCGCGTAGGTCATCTTCAACTTCTTTAGAAATATCATTGATACAAGGGGCTAAGCATTGTCCGAGATGATAATATAGACAAGCGGTATTAGGAATCTTATTACATTTCCTTAAAGGAAAGATTTTATTTAATAAGTCGATAGTCTCATACGCACTTATGCTTCTAGGAAATGGACCAAAATAATCATATTTCTTATCTTTAGTGTTTCTTTTGATTTGTAAGTATGGATAGCCATCTTTTCTTAAAGCGATATATGGGTAATGGCTACCATCCTTTAATAAAATATTAAATTTAGGATAATGCGTTTGGATAAGGTTCATCTCAAGGATGAGCGCTTCTTTTTCATTATTGGTGATAATTGTTTCAAAATATTCCGCTTCAAAGGCCATCTTTGCGACTTTACCCACTTGTGGTCTTAAGAAATATTGAGATACTCTTTTATATAAGTCTTTAGCCTTACCGATATAGATGATTTTATCATCTTTATCATGCATTAAATACACGCCTGGTAGGTGTTTTAAATTACTAATACATGACTTGATTCTTTCTTTCATTATTTGAAGAGCACGACTGTGCAACCTCCACCACCTTCATGTTCACCGCCCGGACGATGAGTTAAGTCTTTTTGCGTATCTAAATAGCTTCTAGTCATATTGCGAAGTGCGCCACTACCAAAGCCGTGGATAATACGGACTTGTGATAAATGTTTTAAACGACAGTTATCTAAATATTTAATTAAAGCGTTCTTGGCTTCTTCAACACGCATACCAATGAGGTTCAATTCAATACCCACTTTAGTGTTGATCGCTAAATCGTAGTTAGTTTTCTTTACTTTAGATGTACCAACTTTAGGTTGAGCGACTTTATGTAATTTATTTTTATCAACGTCAAAGGCTAAGCCACCATCACTGACGATATGGGCTTTATTACCTTTCATACGCATAACGCGACCATAGATGTTCATACTTGGGATAGATACATAATCGTTAATTGCGATATCTTCGTTATAGACGACTTCTTCTTCCTTTTCTTCTAACTCTTCAAGTTCTTTTTTGAGTTCAATCACTTCGTGAACGCGCATATCAGAGTTATGCATCTTAGAGATGATATCAGAGATTTCTTTTTTAGCGTTTTCAATGAGTTCCGCTTTTTCTTCTTTGACATCCTTAAGCATGTTTTCTTTACGATTCTCAAAGAGTTCTTCCTCATTAGCAAGTTTCTTTTCGCGCTTTTCTAGTTCAATTTGTTTTCTATCTAATTCATCTTGTAACTTATTAGCCTCTTCTACTTTCTTTTGAAGAATGTCGAGGAGTTCACCAACATCGTTAGTCTCGTGGCTCTTTAAGAATTCATGGGCTTTAGTGATGATATCTTTATCAATGCCATAGCGAGATGCGACCTCTAAAGCATAGCTTTTACCAGGAACACCTTGTTTAAAGCGATATGTTGGAGAGAGATTCTCTTCATCAAAGATCATTGATGCATTAGCGATATTCTTGCTTAAGAAAGCATATTCTTTCATCGCCGCAAAGTGAGAGGAAATCATCGCTAAAGCATGTTTGTTTTCTAAGTATTTGGTTACTTCAACCGCGAGAGCTTCACCTTCTTTAGGGTCAGTGCCTGTACCAAGTTCGTCAAGTAAGACTAGGTCTTTGCCGCCGACAGCGTGGATAATTTCTCCAATTTGAGAAATATGTGCGGAGAAGGTTGATAAATTATCAGATAACGATTGATTATCACCAATATCTATGAAGATATGTTTAAAATAACCGACTTTACCTTTTCTGACTGGCAAGGCTAAGCCTGATTGATGCATCAAAGTTAATAGACCCACTGTTTTTAAAGAAACAGTTTTACCACCAGCGTTAGGGCCAGAGATAATAATGATTGGTTCGTTTTCATTTAATTCAAAAGAATTAGCAACCACTTTTCTAGGATCAATAAGAGGATGTCTTGCGGATTCTAATATGATTTCTTGTTTATCACTACATTCCGCTATATCAGCATTTATTTCATTACCATATAAGGCTTTCGCACTTAGGAAGTCTAATTTCGCAATAATCTTGTTATTAGTGATGATTTCTCCTTCTTGAAGGAGCACTAAAGCGGTTAAAGCTTTTAAGATTCTTCTTATTTCTTCGTTTTCTTGCACTTTTAAAGCGGTGATTTCGTTATTAATTTGAACGATTTCTAAAGGTTCAATGAAAGTGGTATTACCACTATCGGAGACATCATAGACGATACCGTTAACTTTACTCTTATCAACAGTCTTAACTGGTAAAACAAAATGGCCATCACGAATGGTGATATTATCATCGTTTAAGTATTTGCCATATGAGAAGGCTAAAGAGGCAATCTTACTTTGTAAGTTTGCTTCCGCTTTCTTTAGTGATTTTCTAATTTGATTTAAATCAGGAGAAGCATTATCTGCGACCGTTAATGAATTAGTGATAACTCGATGGATTTCTTTTTCTAAGTTAGATAAATCAATAAAGCCTTCAGTCATTTGACTAACGCGAGGATATAAAGAATCTATTTTCTTAAGAAAAGCAGAGATTTTACCAATAGTTAAAACATCTTCTGCGATTAAAGATAAATCACGAGGTGTTAATAAGCCTGTTTTCTTCGCTAAATCTATAAGCACTAGAGCATTCGCGGAATTATGGATTGGTAAAGGGCCAAATCTGACAATGATTGAACTGATTTCTCTAAGATCCTCTAAAGCATTTTTGACTTCATTAGAAGATTCATACATCTTTAGTTCATCAATATAGACTTTGGCTAATTCCGTTTTAGCGTATTCTAATAAATGTTCTTTAATTCTATTAAACTCAAATGTTTCGTAAATGTTTTGCATGCAATTATTGTATCATTATAAAACTTGATTTTATATACACAAAAAAGTGTTATCATTATTTTATGAGCAAAGAGATTGTATCATTTCCTATCACTAGTGAAAAAGCTGATGAATTGATGGCTTTTTATTTGTCTTATCAAAAACTAAATAACGGCGAATACATCGTTTTCCAAGCGGATTATTCTGGTGTCATTATTACGATTTATCGTGATAAAAAGAATAAACATAAGGTTGTCTTCTCTGGTGAAGGTGCTTTAACTGAGGCTAAGAAATGGAATATCGAAGCGGAAGCAAAAGAGGCTAAAGCCGCGATTAACGGTGGCTGGCTTTGTAAAGATAATCAAATTGGTAGCGACGAAGTCGGTGTTGGTGATTTCTTGCTTCCTGTTATCGTTGTCGCCGCCTTTGTCCGTGGCAAAGACTTAAAAGAATTAGAATCCTTTGGGGTGAAAGATAGTAAGAAACTAACTGATGAAAAGATTAGAGAAATCGCCCCACTTTTACTTAAGAAATTCTTCGTTAGTAAACTAGCGCTTCCCAATGAGCACTATAACGAACTCATTGAACAAGGCGAAAATCTTAATTCTATTAAGGCTAAGATGCACAATAGAGCGTTACTTAATATGTTTAAGAAATTCCCAGACACTAAAAACATCTTCGTGGATCAATTTGTCGCGGAATCTAAATACTTTGGTTATCTAAATGATCCTAAAGAACAAAAGGTCTTAAATATTACTTTTAAAACTAAAGGTGAATCATATTATCCATGTGTCGCTTTAGCGAGCTGTATTGCTAGATACGCCTTCTTATTAGAAAAAGAAGCCCTAGAAAAGAAATACAAAATGACTTTCCCGTTTGGGGCGTCTTCTAAGGTCAATGAATTCTCTAAGGAGTTCATTAAGAAATACGGCTTAGAAGAATTCAATAAAATCGCTAAAAAGCACTTCGCTAATTATAAAGAGGTCGTTGAATAGAAAAACCCAGCATTTGCTGGGTATTCTTTTATCTTAAGTCCTCTAAGACTTTTTGGAAGTAATCTGGAAGGTCAATATTGAAGACCATTTCTTTCTTAGTGGTTGGATGAATAAGTTTCAACTTATAGGCCACTAAAAGTTGACCGTCTTTATATAACTTATCGTAATTCTTGCCAGCGTATAATGGATCGCCTTCGACAGGATAGCCAATCGCAGACATATGCACACGTATTTGGTGCGTACGGCCACTGACGAGTTGGCATTTGATTAAAGTATGGTTGGCGAATCTTTCCACGACTGCGAAATGCGTAGTAGCGGGCTTACCGTCTTTAACAACCGCCATTTTTTGACGGTTATTCTTATCTCTGCCTATAGGCATATCGACTGTGCCACTATTTTCTTTAATAACACCGCGGACTAAAGCCATATATTCTCTAGCCATTGTGTGATCTTTAAGTTGCTCAGCTAGGAAATGATGAGCGTTATCATTTTTAGCGACACATAATAAACCAGATGTATCTTTATCGATTCTATGGACGATACCTGGACGGACAACACCATTGATAGAAGAGAGTGAATCTTCCATGAACATTAAGGCGTTAACAAGTGTACCCGAATAATGACCGTTCGCGGGGTGAACAACCATGCCTTGAGGCTTATTGATAATGAGGATATCATCGTCTTCATAAACGACATCTAATGGGATATCTTCTTCCTTGATATCACTCTTCACATCGACGATTTCTTCGATATTAATTTCATCATTTTCTTTAACCTTAAAAGAAGGCTTTTCTACTTTTCCATTGATGGTGATTTTGCCCTCGTCAATAAGCTTAGTAATAAAGCTACGAGAAAGCTCGCTGTTAAGCATTGCTACAGCTTTATCTAATCTTTGTCCGTTTTCTTTAAAGGTTACTGTGTATTTCATAACATTACTAAATAACTACTAATTATTTACTTTCTTCTTGTTCAGCTTTTTCCGCTTCTAACTTTTCCTTTTCGCTCTTGGAAAGAACCTTTTGATGGTCATTAACGGTCTTGACTTTGGTCTTGTTACGTTCTCTATAGTCCTTAACCTCACTTACGATGATGTAAATAATGAGCATAAAGGCCGCGATAACGATGCAGCAGTCCGCAATATTGAAGACATAAGGCCAGAACCAATGGAAGTCAATCCAGTCCACTACCTTACCAGAAAATAAACCATTTTCACCTTGTAGAGGACCATAGAAAACACGGTCAATCATATTACCAATTGCACCGGTAATAACCATGATTAAAGCCGCTCTGATGATGAGCTTTGTTTCTTTTCTTTTGATAATTAAATAGGCGGTAATTCCCGCGGTAATCAATGTCGCTACAACTAGATAAATAATGCGATTAGCGAGCTCACTACCTGTACCAAAACCAAAAGCCGCACCTTCATTAAGGACATAGCTAATATAAACAAAACCATTTAATAAACTATAGTGAGATTCACGAACTCCCACTTGAAGTCCACTATGCATGATTAATTGCTTGGTAATAATATCTATCGCAAAAAGCAAAACACCAAGCCAGATATATGATCTATAGAACCATTTAAGGCCTTTTAATAATTTCTCTTTCATTATTTAATGACCTCATTACAACGTTTGCATAAGAAGGTTCCATCTTCTTGCATCACTGCATCGCTTTCATAGTTCCAGCATCTTTCGCAGAAATGACCTGGGTGATGAATGACTTTAACTTGGGTATTTTGATAAGTTGGACCATCGTTATCTTCTTCTTTAATTTCAGAAACAACGAATAATTGGTTTCTTAAATGCGAATCAAAGCTATTAAATAACGCTTTTAAGCCTTCGTTAGCGAATTTAACGCTGACATAAGCTTCTTGAGCGGAACCAATAACTTTGTTATTTCTCGCGTCTTCTAGAGCCTTTAAAACATCATCTCTAAGGAGCTTGAATTGTTCATATTCATCTAAGACTGCTTGGTTAACAGCGTTTGCCTTTGGATAATCATAGTATTGAGGATTGGATTTTCTTTCACCAGGCATATTGAGATTGAATTCATCCATTGTAAATGGAAGGATTGGATTAAGTAATCTTAATAAGGTTTCACCGACTGTATATAAAACAGTTTGGACTTGTTTTCTTCTTAAGGAATCCTTACCTTCGCAGTATAAGACATCTTTATTGATATCTAAGTAGAAACTACTTAAATCAGTGGACATGAAGGTCATGATATCACTTGTGGCTTCGCCAAAGTTAAATTTATCGAAGGCTTCAGTGACATTTTTCACTAATAAGTTAAGTGTTTCTAAGATATATTCATCTGGTTTTTCAAATGATGTGGCTTTGTCTTTAGTGTCAAAGTCCACTAAGTTCCAAGAGATGAACTTTAATGTATTTCTAATCTTTCTATATTGATCAGCGACTTGTTTAATTAAGTTTTCACCAATACGAACATCTTGTTGATAATCAACACTAGCGACCCAAAGTCTTAAGATATCAGCGCCGTATACATTAGCAATCTTAGTAGGATCAACGCCGTTACCTTTAGATTTATGCATTTGTTCACCATGTTCATCTAAAACCCAACCATGGCTAACAACATTCTTAAATGGCGCAACATCATGAGTGGCGACACTTAGAATAAGTGAAGAGTTAAACCAACCACGATATTGGTCACTACCTTCAAGATATAAATCACTTGGATATTGAATACCTCTATCATTTAAAACGCCATTCCAAGAGGAGCCACTATCGAACCAGACGTCCATGATATCTTTTTCTTTAGTGAACTTACCGTTTGGTGAGTGTGGGTTTGTGTAGCCTTCTGGTAATAAGTCTTTTGCATCTCTTTCATACCAAACGTTACTACCAAACTCTTTAAAGAGTTTAGCGATATGTTCAAATACCGCTTTATCGATAACTGGAGTTTCATCTTCCGTATAGAAGATTGGAATTGGAACACCCCACGCTCTTTGGCGGGAGATACACCAGTCCGCTCTATCTTTAATCATATTAACCATTCTGGTTTCGCCCCAGGCTGGATACCATTTAACGTTATGGATTTCTTTTAAGAGTTTTTCTCTAATTGGTTCAATTGAGCAGAACCACTGTTTTGTGGCTCTAAAGATGACTGGTTTATGTGTTCTCCAGTCATGAGGATAGCTATGGGTAAAGGTTGTGTGTTTTAATAAAGCACCATTTTCAGTGAGGATTTCTAAAACAACATCGTTAGCTTTTTCATAGAAAAGACCTTCTAATCTTTCACCAGTGCCCTTCATCATTTTGCCGTGTTCATCAACTGGGCAATATGGATCTAAGCCACGACCTGGATATTTCATACAGACTTGATAGTCTTCAACACCGTGTCCTGGAGCGGTATGGACTAAACCAGTACCAGCGTCATCAGTAACGTGTGTACCAACGATGACTAAAGAATCCCTATCATAGAAAGGATGTTTACAAACGACGAACTCTAATTCACTGCCTTTGAAGCGTTTGATGAGTTCGCACTTCTCTAAGCCTAGTTCTTCTTTGAGTTTTTCGGCGAATTCAGCGAGGAAAACAAGTTTTCCTTTGTCCGTATCGTATTCCCCGTAAACGAAGTCAGGATGAGCGGAAATGGCTAAGTTAGCAGGTAATGTCCAAGGAGTTGTGGTCCAGATGACGAGTCTAGCGTCAGCGTCCACAACACCTTTACCGTCTTTAACAGGGAAAGCGACATAAATACTATGAGATAAGACATCAGCGTATTCGATTTCCGCTTCCGCTAAAGCGGATTCACTACTTGGTGACCAGTAGACTGGTTTTAAACCTTTATAAATTAAGCCTTGAAGGGCCATAGAAGCAAAGACTTCGATTTGTCTGGCTTCATATTCTTTTTTAAGAGTTAAGTATGGATTATTAAAATCGCCTAATAAGCCTAAGCGTTTTACTTGTTCTTTTTGTTTAGCGACTTGTGTTAAGGCATATTCTTCACATTTCTTACGGAATTCGGTTAATGGAATAGCTTTTCTATCAACACCGCTTTTAGTGACTTGGTTTTCAATTGGAAGGCCATGTGTATCCCAACCAAAGACAAATGGAGTCTTATAGCCTTGCATATTCTTATAACGAATGACTAAATCTTTAAGAATACGGTTAAGCATATGACCACAGTGCATATCACCATTCGCATATGGTGGGCCATCATGAAGAACGAATTCTTTAGCCTCTTTACGGTTGAGGTTCATGTTTTCGTAAATCTTTTCTTCCTCCCATTTCTTAACAAGGACTGGTTCCTTTTGATTGAGATTACCTCTCATTTCGAAATTGGATTTGTTCATTAAGAGTGTTTGTTTGTAATCCATATTTTTCTCCTTAGCAATATAAAAGCGTCCATCTAAGGACGCTATTTAGCGCGGTACCACCTTAGTTCTAAAGATTTATCTTTAGCACTTGATTACTTCTTTTCGTAGAAGTTCACGGAGGCTTACTATTAGTTCAGCTCTCATACAAAGAAGTGATACCTTCTTATTCTTACTGTTTGGCTTCCACCATCCCAAACTCTCTATGAGCAGTTAATAAGAAGACTTGTCTTCTAGGACGAAATAATAATATTAGATTATTGACTTAAAGGCAATAAATTAGTTTTGTAAGAAATCTGGAAGAATGGAATTGGTATCCATATCTTCTTCGTTATTTTCTTTTGGTTGTTCTTCTTCTTTTTCAAGATTAGCAAGAACAGGAGATTCAATTGGTCTAGTAGGTGCGGTAAAGGTAGAGGCTTTTGTGAAGTCAAAGTCTTCTTCAAAGTCACTAGCAATCACACTCACTAAGATTTCATCATTAAGTTGGTCATTAATAGCGACACCGAATTTCACATCGACATCATGGCCAGAAGCGTTAATTAATAGGTTAACAGTATCTTGCGCATCAAATAACGAGACATTAGGACCACATGTGACGGCCACAATTGCCTTTCTAGCGCCAGAAACAGAGGCTTCTAATAAAGGAGAATTGAGGGCAGCATTAGCGGCGTCTTTAGCTCTATTTGGGCCACTACCAACACCAAAGCCGATCATGGAAACACCAGAATCCTTTAAGGTGTTGCGCACATCAGCAAAGTCTAAGTTAATAACGGCAGGTAAAAGAATTAAGTTAACAACAGTTTTCACTGATTGAGCCAAAACTTTATCAGATTCGTTGAATGCTTGAGAAATCGAAGCATTACCAGCGGTCATTAAGAGTTTATCGTTACTAACAACGATGATAGAATCGACGTTTTCTTTTAATTTATTTAAGCCAGCGATGGAATTAACCACTCTCTTTTTACCTTCAAAAGTAAATGGACGAGTGACAATAGCAATAACTAAAGCACCAGCGTCACGAGCAATACGGGCGACAACTGGGGCAGCACCTGTACCTGTGCCACCGCCCATACCAGCAGCAACGAAGACCATATTAGCATCTTTAACGATTTCTCTAATATCATCAGCGCTTGCTTCAGCGGCTTTTTCGCCAACTTCAGGCTCACCACCAGCGCCTAAACCGCCAGTGATTTCTTGACCTAAGATTAAACGATGGAGAGATTTACTTGTGCTTAAAGCTTGCTTATCAGTATTAGCGACCCAGAAATCAACATTTTGGATTTCTTCATCGATCATACGGTTAACAGCGTTATTACCAGCACCACCGACACCGATGACGACAATCTTAGCAGCGGGTTCAAAATTATCTAAATCATAATTTTCCATAAGGTTCTCTCCTCCTATTTAGTTTGGTTTGAGTTATTACGCGTTAAGACACCAACGCGTGGGTGAGATTCATCATTTAAGTTTGGATATCGACTTTGAGTAAGAATAGCGCCTAAACAGTTGAAGAAGGTCGCATTTCTTGCTCCTAAGGTCTTAGGTCTAACGACTTCGACAGTTTCTGACATCACTTTTGGAGTGATATATTGCACTAAACCATTAAGTTCAGCGCCACCACCAATGAGCAACATTGGGAAACTGCGATAAGATTTATCATGAGAAGCAACTATTTGGTTAATTGCTTCATTTAATTGCTCAACGAATGTTTCAAGTTCACCTTTGATGATTTCGTTTAATTCATCATTATAGTGATGTACTTCTTGTCCTTCTGCATCTTCAGTTGTGCAGATTGGAGCTTTGAAATTCATTTCACTATAGTCAATGCCGTACATAATCTTATATTTTTCAGCATCAGCTTCATTGATATTAAATTTCTCAATAATCTTTTCAGTAATGTTGTCCCCGCCCCAATCAAAGTAAGTAGAGCCATAAAGAGCGCCATTACCGATGAAAGAAACTGTTGTGACATTACTACCGATATCAACAAGGATATAGGACTGTGGCATATTAGGATAAGAATTAATAAGTTCAGTCGCGGCTAAGGAAGCAATGACATTTCTTCTAGAAACCATACCACCACTCATTAAGACTGATTGATAATTATCCACTAAGACATTTGGTAAGGTTTGCACTTTCGCACTCACAGTTAATGTGCTCGAACTTTCACCCATAGGTGGGCGAGCGAAGATACGTCCATGGTCTAAAGTGAATGACTCAGGAACGACATCCACTAAAGCTTTATCGTTTAATGGATAAGCGCTATTTCTAATTAAAGCATAGATATTTTTAATATCGAGGTTACTAATCTTACTATCTTCAGTAACAACGGTTGTGACTTGTCTAGTTTGATAGATACCTAAACCATATGGAGGTAAGCATAATAAGACATCAGAGATATTAAGTCTCAACTTAGCGGAAGGATCAGTGAATTCACGAATGCTTCCGATTGTTTCTGCGACTCTATTGGCGTCAACAAAGTTACCACCTTCGATGCAGTTACCATAAGGTTTAGTGAGTGTATATAAAACATATACTTGGCCATCGATTTCATAACCGACGACTAATTTTAATTTTTTACTTCCAAGTTCAATAGCAGCAATAGGTTTATCCATAATAAAATACCAATTTCACCTTATTTTAAATGACTTTTTACTAATATACAACAAATTAACTATTTATTAGTTAAGAAAGGCCTATTCGAGGTATTATTGCACTAATTAACTACTAATAAAGCACTAAAAAATCACTAAATATTAAAAAGAAGCCGTAATGTCACTTACGACTTCAGTCCATGAGGAAATGGACAAATAAGGAGAAATTTTTATTAATAAGATGATAGATCAACACTATCTTCTTCTAATAACTCAGGTTCTTCCGCTTCCGCTTTTTGAGCTTGGGCAGTGATTTCACGCAAGGTGATGTAGGTTGGAACAGCAACAATGGTTCCAAGAGATACTGCTGCTAAAAAACAGATTCCTAATTTGCGGAAACGATAATACATTCCCTTATGATGAAATTTGACTAATTTGTCTTTCATTACCATGATTGTTGCCCCCTTTCTTTTCTTGCAATAATCCTTAGTTTTGCACTAGCGCTACGGTGATTAAATTCTAATTCACTTTCGCTAGCGGTAATCGGTTTGTGATTAATAAGGATGTAATCCTTTTCTTGTTCGAGCATTGGACCGTCAAATCTGTTACCAATGCTTACGGCCGCGTCTTTGAAGATGTTTTTAACAATTCTATCTTCACCACTGTGGAAGGTAATAACGGCCAATCTTCCACCTGGTTTTAAATGTTTTAAGGCTGCCTTTAAGGCTTTTTCTAAGACATTGAGTTCGTCATTGACGGCGATTCTTAATGCTTGGAAGACTTGTTTAGCGGGATGACCCACTTTCTTAAGCTCTTTCATTGATTTGCTTCTTTTGATGATGCCCACTAATTGGAATGTGGTTTCAATTGGAGCACTTTCGCGAACTTTAATGATGTTTTTAGCGATTGAGAAGGAATATTTCTCTTCTCCATATATCTGGAAGATTTTTGTCAAATCTTCTAATGAATAAGTGTTAATGATGTTATAAGCGGTAAGATCTTGTCTTTGATCCATACGCATGTCTAGGCGGGCGTCTTCTTTATAAGAGAATCCTCTTTCTCCTTTATCGAATTGTGGAGAAGAAACACCGAGGTCCATCAAAATGCCATCAACTTCATCAATATTCTTATCTTTTAGAATTTCTTCTAAGTGAGAAAAGTTGCTTCTCACTATCTCAAAGTTATTTGAGATTTTAGATAATCTGGCTTGGGAAGCGACGATAGCTTCCTCATCTTGATCGACACAGATGAGATGACCTTCTTTTAAGCGAGCCAATATTTCACTACTATGGCCACCTCTTCCGACAGTGAGATCAACGTATGTGCCAGATGATTTGATGTTTAGACCGGTTATAACTTCGTTAAGAAGGACAGGAATATGTTCATCCATATTAGTCCCTCTTAGCATCAATATCTTCAGCGAGAGATTCGAATGAATCTTTTACGCTTTCTTCGTATTCGATATATTTGGCTTTATCCCAAACTTCGATATGGTCGCCAATACCGAGAACGATGACTTCTTTCGAGATATTGTACTTGTTGAGTAAGGCGGTTGGTAATTGCACTCTGCCTAATTTGTCGACTTCCATTTCGTAAGTGCTGGCAAATTGGATACGGAGATAGTCACGGACTTTTTGTTGATTAAAGGAAAGTCTAGAAAATTCTTTAACGAGTTCGAGGTATCTTTCTTCGTTATACAAAGAGAGTGAACCGTCAAAGCCTTTCATAATGTAGACCTTATAGCCTAATTCTTCTCTCATTTTACGAGGAATCATTAAACGGCCTTTTTCATCTAAGTTATGGACAAAACTTCCGAAATACATTATTTCCCACTTTCTCCCACTGTGCTACCACTGGTGTATATATTATCACACCTAATTTTTGTATTTGCAATATATATTTAAAGAAATATTTTGATAAAGAAAAATCCCACTTTTGAGGTGGGATTGTTACTTTAACTTCTTAGAAGTTATATATTTATTTATCGTCAAAATCAATCGTATCTAGGATATCAAAAGCGCTATTTCCTTTGTGAGATTTTTCTTTAATGAAGTCATCTTCACTTAGGACACGATAACCATTACCACTTTTTGGGAGGCTCGCCCCACTTTTAACGATATTATGTGGGACTTCCGCTAAGATGAGGGCAATGATGTGTGGATCTAAATCAATTTCCACATTTGGTTCATAGTAGCAGTCTTCTGCTTCATCATCTTTAGAATCGGTGAAATAGAAGCTATCTTTGAAGTTAACATCAAGTGGAACATCATCAAGTGTATAAGAGCAAGAGGCCACAACATGAGCCTTACCAGTGATGACGCACTGTAAGACATCACCAAATTCAGTGGCCACGACTGTGACATTACAAGACTCAATTCTTTTGACGTGATTTTCATCAAAAGTGTGCTCGCTAAAATCTAACTCTTCAGTGAAAGTTTGCGCTTTTTGTTCTGGTAATGTTGCACGATTTAATTTCATTAACTACGGATCTCCGCTTTGAAGTTACGTGATAATTCGAACTTGATCTTTTCTTCAGCATCACTAACTTCTTTTTCTGTTAATGTGCCATCTTCCTTACGGTAAGTAACAGAGATTGCCATAGACTTTTTACCTTCAGCGATATTAGCGCCTTGATAAATATCAAAGACTTCACAGCCGACGACATAAGAGCCGCCGACTTTCTTGACTGCTTTAACTAAATCGCCTGAAGCAATCTTAGCGTCTAACACGAATGCTAAGTCTCTAGAAACACTTGGGAATTTAGAGATTGGGGCCATTTTAGTTTCACTAACTTTAGCGTCTAATAAAGCTTCAACATCCATTTCTAAAACGACAGCGTTGGTCTTACCTAAATCATATTTTTCAATTTGATTTGGATGGAGTTCGCCAAGAACACCAATCTTCTTATTTTGGAAAACGATGTTCGCCGCTTTTCCTGGATGGAGTTCGTGATTAGCGTCGACGAATCTATCAAATCTATAACGAGTTGGTTCAATTCCTAAGATTGTAAATAATCCTTCAACAAGACCTTTCATATGGAAAAAATTATAGTTTTCTTTCACGAGTAGACCTTGTCTAGCATCTTGACCCACTAAAACGATGGCGAGGTGCTCACTTCTACTTTGTTTTGAAATCATATTGCTTGTTTCAAATAAGGCAAGGTTCTTATTTTGTCTAGCGACATTATAAGAGGCAGCGCCTAATAAGGAAGCTAAGATATGAGTTCTGAACACTTCTCTTTCGTCGGTTAATGGATTTAAGATGACATAATGTTCTTCGTTATGTAATAAGTTGAAGTCATTTTGTTTCTTTTTAGAAACAAGAGAATATGTTAAACATTCATCTAAGCCTTGAGAAAGGAGATAGCTACGAATGTTCTTTAAGCGTTTTTGTCTTAAGGAGAGCATACCGACTTTAGTGTCTAAGCATGGTAAGATGCTCTTCACATGTTCTAAACCTAAAAGCCTAATGACTTCTTCGCTTAAGTCAGCGTCACATGTGACATCTAATCTATATAATGGCACTTCCGCATAGAATTCATTATCGTTAACAAATTCAAGTTTGAAGTTAAGTCTTGTTAAGACGTTAGCAATTTCATCCTTGCTGAATTCTGTACCTAAACGATCATTAATCTTCTTAATAGAAGTTTTGATTCTATCTTCTCTTGGTTGTTCACTTTGATAATGGACGTTATTACTATTTTCTTTAGCGTCACATAATTCATTAATTAAGCTAGCAGCATAGTTAAGAACAAATTCACTTTGGAAGTGATTTGTGCCTTTCACGAATCTTTGAGAAGATTCACTACTTAAACCAAGTCTATTAGATGTATGACGGATAGAAGCACCATCGAAAGAAGCCGCTTCAATGTAGATGTTCTTAGTGTTTTCATCAACAGCGCACTCTAAGGAACCCATCACACCACCTAAACACATTGGCTTATTATCACAGCAGATAACGATATCTCCTGGGATGACTTTATAGGTCTTTTCATCAAGAGCGACGAAGTCACCTTCATAATCGTCTTGAGCGTATAATTCCGCTTTCGCTAATTTATCCGCGTCATACATATGTAATGGTTGACCAGTCATGAGCATGACATAGTTACCAATATCAACGATATTGTTAATGCTACGAACACCCATCGCCATTAAGTAATCACTCATCCATTTTGGTGATGCCTTAGTAACAATGCCTTTAATCTCTTTACCAGAGAATTGAGAACATCTATTGGTCTTAGAACCCACTACTAATTTAGTTTTGAAGTCTTCTTTAGCTTTGACTTCTGGTAAGTTCACTTTACGTTCATATAAAGCACCGATTTCACGGGCGACATTAAAGACGCTTAATAAGTCTGGACGGTTGGCTAAAACTGATAGGTTTAAGACCACATCATCTAAACCTAAATAACCTAAGACATCTTCTTCGCCAACTGGAGCATCGGCTGGTAATTCTTCAATACCGGCCTTTTGATAATCGGATAAGTATTTACCATCCACTCCAAGTTCAAGTAAAGAACAGCACATACCATGGCTTGCTTCACCACGGATAACGCCATCTTTGATTTCGATTTGTGGGAGTTTAGCACCTACACGCGCAACAATAACTTTTAATCCCGCACGGGCGTTAGGGGCACCACAGACAATTTGTGTGGTTCCATATTTTTCACCTAAGTTAACTTGTAAGACATGGAGATGGTCACTATTTGGATGAGCGACACATTCTTTAATTTCACCAATGACAAGATTTGTTCCACTGGCTAAGCGAGAGATTTCTTCCACTTCCACACCAGCGAAAGTTAACTTATTAGCGATATCTTCTGGAGTTAAGCCTTCTAATGAGACATATTGACTAATGTTTTTTAAACTAACTAACATACATAATTCCTCCCATTATTAGCTCATTTTCTTGAATTGTTTCAAGAATCTGACATCGTTTGTGTAAAGCTTTCTAATATCATCAATGCCATAGCGGAGCACGGCCATACGGTCGATGCCAACACCAAAGGCAAAGCCACTATATTCTTCAGGATCGTAGCCGTTCATCTTTAAAACATTTGGATGAACCATACCAGCACCTAAGATTTCAATATAGCCAGTACCTTTACACATATTGCAGCCCTTACCACCACAGTTAGCGCAGTTGATATCAACTTCAACGCTAGGTTCGGTAAATGGGAAGTAAGAACTTCTTAATCTAATTTCACGTTTTTCGCCAAACATCTTTTTAGCGAATAATTCTAAGGTCGCTTTTAAGTGACCGATATTAATACCCTTATCGATAACTAAGCCTTCGATTTGAGCGAATTGATGTGAGTGAGTCGCATCATCATCGTCTCTTCTATAGGTTTTACCTGGGCAGATAATTCTAACTGGAGCACCTTTTTTAGCTTCCATAGTTCTAGCTTGAACTGGGGAAGTATGAGTTCTTAATAACTCATTATCATTGATATAGAAGGTGTCTTGCATATCTCTTGCAGGGTGATCCTTTGGAATATTTAAAAGTTCAAAGTTATATAAATCTTTTTCCACTTCCGGACCATCCGCTACTTCAAAGCCCATGCCTAAGAAGATTTCAATCATTTCATCTTGAATAACATAGAATGGATCTCTACCACCAGGTTCATAAGAGATACCAGGTAAAGAGATATCGATTTGTTCTTTTTCTAACTTTTCTTCTAATTCCTTATTTTTTAAATAAGTCATCTTTTCTTCAATGGCAGAAGTAATTGCCACTCTCACTTCAGTTAAAGCCGCACCAAAGGCTTTTCTATCTTCTGGTGGTAATTGACCAATTTGTGAAGTTAATGAAGATAGTTCGCTCTTCTTTGATAAGTAGGTATTACGAACAGCATTTAATGAATCAACACTGTTAGCTTCTTCAATATCTTTAAGAGCGGCGTTCTTTAGTTTTAATAAATTTTCATTTTCCATAAAGGACCTCACTACAAAATCGTTATTGATTATAGCATAAAAAACCATATTACATATGCTAATTTGTAATATTGTTTTGTTTTAAATAAAAATAAAGGTCTTAAGAGTTGAATTGCTTTGTTTTTATGATTCGGTAAGAGCATGATTAGGAATTATCAATAACTATTCTTTAATTGCTGTTAGAATTTGTGTATCATTGTTAAAAAGTACCATGGATACAAATCTTTTAGAAAAATTACCAAAAACACAAAAACAGTGGCTTATCTTCTTTAAGAAAGTTGAAAGCATTGTTTTAGAAATGGACAAAAAGTATTCAAAAGTATCAATTAAAAAGTTGCTCAAAAAAGTGGAAGGTGGAGAAGTTTCCTATTTTAGAGGAAGAGAGTGTCTCTTATCTAAACCAAATGATGACTTATCATATCAAGCAACTTATCAAAAAGACGGCATTAAAATTGAAGATGCTTTTAGAGGACAGGATGAAGGTGACATTAGAGATAGAGGCCACTTCTATAATGCTTCTTTTAATAATGTTATGCTCAAATATCACAACAGTTTTCTTAATTCTATTGTTATTAAAGAAAACATCGATGGCATCGATTTAATAATCATGATTGAAAAATATATATCACCATTTTTTGAATTTAGAATCGAAGTAGAGAATATGCTCTATAGAGGCATTTATAATGGGCAAGCTTATGATGTCTATAAAATTAACAAAAATGCACAACCATATGCAGACCCACTTCCTGGCAATTATCTTTTAAGATGTTATAAAAAAGAAATTGTCATGAATCAAGTATCCTTATGGGCGCTTGAGACTATTGGAAAGACTGTTGAAAGCGTGGCGGCTGAAAACATTGTTCGACTGCTCAAAATGGGATATCGCCCAATTGAATCAGTTGAAAAAGACGAAGAATAAAAAGAACCACTATTTTAGGTGGTTCATTAGTATACCCGCGGCTACAGCGACATTGAGTGAGTCGATGTTATCGCTCATTTCTATTTTTACGAAGTCATCTGCCATATCGCAGACTTCTTTACTTACGCCATGACTTTCATTACCAAGTACAAGGATGAAATCTTCATATTTAGGTAATTCATTAAGTGGCACTGATTTTTCATTTAAAGTGCTAACGATTTTACGTTTATTGAAGTTAGCTAAATCATCATAGAAGACATCAATAGCGAATATTCCACCTTTGGTGGCGGCAAGAACTTTTTCGTTATAGAGGTCCACTGTTCCATTAGAGAGCACTACTGCATCATAGTTGAATGCCACTGCGGTTCTAATAATTGTGCCTAAGTTACCGGGATCAGCGATATGGTCGAGGTACACTATTTTCTTATATTCATTTCTTTCTTTTCTTGGTTTTAAGTTTTCACAGATAAAGACAACGCCTTCTGGGTTTTCAGAGGCCGCTAATTTACGGATTATATCATCATTTACTTTGTAAGTTTCGATATCTTGACCTAGTTTTGGTAAGCCAATACTAGTAAATATTGTTTTAACGTTACCGTATTTTAAGGCCATTTCTAAATTCTTTAAGCCTTCCATCAGGAAAAGACCTTTTTCTTGTCTAGCCTTCTTGAGTCTTAGACTAGCGGCATCTTTTATCTTTTGATTATTCTTTGATGTGATTTCAAGCATATTAGAAAGTAGCCTTTATTAATTTCTTTCTTAAGATATCATAGTCAGGACAATATTTATATAACAAGCGATAAAATTTATCGCTATGGTCATAGACAAAGCAGTGAGTGAGTTCATGCACTACGACTGAATCAATAATCTCTGGTGAATAGTAAATTAGCATCATTGCATAGGTGATAGTCTTTTTACTTTTATTGTTAGTGCCATATCTAGAGCGCATTTCTCTAAGCTTAACTTGATAAATAGGCGCATTCATTAAAGATGCAAAGTGGGTATTTCTTTCAGTGAGATACTTTAAGAATACTTTTTTAAGTTTCTTATGGAGTTGTTCTTTATTATCAAAAGTGATTAGTTCATTATCAAACACTACTGAGCCTGGGAAAGTTAAAGGTGTCTTTTGACCAAAGAGATAAATATAATCATCTCCTTCTCCTTGTTCTTTAGCGTTTCTTTTGATTAATTTATCCGCGTATTTATCTAACCCACTTTTGATTAAGTGCATTGGGGTTAATCTATGACAACTAATAAAGAAGGCTCCATCCTTATAACGGTAATGGATATTTCTAATTCTTTTATAGGTGATATTGACTACATATTCCTGATTGTTATGTAAGTAGACAAATGATTTATTCATAGTGATATTGTAAACCAAAACATATACATTATTAAGCATTTGTGCTTAAATATGAGCGTATGGAAAAGATTTTGATATCTGCGTGTCTTGTGGGTGATAACGTTAAGTATAACGGTGGTAATAATCTCACCCCTAAACTTGACGCTCTCCTAGAGAAATATGAGCTCATTCCTTTCTGCCCTGAAGTAGAAGGTGGCTTATCTATTCCTCGTTCACCAGCGGAACGTATTGGTGATAAAGTTATCAACCAAGATAATGAAGATGTCACGGATGCTTATAGAAGAGGCGCTGAATTAGCGTTTAATATCTGTTTATTTTTAAAGATTAAGAAAGTTATTCTCAAAGAGAAATCTCCTTCATGTGGATCTAAGATTATCTATGATGGTAGCTTCTCTCATAAAGAGATATCTGGTATGGGGGTAACCGCAGAATACTTAAAAGAAAAAGGAATCGAAGTATATTCCGAAGAAGATATCGATTCCATCCTATAACAATATTTAAGAATTAATAGTTTGTGTCTTGGCGATGATAATTTTCGCCAAGTTTTTTATAATATGCTTTCTCAATTGTGGTCCATCTGACTTTAAGAATTGGCACAATATTGATAAAAGCTTGGAAGGCTTTAACATAGCTCTTTTCATCTTGTTTCTTTAAGAATATAGCGGCTAGTCTATAGACTTCTAAGATTTGTGCGGTTAGATTATCGCTATGTTTAGTGTAGTGATAAACTTTCTTACTAGCTTTAATATCAATGCCTAAAGATAAGAAGAAATGTAAACCATCAACATATTCGTCCAAGACGATATCTTGTGCTTCACTTGGTTTATTAGACCAATATTTGAAACATCTTGTAGCGTTAGCAAATTCCCCAAACTCCACGAGAAGAGCGAGGATTCTTCTGCTTCTAGTTGTTTCGTATGTGATGTGATGATTATCCGCGATTCTAGCGTCTAATTCCGCTTGTTTTTGATATAAATTTGATAAATCTATGGCCATAATTATTTAACCTTCTCTAAGTGCCAAATTTCTTCGGCGTAACTCTTGATTGTTCTATCACTTGTGAAGAAAGATGAATTAGCAATATTCATTAAGCACATCTTGTTCCAATGCTTTCTGTCTTGATAGAGTTCTTGTATCTTTTCTTGTGCTTTAACATAACTATCGAAGTCAGCAAGAATGAAGTATTCATCGTGTTTATTCATAATTTCATCAAAGATGATGGTGAACTTATCATGACGGAAACCAGACCATGGACCATTGAATAAGGAATCTAAGACCGCTTTGATGCGGTGATCGTTATTGTAGATATCCCATGGATTATAGTCATTCTTCATGTAATGGGCTTCCACTTCTTCAGCGGTTAAGCCAAAGATGACGTTATTTTCTTTTCCACCACGTTGAACGATTTCAATATTCGCGCCATCCATTGTGCCCAAGGTAATTGCCCCATTCATCATGAGTTTCATATTAGATGTACCACTTGCTTCTTTACCAGAGGTACTAATTTGCTCACTGACGTCTGTCGCTGGGATGATGAGTTCGGCAAGAGTGACACCATAGTTTTCAATGAAAACTACTTTGAGGTATTTGTTTGTTTCTTCATCATTGTTAATGACTTCTGCGACAGCGAGGATCAATTCAATAATCTTTTTCGCATACACATAGCTAGGCGCGGCCTTCGCACCGAAGATATATGTATGTGGATAGATTCTGAAATTTGGGTCTTCCTTCATTCTTTGATATAAGTAAATGACGTGGAAGATATTTAAGAGTTGTCTCTTATAAGCGTGTAATCTTTTAATTTGGACATCAAAGATACTATTGATATCAACATCGATACCATTATTCTCTTTAATATATTTGGCCAAAGCCATCTTATTAGCGAGTTTGATATTGCCTAAATCTTTTAAGACTTCTTCATCATCTTGATACTTTTCAAAACCTTTAATGAGGTCCATATTAGTAATCCAATCTTCGCCAATATAACTGCTAATTAAGTTCGCTAATTTTGGATTAGCGTTAACCAGCCATCTACGATGAGTAACGCCGTTGGTCTTATTATTGAACTTATTAGGCATATAGTTATAGAAGTCTTTAAAAGTAATACTCTTTAAGATTTTTGTATGTAAAGCGGCAACACCATTCACGGAGAAGGATGTATAAATCGCTAAATTACACATATGGATTTGACCGTCTTTAATAATGCTCATTTGATATTTAGCGTCATTAGGGACGTTATTATTAGCCATTTCAATGGAGAAACGACGGTTGATTTCTTCAATAATCATAAAGACACGTGGAATTAAATCTTGGACGTATCTGACTGGCCACTTCTCTAAGGCTTCAGGCATAACGGTATGGTTAGTGAACGCCATGGACTGCGTGACTTCTTCCCAAGCTTCATCCCAGCCCATATTGTATTCATCCATCATGATTCTCATCATTTCTGGGATGGCTAAAATTGGGTGAGTGTCATTGAGTTGGAAGACATATTGTTCATGAATACCCTTAAGGGTACCATGGTGTCTATAATATGAACAAAGTGTAGATTGAAGACCTGCACTAACAAGGAAGTATTGTTGTCTTAATCTAAGGATTCTACCTTCTTCGGTGGAATCATCTGGATAAAGACCGTGACATAATTCTTCTAAGCCATTGCAGTATTCTTTAAAAGAAACACCTTTTGGTAAAGGATCACTTGTTGGTTCAGCATTCCAGAGCCTTAATGTATTAGTCACATGGTTACGATAACCAACAACAGGCACATCATATGGAACAGCGCGCACATTTAGTGTGTTTGCGGTTCTTATACCGTATGTACCATCCGGTTTAAGATATGTTTCAGGAGTACCATATAATTTCACTTCAACAGCGTACTTGGCTCTTCTTACTTCCCAGGCGTTACCATTAGTTAACCATTGGTCAGGTAATTCAACTTGTTTGCCCTTAACAATCTTTTGACGGAAGAAGCCGTATCCATAACGGATACAGTTACCGTGACCAACATAGCCTAAAGAGGCGATACTATCTAAGAAGCAAGCCGCTAAACGACCAAGACCACCATTACCAAGACCAGCGTCACTTTCTTGTTCTTCTAGTTCATGGATGTTGATGCCATAATCGGCTAAGCCTTCTTTAACTAAATCATAAATACCCATGTTTTGAAGATTGTTAACTAAGAGTCGGCCAATCAAGAATTCCATGGAGAAATAGATTAATGTTCTTTTACTATCAATTGTTTTATCGTGAGTTTTACCCCAGTCCACGTTAGCGTAGTCTCTGACCATTTCCCCTAAAACGGTATATCTTTCAGAGATGTGACTGTTTTCTACACTGACGCCATAACGTTCGACGAGACGACGAGCATATTCTTCTTTAAACTGTTGTTTATTTTCAAACATATTTGTCACTCCTTATTTTATTTTCTTAAAGATACAAGCACCAAAGCTTGCAAGTTTGATGTTCATATGGGCTGGTAAACCTTCAAAGCTACCTGGTTCACTATCAACCGGTAAGCCGTTATATTGGTTATCCCCACCATAAACATCTTTATCCGAATTAAATATTTCTTCATATGTGCCACTTTCCATAAGTGGAATACCATATGATTCATAATAATTAGTGGTCATATTAAAGACGAAGACTAAAACATCGTCATTAACTTTCCTTTGGAAAGCATAGATACTATCATTCGCGTTATCAACCATTAACCAGTGGAAGTGTTCTGGGTTATGTTCCTCAAAATACATTGCTGGTTCATGTTGATAGATTCTATTTAAGTCTCTGACTAAACGAGACACACTATCATGAGCAGGGAAGCTCTTTAAAATCCATGGTAATGATTTATTTTCATCCCATTCATCAAATGAGCCTAATTCATTACCCATGAAGTTAAGTTTCTTACCAGGATGAGCGAATTGATAAGTATATAAGTTTCTAATTAAACAGAACTTTTGATAATAGTCGCCCCACATCTTATTAATAATTGTGCCTTTACCATGTACGACTTCGTCGTGAGATAAAGGAAGCATAAAGTTATCACTATAGAAATAGGCCATAGAGAAGGTGATGTTATAGTGTTCCCATTTCTTATAAACTGGGTCTTTTGAATAATACTTCAACGTATCATTCATCCAGCCTAAGTCCCACTTATAGTCAAAGCCAAGACCACCATATTCTGTTGGTCTAGTGGTACCTGAATAAGCGGTACTATCTTCCGCAATCATCATCACACTATCATGAGCGATATGGAGTTTAGCGTTCAATCTCTTAATGAATTCGACCGCACCGTCGTTTTGACCGATTGAGGAATCACCGTTGTAATAAATGATGTTACTAACAGCATCCACTCTAACACCATCAAAATGGAAATAATCGACGAAATAATTCATCGCACTCATTAAGAAACTTCTCACTGGGTCTTTACCTAAATCAAATTGGTAACTACCCCAAGGAGAAACTCTCCATTTATTAGAATATTCATATAAATATGAACCATCGTATTTCGCTAGTGCCCACTTATCAGTGGCAAAATGCACTGGGGCAAAGTCAATAATACAGCCAATACCCGCTTGATGGAGACGGTCCACTAATGACATAAGTTGGAAAGGATTACCATATCGAGAATCTATAGAAAAGAAGCCAGTTCCTTGATAACCCCATGAGCCATCAAATGGATATTGAATTAATGGCATAAATTCCACATGGGTAAAACCTGCTTCTTTAATATAAGGAATAAGAGAATCCGCAACTTCTTCATAAGAAGGTTGATGACCATCTTCCGCTTTGCCTTTCCATGAACCTAAATGCATTTCATAAATGGACATAGGTTTATCAAAGTTTCTTGTCCTAGATTTCATCCATGGATCATCATGCCAAGCGAAATTTCTAATATCGAATAAACGGGAACAAGTTCCTGGTCTTAATTCACTATAAAAAGCATATGGGTCGATTTTATCGACATATTTACCTTTGGCGTTTTTAAAATGGTATTTATAACATTGATAATTCTGTAAGCCTGGGATGGTCACTTCCCAAACGCCAGCATCATCAATCTTAGACATTTTGTCTTTACCGACATCCCAGTTATTCCATTCACCGATGACTGATACATCATCCGCCATTGGAGCGTATAAGCGGAAAGTGACATAGCCCTTTCCATCTTTTTCAATAAAGTGGGCACCGAAGTAGTTGTGAGCATCGATGCATTGACCATTGAGAAAGTCGTATAATAAACCAAACGCCATAAGAAAGACCTCTATTATTTAATTATAATTAAAAATGAAAATAAATAAATTGAAGATTGAAAAAACTTTTCATAGAAAAGAATCGCCATCTTAATAATGAGTTTACTTATTTATCAAATATTTAACCTATTTTCATCGATTTTTATATTCATTTTTAGCGTTTGAAAATGGCTATGATAAAAACTTAATAATTCAAATTCATATAATGAATTGAAAGAAATGGTCGTTTGTGCCATAATATGTAGTGCTTTGAAAGGATATTATTATGGCTAAAGTAATGACAATTAACTCTGGTAGCTCTTCATTGAAGTTCAAACTTTATGAAATGCCAGAAGAAAAAGTTTTATGTTCTGGTAACTGTGAAAGAATTGGTTTACCAGACGGTATTTTTACAATTAAATATGGTGATAAAAAGGATGTCACTAATCCAGCATTCCCAAATCATGGTGTTGCCGCTCAATTAGTGGTCAAATCTTTTATCGAAAAAGGTATTATTAAAGATTTTAATGAAATTAAGGCAATCGGTCACCGTATCGTTCAAGGCGGTAAGTACTTCAGTGCTTCTGCTTTATTTAACGAAGATACAGAAAAGAAGATCGAATCTTTAATTCCACTTGCCCCACTTCACAACGCCGCACACTTAACATGTTTTAGAGCCTTTAAAGAAGCTCTTCCAAACTGCCCAGCGATTGCGACATTTGATACCGCTTTCCATCAAACAATGGAACCAGCGGACTATACATTCCCAATTCCTTATGAATTAACAGAAAAATATGACATCCGTAGATATGGTGCGCACGGCACATCTCATAAATACCTAGCCCAAGAAGGCGCTAAATATTTACCAGGTGTGGAACATCCACGTATTATCTCTTGTCACATTGGTTCAGGTGCTTCCATTACTGCAATTAAAGATGGTAAATGTGTTGCTACATCAATGGGCTTAACACCTTTAGGTGGTATCATGATGGGTACACGTACTGGTGATATGGATCCATCCGTTTTCAACTATGTTGTTAGTGTGACAGGTAAGTCCGCGGAAGAAGTTTACCAAATGTTCAATAAGAAGTCTGGTTTCTTAGGTGTCTCTGGCATTTCTAATGACTCTAGAGATGTTCTTGCCGCTGCGGAAGCTGGTGATAAACACGCTATCTTAGCTAACGAAATCTTCAACAGAAGAATTGCCGATTTTATCGGTCAATATTATGTGAGATTAGGTGGTTGTGACTTAATCATCTTCTCCGCTGGTATTGGTGAAAATGAGCCAAGAACTAGAAGAGATGTTTGTAAGTTGCTTGAAGAAGCCTTTGGTGTGAAGATTGATAACGATCTCAACATGACATTACGTGGTAAAGAAGCTTTAATCTCCACTGCTGATAGTAAGATTAAAGTCGCTATCATCCCAACTGATGAAGAAGTGATGATTGCCCGTGATGCCTACGATATGTGTGTGAAAGGTAAATAATATGAAACTTGATTCCACTCTTGCTAATTTCATCAAACCAAACAAGAAAGAAATCACTCGTATTTTAAGCGCGATTAAACGCTATGATAGGATTGCTATTTTTAGACATGCAATGCCTGACTTTGATGCCCTTGGTTCACAAATGGGTTTAGCCACTTGGCTTAAAGATAATTTCCCAAATAAAGAAATCCATGTTCTTGGTGATAACCATGTGACATTCACCCCACGTCTATATCCTGAAATGGATCGTTTACCTGAGGAGTGGTTCAAAGAACCATTCTTAGCCATTATTTTAGATACCGCGAACACTTCTCGTATTAGCGATCCAAGATGGAAAAAGGCTAAATTTAAAATTAAAATTGACCACCACCCAGAAGTGGAAAAATATGGCAAAGTGCAAGTTGTTAGAACTGATGCTTGTGCCGCTGCAGAAATTCTTACTGATATCTTACTCTCCTTTAAAGGAAACTATGTTTTAAGTAAGCAAGCCGCTTCATACCTATATTCTGGTATTGCTGGTGATTCTGGTAGATTCCAATATTCATCTACCTCAAAAGCAACATTCATCACCGCTTCTTATTTATTAGAAGCCGGTATTGACTTAAGTGAAGTCTATAACAGAATGTATCAAAAGAAACTTGATGACTTAAAAGTCACCGCTTATATCCTTAATCACTTCTCTGTTTCTGAACATGGTGTGGCCTATTATGTCCTTGAAGACAAGATTCAAAAAGAACTTAATATCACCACTGAAAGAGGCAAAGAAAACGTTAACCTATTTTCTAACATTGAAGGTATCAATGCTTGGTGCTCTATTACTGAGGATCCAAAAGATAACTGTTGGAGAGTCTCAATTAGAAGTAAAGGCAAAGCCATCAACGGTGTCGCTGCGAAATGGGAAGGCGGCGGTCACGCCCAAGCTAGTGGCGCAAAGATTGATAACTTAAATCAACTTCCAGCTTTCATTAAAGACTTGGATGACTTGTTCCTAGAATAAAGAAAATTTGAACTTAAAAAGGTGCCACTAAGGTACCTTTTTTCTTTCTCTTTTATGCGCAAGTGCGCTACAATAGGAGCATGAATAACTTCGTCCCACTTCGTGTTGTCTCTTGCTATTCTTTTCTTCAAAGTGGTTTGACTATTGAAAGAATTGCCACTGGCGTTAATAAAAACGCCTATTTTGGTGTGGGACTATGTGATAAAGGTGTCTTATATGGTGTTCCTTCTTTTATCAAAGCGATGGAAGCTTTAGGAAAGCCCACTATTATTGGTTTAGAAATTAAATTAGATGATGACACTTTGGGAGTATACGCTATTAACGAAGAAGGCTATCGTAATTTATTAAAGATTTCTACAGCGATTCAAAAGAAAGAATTCGATAGAAAGTTTTTTGAAGAACACACTAAAGGATTATTAGCCGTTATTGAAACATCGAATGGCAAATTTAAAGAACTTTTCGTAGAAAAGAATGATGGCTTTAATAGATACTTATTAAATTGGAACAATCTCTTTAAGAGTGGTTTTTATCTTGGTATTGAAGTCGTTAAGAAAGAAGATGTGAAATACGCTAATAGCGTTAGAAAGTTTGCAAGTGAACATTCTTATGAGACAGTAGCGTTCCCACAAATCAGATATCTTAAAAAAGACGACGCGATCGTTTTAAGAATTGCTGAAGCAATCGCTAATGAAGAGCAGATTAAAGATAAGAAAGCGATTGGTCAAGAATACTTCATGACTATTGCGGATTATCAAAAAATCTATACTCCTAAAGAAATCTTGAACACCCAAAAGATCTTAGAGAAATCTAAGTTTGATTTCCATCAGAAAAGAGGGGAACTATTCCACTACCCTGTGGAAGATAGTCCTAAGGCTTTAAAAGATAACTGTTACCAGGCATTAAACAAATTTGGTTTAGATAAAAACGAGGAGTACACTAAGCGCTTAGATTATGAATTAGAAACAATTAATTCTCTTGGGTACGCTGATTATTTCCTTATTGTTCAAGACTATGTTAGCTTTGCTAAAAACTACGATATTATCGTTGGTCCAGGTAGAGGTAGCGCTGCTGGTAGCTTAGTCTCATATTTATTAAATATTACTGAAATTGATCCACTTAAAAATGGTTTACAGTTTGAAAGATTCTTGAATCCATATCGTAAGACAATGCCTGATATTGACGTTGACTTTATGGATATTAAGCGTGACTTAGTTGTGGATTATATGCGTGAAAAATACGGTAATGAGCATGTCGCTAATATCGTTACTTTCCAAACAATTCAGGCTAAACAATCTCTTAGAGATATAGGTAGAGTATATGGCTATTCAAATAACGATATAGACTTATTATCTAAACGTATCACTAATCCTAAATATTCTCTTAGAGAAGCATACAAGAAATTACCTGAATTTAAAAAACTTGTAGATAGTGATAACTACTATCTAGAGATTGTCTCCTTAGCGAGTAAGATTGAGGGCCTTATTAGACAAAGTGGCTTACACGCTGCTGGTATCATTTTAAATAACGATTCCTTAGAGGAAGCTTTACCAATCCTCACCGATTTTAATAACCACTACATCTCGCAATATGAAATGGGTTACTTAGAAGAGCAAGGCTTCTTAAAGATGGACTTCTTAGGGCTTAGAAACTTAACCACGATTGATTATTGTGTTGACTTAATCAAAAAGAACAACCCTAACGCTGATATAGATGTTAAGCACATTCCATATGATGACCCTAATGTTTATAAGTTAATTGCCACTCTTCAAACAATGGGTGTTTTCCAACTTGAAAGCTCTGGTATGAAAAGAGCGATATCAATTCTTAAGCCTAACTGCTTTAATGATATCGTCGCTTTATTAGCCTTATTTAGACCAGGGCCAATGGATTCCATCAATACTTACGCTAAGCGTAAAGAAGGTAAAGAAAAGATTATCTATGATGATCCATGTCTTGAACCAATCTTAAAAGAAACTTATGGCATTATTGTCTATCAAGAACAAGTCAATATGATTGCCACCACTATGGCGGGTTTCTCGATGGGCGAAGCCGATATGTTTAGAAGAGCGATATCAAAGAAAGATATCGATAAACTTTTAGAAAGTGAAAAAGCCTTTATTGAAGGCTCTATTAAACAAGGCCATAGTGAAAAGACAGCGAAGAAAGTCTTTGACTTTATTAAGAAGTTTGCTAACTATGGCTTTAATAAATCTCACTCGGTAGCCTATTCTGTTATCGCTTGCCAAATGGCCTATCTCAAGTATTACTATCCACTTGAATTCTATGCCGCTATTTTAGAAACAAGTAGCTCTACGAGTGACACTAAGTTCAATGAATATGTTAGTGAAATGAAGCAAAGAAATATTGCGATTATTTCCCCTAATATCAATAAGTCTGCGAAAGACTTTGTCGTACAAAAAGAAGGTTTATTATTCCCATTAAGCGCCATTAAAGGCATTAATGAACTATTTGTTAATGCGATATTAGAAGAAAGAAATAATAACGGTGAATATAAGGACTTCTTTGATTTTGTTGGAAGAATGTATAGATACAAGATTAATGAAGCCCAAATTAATAAATTAATTGACGCTGGATGTTTTGATACATTCAATCCATCAAGAGCGTCCTTTAGAGCGAGTATTAGAAGTGCATTGCAATATTCTGAACTTGTCTTTAAAGAAAATGACCAACTTAATATTGGATTCTCTGATTTGATTAGTCCATATCTCATCGAAGATCATGATGATCCATTAGAGAATTTAGATAAAGAATATGAAGTCTTAGGAATTATGCTTTCTAATAATCCTCTCCACTACAAGGGAGATATCTTAAGAGCGAAGAAAGTCACACCGATTATTGAGGCTAAAAACGAATTTAACGCGGTTATAGCCGGTATGATTAGAAGTGTGAAAACAATCACCACTAAGAAAGGCGCCACAATGGCGTTTATCAAGATAATGGATGAGACTGATGAAATCGAACTCACCTTATTCCCTGAAGCTTATCAGGAAGGTATTTCATTATTAGAAAAGAATTCTTTAATCATCGCCACTATTAAACGAGAAAAACGCGATGATAATTATGACTTTATTTGTAATAAAGTAGAACCATTAGAGGAATAGATTATGCCAAAGATTACAATCATTGATGGAAACTCCTTGCTCTTTAGAGCATACTTCGCTACAGCGTATCCTGGTGTCGAGATTATGCGCACACAAGATGGTACGCCCACTAACGCTATTTTTGCTTTCTCTAGCATGATCAATAAGATTTTATCCACCCTTAAAAAAGATGAGGGTTTAATGGTTGCTTTTGACGCTGGTAAAGATACTTTTAGAAAAGAACAACTTGAATCATATAAAGCTAATAGAAAACCAACTCCAGAAGATTTAGTAAGACAGTTCCCAATGGCTAGAGACTTCTTAAAAGCTCTTGGTATTTTCCAATTTGAGCAACATGGTTTTGAAGGCGATGATATTGCTGGTACTGTCGCTAAACTCGCCGAAAAAGAAGGCTATCAAGTTACGATCTACACAAGTGATAGAGACTTCCTTCAACTCGTTGATAATAACATCACTGTTAATATCATTAGAAAAGGTATGTCTGATATCGTAGCGATGACTCCTGAAGTTGTTAAAGAAACGTACGGTTTTGAACCACTTCAAATCATTGATTATAAAGGCCTTAGAGGTGACGCGAGTGATAACCTACCAGGTATTAAAGGTGTAGGTGAAAAAACCGCGGTTAAATTAATCCAAGAATATGGTAGTTTTGATAATATTATTGCTCATGCGAGTGAGATTAAAGGTAAGCTTGGTGAGGCTATTATTGCCGACCAAGAAACAGGTAGATTATCAAGAGATTTAGCCATTATTATAACTGATGTTCCGCTTCCATTCGGCATGAGTGACATTATTTATCGTGGCTATGATTTTTCTTCAATCAGTGAATACTGCCAAAAATATGAACTTAAACAGTTTATGTCCAAGATTAACCAAAAATGGAAAAGGGTTAATCTAGAAGAAACCGAAATAAATGTTACAACCGTTTCTTCGTTCAAAGAAATCGGTTCTCCAAAAGAAGTTGGCCTTGCTTTAGATTATGCAGACGACAATTATTCAATCGGTTCTTTATATGGCCTTGCGATTGCTATTGAATCAGGTAATTATTACATCGGTTTAGATGATTTGAAGAAAGACAAATATGCTTTAGAATTACTCAAAAACCCCGATATTAAAAAGTATTGTTCTGACTATAAAGCCATAAAGGTCGCATTGGCTAAGAATGGCATTGAGATTAATGGTCTTTTCTTTGATTTGTTAGTTGCTTCATATTTGGTTGACAGTTCCTTAAATCAAAACGATATCGAAATTGCTATGCGCATTTATGGAATCGATATTTCTTCTAGCGGAGAGACTTTGTCTCTTTTCACAAATGAAGATCCTAAAAAGACCGCAAGGATTGCTTTCTTTAGCTGGAAATTATATGAAAGAATCATCAAGGAATTAGAGGAAAAAGGTTCCTTAAAACTATATAACGAATTAGAAACACCACTTATCGATACCCTCGCAGATATGGAAATCGAAGGATTCCCATTAGATGCTAAAGTATTGGATGAATTTGGTGATGAATATAAAAAGAAAGCTAAAGAGTTAGAAGAAGAAATCTACGCTTTAGCGGGTGAGAAATTTAACATTGCCTCCCCTAAACAAATTGGTGAAATCTTATTCAATAAATTAGGGTTATACGCTAATAAGAAGTTATCCACTTCTGTTGATTCTTTAAAAGAAATTGCGGACGAACACCCTATCGTAAATAAGATTTTAGAATATCGTAAATATTTCAAATTAATCACTACTTACGTTGAGGGTTTAAAGAAGCATATTTATCCAGACGGCAAGATCTATGCGAAGTTTAATCAGGCATTGACCACTACTGGAAGATTATCTTCTTCTGAACCAAATTTACAAAATATATCCGTTAGAGATGAAGAAGGCAAACTCATTAGAAAAGCCTTCTATTATCCAGATGAAAACTATGAGATTTTATCCCTTGACTATTCACAAATCGAACTAAGAGTTTTGGCTACTTTAAGTAACTGCCAAGGCTTAAAAGATGTCTTCCTCTCTCATGAAGATATTCATAGCGCAACTGCTAAGAAAATATTTAACCTTCAAGGAGAACCAACTCCATTACAAAGAAGAAAGGCTAAAACCGTTAACTTTGGGGTGGTATATGGTATCTCTGATTGGGGCTTAGCAGAGCAACTTGAAATCGGTCCTAAAGAAGCTAGAGAAATCATTAATTCTTTCTATAGTTCTTATCCAGAAGTTGCTACTTTCTTCCAACGTATCGTAGCAGACGCTACTAGAGATGGATATGTCTCCACTTTATTAGGAAGGCGTAGATACTTAAGAGAATTACATGATGCGAATTATAACGTTAGAGAATCCGCAAAAAGAGCGGCTATGAATGCTCCCGTTCAAGGTACGGCTGCGGACTTGATTAAGTATGCAATGAATAAAGTCCATCAAGCTTTGCTTGATAATAAGTTAGAAACTCGTATGATTTGTCAAATCCATGACGAACTTATCTTTAGAGTTCCTAAGAAGGAAAAAGAAACTGCTTATAAATTAATTAAGGATATTATGGAGAATGCCTTACTTATCGATGTGCCATTAGAAGTTGATGGCGGTTTCGGTAGGGATTGGTATTCCGCGAAATAGGTTGATAGTTATGCCAGAATTACCAGAAGTAGAAACAGTTAAAAAGGTCTTATTACCGATTATTAAAGATCGTAAAATCCTTTCTATTGAAGTTTTAAGAAAATCAATCGTTAACGGTCTTGATAAAGAGTTTATTTCATTCTTTAAGAATGAAACATTTTTAAATATTACTAGACGTGGTAAATTCTTACTTATCCATTTAAGTAATGATAAAGTACTAATCTCCCATTTAAGAATGGAAGGTAAATATATTGAATTATTAGAAAGTGAAGAAAACACTAAATATGCACGTGTTGTCTTCCATTTAGATAACGGACATAAGCTTTGCTACGACGATTCAAGATCTTTTGGCAGAATGATTATGTCTAACGAGAAGAATTATCTAAAAGAAAAAGAAATCGCTAAATTAGGACCTGAGCCTTTTGAAGTTGATGATGTTTCTAACTTAGTCAAACAATGTAATAAAATGAGTCTTCCTATTAAGACCGCTTTACTTACTCAAACTCTTATTACTGGCTTAGGAAATATCTATGTTGATGAAGTTCTTTTCGCTAGCAAAATTCATCCTTTGACTCCAGCGAAATTCATCACCAAAGACGAATGGGAAACCATCATCAAAGAATCAAAGAGAATTCTCACTGAAGCCATCAAAGCTGGTGGCTCCACAATCAAGAGTTATCACCCAGGTAAAGACATCTCAGGAGAATTCCAAACAAAACTCCTCGCGTATGGCCGAAAAGGTGAAAAGTGTGTTTCACGTCACGCTTTTATGCGATTTATTGCCGTAAATGGCCGTGGGACCACATATTGTCCAAAGTGTCAAATCAAGCTTGGAGCGCCTATTAAAATCGCCATTGTGGGTAAGATTGCTTCAGGTAAATCCACTGTTCTAGATGAGTTTACTAAGGGTGGTTATTGCACTATTTCTTCTGATGAAATCGTCCATAAAATTTATGAGAAAATAGATGTCCAAAATCTCATCAATAAACGTCTTAAAGTGAAGGGTGAAAAATCGTTCGTTGATAACCTTAGAGATCATATTCAAAAGCATCCCGCTGATTTAGAAAAGTTAGAGAAGATTGTCCATCCATTAGTGAAGAAAGAAATCGAATCAACATTTAAGAATTCTAAGTCTCCTTTACTTGTGGCGGAAGTTCCTCTTCTTTTCAAAGCCAAGATGCAAGACATGTTTGATGTCATCATTGGTGTGGATATCGACGAGAAAATTCAGATTGAAAGACTCAATCTTAGAGATAAAGAAAAAAGCGCTTTTTTAAAGCGCATTAATGATGAAAATAATTTGTTTGAAGAACATAAGTTAGATTTAGACTTTATCGTTAATAATAACGATACCTTATCTATTTTAAGAAAAGATACTAAGGCAATTATTGATAAATTGCTAAGTCGCCTAAATCCACTTCTTGACCGCACATCGATCTAATTGTCTTCACGATTTGTTTAGACATAATCGCACCGGCTTTTGAATTGCATTCATAGAGTACTTCGATTTCATCTAATGTGAAATTACTGGTAAAGACTGTGAAGAGTCTTTTGTTATAACGTGAAGAGATGATTTCATTGACGATTGCGTCTCTAATGAAGTCATTTTTGAATTCATGACCAAAGTCATCGATAACCAAGACTGGAACTGTGCAGTATTGTTCTAATTTTTTCTTGAATTCTTCATTGTTTTTCTTGTTTAAGTCACTTAATTCAAGAATACGTTTTGAAGCGTTCATGAAGCAGATTGGAATTTTACCTTTAAGTTCTCTTTTTGCTAAGTCGATAACCATCGCTGCAGCGTAATATGACTTACCACTTCTCATACCACCAGTTAAGTAGATCCAGTTAGTTTCTTCATTCTTGATGTACTTGTTATAAACAACAGTAGCTTTTGTTCTACCTTTAGTTCTATCAAGTTCTGGCATTGTAACATCAAGCCATTCATTTGGGAAATCTTGAATGAGGAACTGTCTTTCAAAACTGACACGTTTTAGAAGTGTTGGACATGGAATAAGCTGGGTTTCCACGACACCGTTATTAAATGTAACTTTACTTGTTAAATAAGCATTTTCCTTCTTGCACTGTTTTAGTCCAGGACAATTTGAGCAGTAATTGATGTCTCTTGCAAAATCATAGATTTTGATTACGTTAGAATCAATATCTTCATCGCTCATTCCTAAACTCTTACAATACTTGATTGCTTTTGGACATTGGTGAATCACTTCTTTCATTTGATCCAACAAGGAGTCATCTGCTGTGATTTTTAAATTTTCAACTTTAAGCCTTTCCACCGTCATCACCTCCGTTTAATTCATCCATTAATCTGTCCCACTCTAATTCCCAGTCACCATCATCATTGGCCTTGGACTTATCAGTGGTATTTTCTTTATTTGGTTTAATGCTCTCCACGGGGAGCACCATTTTCTTTGTTTCTTTCTTTCCGCGCGTTTTCTTATCTATCTTTCTTAAATAGTTCATTGTATCCACTGCGGTTCTAGCGTTTTCTCTCACTAAGGAAGCTGCAACTTTTTCAGCATAGGCTCTTGAGAGAACGTTATCCGCTTTTGTGAGAACGTAATCCACGACTGCGTTAATCACTGGATTTGGTAGATGGTAGTTCTTAGATAAATCATTGATTAATCTAATATCCGCAGTTGCAGGTTTTGTACCATCTTGTAAGTAAGCTAGATAATCCTTAGGCGCTTTTGTTTCCATAAGATTGATCTTCTTAGCGAGATCACTTGAACCAGTATTGAGGTTTGGCCCTTCATCTACATCCTTACCTTTATAACGGTATTTGTAGTTACTTTGTTCTTGCATGATCTTCGTTAATTTATCGAAGTCAATTCTATGGCCTTTTGGCTTTTCCAAGTCATAGACTTGATTGACAAGATTCGCTGCATCTTTTTCATTAACACCGTTGAGTGTTGCAAGTCTTTCGACTTCCTTCATTTCTTCTTTTCTGAAGGCTGATTCTTTGAGCTGCGATATTTCCTTTAAGGAAGCAAAGAACTCTTCATAATTGAACTGTCCTTTAATCTTGCCTCTATTGCGACCTTTGACTACTTGTTTGCTATCAGCCGCTTCGACGAAGGCTTCATCATCAAGTTGTGGATGGAAGACTTCTGCGAAACTTGCGGTGATTTCTGTGCCGTAGTTTTGTTTAGCGTCCAGTAAGTAGATCTTCTTAAGTCGAGAAGCATTACTTTCACCGATGCTTCTAATGAGCATGCCATATAGTAACGTATCATCGAAGAAGCCGCTTGGGGACTTAGGAGCATATAGTTCGTAATGGTAGATTTTGAAATCTTCACCTTCACTGACAAATGTCTTAAGTAGACCCGCTGCTTCGAGATATCTTCTGGCATCAACAAACGCACTAGCAGGCATTCTCATACGTAAGAATACTTGCTCGTGTGTGCACAGCGGTGAGACTCTTTCGTTATTAGCTTCACTCCAAAGAGTCATGTACAAAGATAAGGCTTCAAAGCCTATCATTGGTTGGTAAAGATTGCTCAAAGTATCACGGTCATAATCCGCGATGAGAGAGGCTAATCTTACTTCTAGAAAATCTTGGTGAGCTAATACTTTCATAAGGGAGTCTTTCAATGTTGGTGTCGCTATTATCACACATAGAAAAAGCAAAAGTAAAATGAAAAAGATATGCACATTTTTAGGCGCATACTTATCCACATCATGTGTATAAGCATTTATATATCAATATATAAATAAGTTGAAAAATCACACTTTTTTAAAACTTATCCACATTAAAATTTGTGGAAAAAAGAGTTTTTGAAAAGACTTTTGCAAAATTGAGTATATAATGTTAGTCGTAATAATAATTTTATTATTAAGGAGAAATGACTCATGATTAGAAAAATTGCGATCTTAACAAGTGGCGGTGATGCCCCAGGTATGAATGCGTGTTTACGCGCTTGTATCCGTGCAGGCTTATACCAAGGCAAAGAAATGTATGTTGTCTATGATGGCTTACGTGGATTAGTCGAAGGTGATATCCGTCAAGTTAATAAAGATTTCACACAAGATATCATTAATAGAGGCGGCACAATTATTAGAAGTGCCCGTATTCCAGAATTCAAAGAAGAAGCTGTGAGTAAGAAAGCAGCGGATAACCTTAGAGACTTTGAAATCGATGCTTTAATTGGTATCGGTGGCGATGGCACTTTTAGAGGCTTACAAGCCTTATCTAAACATGGCGTAATCTGTATTGGTATTCCAGGTACAATTGATAACGATGTCGGTAGCACTGATGAAACAATTGGCTTTGCCACCGCTTTAAACACTATTTGTGATTGTGTCGATAAACTTAAAGATACATCTGGCTCTCACCAACGTTGTTCCTTAATTGAAGTTATGGGTCGTCACTGTGGTGATTTGGCAATGTTTGCTGCTTTAGCAGAAGGTGCTGAAGGTGTCATCTGTGTCGAACATCCACTTAAGAAGGAAGTCTTATTCCGTAAATTAAGAAAAATGAAAGCCCAAAATAAGAGCCACGCGATTATTATCGTCAGTGAAAACTTATTAGACATTAACGAATTAGCGGGTGAAATCGCTAAGGAAACAGGCTTTGATACAAGAACTGAAGTTCTTGGTAGATTACAAAGAGGTGGTTCTCCAACCGCGCACGACAGAATCTTGGCCGCAAGATTCGGTGCTAAAGCTGTTGAACTCCTTTGTGATAAAGAACCAACAAGTAGAATTGTTGGTATCAAACAAAACGAAATCGTTGATTACCCAATCGACGAAGCCGTTGAAATGAAACATAGGCATACACATGGATTAAGGGACTTAATCGATATGTTGCAATAAATTAGGCATTAAGCCAAAGGATAAGCCCGCTATTGTATTGCGGAGGGAAAGAATTAAATTATGAAAGTACAACAACATGATGGTTCCATTATTGAAATGGAAAAAACAAGTGCAGAAGCATTAGAAGTATTAAACCATTCTACTTCTCACTTATTAGCGCAAGCTATTACTGAACTTTATCCAAAAGCCTTATTTGGTTTTGGACCTGCCATTGAAAATGGCTTCTACTACGATATCGATTTCGGTGAAGATGTAATTACCGAAAACGATCTTCCTGCTATTGAAAAGAAAATGAGAGAATTAGCAGGAAAAGATTTAAGAATTGTTCGTGAAGAACTCTCTAAAGAGCAAGCTCTTGAACTCTTTAAGAACAATCCTTACAAAGTTGAATTAATCAAGGAGATTAATGAAAGCATCACTACATTCAAACAAGGTGACTTTATAGATCTCTGCCGTGGACCACATATTATGTCCACAGGACTCATTAAACATTTTAAACTACTTTCTTTAGCAGGTGCCTACTGGAGAGGTAATAGTAAAAATAAACAATTAACAAGAATCTATGGTACCTCTTGGTATACCGCGGAAGATTTAAATAAATGGCTCGAAGTTCTTGAAGAAAGAAAGAGAAGAGACCACCGTATCTTAGGCAAACAATTAGGCATCTTCATGTATGATGACCTCGTTGGTAAAGGCTTACCAATGTGGTTACCAAATGGTTTCTTAGTGAGACGTTTATTAAGTGACTATATCATGGATAAAGAAATAGCCTTAGGCTATAAACACGTCTTAACTCCATGTTTAGGCAACGTTGAATTATATAAGACATCTGGCCACTGGGCCCACTACCAAAAGGATATGTTCCCAAAGATGGATGTTGATAATGAATCATATGTCCTAAGACCAATGAACTGCCCACATCACATGGTCATGTATAGAAGTGCTTTGCACTCTTATCGTGAATTACCATTAAAGATTGCGGAAATCGCAGCTGACTTCCGTTTTGAAGCCTCTGGTGCATTAACTGGTATTGAAAGAACAAGAGCGTTCTATCAAAACGACTCCCACATCTTCTGTATGCCATCTCAAATCGGTGATGTCTTCAAAGAAGTTACAAAGCTCATTCTTGATGTCTATCATGACTTTGGTTTCCAAAACTATGCATTCCGTTTATCCTTAAGAGATCCTAACGATACCGAAAAATATTTCGGTAATGATGAGCTCTGGGAAAAGAGTGAAAACCAATTACGTGAAGTTTTAAAAGAATTAGGTGTTGAATATTATGAAGCCATTGGTGAAGCCGCTTTCTATGGTCCTAAACTTGACGTTCAAGTTAAAAGCGCTATTGGTCATGATGTCACATTATCCACTATTCAATTAGACTATCAATTACCAGAAAGATTTGAACTTACCTATATTGATGAAAAAGGTGAGAAAGCTAGACCAGTTGTTGTTCATAGAGCGATCTTAGGTTCTTTAGATCGTTTCATCGCCTTCTTAATCGAAGAAACAAAAGGTGCTTTCCCAACATGGTTAGCCCCAGTTCAAGTTAACCTATTACCAGTTAACAATGATTACCATTTAGAATACGCTAACGAATTATTAGCGAAGTTCAAAGAACATGGTCTTAGAGTGACTCTCGATGATTCTAATGACAAGCTTGGTTATAGAATGAGAAGTTCACAAATGAAGAAGATTCCATACACTCTTGTTCTTGGTGATCATGAACGTGATGATAGAACAGTGACTTATAGAAGATTCGGTGTTCAAGAACAAATCACTGTCAGCATTGATGAATTCTTAAAACTCATTGATGATGAAATCAAAAATAAAGCATTACTCAATACTGAAAACAAATAAGAATCATTAACTAAACTGCCTACCTATATGGTAGGCTTTTTATTCCACTTTTATCTTGCACACATAATGTGATAAATTAGAGATAATCGGAACATTTTTAAATTTTAAGAGGTGTTTTATGAAAAAAAGTATTATTGCATTTGCGATAGTTGAAGCTAGTCTATTAGCGACATCTTTATTAGGTTGTTCCACTCCTAATTCTTCTACGCCTATTTCTTCAAGCGATAATAGTTCAATATCATCCAGTATAGAATCCAGTTCTTCTAGCGAGTCATCTAGTTCATCTAGTGTACCTGTTCATGAGATTGATTCTCTTAGAGAGTTGAACTTTACATATAACTCTACTACTGATAGCTATTGGCTTGATGGCGCTAAATCTACAGATATCTCTGGTAATTTAGTCATCCCAAGTACATATAATGGAAAACCTGTAGTCGGTATTAATATGCAAGCTTTTCAGTTTTGTAAATCATTAAAATCAGTGGTCATTCCAAGTTCTATTAGAGAAATAGAATCTGAAGCCTTTGCGTTATGTGAAAATTTAGAATCAGTCACCTTGAATGAAGGTTTAACAATAATTAGTTATTATGCTTTTCATAGATGTGAGAAATTAAAATCAATCGTTATTCCTGATACCGTCACCTTCTTAGGAGACTGTTCATTTTTGGACTGTCTTTCTTTAGAAAGCGCAAAGCTAAGTAAATATATTACTGTGATTGGTGACTATATGTTTGAAGGATGTTCAAAATTGAAATCAGTTAACATTCCTGAAGGGGTTACTCGCATTGGCGAATTTGCCTTTAGAAGTTGTGATTTCAATGCGGTTACAATACCAAATACTGTTAAAGAAATTGCCGTTAGCGCTTTTAATGGCAATAAATCTTTAAAGAGTGTCACTATTCCAGAAAGTGTGACTACTTTAGATTCTTCCGCTTTTATCAATTGTTCATCATTAGAAGCAATTAATGTAGATACAAACAATACTGTGTATTGTTCTATTGATGGTGTCCTTTTCAACAAAGAAAAAACTACACTGATGAAATTCCCATCAAACTGGGCAAAGGCTTTTACTTTTCCAAGTAGCGTTACCACTATTGGTGACTATGCGTTCAATAGCTGTGATCGTTTAGTATCATACGAAGTTCCAAACAACATTACTTCTATTGGTAAAAATGCTTTTTCTAGTTCCAAACATTTAGAATCAATTAATATTCCAAATAGTGTCACCTCAATTGGAATGTACTGTTTTGCGTGGGATACCGCTTTAAAAGAGATTACCATTCCTGGAAGTGTTTCCACTCTTGATCAAGGAACATTTAGAGATTGTAGCGTTCTTGAATCAGTAACATTAGAAGAAGGCATTACCTATATTGGCCATTCACCATTTATGTGGTGTACATCTTTAAAATCAATTGTTATTCCTCATAGCGTCACTAATCTTGGCTTACAAGCTTTATATGAAAGCTTCTTCAATAATATCTACTACAAGGGAACAGAAGAAGAATGGAACAATATTGAAAGTCTTTCCAGACCACCATACATTTATAACGTGAGTGAAACCACTTTATCTTTCTATAGTGAAACTATACCAACAGGCACTGGTTCTTATTGGCACTATGTAAATGATGTGCCTACCATTTGGTAAAACTCTAAATAAATAATTGACACATTATATTAATAATGATAATATCTTAACGCAAAAACGTAGAAAGCAGAGGCACCCGCTTCTCGCCAGACTGACAAAAGTTAGTTGGCTAACGCTACTTCTTATGGGCTAAGAATGTTAACGGGTGCTGTACGCATCCGTTTTTTAAATCAAAAAGGAGAGTGATACTTATCATCGACAATCGCTACGCCAATAACAAAAAACCTGGCAATAATCAAAACAAAGATTTAGTAAATGAAAACGTTCGTTTTCCAGAAGTCCTTTTAATCGGACCTAATGGTGAGCAACTCGGAACAATGTCTTCTCGCGAAGCACAATTTAAAGCCAATGAATATGATTTGGACTTATTATGTGTTGCGCCAGCGGCCAAACCTCCAGTTTGCAAGATCATTAATTACAGCAAATATCGCTTCGAGCAACAAAAGAAAGCTAAAGAAGCTAAAAAGAAACAACATACTGTAGAAATCAAGGAAGTCCAATTAACACCACAAATTGGTGGTCATGATATGGACACTAAAGCCAGAGCCGCACAAAAATTCTTAGAAGCGGGTAACAAAGTTAAAGTAGGCGTACGTTTCCGTGGCCGTCAAATGACTCACATCGAAGTCGGCCAAGAAGTCATGGATAAGTTTATCGCTCTATTAAGTGATTACGCGAATATTGAAAAGCCATCTGCGATGGAAGGTCGCTGGATGTACGCAATACTCGCCCCAAAGAAGAAGTAGGAGGAAAGTATTATGCCAAAAATGAAAAGCAAAAGAGCTTTAATGAAAAGAATTAAAGTTACCGGCACAGGCAAAGTCGTTAGACATCACGCCTATGTTTCACATTTAGCCCCACACAAAACCACAAAACAAAAGAGACACTTAATGAAGTCCGCTGTCTTACACAAGACCGACTACAAGAGAATTAAGTTTCTCATCGTTAAATAAGGAGGACACTAGAATATGGCAAGAGTTAAAGGTGGCACAGTCACACACGCCCGTCGTAAAAGAGTATTAAAAAGAGCCTCTGGTTATTTCGGTAGCAAACACTTATTATTCAAAACTGCGAAAGAACAAGTTATGCACAGCTTACGCTATGCGTACATCTCTCGTAAAGACCGCAAGAGAGATTTCCGTAAATTATGGATCAGACGTATCAACGCTGCTTGCAGATTAAACGATATCTCTTATAGCAAATTCATGTTCGGTTTAAAACAAGCCAACATCAACATCAACCGTAAGATGTTATCTGAATTAGCGATCAATGATCCAAAAGCTTTCGCTGATTTAGTGAAAACTGCTAAAAAGGCCTAATTAATAATTAAGGTTTGATAAAAGGACGAGTAATATCGTCCTTTTATTTATATTCTTTAAATCCCGCTTGCTTTAATAAAGCAATATATTCATCTGAAATATCTATTTTTGATTCTTTCTTACTTTGCTTTATTTCAGCATCACTTCGTAAAAACTTATGTATGCTTTTTACTGAATACATATTCATCTTTTCATCAAAGGTTATTTCCTCTAATAAGTCATAAAGAATGTGACATTCTAGTCGATAATATTTATTGTTTTCTTTTGAATAAATGATACTTGAAATCATTTCCGCGTTTGATTCAATTGTTATTCTTTCTAGATAGGAAACACAATCAGAAACTTCCACGATGTAATTTAGGCGATTATCAAGACTAGAGAAAGAATAACGAAAGTTTCCATTTACTTTGTAAATGATATCGCCAAATAAATCTATTTCACCATTATTTTCATATACGTATCTAAGGGAATCGTTTTCAAATAAGTAAGTAAAATATGAACCATGTTTTGGTTTATTCTCTAATAGATTATCTACTTTTTTAATACCATCTAAATAATCCAAAGAATGAGCATAATATCCTAAATCAGAATAATGATATTTCATACTGATTCTAGAATAGCGAATCATTGTGGGTTTGAATGTTTTAAAACTATTCATGGCCCCACTATTTAAATAAGAAAGCCAAAGCTCTTTCGCGTGCTTTCTTAAATATAAAACATGTTCATGAAAGTCTTCTTCTTTTAAAAACATATTATTTATCTTCTTCTATGGGATTATTCTCGTTTCTTCTTATAAAGAAGACTGATTTATTTCTCGTGTCATACTTTTTAGCGATGATATGGATAAGATTGATTTCTACGCCACTATATAAGGCAATTGTTCCACCCACGATCATATAGATAGTCCATAATAATGGAATCTCTCCTATAAAGAAGAATGGGAAGGCATAGACTAATAAGCCTAAGGCTTTATTAGCGTATGTATGAATCGCGCTAAACCTATTGAATTTAATCGCACATATAATATAAGCGATAAAGTGTAATGCGGTTGGTGTACCAATAATCGCCCATTGATATGGTAAAAGTAATCTTTGGAATGTTGGGAATAGCTTAGCCGCCATCACGCCATAGAATAATAAATCAGATAAACTATCTAGCGCTGAACCAAAGCTAGATTGTACCCCTAATTTACGGGCCACTAAGCCATCAAAAGCGTCAGATAAGCCACACACACCATAAACGATAAAAAATGGCACAGAAAGCGGTTCTAATGCAACCAAAGCAATTGCACCAAAGATACGGATTAATGTAATTAAGTTAGCAGCGTTTTTCTTAAAGAAATTCATAACTAACTCTAGTATAGTCTCTTTAAAAAATGTAAACAAGAAAGGTAACAAGATGTTACAGCGAGAATATATATGTTAAGTATTTATCGACTTTTTATTGTCTTATTTATTCCTTAATTAATATAGTGAAAGTGTGAGGTAATGCATATGAAACGCAAATTTCCACCATTAGTATTTGGCATTATTGCTTTAGTTATTGTCGTTATCTTGTTCTTACTTTCCATGGTTGTTAGAAGCATGGATCCAGAGGATATAAATTGGTATTGGAACTCACCTTTCTTAATGTGGTTTTGTATTTTTCCAATATATATGCCATTTGCCGCTGTCGGTATTGTACGCAGCGTTAAGCGTATCCGTTACAAAGAAGAAAGAGAAATGGCTATTACTAGCGCAGCAATAGCTGCATCAGCAGTCTTATTAGGCGCCATACTAGTCATCTCTTTTGTCATGTGCTATCAAAATTGGCCACGATTCTGGATCACACATTAAAATTAAAAGCGAGCATTCATTGCTCGCTATTTTTATAAGAGATCGTTATCTTGTGTTTCGCTTGTAATAATCTTGACTTCGACATTATTAATCGCATCTCTGATCATTGATTCATAGTCAAATTTCTTTTCAAATTCTTCGACTTCATCTTGATGAGGCATTGTCTTAGGAGCCTTTGGTGTAAAGATTGTACAACAATCTTCATATGGTCTAATGGAGATATCATATGTTCCAATCTTTTTACTAATCTTAATGATTTCTAACTTATCAGTGGTCGCAAGTGGACGAATAACTGGTGTATTAGTGACCGCGTTAATAACGTGCATTGATTGAAGTGTTTGACTGGCGACTTGACCAATAGATTCGCCACTACTGATGACTGGACATTTTCTACGTTTAGATAAAGCATCCGCAAGTCTAAACATCATACGTCTCATAAGAGTAATACAGTAGCTTTCAGGAGCGTTATCATAGATCGCTTCTTGAATCTTAGTGAATGGAACAATATGCAATCTAATACGAGGTTGATATCTAGTTAAGACTTTTAATAAGTCTTCTAACTTATAGATAACACCCATTTGGGTATATGGAGGAGAAGCAAAATGGATACATTCAATGCTGACGCCTCTTTTCATCATTAAATATGCCGCGACTGGTGAATCAATACCACCACTTAACATATGCATAGTTTTACCGCCTACGCCTAATGGGTAGCCACCCGCTCCTAGATATGTCTTACAGAAGATATAGGCAGCTTCTTGTCTAACTTCGATAGAAAGAAGGATATCAGGATTATGGACATCCACTTTTAAGTGTTCGGTATTTCTTAAGATATGACTAGCCACGATTCTAGTGATTTCATCAGAGATGAGGGGATATGTTTTATCGCCTCTTTTGACTTTAACTTTAAAGGTTTTACCTTCTTCCTCTTTAATTAGGTTTAAAGTGGACTGTTTCATATCTTCGATTTCTTTAGAACATCTATAGACTAAAGATAAAGCATGGATACCAGATACATCTTGTAAACGTTCAATAATTGGATGATAGTCTAAACCATTTAAACCGACATAGATATGGTCATATCTAGTTTCAAATGACAAGCTTGGCCAATCCTTAAGAGCGTTTTTAACATTATCCGCGAGGGTGCGGATAAAGTCTTTTTTGTTTTTACCTTTAGTGGATAGTTCACCAAAGCGAATCATAATATGGTCATAAGTGATCATTGTTTAATCTCCTTAAGGATTTCTTCTAAGTTTTTAATTAGTGCCTCTACTTCTTCAAGGGTGTTATCTTTATCAAAAGATATACGAATCGTATTATGGGCAAGATTTAAATCTTGATACATCGCATAGACGACTTTACTATAGTCTTCATTCTTCGCGTGGCATGCGCTTAATGAGGAAACCATAATACCGCGATTAGATAAGGCTTCTACTACGACACTGGCTTTATGATGAAGTAGAGAGAAGTTAACGATATATGGATTATCTTCATTATATGAATTAATAAGATATTTATCTTTGTTATCTTTTAGATAGCATAACAACCTTTCACTTAAGGCTTTAACTTTGTTAAAGTTAGTAGTCTCACCTTCAATCGAAAGTCTAAGGGCTTTCGCTAAGGAAGCAGAAAGGGCTAAGGTGTTAGTGCCGCTTCTTAAATTGTTTTCTTGCCCCCCGCCTTGGTTCACCGCTTTTAGGATGATTTTCTTTTCTTTAATTAATAAACCTGAACCTAATAAGCCATGTATCTTATGACCAGCGATAGAGAACATATCGATATTATTGAAATCCAATGGTAATTTACCAATGGCTTGAACCATATCAACATGGAAGGCAATTTTAGGGAATTTCTTAAGGTATTCGCCAACTTCTTTAATTGGATTAATGGCCCCGACTTCATTATTGACCATCATAAGAGAAACTAGGATTGTATCTTCTCTAATTGCTGCCTTTAAAGAATTAACCTCTATTTGCCCTTCTTTATTAACTGGAAGAACAGTGACTTCAAAGCCGAAATCTTGCATCTCTAAAACCGTGTTTAAAACTGAAGGATGCTCAGTTGCGCTTGTGATAATGTGTTTACCACGGTTACGATTCGCAAAGCAGTATCCTTTTATAGCGAGGTTATTAGCCTCTGTAGCGCCACTAGTAAAGATCACCTCGTGATGAGTGAGTTTGAGAACATTTAAAATTTGTTCACGACTTTTATCTAATAGACGTGAAGATTCTTGACCAAGAGAATGGATGCTGCTCGGATTTGCGAAATATTTAAGTGTAATTTGATTGTAAGAGTTTAATACTTCAGGATCAACTTTAGTTGTGGCAGCATTATCTAAGTAGATAACATTAGTCATTAGCGGTACCTGTATCCTCTACGTGCATACGCTTAAAGATAGCGTTGGCTTCGTGATAAACTTTAACGAATTCGCCTTGATAGAATTCTTGTTCAAGAGCACTTAATTGTTGATGGACATCATCTTGATGATTTCTATCTCTATTAGCGTAGACAACCGCTGATTCGGCAAGTTGCATTTCTCTAAACTTGTTTTCGATTTCATCGAATAAGGCATTGGCGTTACCTTTTAAGCTAGCGACCTTTTCGTTGATTTCATCAACAGCGATTGGTTGGACTTTAATGGCTTTATCGATTTCGTTTAATAAGTCGTAGCAATCCTCAATACGCACTTTATATGGTTCAGAGAATTCTGGAATAGCGATTTCTCTAAGTAAGCTTTCTTCTTGTTTGAGTCGATAATAATAAACAAACACTAAAGTGTAGGCTTCTTCACTACTGGTCTTTAAGAATTCGATGTATTGTTTGAATTCTTCCATACCTTCTTTAGCGGTAGCATATTGGTTATTTAACTCATCAAGTTTACCTTTTAAGGTAGAGAAAGGTTGTTTTAAGGAACTATGAACATAGTTATCTAAGGACTGTTTAGTGGTACCTAGGGAGTTCATAGTTTGCTTTAATGCTTCGACCTTTTCTTTACGCTCATCTGTCACTACATATGTGCGGTAAAGACCTGGTAAAAGAGAGCAGATCTTTAAGAATGATTTTTCTAAATCGACGACATTTTGATAAATTTCTTCATTATGTGTTTCAAAGAAGTTCTTATCGCTTTGTTCGTTGTTTAAGAGTTCTCTCATCTCTTCAATTTCACTTTGAAGTGCATCCAAAGATTCCATGATATTACCAATTTGTAACTTAGTTAAACGAGTGCGAATGATATTTAAATCATTGTTCCATTCACCTAACTTAGTTTGGAAAGCAAGGTTATATAATGGTAGACCTTGTGCTTCTAATGCTTCATAGTCTTTCTTTAAATCTTCGATTTTTTCTGGGATCACTGTATTCACTAAGATACAGAGATTTGGTAATTGGCTTAAAGCGCTTTCTAAAGCAGACACCACTTTAGTGATTGTTGGTAATAAACTTTGAGCATCATCATATTCCGCACTTTCGATATGTGTTTCAAATTCCACGAACATTTGATCGAGCTTATCAAATACTTGGTTAATAGAGGAGCTGACTAAATCTAAGTCAGAGCTATTCGCATAGAATGTTTGTTTAACACGTCTATAACTTTCTTTGAGTTTAAGAATGGATTGACGAGAATCTTCTTCTGGCTTAATAAGTGTATATAAGTCATTATCTAATGCGTTAACTTTATCTTCGAAGACTTTCATCGCTTTCTTGGTGTCACCGATAACAGTTTTAATATTTTTGAACTGCTTATTATTAATAAGAGCGTTTAATTGTTTGAGCATGGATTCCGCGAACTTATCATCGTTTTCATAGATTTCTTTAAATCTACGAGAGAACTTTTCATGCTTATCAACATAAAGTAAGTTTGTTCTAGAAATGATTTCTAAACGATGGATGTATTGGGAGTCTTGACCAATTAAAAGAGCATCAAGATAGGAGTATTTCTTTTGTAATTCACGAACTTGGTGTTTGATTCTATTTCTGGAAATAACAAAGTGATAAAGAAGGAAGAGTAAAACACCGAGCACTATAGAGCCACCAATGGCAGCGACAATAACTGCTACTCGTTCACCACTAGAAAGAAGTATATACATAAAGGAAGCCTCCTTGATAATTGACTAATAAAACATATGGCTTTAGCCACACTATTATTCTAACGAATTTCACCCTTGAGTTAAAAGTATTTTTAAGAAATATTCTATTTATTAAAGATAGTGAGACAAAAAACACTAACATAATTTTGCATTTTCTTTAGCAGTTTTCTATATTTAATGTGTCTAATAAGCGAGAGGCAAAAGCCACGATTGATATCGATAATTAATGGTCTCTCTAGTGTTATAGATTTATAACCTACTTAACCACTAAAGAAAGGAACAATATTATGGGAGCCGTATTTCTCTTATACTTGTTATATCCATTCATTATCATCATCGGTGCACTTCTGCTTGGAGCAGTAATTATTTCTTTAATTGTGTTTATTAATAACATGAAAAACGGCGCGAATAATAAATGGCCTACAAAGAATATAGTGGGCGCAATTATCTCTGGGATTATTTTCACCATTGCTTTAATCATTATTATTGTTTGTTTCATGGGTACATTTGACTCCTTCTCAATTGGTTCTCCAGCTTCTAATCCATCTTCAAGCGAAGCCGCTATTGCTTTGATGGCTATGAATCTATAGAAAGGTGGAATAAAGCTTATGATGTCAGGACTTGGAACTGCACTAGGTAACTTAATAATGATTTTTACGGGACTTTTGCTTATTCCTGCAGTAGCAGTATTCATCATTTTGTTAATAAAATGCATTAAGAATAAATGGAAAAGAGGATTGCTTGCACCATTTATCGTTATTTCGATAATCATAACAATCATAATCGTTTGTGAAGCTTCTTATCTCATTGATATGATGTTTTAAAACAATTGCGATTAATTCATAAAAAATGTAGAGTATTGTCATGGCGTTTATTGGAGCATTTTTTGTTACAATTCTCATCGGCATCTTTGGTGTACTAGTCTGGATTGCATTAGCACTCATCGTTTTAGCAATCCTTTTTATTTTCATTCCATGCTTAATCATCGCCATTATCAATTTAATAAAGGGCGCTAAGAATAAGTGGCCAAAGAGAAATGTAATTCCTCTTGTGATTACTGGTCCAATTTCTATATTGTTCCTTCTTGCAATCACGATTTTTTTAATTGCGGCACTTGTCGTTTATATATCAAATCCATCTTTTGGATCTAGCAGTAGCAGTTCCGCTCAAATCGCTCTACTTTACTTCATGTAGGAGTTATATTTAGACTATTAAACTATTTGCCACACGACTTGCTTTATAAGCAGGTCTTTTTTATTGGTGGATTAAAAATATAATTTTTTGGTTGACTGATTTAACAGATTTCTATATATTATTAACTGCATGTAATGCAGCATGTGAATACAATCCGACCGACGTTTGATACGGCTGTGACGAAGTAACCAAAGCTCTAAGGTGAAACGTATAATCAAACATCCGGGATAAGGAATTCACACCTATTCATTATTTTGCGAAAGAAAAATAAAGGAAAGGAAGGATAGATCATGAGATACACAGGATCAGATTGGAAAAGATCTCGTCGTTTAGGTTTTTCCACATTAGAAACTAACAAAGAATTAGCAAAACGTCCTTATGGCCCAGGCCAACATGGTAACACCCGTCGTAAAAAGAATTCTGAATACGGCAAACAATTAATTGAAAAACAAAAATTAAGACAAATGTACGGTGTTAACGAAAGACAATTCAGACGTTTATTCATGCTTGCTTTAGCAAGTAAAGAAGTTACTGGTGTTGCTTTCATGAAATTACTCGAATCCCGTTTAGATAACTTAGTTTATAGAATGGGTTTTGCTAGAACTAGAAGAGGCGCTAGACAATTAGTCAACCACGGCCACATCGAAGTTAACGGCAAAAAGTTAGACATCCCATCAGCTTTATTAACAGTTGGTGATGTCGTGAGCGTGAGAGAAAATAGTAAAGACCTCAAAGTGATTAAAGAATCCCTCGAAACCTTAGGCACTAAAGTGGGCTGGGTTGAAGTGGATGCTGAAAAGTTATCTGGTAAATATGTCCGTGAAGTCGAACGTAAAGAATTACCACAAGATATCACAGAATCACAAATCGTCGAATACTACAACCGTAAACTCTAATATTAAAGAGCAAACTAAACTGTTCCAGAAATGGGACAGTTTTTTTATGCTTTTTATTCTTTATTTATCCTATAAATATTTATATAATCATTTTCTTGGAGGGTAAACCAATGAAAAAACATATATTAAAGTCATTAGTTTTATTAGCCAGTATCTCTTTAGCCGCTTGTGATATTCAAGGTGGTAAGAGCGATACATCTTCTAATACATCTAGTGAGCAACCAACAGTTACTTCCAGTTCATCTAGCGAAGTAACAAGTGCGGATTCTACTTCTAGTAACTCATCTAGTAGTACAGTAAGTAGTTCTTCTAGCGCATATAACACAAGTAGTAGTTCATCCACTACTTCATCAAATCCTATTTCAAGTTCTAGTAGTTCATCTTCTAGTAGCAGTGTCATTCCTGATGATACTTCTTTAGATGCGGTGATTGCTAAATTCACTGATGGTTTAAATTTTAAAGTGCCATCACTTAACAAATATAGCTTAGATTATTTTGTCTATTACTATTACGCTTATGAGGAATATCGTGTTGCTGCGACCGCTTTAGTGGGTGGTGATGCAATTGAAAGTGAGCTTGTTACTTTATGTAATAACGAAACCACATTAGTCTCTATGAATGACGATTACCTCTACCCTGTGGAAGAAGTCGGTTATATGTATGGTAACGATGAATTTGGTAGCGATGTCTCTATAACATTCTATAGTGAAGGTGACCAATTCTATTTTGAAATTGGTAGAGCTGAAGGTGCTGGTAAATTAGATGTCTCTGGCGTTGATACTAATTGGTATGTTGACTATGTCAACTTTGAAGGCTATACCGTTGTGGAAACTTTCCCAAGTGCCTTAATTAATAGTTTCTTCGAAACAAATGTTACTATCCCATCTATGGGTGAAGGTAACTATCCAGCCTTAATTATTCCTTATACTGAAGATGAAGACGGCACAGTCTCTCCTGATTCATTCCGCTTCATCATGGAAGGTGATAAGATTAACGCTTTCGCTACTGCTTTAGAAGGCGCTGGCCTTGGTGTTAATGTCCAAGAAGAAATTGGCTTAGATGAAATGTGGGAAGAATATACATATTATATTGGTTCCGCTTATGATCAAGCTCATAGCTTATATTTCTCCTTCATGCTCGATAATAGTTCTAACACCTTAGTGGCCGTTAATAAGTTCCATGATGTGATGGTTGACGAATTAACCGAAAACACTGATTGGACAGATGATGAAAAAGCCTTAATGGAAAGCACCTTATATGAATGCTTACCATTTATGAAGTTTGGTGTTGATTACTATCTAGAAGATGAATCTGATGAAGACTATAACTACTTATTCTTAGGCGACTATTATTATCAAGATTTAACAAGCGCATACGCTGAAGTCTTAAAAGCCAACGGCTTTAAAGAAGATTTAGAAACATACTACACTCCTTGCTATACATTAGATAATGGTTGTGTCTATATTGAAATCTTTATTTATTACAACTTCGGCAACTGCTTAGAAATCTATTTCTCAGATACACACAAACCAATTCTTTGCGACTTCGCTTTAAATATTAGTGAATTAGATATCGTTAAAGGCGTTGGTTATCAATTACAACCAGTCTTTGATCCAGAAGATGCCTTTAATAAGATTATTTGGACAAGTGATAACGAAAGTGTCGCCACTGTTAATGATAACGGCTTTGTGAGTATTAAGAATACCGCTGAAGAAGGCGCTACAGCCACTATTACAGCCACATGCTTAAACGGTATGAGTGCAACTTGCACATTCACCGTTAAAGAAAACGTTGTCACTGGCATTATGTTCGAACAAGATACTTACACTATTGTGCCAGGAGAATCTATCCAAACTCAATATGCTTTATTACCATATGGTGCTACTTCATCATCATATGAAGTCGAATACAGCGTTAATCCAGCTGATGCAGGTATTAGTGTTGGTCCTTATGATGGAGTGATTACCGCTAGTGATGATGCAGTAGCGGGTACTGAAGTCACATTAACTATTACTTATAACGGTGTTTATACTGGTACCGCTAAAGTTATTGTTAAGAGTGCTTCTATCACTCATACCTTAAATCAAGAATTCTTTGGTTTAGAAGATGGTAAGACTGTTTATGACACACATACAGTTACCACTGATGATGGCACCTATTACGAAGCATACTGTGCTTCTGAACACGGTATCCAAATTAGAACCAAGAAAAATAGCTCTGGTATCATCGCTCGTAATGATAATTTGAAATGCAAATCTATCACTATTACATTTGATAACAATACCATTAGTGGAAGAGTTGTTGAAATCTATGCTTCTGTAACCGCATTCGATATCACTGATATGTATGGTACTTCAGTCACTAAAGTGGGCACTATTTCCGCTGATGGAAATAGCTTCACTTATGAATTCACTGATAACTATTCCTATATCGGTTTAAGAAGTTCTGATGGCGCTATTTATATCACTTCTATTGATATCATTTGGGGCTAATTAATAAGCACATAAGAAAAAATGCTGTCTCGGTTGGGACAGCATTTTTACTAAACTACGATAATTCAAGAATTATTACTTTTCTCTCATTTTTTCCCACATAAGACCACGAGTGTGATATGGCTCTTTTTCATCAAGTCTCGGTCACTTCTCCTTATTTTATTGTCTCCACTATTCGGATATATCTACGCAAGGCATATTCACCATCATGACTTTCACCTGGTAACATTCTAGAATTGTCTCCTAATGGGGTGATTCTTGTGACTCCCGCTTTTGCGAGATTTCTTACTATTTCTTCTTTATCCTTAATATTTATATTAATAGAGACTGTTTGTAAGAGATTCTTATTTGGTTTTAAGACTCTGATAATATCTTCTTTCTTTAAGGCTTTGATCCAGATGTTTTGGAATAGATATGATAACTCCAATTTATCATCATCTTTAACTATGATGGATATTCCATCTTGGTTATAAATATTAGGGGCATTTCCCTCTAACTTCTCGTTATAGATAAGTAAGGAGTTTTTAGCTTTCATAGTTAGAGGCAATGTATTCATCTCTTTACTAACTTTAGCGAATATTGGTAACACTCTTTTAGCAAAGCTATGTAGTTCTTCTTTACTATTTGTATTCATATAGATGCCTTGAGATGATGAACAGAATAATTGATTAGATAAGCATATGGATTTACATAAGGCTTCTATCTCTTCATCGGTCACACTATTATCGACATAACTAAAGGATATCTTATGTCCCCAGGAGATGATGGATGAATGGATATCGACAAATGCTCTAGCGGCCCTTTGGGCTTCATCCCCACCCCACACTATTGTGGCGTCAGCGAGATTAGATAACTCTTTAATAGTGTCTACTTCTGTGCTTGGTACGTCAAAGACGTAAATATAATCTTTTAATAATGGTTCTTCTTTAATGAGTTCTTTTAGTAATAAGACTGATAAACCATTATCTCCTGTTGGGAGTTTTAAGATATTGATATTACCCACTAGTAGGCCTTCCACGACACTATAGGCTGGAAGAAGATCAACATTACCCGCGGCAATATGGAATAAGATACCTAATGGTTCATAATAACGGTTATTATCATTATCTAAAGAGAGTACACCATTCTTTAATTCCCCTAATTCGATATCAATCTTTTTTAATAATCCTTCCTTAGAGAAACAGTTCGCGTATCTTTCTAGTGCACTATAAGGCATATTAAGGGCTTTTAATAAAGGTAAAGCAACATCATCAAATTCATGATTCATCACTCTTTGATATAACTTATCACAAGCGCTTATGACAGTTTGATAAGATAATGTTCCATTATTCTGCAAAGTCAAAAGCATATCTTCTTTTAGGCTAGAGATAAGTTCATTTTGTTTATCATTAGGATAGATATTACCTTTATATAGAATCATACTTTATCTCCTTTTAAGAGTTCTTCCGCGCCGGCAGCGCAGGTCTTAATATCTTCAATACCACTTCTGCCTAATATTTCTAGATACATCGACTTTTCCCCACACGGACAACTTTCTTCATGCAAGATACCTAAGTCATCAGTCATGATAGATAAGATAGGAGTGCCTATACTCATAGGTGTTAATAAATTAATTAAACCAACTTGACCTGGTTTAAGTGGTTTAAGTGTTTCAACATCTCTAATGATGATTCTCGCATAGTTAGGGATATGGAAATGATGATAGCGACAATCTGTATAGAGGATTGGATGTTCCACCGCGCCAAAGAATTCAAAGACGTGTTTATCATCGATTCCTAATATTTCATTAACTAAATCATAGAAGACTTGTTTATCAACTTTCTCTTTATAGAATGATTTCCATCCTCCCCCTAGGGATATAATCGAACCTTTGGGCATTTTTAGCCTGATTCCTTTATTTTTCATCTGTTCTAGAAGGAAATATGTATAAGCAGGAAAACCAAGCGTCCTAATCGGTGTTTTGCCTTTAGAGTATTTAATTAATTTCTTTTCTAAATTATCAAGATCTACTTTATAGCCTTCTTTAGTCCACCTAATAGCGTAGTCCTTACTTAAGGCAGGAGATAAGAAAGTAAACCCATGCGCGGTCTTCGCTATTGCTTTATCATTACCTTTATGTGGTTCATAGCCAAACACTATATAGCGATGTGGTCTTATTGACCATAGATGATGATAAGAAAACACTCTTCTCACCATATCCCAACCTCTTAATAAGTCAGTAAATGTGAGGCCCACTAAAGAGACATTCTTACCAGATGTACCACTAGAAGTGGCTTTAACCCAGTAACGGTTATTCTTAAGAGTCAACAAATTATGATGTTTAAAATATAAAGTTGGTAAGAATGGGATATTGGCTAAATCATCATAACTATTTAAATCAGTTATAGGATTAAAACCCATCTTATCTAATAGCGCTTTATATTGTTTATTATGCTTATAGTGATATAGACAGTTCTCTTTCATCGCCTGATAAAAGAGATCGTCATTAAGACAATAAATCTTTTTCTTTCTCGTTTTAAATAACGATGACATTTTGCTCATAGAAAAAGAATACATCATTACAAAGAAAAAGTCACTTGCGTGACCTTTCTTTTATTTATAGATGTGAATCACTAGAGAGTGATATCACCATCAGTACAATGGATGGTTTTTAAGTTTGGACATTGTGATGAACTATACCAGTTAGATGATTTTTCAATCGCATTCCACATCGCTTTAGTGCCGTTATAGTTAATCGCGGTTAAGACATCATTATGTGAGAAGATAGAGGCCGCTTTTAAGCTCACTAATGTGGATGGTAAGCTTACGCTTGCTAATGATCCACAATAGTCAAAAGCGTTACCATTAATCTTTGTTACACCTTCAGGGACCACGATGGCCTCTAATGCATCACAGTGATTGAAAGTCATTGATTGTATTTCAGTAATCTTATTACCTTTGAAGGTAATTGATTTAGCGGCCTTACAGCTGGAGAAAGCTGATTTACCAAGTGTTTCAACATTTGCGCCCACTACAAAGGATGTTATTTTTTGCGCATCAATGAAAGCAAATTCACCAATACTTGTGACTGAATCAGGAATCACTAAGGCGCCTGCCATATCTGAATAATAGAAAGCATGGTCGCCAATGGTTTGAAGTCCTTCATTCATGATGACATTAGCGGAGCAATGATAGAATGATCTATTCGCAAGGTTAGTGACACCATTTAATGTAATCTTTTCTAACTCATTACAATCAGAGAATTCATATCCTAAGAAAGTACCACCATCGACGGTTACATTCTTTAGTGATTTTGGGATGTAGTAATAAGTATAATGACTGGCATCGTATTGTTGATGAGCACCGTAGGTGATGGTATTACCATATGTTGCCTTGGAGAAGAGCACACCAAATAAGGTATTGAATGATGGTTCTGTGGCATCTTTATCATTACCAACATATGGAATTGTTAAATTGACTAAAGAGTTAGCACCTGCTAAAGCTTCTTCATTCATATATAAGACTTGATCAGTAATCTCAATTGTGGTCAATGCTGTGCCTTCAAAAGCTTTACTTGAAAGGATGCCACCTGTATCTTTGAAGGTCTTTAAGGTATTTGGAATATAGTATGTTTCACCACCAGATGTAACAGCGGAAGCACCAGTAAATTCAGTGCTACCAAATAATGTTCCAATATGACCATATAATGGAATAGCAAGATTGACTAAAGAAGAACAACCTAAGAAGAGGTCCCAACCAATATTGATTAAATTACCTTCATTGTTATTCGCAGTAAATGAAACCATTAAATTCATGTTTGCAAAGGCATTATTACCGATTGATTTAATGCTATCTGGAAGAGTTAATGTCATAACATTATTAGCGCCATTAAAAGCATTAGCCGCGATAGCGATAACTGGTTTATTTAAGAGAGTTTCTTCCACTTCTAATTCACCGTTATAGTCTAATTCGACTAAACCAGTAACTGTCCAGCCATTCTCGCCTTCACTCATGTAGAAGCGGCTCTTTTCATATGTGGCAGTATAAGTGATATTACCATTTACTGGAGAGATTTCCTTATCCCAACCTTTGAAATAGTAGGTATAGGTTTCATCTGTTGCTCTTGTTGGAGTAGCACCATTGTATTCAGGAGTTGTACCAGGATACATATCAGTATCTGTTTCTAACACTGTGCCATCATAGTTTTTCCATGTCACGGTATAGGATGCCTTATCAATTTGGATGAAGAATTCACCACTACTAGTGCGACCACCTGTAGTGAATTTGAAAGTTCCATCAGGAGAGATGAAAGTATTAAAACTTTCTCTTACAAAGTTTGATTTACTCACTAATTTATCATAATAGAAAGAACGTACATGGTCTTCATAGTCAGCATCGGTGCTATTTTTTAATCCATTGAAAACGATTTCTATTGTAGTGGCAGAAGAACTCACACTATAGGATGTAATTGCAGCATCTCTATAAGCCGGAATATCAAATGGAGTTAAACCAAGAGTCGTAAAGCCACTAGCGATTTGTTCACTTGGCCATTGAGCGTATGTAGAAGGTAATAAAGTACCGAGATTTACTCTATATTCATAGCAGTTCCAATCATCCATTGGTCCTACGACATAGTTAGTCATCTCATCTGAATAAAATCTACCTGTTTTAGTAGCAGGTGTCGTTGATCCATTAGCGTAGACATCAACATTTTGCAGAATAGTTGAATTGCCTTGTCCTTGATATTTGATATTTGCGTCTTCCTTAACAAAAACATAAACTTTAGCCACTACAGCTTTTCCTTGTAAGGAAGCAGGTATGCTATACCAATAATCATCATTAACTGTTCCAAAAGGAATGGCTGTACCGCCAATTTCATATTCAACTAGCAAGAAGACTAACGAATTATCATCATTTTTGAAACTATATGTGAAATCGTTGGCTCTGAATTTAAGTCGATCATCAACGTGGAGATTAGGAAGTGTGATATTCATTTGATAATCACGACCATTTTTTGCACCACAATGTGAACAGACATACTCTAATGTATCTGGATTCTTAACGTAGTTATGGTATTCATCAGAGGCAGGAATTGTTTTATGTGTTCTAGATATTTCTTGATGACAAGATGTGCAGTAGATAACTTCATCATAGCTACCGGCTTGTTGACATGTTGCGGCAACAACATTTTCTTGTACGGCAGTTCCTGGAGTATGTGTGTGAGTACTAGAACTACTACTAGAAGAACTACTAGATGGTTTACTGCTAGAACTACTAGAAGATGGTTTGCTGCTTGTATTTGAAGTACTGCTAGAAGATGGTTGACTACTTGGGTTAGTACTTGTGTTTGATGTTGATTGTTTAGAACCTCCGCCACTAGTGGATGCTATTGATGGAGTAGCACTACTATTGGATGGTCTTGGTTCTACAGTTGTTTGAGTGCCACAAGCACAAACAGAAAGTAAAACCGCTATAGCAACTGCAAATAATGATTTTCTTTTTTGCATTGTGATAATCTCCTTTTATTTCCATTTTTTAATATAAAACTTAATTATTTATTTTTTAATAAATTGGGAACACGTTAAGACAAATATTTGAAATATAAGTACATTTTTATGCAAAAAGAGTTAAATAGAACTAACGAATTTGATTATTAGACACGAATTATCACAAGTTTACAAAACTAAAAATGTGTTTCTCTTTTATGTGCTTAAACAACGTTTATCGTTGCATTAATGGACAAATATTTGAAATGATATTTATATGAGTGTCAGAACAGCGCACGCGAAAGATGTTAACGAATTAGGGAAATATGATTTCATATATTCCTTAAGTTACTTCTCTATCGCTGAAAACGTTATAGAAAATAAAACTCTGGTATTAAAGGAATTTAAGCATACCCACGAGGAATATGAATTCCTTATTCCTTTAACCACGATTCCTTTACTTTATTACCATAAGGCCAATTATATTGGGGAAGTGGGTTTTATCTATCCTGTTAATCCATATGTGGAACATGGTTTAGAAGTAGATTTACATTCTAGAGTTATTTCTATTACTATCTCACAAGCATATGTTGAGAAGATTAAAGAACAACTTGGTTATACTGGTCACTTCTTTTATACAAGATTCATGTATAAGAGTGCTTTCTTAGATGTCATTAAAGCTTATGAAGAAGAATATGTAAGAAACCCTAATTCTAAGAGACTTGATGAATTAGCTATGGAGATCACCACTACTTTGGTGAAGCTTGGTTTAGAAAGCGGCGAAGATAATAGAAGACCTGAAAAGAGATACGCTAAACATATGAAACAGATTCTTCTTTACATTGAAGAAAACTATAAAAATCCAGAACTAAATATCGCTAAGATTGCGGAATATTCTGGCTATTCATTAGCGTACTTTACTAAAGCCTTTAAAAAATATATGCATGATACACCAATCATGCACCTTAATAAACGAAGAATAAGTGATGCGAAAGCATTATTGAAAGATAAGAATCTCCAATTAATGGATATCGCCACTGCTGTGGGCTATAAGAATTTATCAACATTCACTGAAGCATTTAAAAGATGTATGGGATTACTCCCAAGTGAATATCGTAATAAATACATTCAAGATAAGAAAAACTAGTTATTTGACTAGTTCTTTTTATTAGTCATATAAGACTTCATAATCTGGTAAGGCTTTCCATTCATCTGATGCTTGAACGGTATCAATGATTAGATAGACAAGTTCTACGAACTTCTTACCTTTACTTGATAAGGTTTTTTCATCTGCCCCTACACCGATTGGGAAGTCTTTGACTTCGATTATCTTATCATCGATGGCTAGGTAATAATCAATGTTAGGATTACTTGCAATGTGATGTTTTGTGGCAAATGGATCAAAATTTCTCGCGTAGGAATAAGGATTCATTTTTTTAACTTTGTTATATATTTCTTCTAGATTTGGTAATTGGTAGGTTGTGATATATTCTTCAGGCTTTCTTTCTCTGACTTTATTAGTTTTAACTACTTTGCCAGTCTTACTATCATAAGAAGAATCAAGTTGAACACCCCAGTTTAATCTAAAAGAAAACTCTTCGTATGGAGTGTCATATGGTTTAGCTGAATCGCAACTAGTTAACGCGATAGCAATTAATGGTAAGAATAATAAAGACTTTTTCATAGATATTGGCCCTCACTAATTTAGACGAATTAGTAAGAGAAAACTGCTAATCGTTTTCTGTAGCCGCTTTAATGTGGTCAATAAAAGCTTCATCTAATAAGGATAAAGGTTTGTTCTTAAGCCAGACGAAGAGATATTCGACATATCTTTCTGGGTTAACAATCTCTTTAGCCACGAGTTGTTCGTTTAAGATATATGAGGTTTTTGGGAATAAAGAAATACCAATATTACGTCCCGCGAGAGCGGCAACATCTAAGTAGTTATCCATACGGCAAACAATATGCGGCTCAGCGTGTATTTCTTTAAACCACTTTGTAATCATTCTATTCATTGATTCTCTAGATGGGATAATTAATGGTTTATCTTTTAACATTGATAAATCAATTGTGTTTCCAGGAAGGGCGGCTAATGGGTTATCTTTGCTCATAAAAGCAGTCATCTTTTCTTGTCCTACTTTAAAGCTGTTTAATAATGTGTTATCACATGGAGAAGTAATGACCGCCATATCGATAAGACCACTTCTAAGTTTAGCGATTAATTCATCACTATTACCATCCACGACTGAGAACTCCACATTCTTATAGTTATCGAGGAATGTTTCAATCCATTCCGCAGCAATAATAGGAGCGGAACCTTCCACTAAACCGATAGCGATTTTACCACGCATACCCTTATTCATTGCTCTTATTTCTTCACTAGTTTTATTAACTAAAGATAAGATCTCTTTAGCGTGTCTATATAATAGTTTTCCAGATTCTGTTAATTGAAGGTGTCTTTTACCTCTAATAAATAATGTTGTATCAAGTTCTTCTTCTAAGGCTTTCATTTGACTGCTTAAAGGAGGTTGACTCATACACAATTTTTCAGCGGCTTTAGTGATGTTTAGTTCTTCGGCGATAACGACGAAATAAGATAAAGTACGGACATCCATAACAATATTTCCCCTATCATACATAAAACGTATGATTACTCTAATATTATACGTATTGGTTTTTAAATAAACAAACAATTAAAATTGCGGTGTTAGTTGAATGTATCGGTTATACCGAAAGCGATTAAGCAATTGGATGTTTAATTGTTTCTGAAACATTCAAAAGGAAAAGAAATACATATGAAAAATAGCGCAATTGTGGGCATTAACTGGGGCGATGAAGGTAAGGGTCGTATTGTCGACTTATTATGTGGCTCCTATGATTTTGTGGTTCGTTATCAAGGTGGCGGTAATGCTGGTCATACAGTTGTTATCGAGCAAGGTAAGTTTGCTTTACACCTCATTCCTTCTGGTATTTTCCATAAGGGTGTAATCAATATCTTAGGTAACGGTGTCGCTGTTGATCCAGAAAGCTTATATGAAGAAATTGAGATGTTACGAAATAGAGGCATTGATGTTGGTCCGCATAATCTAAAGATTAGTGATCGAGCTTCTATTCTTTTTCCATGGCATAAAATGCTTGATGCCTTAGAAGAAGAAAGACTTAAAGATAAAAAATATGGTTCCACCAAACAAGGTATTGCTCCTTTCTATAGTGATAAATATCAAAAGAAGACTGTTTTATTAGGAGAACTTCTTTATAACAAGAATTTAAAAGAACATGTTAAAGATATCCTTGAATGGAAGAACTTAACATTAAGCGGTGTTTATAAAGTGGAGCCTCTTACTTTTGAATTTATATCTAAATGGATTGAAGAATATAAAGAGAAATTAGCTCCTTATATCTGTGATACCGGTAAACTTCTTAAACAAGCTGAAAAAGAAGGTAAGAGTGTTTTATTTGAAGCACAACTTGGTTCATTACGTGACTTAGATTATGGTATCTATCCATACACTACTTCCTCTAATACCTTAGCCTCATATATTCCTTTAGGTTCTGGTTTAGCAAGTGTCAAGATTGATGAAATCATCGGTATTGTTAAAGCCTATAGCACTTGTGTTGGTGAAGGACCGTTTGTTAGTGAATGGTTTGGTCCTGATGCTGAAAAACTTAGAGAAGTTGGTATGGAATATGGTGCGAAGACTGGTCGACCAAGAAGAGTGGGCCCTATTGATATTGTCGCTACGCGTTATGGTGTGGAAGTACAAAACGCTACTTGTATCGCTTTAACTAAGTTAGATTGCTTGTCCTATATGGATAAGATTCCTGTTTGTGTTAGATATGAACTTAATGGTAAAGAGATTGATGATTTCCCATTCCCATCACTACTAGATGAATGTAAACCAGTGATTGATTATCTTCCTGGTTGGAAAGTTGACGTTTCTAATGTTAGAAAATGGGAAGACTTACCAATAGAAGCAAGAAGATATATTGAATATATTGAAAAAGCCATAGGCTGTCCGATTAAATATATCTCAGTTGGGCAAGAAAGAAATGCCTATATTAAGAGGTAATATTATGCAAAATTACGATAAATATGTTTCACCATTTTCTGAAAGATATGCCTCAAAAGAGATGCAATACCTTTTCTCATACAATAAGAAGTTCTCCACTTGGAGGAAGCTTTGGCTCGCTTTAGCGGAATCTGAAAAAGAATTAGGTTTATCACAAATCACTGATGAGATGATTAAAGAGATGAAAGAACATATATACGATATTAACTATGATGTCGCAAATGATTATGAACTTAAGTTCCGTCATGATGTGATGGCTCATATCCATGCTTATGGGGAAGAGTGCCCTACTGCGAAAGGCATTATCCATTTAGGCTCCACTAGTTGTTATGTTGGTGATAACACTGACATTATCGTTATGAAAGAAGCTTTAGAACTTGTTAAGAAGAAACTAGTTAACGTGATTGATATCTTGGCTAAGTTCGCGAATGAATATAAAGACTTACCATGTTTAGGGTATACACACTTTCAAGCTGCTCAACCAACCACTGTTGGTAAAAGAGCCACGTTGTGGTTACAAGACTTCTTAAGTGACTATGACGATTTAGAATATGTCTTAGCATCTCTTAAGTTATTAGGTAGTAAGGGCACTACTGGTACACAAGCATCTTTTGTTGAATTATTTAACGATAAAGATGCTCCTAGTAAGTTAGATAACCTTATCGCTAAGAAGATGGGCTTTGATGGTGTTTATCCTGTTTCTGGACAAACATATTCTAGAAAAGTTGATTGCAGAGTTTATAACATCTTGACAGGCATAGCCACTAGTGCGACTAAGATGACTAATGATATTCGTTTATTGCAACACGAAAAAGAAATAGAAGAACCATTTGAATCTAACCAAGTTGGTAGTTCAGCGATGCCTTATAAGCGTAATCCAATGAGAAGTGAAAGAATTGCATCCTTAGCAAGATATGTCATTTCTAACTCTATGAATCCATATATGACAGCCTCTAGTCAATGGCTAGAAAGAACATTAGATGATTCAGCAAATAGAAGAATCACGATTGCGGAAGGTTTCTTAGCCATTGATGGTGTCTTAGATTTGTGTATTAACGTCACTAATGGCTTAATCGTTAACGAAAAGGTCATCGAAAAGAACTTAAAAGAAGAATTACCTTTTATGATTACAGAAAATATCCTTATGGATAAAGTCAAAGAAGGTAAGGATAGACAAGAACTTCATGAAGAGATTAGAAGATTATCTATTCAAGCGGGTAATCGCGTGAAAAAAGAAGGTTTACCAAATGACTTATTTGATAGACTTTGTGCTTCAGAAAAACTTCATATTTCCAAAGAAGAAAAAGAAGCATATTTTGATGCCCATAAATATACAGGCAGAGCTAGTGAACAAGTCACCGACTTCTTAACTAATGATGTGAATCCTGTTCTTAAAAAGAACAAAGACTTACTTGGTATTAAAGTAACCATCAATAAATAGGAGTTAATATGGATAAGATATTAGTGTTAGATTTTGGTGGACAGTATAATCAACTTATTGCGCGTAGAGTACGCTCTTTAAATGTCTACGCTGAAATTAAGAGTTTTGATCGTATTAGTGTTTCAAAGATAAAAGAAACTGGCTATAAAGGGATTATCTTCACTGGTGGCCCTAATAGTGTTTATGATGAACGTTCACCCCACTATTCTAAAGATATCTTAGAACTTAATATTCCGATTTTAGGTATATGTTATGGAGATCAACTCTTAGCCTATATGACTAATGGTAAGATTGTCTCCGCGAAGAATAATTCAGAATACGGAAGAACCGTATTAATTAATAAAGGTGGCCTATTGCTTAAGGGCGTCCCTAATGAAAGCGTTTGCTGGATGTCTCATACTGACTACATCAAAGATGTGCCAGAAGGATTTAAGATAACAGGGACCACTAAGAGCTGTCCATGTGCGGCTATGGAAAATGTTAATAAGAACTTCTATGGTGTGCAGTTCCATCCAGAAGTCACTCATACAGAATACGGGATGAAGATCTTATCTAATTTCATCTTTGAGGTATGTAAGTGTCATCATGATTGGAAGATGGAAGACTTCGCTAAAAGTTCAATCGAAAAATATAAAAAAGAACTAGCGGATAAACGTGTCTTACTTGGTTTATCAGGCGGACTTGATTCATCAGTGGTTGCCCTACTATTACATAAAGCCATTGGTAAGAACTTAGTCTGTGTCTTCGTAGATCATGGCTTACTTAGAAAAGATGAAGGTGACTATGTTGAGAAAGTCTTTAGAGATAAGTTTGATGTTAACTTAGTGAGAGTTAACGCGAAAGATAGATTCTTAACAAAGTTAAAAGGTATCACTGAACCTGAGGCTAAAAGAAAGATTATTGGTAAAGAGTTTATTGAAGTCTTTAGAGCAGAGGCTAAGAAGATTGGTAATATCGATGTTCTAAGCCAAGGCACTATTTATCCAGATGTTATTGAATCCGGTAAAGGCAGTAGCGCAGTGATTAAAAGTCATCATAATGTCGGTGGTCTTCCTAAAGACATTGGATTTAAGTCAATTGTGGAACCACTTAGAGATTTATTCAAAGATGAGGTCAGGGCTATTGGTTTAGAGTTAGGTTTACCTGAAGAATTAGTCTATAGACAGCCATTCCCAGGACCAGGCTTAGCGGTACGTATTATTGGAGAGATTACTGAAGAAAAGATTAAGATTGCTCAAGACACTGATGCGATTCTTAGAGAAGAATTTAAGAAGGCTGGTCTAGATAAAACTGCGAATCAGTACTTCACAGTGGTCACTAATACCCAATCTGTTGGTGTGATGGGTGACGCTAGAACATATGGCTATACCTTAGCTCTTAGAGCGGTCACCACTGATGACTTTATGACTGCGACTTGGACAAGAGTGCCATACGAGATCTTAGAACATATTAGTTCACGTATTACTAACGAAGTTAAAGGTATTAATCGCGTAACTTATGATATTACAAGTAAACCACCGGCAACAGTTGAGTGGGAATAGAAAGGAGAAATAGTTTTATGAGTAAATATATATTTGTGACAGGCGGTGTTGTATCTGGTTTAGGTAAAGGTATTACCGCAGCATCATTAGGACGATTATTAAAATCACGTGGCTTAAAAGTGGCCGCACAAAAGTTAGATCCATATATCAATGTTGACCCAGGAACGATGTCTCCTTATCAACATGGGGAAGTCTATGTGACCGAAGACGGGGCGGAAACTGACCTTGATTTAGGCCACTATGAAAGATTTATTGATGAAGATTTAAATAAATATTCTAACCTCACCACTGGTAAGGTTTATTGGAATGTTCTTAATAAAGAAAGAAGAGGGGAATATCTTGGTAGTACAGTTCAAGTTATTCCACATATCACTAATGAAATCAAAAGATTCATCTATAACGTTGGTAAAAAGACTAACGCTGATGTTGTTATTACTGAAATAGGTGGCACAATTGGTGATATTGAATCGCAACCATTTATTGAAGCCGCTAGACAAGTATCCTTAGAAGTTGGTAGAGAAAATAGCTTATTTATTCATGTCACATTAGTGCCTTATCTTCATGGCTCTGAAGAACATAAAACAAAGCCAACACAGCACAGTGTTAAAGAATTACAAGGTATGGGTGTTAATCCTAACATCATCATCTTGAGATGTGATGAACCTCTTGAAGAAGCAATATTTGAAAAGATTAGTTTATTCTGTAACGTCAAAAGAGATTGTGTGATTGAAAACTTAACATTACCAAACCTCTATGAAGCACCTTTGATGCTTGAAAAGAGCAACTTCTCCACAGTTGTTTGTCGTGAATTAGGTCTCAAGACTAAAGAACCTGATTTAAAAGACTGGTCTGAAATGGTCGCTAAGATTAAAGCCAGACCATACTACACTCATATCGCATTAGTGGGTAAATATGTGGAACTCCACGATGCCTATTTATCAGTTGCAGAAGCTCTTAGACACGCTGGTTATCACTATAACACTCATATTAAGATTCACTGGATTTCTTCTGAAACAATTACCGAAGAAAACGCTCCAACATTATTTAAAGATGTTGATGGCATTATCGTTCCAGGTGGTTTTGGTAACCGTGGTATTGAAGGAATGATTACCACCGCTAAATACGCTAGAGAGAATAACATTCCTTATTTAGGTATTTGTTTAGGTATGCAAATTGCCGTTATTGAATTTGCGAGAAATGTTTGTGGTTTAAAGGATGCAAACTCTGGTGAATTTGATGAATATACCGCAAACAAAGTTATTAACTTTATGCCTGGTCAAAATGACCACATTGATAAAGGTGGCACACTACGTTTAGGTGCTTATCCATGTAAGATTAGAAAAGGTACTGTCTTACATGAATGGTATGGTCAAGACCTCATTAGTGAAAGACATAGACACCGCTACGAATTTAGCAATGAATATAAAGACCTCTTTGAGGCTAATGGCTTAGTAATTGGTGGTACTTCTCCTGATGGATTCATCGTCGAGACTGTTGAATTACCAAATCTTAAATATTACGTTGGTGTCCAGTTCCATCCTGAATTTAAATCTAGACCAAATAAGCCTCATCCTTTATTCTTAGGATTAATTAAAAATTCGTTTAAAGGAAATAAACAATGAACAAAAGAAATATCATCTCACTAATTAGCGCCCTACTACTAACATTCGCAGGTGGCTTTACTGATGCCTATACATTCATTTATCGTGGAGGTGTCTTTTCAACGATGCAGACAGGTAACTTAATTAAGTTCTTTATTAGTCTCACTAATGGGGAATTTAAGTTGATGTTTATCTTACCAATTGCCTTTTTTATCTTAGGTTGTGTCTTAGCCGCTTTACTAAGAAAGAGTAAGTTTCAAAGTCACATTGTCCTTAGCGCTCTCATCATTATCTATGTGATTGCGGGTTTATGCCCTAAAACAGAGGCTTGGGACATTGTTTGTGTTTCTCTCCTCTCAATAGTTGGTGCGATGCAGTTTGAGGCTTTCCGCCGCTGTTTGGGCTATCGCTATACATCTACAATGTGCACAAATAATATTCGTTTGTTATCTGTTAACATCGCGGAAGGTAAGGGAAAAGTAATCGCTATCTACGCTGGTATTATTGCGACATTTATTATCGGTATAGTGATTGGCGTCTTAGTCGGTAAAGGCATGGAAATGTATTCCATTATTCCTTTAACAGGTATCTATTTAGCGGTCTTATTAATGTTTATTATTTCTAGAGAAATACCAAGTAATGAAATTATAAAAAATGCGGAGTAGTTAATCTATTCTGCTTTTTATTAACTTTGGAAGTCTACTTGCTTCACTTTTATTTATAGCGCACAAGGCAATACGAAGCGCACTATGGGTGCAGATGGCATACACTCCATCTTTATGTAGTTCATTCATTAATCTTTCAGGATCTTTACTAGGAACACAGATGAAGAAGCCTTTTTCATAAGGTAATGTTTCTAACCCCACTTCTTTAGCGGCTTCTAAGAACGCGATACTTCTTGCTTCTAGCATTGCGCAGACTGTTTTGATTTCTTCTTCATATGAAGAGATATATTCTTCATTAAGCACTAGTTTTTCAATAATACTCATTCCTAGGGTAGAGGCACTTGACCACTTCGCTCGGCATGAAAAGCTACTAACTCTTTTAAAATCTTTGATTTCTTCTTCATCTTTAGATAAAGCGCATAACGCCCCGATTCTAAGACCATATAATCCAAATGATTTGGAACCAGAGAAGACAAATAACGCTAATGCGTTGTTTGGGATATCTTTAAACCTAGCGTATCTCTTCTTAATGATATTTGGATCAACGTTATAAAAATCAAAGTAAGCAACATCCATTAAATAGATGAAGTTAGTATTAGGATTATTTCTTGCGATATTAATGAGTTTATCATAATCCTTTTCCTTCATGCAGAAACCTGTTGGGTTTTCACATGGGTCATTGATTAAGATTAGTATCTTATTCTGGGTATGTTTGAGATTAGTGACTTTATGATTTAAGTCATCAATATCAAAATTACCATCTTTGTCAAAGAGGGAATAAGTCGCACTGTTGAAGCCCATTTCCACTCCATATGAGAGATAGTTCTCCCACATATGGTTTGGTAATAAGACTGTTTCGCCTTTATCAACATAGTTAGTAAAAGTTAAGTTAAGCGCGCCACTACCACCTGGGGTGGCTAAACAATCTATAAAAACTTTTTCCTTAACTTCTTCTAAGTATTTGCCAAAGATTGATAAAAGCACTGCTTCAGCATATTTAGGAGTACCTGTGGAATTAACATAGGCAAACTTCTCATTAACGTTTAAGTCTTTGATAACAGATTCAACACTTTTGAACTCATACAAAGAACCATCCTCATTCTTGAGCATGCCTGTTGTAGCGTTAATAACACTACTATCAAGCTTCTTGGCTTTGACAGCTTCTGAGGCTAAAGCAAGAATATTATTCTTAAGTTCTTTATGTTCTGCGCTTTTATTGATAAACATAGCTCAATAATAGCGACATAGTTAAAACATATAAAATACTTATATTGTTAGGGTTATCATACGTTTTAAATATGATACTTTTATCAAAAGCGACGACTTTTATTACTATAGAATTCGGTTCTAGTACCTTTTTGCATATTGCAGCGATGACAAAGTGTTTGCAAATTATCATATGTTGTTTTGCCACCCTTAGCGATAGGCACTATATGGTCTATTTCAAGATCGCCCGTTCTTCTACCACACTTTCTGCAACGATTGCCATCTCTTTCGTATATGGCAAACCTTAATCTATTACTAACTTTGCCTCTTTCGACACGACATATTGCATCCCAAATTCCAGTGTCGTTATAAAAATCACCACTTTTGTTGTTGATTCTTTGTATTAGTTTCATTACATCAGGTGAATAATAAGTTTGGCATTTGCTGTCTCGATGCACTCCATTAATTTTTGTTAATTCCAAGCAAACGTAGATTGAAAAAGCAGTTATAGGTTGCTTTGTTTTTTGCTTAAACATTCTCGCCTCTGTCCTAAGTAGTTTCTTTTCATTTGAAAGCAATTCATCCGTATCAAATGTTCCAAGTATGCACTTTTCAGCGATTTCTTCCTTGTACTTTTCGTGTAATTCTTTATTTGCTTGAGCGGCTTTAATTGATTTTATTACTTCTTTTTGAGCATGAGCCAATTGGTATATCAAGTAATCTCTGGTTGATATGGTGTCAAAAAAATTCTCGTTATCGTATGAATGTCTTAAGTCAAACAACTTAACAGCGTTAAAACGATAAGCGGCATTAATTTCATCAAGCTGTTTGAGCGATTCGCTATGTTCAATAACAAACTTTCTGTACTTAGCATTTAGAGAGTTGATTAAAACAGAGAATGCTACTATACCAGCAACAACATGCAAAAGTAATATCAAGAGAATTAGGGTACGAATTTGTTCGGCTGTCATACTCTATTTAGAAGTTTTAATTGATGGGTTATCATAGAAACGATCTTTTTCTTGTCTTATTCATTAATTGTTCCCTTTTTATAGAATTTGAGCTTTCTTGTCATAGAAGCATTGATGTCCATAATGTCTTTTTCTTGCAAACAAATAACTGTAACTTTTAGTTGTTTGTATGCTTTCATCTTGTAGTTTTTGGATTTAGTATATTCAACGTTACTTTCGTTGTATCCCCAATATTCGATATAAATATCGTCTGGATCATCGCCATAACCTGGCAAGCAGAAATCTGGATGCAAATCATGGCTTTCGTTTGCATCTATTGGTAATTTCTTCTCATAGGCATGTGGAATGTTGTGATCGAATAGCCAGTTATCAATGATAGTTTCAGATTTTGATTTAACGATATGGCCGTCTGTACAGGTGAACTTGCCTTCATAGGAATCATCTAAAATTGTGATGTCTCTGCAGTTATTGATTTCCACTAATAGCTTTTTATCAGCGTATTTCTTATAGCAAGATGGGCAGAATAAGAATCCTGGTTTAGTTTCTTTGCCACAGGCAATACACTTCGCCACTCCTTCATATTCCTTTTGTTCTTTCGCTTCTTTTGGTTTAGCAACTTCTTTCTTTGGTTCAACATAATCTTTGTTCAAGATTTTGCCTGTTGCCTTATCAACAAATAAACCTTTGTCGTTAACTTCGATTTTGCCTGCTTTTAATTCATCTGCGTGTTTACCGCACAATAAATCCTTACGAGCATTACCCATATAAACACGGGTTGGTTGTCCACAAATAGGACAAACTAACTTATTATCTGCCATATATAAAACCTCATTTTTCATTGTATCGTGCAGGCAAGCGCGAATGCAACGAAATCAATCAAAGCTCATATCTGTTTTTCGGTTCTTCGTTAATTAGCGCCATCATTTCTTCGGCAGCCAATTGTTTAATCTCTCTAACAGTATGCAATAGCTTACCTGAACTGGATTTGGCTCCAGGAATATTCAAGACCTTTAATTGGAAATAGTACTTAATCTTTAAAATGTCCTCTGTCTCAAGGATTATATATTGCGGATTGTTGCTGAATCTGAAGTTCAACAGGCACTTATCTCCAGGAAGCACCACTGTGTTTCCTTCGCAAACAACCCAATTGTTATCATGATGAATTCTTTTAATTTCAAACATCGATAGATTTGAATTTTCTAATTCAACAAAAACTTCGCAAGCATAAATGTCTTTTTCTAATGTATCTGACATGCATAGTTTTTGAACAACATTCTCCACAGTTGGTTCTTTGCGAAGCATGTTATAGGAAAAAATTGGTCTCGACTTTTTTATTTCATCTTCTCTTCTATCTTTATCTGATTTCTTAAACGTCCAAGACACGCCAACTAATGTAATTAGACCACCATACACAGCTGCGATAATTGGGATAACTATTTCTTTAATATTTTCATCAGAAATAATGTAAATTAAATAGATTGTGAAGCCGATTCCGACAATAAAGTCTTGTATCATTCCAAATTTTTCAATAAAGGACCTTTTGTCTTTAGGAAAAGTAAAAGCGGCACTCAAATTTACGAAAATAATAATCATTGCAGCTCCACCAAAAATGTATTTGCAAACAATGTTGTCGATAAAACAAGACATGTAGAATAAATCACACAATTCGTAGAAAACTATGAGCTTAATAGTGAACCAATTAGCATGCTTTCTAACTTTAGGCGTTATTTCTACAGTAGGATTCTTAAAAGCTATGTGTCTCATGTATAAAGGACCTACTAAAAACGCCAAAGCCAATACACTAAACGATATCCAATATCCGATCATTTTGTTATCTCCTTTCTAAAATGTCTTCGACTTAATAGTAAGAAACCATCTAACTTTTCGCAATATAAAACTTGTGACTTTTGGGACTGTGTATTATATAGTCACAAATAAAAGACCTCAATGCGTTTGCACTGAGGTATTTATTTATTCAACGGTAACACTCTTAGCGAGGTTTCTTGGCTTATCAACGTTAAGTCCTTTAGCGAGGGCTACGTAGTAAGCAAGATAGAACGCAATTGACGCAATAGCGACACTACTTAAGTAATAGGCATAGTCTTCCACCATCATCGTATCTTCTGAGCGATATAAGCTCTTTGTGGCGATAGTATAGACTTTTGCCCCTCTAGTTTTAACTTCTTCGATATTGCCCCTCATAGATGAAGCGGTATCTGGGTCAGTAATAAAGACGATAACAGGGATACCTTTTTCAATTAAAGCAATTGGACCATGTTTAAGTTCTCCACCAGGGATAGCTTCACTATGGATATAACTGATTTCTTTGAGTTTTAAAGAAGCTTCTAAGGATAAGAAATAGTCAAAACTTCTTCCAAGGAAGAATACTGATTTCTTATCTTTGATTTCTTCAGCGACTTTCATGATTAAAGGCTTATAGTGATCTTGGATACCGTGTACGACATCAAGACAGTTTCTTAAGTCTTCAACCACTTGTTTATCATTGCCTAAAGCACCCGCGAGCATCGCTAGTAAGGTGACTTGGGCCACATATGCTTTAGTGGAGGCCACTGATACTTCAACCCCACTATGGAGGAGAAGAGAATACATACAGTTTCTATCTAAAGTGGAACCACCAGTATTAGTGATAATTAAGTTCTTTAAGTTATGTTCTTTAACGATTTTCAAACAGTGAATCAAGTCAGCGGTTTCACCGGACTGAGAAATCATAATAATAAATGGTTTAGCCCCTGGATAAGTTGGATGGAAAGCCCATTCAGAAGCGATGAATCTACTTGTAGATTTGTTATATTTTTCTAAATAACGCCCACCGACTAGACCAGCGTGATAAGAAGTACCACAAGCAATAAAGATGATATGGTCAGATTCTTCTAAATCTTTTAATAAGTTTTTATCAAATTGATATTTACCTTTTTGGAAATAGGTATTGATTAATCTATTAACGGTTTGGGGTATCTCCTCTATCTCTTTGAGCATATAGTGAGGATAACCTTTTAAGTCATGAGAGATTAGTTCAACATCCTTATGGATAGCTTGTTTATCAATTGGTTTACCCGCTTTATTAAAGATGGCGACTTTATCATTAGTGATATAGCCAAATTCTTTATCTTCAAGTTCGATAAACTCATTAGTGTATTCAATCATTGGGGAAGCATCAGAGGCCACGAGATTAAATCCTTTACCAAGGCCCACCACTAATGGGGAGGCGTTTTTTAAGACGTATAGAGTGTCTTTTATATCATCGGTGAAGAATGTTATAGCGTAACTACCTTTGATCTCTGACATGACCTTTTTGATAGTTTCAATGATGTCACCATATTCTAAGTAATAGTATTCAAGTAAATTAGCGACGACTTCTGAGTCAGTTTCACCATAAAAACTATAGTTCTTACCTAAGAGGAACTTTTTAAGTTCAACATAGTTTTCAATGACCCCATTATGCACTAAGCAGATACGTTGATTGAAAGAGATATGAGGATGGGTATTAAGTTTTGTAGGAGAACCATGAGTGGCCCAACGAGTATGACCAATCATGATATTGGTTTTGATTTCTTCTGGAACGATTGTTAATAAGTGTTCCACACTACCAACATCTTTATAGATCTTAATGCCACTATTAAAGTAGGCCACACCTGCGGAATCATATCCGCGGTAATCTAACATTTTTAAGCCTTTAAAGACATACTCTTTTGGACTAATTAAGCCCACTGCACCAACAATACCGCACATTTACTTATCTACCTAAATATTTCTTTAATTCGAATTCACTAACAGTGGTATGGTATTCTTTCCATTCCTTTTCTTTAGCTTCGATATATTTTGGGAACAAGTGTGTTCCTAAAACTTCTTTTAAGATACTACTATTTTTGAAGTCTTCAATAGCAGCGTGTAAAGTTTCTGGTAAACAGACGATCTTTCTTTCTTTAATTTCATCATCTGTTAAGTCAAATAAGTTATCTTTCACTGGTGGGATGATATCTGCATCCTTAGTGTTTTTGATACCTTCTAAACCACAGGCAAGGATACCCGCGAGAGCAAGGTATGGGTTTGCACATGGGTCAACGTTTCTAAATTCTGTTCTAGTAGCCGCACCACGAGCCGCTGGGATTCTGACTAATGAACTTCTATTAGCGTCACTCCAACAAGCATAGATTGGGGCTTCATAACCACTGACTAATCTCTTATAAGAGTTAACGATTGGGTTTGTTAATAAGCTTAATTCTCTAGCGTGACTAAGAACACCTGTAATCCATTTTTCACACATTGTGCTTAATTCCATTGGTGCTTTTGGATCATAGAATAAGTCACCTTTTTCTTTGGTGAATAAGGAACAGTTAGTGTGCATGCCATTACCTGCTTGTTTATTAAGTGGTTTTGGCATGAAACTTGCTAAGTAGCCGTTCTTTCTTGCAATCATCTTAACGACTTGTTTGAAAGTTTGGACTCTATCGCACGCTGATACAACATCTGTATATTTGAAAGTGATTTCATTTTGGCCTGGGCCAACTTCGTGGTGAGAGGCTTGGACTTCAAAGCCCATCTTTTCTAACATGAGGGCGATTTCTCTTCTCACATCTTCACCACCATCGAATGGGGATAAATCAAAGTAACCCGCTCTATCGCTGCAGTTAGTGGAAACACTACCATCAGCGTTTAATTTGAAGAGATAGAATTCTGGTTCGAAACCAACATACATGGTTTCAATACCTAAATCATTCATCTTCTTGACTTCTTTTTTAAGAATATAACGTGGATCACCAATGAATGGTGTGCCATCTGGCATATAGACATCACAGATGAATCTAGCAACGCCACCGATAGCGCTATCTTCAAATGGTAAGACTAAGAATGTATCTAGATCTGGATGAAGGTACATATCAGCTTCTTTAATTCTGACAAAGCCTTCAATAGATGAACCATCAAACATAATCTTATTGTTTAAAGCATCATCGATTCTATTAACTGGGATTTCCACCGCTTTGATATCACCTAACATATCTGTGAATTGCATTCTGATATAGGAGATATCGTTTTCTTTAATGATTTTTTTGATTTCTTCCTTATTCATAGTATTAAACCTCTTTCAAAAAACATGCTTAAAATCTAATACTACGAAAATATCATGTCAATATATTTCTATGTCAATTTTGCTTTACATACATATCTATATATAATATTAACTATGTTAAATAATAAGGATATATAATAACCATACGATTTACATATGATAAAAAACACCTCTTTCGAGATGTCTATTTATCTAAGTAGAGAACCATCAGCTCTTCATCAAGATATTTGCCGTTTGGTAATCTAAGCACTCTTGGACGATCACCGGTTTTAACAAATCCTTTTGATGTATATAGACGTTTAGCTCTTTCGTTTTCTTTTATGACTTCTAGTTCTAATTGAGTAACGTTCTTTCTCTTTTTAGCAAGTTTAATCATTTCATCAAAGAGTAAGGAACCAATGCCCATGCCTCTATACTCTTCAGTAATAGCGATACCGATTCTACCTCTATGTCTAGTTTTGATATTTCCTAAGAAATCTAAGAAGCAGTTACCAACGATTATGTCATTGACATAAACTGCAATTAGATAGCTATTATCGTTATCGTTACTACCACTTATAAAGGCTTCTTCTTTAGACATATCATCTAAATACTTTTGATAGTCTTCTGGAAGAGAGGTGATATAGTCCGTTGTGGTGGAAGTTTTAATAATACTATCTAAGAGTTTTGGTGCATCAGAAATCTCAGGAGACTTAAGAGTCACCTTTAAACCGTTCTTCAATGTAAATTCTTTTGCGGCGTAAATCATACTAGTAAATTGGATAAGGAACTTTCTTTAATTTGTCGTTTCTATAGTTAGCGCGACCTTCTTTAGCTTGAGGTTGACCGTCAAGCATGACGAGGTCACCTGTAAAACCACAGGTCATATTGTTAACAAATGATGTACCTACACCATACATAGTAACAGGAACACCTAATTTCTTCCATTCTCTAATCTTTTCTGCGTTGAAAGAAGAAGAAACTGTAATACCGACATAATTGAATCCATTATCATCTAAGGCTTTTCTTAAAGCGATGATAAGTTCTTTACAAACACCATGAGGATCAAAACCACTTGTGTCTTTATCATCAAAGTAATGATCGATAAGGGCTTTAGATGTATCCACTCTCACGCCTCTTAACTTATGACCTAAGTGTTTAGCGATAATTAAAGTATCTCTAACTACGTTATTATGATAGTCAATAAGAGCTGTGACTTGTTCATCTGGGAAACTCTTTAAATAGCAATCAGCGGCTTTACAGATATCACCACCACAAATTTGGATTAAAGCATGAGGCATTGTGCCCATACCTTTACCACCCCACCATAAGCCTTGAGCATCAGTGCTAACTCTATTAATACCAGCGACATAGGTGGCATAACCATCACCGACTTGGGTGAGGTAATCATCTTGACGATCCGCCATGGAGAAGACTGGTGTATCACCTGCGGCATCAAGCACTTCTTTAACGTTAGTGGCTACACTACTTCTACGTGCAAGGACACCATCAATAACGGACTCTAAAAAGCCGAAATTTTCATAAGTACCAGTCACTTTTAAAACTGGTTCATTAGCCTGGATAATATCCCCGTCATTTAAGGCTTCAATCAATAATTCTTCTGGATGAACAGCGAAAGTATGAAGAATCGCGATTGCTTCATCAATGCCACACAACATGCTGTTATCTCTTCTTTGGAACCACTGCATTGTGACAATATGTCCTTGAAGGTTTTCACTAACAATCTTACGGCTCTTTAAAAAGTAATTCGCACTGTAGAAGCCTTCACCTAATTCTTTTGGAAAATTAAATGTTTTGTTTGTAATACGGGAGATCTTTCCCGCTTTCTTTAATTCTACTTCCATCATATTTCTCTTTCCTCCATTTGGAAAAAATCTTTATCTAAATCGTCATCAGTAATTTCATCATCTAAGACGATTTCTTTTTCTTCTTCATTTATATCTAAATCCTTAAAGGTGGCCACTCTATCTTCTTTAACAAATGAACCATCTGCCACTAAGGTATCTTTTCTTACTTTTACTTTGTAAATATTATTCTCTTTAGCGATATAGAAGCCTGATTCATCTTTACTAAGGAGCATAATGTCATATTTACCTAAATAGCCATTTAATATGGCAACTAATTCATAGTTAGGTAAAGTGATTAAACCTTTGAATTTAATCTTTACATACTTCTTTAAATTGAAGATATCGATACGATAAATCTTATCGTTCTTTTCATAGATAAGTAGGTCACCATCTTGCTTAGGTAAGAGGTTTTTAGGAAGTTCGTCAAAAATGACACTTAGATAAGCGTTAATTTTATCAAAATGATTAATTAATCCATATTTAGCAATCATAACTTCTCCAAGATTAAACGATAGATTGGCTGGCCTAGTTCACGGAAACTAGCTTCATATTCTGTAATCTCATCAAATGGATCTTTACCATCATAAGAATAGTTAGCTTCCACGAGTTTGAAAGTTGAGTTTTCAAGTATCTCTAAAGAGTAGGTAAATAAGTCATAATTATCGGTTTTAAAGATGAGCTTACCACCACGCTTGAGGATACGATAGTATTGTCCTAAGAACGAATCAGAAGTTAACCTTCTTTTTGCGTGTCTCTTCTTTGGCCATGGGTCAGAGAAATTAAGGAATATTCCTTCCACTGATTCCGCTTCGATGGATGGTAAAACTTGACCAGCATCAGCGTACACTAGCTTTGCGTTAGTCACTTCCCCTTCCACGAGTTTCTTCGCGGTAAAGCCCGCGCAGGTGACATTACGTTCCATGCCGATAAAGAATGTATCAGGATGGCTCTTAGCCATATTGACTAAGAACTGACCTTTGCCTGAACCAATCTCTAAATAATAATTTTTGCAATTATTAATAGCATCAAAAGCACACATCACTTCGGTGTGTTCTTCAATATATGGTTTGGCCCAAGGTTTATATTTTGTTCTCATTATTTAATTAAGTTTCCTAATTCGACGATAGCATGAGCGTAGATACCCATGGATTCAACGAGATATTCTCTCTTGGTATTTTCATTAACCCCATGCATCTTTGGATCATGACCTGGATATTCCATACCAAAGGCCACGACACTATCCGCTTCTTTAGCGTATGTACCACCACCAGAAGCGATGATTTGTGTTTCATAGTCTCCAGTTTCTTCTTGATAGACATTTAATAAGGTTGTAATAAGTGGACTATCCTTTGGATAGAAGAGAATTGGAGAAATGCCTTCCACTTCAATTTCAAATGGTTTAGAGGCTTCTTTAATGTTGTAAATCATATCTTCCGCTTTCACGGTTTCAACGTGACGGTAGTTAACAGTGACTTCTAACTCTTCATTTTCATAAGAGATTAAACCAACATTAAGGGAGTTAGTGCCCATATTTTCACTATTAGCGGCAGCATTAACACCTGCACCTCTTGGGTCATTTAATAATTCGTATAACTTAATAAAGTCAGCGTTCTTATAATATTCGCCTAAATATTTAATAGCGTCTAAGGCAGCGTTTTTACCCATCCATGGGATAGAACCATGAGCGGCTACACCATTGAATGTTAATAACATTTCATCCCCTTTAGCGAGGTAAGAATAATCTGCTTCTTTATTATTTAAATAAGAGATGAGGTTAAGGTCTTCTTTAAGAAGCACTTCGCACTTTTCAATAACAGCGTTACTTGCTACACCACCCTTAATATATTTAACTTCAGGGAATTTAATATTCTTTTTAACTTTAAAGCCAATAATACCTTTTTCAGCGTAAGTAAGTGGATAAGCGCTATCTGGAGAGAAACCATATGTTGGTTGTTTCTTTTTTAAAGTATGGAAATAATGTTCCATGCAAGCACTACCACGTTCTTCATTGCCGCCCACTAAGAAACGGACTTGATAATTACCAAGTAAGTTATTATCTCTTAAGGCTTTTAAGCCATAGTAGCAAGAAAGTAATGGGCCTTTATCATCAGCAACACCACGGGCGTATAAGAAGCCATCTTTTTCCACCATGGTAAATGGATCTTGAGGCCAACCTGTTCCCACTGGAACAATATCAGCGTGGGCCATAATGGTAATGTTTTTATCTAATTCGTTAGTTAAGATTTCAACAACGTAGTTACCATAGTTATTTACAATAAAGCCATCCTTTCTAGCTAGTTCAGCGATAAACTCTAAGGCTTTAGAAACACCTTTACCGAATGGATTATTTTCATCTACTGTTGATTCATCATAAGTAGAATCAATAGCGACGAACTTTTTCAAATTTTCCATCATTTCCGCTTCATAGGAAGCAGTAAGCTTTTTGTAAAATTCTTTTTCCATAACTACTCCTTCTTAATATTTTTATTAACAATGATATTGAGCCCATCTAGATTGAGATTTTTATCATAGATGAAACTATCACCAAGAATTTCCTTAACATAAACAGCACCACCACCAGTAAGAATATGCTTACATGGGTAGCCGATTTCTTTTTCGATACGATTAATTAAGCCTAAAATCATATCAGCGTGACCGTATGTGATACCAGCGTTCATAGAACTTAATGTGTTCTTCGCTAAAATTGATTTAGGGGCGATTAAACTAACTTCTGGTAATAAAGCTGCTTTATTTGAAAGAGATTCCGCACTTAAGGTCAGACCAGGCATGATAAGGCAAGATACAAATGTTCCTGTTTTATCAAGTAAGAGAATCTTACTCGCAGTACCAAGGTCAGCGATGATACATGGATAACCAAACTTCTCTTTCGCGCCCACTAAATCGGCGATTAAGTCATTACCGATTTCACTAGGATTATCAACTTTAATTGATAAACCTGTTTTAGTGCCTGGACCAATTAAGATTGGTTCAATATTTATTAAGCTTTTTAAAGCATTTAAGATTGATAAATTGATTTGAGGGACAACAGAAGAATAGATGATGTTTTCAACATCATTTAAGTTGATATTTAATTCATTAATGTTGTTTTTAAACAAGTGATAGAATTCATCTTCTGTTAATTTAACATCAGTGTTAAAAGACATTCTTTCAACAAGAACGTTATTTTCATAAACACCAATCCCAATTGTGGAATTACCAACATCAAAACAAATGTTCATATCTTCTCCTAGATAGCCACGATGTTAACGATACGGTTTTTAACAACGATGATCTTTTTGATTTCTTTACCTTCGATGTTACGTTTAACACCTTCAAGGGCTAAAGCAGCGGCTTTCACTACTTCATCATCTTCATCTTTAGCGATTTCAAGTTCGCCTCTCACTTTACCGTTAACGGAAACACCCATTTTAATGGTGTTAAGCGCTAATTTAGATTCATCATATTTTGGCCATTCTGCGAAAGCGATTGTTTCTTTATGACCAAGTAAGTGCCACATTTCTTCACCAAGGTGAGGGCAAATACAAGAGATGAGTTTAACGAAACCTTCAGCGTATTTCTTGCTTAATTTATTAACGCGATAGACTTCATTAATGAAAATCATCATTTGGCTAATCGCTGTATTGAATGATAAGTTAGCGAAATCTTCGCTCACTTTCTTAACAGTTTGGTTATAGACTAAATCAAGTTCTGGAGTGTCTTCTTCAGAGACAATATTATTTTCAATAATAATACGGTACACTCTTTCTAAGAATTTATGAGCGCCTTCGACACCTTGATTAGACCATGGTTTACTAGCTTCAAGTGGACCCATGAACATTTCATATAAACGGAGAGTATCCGCACCGTACTGCGCGACGATATCACTTGGGTTAACAACAAATTCTGGATAACGTTTACCCATCTTAATGTTATTACTACCTAAGATCATGCCTTGGTGAACGAGTTTTTGGAAAGGTTCATCAAAACTGATATAGCCTTTATCATATAAATATTTAGTCCAAATACGAGAATAGATTAAGTGACCAACTGCGTGTTCTGGACCACCGATATAGAGGTCCACTGGTAGCCAGTGATCAGCGAGCTTCTTATCACAGAATGTTTTATCATTCTTTGGATCAACATATCTTAAGAAATACCAAGATGAACCCGCACTACCTGGCATAGTAGATGTTTCACGTTTACCATGAAGACCATTATGATTATATTCTTTCCATTCAGTAGCGTTCTCTAATGGCGCTTTACCATTATGACCTTTATAGTCATCTAGTTCTGGTAAAACGAGTGGTAATTCATCATCGTCAAGAGCGTGGACTGTGCCATCATCAAGATGGACGACAGGAACTGGTTCACCCCAGTATCTTTGTCTAGCAAAGACCCATTCTCTAAATTTATAGTTAACTTTTTGTTCACCGATGCCTTTTTCTTTTAAGAAATTAATCATCTTATTAATAGCGTCTTCCTTATTTAAACCATCAAGGAAACCACTATTGATGTGCAAACCATCTTCTTCATAAGCTTCTTTAGAAATATCTCCACCTTCTAAGACTTGGATGATATCTAAGTTATATTTCTTAGCAAAGGCATAGTCTCTACTATCATGGGCTGGGACTGCCATAATAGCGCCTGTACCATAACTTGCTAAAACATAATCAGAAATATAAATTGGAACTTTCTTATTGTTTGCAGGGTTAATTGCATAAGCGCCAGTAAAGCAACCAGTCTTATCTTTAGAAGTTGATGTTCTTTCAATTTCACTCTTCTTACTCGCAGCGTCAATATAAGCAAGAACTTCTTTCTCTTGTTCTTTACTCATAATCTTTTTGATTAAAGCGTGTTCAGGAGATAAGACACAATATGTGCAACCAAATAATGTATCCGCGCGTGTAGTAAAGACAATGAATGATTCATTACTATCAGCGACTTGGAATTCAATTTCCGCACCAATAGATTTACCAATCCAGTTTCTTTGGATTTCTTTAGTGGATTCTGGCCAATCAATTCTATTTAAGCCTTCTAATAAGCGTTCAGCAAATTTTGGTTGATCAATAACCCATTGTTTAAGATTCTTTCTAATAACTGGATAGCCACCACGTTCACTCTTACCGTCAATAACTTCATCGTTACTTAAAACAGTACCGAGTTCTTCACACCAGTTAACTGGCATATCAATGTATTTAGCGTAGCCATCTAAGAATAGACCTTTAAATATCCATTGGGTCCATTTATAGAAAGATGGATCACTTGTGGCGATGACTCTATCCCAGTCATAATCAAAGCCGAGTTCTTTTAATTGTTTTGTGAAGTATGCAATATTCTTTTGGGTAAAACCTTCTGGGTGATTACCTGTTTGAATGGCGTATTGTTCCGCGGGTAAACCAAAAGAGTCGTAGCCCATTGGGTGAAGGACATTATACCCTTGCATCCTTTTCATACGACAAACGATATCAGTGGCGGTATAGCCTTCTGGGTGACCAGCGTGTAAGCCCACACCACTTGGATAAGGGAACATATCTAACGCATAGAATTTAGGCTTACTAAAATCATAGACGTCAGTCTTAAATGTTTTATTATCTTCCCAATACTTTTGCCACTTGGCTTCGATTTCACGATGATTGAATCCCATAATACATACTCCTTTAAGAGGGCTAGTTATTTATTTAACTAGCATCTTATAAAGTTTAATGTATTCTAAGGTACTCTTCAACCATGAATTATCAGTATTCATTGCATTTTTCATCAATTGATGAAGTAATTTCTTATTATTGTAGACATCAAAAGCGTAATGAGATGTTCTAGTCATCTCATAAGCACTATAGGCATCAAAGCCAAAGCCGTTACTAGTTTCAGCGTTATTTCCGTCATAACAAATAACACTATCTTTTAAGCCACCTGTTCTACGAACAATTGGTAAAGAACCATATCTTTGAGCAATCATTTGGCCTAAGCCACATGGTTCAAATAGGGACGGCATGATAAAGAAGTCACTTGCAGCGTAGACTTTATGCGCGAGGTTATCGCTATAGCCGATAAATAGACCAATACGGTCTGGATATCTATTTTTTAATTCTTCCCATTTTTGTTCGTATTGACGTTCGCCACTACCGAGCATAAAGATATTAGCCCCTCTAGCGATTAATTCTTCCACTGCAGGGAAGATGATATCAAAACCTTTTTGCCAAGTAATACGTGTGACTAAAGCGTATAAAGGGGCTTTAGGATTCTTAATGCCATATTGGTAGCATAAAGCTTCCTTATTAGCCTTCTTACCACTGACTAAGTTCTTCGCGGTATATTCTTGAGCGATTTGTTTATCAGTCTCAGGATTAAATTCTAAATAGTCGATACCATTTAAGATACCAGAGAAGTCCCATTCTCTATAACGAAGCACACTATCTAGACCCATGCCACCTTCTGGAGTTAATAATTCAAGATGATGGGTTGGGGAAACAGTTGTGATTTTATTTGAATAAACAATACCCGCTTTTAAGGTGGATACTTGATCTTTGAAACGGACTGAACCGTTATCAAAATATTCATCTGTTAAGTTATAGAAATCACCTAAAGTGAATTTAGGCATTAAGCCTTGGAATGCTGGGTTATGGATGGTAAAAACAAATTTTGTTTTAGCGAATTTTTCTCTGCATTCTTCATCCACACGTAAGATACATGGGAGCATACCAGCTTGCCAGTCATGAACATGGATGATGTCTGGATGAGCGCGTTTAGTCAACAAGAACTGCTTAACAGCGACGGTAAAGAGCGCAAAGCGTTCACCATCATCAAAATCACCATAAATATGGCCTCTTTCAAAATATTGTTGGTTTTCAATAAAGTAATAGGTGATGCCTTCATTTACTAATGAATAGACATCGACAGTTTGTTTGCGCCAAGACATGTGTGTCTTATAAGAAGCGGCTTTCTTTAAAGCTTTATCTGATATTTGACGACGAATTGAATCGTAGAATGGTAAAAATACGGAAACTTCTTCCCCCATCTTTACTAATTCTTTAGAAAGAGAATAAACGACATCAGCAAGACCACCTGTCTTACAAAAAGGACGGGCCTCGCTAGCAACCATTACTATTTTCATGTTAGATATTAGCTCCGAAACTTATATACATGTAGTGATCTTCTTCACCGGCAACATCACGGATTTCTTTGATTTGAACGTGTTTATCCGCGACGACATATTGGAGGTGAGAATTCTTTCCAACTTTAGTTTTACTAAAGAGAATGCAGTCTTTAACCACCGCTCCTTCTTCGACAACAACGTCACGAGAAAGGATGGAATTTATAACAGTACCCTTAATTGTGGAACCGTTAGAAATGAATGAATTACTAACGTTAGCCTTTTCACCATATAAGGCTGGAGGAGTATTGTGTGTGGTTGTATAAATTGGCCAATCTTCTTTGAAGAGTTGTTTTCTTACTTCATAAGATAAAAGTTCCATGGAGTATTTTACGAAACAGTCAAAGTCTAAGATTGGAGCGACATAGCCATCGAACGAGAAGGCATTGACTTCATATAAGCCATTAGTCGCACAGTAATTAACTAAATCACGGATATTAAATAAGGTAGAAATCTCTCTTGTTTTGTTAACAAGTTGACAGAATGTTTTATAGTTGAAGATAAAGATTTCTAAAGAAATCATCGCTTCTTTGGCGGTGCCCATATTAATGGAGAAGTTCTTCACTAATTTGTTTTCTGTTTTGATGACATCGCAGTTTAAGAATTCTTCCTTAGCGTTCTTCACTCTCTTATAAATAAGAGAAATCTCACGACCTGATTCGATATGTTTTTCAATATAGTCTCTAAAGTCGATGGACATTAAGAAGAAGGCTGGGGCTACGACAACGTAGTCAGCATTGATATCTTCAAAGTGCAATCTATTAGATAATAGGTTATTTACGTCGGTATTAAATTTTCTACTTGGAACGTTTTCGTTATAGAAAATTCTTTGGTTACCCAACTTAGTATTGTTGATCCAAATAGAACCATCTCTCACGTGAGAAACCACGGAGTGAAGATGTCTATCAACGAGAATACCAACATTATCAATACCAGAGTTAGAGAAGTTTGATAAAGTGAAGTCCATTAAGCCATATCTTCCTAAGAAGGAGACAGTACCAATTGGACGTTTTTCAGTGAGCTTGCCTAATGAAGGAGCATCATGTAAATTACAAAAACCATAGACTTTTGGCATATTAGTGAGACACCTTTCCGCCGACTAAGGCAATTTCTTTGCTATTAGCGTTGACCACAACACCACTTTCAATTGTGGTATTTGGGGCCACGATTGCGTTATAGACTTTAGCGCCACGTTTAATCACGGAACCTTCCATGACTACGCAGCGGTCAACAACAGCATCTTCTTCAATTAAGACTTCATTAGAAATAACAGAAGAATTAACATTACCTAAGACAATAGCACCTTGGTTACAAATCGAAGATTTAATAGAAGCTTCTCTACCTAAATAATGTGGTAAAGAATATGTATCTTCGGTATAGATTCTAGTGCTTCTATCACCATGGAAATGTAAATCACTTCTATCAAGAGCGACGTCCATATTAGCTTCGTGTAAGGAATCTAATGTACCAACGTCTCTCCAATAGCCTTTAAATCTATAGGCTTGAAGTTTTAAACCATCATTAAGCATCGCTGGGATAATATCGCCACCGAAGTCATGGTTTGTATCTAATGCTTTATCAGCGATTAAGTATTTTCTTAATACTTTCCAAGTAAAGACATAAACACCCATAGAGGCTAAGTTGCTCTTTGGTTTCTTTGGTTTTTCTTGGAATTCGGTAATACGGTCGGTTTTATCAACCGCCATAATGCCAAAACGACTTGCTTCTTTAGGATCAACTTCAATAACGGAAATTGTGGCGTCAGCACCACTATCAACGTGGAGGTCAATCATTTCGTTATAAGTCGTTTTATAAATATGGTCACCTGAAAGAATCAGGACATAATCTGGGGATAGACCGTCAAGAAATTCAATGTTTTGTGTGATGGCGTCAGCGGTGCCTTTGTACCAGTTAGCGCCTTCATCTGTTTGACGCGGGGCAATGGATGTGAGGAGAGCATGGACACCATTGAAACCCCATTTTTCACCATTACCGATATAACTATCGAGAACGGTTGGTTCGTATTGGGTTAAAACACCAATTGTATTGATTCCACTGTTAGCGCAGTTACTAAGAGGGAAATCAATAATTCTGTATTTAGCCGCAAAAGAGACAGCAGGTTTTGCCATTTTTTTGGTTAAAAGACCTAATCTTGTCCCCTTGCCGCCTGCAAGAATCATTGCTACGACATTGTGTGACATAATATGCTCCTTTTTGTTCGTTTAAATTATAACACTGCGCACGCGTAGTTTAAAAACATTTTTGCTACTTTTACATAACTAGTTATAATAAGGGCATGAAAGTCCCAGTTGACCGTCGTAGAACGATATTAATCTTTATCATCGCAGATCTCTTATTTGCAGTAGCAATATTCCTATCCTGTATGACCCTTTTTCTTTTTCAAAGATGGGGTGTAATACAAATACTCATTATTATTCTTTATGTATTAACTAGTATTGGTATGTTAGTGCTCTCTTTAGTGAGGAATTTCTACGTCATTGAAAACAAGTATCTAGTCCAAGTAAGAGCGTTTAAAGAAGCTTATTACCACTATAACGATGTAGTGTATATCGATAAAAGACAAGCGGAAAAGAAAAGAACACTAGCGTTCTACACTAATAAGGGACATGTTAAATATCTACCGTTTGATAAAAACGGTGAAATCTATCAGACCATGCTTAAAAAGTGTAATAACTTGTTAAGTGAAGAAGAATTTAAGAAACGTTATCCAAACGTTAAAATCTAAACAAAATAGAGGTTAAATAATATCGACCTCTTTTTTATTAGTTAATCGTTAACTGAAAATTTTGATTTTCAATGATACAGCAAAAAACAAATTTATTGTTGCTATGATTTTTATCTTATGATAATATTAATCGGCAACAAATCAGGAGGACGATGATATGTCAAGAGTTTGTCCAGTATTAGGAAAAGGTCCAGTAAGCGGTAACAACCGTTCCCACTCTTTAAGAGCTACACGTCGTAGATGGAACACCAATCTTCAAGTTCGTACCGTCGTTGTTGATGGCAAAGAAATGCGTATTCGTATGTCTACAAGAGCATATCGTAGCCTCAATAAACAATATAAGGATCGCTAATCTTTTACTAAAAAGACAAGATATAAAAATCGACTCAGAAACGAGTCGTTTTTTATTTTTCCTTAAGCAATAAAACTAAGTATTACAAGAGGTAAAGGTGAAAGCATATAAGTGATAATAGCCCACCACTCATTAAGGGCAATCGGGATGGACTTAGGTCTAGCCATCACTTCATTACCATCTTTATCAACACTTTTATCTAAATATATTTTATATGTAGCGCGTGGATTAAATAAGAAGATGACCATAGTGACCGCTAATATAACGCCTACCACTATGGCAACAATACTTAACGCTTTAGCGTAGTTCTCATCATTAATTCTGACCGCTTCATAGCCTAATAAGGCATTAAGCGCAGGCATTGCAAAAGCAAAAGTCATTGCTAAAGTAGAAACAATAATATGTGTTCTTAAGAATTGAAGCGGCATGAATAATAAGCAACCGATTAACGCAGCGGTAATAATAGAAAGCACCACTAAAACGTAGATCGTAATACTTTGAGAATGGGTATTGCTCATCTTATAGATATAAAAAACAATAACGCCCACCATTGCTAAGACTAAAGCGATATTGCCGTATATATTCCTTTTAAAAGAATTTGGATAATTAAACTCATACGGAAACATTCTTCTAATAGAATATTTCACATCGTGTTTTTTATAGTAAAAAGCGGAGGAAAGAAAATATCCACCGACAAAGAGTGATAAGCTCGCTAAAAAGATTGAAAGGGAGATTAAACCAGGCATCTTTACTTAAATAAACTATCGTATCTTTCCTTAAAGTTATCTGCGCTGAATAAGTAGTTACCAGCAACCAAGACATCAGCGCCAATATTTAAGCAGTCTTTACCGGTGATGTCGTTAATACCACCATCGACAGAAATTAAAGCGTGACTTCTTGTTTCAACAATCTCATCGATTAAAGCGCTAATTCTATCTAAGGTTTCTGGGATGAACTTTTGACCACCCGCACCAGGTTCAACACTCATGACGAGTACTAAATCTAATTTTTCTAAGAATGGAAAGACCTTTTCAATTGGTGTTCCAGGCTTAACAGACAAGCCCGCTTTCATCTTATATTTATGGATTTCATCGATGACTGCATCGACTTCATCATCATTCTTGCATGCTTCATAATGGAAGGTTAAATAGTCAGCGCCTGTTTTAGCGAACTTTTTAACGAAACTCATTGGGTCTTCCACCATGAGGTGAACATCCTTTACAAAGTCGATATCTTTAAACAATTTTTCAAAGAAGATATTACCAAAAGAAATATTCGGAACAAAGTGACCGTCCATGACGTCTAAGTGGATCCATGTACCACCAGCATCCTTAATCTTTTTTAACTCATCTTCTAAGTGTAAGTAGTCACACACTAGAATGGATGGGGAAACGATCATACTTTTCATTTTGAATACCTCTCTTTTTTAAAAATTGCTTCTTCTGATAACTTTTTATAGCATTCATAGGCGAGATTAGAAATCTCACCATTATGAACCTTCTCTTTTACTAAACACCTATTTTCGCTTAAATGCAAGCAATCCGCAAAATAACATTTATTATATAAATTGGTAAAGCCTGGATAGAAAGCAGCGAGGTCCTCTTTATAGAGATTGAGCTCTAAGGAAGAGAATCCTGGAGTGTCGGCAATATAGCCACCTTGATATGGTAAAAGGATGACTTCTTTTGTTTGGTGCTTGCCTCTTCCTAGGGCCATAGAATATTCGCCAACAGCTCTTTCATAATTGCTATCAATCGCATTGATTAAGGAAGATTTTCCAACTCCAGTTTGACCCATAATGCAGCTTACTTCATCTTTGAATAAAGCCTTCACTTCTTCGAGTCCTTCTTTGGTTTTATTGCTGATAAAATAGGTTTCGACATTGATACTAGCAAATGTCTCTTTAATCTCATTTATGAGTTTTTTATCATGCTCTTTATCAATCTTGGTAATCACTAATTTTGCCTTGATATCATGCATATTAGCGTAGGTTAGATATTTAAACGCTAGAAGATAGGAAAAATCAGGTTCTTTAAGAGAGAACACTAAGATGATTTGAGAAATATTAGCGATTAACGGTCTTTTCAAAGAAGACGTTCTTGGATAGACATTTTCTATCACCAATTCGTTTGGATCAAATTCGATATTATCACCCACAACTGGTTTTATTCCTTGGTTACGGAAAATGCCACGTGGCTTACATTTATAGATGACCCCTTCCGCTTCTATAGCGTAGAGACCACATGTAATAGCAACAATTAATCCCTTCATTATTTAAACCCGAAAATCCTCGCTAAGAGCGGTTTCTTTTCTTTTAGTAAATCTGGACGCTTACTTATTTCTAATAAGTCATCGTAGAATTCATCCGCTCCTTTATAACGATCGCCTAAGCGTTTTCTTGTCGCATTAGCGATAATCTTTTCAATTTCTTTTGGACAGTTTGGTACATACTTCTTAACAGGAGGAAATCTTTCCTTAATATGAGCAACTGCAACATTAACTGGAGTGTCTTTATCAAATGGAACATGACCAGTTAATAATTCATAGAAGGTCACACCAGCGGCATAGATATCTGATTGAATTGAGGCCGGTTTACCTTGAGATATTTCAGGGGCTAAGTAATGGACGGAACCCACGATTTCACTAGTTTTTGTAAAACTATCATCCACACCACCAGCTTGGGCAATACCAAAGTCACCTAATTTAATCGTGCCATCAGGCATGACATAGATGTTTTGTGGCTTGATATCACGGTGAATGATGTTATGTTGATGTGCATAAAATAACGCTGATGTAAGTTGGAGCATATAACTAACCGCTTCAGCGATTGGTATAGACGTTCTAAAATCGAGCATGTCTTTCATGTTTTGACCGCGCACATATTCGTTAGCGATGTATGGGCGACCTTCAATTGTGCCATGGTTAAAAACCTTCACGATGTTAGGGTGATTCAAACTTGAGGCAATTGTGGCCTCATTTTGGAAACGACGAAGATTGATTGGATTTTTCATCACGTCTTCCCTAATCATCTTAATGGCAACTTTACGTTTATTAATAATGTCAGTGGCTTCATAGACCTCCGCCATACCGCCATGACCAATTCTTGCTTCAATACGATAGCGCCCGTCAACGAGGGCACCGATTTTAATTGTACTCATTATTCTTGTGCCTCCCATATGACCACGGCGATATTGTCACTACCACCATTTTTATTGCCTATAGCAATAAGTTCATCGACTTTCTGTTCGACTGTGTCTTCGCCTTTTAAAACTGAGGCGATGTCATTAACAGGCACATTGTTATATAAACCATCGCTACATAAGAGCACGGTTTCACCCATGTATGGGAATGATTTTACATCCACGCTTGCGCTTGGATAGACACCCAAGGCGTTCATGAGTACGTGTCTTTTTGGATGGGTTAAAGCTTCTTCTTGACTAATTTGTCCGGTTCTCAATAAGTAGCCAACATATGTTTGGTCTTCCGACATTTGGACGAATTCACGTCTGTTTCTTAAGAAGTAACAACGAGAATCACCAACATGGCCTAAGATAGCTGTATCTTTGATGATGAGTAATAAGGTAATTGTGGTACCCATACCATGATAAGACTTGTTACTTTGTGATTGTTCATAGATTGATTTATTGGCCTCACGGATCACTTGACCAACCCAGAGTTTTGCAAAGTAACGGTTTAGGAAGCCTTTACGGCTTTTAAATGCTGTCGTAATTGTATTAATCGCTAAAGATGAGGCTAAATCTCCTTTGCTTTGACCACCCATACCATCACAAACAACGAGTAAAACATTACCCGAAGCATTGATAAGAGCAGCAGCTTGGTCCTCATTACTCAAGCGGATTCTTCCAATGTCAGTTTTATATGAGAAGCGACCAGATAGATATCTACTATTCATCTCTGTTCTCCTCTTCTACTTTGGCTTTTAATTGACCGCATGCAGCATCAATATCACTACCAAATTCTTTTCTAATTGTCGCGGTAACTCCACCCTTCATCAGATAGTCTAAGAAGGCGTGAACACGGTTACCACTGGAACGATGGAATTCTGGGAATTTGTTTGTCTCATTATATGGAATGAGATTAACATAGCCCATTGTTCCTTTAATTAATTTAATTAACTGTTGAGCGTGTTCTTTTGTGTCATTGATACCTTCTAAAAGAAGATATTCATAAGTGACACGACGCTTAGTTTCTTTTTCATAATAACGCACCGCTTCCATGACTTTATCCAAATGATAAGCACGGTTGATTTTCATCAGTCTACTTCTTAGTTCATCATTAGGTGCATGTAAAGAGATGGCTAAGTTAGTTTGTAAATGTTCATCAGCGTATCTATAGATATTTTCCACAATACCACATGTTGAGATGGTGATATGTCTAGCGCCAATCGCTAAACCTTTTGGATGGTTTAAGATTCTAATGAAATCTAAAACGTTATCGTAGTTATCAAATGGTTCACCTGTTCCCATCACAACAACGTGAGTAACATGTTGGCCTTTGTTTTCTTCTTTGAGAAGTTTATTAATTAATAAGATTTGTCCCATCATTTCTTCTGGAGCAAGATTTCTTTGCTTACCAAGAATACCGCTGGAGCAGAAAGAACAACCCATATTACAACCCACCTGGCTAGATACGCATACTGCACAGCCATATGAGTAGCGCATTAAAACACATTCGACTTTATAGCCGTCTTTTAGTTCGACGAGTAATTTAATTGTGCCGTCTTTACTCACTTGTTTGGTATAAACAGTTGGTAAGTCTAAGCAGTACTTTTCTTTAAGAACTTCACGGAATGATTTAGATATGTCACTCATCTCATCAAAGGATTCCGCTTTCTTTTCATAAATCCACGAGTAAAGTTGCGTGGCGCGGTAAGGTTTTTGACCTTCCTCCTCCATCAACTTGATGAGTTTATTCATTTCTAATCCGTAAAGATTAATCATTCTTTTTGGCCTTTTTTAATGCTGCAAAATAATAGGAACCACCATATTTCTTATATGGGAAATATAGCTTATCTCTCACTAATGTGAAGTTTTCATTATTAGCGAGGAATTCATTGATGATGTTGATACTTTCTTTCTTTGAAAGAGTGTCCACTAAGTAGAGGAGATAACCATCTTCTTCCACTTGTTCAGCGGCTTCTTTTAGAGCAAGTTTTTGATTGGCGATTAATTCATCGAGTTTGTTGAAATCAAATCTTAAGAAATAATCTGGTAAAAGTTGTAAGAGATTGAATCTAGAATTATCAGGCATGACCACGAATGTATGCACAGGCTTAGATAAGCATGTGATAATTGAGGAAGCTTGTGCTTCATAGACATTAACACCTCTTACTTGGTTCTTATTCAAGAAATTTCTAGCGTTAGATGCTGTCGCTAAATTACCAGCGATGAATTCCACACCAGAAATACTTTCTTTTCTAGAAAGAAGGTCGATGAGTAAGTCATTTGGATATTCGGTATAGATGGCTAAGCCTCTTAAAAGATCCACATCACCTTCATCTAACATTTCTTTGAACGCTAAAGCGTATGGAGTGGCAAGAGCTTTTTCGTTGACTTCATGGTTTTTAAATTTACCTTCGCCTTTATATAAAGCCATGCCATTAACACCTTCAATTCTTTCGAATTCAGGGTATTTATTGAAGAAGTCTTCGTCTTCAATTTTCTTATTATCAATTCTTAAAACGACTGGAGCAGGTTTGCTATTAGCCTTTAGGGCTTTGCTAACCGCAATATGACCGAACTGTTTATTCCACATCTTGATGATTTCCGTAGGTGTGTTGTAGCGGAAAGAAAGGAACTCAAAAGAACCGACTTCAATATTTTCTGGAACGAGTTTCTTCTCTTGGAGATATGGTTCAATGAAGTCTTGAGCTTTGATATCTTCTTCTTTGAGATATTGCTCTACTTCTTTATTGCAGTCCTCTTGATCAAGTTTCTTAATGAATAAGGCATTGCTAAAAGCAATCATTAAAGCAATCGCACCGACACTATCTAAGTCAGGATATTGTTTGTTTATCACATTGGATAAAACCAGATAATGGCGAAGTACACATCCGACCATCGCGGATATATTCGCTTTATCCTCCTTAGAAACTTCGTTCTTTTTGAAAGCTTGCTTTAAGGCAAGAGAAAACGGTGTGTTTTCGTTAATGATTCTGTTTAGGATGTCCCTAGCTAAAACTTGTGGAGTCATAATGACTTCTCCTATTGACGTTTAGTCCTTGTTGAAATCACGGAAGATATCACCAGTGAAGATTTCATCCTCACCATCTCCTTCTTCCATATCTTCATAATCCTCATTAGCAACGTCGACTAAATTATCGCTAGCGATAAAGCGTGGATAATTGTCATTAAATTTGCTGTAGCGATTATCTTGCGAATAATAATAGAATTCAAGAATTTTATTAATCGCGACATCGCCGATACTTTCTAAAATTAAATGTGCTGCTTGTTCTTGTAAGACAGCGACTTTCTTTGGAGCGTGGACATGAATAATGATATTCCAGGAAGTTTGTTCCACTCCGTTATGGAAGACCATGTTTTCTGGGGCCACGAATAAAATTTCGTCTTCGCTTAACTCATAAAGTTTGGCTAAATTTGGAGTCATTTCACGAGATAAACGACCGACTACAAATTGATCTAAACCGTAAATGGTAATAGTAATCATATAAAATACCTCATGAATTAGTATAATACAGACTCTACATTTTTAGTATTAAAAATTGTAAGGATCTATATTAATCAATAATTCGTAGGCACTGTTATAGGCAAATAGCTCCTGCATTTTAAGGAGAATATCGTGTGCTTTTTTAGGATCTTTGAATTTGATAAGAATGGCTCTAACATGTAGGCCCATATCAAACGGAATATATGGTGTTGATGGTCCTAAGATTTGTCCATCATCTAAAAATTCATCGTTTAAGAAGTCCACTATTCGAATGGTATTTTCAATAACAGTTTCTTCACTTTTACCGCGTATTGTCACGCTCGCAAGATAAGCGTATGGAGGATAAAATTGTAGTTTACGCATTTCCATCTCTTTACGATAGAAAAGTTCATAGTCTTGTCTAGCGGCAAATGTAATCGCATAGTGACTTGGTAAATATGTTTGAATGATTGCCATACCTGGTTTTTCTTTTCTTCCTGAACGTCCTATTGCTTGGGTAATAAGTTGGAAAGCTCTTTCATTACTACGGTATGATGGCATAGATAAACCGATATCCGCTAAAACAATACCGACAAGTGTCACGTCAGGGAAATCATGGCCTTTAGCAATCATTTGAGTACCAATTAAGACATCAGCTTCTTTCTTTCTGAAAGCCTCTATTACTTCTGGAATCTTACTCTTATTCTTTGCAGAGTCACTATCTAATCTCAGTGTTCTAGCGCTTGGGAAAAGACGTTCCACTTCTTCTTGGATTTTCTCTGTTCCAAAGCCTGTTTTCATTAGATATTTAGAACCACATTCTGGACATGTTTCTGGTAATGGCTCAACATAGTCACAGTGATGACATTTCAGCATATTATCTTTCTTATGGTAGGTTAGTGCAATTCCACAAGTTGGACACTTAAAGACATGTCCGCAGTTACGACATGTAACATGTGTAGAAAAACCTCTTCTATTAATAAGTAAGATAGCTTGTTCGCCTTTCGCTAAGGTCTTATGAAGTTCATCTCTTAAGGCATGAGAGAAGATATAGGAATCTCGATCAATATTATGATAATCGAGCATATTAACTATTTTTGTGGTTGGTAGTTTTTGATTATTAATACGCTTTGTTAAATAAAGCATATGATAAACACCTTTTTGTCCTCTCGCCCTACTTTCTAAAGAAGGAGTGGCACTAGCAAGTAACACTTTAGCGTGATTATATTTTCCACGCATAATAGCCACTTCTCTAGCGTGATAGAAAGGTAAGTTATCTTGTTTATATGATTCGGTATGTTCTTCGTCTAATATAATTAGACCAATGTTTTTTAAAGGAGCGAATATTGCACTTCTAACACCAACGACAATCTTACAGTCCCCTTTAGCGATCTTACGATATTCATCATATTTTTCCGCTGGAGTAAGTTCACTATGCAAGATAGCGACGTTATTAGAAAATCTATGGAGGAAGTATTCCACCATCATTGGGGTTAAAGATATTTCAGGAACAAGCATTAAAACAGACTTACCCGCTTTAAGAACTTGTTCGGATAAATTTAGATAAACTTCAGTTTTACCTGAACCGGTAACACCCTCTAACAGATAGACACTATCGTTTGAATTGTTGAACTCATCTATGACCTTGTTTTGGTCTTCACTGAGTTTAGGAGGAGTTTGATATTGATAGTCAGGAACTTTTAACCTGCGTTTTTCCTCTTTAACGATTTGAATTCTATTCTTTTCTAAAAGCTTATCAATAATACTAACTTGCTTAATATCGCGCTTTAAAACACGACCTTCAAGTTTGATAAATCTTAATAGTTCTATTTGTTTGTTTGTTAAGTCTTCTTCACTTTCATCAATGACTTCTAAATATTGATCATAGGCAATCTTAGGAGCCTTTAAAGATGATTTCCTTGGAGATAAAGAAGGAGGCAGCATTGATTGAAGAACACTAATCTTTGGGACTAGATAATAAGAAGATACTTCGTCTAATAAAGAAAGTAATTCTTCGTTCAACAACGGAACATCATCAATAACATCTTTAATCTCACTGATGGAGAAGCCTTTTTCTTCTTCATATTGTTCTAAATTGAGATTAGTTTCTGTTACGTTTATTACATAACCGATTAAATCACGGTGATTGAACTCTAAAAGAACTCTAATGCCTTTAACTAGTTTTTTGTTGCCTTTATAGCAATAAGAAAAAGGACGGTTTAACGAACTCTTGGCATATTCAATAAGAACTTCCACTATTTGCATGTTCTACCGTCTCTTTAGTCTCTATCAAATTCCTTAAGGATTTTTATAATTTCATCACCAGCGCGATTAATACGATCGTTCATAATAACGAAATCATAATTCTTGGCTTTTTCCATTTCGGCTTCCGCTTTAGCAAGGCGCTTTTGGATGACTTCTTCAGTCTCAGATTTTCTCTTTCTAATACGTGCTTCAAGCTGTTTCATTGATGGCGGTTTCAAATAGAAGGAAACGACTCTATCATCTTTAACCTTCGAAAGTACTTGTTCCGCGCCATTGATTTCAATCTCAAGCAAAACATTTTTACCTTGATTACGGAGATCTTCAACAATGCTTCTTGGTGTACCATAACGGTTGCCAACGAACTCCGCCCATTCAAGGAAATTATCGTTATCAATATTCTTTTGGAATTCTTCTTTACTAACAAAGTAATATTCCACACCATTAGTCTCTGTGGCCCTTGGTTCTCTTGTGGTCATAGATACTGAAAACACCATCGGGAATAACTCACGATTCATAATGTATTTTCTGACAGTGCCTTTGCCGACACCTGATGGACCACTAAGAATAATTAATAACCCTTTTTTCATAGTACGACATATTTTATAAGATATTTATAAATAAGGCAACACCTCTTACCCTATTTTCTTAACTATATTCAACATTTTTGCTAATATATTTCCATGAACTACTATTCTTACTCTTCTTTTAAGAAGGTTATTGATGAATTAAGAAAGAAAATCATTGGTTGCAGAATTAATAATATTACTGTGATTAATTCTCATGATTTCTTATGTACATTATCAATGATTAAGGACGAAAAGTTACTAATTTCACTTAATCATCAGCACCCATTTTTAGCCTTAATTAATGTTAAGAAAGTTGAACCCACGATTACGGGTAATTTAAATGAGTCTTTAAGAAAATTCTTAAAGGATGCCTATATTGTAGATATTAATTTAAATAATGATGACCGTATCGTGGAATTTGTTATTCAAAAGGCTAATGACTATTATGAGAAAGTAGTTACTCACCTATATTTAGAATGCATTCCTCAAAGAGCCAATCTCTTGTTTGTGAATGAAGAAGGTAAGATTATTCACGCTTTACATTACGCAAGTGTCACAAGCGCTAGACCTATCTTAAATGGTTTAACTTATGAATATCCTAATAAAGGTGTATTGAAAGAAGAAAATGAAGTTCCTTCTCTAGAAGAAATTAAAAATCAAGCGGTGAACTATTATGAAAACGCTTTACAAGTGCATAAGAAAGAAAAGTTCACACCACTTTATCGTTATATTAAAAGTCGTATTAAATCACTCAATAAAAAGAGTGTCGTTTTAAGAAGCGAGATTGAATCCGCGAAAGAACATTTAAAAGACGCTGATCACGGTAACTACTTATTAGCGTTCCAATCTGATAAAGAGTTATTAGATGAATATCTTAAAGATAACAATCTTAAACTTGATGAATCTAAGAGCATCGTTGAAAACGCGAATGCGATGTTTAAAAAATATAAAAAGAGCAAACGCACTATCGAGATGGCGGAATTAGAAGTCAATAAAGCTAAAGAAGAGGAAGAATATCTTTCCTACTTATTAGTGAGTTCACAGTATATGGATGATGAAGAATTATTCTCCTTATCCCAAGAGTTACTTCCAAAGCAGCATTTAAAAAAGAAATTATTACCAATTAGATGCTCATATATCACTTATGATAACGTGAAGATTTCTTTTGGTAAGAATGCCTCTAGTAATAACGAATTAACATTTAAAATCGCTAATAAGGATGATTGGTATTTACACATTAAAGACTATCATGGCGCGCACGTTATTATTCATAATCCAAATCCAAGTAACGCAGTCAAACTCGTGGCCGCGGAACTTTGTCTCATTCTTTCAAATAAATCCGCAGGCGATATTATGATTGCCAATATGAAAAACGTTAAAAAAGGCCACGCTTTAGGCGAGGCTAATTTGCTTAACTATTCCACGATTACTTTAAACAAAGTAAGAGAAGAAACTTTCGCGTTACTTTCTAACAAGCAAGATTACTAATCTTTAAACAAGAAATCTGGTCCTTTAATTGCTTCCTCTGTCGCTAAGTCAGGGAACTTTTGTTGTCTAAGGACTTCATAAGCCACTAAAGCGACACAGTTAGAGAGATTTAAACTTCTAGCTTCAGGAACCATAGGTATACGCATTAATCTATCTTCATGCATCTTTAAGATATCATGAGGAATACCGGTTGATTCTCTTCCAAACATTAAATAGATGTTTCTGGAAGGATTGCTTAAATCATATGTGGAATAAACAGTTCTAGCGTATCTAGTCACATAATATGTATCAGCGTTAGGATTTTCTTTTACAAAAGTTTCATAGTCTTTATAAAAGTGCATTTTTAAATCATCAATGTAGTCCATACCCACGCGTTTGAGGTCTTTGGAGTCAATAGAAAAAGTAATTGGTCCAATGATGTGCAATGTGGCGTGAATAGCGACACATGTACGCATAATGTTACCAGTGTTCTGTGGTTTTTCTGGACGATATAAGACGATATGAAGCATTAATAGCCTCTGGCTTTTCTTTCCGCGGTGATACGTGGCTCAATATCGTGGTGATATTTATCTAAACTACGTTGAATAATAGCTTCCGCTTCTTTTCTATCTTTAAATACTTCTACGGAAGTATCTTTGCCTTCTAAGGATTTATAGACCATAAAGAAGTGTTTGATTTCATCCATGATATGGGCGGGGATTTCACTAATATCGTTATAGCCGTTATAGAATGGATCATTTTTCGCAACAGCAATAATCTTTTCATCGTTAAGGCCATTATCAGTCATGATAAGCACACCAATTGGGGTGCATTCCACCATAGACATAGGAACGATTGGTTCACTACATAAAACTAAGACATCAAGTGGGTCATAGTCATCCGCGAAAGTACGTGGAATAAAACCATAGTTTTGTGGGTAGTGAGTACTTGTAAAAAGAACACGGTCTAAAATGAGATGACCTGTTTCTTTATCAAGTTCGTATTTATTTTTGCTACCTTTAGATATTTCAATGACTGCTAAAAAGTCACTTGGGGTTACTCTAGAGATTTTTACATCATGCCAAGAATGCATAATAGTTCCTCCTAATCGTCGTTTTCATAAACGCTAATACGGTTATTAGCCCTATTGAGCGCTTTTTGGGCTCTTTCTACGTCAATATTCACTAAAGTTGCTAAACGCTGTTCTGCTCTCTTTTTAGCGTCCTTTGCTCTATCGATATCGATATCGTTTTTACTTTCAATGGACTCTAAAAGAAGAGTGACACCATCTTTAGAAATATTGAGTAAGCCTTCGCCGATAGCATAACACTTTTTATCACCGTTTTGGACGATGAACATTTTAGAAACTTTTACTTTGGACACTAATGGAGTATGGTTAGGTAATATACCTAAAACATAATCATCTGTTTGGATGACTAATTCTTCGACATAACGGTCAAAGTATTTACCAAAAGGTGTAAATATTTCTAAAAGGAAGGTGCTCATTGTTTATATGACTCCGCTTTTTTTCTGGCTTCTTCGATAGTACCAACATATAAGAAAGCGATTTCTGGTAAATCATCAGCTTCCCCATCTAAGATAGCCTTAAAGGAACGGACTGTATCTTCACGTTTAACGAAGATACCTTCGGTGCCGTTGAATCTCGCTGCGACATGGAAAGGTTGAGAAAGGAAGTTTCTAATCTTTCTAGCTCTAGCAACAATCTTTTTATCTTCTTCACTAAGTTCATCCATACCAAGAATGGCGATGATATCACTTAGTTCTTTATATCTTTCAAGTGTTTCGATAACACCACGCGCTACATCATAATGCTCTTGACCAACGATAGCTGGCTCTAACGCTGTAGAAGAGCTATTAAGCGGATCAACCGCTGGATAGATGCCTAAAGCCGCTGTACCTCTATCGAGAACTGTTTTAGCGTCTAAGTGAGAGAATGTCGTTGCAGGGGCTGGGTCAGTTAAGTCATCCGCTGGGACGTAGATCGCTTGAACGGATGTAATAGAACCATTGCTTGTAGAAGTAATTCTTTCTTGTAATTGACCCATTTCTGTCGCTAAGGTTGGTTGATAACCAACAGCGGAAGGCATTCTACCTAAAAGAGCGGAGACTTCACTACCAGCTTGTGTAAATCTAAAGATGTTATCGATAAAGAGTAAAACATCACTATGCTCTTCGTCACGGAAATATTCCGCCATAGTTAAACCAGTTAAGGCCACTCTCATACGAGCACCTGGTGGTTCATTCATTTGACCGAACACTAAAGCAGTCTTATCAATAACACCAGTTTTAATCATTTCATAATAGAGGTCATTGCCTTCTCTACTTCTTTCACCAACACCAGCGAAAACTGAAATACCACCTTTTTCGTTAGCGATGTTATTCATTAATTCTTGAATTAAGACGGTTTTGCCAACACCAGCGCCACCGAATAAACCAATCTTGCCACCTTTGACATAAGGGCAAAGTAAGTCAATAACTTTAATACCAGTTTCAAAGATTTCAGTTTTAACTGATTGATCTTTAAATTTAGGAGGTTGTCTATGGATGGACATTCTTTTTTCAGTTTTAACTTGTTCTTTACCATCAATTGGTTCGCCTAAAACATTAAACATTCTACCTAATGTTTCTTTACCAACTGGGACACTGATTGGAGCTTCTGTGGAGATAACTTCCATGCCTCTGACAAGTCCTTCTGTTGGGCCCATAGAGACACAGCGTACTGCATCGTCCCCAATGTGCTGCATGACTTCCACAGTTAATTCATTACCATTTAAAGGAATCTTCAAAGCGGTTAATAATTCTGGAAGATGTTGATCTTTAAACTGCACATCGACGATTGGTCCGACAACTTGTTTAATTGTTCCTAAGACTTTCTTTTCCATAATTTTCCTCCTACATATTAGAGCCACCGACGATTTCGGTGATTTCTTGCGTAATTGCGCCTTGGCGCGCTTTATTAAACTCGATTTGTAAGCTTTCGAGTAATTCTTCGGCGTTCTTTGTGGCGTTTTCCATCGCGTTAGAACGCGCGGCTTGTTCACATACTTCGCTTTCTAAGAATTTAGCGTACACACTATTTTTCAAATAGAATGGGACAAGTGAATTAATTAATGCTTCTTTACTTGGTTCCATTAAAGGTGGATAGCCTTTTATTGGTTCACTACCTTTTAAAGGCAAGATGACATAATCACAAGGATGGAACACAAGTGAATTCTTATAAGCGGTATAGATAAGGTGCACTTCTTTATATGTGCCTTTTGTGTATTCTTTTGAGATAAAGTTCACAATGCTTTTAATAATGGCTTCATCTCTAACTGAACTATATTCTTTGAAATCTTCAATTTGTTTGAAGGCACCATTTTTATAATGGCTAATAGCCTTATTACCTAAGATGATGGCCTCATCATTTTCTTTAATTTCCGCATCAGCGAGTCTAAAGATATTGTTGTTATATGCTCCGCATAAGCCTAATGAAGAAGAAAGAATGATGTAGAGATTCTTATCCGCTTTATCGTTAGTAATGAAGAATGGATTATTACTTTCTTCGATACTAGAAAAGACCATCTTAGCGATTTCATCAATTCGCTTAGAGTATTCTTTTGTCGCTAGCATCTTATTCTTCCACTTCTTTAATTTCACTGTGGAAACTAGTTTCATCGCGGAAGTGATTTTATAAGAGCCAGTAACGGATTTGATTCTCTTTTTAATTCTTGTTACTTCTTGGGCCATACACTATTGATTTAGATTCTCAAAGAATGCTTTCATTTCTTTGGCTAAGACAGCTTCGTCTTCCGCCTTAATTTCTTTATTTTTATTAATGTTATTTAAAACATTAGAGTTTGTGGCTTTGAATTCGTCATAAGCCTTATCTAACACTTTACGAACATTATTTTTATCTAAGTTATCTAAGTAATTATTTTTAGCAACGTATAAGTCAAAGACTTGTTTGTCTAATTGATAAACGTTGTATTGTTTTTGTTTTAACATCGCCATTAAGGCTTCACCGTGATTTAAGATTGCTAAAGTAGAAGCATCTAAATCACTACCAAATTGGCTAAATGATTTCATTTCAAGATAGCTCGCTAGTTCAATCTTTAAGGCGCGGGCTACTTGTTTAGTGGCTTTAAATTGGGCGTCTCCACCAACACGGGAAACAGAAAGACCACTATCGATTGCAGGTCTTTGACCGGCATTAAATAAATCTGCTTGTAAGAAGATTTGACCATCAGTGATGGAAATAACATTTGTTGGAATATAAGCACTGATGTCACCACTTTGTGTTTCAACAATTGGTAAAGCAGTAATGGAACCACCGCCAAATTCAGGAGCTAACTTACAAGCTCTTTCAAGTAATCTACTATGTAAATAGAAGACATCACCAGGATAGGCTTCTCTACCTGGAGCTCTCTTTAATAAGAGAGATAAAGTACGATACGCCACAGCGTGCTTACTTAAATCATCGTAGACAATTAAGACATCTTTACCTTGATACATAAATTCTTCCGCCATTGCACATCCTGCATATGGAGCGACATATAATAATGGCGCTGGTTCACTCGCGGAAGCGCTCATGACAATGGTATAATCCATTGCTTTATGACGTTTTAATTTATCAACGATTTGGGCCACTGTAGAATTCTTTTGACCGATAGCCACATAAATACAAATGACACCTTTATCCTTTTGATTGATAATTGCGTCAATAGCGATCGCGGTTTTACCGGTTTGTCTATCGCCGATAATAAGTTCTCTTTGACCACGACCAATAGGAGTCATCGCATCGATCATTGTGATACCTGTTTCAAGAGGGGTATCAACGCTCTTTCTTTTAATGACGCCTGGAGCAATCACTTCGATTGGACGGCGTGATTTTGTTTTGATTTCACCTAAGCCATCAATAGCTTGACCTAAGGAATTAACTACACGACCTAATAACTCTTCACCAACTGGTACTTCCATAACCATCTTAGTGCGATTGACTAAATCGCCTTCTTTAACTAAGTTGTCATTACCTAAAAGAACAACGCCCACACTATCGCTGTCTAGATTCATGACCATGCCATATACTTCGTTAGGGAACAATAAAAGTTCACCAAGCATAGCTTTTTCTAAGCCATAGACATTGGCAATGCCATCACCAACAGAAACAACAGTACCAACGTCGTTACTATCGATTTTGTGGCGGTAATTTTTGATTTGCTCTTTAATAAGAGCGCTTATTTCATTAGCGTGGATTTTCATGAGTTAAAGCTCCTTTCCTAAGAGGTCAATTTGCATTTTTTCAAGTTGGTTTTTAATTGAGCCATCATAGACATGAGAATTGATGACGACTTTCACCCCACCGATTAAGCTTGGATCAATACGGGAAATAAGTTCGACATCCATCTTTTCAATTTGACTGATTTTATTTTTGATTTTGTTAATGGTTTCTTTAGTAAGAGGAAACGCTGAATAGATAAGCCCTTCTTTAACACCCTTATATTCATTGCATAAAGAATTAAACGCCTGTAAGACATCCTTAATATAATTAGTGCGATTATTAACAATTAGCACTTTAACGAAGCTGACAATATCTTCATCAAAATCTTTTAAGATTTTAGAAGCAATATCTTGCCTTTCTTCGCGTGTCATAAAGCGAGAATCTAGAAGCAATAAAAAATCTTCATTATCATGAATGATTTCTGATAATGCTTTTCCTTCATCTTGAAGCTTAGCGAGTTTCTTTTCCTCTAAGCCTAAAGAGAATAATGCTTCTGCGTATGTTTGGGCTATTTGATTCATAGATTAAATTAATTTAGGCGATTGATAAAATCTTCCGCGAGACGAGCGTTATCTTTTTCATCGACTTCGCGTTTTAAGATTTCTTTTGAGGCGGATAATGCGACATTAACCATCTCATTTCTAATGTCGTTAAGAGCATCCACTTTAGCTTGCTCAATATCATCTTGAGCGGCTAGTTTCATCTCTTTAACTTCTTCTTTAGCTTCGTTAATCATTGATTCATATTTTTCTTCGCCTTTTTTAGTGGCGTTTTCAATGATTAAGCTAGCTTCCGCTTTGGAATCACTAAGGACTTTCTTTGCTTCTTTAGTTTGTTCCACTGCTTCAGCGTGACTCTTTTGAGCTTGATCGATTTCTTCTTGGATGAAGTCTGCTCTTTTTTGGAGCATCTTTTTCACTGGCTTATAGGCCACGAAGAATACGACAAGTAAAAGGATGATAAAAGAAGATAATTGAATGACAAGAGAAAACCAATCTGGCACTAATTTACCAGGAATCGTCTTCATCTGTTCAATAATATCGTCAATAGCGTTATAAACAGGTAGTGACATATTTTTTACCTCCTTTTACTTAGTAAATAAAATCAAAATACTGATGAGCAATGAGTAAATCGCTGTGGTTTCAACAAGGGCACAAGCGAGAATCATTGATGTTCTGAGTTTGCCATACATTTCAGGATTGCGTGACATACCATCTAAGGCGTGCGCACAAACCATACCTTCACCAAGAGCACTAGGCATAACACCTAAGATGGCGATAGCAGCGGCTAAAACGTTTAATGAACCGGTCATTAGTTCTTCCTCCTTTCCATAGTGTTTAAAGTTATTTCTTCTGGGATCTCTTGACCAATGAATATTGAAGTCAAAAGAATGAAGACAAATGTCTGGATTAAACCAGAGAATACATCAAAATAAGCGTGAAGTATTGCTAATGGAAGAGGAGCAAGGAACACTTGATTCCATTCACTTTGAATGAAAGAGAAAAGTGTGCTTGATAAATCTCTTAAAGCGTACTCCACGATGGATAATAATGCCCAACCCGCGATAGCGTTACCAAATAAACGTAAGGTAAGTGAGAGTAAAGGCGCCCACATTGAGATTAAGTTAATTGGTAAGAAGATTGGGATTGGATCGATGTAGCGTTTAAAATAACGCCACTTTGTATATCTAGCAGATGTGTAATGGATTAATAGGAATGTCGTTAAGCCAAGAGATAATGGCACTGCCATATAAGTCACTGGAGAAGGAAGACCTGTTAATCCAAAAATAAATGAGATGAATAAATACATCGCGACACCCATGATGAAACCACCAAAGTTAGGCAAGGCTGTACCCACCAAATCATGAGCGAAGTTATCAAAGAAGTTAACACCCATTTCAGCGACTAGTAATAGCCCTTTTGGCTTTTTAAGTGGGTTTTGTCTTCTTGCTAAAATGCCCACGACTAAAGAAAGGATCACTATAATGAGGATCACTATAAGTGAAGACACAAGTTCTCCAGGAATATTAATCTTGAAGAAGTTACTGAAAATGTTGGAATTTTCCTCAGGCATTTTTGTCCTTTCCTATGTGCGCGATAAGGGTTAATAACGACACTACTAAGTAGGTGATAATTAAGGATACTGGCGAAATAATATATAGTTTTAGTTGCAACCGCAAAATGGCGAACGCAATAGCGATTAGCACCAGTAAAGTTAATCTAAGAAAGATCACAAAGACATCGAGTTTAGCGGTCTCTTTGCCACCTCTCTTACTTAAGTAAAGTATTAACCATCCGAGGATGATAATACCCCCTCCAGTCAATACGCCGAAGGGGATATCTCCTCTTTGCTGCCAAAATAGAAATATTGTTCCTAGGAAGCCTAAGACTGTCGCAGTTATTGAAATAATAAGGGCTTTTATTTCTATTGTTTGGCTAAAGAATTTTTTCATTATTTAACTTTGATACGTTTGAAGTTAGTCACTGGGGCGATGCCATCTTTATAAACGAGTTTGACTTCACCTTGGACTAATGGACGTAAGTAATCTCTGAAGCTATCGCTCATACGTGTAGCGTCAACAATCATTTCTGGTTTGACGTGAGAAACAGCATTAGCGACTTTGCTTAATGGAGCTAGTTTATATTTAATCTTGTATGGATTTTGGCTAACTCTTTCGAAGATGATCATTTTGCCGGTTTTACCTTTAAGAGCGGCTTGGACAGCTTTTTCACCAGTTTTGATAGCTTCTTTACGGTCGACTAAAGAGACATATTGTGGGAAGGCTCTTTGAATGATGGAGAATTCCACCGCTCTTGTACCGATATCAAGTCTATTTTCAACGATTCTGCAGAGTTCCGCAGCAGCGCCACCTAATTGGGCGTGACCGAAACCGTCAACACGGACATTGGTCATATCTCTTTCGAATTGCAAACCTTCAGAGATAGCGACTAAGGCAAAGCCTTTTTCTTTATAAACTCTTTCGACATCTTTTAAGAATTGTTCTAAGTCGAACTTCATTTCTGGTAAGTAAATGAGGTGTGGTCTTGTTTGTTCTGGCAATAAGTCAACAGAGGCTGTTAACCAGCCAGCATCACGACCCATAATTTCCACGATATGGACTTTACCTTTCTTGAAGCAGTTAGCGTCCATCGCGAAAGCGTTAACGGAGTTTATAACGAATTTAGCGGCACTTGGGAAACCTAAAGAGTGGTCTGTGCAGGCTAAGTCGTTATCGATTGTTTTTGGAACACCGATAACTTTGACATCTTCGATACCTAATTCTTTGACTAATTTAGCAAGTTTATTGCAGGTATCCATGGAGTCGTTACCGCCATTGATGAAAACATAACCAATGTTGTGCTTTTTGATGTTTTCAATAATAGCGGCGTATTCAGGAGTATGGATGTCCTTTGGAAGTTTTCTTCTTGTGGTACCTAAGATACTACCTGGAGTTTGGAGAAGAAGTTCGATTTGTTCATCGTCTTCTAAACCTAAATCGATTAAGTCATCATCGATTAAGCCTTCAACACCGTGTTGAGAGCCATAGATGTGACCGATAAGATCTGGATGTTTTTTTGCTTCTTTAATCGCACCATATAATGATGTGTTAATGACTGAGGTTGGTCCACCGGATTGGATGTAAACCATGTTTTTCATAAGTTGTTTCTCCTTTATATTTATATAAGATTTATAATTGCCTAGATAATTTCCATGTGGAGATGTTTTAAAACATCAAAAGCCTTTTCTTGCATCTCTAAATCGAAGGAAGAAGTAGCATCTCTTACGATTTTGATTTTGCAATACGTTGAGGCTGCCGCTTTAGCGATAATAGCGTTGCTAAAGACACAGATGTCACTAACAAGACCACAGAGATAAATCTCGTCAAAGTTATTTTTAGCAATGTAATCGCCTAAGGCTTTGCTACCAAATCCTGGTTTTTCAAACACTAAAGAATCCTCTACGAGGTCTTTAATTGATGGATGTAATTCCCAACCCTTAGTGCCCTTTAAACAGTGAGGAGCAGGTAAGTATTGGCCTTCAGTTGTTTTTAAATAATCTTCTTGGTGGGTATCATACGTAAAAACGACGGTGTCTTTATTAGCACGGAATTCTTTAATGAGTTCCACGATACGAGGAGCAATCTTATCAGCCCCTTCAAAGCCTAAAGCACCATCAACGAAATCGTTTTGATAATCCACGACTACGAGTAATCTTTGCATATACAATCCTTTCTAGCGATAATCACTATATCACATAATATATTTAAAAAATATAAAAATCGAAAAAACTCATTCTTTTACGAGTGAAATAACGTTATAATTAATTTGCTTGAAATTGTCTAGACATTTGTTTAGAATGTAAGACTTGACTCTTAGGAGGAACTATACAATGCCAATTAAAGTGGTTTTTAATAACACAGAAAAAATTTATGATGCTCCGGTTACCGTGTTAGATATCGTGGGCAAAGACAAAAACATTATATGTGCTTATGTTAACGGCCGTGTCCGTGAACTCACATACACAATTGATAAGGATTCTGAAATCATTCCTTTAACCTGCAAAGACAGAGATGCAAAACCAATTTATGAATCATCTCTTCGTTTCTTAGTGGCGATGGCTATGCACAATATTCACCCACATTATGAAATTAGATTCGCCTATAACGTTTCCCGTTCTATCTTCTTACAAATCTTAAATCCAGGCACCAGTGCTTCTGGTATTATGATCAAAGAATTGGTCGCGGAAATGAATAGACTTGTTTCTTTAGATTTACCATTAGAAAGAAAGATTGTTAGCAAGGAAGAAGCTGCTAGAATCTTCGCTGAAGATGGTTATCAAGATAAAGTCGATATTTTAAAATATCGTCCAGAGAAGACCGCCCATATTTATACATGCGGTAATTATCGTAACTATATGTATAACCGTATGGTGCCTTCAACTGGTTATATTAATAGATGGGTTATCAAATATTATCACCCAGGTATTATCATTCAATACCCACGTCCTGACTTTAACGGTGAAATCCCACCGTTTGAAGACGCTCCAACATTTGGTAAGACCTTAAAAAGAGCGCATCAATGGGCTTTAGCGACAGGTTGTAACACTATTGTTGGTATCAACGAAAGAATTGAACAAGATGGCGATGTCGAATTTATCACACTTTGCGAACAAAGACACAACCGTCAGTTATGTGAATTAGGTCAAATGATTGAAGATGAAAAAGAATCCATTCGTTTGATTTGTATCGCTGGTCCTTCTTCTTCTGGTAAGACCACATTCGCTAATAGATTAAGAATTGAATTATTATCTAGAGGTATTAAACCAATCCGTATTTCTATGGATGACTACTACTTACCAAGAGGACAAGCTCCATTAGATGAAGATGGTAAACCAGACTTAGAAAGCGCTGATGCATTAGATATCGAATTATTTAACCAAAACCTCGCGGATTTAGTCGCTGGTTTAGAAGTTGAATGTCCAAAATATGACTTCAAAGCGGGTGCTCGTGCGCCTGTTGGCAGAAAACTTATTGTTCCACAAGATCAACCAATCATCATTGAAGGTATCCATGCCTTAAATGAAAGATTAACTGCTTCTATTCCTGCTCACCAAAAATTCAAAATCTTTATTGCCCCACAATCACAAGTCAATATCGATAACCATAACCCAATGAGCTTAACCGATTTAAGACTTCTTAGAAGAATTGTGCGTGACCACCAATTCAGAAACGCTTCCGCTATTTCTACATTAGAGATGTGGCCAAGTGTTCGTAAAGGTGAATTCAGATGGATTTACCCATCTCAAGAAGGCGCTAACTATGTCTTCAACTCATTCTCCAGTTATGAACTTAGTGTCATGAAGAAATATGCGATGCCACTTCTTGAAGAAATCGATACTGAAAGTGAATACTTCCCAGTTGCGGAAAGATTAATCCGTATGCTCAAGTTCTTCGATGACTTAAGCGATCAATGGGTACCATGTAATTCCATTATCCGTGAATTCATCGGTGGCTCTTGCTATCAAGACGACTAATATAAATTACAAGTAATTTAAAAGCTCCTGATCAGGAGCTTTTTTGATTTCTATTTGTTTGGAATCTTTTAAACGTTTCTGTTTCTCTTTTATGAATAATCACTAACTGTGAATAATAGACTCGACGCATTTCTTGATATTGTTTCATCTGTGCTTCGCTCACACGCTTAGAGAAGAGAGAAACGAAGACTTTTTCTAATCTAAAGAAGCTTTCATAAAGACTTAATAGAGTCATGTAGTAGAAATACTCTTTATTGGAATAGATTAGAAGAGGCGTACTATGGATGATTTCACTAGAGAGTTCATATCTTTTAGAATACATTTCTAAGCCAGCGAGTTTTTCTAAACCATCACGGAAGTTAAGCTTGAAGTTTGGATCATCTTTATTCGCGATGAGATATAGCCAACCATATTCAATATATTTACGGATGTCTTTACTCTTAAGACCATATTCACGCATTTCTTCTTTCATTTCATAGAAGATTTTATCTTGTTGTTCTTTATCTGGGATAGTGTTGTTGAACGCTAAACCAAAATTCATATGTCTTAAGTATTTATTGATGAGTGGCGCACCATACTTATCTAGTAAGATAAGAGTGCATTCACATTCGTGAAGAGTTCTCCATGAAGAGAAGGCTTCTGTTTCATAACCGCTTAATAAATTCTCTAAAATACAGCGAGAAATAGTTAATGACTTCATGAGAAGGTCACTAATAAGAGATGATTGAGGATCATTCTTCTTATAACCTTTCACGATATTAAGCATGAAATTTAAATAGATATTTAATGAAGATGCTGGAGGAAGGAAACGGTTACCAAGCTTCTTTTCAACGTGATTAAAAATGGATAAGGACAAATATTTATCAGCGGCGACACTCGCCATAGAGGAAGGATATTCTTCATTAGCTTTGAATCTAGCGATTTCCGCTTCGTTAAGATGTGAGACTGAATAATAGTACTCACCAACGCAGTAAAGTAAGAGTTCAAATTGATTGATCTCTTTAACCTCTATTTGTGCATTTTCTTGGTCCACTATTCCGATGAATTCGTTGGCCGTTTCGTAAACATCATAAATGTAATCAGGATCAAGTTCGACATTGACCTGAATACCTTTTAGATAGTTAGTAACTTGCTCTCTACTCCAGATATTCTTAATTTCCATTTTTATTCCTTACTTAAACATTCTTGTGGCTTTAATAGCCGTCTTCCAGCCTTTGTATAATTCTTTTATTTCTTTTTTACTCATTTGTGGTTCATAAATCGCTTGGTATTCATGAATCTTTTTAATACTTTCTAAGTTTGGATAATATCCACATTGTAGACCCGCCATATAGGCTGCGCCTAGTGCGGTAGTTTCTAAACACTTAGGAAGTTTAATTGTGGTATGTAAGATATCACTTTGGAACTGCATAAGATATTTATTCTTTGTAGCCCCACCATCAACTTTAAGAACGCTGATGTTTTGAGCGGCATCTTTTTGCATGACTTCCATGACATCTTTACATTGATAAGCAATAGCTTCTAAACAGGCTCTAACAAATTGGCTACGATTTGTGCCTCTTGTTAAACCAAAGACTGCGCCTCTAGCGTCATCATCCCAGTATGGGGTACCTAAACCTGTAAAAGCAGGGACGATATAGACACGTGAACGATGACTCATTTGGGCAATCTTTTCACTATCAGCGGCGTTTTCAATTAATTGCATTTCATCTCTAATCCACTGCACAATCGCACCACCGATAAAGACAGAACCTTCTAAAGCATAGGTTACTTTGTTACCTATTTGCCAAGCAACTGTGGTTAATAAGCCTTTATTTGAGAAGACTGGTTTATCGCCTGTGTTTACTAAAAGGAAACAACCAGTACCATAGGTATTCTTACTTTCACCACTTTCAAAGCAGGTTTGACCAAACAAAGCGGCTTGTTGGTCACCTAAGACACCAGTAATATGTACATCGCTCTTTAAGAAAGTAGCTTGACCATAGTCATAAGCACTTGGTCTAACAGTTGGTAACATTGACATTGGGATATTGAACATTTTGCATAGCTCTTCATCCCATTTCATATCGTTAATATTAAATAAAAGCGTACGAGAAGCATTGGTCACGTCTGTGGCGTGAACTTTGCCACTTGTTAACTTATAAATAATCCATGAATCAATTGTGCCGAATAATAATTCACCAGACTCCGCTCTTTCTTGACCATTTTCAAGATGGTCTAAGATGAATCTTACTTTAGAAGCGGAGAAATATGGATTAATAATTAATCCAGTCTTTTGATGAATGGTTTCTTTTTCTTTAGCGAAGTTATCACAGATGTCTGCGGATTGACGGGATTGCCACACTATGGCGTTATAGACTGGCATGCCAGTTTTCTTAGACCACACAACTGTAGTTTCTCTTTGATTAGTTAAACCAATTGTAGCGACATCATCAATAGTCAAATTAGCTTTAATCAAGACTTCATTAATAACATCCATGACTGAAACCCAGATGGCTAATGCATCTGCTTCAACCCAGCCAGAATGTGGGAATAAACAAGTCACTTCTCTTTGAGCGATTTGCACTGGTTTACCAGTATTATCAAAAAGAATTGCTCTTGAACTTGTGGTGCCCTGATCGATTGCTAAAATGTATTTCATGATTTTAACCTCTTGTGGCCATGAGTCTTTCGACTTCATCCATTTCTTTTACGATGTTTTTACTTAAGACGATTGAGCCATTATCGCTGACTAAAACATCGTCTTCAATACGGACACCGACACCGTATTTTGCGAAATATAAACCTGGTTCAACAGTGATGACATTACCATTTTGTAATGGCTTTTCTCTTAAAGAGATATCATGTGTATCTAAACCAAGGTGATGAGAGACATTGTGGTAATAGTAATTACGGATATCATCATTAATATCCATTAAACCAGAATTGATACATTGTTTTCTTAAGTATTCGGTGGCGAATTCTTGTAAATCTTTAATGGTAAGACCTGGTTTAATCATTTGAATAACGGCTTTATTGCAGTTTAATACTGCTTCATAAATCTTAGCTTGAACACCGGTAAACTTACCGTTAACTGGGAAGGTACGAGAGATATCCGCACTATAGCCGTTATGTTCATAACCTAAGTCGAATAGGATTAAATCATTTTCTCTCACAGTATCGTTTTGGGAAGGATAATGTAAGCATGTCGCGTTCTTACCTGAAGCGACGATTGTATCAAAAGCTAAACCGCTTCTATCGTGTAAACGACCATAAAGTTCAAAATAATCAGCGAGTTCATGTTCTTTCATACCCACTTTTAATTTGCTAATTGCATAAGCAATACCGTTATTGGTCTTTTCAATAGCCTTGACCATATTTTCAATTTCTTCAGAAGATTTAACCATTCTTAAATCTCTTAAGATTGGATAGCTATCAACGATTTCTTTTTGATAATCAAGCTGGAGCTTGACCACTAAATCGTTCATGAACATGCCATCTTTAAGTTTTTGTTCTGGAGAACTTAAATCTAAATATAAGCAATCGATTTCACCATACTGTTGTTTAGTAATGGCTAAAGAAAGCATAGTTTCTAAGTTATCGGAAGTATAAACACTCTTAAGACCACTTATTAAACTTGCAGCCTCTGGAGTTAAACGTTTACCAGTCCACTTTTCTTTAAGTTCACTATATGGATCGATGAACAAATAGGCTTTTCTTTCGCCTAATGTTTTGATGAGCATAAGAGCGCTGTGTTCTTGTTTAATGCCTGTAAGGTAGAAGAAGTTTTTATTGCAGACAAATGGTAAAGCTTCATCTTCACTAGCGATTTTACTAACACCAGAAAAGAAGACCGCCACACTATTGTCTTTCATTTGATCGAATAGTTTTTTACGACGTGAATCTAATTCTAACATAGTTACTCTCCTTTAATTGCATTGATAATGTTTTGAATTTCTGGAAGAGAAATCTTTTCAATTTCACCCTTATCCATTAAAGCGGTGTTATTACTATTAAGTGGTAATTTACCTAAGATATTAAATTTCATTTCTTTAGCGAAATCTTCTAAGTGAGATTCACCAAATAATGGAATCTTTTCTGCGCATTTTGGACAGACAAGATAGGACATGTTTTCCACGACACCTAAAACATGGATATTCATCATTTCCGCCATCTTGATGGCTTTTGTGACGATTAATGAAACTAAGTCTTGCGGAGATGTGACGATGATTAAATCATCGATTGGAAGACTTTGGAATGTGGTTAAAGCCACGTCTCCCGTGCCTGGAGGCATATCAATTAATAAGACATCTAATTCGCCCCACATCACTTGTTCAAAGAACTGTTTAACGAGATTACCTAATAATGGTCCTCTCCAGATAATTGGTTCTTTTTCATCTTCCAAAAGAAGATTTGCACTCATTACTTCAATACCACCAGCGGTTTTACATGGATAAATTAAGCCATTTTCACCGTACGCTTTTTCCTTCACACCAAAGGCCTTAGGAATACTTGGACCTGTAATATCGGCGTCTAAGATACCGACCTTGAAGCCGTTTCTATTCAAATAAGCGGCGATAGATGAAGTGACGAATGATTTACCGACACCACCTTTACCAGATAAAACACCAATGATTCTTTTGATGTTTGAGAATTCGTTTGGTTTGCTTTTGACGATGCGTTCACCACAACCTTCAACGCTGCAATGTTCGCAGTTACCATCACAATTTGCCATAATGCTGTTACCTTTCTATAATGCGACTAACTCGCTACTATTGATGACATCAATGCCCGCTTGTAAGTAGGTTCTAAGTAATCTAGAAGCACCTAGTAAAGTGCCTCCAAAATACCTCACCACTAATAAAGCGACATTATTGATGTCTTTTTTGTAAAGTAAATCAAGTAAGGGATGACCAGCGGTACCCTTAGGTTCCCCATCATCGCAAGATTTACTTTTCATACCGACGCGATATGCATATACGATATGTCGCGCATTTTTGTGTTCTTTACGAAGAGAAGCTAAGAATGGCTTAAAATTCTCTTCGTTATCTAAGGGAAGTAAATAGGCAATAAATTTGCTTTTCATTACTTCGATTTGATTAATGTGTTGCTCCTTAACAGTGCTCGCCATAATTAAATAATGATTGTTGCTCCATCAAGGAAGTTAGCGATTCTTTCACCATATTCTTTAAAGGAGAAAGTATTGCTATAAATGTTATTAGAAACGTTTGGATCTTTGCTTGTTTCATCAACTGGAACAAACATTTCACCAGCGTTAGTAATCATAGGATTACGCAAATTCTTTAAATACTGATGCGCTTCAGTAAGATATAAAGCTTGAGCCATATGGGCATTCTTGCCAGGCTCTTGACCCATCATCGCAAACTTAATTCTGATTTGCTCACGGTTAGCTTGCATGGAACTTGGAGTTGCGCTAGAACCGATATAATCTAAGGAATCAAGCATACCTTCTAAACCATTTCTTTCAATGACATTGAGCTCGGTATAATCACTTAAAGTTAATGAAGAAGCATCGTCATTACCAAAGCTATAAACGACATATTGATATGTTGGTTTAGTTTCAAGTTTGGTGTATTGGTTTTCTAAGATGGTATTGAATAAGCCAGAAATGAATTCACTGTTAATAGCGGAGCGTTTATAAGCACTTGGATCAGTTTCATTAGTGGCGTTATAAGCACTTTCAATAATGCCTAAGATTAAGCCTTTCTTAGACTTAATTGTATTAACGTCATTATCACTAAATGTTGTGGCATTGATTTGGCCGTCCGTGAGATCAACAAGAGTCTTTAAGCCTTTGGCTTCCACTTGATAAGTGATATCGTTTTCACCATCAAAGTAATTCTCCATATGGATAATGGTTGATAAGGTTGAAATCTTATCTAAGGCTACTTTAGCAGGTGTTAACTTATCAGCATCTTTAGCGATGTAAGCGGATAAATCATTACCTAATGAGTTATAAAGCATAATGCCTTGAGCTGAAACATTATGGCCATCAACAACGTTATATTGTTTATAAGTACCACTTTGTGAAGTGTTAAAGATATGTGACTTATAGATAAACTTCAATAAGCCAGTGACTTTAGCTTCGCCTTCTGTGCCTCTAGCATAATCAGTCATGTTATTCATGTTAGCGTGATAGGTTTGTGTACCTTCATCATAAAGAACAGTCATCACTTGATAGATGTTATCGATTTCAGAGCCATTTGGTGAAGAGGCGTCCACACCACCATAAACAACTTGGCCTAAACGGTAATAAGCATAATCAACGTCGTTATATGTTGTTAAGGTACCTAAGTTAATAGAAGTAAAGCCATCTTTGATGAATTTTGGCAAAGCATCAGAAAGAATATCAGAGCTATTAACCGCGCTTAAGATACTCTTAATTTGAGTTGGTGATAATTTATCAAGTTCAAAACTTGAAACATCCAATGATGTACCACTGCCCATCTCTGAAGCAGTATGAGCGAGATTCATAATGGAATCAATTTCTTGATACCACGCTGTACCTTGTTCTGTGTGATAGACATTGGCGGAAGTACCTGTATCATCCGCTTTAGTGATTTCTTTAATGTGAGCGGTTAATTTATTAGCGGCACTACCATAGGTAGTAACATCAAGAGCGTAGCCACTATCATAGGCAAAGTCATCTAATTTAACGAATGAACAAATCTTACTGATTAATTCTTCAAATAATGTATAACCACCATCATATTTATTGGTGTAATAAAGGGCACCATCAATCTTTCTAGCAGGGGTATGGAATAAGTTAGAATCATGCATATCGTAAAGAATGCTCTTTAAGGCACCACCAGTACCAGTTAAGGTTCTTAAGACTGTTGGATCAGACATTTCTTTTTCACCGCGTTGATTGTTGAATTCTTGATAATCGGTTAATAAGGAAATGATGCCAGAAATATCAGTAGATAAGTATCTAGCGCTATAGTCAACACTGCTTCTCTTCACAGTGTTGTTGAAGTAATAATGATAGAATGGGTCCACTCTATTAAACTCAACAGTTTGACCACCACTTGTGATACTTAATTGGTTATTTTCAATAAAGATGTTATAGATGGAGTTAGGCAAGCAGTCATATAACAAGCTAGAACCATTTAGCGTATTGAACAATCTTTCAATAATATCGATATTATCGTTATTGTTCATATCGGCTTGTTCGATTGCTGTTGTAGCGTTACCGTCTTTATCTTTAAGGGAATATAAGGAATCAACACAGTCCATGAGAGAATTAATTTCATTAACTTGTTTATTTCTTTCATCATTAAAGTTATAAGCACCATCATTGATTTGCTTATCAGTTAAGAAGGTGGATGTGACAAGATATTCGATCTTACCTTCCTTAGTTGTGTAATTTGTCGCATTAGCGTCTTTAGGGGACTTTTCACCTAAATAGATAACATCCTTCACACTACTTTGAGAAAGCATTGAGTTAAATAAACCTTGGAACGTTGTTAGGCTATTTAATTTGCCTGAACCAGAACGATGGAAAACATAAGAACTATTGAAGTTAACAATGGCCTCTTTCATCTTATTTAAGAAGTCACCTTGATTCATCTTGGAATAGTCAAAGTCACTACCATTAACAACACCGTTAGTGTTAGCCTCATCAAGGACACGGTAGAAACTCATTAATTTATTAATTTCTTCTTGTCTAGCTGATCGACCATTTGTAAAGTCCATAATTGGATATTCACCGTCCACAACATAAACGTTATAAGAAGAAGCTGTATTAAAGGCACTATAACCTGTTAATAAGTTTTCATCAGCGACACGATAGAAGTTAAATAAGCACATACGTAAACAACTTGTGTCGTTAATTGATGTTAATAAGCCATCCAAGACAGAAACTGGTAATTTATTTAATGGAATTTGTGAGCCAGCATCTGGACCAGAGGTTCTCTTTTCCATAACGCGTAAGGCGTAACATAAGAACTTACAAACACGAGAAATTTCATCAACTTCAAAGACATCGTTATAAGCTGCGATGAAATCATCACTCGCAAAATAAGCACCCCAGTCATTAGCAGCATAAGCCCCAGTTAAGTCCGCTTCATGAGCGGCTAAGAAGGCAGCTTGTTTGTTAGCGAAGTTAGTATAGTCACACCACTCTATTGGTAATGATTCATCAGTATTAGCTTTGCCGTTAAGATAGACAAAGTCACGATAAGCAAGCATATGGGTGTCTACTTGCGTGCCTTCTGGATTGTATTTTGCGGTATATTCTTCGAAGTATGGGTCAGCATTTTCATTACCTGGTTTAATACCCCAACTATCCTTCCAACTCCAAGAAGCGTTTTCTCCTGGTTTTGGATCAGCGAGTAAATCATATTCATTACTATTAACAGTGAATTTCACCATTGCGTCACTAATCTTTTGATAGAGCCATGCGCCAAATTGATAATGGCTAGTGCCATTAGTGTCAACATATGTATAAATACCACTATGTGATAATGTATGGAGCATGTAGTTAAGTTCGACAATATCGTGAAGTGTGGAAATATTAAAGTTAGTTAAGAAGTCTTTAGCCTCACTATCATCAGCAGGAGTGAGATTAATTAAAGAACTTAATAAGTTAGCGATATTTTGACCTTCTTCTGCCCAGTCTAAAACGTTAGCGAAGGAGACATTCGTACCTGTATCAATTAAGAAGCCACTTAAGGCATCACCAAACATATCATCTAAGAATGGCCCTAATGAGGTCTTAAAGATATATGATTTATCAACGAGTTCGAAGAGTTTTGGCAAGCCAACTTTCCCTTCGCCCTCTTCTTTTAAGTTAGTTAAAGATGATCTAGATAAGCCATTAGCAAACATATCAGCGGCTTTTAAGACATCGTGAGTGGCAATGTATTTAATGATGTTACCAACAGCTTGGAATTCACCATTTTCACCAGTCCAGCCATGATAGCCTTCTACTTCTCTCATTCTTTCTCTAGTGACGGTGAGGCCAATACTAGAAGTCATATTAAAGACAAAGCCTAAAATGCCGTATAGGTTTTCATTCTTTTCATACCAGTCTCCTGGCTCTGGATCTGGGTTAATAATTGGGTTATTGAATAAGACACTCATGATATTAACGAAAGAATCCACGAGTGTTTCATCTTTAAATTGATCCATTAAATTATCACTATTACCTGATTCAACGATGCTATAGATTCTACCTAAGTCATCCCAACTATCGAGTAAGCCACTGAAATCACCAAAGAATGAACGATGGGAATCATCTTTCTTCATATCTTTGTTAATCGCACTTACTAAAACATCAGTGCTTAAACCAAAGTCATTAAGGTTACTAGAGATAGTTGCGTCACTAATGAATGTTTTAACAATTGGGACAATTGCATAATAAATCAATGAAGATTTGCTCATCTTAGCGATGGCTTGTTGTAAGTAATTAATATGAGTCTTTTCAATGGTGAAGATTTTGCCTTCTTCCGCCATTAAAGAATTAAGACCATTAGGCGCACTGAAAGATTCCACGAGTTCAACGTCTTTGCCTAATGTCGCAACAACATCTAAGACTGAATGGAATTCTTTCTTATAATTAACAAGGACTTTACCGATATTTAATTTATTAACCGCTTGATGGAAATAAGAAACATCATCTGTGGAAATCTTTTCATTGAATTGTTCCATCATAGGTAATTCAAATAGTTGATCAAGAATACGTGGTAAGGCTTTTTCAAAAAGCATCATATCGAATAAGCAGTAGTTTTTACCTGCGATACGCTTGCCATTACTAAAGACAACGCTGCGACCTGAACTATCGACATCAACAAGTTCACCAGAAGCATTCATCTTACCAACGATTAAATCAGAGAAGTCATCAGCGTGTTCAGAGATGATTTGTTCTAATTTCTTTACTTCTTCGCCTTCAGCGAGCGTATATGTGCCAGCTTTAACAAGGACTGCTTTTAAGAAGTCGCGGTCAATAGTCGCGGTTTTATGTAAGAAATCAAACAAGACATAGCATTCATAGCCCCATTTGAATTCACAAATTTCATCCCAAGATAATGGTAAATATTTTTCCATTTGGCCAGTAGTGTCCGTGGACTTGAAATAAGTAACAAGTGCTGGAACAACACGGGCTAAAAGTTTGGAATTATCTAATGTTTTAAAGATGTTAAGTACTTCGTCAAAGTTTGGTTTATTTATAACTTCATCAATAAAGTCGATGACACCTTGGCCTGCTAAGGAACGGAATTGTCTATGACCCGTTTCATCTGGCACCATTACTTCATCCATAACGCCACTATCGAATAAGGCATCAATCATTTCTTGAACATTACTAAGTTCGTTTTTCCATTCGACATCGCTTAAATCTAATAATCGTGTTGGAATATAGCCTTCAAGAATATTGCTGTTTAAGGCAATATCAACCGCTAAAGGAAGAATGGTTGTTAAGAGTTCAGATTTAGTTAAAGCAGAAAATGTTGAATCAACGATTTCCTTAGTGATTAATTTCGTGTAATCATATGCAAATTGACCACTTTCAGATTGGCTAATACCAGCTATAGCGTTCACTAAAATACCAGAAGCATTAGACATTTCTTTTAGTAAACTAATAGAAACATCTTCACTAATACCTGTGGTAAAGGTGGAGAAGAATTTGGTATCAAAAGTCATACCATTTTCATCCGCAGTCCAGTTGAATAAGATTTTAGCGAATAATGAGTTATTATAAGCGTCAACAAAGTTGCCAACATTTCTCACCACATCACTATCAGAATTAGGTTTGTTCTTTTGATAGGTTTGGTTAATTGTGTTCGCTAAAGATGTCAAAGGAGTAAAGAATAAGGCTGTAGTAACTACGAAAGTAACCGCTGTTTCAATGGCCCCTAACCATCTAACTTTAACTGTGGACCTCACAAATCGAGGTATGAGATGTTGACCAATGGCATACCAAGTGATGAACGAGAAAAGATTACCAAAGATAAGGATTAGGATAATATCAACGATAAATAAGACAATCTTGATAGCGGATTCAGCGATTGCAAAAGCAAAGTTAGTTAAGCTAGTAGAAGAAGCAGAAACATCATAGATGAAATATAAACCTTTGACGAATTCTGCAGCGGTTTCTTTAACATTGGTGACTGGTACATAGTACACCATTGTTTCCGTGCCTTCTTTTATTTGCCTTATATAAAAGGAACCTTGGATAAACTGTGATAAATCAAAGTTTTCAACAAACTTACAAACAGGATCCAAAGTGACAAAAGCAATAATGATAAGAGTGAGCATGAAAACCATGTTATGAGTGGATTTCCATACACCACGTCTAAAGCCTCTTAAGGCCGCCAATAAAGTGCCACCGATAAAGACGATGAAAATCACTACGAGAGCGATATTGAAGTAAGCGGTAATTTGTTCAACATTTATTGGCATAGTTTATTACTTTCGATAACTTAAAGAAGTTATTGCTATAATTACATCTGTCTTTAGTGTATAATTTTTTCATTAGGAATGAAAGTAAATGTTATTTAAAGATATTAAATGCCCTAATTGTGAAACTTATCATGATCCGACACTTCAAAAGTGTCCGGAGTGCCATAATAGCAATGAATTATACAAGCTCAACAGAGTTCCAAAAAGAGCTGTTTTTTTACACCCAATTTGCCAAATAGCGATGTTTGTCATCGGTTTTGCTTATGCTGGGATGTTCTTTACGGAATTCTTTTATGCCATTTTCATTAGGATGATTGATTCCTCTGATTTGCAATTTAAAAGCGCACTACTATTAAGCTGCACCTATATTACAATGTTCGTTGCTTTATTAGCGGTTCCACTTTTTAGTAGAAGAAAGTTGTTCCTTAGCAAATTCAATAACGGCATCGACTACATATATGGTATTGCTTTTGCGGTATCGCTTATGGCCGCAGGTGTTTTAGTTAACGCCATTACTTCTATTTGGCATACACCCGGTGATAATGTTAATCAGGCTGGCGTAGAATCTATCGCGCGAAATTATCCTCTAATTGCTATTTTTATTATGGGTATTGTTGGTCCTATTTGTGAGGAGTTAACATACCGTGTTGGTCTATATTCATTTTTAAGAAGAATTAATAAGTATTTAGCCCTTGTTGTAACTATTATTATCTTTGCGATGATTCACTTTACTTTTGATGCTGAAAACATCGTTGAAGAGTTATGGTCTTTACCAAGTTATTTGGTTTCTGGCTTATTATTAACATTAGCCTATGAAGTACGTGGTCCGGCTTGTTCTATCACCGCTCATGCGTGCTATAACTTATTTGCATTACTTATGACTATGGTGGCTAGATAATGGAAAATAATCATAGATTCCCTTTATTACTTAGTAGTTTTTGGATTAAGATTATTGCCTTTTTAACTATGACTGTTGATCATATTGGTGTGATGTTTGATGTCACTCCTCTTCGTTATATTGGCCGCTTAGCCCTACCACTTTTCTGTTTCTTAGCCGCGGAAGGTGTAATGCATACAAAGAACTTTAAAAAGTATGCTTTAAGACTAGGCATTATGGCTAGCGTTATTTCGCTTATTCTCGTGGCCACAGAAACCATTCCATTTTTAGCAGAACTCAATCTTGGATTACGTAATGAAGGCATTATTTTTCTTGACCTACTTTTAGGTGCGGTAGCAGTTTACTGTTTGGTGAATAAAAGGTGGTATATCAAACTACTAGCCATCTTGCCTTTAGCGTATGGTGTTGCTTCCTTTATTGCTACTGCATTCGATGATTGTGGCTGTTATGGACAAGTCTTATGGTTCCCATATTTTTTACGCACACAATATGGATGGTTTGGTATCGCTCTTGTGATTGGATTTTATTTAGCCCACTTATTAGCAAGATTATTCTTTAAATTACAAAGCAATACTTCTGGTATCGACGCTGATACATATAAAGGCACACGCACTGAACGGATTGCTGTTAATATTATCTCCGCCCTTATCTTAGCGGTTTTAACTCTTCTTTATTTCTTAGTGCATAACATCATGGAGCAATACATTTATGTGCGTGTCATTTACCACGTGCAACTACTCTCAATTATTAGCGGAGCATTTATTTTGCTTTATAGCGGAGCCCGCGGATATAATAAAAAATGGTTCCAGTATGGAAGTTATCTCTACTATCCATTACACTTGGCCATCATCGCTGCTATCGCGGCGATCGTATTCTCAATATAGAGGGGGAATTAACTATGTTAAAACATGTCAATAGTCGTGATGAATTTTATGAATTAATCAAAGAAGGTACTGTCTTAGTGGACTTCTTTGCCACTTGGTGTGGTCCATGCAAGATGCTTTCACCAGTTTTAGAACAATTAAGCGAAGAAGTTGATATTTTAATCGTAAAGGTTGATGTTGATGAAGTTGGTGTGGTAGCCGCACAATTTGGCATCCAAGCTGTTCCAACACTTATGCTTTTTAAAAACGGCCAACGTGTTGATGTCAGAATGGGCTATCAAAACAAAAACCAATTATTAGCTTTTATCAATCAATAATTGAAAAGTTAAGTGAGGATGATATATAATCATTCTCGCTACGCAAGTGTAGTTCAGTGGTAGAACATCAGCCTTCCAAGCTGATTATGCGGGTTCGATTCCCGGTCAACCATTAAGAAAGCTAAACTGCAGAGCAAATACCACATGGTATATTAGGTTTATCCTAATATGCGGGCGTAGTACAATGGTAGTACATCTGCCTTCCAAGCAGACTACGCGAGTTCGATTCTCGTCGCCCGCTCCAAATTGTTAGATAGTTGTAACCCTATTCGTTGCAACTGTAATAACACTCCAATCTAGTCCATTGGGGTGTTTTTTTATGTCTTTGGATTAACAATCCGAGTTATATTCTATATAAAAAATATAGAGGGGTAAATCTCAACCAAAACTTTTTTTATACTTTTTTATACTTAATTATAGATATTTCATTTTTAATGAAAAATTGACATTAATACTAGTAACAACAAATTATATGACGATGAATATTGATATCCGACGTTCTCCGCTTTTCTTCCTTTAGTTTCCAAAGAAGGAAACGGGACGCCGTGTCTAATTTTCTTTCTTACCTGGTTCTTTCTATTTCTGTCTCTTTTTCTTTGTTATCTTCCTCTATTTTGATAATTATAACTAATTATTAATAATAATTAAGATAATAAAAGAAATAATAAAAACAAATATCATAATTATTTAATAAATAATTAAACAAATATTACAAATTAATAAACAAATTATAGATTAGTTCGCGCATATACGCGCGTGAACAAAATCAAATGATTGAAAATTCATTTTCAACCATCATTTCATCGATTTTCATTAACAAATAGAAAAGGATTCCATCATCCCAATCTTTTAATTGATCACCTTCCATAAAGTATGGAACTTTAACAGATAAATAGTTCTTATCCTCTATAGGATAAAAGAAACCACTCCAATAACAAACACAATTAAATAAGTTAAATATGTAATTCAAAATATCAAAACATTTTCTATCCCAATCCATGATTTTTCTTGTGTGTGAATACTTAATAAACGGTTTCTTTCCGTGATAATCGTATTTTAAGCATTCTTCTTTACCAGACTTGATATTTTGAACACCTTTTAAGAGCTTCTGATACAATTTATTATTTTTTAAATAATCATCATTAGTGCAGAGGTCGTAAACCTCAAGTGCATATTGTTCAAACAACCTTTGCTCAGTACCAATAATCAATGCAGCTTCAAGCATATTTTCATCTGAATAAGTGAAAGTTATATTATGATTTACTACTTCAGTTTCAAAACCTTTTAATCTCAAAATGTCGATGATTTCTTTATTATCCATACTATAATTATACATTTGTCTAAATCAAAAATGAAAACATATATTATTATCATAGATAATAAAGGAGAGAGTATATGTTATCAGCAAGAAATATTCTAATTTTTCTAAATAAGAAAAATAACGGTAACTGGGACAAGATGTACCACGATATTCAGAATAGAGCAAATTATCCTGAAGGAGATATTGATATCAATCAATATCATCACGTTACTACATTAGTTGATCCAGATTACCCAACAAAATTAAAGCAAAGCTTTAAACCACCATTTTGCTTATTCTGGGAAGGAGACCTATCCTTACTTAATAAGGATAACATAATGGTTATTTGTGGCTCAGATAAAGGGAATAGCGAATTAGCAAAGCTAATTAACGAACTCAGTGATAGCCACATCATAATCAATGGAGACGACAGTGCCGTTGAACGAGAAGCATTACAAATTGTAATGAAGAATAATCAACCGCTCATTCTTGTCCTGAATGAAGCTATTGATGAATCAGACCTCGATGATGAGGTCTTTTTATATGCTGTCAACCACGGCTGTGTAATTTCCGAATACGGGTTTACTAGTCCTGAGATAGACGAAACTCAGCTTGCCAAAACCAGAATTATTGCGTTCTTAAGTGATAAGGCATTGATTACTTCTTCTAGGAAGAATAATACGCGTTTATGCCTCCTTATAGACCACTTATTAGGTGCTGGTAAGGAATTATTCGTCATGCCAGAAAAAGGTCTCTGTGGCTCCCTAAATAATGAGCTAATAAGAGACGGTGCCATTCTTGTAAACAAGAAGGAAGATATATTCTAGGAGGAAAAAATATGCTTACTAGTCCATGTGTTGATAGATTATTGATGTTTCTAAAGGATAAACCTGATCGTAAGGTGAAAACTGCTGTATATGTGTCTAAAACGGCTGAATTAGAGAGTTTAGGGCACTACATTAGGCAATTCCTAGAAGATGAGAGTTATATCTCTAGAAACGGCTATAAATTCGATTATGAAGAGAGAGATGTTTTTATTGAAAAGACGAGCACATATGAAGCTTTCAAAGAAGTTATAGCGAAGAACTATGAAATAGTTTTTATGATGGAAGGAAGCGAGCGAGATACCTTGATGAAAATCGTTGAAGCAGCAGCAAGCGACGATGATACGGTTTTTGTCCCTATGGACACAAGGCTCAAAGCTTACAGACTTTTAGATCCATATAAGCAACCAAGACAATTAAAAAGACGACAAGTATAATACTTGTCTTTTTTACTATTTAAGTAAGCACCACTACTATGAAAAAGAATTATCCAATAACTAGGAGACCTAATGGGCGAGGGTATCCTGTTCAATCATATAGACAGCCCAATATATGCGTGCCAGCTTCAATCGTTCCAAAATTCACTCGTGGTAGGAACGTAGCGGCACAGGTCACTACGAAGATTCATCTAGAAAACGCAAGAGGCGAGAAGATGACTATCGTACAAAACCAGCAATTACTTAACCTATTAAATAACCATAAAGGTTGTTTTGAAATCACTCACGGAAATAATCGAAATCATAAAGGAGGAAGAAATCGATGAGCATTCCAGAATTAAATATCCTTGTCCATGATTTTTTAGAATTGGACGCAGAAATCAAGCAACAACAATTAGTCGCTGAAAACCTCAAAAATAGAATAAAAGAGGAAATGGAAGCGAGAAATGTCGAAGAATTAGCAGTTGGTGAACATATTGTGAGATATAAAGACGTATTGACCTCCGTCTTTGATAAATCCAAGTTCAAAGCCAAGTATGAAGAACTCTATGCTATGTTTTTAAAACAAATCCCAAGTAAGAAATTTAGTATTTCCTAATAGTAAAATTAACGTAACGTTTATTATACTACATTTTTAATATATTTTTACTGGCAAATACGATGGTAAATCAGACGATGGTCTATTTTTCCACTATTTGACCTCGGTGGAGATAACGAGAAATGATATACGGATATGCAAGAATATCTACTAAACACCAAAGCATAGATAGACAAATAAGAAATATAAAATCAGCATATCCAGAGGCATATATAATCCAAGAAGCCTATACAGGAACCAAGTTAGATAGACCTAATTTTAATAAATTATTGTGTAGGTTAACGTCGGGAGACACTGTCATTTTTGATAGTGTTTCTCGTATGTCTCGTAATGCTGATGATGGCTTTAAATTATATGAAGAATTATATTCTAAGAATATAGACCTCATATTTTTGAAAGAACCACAGATAAATACCACTACTTACAAAACCGCTAAAGAAAGAGCAATTCCATTAACCAATACTAGTGTCGATTATATTTTAGAGGGTATTAACAAATACCTTATGGAATTAGCACGAGAACAGATATCACTAGCTTTCGAGGTCGCCCAAAAAGAGGTCGATGACCTCCATCAGCGAACAAAAGAAGGACTAGTTACTGCAAAACTCAAAAATCGCACATTGGGGCATAGGAAAAACACACCTCTGATTCACAAACAATCAATTATCGATAAGGAGACTATATTAAAGTTCTCAAAAACTTTTGGAGGGTCATTATCTGATGTTGATGTAATCAAACTTTGTAAATGTTGTAGGAAAACATTTTATAAATACAAGAAAGAATTAATAGAGGGTCATAAACCACTATGATTCTTTTTTTGTTGAAGAAAAATTTCTTTTAGATACTTGTTTTCCTAAAACTGATGTGATATAATAAT
>CAMJWS010000003.1 GCA_946409515.1 uncultured Caryophanales bacterium
AACCTTTAACCGCTGGGAATGGAGGACGAGGACGTGGCATACCACGTTTACCTTCGATTGAGTTAATCAAAGCTGTTTCTTCACCACAGACGAAGGCGCCAGCGCCTAAACGGATGTGACAGCGGAAACTGAAGTCTGTACCTAAGATGTGATCACCTAAGATACCAATTTCTTCTAATTCTTTAATAGCTTTGGCTAAACGTTTAACGGCGATTGGGTATTCCGCACGGACATAGAAGTAACCGTTTTGGGCACCGATAGCGTAACCAGCAATCATCATACCTTCGATAACTGCACATGGGTTACCTTCGATGATGGAACGGTCCATGAATGCGCCTGGGTCACCTTCATCACCATTACAGATCATGTATTTTGGTTCATCAGTTTTAGGAACGAAGGACCATTTTCTTCCGGTTGGGAAGCCTGCGCCACCTCTACCTCTTAAACCTGATTTTAAAACTTCATCAATAACTTCTTCACGGGTCATGTGTAAGGCTCTATTTAAACCTTGGAATGCACCGTTACCAATCGCTTCATTGATGTCTTCTGGGTTGATTTCACCATTGCCATGTAAAGCGATATCTCTTCTTTGTAATTTATAGAAGTTGATTTCGTGTTGTTTTTGAACGTGTTGTTTTGTTTGTGGATCAACGAAGAGTAAACGTTCAACTACTTCATTGTTCTTAATGTCTTTTTCGAATAATTCTTCAACGTCACTAACTTTGACTTTAACGTATAAGGTTTCTTCTGGGAAAACTTTAACGAAAGGACCTTGGGAACAGAAGCCGAAGCAACCAACGATGTTAGCGGTTACTTTATCTTCTAAGCCGTTAGCTTTGATTAATTCGTTGAACTTATCGATGATGACTTGTGAGTCTGCGGATAAGCAGCCAGTACCACCACAGACAACGATGGCTTTATGGCCAGGTTCACAGTGGAACTTCTTTTGTAAACAAGCACCACATTTTTCAAATCTCGCTTGGAGTTCTTTTTCAGTTTTGATTTGTTCCATACTTAGTTAGCCTCCTTTGCGCGATATTCTTCGATAATGTTTTTAACGTTATCAACTTTAACTTGTGGGTAAACTTTACCATTGATGCTCACTGCTGGAGCAACAGCACATGCACCGATACAACGGAGCAAGTCTAATGTGAATAAACCGTCTGGTGTTGTTTCACCTGGTTTAATTCCTAATAATTCGCCAAATTTGTCGCATACCAATTGACTGCCTTTGACGTAGCAAGCAGTACCTAAACAGACACCAATGACATATTTGCCCTTTGGGACCATTGAGAAGAACGAATAGAAAGTCACAACACCATAGATGTCACTGACTGGGACACCAGTTAATTCAGAGACAAGTTCTTGAACTTCTAGAGGAATGTAGCCATATTCCTTTTGAATGTCTTCAAGAATCATCATGGTTGGAGTTGGCTCATCTTTATAGCGTTCCACTATTTCGGTAATTTGTTTTACAGCTTGTGGTTGTAATTTTGCCATAATAGCCTCCTAATGATTACATAAAGTAATTCAGCGATATTATTTTACGCGTACGAGTGTGCCTAATCAATAGGAAAAAGTGGAAACGTTTATAAAATAAAAAGTTAAGCGTTGCTAACGAGCGTTTTTGTTAACATTATGCCTAACTTTTTAATATTGGTTATTTATTAATTGCCTTTATAGGCTTTGATTAAGATTTGCTTCATGTCTTCCACGATTGGCATACGTGGGTTGGCTGGTGAACATTGATCTTCGTAAGCGAGTGTTGCGACTTCATCAAGTTTAGCCATCCAAGCCTTTTCATCAATGCCACAGGCTTGGAAGTTTGGATCTAAGCCACATTCTTTAATTAAGGCATTAATTGCAGTGGCTAAGGATTCAACGCCTTCTTCTGGTGTGGAAGCTTTTAAGCCTAATAAACCAGCGATTTCTTGATACTTCTTATCAGCACAGTAATGGTTATATTTTGGCCAGACACTTAACTTAGTTGGCACTTGACCGTTGTAGCGGACAACGTGTGGGAGAAGGATAGCGCAAGCATAGCCGTGTACGACGTGGAATTCAGCGCCTACCTTATGCGCTAAGGAGTGCGTCATACCTAGGAACGCGTTAGCAAATGCCATACCTGCGATAGTCGCAGCGTTGTGCATTTTTTCTCTGGCTTCTAAGTCATTTGGACCGTATTTAACCGCACGTGGTAAGTACTCAAATACTAATTGAATTGCTTTTAAGCAAAGACCATCAGTAAAGTCGTTAGCCATGACGGAAACATAGGCTTCAATTGCATGGGTCAAAACATCTAAACCAGTCATCGCTGTCGCGGCCTTTGGAAGGTGAGTTGTGAACTCTGGATCAACGATGGCGATTGTTGGTGTTAAGGAGTAGTCAGTTAATGGATATTTCTTGTTATTTGCCTTATCAGAAATAACGGCGAATGGAGTGACTTCACTACCTGTACCTGATGTAGTTGGGATACAAATTAAACGAGATTTTTTACCAAGTTCTGGATACTTAAAGGCTCTCTTTCTAATATCCATAAATTTTTGTTTTAAATCATCGAAATTAACTTCAGGGTGTTCATAGAACAACCACATACCTTTAGCGGCATCCATAACAGAACCACCACCTAAGGCAATAATGGTGTCTGGTTCAAATAATTGGAGCATTTCCGCGCCTTTTCTCACGCTGGAAATATCTGGATCTGGTTCAACACCACTACAGATTTGCATGATTGGTCTTTCTCTTCTTTGATTGAGTTGTTCTTCAATCTTACTTAAGAAGCCTAATTCAATCATGGATTTATCAGTGACGATAAAGACTTTGTGCATTTCTTTACAGTCTTTTAAATATTGAATGGAATTGCGTTCGAAATAAATCTTCGCAGGAACTTTAAACCATTGCATAGTGTTTCTCCTTTTACCGACTTGTTTAATGTTTAAGAGGTTGACCGCACTGATGTTGCCACCAATGGAGTTATGGCCATATGAGCCACAACCTAAGGTCAACGATGGTAGGAATGAGTTATAAACATTACCAATACCACCAAATGTCGATGGAGAATTCCAAATGATACGAATGGCTTTCACGAGTTCGCCAAAATCATCCGCCATTTTTTGTTCTTTGCAGTGGATTGCGGCACTATGTCCAAGGCCGTTAAATTCCACCATTTCTTTGGCTTTCTCAAAACCTTCTTTTTCATCCTTTACACAGAAATAAGCGAGGACGGGTGATAGTTTCTCTCTAGAAATTGGTTCTTTTGGACCAACTTGTTGACAGAAAACACCAAGGATAGAAGTATCTTCTGGAACATCAAATCCCGCTTGTTTTGCAATCCAATGAGCGGACTGTCCAACGATGTCTGGATTGAGCTTTCCGAGCTCAGCATCCTTATCACCTTCAGCATAGCCAAACATATATCTTGAGAGTTTAATCTTTTCTTCTTTATTAACGAAATAGACTTTGAAACGTTTGAATAAAGCAACTGCTTCATCCCAAATATCTTGGTCAATAATGACTGCTTGTTCAGAAGCGCAAATCATACCGTTATCAAAGGACTTGGATAAGACGATATCATTAACTGCTTGTTCAACGTCACAAGATTTATTCATATAAGCAGGAACGTTACCCGCACCAACACCCATGGCTGGTTTACCACAGCTATAAGCTGCTTTAACCATGGCGTTACCACCTGTGGCTAAGATTGTCGCCACATCTGGGTGATTCATTAAAGCGTGTGTCGCATCCATGCTTGGATGTTCAATCCATTGAATACAGTTCTTTGGTGCACCAGCGGCTTCGGCCACTTCTTTCATTAAGACAGCAGCTTGTTTACTACTTTGTTGTGCGCTTGGGTGGAACGCAAAGATAATTGGGTTTCTAGTCTTTAAACAAATCAAAGATTTGAAGATAACTGTACTAGTTGGGTTTGTGACTGGGGTAATACCACAGATAACACCAACTGGTTCCGCAATCTTTGTGATACCAGTAACTGGATCATTGCTTACCACACCAACAGTCTTTAATGAACGCATATTGTTTTGGACATATTCGCATGCGAATAAGTTCTTTGTGGCTTTGTCTTCAAAGACACCACGATGTGTTTCATCAATAGCCGCTTTAGCTAAAGTACCATGATGGTCTAAACCGGCAACACAGCACTTAGCGACGATGTAGTCGATTTGTTCTTGGTCAAGACTTTCAAATTCTTCAAGAGCCTTAACGCCTTTGGCCACTAAATCATTAATTTCCTTTGTAACTTCTGGGGCCACTACTTTTTCTTCAGGCATAACTATTAGCCTCCCTATTGTTTATTAATACGATGGAAGAAGACCGCTAAAGAACGGGCTAAATCCATGTTTTCAACGATGATGTTATCAGGGTGTTCTAAATGAATTGGAACAAAGTTCCATATCGCTTTAATACCACTGTTAATTAATTTGTTGACGATTTCTTGTGTGACATCCTTAGGAGTGGTTACAATCGCTACTTTCACGCCTAATTCCTTAATCTTATTATCTAAATTAAAAATAGAATAAATTGGTTTGCCTTCAATCGATTCACCAGTAATAGATGGATCAATATCAAAACCAGCGACAATATCTAAACCATAATCATCAAAGCCTTTAAACGACAAAAGAGCGCTGCCTAAATGGCCAACGCCTACGAGAATAGCTTTATTGACTTGGTTATAACCAAGATATTCTTTTAAATGGTTAATCAAAGTATCAACATCTCTAGAACAGCCAGGCTTAGAACTATTAGGGGAAACGATTTGTAAATCCTTTCTCACTTGTTCTTCTGAACAGTTAAGAGCGTCCGCTAATAAGCGAGAATTAACTTTGTTAATACCACTATTTCTTAAAGACAATAAAACGTTTAAGTAAACAGGATATCTTTCAATTTGTTTTAACGAAACTTTAGTTTTCATACTCATAGTTCGGTATTTTTTTACCAATCTATTTATAATCTGATTTTATGAGTATTTCAATAATTTTTTACCGAAGTATAGTATGTAATACTACATTGTTGCTACGCAACAAAAGTATTAGGTGACATAATAAAAAACAGTGGCTTCCACCACTGCATTTTGTGTCTTTTTTATCTTATAAAGCTAAGCGACTATGGCGATGCTTTCTAATACTCTTAATAATAGAGATAATCGCGCAGACAATCCAATAAATGATCACTTCAACGAGAAGCACCCCAATAAATATAAATGGAGCATAGAACACGCCATAACTGCCCAAAGCTATTGGATTGAAGCGACAGATTAAGACATCAATACCAAAGGTAATGAATGTGGTCACTAAGAAAATTGTAGTTGCAGTAAGAATTATTGAGGCGATGCCTCTTTTTAATGTTAATTGTTTATTCATAATTATCCTTATTGTTTGTTAGCGGTTTGTTTGTGTTTTCTAATAATTAGTTCACGTGTAGCGAGGATCAAAATGATCGAACCAATCATAACCGCTAATTCTGCGATGATACATACAACATATATAGTTTGACCATATTGGCCAGATAATGAACTAATTATGTAGCCCATACCAATGCCTGGAACAATTAGCATAATAAAGAACGCTAGTGCAGCAATTGCGATCAATGCTTCAATAACAGAAAATACAGTAGATGCTTTTGATTTTTTCATAACTATAATTCCTTTTCTTGCTTACATCATAACATTTTCATTGTAGTAGTGCAAATTTGCCTTCCCAGCAACACCTCTTTTAACGTCTATAATAAAGAGCACTACTGCTCTAATAAACATACCAATGTTAATTAAAGAAATTCCAAAAGAAAGTATAAAAAATGTATAACTATTACAATGCAGTAACAAATCTATCGCCCATATAAAGAAAGGCAAAAGAAGAATATGTAGCACCACTAGCATAATGATGCCTGCAATCAAATCCCTATAGGAATAGAAACGATAGAACCACAAACTTCTAGGAATCATAGCTTAAAACCTTTGCTAGATTCTATCATAACTTTTTTATTAATTACAAGTAGGCGATGTTACTTTGGTTTTTTAAAAATAAGTAAGAGTATTAGAGCAACTGCCGCCAAACAAGTTATGACGCAAACGCACGAAATAATGATTGCGGTTTCCAACGTCATAAAAGAATTCATCGGTGTATATCTAACTGAATAACCAATAAAAGCATAAGCAAAACAACCAGCAACAATTGCTACTAATGAAAGCAAGCTGATAAAAATAATTCTTTTAATTTTGCTCATAAGATTTCACAAAAAACATCACCACCAAAATATATAAAAACACTGACTTAGTCAACACAAACTGTTTAAGCCAGTGTAATTTTTTCTATAGATAAGCGATTTCGTTTTGTTTTTTACGCGCGAATAACTTTGTTACAGCGTCTTTTACGTTGGTTTTGCCAGCGATAATCGCTGCAACTGTATCAATAATTGGGAGTTGTAGATCGTATTTCTTCTCTAATTCTAAAGCAGCATCTAAGGAGTTAAGACCTTCGATGACCATACCGACTTGTTGTTTTGTTTCTTCCAAAGAATAACCTTGGCCTAATAAATAGCCCGCTTTATGGTTTCTGGAGTGAACTGATGTTGCGGTAACAACGATATCACCAATACCAGTTAAACCAGAGAATGTATTAACATTCGCCCCCATTGCTAAACCGATCTTAGTGATTTCTCTAAGACCTCTAGTGATTAACGCGGCTTTCGCGTTATCACCAAAGCCTAAACCATCACTCATACCAGCGGCTAACGCAATAATATTCTTAAGCGCACCACATAATTCGACACCAACGATGTCTTGGTTTGTATAAACTCTTAAAGAAGAGGAATAGAAGATGTTTTGAACTTCTTCAGCGTACTGTAATCTTTCACAAGCGGAAACGATTAATGTTGGAAGGCCAATAGCGACCTCTTCCGCGTGTGTAGGACCGCTTAATGCGACGACTGGAAGATCTTTCTCCTTTAAAACATCATGGATAATCTCACTAGTGGTCATTAAAGTGCCTTTTTCAACGCCTTTAGCAACCGTGACGATAATTTGGTTAGGTTGGAAGTATTTCTTCGCTAACGCGGTCGTTTCGCGCACATAAATGGAAGGTACAGCGATAACAACGACGTCTTTTCCTTCCACTGCTTCTTCAATTGAGCAGGAATATAAGATTTTATTATTAATTTCAACGCCTGGTAAGTTTTTATGTCTATGGGTTTTCATAATGGTGTTCACTTCATCAGCGAAGCGAGACCAGAGCATGACTTCATGACCACTACTGGCGAGAAGATTTGCTAATGCTGTACCCCATGTACCAGCGCCTAATATACCAATTCTTTTCATAGTTAATTTCCTTTGAACTATAATACCATACCACAAACTTATTATATAAGCCACGTATCCATATAGGCATATCTTTCATTGTGTAACAAAAAGAGATGCCCATTTGGACATCTCTTGAATCTAAATATGTTGAGTATTAGTCAACCCAGGTCACTAAGACGACAGGTGCGTTATCACCACGGCGGTTTTCTAACTTATATTGTTTTGTGTAACCACCATTGCGATCCTTCATCTTTGGACCGATTTCGGCAAATAATTTATCTAAAGCGTTAGCACCGGTTTTTTCATCAGCAACGATGTTACGGACGAAAGCGGCAGCTTGACGTTTGGCGTTCATGACATCTTCTTTCTTGGTTAATGTCACTAAACGGTCAGCTTCTTTGATAACGTCTTTAGCAGTCGCAGCAGTCACTTTGACAGAACCACGGATGATTAAGTCAGTGACGACATTGCGGAGCATATTTTCATATTTGCTCTTGGTATAAGCGGCTTTGAATCTAACGCCGGTTTTACCATGAACATTTTTTCTACCTTGTGCTGGCATGTTGTTGGGCCTCCTTATTCAAAATCTTTGAATGATAAGCCATAAGCCGCGAGTTTCTCTTTAATTTCTTTAAGAGATTTCTTACCAAGGTTTTTGACTTTCATCATTTCTTCTTCGGTTTTTTCTGTGAGTTCTAAGACAGTGGCAACGCCAGCTCTCTTTAAGCAGTTATAAGAACGGACAGATAAGTCGAGTTCTTCAATAATGAAGTTCTCATATTTGTTTTCTTCCACTTGGACGACATCCTTTTCGATGTTGATATCGCGAGCGATTTCAGCAACATCGAGGAATTTGCTGAAGTGGTCAACTAAGATTTTAGCCGCCATTGCGAGGGCTTCTTGTGGAAGCATGGAACCATTGGTCCAAACTTCGATTGTTAAACTATCGAAACGGGAATCGTGACCAACACGAGTGCCATCAACGATATAATTGGCTTTCTTCACTGGGGAATAGTTACTGTCTGTACAGATAGTACCTAATTGTAAACTTGGGTGAAGAATCTTATTTTGTTCGCCTGTGACATAACCACGACCATTACGAGCATGGAGAACCATGTGTAAGGAACCGCTTTCTGTCACGTTAGCGATCACTAAGTCTGGATTGACAACTTCCACACCGGCTGGGCAAACGATGTCGCTTGCTTTAACAACGGCTGGACCAGTAACATTGATTTCTAATCTCTTGTTAGAAGCGTCTTCGCTATCAATACGTAAGACTAAGTCTTTCAAATTTAAGACGATGGTTGTAACGTCTTCTTCAACGCCTGGAAGAGCGGTGAATTCATGACGAGCACCTTCGACTTCCACAGCGTAAACGGAAGCACCTGGTAAAGAGGAGAGTAAGACTCTACGTAAGGCATTGCCTAATGTGAGACCAAAACCTCTTTCTAATGGTTCGATTACAAAGCGACCATAGTTTTCATTACCATCGTAGTCGGCTTGAGTAATACCAAATCTTTCAAATGGATTTGCAATTTTCATAAATTTGATAACCTCCTAAAGTTATTAGCCTCTTGGTTTCTTTGGTGGGCGGCAACCATTGTGTGGGATGGGGGTTGTATCAACGATGCTTAAGACTTGTAAGCCAGCAACTGCGAGGGAACGAATTGCACCTTCACGGCCTGGGCCTGGGCCTTTGACATCGACGTCGACTTGACGAATACCTTGTTCATAAGCAGCTTTGCCAGCAGCTTCAGCAGCTTGCATAGCGGCGAATGGAGTGGATTTTTTAGCACCTTTGAAGCCATTTGCACCAGCGGAGCTCCAGGCTAAGGCGTTACCTTGTTCATCACAGATTGTGACGATTGTGTTATTGAAAGTAGCGTGGATATGGGCAACACCACGTGTAAATGAACGTTTGACTTTCTTTTTACGAATTGTTGTTTTAGCCATAATTCTATACTCCTTTCATTAACCTTGTGGCGCCATCTTCTTGTTAGCAATGGTCTTACGTGGACCTTTACGAGTTCTGGCGTTTGTTTTTGTTCTTTGACCTCTGACTGGTAAGCCTCTTCTATGGCGTGTGCCACGGTAGCAACCAACTTCGGTTAAACGTTTGATATTAAGGGCGACTTCTCTACGGAGATCACCTTCTGTTTTGTAATTACTGATTTCATTACGGATTGCACCTAATTGGTCATCCGTTAAATCTTTCACTCTGATTGTGCTATCAACTTTAGCACCTTCGCAAATTAATTTTGCGGTATAACGACCGATACCATAGATATAGGTAAGAGCGATACCTACTGGTTTGTCGTTAGGAATATCAACACCAACAATACGTGCCATATTCTAATTTCCTCCTAAATTAACCTTGTCTCTGTTTGTGCTTTGGATCAGAACAAATGACCATGACTTTGCCATGTCTTTTGATGACTCTGCACTTGGAACAGATAGGTTTGACGGAAGGTCTGACTTTCATAGTTTTTTCCTCCAATTTGATTCTACTTGAATCTATAAGTGATGCGGCCCCGTGTTAAATCATAAGGCGAGATTTCTACCGTAACTCTATCTCCTGGGAGAATGCGTATGTAGTTCATACGGATTTTGCCAGAAACGGTGGCCAGAATTACGACGCCGTTTTCGAGTTCTACCTTGAATGAAGCATTTGGTAAGCACTCTTTTACGACCGCCTGGACTTCGATGACATCTGCTTTAGACATTAGTTTTCTTTTTCTCCTTCGGTTAAAGTGATAATTTCGTTACCCTCATCGGTAATAATGATGGTGTTTTCATAGTGGCATGTTAATCTGCCATCTTTAGATTTGACTGTCCAACCATCACCTAAGATTCTTGTTTCTTTACGACCTTCAAGAATCATTGGTTCAATCGCTAATGCGAAACCTTTTTGTAAGATTGGTCCAGTACCAGCAATACCATAGTTTGGTACGCTTGGATCTTCGTGCATGCTTTTACCAATACCATGACCGGTAAAGTCACGCGCCACATTATAGCCATGAGATTCGACATAATGCTGAATAGCGGCGGAGATATCCCCTACTCTATTTCCTGGCTTTGCTTGTTTAATGCCTTCGTAGAATGCTTTTTTACAAACATCGACTATTTGTTTGACATTATCTTTACAAGTGCCCACCATGAACGTTCTAGTGGCGTCCGCACAGTATCCCTTAAGACATGCCACGACATCAAGGGAGACAATATCGCCATCTTGAAGTTTAATTTTCTTTGATGGGATACCATGGATTAATGTTTCATTCACTGAGACGCATGTACCTGCTGGATAGTCATAGTAGCCCTTACATGGACAACTACCACCACCATCGTAAATGACTTTCTCGGCGATTTCGTTAATCTCATAAGTTGAGATACCTGGTCTAATTAATGGCTCCACTGTCTCGAAGACTTTGGCCACTAATTTGCCAGCTTCTTTCATTAATTCAATTTCCCTTGGTGACTTGACAATTATCATAAGTTAACTTTTAAGAAATTTTGCAATTTCATCGAATAACGCTTCGCTACCTTTTAAAGAATCAAAGTTAGCGAGCAAGCCTCTTTCTTGATAGAAATCAATAAGTGGCTTTGTTTGATTAGTGTAGTGAGATAATCTCACCTTTAAGGCTTCCTCATTATCATCATTACGTTGATAGAGAGGGCCTCCGCATAAATCACAGACACCATCAACTTTTGGTTTAAAGGTATCGATGTGATATGGAGCGCCACAGTTTTTACAAACGCGACGACCACCAATGCGTCTCACTAATTCATTTTTGTCGCAATCTAAGTTAATAACAACATCGATTGGACGGTTTATTTCTTTAGTGAGTTTCTCAAGAGCTTCCGCTTGTGGCGTGGTTCTTGGGAAACCATCTAAGAGAAATCCTTTCGCGCAATCGTCTTGAGAAAGTCTTTCTTTAACAAGACCGATTGTCACTTCGTCAGGAACAAGATCCCCATGCTTGATATAACTATCGGCTAATTTGCCGAGTTCACTACCGGCTTTAATGGCTTCTCTGAACATATCACCTGTGGAGATATGAACATAGCCTAAAGCGATTAGTTGTTTAGCTAACGTGCCCTTACCTGCACCAGGAGGGCCCATGAGAATGATGTTTCTTTTCATTAGCCTTGACCTCCACCTGCAACGACTTCTTCGAAGGATTTACCAGCGAGTAAGCCATCGATTTGAGAGTTAAGTTCGAGAGCAACACCAACGACGATGATGAGGCCGGTGCCACCTAAGGCTAAGGAACGGTTATCGCCGAACACGCCAGTCATTGTTAAGACAGGTGGTAAGGCAGCAATGAAGGCCAACGCGATGGCACCAATAACGGTGACACGGTTTAAGACCTTTCTCACGTAACGTTCTGTTTCATTACCTGGACGGATACCTGGAATATAGGAACCGTTCTTTTGGAAGTTCTCAGCGAGTTGTTGCGGATTGATTTGCAAGTTCGCATAGAAGAATGAGAACGCGAGGATGAGAATGATGTACATAATTAAGCCCCATGGCATGTACCATCCACCATTATTGAATAAATCGGAAATGGAGAAGATTTTGAGCCAAGGTGCGTTCATGCCATTTTCTGTATCGACGAATGCCATAATGACTTGTGGTGCCATTAAGATGGAGCTCGCGAAGATGACAGGAATAACACCAGCGGAGTTAATTTTAATTGGTAAGAATGAGGCACGAGCCATACTTTGAGTTTGGCCGCCACCCTTTCCAGAATGTTGCACTGGAATTTTTCTTTTTGAGAGTTCAATGAATGTAACGAAGGCAATGATGAGTAGGTAAGAGAATACATAGAGTAAGAACTGGAACCAGCCCACGATTGTCGCGGTTTCACTGACTGTGATTGTTTTTTGAGGATTACACCAGTTAATCCAAGCTGTAACCATTTGTGATGGCAAGGAGCTAACGATACCGGCGAAGATGATCATGGAAATACCATTACCAATACCTTTTGTGGAGATTTGGTCACCGAGCCACATGACGAGCATGGTGCCGGCGAGTAAGATCAAGATCACATAGATATATGTTAACCATGGCGCGTTTTCCGCAACATGGAACTCAATAAGAGTTTGGGATTCCATTGTTTTGACAATGCCATACGCTTGAACAGCACCTAACATTAATGTTAAGTAACGTGTGGCCATTTCAATTTTCTTTCTTCCGTATTGACCTTGACGTTTTAACTCAGTTAAGGCTGGTAAGACGTCAGTGGACAATAATTGAACGATAATTTGCGCAGTGATGTAAGGACTCACACCAAGAGCAAAGATGGAGAAGCTTTGTAAGGTTCCACCACCTAACAAGTTCATGAGTGATAAAGCACTGTTATCGTTAAGAGCGTTAGCTAAGTTACCTGATTCAGGAATGGAAACACCTGGAACGGTAATTTGCGCACCCAAGCGGAAGATGAAGAGGATCATGATCGTAAAGACGATACGACCCATAATCTCTTTATTTTTGAGGATGTTAATTAGCTTTTTCATATTAGATCACCTCAATTTTGCCACCAGCTTCATTAATTGCGGCTTCAGCAGATTTGGAGAAGGCTTTGGCTTGGACAGTTAACTTTTTAGTTAATTTGCCACTGCCTAAGACTTTTAATCCATTATATTCTTTTTTGAGTAAACCGACTTCTTTTAATAAGGCTGGAGTAACCACTGTTCCGTCTTCGAATCTTTCTAAGGCAGAAACATTGATGGTTGCATAATTGACATGATTAACATTCTTAAAGCCACGTTTTGGTAAGGCTCTCCAAAGTGGTAATTGACCACCTTCGAAACCTAAGGCAACACCGCCACCACTACGGGCGTTTTGACCTTTGTGACCTTTACCAGCAGTTTTTCCGTTTCCACTGCCAAGGCCACGGCCTTTACGGTAGTGTTCGAAACGGCTACCTTCTGTTGCTTGAAGTTCATGTAGTTTCATAAATGCACCTCCTATTTCTATTTAATAAGGAATAATTATTAGTTTATTCTTTGCCACGAAGTTCTTTCATAACTTTGTAGCTCTTGAGGTTGTTCAAGCCTTGGTTTGTCGCTCTAATGATATTGATTGGAGCACGGGAACCATAGACCTTACTGCAAACGTTTTGAACACCGGCGAGTTCGAGGATAGCTCTCACTGGACCACCAGCGATGATACCAGTACCTTCTGGGGCTGGTTTTAAGTAAACGTTACAAGCACCATATTGACCAACGATTTCGTGAGAAATTGTGGCGCCTTTAACTAAGTGAATCTTGAAGAGGTTCTTCTTTGCAGCTTCACTAGCTTTCTTAATGGCATCTGGAACTTCAGCAGCTTTACCAACGGCGAAACCGTAACGGCCTTTATGATCACCGATAACCACGAGGGCGGTGAATTTCATACGACGACCACCTTTAACGGTTTTGCTAACTCTGTTGATGAAAACAACACGTTCTTCAAATTCTTTTGGTTCGTCTCTGCGTTCACGTCTTTCACGTGGGCCACCTTTACGGTCGCCACGTCTGTTATCACGACGTTCACGTCTTTCACGAGGTTGTTGATTTTGTTCTTGTGGAGCAGCTTCTGGAGCGGCTTCTGCAGCAGCTTGTTCAGCGACTGCTTCAACTTTCTTTTCTTCTTCCATTGTCTTTTCCTCCATTAGAACTTCAAGCCAGCTTCACGAGCGGCTTCCGCTAAAGCCTTAACGCGACCATGATAGATGTAACCACTTCTATCGAAGACAACGTTCTTAATCTTTTTGGCTAAAGCTTTTTCAGCGATATCTTTACCGACAGCGGCGGCGGCTTCAACGTTGCTACCATTTTCTAACTTTAAGGTCATGGATGAGGAAGCAACTAATGTAACGCCTTTAACGTCATCGATAATTTGAGCTTCAATATTTTTGTTAGAACGATAGAGACAGAGTCTTGGTGTTTCGGCAGTGCCAGAAACTTTCTTTCTCACACGAGCATGTCTTCTTAAACGAGAAACATTTTTGCTTGGTTTGCTTGTCATAACTCTTACCTCCTATCTTATTTACCAGCGCCAGCGCGCTTACCTTCTTTAGTGATGACCACTTCGTCTTTGTAACGAATACCTTTACCAAGATATGGTTCTGGTGGACGTACTTCACGAATTAAGGCCGCGGTTTGACCAACTTTTTGTTTATCAATACCTTCGACTTCAATATCAGTGGCGTTAGGTAAGGTGATTTTGACGCCTTGTTCTGGGTTGATAACCACTGTGTGGCTATAACCGGCCCAAATTTCAACGGCTTGGCCTTTCATTTGAGCTTTGTAACCGATACCTCTCATTTCTAAGGTCTTCTTGTAGCCTTCGGAAACACCGACGATAGCATTGTGGACATTAGCACGAACTGTACCGTGATTTTGTTTAACTTGTTTGGTTTCATTTTCACGTTTGAATGTAACGACTGTACCTTCAACGTTCATTTGAATGCCTTTATTAAGTTTAACTCTTAATTCGCCTTTTGGGCCTTTGACAACGGCGAAACCGTTATCTTCTGTAACTGTAACTCCGGCTGGGAGATCAATGTGTTTGTTACCAATACGTGACATGACTCATTTCCTCCTATTACCAGACGTAGCAAATTACTTCACCACCGATACCAAGTGTTCTGGCTTTTGCGTCAGTCATAACACCTTGGGAGGTGGAAATAATTGCGATACCTAAACCTTTAAGAACCTTTGGTAATTTTTCAAAGCCAACGTTGACTCTGAGACCTGGTTTAGAGATTTTCTTTAAACCGGAGATAACTCTTTCACCATTGAAGTACTTTAAGGTAATAGCTAATTCTTTTTTCACTTTACCAGTGACTTTGTAATCAGCGATAAAGCCTTCTTCTTTGAGAATCTTAGCAATTTCGACTTTCATCTTGCTAGAAGGCATCTTCACAGATTCATATTTTAATGCGTTTGCATTTCTAATGCGGGTAAGCATATCCGCAATTGGATCAGTCATCATAAATAATCGATATCCTCCTTTTCTTTACCAAGATGATTTCTTCATGCCTGGAATTTCACCTTTATAGGCTAATTCTCTTAAGCAGATACGGCATAAATGGAATTTGCTATAAACAGAATGTGGACGTCCACAGCGTTCGCAACGTGTGTATTCACGAACTTTATATTTTTGTGGGCGAGATTGTCTGACTTTTTGACTTGTCTTTGCCATAATACTGTGAACTCCTTTCTATCTGTGGAATGGCATACCTAATAAATCTAATAAGGTATACGCTTCCGCATCGTTTTTAGCAGTGGTAACGATAACGATATCCATACCACGAACCTTCGCCACTTTATCGTAATCGATTTCTGGGAAGATTAATTGTTCTTTAATACCAAGTGTGTAGTTACCACGACCATCGAAAGCGTTTTTGCTGACGCCACGGAAGTCACGGACACGTGGGAGAGCGATAGAGACTAACTTATCAAAGAAGTCGTACATTCTAAGACCACGAAATGTGACCTTACAACCGATTTCTTGACCTTCTCTTAATTTGAAGGTAGCGATAGACTTTTTCGCTTTTGTGATGATTGGTTTTTGACCAGAGATTAATGTTAATTCACTGACCGCTTCTTCTAACTTCTTGCTATCTTGTGTAGCATCACCGACACCGATGTTGATGACGATTTTGCTTAACGCAGGAATTTGCATTGTGGAAGAATATTGATATTTTTCTAATAAAGCTTTACGAACTTCGTTTTCATATTTGACTTGAACACGAGAGACGATCGCAGCTTTCTTATTACCTGTGGAAGCTTTCTTAGCTTTTGGAGCCTTTGGGGCTTTTGGAGCTTCTTCGACAGGAGCTTCAGCTTTAGGGGCAGCAGCTTTCTTTGGAGCAGCTTTCTTAGCAGGAGCTTTCTTTTCTTTTAATTCTTCAGCCATTTCAGCTTTCCTCCTTATAACACTGTGCCGCTTGCTTTAGCATAACGGACTTTTTTACCCTTGACTTCTTTGTGGCCAATTTTGGTTGGCTTTTTGGTCTTTGGGTCAACCAACATGACGTTAGAAGCATCAATTGGGGCATAGATTTCAACGATGCCGCCATCTGGGTTCTTTTGTGTTGGCTTATTGCATTTTTTGCGGATGTTGACGCCATCGACGACAACACGATTTTTTTCAGGAATCACTTTTTGAATTGTGCCTTGTTTGCCTTTATCTTTACCGGCAATAACGACTACTTTGTCACCTTTAACAAGATTCATACGTTCTTCCTCCTTATAACACTTCTGGGGCGAGGGAGACAATTTTCATGAATCCTTCAATACCCTTTTCACGGAGTTCTCTAGCAACAGGGCCGAACACACGTGTACCTACAGGCGCGTTATCATCATTAATAACTACAACAGCATTGTCATCAAAGGCAATTGTTGAGCCATCGCGACGACCGATAGCCTTTTTGGTTCTCACGATGACGCATCTGACGACATCGCCTTTTTTAACTTTACCGTTTGGGATAGCGTCTTTGACGGCACATAAGATGACGTCACCAACACTACTGCTCTTACGGGTTGAACCACCATAGAGAGTGAAAGCACGAACGCTTCTGGCACCGGAGTTGTCAGCGACAACAAGGTTTGTTTCCTTCTGGATCATAAACTATTCGGCCTCCTTTTCTTCTTTTGGTTCTTCAGCTGGGGCTTCTTCTTTAGCAACAGCGGCTTCAGCAGCGGCTTCGGCTTCGATTGCTTCTTCTTTTAATTCAGCTTCAGCTTCTTTAACTGATAATTCAGCTTTCTTATCGATGGAGACTAATCTCCAGCGTTTTGTGGCACTTAATTTACGGGTGGCCATGATGGTGACTGTATCACCAACTTTGGCGGCGTTTTCTTCATCATGTGCGTAATACTTTTTACCGTATTTAACACGCTTACCATATTTGGAGTGTCTTTTGTGAGTTTCAACTAGGACGACGATTGTCTTAGCGTTTTTATCAGAGACAACGACGCCTTGAATGACGGTTCTCGCTTCTGTTTTTCTTTCCATCTAAGCAGTCCTCCTATTTGTTTTCTGCTAATTCACGTTCTCTGAGAACGAGATTAACTCTTGCGATGTCTTTTCTCACGGTGATGACATCTTCACCTCTTTCGAGGGCACCGACAGCTTTCTTTCTGCGGAGCTCGAAGAGTTGTTCTTTGAGTGAGTATAATTTTTCTTTTAATTCACTCGTAGAAAGTTCACGAACTTCATTAATTTTCATAACTATTACTCACCTTTCTTAATAACTTTACATTTGATTGGAAGCTTGTAAGCTGCGAGTCGGAGAGCTTCTCTCATGTCTTCTTCCGCGACACCCGCGATTTCAAACATGACGCAACCCTTACGGACGACTGCTACCCAATCTTCTGGACTACCTTTACCAGAACCCATTCTGACTTCAGCTGGCTTTTTAGTCTTAGCTAAATGTGGGAAGATTCTGATCCAGATTTGACCACCTCTTTTGGTATAACGAGCGAGGCAGATACGGGCCGCTTCGATTTGACGAGTTGTGACCCAAGCGCCTTCAAGAGCTTGTAAACCAAATTCACCGAAAGCCACTTTTGGAGCGGATTTGCAGTGTCCTTCATATTTGATGATATGTGGACGACGATATTTAACACGTTTTGGTTGTAACATGACTATTCTCCTTTCTCGTTATTTTTCTTTTGGAGTTCAGGACGAATTTCGCCACGGCAGATCCACACTTTAACACCTAAACGGCCATATTGTGTAGCAGCGTGTACGCAAGCGTAGTCAATATCACTTCTTAAGGTATGTAGAGGAATGACACCTTCACGATAGCCTTCAGCACGGGCGATATCGGCACCACCTAAACGGCCACTGACGGAAGTTTTGATACCTTTCGCACCAGCTTTACGGACGCTTTGGATGGCTTTCTTTTGCGCGGTTCTGAAACTCGCTCTTTCTTCTAATTGCTTAGCGATTTCACTAGCAACGATTGTGGCATCTAAGTCAGGATTTTTGACTTCCACGACATCGATACGGACTTCAGCGTTCTTGAGTAATTTCGCTAATTGTTCTTTTAATTCATTAATATTTTTACCGTCTTGACCAATGACGACGCCTGGACGGGCGACGAAGACCATGACGACCACAGTGTAACCTTTATCGGTTTTGATTCTTTCGATTTCGACGTGAGAGAGTAAAGCTTCTTTGAGTTTCTTTTCTAAGAATTCACGAACTTTAACATCTTCGTTGAGGAACACATGGAATTCTTGATCATTAGCATACCAACGAGAATTCCAATTCTTGTTGACGCCAATTCTTAAGCCTACTGGATTAACTTTTTGACCCATTGATGTTTTCCTCCTATCTCATCTTCACCACACAAGTGATGTGGCTGCTGCGTTTGACTAAGCCTGAGGCTGAGCCTTTGGCTCTTGGCAAATATCTCTTCATTCTTAAGCCATCAGTGGCATAGATTTCAGCGATGTATAATGCATCTTCATCCATACCGAAGTTGTTGGTGGCGTTAGCAGCAGCAGACTTGATTAATTTCATGACTGGTTCGCTAGCGGCACGGTTAAGGTTATCTAAGATACCTAACGCTTGTTTAACTGGTAAGCCTCTGACGAGATCGATAACCAAGCGAACCTTACGTGGAGTAATGCGGACATTCTTCGCGATGGCTCTAGCTTCTGTTGGCATTGGCTTTTTAGGAGCTTCTGGTTTCTTTTCTTCTTTGGCTTTCTTTTCAGCTTTTGGAGCAGCGGCTTTCTTAGCGGCTGTCTTCTTAGCTTTAGGAGCTTCTTCAACAGGAGCTGCAACTTTTTCTTCTTCAACTACTGGTTCAGCAACCTTTTTGGTTGTTTTCTTAGCAGTTGTTTTCTTTGTTTCTGCCATGTATCAGTCCCTCCTACTATTTACCGGCGTTGGCTGCTTTATCTTCAGCAGTGTGGCCTGTATGTCCAGTGAATTTTCTTGTTGGGGAGAATTCACCTAATTTGTGTCCGACCATATCTTCTGTGACATAGACAGAGATGTGTTCTTTACCGTTATAAACCGCGAATGTGTGACCCACGAATGATGGGTAGATGGTAGAACGGCGTGACCAAGTCTTGATGACTTCTTTTTTGTTAGTAGCGTTTAAAGCATCGACTTTTTTCATTAAGGATTCATCGACGAATGCGCCTTTTTTCAAACTTCTTGCCATAATTTCTAACTCCTTTCGCGATTATTTTCCGTTGCGTCTACGGACGATTAATTTACCAGACGCTTTCTTGTTGTTTCTTGTCTTGACGCCTAATGCACGTTTGCCCCATGGGGTTCTTGGTGCATCACGACCAACAGGACACTTACCTTCACCACCACCATGTGGGTGATCGTTTGGGTTCATGACACTACCACGGACGGTAGGTCTTGTGCCGGCCCATCTTGTTTTACCGGCTTTGCCGAGATTGACAAGGTTCCAATCTTCGTTACCGACTTGACCGATTGTCGCACGGCATGTTCCTAAGATCTTGCGAACTTCGCCAGATGTTAGTCTGAGAGTAACATATTTACCTTCAGCACCTAACACTTGAGCGTAAGCACCAGCGGCTCTACATAATTGGCCACCTCTACCAGGAACTAATTCGATGTTGTGAACTAATGTACCTTCTGGAATGTTTTTGAGTAAGCAGGCATTACCAGGCATGATATCAACTTCTTCACCAGACATAATCTTGTAACCAAGTTTGATATCTTTTGGTGCGAGAATGTATCTCTTCTCGCCATCAGCGTAGCTGAGTAAGCAGATTCTTGCGTTTCTGTTTGGATCGTATTCGATTGTCTTCACTACTGCTGGGATGCCATCTTTATTACGTTTGAAGTCAATAACACGATATTTGCGTTTATGACCTCCACCAATGTGGCGGCAGGTAATTTTACCTTGGTTATTTCTACCACCAGATTTGGATAAACTGACTAATAAGCTCTTCTCAGGAGTGGATGTAGTGATTTCACCGAATGTCGAATTTGTCATAGCTCTACGGCTTGGAGACGTAGGCTTGTAAGTTCTAATTGACATTACTTTGTCCTCCTATAATTTGAATAAGTGAACTTCCTTATTCTTTGAATAAGTCGATTGCTTCGCCTTCAGCGACGGTAACAACGGCTTTCTTGAATCCAGAGATACGACCAGCATATCTGGTTCCTCTGGTTGTGTCCTTTGCTCTTTGGTTAAGAACTTTCACATCTGTAACTTTGACTTGGAAAATTCTTTCGAACGCTAATTTGATTTCTGTCTTGTTAGCGCTTTCGAGCACTTTGACTGTGACTTTGTTTTCGTTTTGCATTAAGGCCATTGTTTTTTCGGTGATTAATGGTTTAACGATAACTGTGAAGTCTTTTTCAGTCGCTTTTGGGAAGCGTGCTGCTGCTTCGGTTTTCTTCTTGGCTGCCATATTACTTTAACGCCTCCTCAACTGTTTTGATGCTAGCTTTGCTCATCACGAGGTTGTCGACATTTAAGACATCGAGAACGCTGATGTTGTCGCTTGTCACAACTTTAGCGAATCCAACGTTGCGGGAGCTAGCGAAGATTTCTTCTGTGATTTCATCGACGACGACGAGAGCTTTGCCACCAACTTTGATAGCATCTAAGAAGCTAACGAAGTTTTTGGTTTTCTTTTCATCAAATTTGATTTCATCGATGACTAAGAGTCCATCTTTTGTTTTTAAACTTAACGCGGACTTGAGCGCAAGTTTATGTTCTTTTTTGTTTTGGGAAATCTTGAAGTTTTGATTTCCAACTGGTCCGAACACTGTTCCACCACCAACCCAGATTGGGGAGCGGCTGCTACCAGCACGAGCACGGCCTGTGCCTTTTTGGCGCCATGGCTTTTTACCACCACCACTAACTTCATGTCTGACTTTAGTTTTAGCGGTTGCTTGTCTTTGGTTAGCTTGTTCTACTTGAACGGCGTCGAACATTGCTTGTTGATGTGGTTCAATACCGAAGACTTCAGCATTGAGGTTCATCTTGGAGACTTCTTCGCCAGCCATGTTAAGGACTTTAACGCTGACGGATTTCTTTTCTGCCATAATTACTGTTCTCCTTTCCGTTCTTATTCTGCGGCTTCAGTAGCTGGAGCTTCTTCGACGACTGGAGCTTCTTGAACAGGAGCTTCGACGACTGGTTCTTCAGCAGCAACTGGAGTGCGATCGATTAGTGGTTTGATAACTTCTGGATGTTTGACATCTTTGATAGCGCTACGAATGACAACGATTGACTTACGTGCACCTGGAAGACCACCTTTAACTAAGATGTAGTTCTTTTCTGCATCAACAGCGACGATCATTTGATTGAGGACTGTTGCAGATTCGTTACCATAATGACCGGACATGTGTTTACCTGGCATAACGCCGTGGTTGTAACGACCGTTGTTAGCAAAGGTACCTTGACCTCTGTGGTAACCTGAACCGTGACCTTTTGGACCAATGGTTTGATTCCAACGTTTGATAACACCGGAGAAACCGTGACCCTTACTTGTGCCAATGACATCGACGACTTCACCAGCTTTGAAGATGTCAGCTTTAATAACATCACCGAGTTGGTAGCCAGTCATTTCATCGCCCTTTAATTCTTTAAGGACTTGGTGTGGGACTGTATTGGCTTTCTTTGCGATTCCCTTTTCGCATTTGTTGGCTCTGGATTCTTTTAATTCTTCATAACCAACTTGCACAGCGGCATAACCGTCTTTTTCAACAGTTTTGACTTGTGTGACAACGTTTGGTAAGACTTCAACGACTGTCACAGCGTAGATTTGGCCATCTTCAGTGAAGACTTCAGTCATGCCCATTTTTCTACCGACAATAGCTTTCATTGACTCTTACCTCCTATAATTTGATTTCGATATCAACACCGGCTGGTAAGTCGAGATTCTTTAAGGAATCAAGAGTTTCTTTGCGGTAGTTCTTAATATCGATGATTCTTTTGTGTGTTCTGATTTCGAATTGTTCACGAGAATCTTTGTACTTGTGAACCGCTCTTAGAATGGTGAACACTTGCTTTTCCGTTGGGAGCGGAATTGGGCCAACAACTGTGGCGCCTGTGTTTTTCGCTGCGGCGATGATCTTTTCAGCACTTAAGTCTAAGTTGACATGATCATACGCTTTAAGACGAACCCTAATTGTGGTTGCTTTTGCCATGAATTGTTTTTCCTCCTATCACTATCAGGCTTTGACTTTAACTCTCTCAGTGCGAATTACCTGAATACACCTTCATGACAACGCCTGTGGGTGTATCAGCAACCTCGCACGTCAACGCGAGCCGTCAACGTTTAATATCATACGTGAGTGTGCATACGCTGTCAACAACTTATTAAATAAATTTAAATATATAAAGGGCAAAGACCCTAAAATAGTCGACACGTAATATAGTTTTCCAGGAAAAAAAATTTCATCAAAAAAGACCAAAAAGTGCATTTTTTCTGGTCAATTTTTGAATTTTGGTTATTAAAAATTAGATGTTTTTTTACCTAAGTGCCGCGAGCATTGAATAGGACAACTCATACCTTTGGATATAGTTTGAATAGTCCGTTTCTGTACGATTTCTAAGCAGTTCAGTCATCTGATAAATGACATCATAAAGTGGCGATAAAGAGAGGTTTCCAATGACGCCTTTCAAGGAGTGGGCAATATGGAAAGCTTTCTCTAAATCATGGGCAAGAATAGCCGCTTTTAAATCAGGGAAAGTGTTCTGATCTAAGAAGCGGTTGACTAAAGTCAAATATAGCTGTTCGTTGTTCATACAGCGCTGCAATCCTTCAGTAACATTTGCTCCATAATTTCTTAAATTTTCAACAGTAAGCATATATCATTTCTCCTTTATTTTTCAGCGGTTAAAAACGCCACAAATTCTTCATTTGGTACTGGTTTAGAGAAGTAATAACCTTGAACAATATCACAGCCTAATTCCTTCAAAACTGTAACCTGTTCTTTGCTCTCTACACCCTCTGCGATTGTTGGTACTTTTAAGTAGGAAGCAATATCAATAATGATTTTAATCATTTTGTTATCGTTTTCACTAGTAAAGGCATTACGAATAAAAATCATATCAATCTTCAAAGCATCAAGTGGAAGCTTGTTAATCATACTTAAAGATGAATAGCCTGTACCAAAGTCATCGATTTCAATTTTGAATCCTGCTTGTCTTAATGCATTTGTTTTATCGATAATAACATCAACATTATCAGTGCACGCTGATTCAGTAATTTCGAGTAATAAATCTTTGGTTTCTAAACCGTTTTCTTTAACGATATCTAAAAGTGTTTCAACGAGTGTTGGATCGAATAAATCAATACGTGAAACATTGACTGAAACTGGCACATGTTTGTGGTATTTTTCTTGCCATTTTCTTATTTGTGAAGCCGCCTCTTTCCAGACATATAAATCGAGTTGTTGGATAAGACCTTTCTCTTCGAATAAAGGAATAAAAATACCTGGAGATATCAATCCTTTTTGTGGATGTTTCCATCTCACTAAAGCCTCCGCACTTACGAGCTTTGGAGTGTCTCCTTGGATGTTAAATTTTGGTTGATAAAAGACCACAAATTGCTTCTCGCTAATAGCGGTTGGAAATGCTTCGATTAGTTCTTCTTCAAAGAGTTCTTTTTCTTTTAATTTGTCATCGAAAATGAGGTAGTTTTTAACGACACTATCTCTAATCTTATTAAGCGCAGTTTTCGCTCTTTCAAAACGGACGTCGATATCAATACTCTTATCAACGTTTTGGTAAATACCCATCTGGACTTTGATCGGTGTTTTATTCTCTTTTTCCACGAAGATATTAGCGGACATTTCTTCTAAGAAGTTTTCATAGTTATCAAAATGTTGAGCGTAGACAATAAATGTATCTGCTTCTAAGTGACAGACCATACCGGAAATATTTGGCATTAGTTTCTTTAAGCGTTTAGAAAAACGCACTAGGAGACTATCACTAAATGATGTACCAAAGCGCTCTTTAATGACGTGGAAGGATCTAATACCAATGGCAATCGCATCCATATTAGCGTTTGGATTATGTCTATCTTCATCAGCGACATACTTGTAAAAGTATTCTTTAGTATAAAGTCTTGTTAAAGCATCTCTTTCAGTTGATTTAATGGTTTGTCTATCTTCAAAGAGTTCCACCACTCTATTAATTCTGGCTTTGATGATACTGGAGTCTGGATATGGTTTAGAAATAAAGTCAGAAGCACCGTACTGTAAGCACTGGACTTCTAATTCTTTATCACTGGTTAAAACGATAACTGGAATATTATTGAGTTCTGGATTTGCTTGAATACTGTTTAATACTTCAAGACCTGACATTTTAGGTAAGAACAAGTCTAAAAGAATGAGTGAGAGATCACTCTTTTTACTATCTAATATCTCGAGAGCGGTTTCACCATCTTCCGCTTCAAAGATTTCAAAATCATCTATTAAGATGTTCTTTAAAATCTCTCGGTTAACGAACTCATCTTCAACAATTAAAATTTTGCGCTTGTTTTTATTCATAACCATTGCTCCTTTATCTTCAATCAAAGTCTCCCATTTTGATAAAAAATGAAAAAATAGCTGATTTGTGAATCTAATAACAAAAAGTATCTACCTTGATGATAGCATACTTTTATAGTAATTGAACTTTGAAAAGCGCAAATTGTAATAAATTACAGTTCTTCTTTTGTGGTGCGAATTGAGAACTTACAGCCACAGTAATGTTGGAAATAGAGTCCATATTTACGGACTATGTCTAAAGATTTTTCATAGCCACCATTCTTCTTAAAGTCCGCTGGTAACCATTTAACTCTTTTGCCTTCTGTTAATTCAAAACCGATTTTATTTAAGTCTTGAGAATTCTTAAATCTAGAGATACTCATGACAGTACCAACATAGTCATAGCCTCGTTCTTCAGCGAGATTAACAGCTTGGCTTAATCTCTTTCTAAAACAAAGACGGCAACGGTCCATACCTTCACGTTGATTTGCGTATGGTTCTAAATCTTTGTTGTAGGTTGCATTATCATATTCAAATTCGATCACTTCAATATCAGCCGAGATAGCTTTTAGATAGCCCTTAAGCTCGTTGAGACGGCGATGGTATTCTTCCTCAGGATAAATATTAGAATTGTTATAGATGATGGTGATCTTAAAATAATCTTTAATTAATTCAAAAGGATAAGTAAAACAAGGGCCACAGCAGACATGCAAAAGTAATGTTGGCTTTTCGCCTGCATTCACTAGGTTTTTAAGTAACCGTTCTTGCTCTTTTTGATAATTAATCTTTGTCTCTTCCATAAATGAACATTGCATCTCCAAATGAGAAGAATCTATATTTTTCTTCCACTGCATGCTTATAGACTTCAAGAGTAAATTCTCTACCCATAAAGGCAGAAACAAGCATGATTAATGTTGATTTTGGTAAATGGAAATTTGTAATTAAAGCATTGATTGTTTTATATTCATAGCCTGGTTCAATGAAGATATTTGTGGCTTCTCTTGTAGGTTTAAAACAACCGTACTTAGAAAAGTTAGCTTCTAAGGTTCTAACGGATGTTGTGCCAATGGCAATAATACGTTGGCCATTAGCTTTAGCAGCATTTAATCTAGCGGCAGATTCTTCACTCATTTCATAGACTTCACTATGCATGATGTGGTCTTTAGTGTCTTCCACTTTGACTGGTCTAAATGTGCCTAATCCAATATGTAAAGTAACATCCACTACTTCAACACCTTTAGCTTTTAATTTCTCAAAGATTTCTTCTGTGAAATGGAAGCCCGCTGTTGGAGCGGCGGCACTACCTTCATATTTAGCGTAGACTGTTTGATATCTATCATTTGTGCATAATTGTTGGGCAATATATGGAGGCAAAGGCATTTTACCCAATTGATCTAAGACTTCTAAGAAGATGCCTTTATAAATAAATTTAAAAACACGGAGACCTTCTTCTCTTTCTTCAATACATTCTGCAATGAGTTTTCCTTCACCAAAGTCCACTCTAGCGCCGACTTTTAATGATTTAGCGGGTCTAGTTAGACATTCCCAGTTATCGCCTTCTAATTGCTTTAAAAGCAATAATTCGCAATGCGCTCCAGTAACTTCTTTAACACCTAATAATCTAGCTGGAATAACTTTGGTGTTATTTCTCACTAAAACATCACCTTCATGTAAATAATCAACGATGTCATAGAAGTGTTTATCAGTGTAAGTATGTTCATCCTTATTAACCACGCAAAGACGGGAGTGATCTCTTTTTTCACTTGGTCTTTGGGCAATTAATTCTTCAGGAAGATAATAATCAAATAAGTTAATGTTCATTAGAAGCCTCTTTCATCACCAAACTCAGCGAGTTTCTCTTTCATGAATTCTTCATATCTATCTTCTTGGATAGCCACTCTAGCTTCTTCAACAAGTCTAATTAAGAATCTAACGTTATGAATAGACATTAATCTCTTACCAAATGTCTCATCACAAATGTGTAAGTGTCTTAAATATGCTTTTGTGTAGTTCTTGCAGCAATAGCAATCACACTTATCATCTAATGGAGTAAAGTCTTCTTTATACTTTTCATTTTTGATGTTTACACGTCCATGGCTTGTCATTAAAGCACCATGTCTAGCAAGTCTAGTTGGTAAAACACAGTCAAACATATCAACACCACGTAAGATACTACCTAAGATGTAATCAATGGAGCCAATACCCATAACATATCTTGGTTTATCTTCTGGTAAGTATTTAATTGCGTAATCGATCATTTCAAAGAATTTATCTTTTGGTTCACCAATGGAAGTACCACCGATGGAATAACCTGGGAAGTCCATTTTGACTAATTCTTCAGCGCACATTTTTCTTAAATCTTCATAGTCGCCACCTTGGACAATACCAAACAAAGCTTGGTCTTCTCTAGTGTGAGCGTCTTTTCCACGTTTAGCCCATCTTAATGTTCTTTCAGTGGATTTTTTGCAGTAATTATAATCCGCTGGCCAAGGAATGCATTCATCAAAAGACATGGCGATATCGGAGCCAAGTTTTTCTTGAATGCCAATAGAAACTTCAGGTGAGAAGAATAATCTATCACCATTTAAATGACTCTTAAATTCGACACCATCTTCGGTAATTTTGCGATTTTCTGCGAGGGAAAAGACTTGGAAGCCACCACTATCTGTGAGGATTGGACCATCCCAGTTCATGAACTTATGGAGGCCACCCGCTTTAGCGACAATATCCGCCCCTGGTCTAATGGAAAGGTGATAGGTATTGCCTAAGATTGTACCCGCTCCCATTTGATGGAGTTCTTCTGGAGATAATGTCTTAACAGTGGCTAATGTACCAACAGGCATAAACATTGGCACTTCACAATCACCATGAGGGGTGTGGAGGATACCATATCTAGCACCTGTTTTCTTATCGATGTGTTTGATTTCTAAATAAAAGTTTTTCATAACGTAGTTATTATACTTGCTAAACCGAATAGTGCAAACAAAAAGCGTAGCAGTGCTACGCCTATTGTCTTAATAGTTATTCTTACTTAAGAATGAGTTTTCTTAAATTGAGAGCGCCTTTACCTTCGTAAACGAATGTAACTTGATCTTTTTCGCCACCTTTTTCGATTGGGAATTCAATCACTGCTTCACCGTTAACGTTGATATCTTGAGCGGCTTCTTTTTCACCATACTTCATGATGAGCTTGCCTTGGGCTTTACCATCTAACTTAACGCCAAATGATTTGGTCTTCTTTAAGTCGAAGTATTTATAGGTGATGGAACAACCATCGTTGAAGTTCTTAACGTATTGGTTTGGATTTTCTTCTCTATCTTTACCTTCTTGGGTTAAGAATGGTTCTTTACCATGACCACCTTTGAAGATGCCATAGAATCTATTGCCATCTTTAGCTCTTAAGCCACAACAGATAGAAGCGAAGTATTCGCCTTCACCTGGTAATGGTTTGCCATATAAACCTTGTGATGTTCTTTCAACTTGTTTGAATGAACCATCTTTTTCCATAAAGATTTCTTCAGCGAAGCCTTGTCTAGAGAATTGACATTTATTTGTTTGTCTATGAGCGAAGACATAGTAATGACCGTTAACTTCCACCATAGAACCATGTGTATTACCTGTAAAGTCGCACGCATCCTTGCTATTTTCAATGCCGCGTAAGCCAATATCACCATTAGACACTAATGTGCCGCCCTTTCTGAATGGACCCTTTGGTGTGTCACCAATGCAGTAGAATAATTCGTGACCTGCTTGTGAAGAATAGATGAAGTAATATTTACCATTGAATTTACGCATTGAGCTTGCTTCGAAGAAAGCGTGAATGCCATATTCGTTATTTGTGTCACATTGAATAGATGGGACTGTGGTGATTGGTTCAGTAATAACTGTGACCATGTCTTTTGGATCAAGTTCTACGACTGCACCGCCAAGGATCTTCTTTGCGCTTAAGCCTAAGACAGGATAGAACAAAGCGGAACCATAGTAGAGATAGACATGACCATCTTCAACATAAACCGCTGGGTCAAACGGAGCATAGCTCTTTTGCCATTTTGATAAATCAACTTTACCATGGAATTTGAATGGGCCGGCTGGAGAATCAGCAACAGCACAGCGAATAACCCAAGAACCTTTTGTGAAGCCAGGTGCTGGTGAGTAGTAGATATAATATCTACCATCTGGGCCTTGGCAAACATCAGGAGCATAGAATTGGGTTTTCATTTTATTTAATGGGTCATCTGTCTTTTTCCAAATGACACCTTCGTAACGCCAATCAGATAAATCATCAATTGGGGCGGACCAAGTGATGTAATTATTTAGACAGAAGCCACTACTACCAAAACGGTCATGGGAACCATAGACATAAACACGTCCATTAAAAACGTGTGGTTCACCATCAGGGACGTATTCAAAATTTGGTAAGTAAGGATTAGTAACTACTTTTTTCATTATAAGACTCTCCTATATGTATATATCCACTTTACAACAAAAAAGCATTCGCAATGATTGTAAACTTGCTATTTGTGTATGACAATCTTACGAATGCGCGTGTTTGCGATTAAAGAATCTTAATAAAGTCTTCTTTTCTGTCCTTGACCTTTAATGATTCTTCATCTTGTGCATAGCCAAGGATACAGCTACCAACGATTTTATAGTCTTCTGGAATGCCTAAGGCCTTCTTAACTTTTAACCCATTTTTAGTATTGAACAAATCATCGAATTGATTAATCCAGCAAGAATCAATCTTCAAAGCATGGGCGGCGATAAACATATTTTCTAAGATACAGGAACAGTCCTTATCAGTGAAAGCATCTTCACGAGGAGCACCCACTAGAAGGATTGTTTTAGCGCCGTACATACAGTCACAATTGAGCTCATTTAGCGACAACGTCCTCAACTTTTCCACATAACGTTTGCTATTAACGACATAGATGTTAGCGATTTGTCTGTTTTTACCACTAGGGGCATATTTGCCAGCTTCCGCAACTTCTAATGCTTTTTTGAGTGAAACTTTCTTTCCATTGTAAGCTCTGCAGCTCACACGAGACTTGATGATTTTAAGGACTTTGTTTTCCATAATATCTTTTAACCTCTTATCTATAATACTTAACAGTCATTAAAGCGATGTTTTTATTTGTCTCATAATCACTCTTTAAGCGTGATTGATCAACGTCAATTCCCTTATCGTGACAGTACTTAATGAATTCTTTTGTGAAGAACCATAAGCGAATGTCTTGCTGGACAAATTTGTCATTAGAAACAAACTTTTCATATTTAAATGGCATGTAATAAAGTTTGCCATCCGTGTAGACAAAATTATCTGGTTTCATGTCTAAAGCCATTCTGTCATTTCTTGCGTACCAATAAGCTTTAAACATTAATTCCAAAACTTCTTCCGGAAGAGAATCCTTTAAGAGCATATCAAAGCAATTATCGCCTTCGATATAATCGAGAATTGCCCATTTAAGTTTCTTGTCATATAAGTAACATTTAGGATTGCTGACACCAGAAACTCTTAAGCGATGTTCGCAATCAGTAAACTTCTCAAAGCCATCTGGATCATTATCAAACTTTTTTAATAAAAAATATTTGCCTTTTCTTTCTACTTTGAATTCACGATCATTGATTTGTTCGATGATTTGATAGTTTTTTCTTTTAATTTCAATTTCTTCAACCATGCTTTCATTTTATAGATATTTGTTTTCTTAGAAAAGAAAAAGATACTATGTTTCTTTATGCGCGTTTATAATAGAGGCACTCAAGGGAGACGATTTATGGACAAGAACATTGAAAGATTTATCCGCTACGCGAAAATAGATACACAAGCCGATGAAAATACCGGCACCACTCCTTCTACTGAAAAGCAAAAGAACCTCAGTAGACTTTTAGTTAAAGAATTAAAAGAATTAGGTTTAGAAGATGCCTATATGGATGAATATGGTATCGTCTATGCTCACCTTAATGGTGAAGGCGATGTTATTGGTTTAAATAGCCATGTTGATACCGCTTTAGAAGTAACTGATGAAAATGTTAATCCACGTATTGTTACTAAATGGGATGGTAATGACATCATCCTAAATGACCAATATCATATTTCCTTAAATCAATTCCCACATATGAAGCAATTCATCGGTAAAGATTTGGTGGTTACCGATGGTAATACATTATTAGGCGCTGACGATAAAGCTGGTATTGCCATTATTATGGCAGTGCTTGACTATATCAAAGAGCATCCTGATTTCAAACATCACCCATTAGCGGTCGCTTTTACCGTTGACGAAGAAATCGGTGAAGGTCCAAAGCATTTCTCTTTGGAGAAGATGGGTGCGGATTATGCCTTCACTATTGATGGAGGTGCTGTTAATAGCATCGATATTGAAAATTTCAACGCACAACAATTAAGGGTGAAGATTGATGGTGTTTCAGTACACCCTGGTGAAGGTAAAAACACTCTAATTAACGCTCTTCAATTACAAGCGGAATTTATTAATATGCTTCCTAAAAAGGAAACACCATTCTACGCCGACGAAGGATACTGGCATTTAACTTCAGTTAATGGCACTAGTGAACAAGTTGAATTTGTGGCTATTTTAAGAAATTTCTCAAGAAAAGCTTTAGAAGAATTAGATGCAAAGATTTATCAAATTAGAGATGAATTATCCGCCAAATATCCAAAGGCCAAAATCAAAGTGGAAATTTCTGAACAATATGAAAACATGAAACCATATGTTGATAAAGATCCTCGTCCAGTTAAAAAAGCCGAAGCAGCTCTTAGAAAACTTGGTATTGAACCTAAGTTTGAACGTATTAAAGGCGGTACTGATGGCGCAACTTTCTCCAAGATGGGTTTGGTTACACCAAACTTAGGCACAGGAAGTGGCAACCACCACGGCCGTTTTGAATATCTTTGCATCCAAGATTTCAATACGATGATCGATATTGTCTTAGAGATTATTAAAAGATAGTCTTTGAAGGTTCTTTAAATAAGGACTACCATAGAATTATGAGAAAAAGTGGCACACTATATATCATCCTCGAGATTGTAACAATATTAAGCAACATCATTATTGGTGTTTCCATTTTAACTTTGATTGCTTATCAAGCTCAGGAACATTTAGAACTCAATAAGTCATTTATTGGTTCTATTGTTTTAGCAATTGGAGTCACTGAGATGGTTGAATTCCTCTCATTAAAGATGCTTGGAAAATTACGTAATATCCCTAATGCTGTTGTCGCGGGTTTATCAATGATTCTCGGCGTATTAATTATGGCGATTGATATGGAATTAGAAACCACCTGTGTTGTTTGGGGTATATGTGCTATTGTCTTCCAAGTAATTAAAATCGGTAATGCTGGCTATAACATTCTTAAACAGCCATTCCTTAATACTGTTATTATCATTCTCTGTGCAACAGAGGCTATATTCTGTATCTTCTTAATTGCTAGAACAGTTCTGGCTTTAGATCACCACTTAATATTCATTGGTATCTCGTTGCTAATTGAAGCATTTATATTAATTGTGGAATTCATTATCCACCGTTATCAACGTAAAGGAATATAAAAGAAAGGGGACTTAGTCCTCTTATTTTCTAGCTTTCTTTTCTTGTGAGCGCTTATCATTGATTTCTTTCATCTCTGGTTCATCAATGATTTTTTTACCGTTCTTATTAGCCCAATCAACACAGCCATTAAGCACTAGCTTTAAGAATGGACGTGGCACTTTCACAAGCATCCTAAGCGCGGCATCAGTGAACTTAACATCAGTATTAAGTCTATCTGCAGCGTATCTTACGGAAGAGATATCAACTTCTCTATTCGGAATTGCAATTGCATCTGGTTTCTTAAAATCAGAGCACCAGAAATACTTGCTATCTCTATAACCCCAGTTCGTTGGTAACGGACAATAATTGCTACGGGTAGCGCCGTTGATGATAGAGTTATAGTATTTCTCTTTAATGAGGATGTGATCTATTTTTAGGATGAAATGCGCACCGAATTTAGAGGTGACACCATTGAAATTATGATATTTGAATCCATCGTAATCATCTAAGACTGGATCGTCTTGAGCGTTATCTAATTCGCTCATCCATGTACATTCGAAGACTTGTAATGCTTCATCTAAAATATTTGGATATTTTTCTTCTGGATGTTCGTCTTGTGATAAACCATCGACTGGGGTGAATCTAAAGTTCTTCATCTTTTCTTCTGGGGTATCACCTGGGAAGCCACAGTCGACGTGTTGAGCGAAGTTCTTTTTGGAATATGGCAAGAAATTAATTGTGCATTTCTTATGTCTTAGTAAACCTTTCGCAGTATTAGATGTATTACGGCATTCTAATATCATCGCGTAGAATTCCTTACCCGCGATGTAGTAAGGAAAGATTAATGAATAAGCACCATAAGAAGTCAAAGTGCCATCTTCATTTAATGTGCCAATTAATGTCAACGGCATTGGAAAGAAACTGGAAGACTGGTAAAAATTATCAGTAATCCGAATACTTTTAAATTTATTATTCATATATGTAACCTCATTACTATTATACCTCTTTTATAAATAAAAAGGTTGACAAAAAGGGGTTTAGGCCTTAACTTGCTATTGTGAGAAAGCGTTATTATTAACGCAGAAAGATAGGTAATTATGGAACAAACTGTTCAGAATCAATCTACGTTTAAATTGAATTACAAACGTACATTTTTAATTGGCTTTGCATTCTTTGGAATTTTGCTTTTATGGCAAGTCTATGACTTATGGTGCCCAACATTTTTAAGTGAAATGTTTGCAAAAGCATTCTATCCAGAATATGAAACACTTCGTCAAATCAATACTCCTGAAGCTATTGCCAAATGTGGCGATATCATCAAGAAGGTTCAATATCCTGTCGGTATTATGATGGCTATCGATAATATTGCCGCATTAATTTTAATGCCAGTATTTGGTCATTTATCAGATAAAACAAACACTAAAATCGGTAAACGTATGCCTTATATCTTAATTGGTACATTCGTTTGCTCTATTGCTTTCCCATTCATTCCTGTTTTATTCCATTTCAATCAATTAGCTGGTGCCATCATCATGATGGCGGTCGTTGTCTTATTCGCGATGATGTATAGAAACCCTGCTGTTGCTTTAATGCCAGATATCACACCTAAGCCTTTACGTAGTAAGGCTAATGGTATTATCAATATCATGGGTTACATCGGTGGCGCTTTTGCCACTGTCGTTGGCTTAGTCTTTGTTTTAAGTGAGTACTTAGGTACAGCAGTTGCTAAAGAAACCAACGTTGATAAAGGCTGGGTTAAAGGCTTATACAAACCACAAACATGGGCATATAACAACATTTGGGCGGTTATGGGTCCATTCCTTGTTGCTTCTGCTTTAATGCTCGTTTCTGCAATTGTCTTATTCATCCTTGTTAAGGAAAACAAGATTAGAGATGAAATGAAAGATGAATTAGCTAGAGGCGAAGCAGTTAGTGAAACTGCTGATAAAGTTGACGACGATAAGCCATTAAGTAGAGCCAATAAGATTATGTTATTCCTTATCTTAGGTGCTGAGTTCTTCTGGTTTATGGCGGATAATGGTATCTCCACATTCCTTAATAACTATGTTATTTATGGTACCCACTCCGAAAGTACAAGCACAATGATCTTAACCATCTTAGGTGGTGTCGGTAGCGTTGCTGGTTTCGCCGTTGGTGGCATTATCGCTAGTAAGATTGGTCGTAAATGGACATTATTCGGTGGTTTAGGTTTAACTTTGTTAAGCTACTTCATTTGGGGCCTATTAACATTCGTTATTGGTCTACCAAATGGTTCAATTCCAGTTTGGTTATATATCATTTGGTTAGTTAAAGGCTTTGGTATGTCCTTAGTCCACGTTAACTCCTTCCCAATGGTTGTTGAACTTTGTAATAGCAAGAAGATTGGTAGATTTACCGGTTACTACTACGCTGCTAGTATGGCCGCTCAAACAATCACTCCAATTGCCTTAGGTTCATTATTATTCATCGATGGCTTTGACTGGAGATTCCTACCAGTGTATGCTGGTGCTTGTATTGTTATCTCCTTAGTGGTTTTCTTCTTTGTGAAGAATGTTAAAACTACAAAGACAACATTTACAAAAGGTTTAGAAGCTTTAGGAGAAGCTGAAGATTAATTTAATATGAAACCATTATGTATCGCGCATCGTGGTAAGCACGATAAATACTTTGAAAATACATTAAACGCCTTTAAAGAAGCGGGAAAAGGTGAATTCTTTGGTATTGAAACTGATATTCATTTAACCAAAGATAACTATTGGGTTGTTCATCATGACCCAGACTTCTTAAGCAATGGGCAAAAATACGTCATCGCAGACATGACAAAAGACGAAGTTATCAAATTGCATTTAGATAATGACCAAAACGATAAAGACGCTTATATCCCGCTTTTCGAGGATTATTTAAAGATTTGTAAAGAAAGTGGTAAACGTCCTATCATTGAATTCAAACCTAAAAATCCAAAAGGTAAGTACCTCAAGCAGCTCACCAGATATATTGATGAACAAATGGGCATTGAGAATGTCACATTTATTGCCTTCTATCCTTGGCCACTTATTAAGCTAAGAAATAGATTCCATAAAAAAGTGCATCTCCAACTTCTACTAGAAGAAGGCCATTACAAGATGCTCTATAAGTGGGCAAAGTTCTTCAAAATGGATATTGATATTGAAGATAAATTATTAACACAGGATCTTATTGATATCTTCCACAAAAAGAATCTTAAAGTTAATGTCTGGACTGTGGATGATGAAAAGAATTTAAGAAAATTAGAGGAGATGGGTGTTGATTATATCACCACTAACGTCTTCCAACAAAAAGACTAGAATAAAAATCAAGGCTGACGATGTCGGCCTTTTTTTATTTCAAATATTTGACTCGATTCTTTTGTAATATTTAACAAATTTTACAAAGTATTGTATTATCAATTTATCTAGAAACAAGAAAAGGGGATTACTATGAAAAAGATTTTATTATTAGGATTAACAGCCTTATCAACATTTGCTTTAATGGGCTGCGATATGATTACTGGTTTATTTGAAAAATCATATAACTACAACGATTTCAAAGCCTTATTAGCCGATCGTAAATTATCTTGGAAAGTCACAAAAGGCAGTGCCGAAATCGATAAAGATGGTGAAAATTCAATCATAAACTATACTTACAAAGATGGTGAATGGAAATACACCGAGAGCGTTCTTGGCGTTACTGATGTTGAATACACTGAAACATTAGATGTCATTAGCGATGCTAAGTCATGTGAAGTTGCCGCTGCTTTAGTGAGTAAAGATGTTAACGATTTATTTAAGTTCTACGCCAAAGGCGATGCTTATCGCATTACTGCAGAATACAAAACAGATGACGAGCAAATCAAATTAGAATATAAGTATGGTGCTGATGGCTTAGTTACTTATAGATATAACAAAACCACAGATTTAAAATCTGTTAAAACAACTGAAAAGAAAATCAACTATACCTATTCTGAATAAGATTTAAGTAAATTAGTTAAATCTGCAATTGAATCAATTATAAAGGTTGGCTTACGGTCAGCCTTTTTCTATATTTCCTTTGCAACCGATAGTAGCGAATATTCAAACTAGAATTGCTTGCAATAATCATATTTTTTGAGATAGATTAAAGGCAACACTTAGGAGGGTTCGCTATGAAAAATGAAACAATTATCGAAGAAGAAAATAATAGTGAGAATCAACCTAAGCAGGTAGAGAAAACCAAAAACGTCTTTTGTTATAAAAACTTTACACTTACATTCTTAGGAGCCTTTGTTTCAAACTTAGGCAACACTCTTTATCTTTTCGCGGTAAGTTTCTATATTTTATCCTTAACCAATAACAACGCTTTTATCCAAGGTGCATATTTAGCCACAGGCGGTATTGTCTATGTCTTAGTCACCTTATTTGGTGGAGTTATTAGCGATAGATTCCATAAAGGCAAAATCATGTTTATGTGTGACTACGCTAAAGGCGGGATGCTTATTGCTTTCACTTTGCTACTGATGCTAGTTATTCAAGATCCTAGCGCTAAAGTCGTTGTTTTATTCATTATCGCGGTACTTGGTAATATCATTGCGGCCATCTTTTCACCAGCAGCGTCATCTTTATTACCACGTATTGTTCCAGAAAAGTCTTATCAACAAGCTCAATCATATAACTCATTAATGCAAAGTAGTCTCGGTGTATTAGGTGTCATACTTGCCGCTATTTTGTATAGTGTGTTAGATATTCATGTTCTCTTCTTTATCGTTGGTGGTTGTTATGTCTTAAGTGGCGTTTCTGAAATGTTTATTAAGTATGATTATCAAAAGAACGAAGATAAGTTAACTGTTAAACAAGTTTTTAAAGATATCGGTGATGGTATGAAATATATCGGCAAACTAAAGCCACTATTGTTTTTGATGCTTGGTATATTACTTCTCAATTTCTTTGTTTCACCATTGAGTGCGAACTTCTTACCATATTTCGTCGCTACTGATGTCGCATCACGCAATTATTTATTTAGTAACTTCTTAACACCAGAAATGTGGAGCTCAGTTATTCAAGTAGCATATGCTATCGGCATGATCATCATGGCGTTAATCTTGTCTAATAGACCACAAAAAGACCACATCTATAAGGGTTTAAGCATTTCACTTATTATCTTCGCGGCTTTATATGTTGTTTTGACAACTATCTATGTATTCTTTGTCAATAATCTTGCAGATATTAACGTCATGCTTATAGCCTTTGTGCCGATTGGTATCACTATGGGTATGGTGTTAATTACTATTAACATTCCAATCACGACAAAAATGTTAACGATAGTTGATAAAGATAAATTAGGAAAAGTGAACAGCGTCATAGACGTTGGCTCACAAGGTTTAATACCACTTAGTAACTTCTTAGCAGGACTTGTAATATCTGGCTTAGGAGCAAGTTGGTTATGTATTATTTCAACAGCGGGATTATCTTTTATGACAATCTTCCTTGTGCTTAATAAACACGTTAAACAATTATGATTTAAGTAAATCCACTAAATCGGCGATTGAATCGATTATAAAGGTTGGCTTACGTTCAGCCTTTTTAAATTCTTCCAAAGTGGTTTCTCCACTTAAGACCGCGACTGTATCTACACCTGCGTTAAGACCAGCGACAATATCGGTATAATAACGATCACCAATCATTAATGTTTCTTCTTTACTAACACCAAACTTTTCCATGACTTGATAAATCATCGTTGGTTCTGGTTTACCTAAGAAAATAGGTGCTTTATCGGTACACATCTCAATCCATTTGCAAAGTCCACCACAATCTGGGATATAGAATCCATCTTCGATTGGGCAACGGTAATCCATATTAGTGGCAATGAATTTACTACCTTTTTGGATATATAAACAAGCTGTCTTTAATTCGTCATAAACTAGTTCAGTATCAAATGACGCTAGGACAACATCAGGGATATCTTCTTGATAATCTTCAATAAGTTGGAAATGTTTCTTTAGCTCTTCTTTAAATGATTTCACGCCTAACACATAAAGAGTCTTAACTTGTTGATCTTTTAAATACTTAATTGTGGTATCAATGGATGAATAAAAATTATCTTCATTACAGTCGATACCCATTCTTTTGATTTTATCAACATAGAACGCTAAAGAGTGGGAAGAATTGTTAGTCAAAAAAACAAACGATATTTCGTTTTGTTTAAAATATTCGAATGTTTCTTTTGCGCCTTTAAATAAACGTTCACCGAGATAGACGGTGCCGTCCATGTCGAGGCATATAAGTTTTTTGTTCATTTAGGAACTATTTCTTAGCGATTTTGCCTTTATTTGCACCTTTAGAGTTGTGTGCTAAAACTGCACGGCCAGTGCTTTCTGCTTTTTCTTTAGCATAGGCTTCACCTTCAGCTTTTGTGGCGAATGTCTTAATGACTTTGTCACTACCGGTGATGAAGAGTTGCCATTTGCCATCTTCTCTCTTGGAGAGGTGGTAAGAAGCATTTGCGCTTGGAGCAGCTTTAGGTGCTGGTTTCTTGGCAGCGGCCTTTGGAGCTGGCTTAGCGGCTGGTTTCTTGGCAGGAGCAGCCTTCTTGGCTGGAGCTGGTTTAGCAGCAGGTTTCTTTGCTGATGCTGGTTTCTTTGCTGGTTTAGCAGCAGGTTTTTTAGCTGGCATGATAATATTTCCCCTTATTTATATTTATTATAGAAATAAAGTTTGAATATTGTCAAAAAAGTGTCAATCACAAGGGAAGAAAACACCGATTTGTCTTCTGATCTCATCCATTAGTTCCATAACACCAACAGAAGAATCAAGACTCACTAAAGTGTTTGGTTGTTCACCTTTGATATATTCTGAAACCACTCTAAACTGAGTAGCAAATTTCTTTTTCTTATCTCTAAAGACTTCTTTACCTTCTTTAGTTTTTAAGACCGCTTTACTAGCCATATGGAATAAAGGAACTTTAATAATGCCTTTTTCACCTTTAATAATGCAGTGTTCACCCACTAAAGCATTAATCTGACTACTAACATGGGCTTTGAAGCCATCATATTCAAATATTGAATCATTAAATAAATCAATACCATTATATAGTTTTCCTTTAGCGGTTATGCTCTTTGGCTTACCAAATAACTCGTACACATATCTAACGGAATAGACACCTAAGTCAAGAAGTGCTCCACCATATCTAGATGGATTAATGTATCTACCTTTAGCCTTGTTATAACCAAATATTGGCATGTTGAAAATACAATCAACAGAAAGGATCTTTCCGATTCTTTCTTCTTTTATCCACTGTTTCACCTTATTAGCGACAGGATTATACCAAGTCCACATTGCTTCTTTTAGAAGAGTGTTATTCTCTTCGCTTAATTTGATTAATTCTTTAAGTTCTTTTGTGTTACCAGTAATTGGTTTTTCACATAAGACTGGTTTGTGGTTTTCCAAACAAAGTTTGCAAAATGAAAAGTGCGTTTCATTAGTAGTCGCAATATAGACCCCATCAACGCGAGGATCATTTATTGCTTCTAACGCACTTTCATAAACTGTGGAATTATAAATTTTAGCGAATTTTTCCGCTTTGGCTTTGGTGCGATTGAAAACAGAGACAATTTGATGACCAGGATTGGTTACTAATTCTTTAGCAACCTTCTTGGCGATTTGACCTGTTCCAATAAAACACCAATTAAACATAATTACTTGTTGTGTTGGCCTTCAACGCATTCAACCGCTTTAGCTTCCACTGGGACAGCGGCTTTATATCTTTCTAAGAATTTATCGAAGCCCTTAACTTCTTCTTTAGAAGCAACGGCAACGTCTTCTTTAGCGCCAGCAAAGATCTTATTTTGTAAATAGTCTTCTAAGCTTTCGCCTTTTTCTTTTTCTAACATATAAGCGGCTAATAAGGCTTCACCATATGGGCCACCTTCACCCGCACTACTTAATGTCGCAACAGGAGCATCTAAAGCAGCGCTTAATGCTTTAGCGCCAACCACTGGTGTTTTGAAGAAACCACCATGGCCATATATTTTATTAACTTCAACACCTTGTTTCTTTAAGATATCAACGCCGATTCTTAAGACCGCAAGAACGGCTAAGATATGAGATTTCATGAAGTTGGCTAATGACATCTTAGCGTCTGGTTCTCTCACGAATAATGGTCTACCTTCTTGGACACCAACTGCGGCTTCACCAGAGAAGTAATTAAATGAGACAAGGCCACCAGCATCTGGTTCGCCTTCAAGAGATTTATTGAATAATCTCACGAATAATTCACCACGTTGGATGGAACCACCCGCTAAAACGATTGCTTGATGTAATAATTCAACCCAAGCATTGATATCAGTTGTACAGTTATTCGCGTGAACAAGAACGGCTGGATAGCCACTTGGGGAAGCGATAACATCGATTTCTTTATTCATCGCAATGCTCTTATCAGTAACAAGAGTAATATTGCCTGATGTACCTAATGAGGAATTACCATAACCAACTCTAACGGAGTTAGTGGCAATCATACCTGTACCCATATCACCTTCTGGTGGGCAGAATGGGATACCTGGTTGTAAAACACCAGATGGGTCGATTAATTTAGCGCCTTCTTTTGTTAAATAGCCAGCATTTTGGCCCGCTAACATACACTTTGGTAAGATGTCTAAGATTCTCCAATCAACTTTGTCTTTGATGACTTCGTTGAATTTAGAAACCATCTTAGCATCATAATCTTTGGTGCTTGGATCTAATGGGAACATACCAGAAGCATCGTTCGCGCCAATGACTTTTTCACCAGTTAATAAATAATGGAAATAGCCAGCTAAGGTTGTAGCAAAGACAATGTCTTTAACTTCTTTTTCACCATTAAGCATGGCTTGATAAATATGTGAGACACTCCAACGTTGTGGAACATTGAAGTTAAATAGCTTAGATAATTGATCTTGTGCTTGTGGGCAGATGGTGTTTTTCCATGTACGGAATTCCGCTAATTGGTTACCATTCTTATCAAAAACAAGATAACCATGCATCATACCAGAAATACCAATCGCACCGACTTTTGCTAACGGGCGACGATATTTAGTTTCGAATTTTTGTTTTAATCCAGCATAGCAATCCGCTAAACCGATTTTGGCTTGTTCTAAAGTATAGATCCAAATGCCGTTTTTTAAAGTTGATTCCCAAGCATAGTCATTTGATGCAATAATTTCGTGATTTTCATCGAGCATGACAGCTTTAATATTGGTAGAACCGAATTCAATACCAATGACACATTTTTCTAAAATCATATTGAGCCTCCATGATAATATATGAAATGATTCACCTTCATTATTTATGAAAACGGGCATTTATTATATGACAAAGCACAAATTCATGTCCGTTATTGTTGCGATTTTTATTACATGCTTAAGATTGACTTCAAATCCTTGATAGACAAAGATTTGATGGAAGAGTCGTTATCAGAGATGACTTTATCAACAAGTTCTTTCTTTTCGTTTTGAAGATTAACGACTTTCTCTTCGATACTGTTTTCAGCGATGAGTTTAATTACTTCGACGGTTCTGGTCTGGCCAATACGATGCGCTCTATCGCTCGCTTGACTTTCAGCGGAATAGTTCCACCATGGATCAAGATGAATAACCACATCGGCACCCACTAAATTAAGGCCCGTGCCGCCTGCTTTTAAGGAAATAAGCACTATCTTATAGTCCTCATCTTTGTTGAAATCATTGCAGATTCTGAGTCTTTCTTTAGCGGATGTATCACCAGTAATCATGTAGTACTTAATGCCCATCTTTTCAATTTCATCCTTAACGATGTTAAGCGCGGAAACGAATTGAGAGAAGATTAAGAATCTATGTCCTTCTTGCATCTTATCTTTAATAATGTCTTTTAAAGCGGTAATCTTTCCTGATTCGCCAGTGAAGTTATCAACAAACGTTGAAGGATCAACGCATATTTGTCTAAGTCTTGTGATAATGGATAAGACTTCCATAATCTTAGAACCACTTTCGGATGATTTGAGTTGTTCTTTAGCTTGTAAACGGAAAGCATCATAAAGCTTTCTTTGTTCTTGGCTCATTTCAGTAGTAATAATGACTTCATATTTTTCTGGAAGGTCTTTTAAGACATCTTCTTTTCTTCTTCTTAAGATGAATGGAGCGACTTTATCTCTCACGATTTCATAGTATTCTTCATTGTGTTCATAAGAATCTTTGAAATCTTCATAATCTAAAAGGTAATGAGGCATTAAGAAATCAAATATTGACCAAAGGTCATAGATATTGTTTTCAATTGGGGTGCCAGTTAGGGCAATTGTGTGTAAAGCATTAATTTGTTTAACCGCACCTGTCTTTTTCGCGTGCATGTTCTTAATGAACTGTGCTTCATCAAGGATACACATATCAAAAGTGATATCAGTTAAGTTTTCAAATTCATTTCTTAAGGAATCATAAGAGATGAAATAGACGCCAAACTTATCATTCTTAATCTTTTTAATAATCTTTTTACGTTCTTCCACTGTTCCGATAATCGCGTAGACTGGAATATCACTAGCGAATTTGTTAAATTCACTAACCCAGTTAAACACTAAGGATTTAGGGGAAACGATTAAGATTGGTTTATCTTGTTTAATAGAATTAATAAAGGCAATAGTTTCAATAGTTTTACCTAAGCCCATATCATCAGCGAGGATGCCGCCTAATGAGTATTTATATAAAACATTGAGCCACTTAACACCATCAGTTTGGTAACTTCTGAGTTCACCATTAATCTTAGGAATCTCAATATTAGATTCAGAGAAATTTTTTAATTCATTAAAGACATCATCTAAATAGCTATCCATTGATAAGAAACTATTGTCCTTACCATAGGCTTTAAAGGCATAGTATAAAGGGAGTTCTTTCTTACTATGTAATGAGTTTTCACTAATCAAGTCTAAGTCTTTTGCGAGGCTATAGAATTCTTTAGTGTCATCGCTCATCAAGTTGATGAAGTTATCACCAATCTTGACGAATTTCTTCTTTCTCTTTAAACCAATTAAAATTGTCTTAAGTTCTTCCTCACTATAGATGGAACCATCCACTAAGGCCTCAAGCATTGAGCCATCTTTCTTAATGGTAATATTGGGAGAAGTAAATGAACTTGTTTTTCTAGAGTCTAAGTCTTTAGAGAAATAGACTTCTGCAACTTTTTGTAAGTTTTCTAAAGTGCTATTTAAGAAATCCCAGACTTGTCCGCCATCGCTTAAGACATGATCAAAGAAACCATAGCTAGATAAGATTTCTTGATAATGTTTAACTTGAGAAACTTCATAGAAGTTCTTAATGTCTCTTGCGTCAATTTCTTGCTCATTCTTAAAGTATCTAGTCTTTTCATAGATATTATCTTTTTCATAATCAAAGTAGGCTTTAATCACTAACGCGGATTCGTTAAGTTCTTCTTTAATCCTGTCAGCGATTTCAAAGAAACCAGGATATTTTTCAAAGAAGGAATATTTAAAGTTATCAAAATTGTTTTGAATTGTGCTTAATGGATAGCTTCTCGCTGAATCAATAAGGCTATTGATATAAGCGTTATTAGTTAATGGTTTAATATCATTCGCTGATTTGCAGTAATAATAATTTCTTGTTAATGGAATATAGCCTTTAACAATACCTTCTGGCATTAAGGAATAGTTATCATTAACTCGGATCTTGATATCCATAGCATCTTCACTGACATGATAGACTTCGTTATTGATATATAAGTAATCACCTTTTAAGGCATTTAATAATTCATCAAAGAAAATGAGAGATTTATCGTTACTTAAATCAATGAAGAAATCAGGATTATACTTTTCTAAAATCTTAATGATTCTTTGGCTTGTTTCATCAAAAGAAGACAACACGTGCACTAGTGTAAGGTCTTTACCATATCTAAATTCTTCTTCGTTAATAAATCTTGCTAGGAAGCGATCGATAGACGCTATTTTATATTCTCTACCTTTAGCGATTGTTAAGTTCACACTATAGGAAAATCTTGTATCTTCTAAATAAACTTTGATTCTCGCTTTAGTGGATGCATTAGCGATTTCTTCTTTTCTGATTTCTTTAAAGACTTCACCAATTTCTAAATCAAAAGCGCTTTGTTGTTCTCTTCTATCAACATCAGAGATTTCAAAAGCAAACTTTGTAGAGGCTTCTTTAATTTGTTCGTATTCATCTTTTAAAAGCTTGCTCGCCAAGATGGAGAAGTGTCTACAAGGTTCTTTTTCTCTACAGATTTGGCATGTATAGTTAAGTCGACCTTTATAATCTAAAACAAATTCTAGAATTTGAATGGGATTAATCTTAGTAAATAAACGGACATAGAAAAATGGATGATTAGCCTCGTCATAATCAATGCCGTACTTATAAGAGAAGTAGGCAAAAAGTTCTAAATCCTCAGGAGTTAGCTTTTCTAAACGATAATGTTCTAATAACTCAACAACGTTCATTTTTAACGCATCCTACTCTTCTTTGGTCTTCTGATATTTTGATCCACTAGTTCACCAATAAATGCACCATTTGGAATCTTCTTACTTAATTCAATTGATAAACGAATTGTCCTTTCGTCGATGTAATCATGTTGCAAAGCAACACCCACAAGGAGTTCCGCGACTAGTGGATAGTCTTCTTCTTTAAGGTTATCGATATTCGCGTGTACAATTTGAATATATCTACTCTTATCATTGCTATATGGAGCGACTTTTAAGAAATATTCCAGAGGAATTTGTTTAATCTTGTTATCATCAAGAGGTAATTCATCAAATAGTAATAAATAAATGCTTAAACGATTCTTCGCTGGGGAAGAGAATAAGTCTTGCATATAGTATCTATGATTCATTTGGAATAAATAGCAATCTTTAAGCGCAGCGATTTGTTCAATCGTTAAGTCTTGATATTTAATGAATTCCATCATCACTTGGCTTGCTAATCTTTCTTCACTGAAGTTCTCTTCAGCGTGCTTTAAAAGCGTCACTAAAGCGTCACAGTTAGGGGCAATTAGGATGTTATAGAGATTAGCTTTTCGTGTCACACTCTTTCTCTTTTCTAATTCATCTCTTAAAACTTCATAGTTATTTTTAGCCTCAGTGAGCATTGCTTTAACATTCTCATCAGCGCTTTCCATAATCTTTTGAAAGCTCTCTACATTGTGAGAGGAGAAGAATAAAGGAGAAAGAATATCATTAATCACACGGGCTTTATATTGACCGCGTTGATAATACGCTAAAAGTTCATTAATAAATGTGGTCGCAGATTCTATTCCCTTAATTTGATAAGAAATCTTACTCACTAATGGAAGATTATCTCCACCTCTCAAATAAAGATATCTTTCTAATAAATCTTTAAATGTTTTTTCATTAGAATTAACTGAAGCTACGACTTTTTCGCCTTTCGGATCGATTAACTTTTTAATAGTTAAGAAAGCAGCGTATAGATGCTTGCAAGGTTCACTGACTGGGCAAGAGCAAGATAAGGTCACAAATGAATTTGTGTCAATTGATATTCTAAAAGAATATTCCTTTTGACCCATAATTGTGCCATAGCATTCATTTTCACTTAAATGCATGTTCTTAATTGCACCATCAAGATAGTCATTAGCCTTTAATTTAGTGTTCGCATCAAATAAGCCTTCAAATAAACCTAAAGAAACAAACTTAGAAAGAGAGATGTTTTCTGCGACTGAAAGAAGAGGATGAGATAAAACAATATTCTTCACATTTCGATCATCAGCAAAAAAGACACGCCCGATGTCGTTTGGTTCTCTTTTAAGTAAAATTCCATATCCTAGCGAAACGTGCTTAAGGATTAGATAACGAACTGCCATACTTAACCCTTATTATAGCAAAACATCAAAAAACTGAATATAAAATCTTCACCAACTTTAAATTTGTTCTATAATAGTTCGGGTTATGAAAAACACTAACACTATTAAACGCATTACCAAGAACGCCATCATGCTCGCGATGCTATGTGTGATCGGTATGTTCTCCATACCACTAGGAGACAATATCAAAGTTTCATTACAACTATTGATGGTCTTTATTATTGGACTAACAGTTGAAACATTTTACGATGGAATTATTATTACCGGACTATATTTATTGCTCGGTTTATTCGCACCCGTCTACGCTGGTTTTAATGCAGGTGTCACTCCAACATTTGGTTTCGTCATCTCGTTTGTGGTTATTGCCCCTATTATTCATTTCTTAAATAAAATGCCAATTAAGAATCAATTTGTGAGAATGTCTATCGCATGCATTGTTTCCTTAATTATTTGTTATTTTATTGGAGCTTTATTCTTAGCGTTATATCTACATTTAAACATACAAAAAGCACTACTTATTGCCGTAGTGCCTTATGTACCTTTTGATATTGCTAAAATCGTTATTGCGATTCTAGTGGTTTCGATTTTAAACAAACGTACTAATTAGCTTTTTTCGCTTTAATTTCTCTAATTAACCACGCTAGTAAGATGCCGAATTGAGAAGCGAAGTGGATGATGATTTCCACTGGCTTAGCGGCTAATCTTTCAAGTGGCATTGCTGGAGATAAGGATGAAACGAATGTTGTATCATTCATACCAATAATCGCGACAGCAACGAATAAGACTAAGTTAATAGCGAACACCACTATTACATAGATAAATCTATTTAATTTGAGTTCATAAACGTCAAAGACCTTTTTGACTAAGATGGCCATTGGCACTAGTAAGAATAAATAGAATAAGAATGTAAGATGGAAGTTTCTAAGTTCCACATAAAGTGGCATGGTTAAGAATGCCCCAAAGCGGTTGAACGCTAAAGCGGTGAATAAGAACCAGCCCATGGTAAAGAAGACGTGTTTAGCGCCAACTTTGAATTGTTCAGTATCTTCTGGCATAGCCTTAACGGGTTTTACATATGCAAATATTGCACCACCTAAGATTAAGAAGTGTGCCACCATCATAAGGATAATGAATCCTGGGAATGGCGCAGAAGCGGCGAAGTTGCCACCATAGTTAATAACACCTGCAAGAATAGCAAAAACGAAACCCAATCCCGCTAAAACCATTGTGGACTTTAAATATGTCTTGCTCATTTTCTTACGAATATTTGGTTTTAAATAGGAGCGGACAATATACATTGCACCCATCACAAAGTAAGCACCAAATAATAAAGCGGTAAAACTCACGAAGATTGCGGTATCCATAATATGTGGGCCAAAATATGGAACGTCAGTAAAGAATAAATTAGAAGCGGCAAAGGCCATTAATGAGCCGAGGACGGCAATAATTGCTAATGCAATTAAAGAAAATTTCTTACTCATATTATTTCACCTCCGCATATGTATGATAGTGTCTATCAATTGTTAGTGAATGATCATTATGGATGGTGATAGTTTGGCAACCCATCATATCATCGTCGTGATAAATACGGTCAGTGGATTTAATGCCATAGCAGAACTTCACACCTTGATAATCGGCTTCAAAGTTGTTGATATGGTCATGACCGAAGAACATTGCTTTAGTGGAACCTAATTCTTTAATTTTTTTAAAGAAACCATAGTCATGATCTGGTGGGCAAGAGGCTTCTCTTTTTTCACCATAAATCTTGGTGCCTTTTTCCCATGCATCATTAATTTCTGGTAATGGAATGTGATAGAACATTAAAGAGTTAGCAGTTTCACCACCATTTTGTTCTTTAGTGTATTTAACAACATCTTCATACCACTTAATTTGGTCTTCCTTAAAACAGTCATAACCAAATTGACTGAAATTAAAGTCATAGCGGTTTGAGTCCATCACGAATAATTGGTCATGAACTTTACCGTCCTTCATTAAGTTAATTGCGAAATTACAGTTACCATTAACTTTGTCATCTTGTAAATCTTTGAACATGCAGTTTGAACCAAACTTGGTAAGAGTTTCAGTTAGCCAATCCACTGAGAAGTAGCATTGTTCATCATGGTTACCAAAGCAAACGGTCCATGGAATGCCTTTGCCATCGAGATAGTTCAATAAGCTTTTCGCAGTACCTTTACTTGCGAAGGTGAATAAGTCACCAGTGACCACGACAAGATCAGGATTATTAGCGTCCTTATAAAGCAAATCCAAGAACTTGAATTGTGTTTGTTGATCGTCCTTATCAGAAAGATGGATGTCAGTCAGTTGTAAAATGCGGAAATCATCCTTGTAATTCATCTCAAGGATGTAATCTTGAGGCTTGTACTCCTTTGTCCCGCAGGCACTTAAAGCCAACAAAGAAATAAACGCCAATGCAGTAAATTTGTTTTTCATAGTGCTCAAATTATAACATATCAAAAGTTAGAGAAAACTAATCCTAGAGTCAAAAGATACAAAACAAAAAAACTGTCAAACTAGTTTCCGTATTTGACAGTTTCTAAGAATTTCATGTTTTTGAATTTAAATGTCCAGTTGTGTGGACCCACTGTTCCAGGATGATTAATTCTGGCGTTATCATCTAATTTTATCAAGTCCTGTACAGGGAAAATTGTAATGCGACTTGTCATATTCCAAATCTCATTGAATAAGGAACCATATATATCTTTTGAACCTTTATATTCTTTTCTTAAGATAGCTTTATGTTCTTTATCTAAGGATTTAAGCCAGCCATAGAGTGTTTGATTATCATGTGTACCTGGATAAAGAATGATGTTGTCATTCTCTTTTAATTCTTCAAAAGCAACGAACTGAATGACACGCATGCCCGGTAATTTATAATAATCTCTTAATTCATGAACACTATCGAAGAGAAGCCCTAAATCTTCAGCGATGATTTGGATATCTGGATATTGTTTGAACAAATTATCAAAGAAATCGTTACGTGGGCCAATCTTCCATTCACCGCGTCTGGCATTTTCATCTCCCGCTGGGATGACACAATATGTGTCAAAAGCGCGGAAATGGTCTAAACGGAGAATGTCCGCTCTACTGGCTAAACATGCAATACGATTAATTAAGAATTTATAGTTATTCTCTTTCATCTTTTCGAAGTTATAAATTGGTGTACCCCATAATTGACCATCATCTGAGAAGGCATCGGGAGGACAGCCAGAAACCACTGTTGGATTATAGTGTTCATCCATCATGAATTCATCTTTATTTAAGTAGCAATCCACACTATCAAGACCGACATAGAATGGGCAGTCCGCGATAATCTTCACGCCTTTCTTATTCGCGTATTTTTTAATATCGTTCCATTGATTCAACGCAATAAATTGACACCAAATATGGAAGTTAATTTCGTCTTCCGCAAAGCTTGGGATCTTTTTAATAATCCATTGATTCCAAACCTTATTATCATTAATGCTTTTGAATACTAAATATTTAGCGTATTCCGTGACCCATGGGTTCTCTTTAGTGAATTTTTTGAGTGAAATTTTAGAGTTTTTATATGCACGTCTTAAGTATTTTTCTTTAAACGCTAAAACATCTTGATAATCAACTCTACCAGCTTCAGCGTGGTGTTTTGGGGCTTTATCAAGTAAGCCTTGCTCCACTAATTTATCTAAAGAAATATAACGGACATCAAAGGCCTCTGAACAGACTGTGATATATGGTGAATTACCTGGTCCAATTGGATTAAGTGGCAAAATTTGCCAGTAATGATATTTATGCGATTTTAACCAATCGATAAATTCAAAGGCATAGTGAGAAAAGTCACCTATTCCATGGTTACCTGGCAATGAGAATACTGGAAGTAAGACACCAACATTTCTTTTTTTCATAGAAATTAGTCTACCCTTTTCTAAGAAAAGAAAAAAGGGGTAACTGCTTGCTTACAAACTTTTGGGCTATATAATAGAGGTATGCAAACAGTCAAACTATATGTCGCCGATACGGATTTAGGAAAGAAACATTTCCGTTTTCTTTTAGAAAATGTTTCCGCTGGTCAAAAAGAAAAAGCTTTGAGATATGCGAATGAAATTGATCAAATTAGATCACTACTTTCTTCATACTTGAAGAACCAATTATCTAGAGAAGAGTTACTTAAAAATGAAAATGGTAAGCCATATTTTCTTAATGGACCATATTTCAATATTTCTCATTCTGGTAGATATGTTTTAATGGCGGTTTCCACTGCTGAAATCGGCGTGGATATTGAAGAAATCAAAAACAAAGATATGTCTTCGCTCGTAAGAATCTTCAACGAAGCGGAAGCTAAGATGATCAAAGAGCATAGTGACTTCTACTACTTATGGTGCGCTAAAGAAAGTTTGATTAAGTGTATGGGTTTAAGTGTTGGTAAAGTTAGAGAGATACCAAGCTTGCCACTTAACGGATTAAAAACATTTAAAGGTAAAGACTATCAGTGTAAGTCATTTATCTATGATAAACATATCGTTTCAATCACTAGAGAAGGAAATGAAGAATACGAAATTGACATCAAAAAGGTCAATAAGTTGCCATATTTAATGAAGTAATGGTTCTCTTTGCATTGCAAAAAAGGCAATTAAAGTTTATTCTTTCTATATCGCTATGAATGCTTTACAAGAAAAACAATTAAACATTTTGAAATACTTCATAAAAGTTTGTGATAAGCACAATCTTCAATATTTTCTTGTGGGTGGTTCCACTCTTGGGGCTATTAGACATAAAGGTTTCATCCCTTGGGATGATGATATTGATGTTGGTATGCCAAGAAAAGACTACGACAAGTTCGTTGAACTTCAATCAGAGTTTGAAGGTACACCATATTTTATTCAAACATTCAAAACTGATCCTTGCTACATCTATAACTATGGTAAGTTAAGAGATTCATCCACCACCTTTATTGAAAATACATACAAACAACATCGCATTAACCATGGTGTTTGGATTGATATCTTCCCAATTGATGGTTTCTCAAAAGAAGTTAAACCAAGAGAATCTTTTAAAAAGAAAATCAACCATATCTGGTGGCAAGTATATTTAAGCTATTTACCAGCGCTTAGAAGAAAAGTTCACGCTAGAACATTCTTCAAAGACATAGCCCTTAATATTGTTGCCGGTTTATTCTACGTCTTTGACATTGCCCATTGGCGTAATAAACATGTTGAAAAATTAGTGAGAAAAATCCCATTAGAAGAATCCGTTATAGCGGGTAACTTCTTTGGTTTTAATATGAAAAGAGAGGCTATGGACACCAATATCTTCAAAGAATTCATCAAAGTTCCATTTGAAGATATCGAAGCCTATGTCCCAAAAGATTATGATACTTATTTAAGAAATCTTTATGGTGATTACATGAAGTTCCCACCAGCGGAAAAACAAGTTGGTCACCACTATAACTCTGGACTTTCTTTAGAACAGGGATATGAAGATTACTTAAAAGAACATAAAATATAGTAAAGGAGTTATCCAATATGAATATTGCTCTTATTCTTGCCGCAGGAAGCGGTACTCGCATGGGTAATGCAGATAAACCAAAACAATTTCTTCCAATCTATGGAAAACCATTAATGATTCACACCATTGAAGCTTTTGAAATCAATGATGATGTCGATAAGATTGTGATTGTCACTAATGAACAATATATCGACCAAGTTAAAGTTTGGTGTAAGCAATACGATTTAGGTAAAGTAAGAAGCGTTGTTGCTGGTGGTAACTCTAGACAAATCTCTGTTTACAATGGCTTAAAAGCGGTTGAAGAATTAGTGTCTTCACCAGATGATATTATCGTCATCCACGATGCCGCGAGACCATTAATCAGCCAAAAAATTATCGACGATAATATTGATGTCTGTAAGAAGTTTGGCGCGGTTGATACCGTTATTAAAGCAAGCGATACAATTATCAGAAGTAAAGATAACGAAGTTATTTCTGATATTCCAAATAGAAACGAATTATATCAAGGACAAACTCCTCAAACATTCAAATTCAAGATTATTAAAGATGCCCATGAAAAGGCTTTAAAAGAAGATATTCCTAACGTCACAGATGACGCTAAGTTGGTGTTATCTTTTGGTATTGATGTCCACCTAGTGGAAGGCAGTGCTCAAAACTTTAAAATCACTACTTTTGATGATTTGATGATGCTTAAGGCCTTATTAAAACTTGGAAAGACTGAGGTTGTCCTTTAATGTTTAACAATATATTCAAAGTTACCTCTCCTGGTGTCATTGAAAAATTCATCGACACTGTGGAAGACATGGATAATAAGGTCTTAGTTAAAGTTGACACTATGGCTATTTGTAAAGCGGATATCCGTTACTTTTTAGGTAACCGTGATATCAATGTTTTAAACCATAAATATCCTTTAGCTCCAATCCACGAAGCGGTAGGTGAAGTGATTAAAGATCCAACAGGTACATATAAGAAAGGTGATAAAGTCATCTTAGTGCCTAACTCATTTGATGATAAATTCTATAGTGATAATTCTAATCGTAGATGTCATAGAAAAGATTTAGGTGATAACTATTATCCGAAAGCGGTTTTTAGAAGCTCCACTGCTGATGGTTTTTTAAGAAACTACTACACATGTAGCCCAGATTTATTAGTGAAATATGATGAATCCATAGCACCAAGTATTGCGGTTTTCTCTGAATTATTAAGCGTCGCGACTGCGGCTTTACGTAGAATTGACTTCAAGGAAGTTGAGAAACTAGCGTTGTTCGGTGATGGTATTATGGCCTATATCGTTTATATTATGTTGAGATATGATCATCCTGATTTAGATTTAACAGTATTCGGTATTGATGACCATAAATTAGAAGCGTTTAAGGATGCAAAAACTGCAAAGTTTGAAGAATATAAAGGTGACAAATTTGACACTCTTATTGAAGCGGTAGGTGGCAAGTTCTCCGCGGATGCGATTAACAATATGATTGATTTATCAATCCCAGGTGCGGATTTAATCCTTATGGGTGTCAATGAAGAGAAATCCCCTATTAATACTAGATTAGTGTTAGAAAAAGGCTTATCTCTAAAAGGCGTTACAAGAAGTACAAAGCAAGACTTTGAGCACGTCGCTAAAGCGTTAAACGATAAGAAAGTAAGAGATGCCTTATCCATTATGGTCTTATCACAAAATAAGATTAATAATGTTGGTGATATTTATAAGTGTTTCGAAGCCGATATCAATAATAAAACTGAAATCGGTAAGAACTTAATGAACTGGTGATTATTATGCCCACGAAACAAATTGTAATTATAGCGTATGCTGCCTATTTAGTTCTTCTTTCTCTTATTGCTTTCATCGCTTATGGCGTGGATAAAAAGAAAGCCAAATCTGGCAAATGGAGAACCAAAGAAAAGACACTACTATTATTATCATTCTTAGGCGGTGCCTTCGGTGGTTATCCAGCAATGCTAATCTTCCGTCATAAGACAAAAGGTGAACACTGGTACTTCACCGCGGTTAACTTGTTAGGGTTGATCATCCATACTACCTTAATGATGCTAATCATATTCGTCTTTAAATTTTAAAAGAAAAGCCCATCTAGTGATGGGCTATTTTATATATTGAGAGGTAATTATTTATCAACAGAGAGATCTTGTGATAACTCTTTTTGTTCTTCGTTGAATTTATCAGCTTTTCTAATATCTTGTTTGGTAACTTTTTGTTGATCAGCATCTTCACCCATATGCACAACGAGTTGATTGAATGGAATTTCAATGTTGTTGTCATCAAACATGATTTTGATTTCACGGTTGATATCTCTTTGAACTTGATAGATATCATCTTCTTTACAGTACGCAACGAATAATAATTCAACACCAGATTCACCTAATTGGCTAACGCCCATGTAAATAGGACCTTTGACAATCGCTGGAATCTTTTCTTTAATCTTTTCAATATTGTCAGCAATAACGGCTTCAACTTTTTCAATTCTAGCATTGTAGGAAATGAAGACTGAAGCTTTCGCTAAAGAGAGTTCTTGAGTTTGGTTAATGATGGTTTTGATTTCACTATTGTTAACGATTTTGATGTTGCCACCAACGTCTAATAACTTAGTGGTTCTCATACCAATTTCTTTAACTTCACCTCTCCAACCATCAATAATGACGATGTCACCAACTTGGAATTCACCTTCAAAGACGATGAAGATACCAGCTAAGATATCGGCCACTAAGGATTGGGAACCAAGACCTATGATAAGAGCAAGTACGCCAGCACCAGTTAATGTTGCGGTAGCAGGTACGCCCCAAGCATCTAAAATGAAGAATACAGCGGTTAAAGCAATGGCCCATTTAATAAACGACACTAATAAACGAGAGATTGTTTTGCCTTTTTTGCTTCTAAAGACAATCTTGGCTAAGTAATGTAAGGCAATCGCAAATGTAATAGCGATACCTGCAATTTGAATTGTTCTTAATGTGTTAGGAATAAAGTGTTCTAATAAATAATCCACAAAAGCACTACCCGTATTAGACTTGTAGAACATTGGCTCTTGAATTGTCCAAATTGTCTCTTTGACTTGGCTTCCATCGGGTAAAGTCTTAGTAACGCTGTCTTTACCAGCACCAAAAATATACTTGCTGAAGACAAAGATGAGGATTGTCGCTATCACTAGAAGTGCATATAACGACCACTTGATAATTCTGTTTCTCGTTTCTTTTTTCATAATAATTACCTCCTAAAAACAGTTGATTATACTTGCGCTATAAATTGATAACTTTCATAAATAACAACGGTTTTCTCGTTATTATCGGAAACGCGTTCTTCCATTGGGCCACTACCATTACCAAGGTCAACCATCTCGTAATGGTATGTGAAGTATGTAAGCGATAACTTTACCGGTTCTTCAAAGTCCGCTAAAAAGTTTTCTTCATCGAAATTATCGCAAAGGGTTAAAGAAGCGAAGACCATTTGACCCATTTCATCTAATTCGAATGGGATTTCATAGACTCTTCCAGTCCCACATTCCACGTTCAAAGTACAGTTGAATAAATATCTTTCGCCCGAATAAATCGGAATAAAGACGATTTGATATTCTCCAGCGTTAATACTGCCTGGTTCAGATTCATCGCCAAAATTTAAATCATAAACATCTTTGGTTTTATTTAATGTGAATGTTACTTCTTTAGAATAGGCTTCTTCTTGAGTGCCATCTTTTAACATAGCAACAACAGACATAGTGATATTTGAACCGATGATATCTTCTATTTGATGGCCTTCCATACCAGTGAAAGTGGCGTATTGCCATTTATCAAATCCTCTTTCACCTTCCATCATCAGACGTCCATATAATTCGTTATTCTTGAGAAGTTTGATTTCAAAAACGGAATACATGTGTGCAGCATCATCATAGATGAGTTTTATTGGTAAAAGATAATCATCATAGTATTCGTCATGACCAAAGTCATATGGTGATTCAATACCTTGGAATGTACTAACTAATGAATTCTCAAATTTGAATTCTTCACCTTCCACGACAACATATTCCACATCTTGATTCATATATTTAAAGGAATAAGACATTCTATGTTCAACAACATCTATTAAATAAACTGGATTGTCTTCTGTGCCTTGTTCAATTTCATCCACTGTGATGGTTTGAACATCTGTTGTTTCTTGTAGATAATATGTTCTTTCATTACTTGTCTCTAAGTCAGTTAAAGTGAATTGGAAACCATATAAGTAACCTAAGTCATTAGTGTAATCTAGTTGTACTTCAAATGTTCTAGTATCAAAATTAACTTTCTTATCAAACTTTAATTCACGGAATTCAGTGACAGCGCCACTATTATCAGTGAATGTGACAAAGCCCTCATCCAACACTGTTAATTCGTTATAGTAATTACATGTGAGTTTATAGTAATAGTCATCAGACAGCATCACTTCAATACCATCAAGGTCTACTGTCTGGACTTCAGTGGTTTTTTGAAGCGGAATATCCTCGCTTCTTTCATCGATAACCTGTTTTCCTTCTTCTTCATAGGTCATATAGAAAGATAGAACGAAATTATCATAGACATTGAAGTCGTCCACAAAGTCTAATTGCACTTCAAATGTTCTATTAATGAAGTTTGCGGTTTTATCAAAGATAAATTTATTCCATTCAGATTTAGCGCCACTGTTATCTTCAAAATGGACTGTACCACTATCAGCAGTCACTTCAACGCCTTCATCCTTATAAGTAAATGAATAGTCATAAGTATTTACTAAATCGAAGAATTGATTGTTGTCTAATTTGATTTGTTGTTCTTCTGTAGTCTTTTGAAGATCATAAGTAATTTCGTTTGGTCCATCAGCGGTCATTGCTTCTGAAACAAGATTAAATTTGAAATCAGAGAAACGATCAAAGTCATCTTGATAATCAAGTTTAACGGTCATCATCATGGTTAAGAAGTTACATTTCTTATCCCATTCAACACCTCTGAATTCGGATACCCGTGTCTCTTCTTTTAATGTTGTGAATTGTTCATCAAAGATGGTTTCACCACCGAAACGTTTTTCGCTTAAAGAGATGTGATATTGTTGATTAGGTTTGAGATTTTCAAAGTACCATTCACATACGCCCAATTTAGCGTCATATGTGTGTTCATATACATCATTATATACACGAAGAACAAAAGGCTTTTCTTCCTCTTTTACAGATGTTTCGTCTTCTTCTGCTTCTCGATCGTTTTCCTCTATGTACGAATATCTTTCATATGGTTCGCCATCAGGTCTATTGTCATCCATAATTAGAAGATCACAAGTTAAACTGTCAACACCAACAACAAAAGAATTAAATTTATAATCATATTTATGCATTGCAACAGAGACACCAGTACCCACTGCGACCGCTGCGACCGCAACGACTGAAGCCGCTGTTGCTACTGTTGCGGTTGTGGCAGCAATACTACTCGCGGTTGAAGAGCTTGTCACTGTTGTAGCGCCATGTGCAGGCGCAGTAGCTTTATTTACATACTGAACATTGACCTCTGTTTGTTTACGGATGGTCTTACCAACATACTTCTCATTAAGCTCCCCTTTGGGTAGCTTATTTTCTTTTTGTGGAGTGGTTTCAGCCTTCTGAGTTTTACCGAATTCTAAGCCACTTGTGAGCTTTTCATTGGTAATTTCAATCTTATTAAATTCGTCGTTGCGCATAGTTCTACATGAAAAATATAAAAGAATTAGCCTTGTTTTTCACTAAGAAGATAAATAAATTGCAAAAATATCTTATAAAACCATGAAAAAGTTTTTTACTAATGCGCGCTTGTGAATTATACTTATAGAGAATTATTTCAACGAAAGGAACAAACGTATATGAGATCTTCACTCTTTGACAACTCTATTTTTAGAGCGCGAGTCAATAAAGAAAAAGCCAAACTTTTCCCAGAAGGTGCCTTAGGTTACTTAGCTGGTCCGGTCTTGGCTTTGATAAGTAACTCATTTATATCCAGTTATTTACAAAAATATTACACCGACGTTTTAGGTCTTGCTCAATGGGCTCCATTATTCCTCATTTTATTGCAAGTTTTATCCGTCATCCTTGTTGTTGGTGGCAACATCTTGGTGGGTCGTTTATTAAACAAACTCAACACCAAAGCTGGCAAAGCTCGTCCATTATTATTAATCAGTATTCCATTAATCATCTTGGCGTTCTTTGTCATTTTCTTCTTTACCCCATTCCCAAAAAGCGCTGGTGGTAACGGCAATGACATGTTAACGCTTGTCATGGTGGCATTAGGCTATAACTTATACTTCTCAGTTGGTTATCCGTTCTACTATGCTTCTCACGCCGCTCTTGTTGGTCTATCCACACGTGATAGTAAAGCAAGAGGCTTATTAGCGACATTATCTAACGCTGCTGTGTTAGGCGCTATGGGTGCTTGTACAATGATTCTCCCATTCTTCATTGGTAAAATCTTTGACGAACCATCTAAAGCTTATGATGTCCTTAAATGGGTCGCCCTTGTCTTAGTGGTTGTTACCTTAATTGGTACAGTCTTAGAATTCGCTTTCACCCGTGAAAGAGTCACTGAAGAGCAACAAGAAATCCAAAACAAACAAAGCGAAGAAACAAAAGAAGTTAAAGTTTCTCAACAATGGAAGATTTGCTCCAAAGATAAATTCTGGTGGATTATGATTGTCTTCTTCTTACTCTATCAATTAGGTGGTATGTTGAAAAACTGTTCACAACTCTACTACTGCAATTCCATCTGGGGTGCTGGTGCACAATCAATTACTGAGTTAAATGATTTGGGTGGTGCTAAATCTGGTTTATTAGCCATTATTGGTGCTATACCAACTGCTGCTGGTATGTTAGTTGTTTGGCCATTATCTAACAAGATTGGTAAAGGAAAGCTCATTTTATTCGGTGCTATCTTAGCCGTTGCTGGTGGCATCTTAGGTTTATTCGCTGGCAACAACTTCGTCCTTGCTGTTATCGCTTTCGTTATCAAAGCTTTAGGTGGTGCACCAGCTATGTACATCTCCTTAGCTTTACTTGCTGATATCAGTGATCACCAAGAAGCAAAACACGGTATCCGTTGTGACGGCTTATCAATGGCTATCTATGGCGCTATCATGGTCGGTATGACAGGTATCGCTAACGGCATCATCTCCGGTGTCTTAAACGCTGTTGGTTATGATGCTGCTAACCCAATTCCAGCTCTTGCCGTTCAATCCATGACAAGCCAAAATGTTCAAACCGCTATGACATGGATCTTCTTCGGTGGTGAAGCTATTTGTTTCGCAGTCATCGCTTTAATGTTCATCTTCATGAATGTTGAAAAACATTCCAAAGAAGACCAAGCTATACTTAAAGAAAGAAAAGAAGCCGCTGGTGTCAAAGAAGAAGAACAAGAAGCTAAAGCTGAATAATTTAAAAAAATCAAAAAAGACGATATCATTTGGTATCGTCTTTTCTTTTACTTCTTCTTTGGAAGAATTAATAACATATGTGTATCTTTTTTATATTGTTCGTAATCTGGTTTATAACCTTTGAAATGGTTTTCTTCCATTGGGATAGAGATAAATAAGAACATTAACAAGTTAATAACCGCTCCTACGATGAAATACCAATAATTGAAATGAGAAATTATTAATGTAAGAGCGACACCAAACCAAATAGCAATTTCTCCTAAATAATTAGGATGTCTTGAATATCTCCATAAGCCTTTATCTAAGACTTGAGAACGGTCAGTTCTTTGTTTTATAAACTTCTTCATTTGGATATCAGCAATTAATTCAAGTAAGACACCTAAAATGATAATTGATAAACCAATGATGTCTAACATTGAGAATGTAGTAGTTGAAGCATACGCCATTGCAGGTAAAGAAGCAGCATAGACCACTAAAGTTGGGAACATGCAAATACCTAATAAATTAACGACTTGATAGAATTTACCAGTTTTCTCTTTGAGCATCTTATAGCGCCAGTCAACGTACTTTAATGAATGGAAACCCAAAATGAAATTCAAAGTTAATCTAAATGAGTATAAGGATATAACCACTAATAAAAGAATAGTGCCCACATGCCAGTTTTGATATTTAAACAATAAGCAAAGATAAATCGCTAAAGTTTGAAGAGACCAATATGGATCATAAGCGGAAGCGGTTCTTAAAACCACACCACTCGCCCACACTATGACTGTAGCGATAGCGTCCGCTAAAAGAATTGAGATATAAACGTTAACACCCAATCTTTCAAAGAGCATAAATAAGAAAATGCCCGCCACAAATGCTGTAGCGTAGATGATTAACAAGGCTGATAAACCGATAACTCTTTTCATATTTATCTGGTTAGAAGGATAGCATATATTTAAATCTAAAATAAAGAAGTAGATATTTTTGTAGCAGATTATTAATAACAAATCGTCTTATTACCAGAGGTTATCTGGCGCTTTTATAAATATAAAGCAAGTGATAAGATATGTAAGCATGAAGAAAGAAACGTTCATCAACATTTTTAAGAAGTACTTCCCATATGCAGTTATTGTTATTGCAACTATTCTTTCTTGCTTTGTTTATGTTTGTAATGGGCTTGCCGGTGGGGACGATATTGGTTTCCATTTAGGTATGGTTAACGATTTAATCTATGGTTTTGACCATGGTTATTTTGGTTATTCTACGAATCACTTATTCATTGGTGGCTTTGCTTTATATAATTTTGCATATTATGGTCCAGTTACCCACTACGGGGCGGCCATTTTTACATATCTGTTTAGATGGATGGGTGCCACTCCTACTGATGGCTTAAAATTCATGATTTTCGCTAGTGGAATTTTAGGTGGCATTTATATGTATAAACTAGCCCTTAAGATGGCTAATGGTCGTTCCGCTATCGCGGTTGTTTGTTCAATTATCTTCCTATTACTTCCTTATCGTATTTTCTGTGCTTTGGCGAGATGTGCTTTTGCAGAAAGTGTTGCCATGGCTCTTATTCCAATGGTTTTCTATGGTGTATATAGCTTTATTCACGATGAAGAATATCGCGTTGAACCATATGTCGCATTCGCTAGTGGCGCAATTCTTATTGTTTTATCTCATCCATTCACCGCTTTAGTCACCGTGATGTTTGGTGTTTTATATGTTTTATTTAATGTTAAAGGTGTCATCGCTAAACTACGCGATAAACGCGCGCTTATCTCTCTAGGTGCAGCGGTAGTAATCATCATTCTTTGCGTTTTATTCTATGTTTTAAATAGCCACCACTATGAATCAATGGGCATTTATAATCTTTCAGATGCGGAAAGACAGTGGACTACCTATGAATTCATTTCAGAAGATACTATTAGATCTTTCCAATTCAGTGGCTTTATTAACTATATCTATATCAGTGGTCGTCAAAGTGATCCAGTTTGGGCGAAGGACACTATTTCTTCCTTGATATTCAGCACTATTGTTTATGTTATATCAATGACTTTGGCTGTTTTAGTGGATAAGTTATTAGCCAACTTAAAATACAGTAAGTTCTATAAGCATCCTGCTAGTTGTATCGTGGCTTATGCTTTTCCTCTTATCTTCCAAGTTAGAGTGGAAGTCTATTTAGCCATTCTTATTTCCTTAATTCTTTACTTCTTTATTTCGTTCTTAGTTAAGAAGTTACCAGATAGTTCTAAGAAATATGCTCCTTTATATAAGAGTGTGGATTTATATTTCTTAATTATTGCTTTAATCATTACCCTCGCGCTTATTTTTGTCCCTTGGGCTTGGAAACTAGTGCCTCCTATTATGTATAAAGGCCAATTCCCATGGAGAATGTATAGCGTGCTTTCATTCCTTATTGCGATGTTAGCCGCTCTTATCTTCTCAAGACTTAAAACAAATAAGATTGCTCTCACTATTGTGTCCGTTATCGCCTGCGGTTTAATGACTATGACAATGGGCACTACTGAAAAGAGAGTGATATTTGAACACAATCCAACCGCTATTATTGTTCAAGATGGAGAACAATTCGCCAAAGATATTAAGTATTCTGGTGCGCAAAACGAAATGATGCCACAAGTATTCTACGATGATTCATATGAGCCTAAATATCCATCTAATACTTTGTATTACACAGTAAGAAGCCGTGTTTGGTCTCAACAAAACTTTATCTACGATTTAGATAGTTATATTAAACCAGCTGTCTTAGAAGGTAGCGGTAATGTTGATATCTATGAATACGATAATCCTAATAATAAATTCCACGTGGAAATCACTAGTGAAACCGCTTTAGTGCAGTTCCCACAGTTCTACTATGATACTTATGAAGTTAAACAAGACGGTAAAACCATTAGTAAAGTACAAAATGTTGATGGTTTAATCGCCTTCACCTTAAAACAAGGTACTTATGATATCGCCTTATCATTTAAGCCATATAAGACCTATCAAGCCACAATTCCATTATTTTATATAGGCGCGTTCTTATTGGCCTCTGGTGGCGTATTTGGCTATATATATCGTAAGAAATTAATGAAACCTGCTACTGCTATAGAAGAATAATTATATGCTGGCTATTTTCTTATCGATAAAGCCATCAAGTAAATCATATAACGCTAAATATTTATCTTCTAATGGCCCAACATGGCTACCTAATTCCATAACATCACCATTAGCGGTATATTTATCCCAAGTTGGTAAGCCCTCGCCATTTGGATTACCATTTTTAGCGAAGTTAGACCAATAACTAACCATAATCTTTTCTAATTGATAATCATTTTCATCATAAGCGAACGACTTATTTTGTCTTTCTAAATTGCCATAGCAATAAGGCATCTCACCGGAATGATAAGTGCCGTGGAAGCCGTTTTCTTTAGTGAATTGATATCGATAAACATCTAGGCCATTATTAGCCGCGACATTACTCCAAGAATGATGAGGCTGAATAAACCAATAAACGGATATGATTTCATTAAAGGCTTCAAAAGCATTCTCTTCGATTCTACTTTTATAAAGGTCATAGATCTTTTCACCATATTCTTTATCAAAATAATCAATTAAACGTTGTTTAGCGTTGCTCTTATTTGTTGGAGAGAATAAGAAAGTTGGTACGACGAAAGCATCGGCTTCTTTAACGTTATAACCGTTTAATAAAGCTTCTTCGTTATTTTCTCCATCGAGATAGACTTGATACGGATCTTTAGTTAAAGCATAACCATCAAGCATCATTTCTGAATTCTTGTATTTTGTGTTCACTAATCTAGTCGCAGGAATCTTTCTTAATTCCTCAATAGAAGAACAATTAAATTCTTTTAAGATGTTATTACTAATCTTATAAGCATCATCCATTGTTCGATATGTATGAGGAGCGCGTTTAATTACTAGAGAAGATGATTCCCCGATTGCTCTTTTAAATAGATTCTTCGCTAATGGGGAAGCGCATATCGCGGAAACACTAGAACTACCAGCGCTTTCACCAGCGATTGTAATGTTATTCTTATCCCCACCAAAGTTAGCGGCGTTTTCGTTGATCCATTTAAGAGCAAATATTTGATCTAATAAGCCATAATTACCTGTTGTGGCATGTCCCTCTTCCTCTAAAGCTTCCACTTTTAAATCAGGATGAGCAAAATAGCCAAAGATATTAAGACGGTATTGAATAGTAATCATGATGACACCAGTTTTAGCGATGGATTCACCGTTATAACTTTCAGAAGAACCAGAACCCGTAGTTAAAGAACCACCATGAATATAAACTAAGATTGGTAAATCTGTTTGAGTGGTATTTGGTCGCCAAATATTAAGATATAAGCCATCTTCACTTTTTTCTTGAAGTGGTTGCATTTGGTAATTTGGGTGCCAGCCTTTTTCAGAATAGATGTCCACAAGCGAACCAATAACAGGACTTTTATCTGGCTGCATATTTCTTGGACCAAAATAACTACTATCTCTTATACCTTCCCAAGTATAGGCTTTAGGGAATTTCCATCTTTCCGCTTTTGCGTATGGTATCCCAGCGTAGATTTGCACTGTTTTATCTTTGTTATAAATACCTTTAACTTTACCTTCATTAAGGTTCAAAGGTTCCGCAATTACTTCAGGATTAGAATAATAAGCAGCACTTTTCTTAATGACTGTTGGTTGGCTAAATGAAATAAAGGCCACTGTAAGGCTAAAAAAGCCAACCCATGTAAATAATCTAAATATAAATTTTCGGTTCCTAAAAAGCACTCTAACGGTAAAGAAAGCCACTAGTAGGACTAGTTCTGAGATGAAAAACACTAATGGACCATTAGCAAGGTCAAAATAAAACACTAATAAGGCGGCGATTAATGTCCAGCCTATGGGGAATAATATCCAAAATAATAAATGATTCTTCTTTTTCATACAAACATTATGGCTTAAAAGAAAAAGGCTGACAATTAATCAGCCTTTAAATTTTTATTTCTTTTCGTTTAAGACCTTGCGATATTTCTCAAGTTCTTCGGTATTAGCCATAACGAAGTGCCCAGGAGTGATTTCTACGAGGCTTGGAGCTTCTTTAGAATAATCATGCTCATTAGCAGGAACATAGATGTATCTCTTTCTTTCCTTTTCACTTAATGGGTCTGGCTTTGGAATCGCAGAGAGTAACGCTTTGGTATATGGATGTAATGGGTGGGCAAATAATTCATCACTACTTGCTAGCTCAACGATATTACCGAAGTACATGACAGCGATTCTATCGCAGAAGTACTTAACAACGGATAAGTCATGAGCAATAAACATAATGGTTAAGCCCATTTCTTCTTTTAAGTTATTTAATAAGTTGATGATTTGGGCTCTAATAGACACGTCAAGCGCGGAAATTGGTTCATCGCAGATGAGGAAGTCTGGATTCATAATTAACGCTCTTGCGATGCCAATACGTTGACGTTGACCACCAGAGAATTCATGTGGATAACGAGAAGCATATTCTGGTAATAAACCGACCTTAATTAATGCTTCTCTCACTTTTTGCGAGTTTTCAAACGCATTGTATTGACCTTGGATGTGTAAACCTTCTTGAATGATATCTTCAACGGTCATACGTGGGTCAAGAGAATCAACAGGATCTTGGAAGATCATTTGCATCTTGCTCATTAACTTCTTATCAACATGTTTGTTGTCATAGTTATGTTGAGCAATCTTCTCTTTTTCGTGTTTAACGATGAGGGCCAATTCTTCTTTGAGCTTGGCGATTTCAGCGTTATATTGCGCTTGAATTTTAGCGGTTTCACTAGCGATGAATTCTTGATTACCTTGTTCGTCAACAAGAGCTTTAATCTTTTCATTCATCTCAAGCTTGAGATCTTTGATTTTACGTCTAGTTTTAATTCTCTTCCATTTGATTTCTTTTTCATTCCATCTATTGCCAGCGACAATACGATAGCCTTTGAAATAAACAGAACCAGAAGTAGCCTTATAAAGTCTAATTAAGGTTCTACCAGTTGTGGTTTTACCACAGCCTGATTCACCAACGATACCAAAACATTCACCCTTTTTAATATCGAAACTGATATTATGGACAGCTTTAGTAACGAAAGCGCTTTTACCGTGACCGAACTTAAAGAATTGCTTTAAGTGTCTGACAGATAATTCGATGTTATTTTCCACTAGTTCAGGAAGATAAGTAACTGTTCTTTTAGCCATAATTACTCTTTACCTCCTTTTTTAGTTTTTTTAGCGTATTCTTTTGCTTCTTTAAAGACTTGTTCGGAATGTTGTTCCATTTCAAGATCACTAGAAGATTTAGCAACTCCGCCTGTTTCTAAAGGATTGCTAACATTAGAGATATCTTCTTTAGCTGCCTTTTTACTCTTTTGTGCTTTTCTAGCCTTATGAGCAGCTAAGGAAGCTTCAATACGAGTCTTAACAATCGCAGGCATTTCCACTTTTGGTGCTCTTGGGTCTAATAACCAAGTAGCAGCATAGTGAGTATCACTAACCTTGAAATATGGAGGTTCTTTCTTAAAGTCGATCTTCATCGCATATTTACTACGTAAGGCGAAGGCATCACCCTTAGGTGGGAAGACAAGGTTTGGTGGAGTACCAGGGATGGCTTCCAATCTTTCCTTACTATCAACGTCAGGGATAGATGATAATAACGCCCATGTATATGGATGCTTTGGATCGTAGAAGATTTCTTCTTCTTTACCATATTCAACGATTTTACCAGCATACATAACTGCGACACGGTCCGCCATATTGGCGACAACGCCTAAGTCGTGAGTAATGAAGATAACTGAGATGTTTCTTTCAGCTTTTAAACGATTAATTAATTCAAGGATTTGGGCTTGAATGGTCACGTCTAAAGCTGTGGTTGGTTCGTCACAGATTAAGATATCTGGATTAGCGGTTAAAGCAATTGCAATAACAATACGTTGTCTCATACCGCCAGAAAATTCAAATGGATATTGTTTGAATCTTTTTTCTGGGAATGGGATACCGACTTCTTCCATAACCTTAAGCGCTCTTTGTTTGGCTTCGGCTTTGGTGATTTTAATCTTTGAGATGTACTTATCCTTAGCAGTCTTTTTATCGACGCCATCTCTAAGGTCTTGTTCGTATTCAGCGCGGTATTGTTTTTTAACTTCCGCAACTTTAGCGTTAGCTTCTTTATTCTTTGCTAAATATTTAGCCTTAGCTTCCGCGATGATTGGTTTATATTTAGCTGTTAATTCTTTGCTATTAGCGTTCTTATGAGCTTTAGCGTCTGCAATCTTTTTATCAAAGTCCGCTTTAATTCTTGTTAACTCTTCTTTATTAGCAGCTTTCTTTTCTTCAGCGGCTTTAAGAATTTCTGCTTTCTTAGCAGCATACTTTTCATCAGCGGCTTTTAATTCAGCTGACTTTTGTTCTTTTAAGGAAGCAATCTTATTGTTAACATCTTCGACGGTTTCTTCGCTATTTTCGATTTGTTGGCCGTTTTTGAAAGCGGTAAGTTTTTCATTTTCTTTAGCGAGTAATTCATCGTAGTTATGCTTAATGTGAACTTTTTCTAGACCATAGTCTAATTTCAAAGCATAAACAGCACCATCAGTTTCGTTCTTAACGATGGTTTTAATTTTTTCGACTTCTTTTTTCTTTTCACTCTTTAAGAATTTGACGGTTTCTTTGCCTTTATTGAGTTCGCTCTTATACGCTGTAATCGCATTCTTATAAGCAACGAATTCCTCGGCAACGAGTTCTTCTCTCATCTTCTTTAAGTGATTACCATTTAATAACATGGCTTCGGTAATTTGTTTACCGATTCTCATGATTGGGTTTAAAGATGATAATGGATCTTGGAAGATCATACCAATCTTATGGCCTCTGATACGATGGAATTCATCCTCAGAAACCTTGGTTAAATCTTCACCTTCGTACATGATAGAGCCGTCAACGATACGACCGTTTGCGGCTAAAATACCCATGATGGTTTTACTAGTAACAGATTTACCTGAACCAGATTCACCAACGATACATAGTGTTTCACCTTTATATAAGTCGAACGAAACGCCTCTAACCGCTTGGACGTAGCCGTGGTCTGTGGAGAAGTTTACACGTAAATCTTTAACGGATAATACAACTTGTTTATTTTCCATATTAGTCTTCTCCTTTCAAACTTGGGTTAACAGCGTCTCTTAAGCCATTACCAAATAAGTTAAATGAAATCATTAATAACGCAATGATAATGGATGGAAATAAGAGTAAGTATGGGTGACCACTCAACCACTTTTGGTTATCAGATAAGATAACACCTAATGATGAGACGTTTTGTAAGCCTAAACCTAAATAGGCGATATTAGCTTCGCTGAAGATGAAGCCTGGGATAATCAAAACTTCTGCAGTGATGATTGTGCCTAAACCATTAGGGAAGATGTGCTTAGCAATTAATCTAGCGTCACTTGCGCCCAATGTACGTGAGGCAAGAACATATTCTCGGCCTCTAAATCTATAGAACTGTGTTCTGGTTAAGGAAGCAGTGCCAATCCAACCGGTCATACACATCGCCATAACAAACATTGGCAACGTTGAACCCCAGTGAAGAATGAGAAGTGTCATTAACACGAGGAATGGAATACGACCCAAGACATCAGTAATTCTTTCCATGATTAAGTCGACGTTACCACCGAAATAACCAGAGATAGAACCCCAAATAACACCAAACGTGAAACAGATGAGGAATGTAAGGGTAGCGACAAATAAGGATGTTCTTAAGCCTTCAAAAACATACTTAAGCATATCTCTACCAGATTCATCTGTACCCATAAGGAATCTTGGCATTTTAGAATAGCCAAACTTTTTATAGCGGCAAACTGTGGCTTTACAGACAATTTCACCAACTGCGATACCACTAGAGTTTGGTGTTGGGTAGACAAAGTCATCGATGGTTAATGGTTTGGTAATTGGACATTTTTCTGCATCTAAAATTTGGCATGTAAAGTTATTAACATCAAGATACATACCTAATGTGTCCATATCTTGAAGTGTGGAATCACCAAGTGGAGTTTTGAAAGACATCCAACCATTCTTTTGATATCTTAAAAGGTCTTTAATGGAGAAGTTAGTATCAACGGCAACACCATATTTAGCTTCATATGTGTCATAAACAAATGAGCAGAAGTATGCTTGGGAGAGATAGATGGCTCTAAGACCAGTACTGCTCCAGTAAGCATATTTATCATCTGATGACTTGGTTAATGCTTTGGTGGCATCAGTGAAGGACATGTCATTGAAAATGGCTTTCGTTTCTTCTTCAGCAAAGTTGCTTTCGAAAGCAAGGCCACCGATAAGGCTACAAACAAAGCGATCTTCACCTGATGTGGCCATCTTAACAGCAAAACGTGCTTTTTCAAAAGAGGTTTTACCGGTTTGTGTAGTAATGATATTACCGATATCAACTTTATCAGTTTTATAGGAAGCGACTGCACTACCGATATTATGTATTTTAGCGTAGTCAACTAATTGAACTTCTTGTTTTGTATCACCTTCATAATAAGAGAAGAATAAGGCGCTATCGCCAAGAACATAATCAGTTGGAAGGCCGAAATCTTTCTTGCCTTCTTTGATTTGAATCTTTTCAGCGTCATATGTATCAAAGACACTGAGATATAAACTATCTGCAGTTAATTCTAATGTTGGAATTTCTTGAGAAGAGAATTCAATAAAATCATTGCCTTTGAGTTCTTTTCTATCGAAGCCAAATTGCACATAGCCTTCTTTACCGAATGTACCTAAATTAGAAAGACTGTTGACATATGTTAAGTCAGTGAATTTCTTTTTAGAAATAGCGGAACGTTGCTTATAGATATCTGTATTTGGCCACCAGTGCTCTTGTCTTTCTTCTTCAGTTGAAGCGTTTGGCATTTCAGAAATATCAACAGCAATGTTGTTATATTTTTCTGTACCATCCCAAAAGCCAGTACCAGCATTGAATAATTTTGGGGAAAGGAAAATTTCATCTGGGTGAGGATCTTTAATGTTGCTTGTATCAACGATTGGAATAACGACTGATAAGAGCACTAAAGTACCCAAAATGAAAGTAGCGGCCACAGATGATTTATTCTTTTTGAATCTTCTGAAGGCGTCTTTAGCAAATGTTGTTGGTTTTGTTTGGAACTTTTGTTCGTGAATTGTGGAATCAACTTCCGTTAATGTAAAGTCATCATCGGTAATCTCTTCTTCCACTTCCTCGTTTGTGTTAACAGGGGTTTCTTCAACGAATTCGAAATCTTTATCTTCTAACATAATTATTTCTTCGCCCCCATTCTAATTCTTGGATCAATGAATCCATACGATAAGTCAAAAAGGATACCGGCTAATAAACCAATAATGGTAAAGACAGCCATGTCAACCATTAAGACGTTATAATCTCTTGGAGTATTGCTTAAAGCTTCCAAGTAAATGCTACCAGCACCTGGAATACCATATAATCTTTCTAAAATAACGGAGCCACCTAAGATACCAATAAATTCAGCAAGTACACTTGGAAGAATTGGCACGAAGGCATTTCTTAAAGCATGACGTACGATTGCTTGGTTCTTTGTTAAGCCTTTTGTTCTAGCAAGTAACAAATATTCGCTAGACATAACTTCACAAAGTTCCGCTCTAACACCTCTACCATAGCCACAAATGGAACCGAACGATAGAGATAAGACAGGAATGATGTAACCAAGGGCTCTTGTTGCTGGCGGAGCGGTTACGCTTGGCCATGAAGGTGGGAGCCAACCAGTTTGATAAGATAAGAAGAAAATTAAGAAAGTAATGACGACGAATCCAGGAATAGAAACAAAAATCATGATTAACGTGGAGATAGTATGATCAATCCATGTGTTTTTCTTCAAACCAGCATAGATACCAAGAAGGATACCTAGTGGAACAGAAACTAAAACAACGATAATGTTGATAGACATGGACACTGGTAAACGCCTACCAATAAGTCTAATCGCAGAAGTATTGATTTCTAAGGATGTGGATGTACCCCAATCCCATTTAGTAAAGATGTTACCGAGCCATGAAAAATATTGTTCAAGAATTGGCTTTGGATAAAAGAAATATTCATATTTATCTCTGACAATGCTTTCGATAATATCCATTGTTGGTTTATAGTGTTCTGTTTCTGGTTTAACAATGACATTGAAATAGCCAAGGTCGACTTGTTTCATGTAGAAAGCCCATCTATCACTAGCACTTGATGAAATCTTGAGTGATATTGGGAGGGCCTTAACCATGATAAAAGTAAGTGTAAGAATAATAAAGGCGGTTACAAATGCAAGTAAGAGTCTTTTTAGTGAATACCTTAACATTAGCTTTCTCCTTTCTCCACTTAAATTAAGCGGCTCCTAAATATACCACAAAACAGGCCATTCTTCAAGAATGGCAGTTTGTAATACTCATATCCTACAAAAATGGTCTGTATTTATCAAGAAAAAAATAATAATAAAAGGACCGCATTAAGCAGTCCTTTTTTGACTTTACGAATTATTAGATATCGAATAGTCTGTCGACTTTTGTGTATTTTTCTCTTGGAGGGACTTCAATTTCGTGTCTATCAGCACTGATTGGATCAATTTGAACGTCGATATCCATAGTCATTTGATATTCATAACCATCGATAACATAATTTTTGACGATGTTGAAGTAAAGACCTTCAACTCGATTGTTTTTAACAATCCAAGTAGAATCTTGGGTTGTTGGAGTTGGGATACCGAATGGGATACCATATTGTCTTTCATCGTCATTATCAGCGGTGCTACTTTCGAATATGAGGTTGCCATGGACGAATAATGAGCCATCACCCAAAGTGCCGACTTTTTTACCTTCGACGTTGTCGTATTCCTTTTCAGCGATATCTGTAATATCTCCGAAAGAGGCATTGTCTAACTGATTTTCGAAGAAGGTATGACCAGAGCTAAATAAGTTATCCAAGATATCATACATTGGTTGAACTCTTTTGCCATCCATATAGTCTTGGGTTGCAGCAGAATAGAATGTCATGATATCACCTACTTGGTGATAAACAAGCGTATCGAAATATCTATTTGTATGGAAAATCCAGTCGTAGTTTGTGAAATCAACACCACCATCTGTGACTCTGACTTCAGCGTCTGTTTCCAAAATTCTTAAATAAGCATCATCAACGCTGAACACAATCGTCTCATCAGAATAGTCATAAGAGAATTGAACATATGGTGCTGGATTGTCTGCAACAGTACCTTCTGGAGAACCTTCTGGAGGTGCGACATATGGACGTTTGGCAAATGTTCTTACAATTCTCTTACGTTGAACCATTTCAGTTACTGGGTTTTCACCTTCGTAGTTCTTTAAAGCGGTTGTGAGATCGAGAACATCAGCAGAAGCAACTTCACTATAAACGTTCACTGGAACTGTTCTTTTGAATTCAGGATTATTCTTGTCACTGACGACAATTTCTGTTTCACCAGCTTTGACACCAGTAACGAGACCGTTTTCACTAACAGTAGCAATAGTTTCATCTTTGACTTCGTATTTGACGTTTTTAGCATCATATCCGAATTGTTCTGATGTTTCTAATTGAAGTGTTCCATCAACCATCACTGCTGCGATTCTGTGATTAACAAGAAGTTCATTTGGATAAACAACTGTATCATTATCGAACGCTTCTACTTGATCAGCTTCTGGAAGAATTATTGGTTCTGATGTTCTTGTGCCGCAACCGGCTAAAGTAGCAACTGCTAATAATGAAGTGAGGAACAAAACTTTATTGTTTTTCATAGTTTAATCCTCCTTACTTTTCAGTCCAGTCTTCAGCGTTCTTCGCAGCTGTTACATAAGATTCGGTTGGTGTGCCTTGTTGGCCATCAGAAGTAATAGCTAAACTATAGAACACATCAATATTCCAATACTTATTGTAGTTTGCGAGAGTAAATGGTGTTTCGTTGTAGAGTTTTGCATATTTATCTTTATCATCCATATGGTTAGCGTGTCTCATATCAGCATTGATTTGAGCAGCTAATTCTGGAGTTAAGTGGATGTTTGCAACTAATTCACCTTTAGCGTTAACGCTCTTTGTGAAATCAACATCAACACCGCCGTAACCAACGATGTAGATTTGTACACGTGTGAGATCAATTTCCGCCGCATCAGCTTCGATAAACTTGGTTGCGACTGAGAAGTCCATACCATTATAGAAATCGTTCTTTAACGCATCTAAGTAGCTGATTTCAACTGTCTTAGCAACAGAACCACTCTTAACGATACCGCCGTGATCAGCAACTGACCATAAAGCATCAAATGACCACATTTTGCCATCATAGATTAATGGTTTTGTTTTGGAAACAACAGATGTATCTGTGCCCCAGTTAAGTGTGAATGTAGAAGAATTATCACTCTTTAAAACTTCTAAGAAGTTAAGTGGATTATAGGTGTTGCCAGAAATAGCACCGAAGCCTAAGTCGAACTTACCAACTTGTAAGTGATCAGAATAGACTTTATCCCAAACTGTAACGGCTTGTTGATCAAGTTCGAGTTTGATTGTGCCGCCAGAGACATCTGGATCATTGAAAGCATCTGTGAAGTATTTTTCGATATCTTCACCGTATTGTTTGATATCACTTTGATACATCCACCAAATGTTGATGCTAATCTTGTTTGGTTTATCAACTGAGCCATATTTGAGCTTGCCTTGAGCGACTAATTCTCTAACCGCAGCTTTGAAGCAAGAAACAGCTCTATCTTTGGAATAACCATAAGTTGGTTTGCCATCAGTATCATATGTTTGATATGCCGCGATAGCGTTCTTATGGGCTTCTGTTTCGTTATAAGAAACACCATTTTCTGGGTCACTTAAGTATGAATCAGAGAAGTAGTTGATAGATGGTTGCGAACCACGTTTTGCAGCGAACGTTTTTCTATCAATGGAATAGAATAAACCATTTAAGAAGTTATCGTTACTCATCCAAGGTTTGCAAATGTATCTATCGGAATCTGTGTGCTTCCATAATTTCTTATTTAAACTATCCCACATTTCTTGTGTACAAGAATTAACATTAAGTTTGAAGGTGGAGTCACCTTTTGTTTCGAAAACATCTGGTAGACCAACTTCGACGTCAATATATTGAGAAGGAATACCACAGCTATCTAAGTCACCGACTTGTTTGAAACGGTCATAGATGGCTGTCGGAGATGATTTGGCAGCTTCGAGGATGAGAATCTTGACACCTTCGATGTTGTATCTGCCTGGTTCATTCCATTCTGTATTTCTCTTGAAGAGAATTTGAGCACGTTTTTCCCAACTTTCAAGCATATATGGACCGACAGAGAGAACTGAGTCACAAATCTTGTTTTGGTGGGCTGGAGCAACACTACCATTATCGTTGAATGAACCGTATCTCTTAGAGCCATCTCTAACGAAGCCGATTTGATCCTCAGATGTGCCAGCTTTGTAGCCAAGAGCACGGATAAAATCTTCTGGGATTGGAGAATATAAGTTAGAAGATAATGTGTACATCGCGGTAAATCTATCGATAGGATTCAATAATGTTAATTGAATATAGTAACCGTTTGTTTCATCGTGACCAGTAGTAAGGCCTAATTCGCCTTTATTCTTCATGTTGTTCCAAACATTTAAAGCTTTTTCGTCGGACATATCTTTAACGTTTGTGTTGTTATAGTATCTTTGAGCACCGACGATACCATATGTTTGGTCAGAAGCGATTTGGGCACCACGGGATAAACCGTGAGAACCAGTAAGAAGGTTACGATAAGCAAATTCGTAGTCTTCGATAGCGACTGGTCTATGATCATAGTTAACACCTTCCCATGGTGAACCACTATAACGGTATTTGAGACCATCTTCACCAGTTTTAACATAGACTCTCCATGTGCTATAGAGACCTAATGGGTTTGGTTCTTCGTTTGGTTTGACTTCGTTACCGTTATAAACTGGAATTGGTCTATTAAAGGCTTGGTCAGCACCATCGAATTTAACTGTGTCTTTGGCAAGAACTGGATACCAGACATAACCGTCTTTTGTATCATTCATCTTGGTGCCCCAGTATGAAGATGTAATATAGCCTTCTAAGTCAGAGACTTGACTACCATCATTGTCTCTAGCATTGATAAAGAGTGGGTCAGAGGAAGAGGCAGTATGTAAATACATCTGATAGGCTTTGGTTGTTTCTTCGGCCATTGGTTCTTTTATGGAGCCTTCGCTTAATAAGCCAAAGCCATAACCAGTAATGTATTTATTTGTTGGCAAATTAACACGTGACTTATATTTAACATAACCACCATTTTCGAATAAGGTGATACCTGTTAAGTGATTATCCATCGCGTTCTTTTCAAGAGCGCCGAGGATTTCGGTTCTCTTTTCAATAGCGGTTTTGCCAGAAGCAGAGGCATAGTTGAAACCGCCATCAGCTGGAGTAGCGTTAATAACTGTTGCTTCTAATGATCTTGTTAATTCAGATTTGGCTTCCTTAACAGCAATAACTGTTTTACCTTCTGCTAAAGCAGTAACTGTACCGTTAGCATTAACAGTAGCAACTGCGGTATCTAAAGAAGTGTATGTGAATTCTCTCACATCTGCTGGATTGCCACCGATTTCGTCAATATTGACGTGAGCTTCTTCGCCTTTGTTCATAACGCCTGTGCCACTACTCAAAGAGATAGTGAAGTCGTATGGAGCATAGCTATAGTGGCTACTTGGTTGGCAAGCAACAACAGCACCTAATGAAAGGAAGCTAACTGCTAAAATTCCTAATGTAAATTTTTTCATCTTACTATTTACCTCCTTTTTTCTTTTTAAAGAATAGTAATGAGGCACCCAATAAGGCAGGAGCGCCAATAATGAGTGATAATGAGGCGATTGCACCATTACAGCCTTTCTTGGCTGGTTTTGTTGGATCGTAATCAATAACTGCATTGAAGTTAGAAATTACGTATCTAGAATCAATTTGAACGTTTTCACCTGTGTTGGTGTTCACAAATGTGACTTTATTGTCTTCGCCGACTTTGAAGTCGATGAATGTATCAAGGTCACTGCCTTGAATCATTTGATAACCTGCTAAGAAGTTATCATAGTCATTGAAGTGGACGACACAGCCAGAAGTACCTCTAGCGTAGTCAACACCACCGATGAACAAACGCTTGTCACCACCATTGCTCATTTCATTGATAGCGTTATCAACGAATTCTTTTGTGGCCTCAGCATAGTACATGTTCTTTTCAGCGTCGAAGTTGACATCGACGATGTAGTTACCAATGAAGGCGTGGGACATCTTTTCTTCTTTGAAGTAAGCTCTCACTTGTCTGACACCTTTGGCATCTTTATATTCAGTGATTGCTTCAACAGTTGGAGCTTCGCCATCAATATGGATATTGTAGGATTTACTGACCCAATTGCCTGTACCGGCTAATTGGTAATTAAATTTAAGTTCGTATTCACCACTTTCGAACGCTTTGCCTGTTACTTCGTCGAACAATGGGACAACGGCATAAGCTCTATGAGCGACATAACCGGCGGATAAGTAGCCAGCATCAACGTGGGATTTATATAAGGACCATTTGCCAGCGGTATCACCGAATAAGCTATCTGCTAAAGCAGAAGCATAAACTTGTTGGTTATTGTCTTTTCTTGTAATGGTGAAATAGTTTTCCTTCACAGATCTCAACATAAATTGTTGAATGATCATGATGTTGGATTTTTTGGCATTACCAAGATAGATATTGTTACCTGGATTTTCAGCATATTCACCATCAGTTGGTCTTGTACCGACTTTGTAGAAGTCTGCTAAACGGTCGAATGATTGATCGTTTGTGAGGATGGAATCTGTATTGATCTTTTCTGGTCTTTCAGCATAACCAGCAACGATCATGGATTCGAAGTTAACGTTATCTTTACCAATTAAGGATTTAGTAATGTCATTGACTAAGTCTGATGGATAGACTTTAGTAATATCTTTTTCAAAACTGAATGGTTCTGTAACAGGAGCATTGTCATAAGTTGCATCAGCATTCTTATCAGCACCCGAATAGAAACCTAAATATGGAATGGAGAGGTCGACTTTGTTGTCTTTACTCTTTAAAGTAACGAAACCTTCGATCATACAACCATATTCATAGTTTTCTAAGATTTTTTGTTTGGCTTCAGCGCTCAAGGAATAAGGATTGATTGTGACTGTGCTTTCACCTGGAGCAACGGACACTGTTTGACCTTTGACTTCAGCGATGACAACATCCTTAGTGGATTGTGCTGTGAAGCTTGGAAGAGGTTGCCAATCAACACCTTCGTTAGCGGCATTGTAATAGAAACCTTGTTTGATAACTGTTTTTCTGCTTGGTTGTTTACCAGCTTTGATGTCAGCTTGGTCTGCTGTCCAAGCTTCTTCTGTAGCGTAGTATTCAATATCTTTAGAAGCTTTGATTGCGTCTTTATAAGCGATAGAACCAGTAGCAATTTCCATTCTTCTGACGTCTGTGTCAAAGTAGGCCATACCAGAAAGGTTCTTGATGTCATCAATTTCACCTTTGAAGTTATAGTCTTTTGTGACGATGTTATTTGGTTGAGCAAGAGCTGGTCTCATGACGGTTAATGTGACGTCATAATTTCTAGTTTCTGTGCTTTCGTTGTGAGCTAAGAATGATAATTTGATATCACCTTTAGCGATGTCTGGATTATTTCTTAAAGCAACTTTGGCTTTGCCAATCTTGTTGCCCTTTAAGTCTAAACCTTCAAGATAGACATCTGTATTTAATGCACCTGCTAAGTCGGCCATACCAGCACCTTGAATTCTTGGTGAGATAAGGCTTCTGACATTGGTTTCTGGGTTTTCAGAACCTTCACCATCTGTCATTGGATCAGCAGTAGACATTAATCGCATATCAACTGTTTTTCTGAATTCAGCAATTTGTTCTAATTCTTCATTAGTAACTGATCTATTAGCCGCTTTCGCATTGCGGTAGATAGGAGCAGCAACTTCAGAAAGAACAACAGATTGCGCACCAGCGTAGTTAGGAGCAGACATGGATGTACCACTTAAGTATTGGTAGCATCTATGCCAATATTCAGGTGAGTGAATTTGATCTTGAGTTAAGGAAGTCATTGCGTGTTCTGGAACAGCACCTTTGATGTTGTCACCAGGAGCAGTGATTTCTGGTTTAAGATCTAAATCAAATGTCGCACCATCTGTGGAGAATGAGCTTGTTGTATAAGCATTTGGGTTATCACTAACTTGTTTGTGAATGATACCAAATTGACCACTTGGATGATTGACAAAGTATTCTTTATCTTTGAATAGGATAAGAGCACATGGCATTGTTGGGTTGAAGCCATCACCGAAACTACAACGGAAGTTGAAGTCGGAAGCGGTTGGGTCATTATTGATAATAACTAAGGCTTTAGCGCCTTGACCAACGGCTGTGGCATATTTATCAGCGAATGATGTACTACCACGATTAACAACGACGATTTTACCTTGACAATCTAATGTGCCATAATCGGCGAACGTACCGAAACCTGGGACATATTGATATTCAAGAGATTGAGTATTTGTGAATAAGTCACTAACACGGAATTCATCTCTATAGTCATCTTCCATACCAGGTCTATTGACGATTTGATCTTCGAAAGCGACATTTCTTTGTCCATCTTTTTCATCTGGAACTGTGAAAGCGTTTTCATAGAAGATTCTGGTTGGGTGACCAGAAGCAATGGTCATTGTGTTAGCGTTATTTGCGTAACTTGACATAATGCCTGTTTCCACCATGCTTGTTGTCCAGTTGGCATAAGCACCTGTGGAGTTGAATGATGTCTTACCACTATTACCAGCGGAAATGGCAGATAAGATACCTTCATTGGCAAGTCTTCTTAATGTTTTTAATGTGATGGAATCACCATCGAAGTCATCTAAGTCACTACCTAATGACATGTTGATGCCATCAACTTTTAACTTAATGCAGTCTTCAAGTGCGGACAAGATAACTGTATCGTAGGCACCTGTAGAGTTGGTTAAGCCAATTGTTTCACCAATGCCATCTTCAGCATTGTAGTCTGTGAAGACTTTCATCAATGCTAATTGAGCTTTTGGTGCAATGCCCTTATAAGTAGGAGCATTAGCGGCGGTAATGGAAGAAACGTGGGAGCCGTGATATGAGAGGTCACTGTGGACATCATATTTTGGAGTGCCAGCTTTACCATAGGATAAGCTTTCACCACCGTAGTCAAAGTAGAATGGAACTTTGTTGTTTAAGTACTCAGAACCTTCTTCGCCTTCTTTAGCACGGAATGTTCTTTCCTTTGCATTAAGACCTGGAATGTTTTTGATTTGAGCGTAAGTGTATTTTACACTGACGCTTTCATCAAGAGCATTATAGACTTCATGGTGCCATTCGGCTTCTGTTTTTGTTTTGCCTCTTAAGTGGAATTCGTTGTCGAGAATGGCAACGATTGTACCTTCACCATCATTGGTGTCGTTTGGTTTATGCATTGTGGCTGCGGAAATGTTTTCTTCAACTGAAGCTTCACTTCCTTCACCTTCTGCATCGAGAGCAATATAGCCATCGTTATTGTAAGTACGTTGCCAGTGTAATTTATCAACAGTCACACTTGCAACACCTGGAACTTCACGAATACGTTCGATATCGTTACTATTCACTTCAAGAACAAAGGCGTTATTTAACTCATTGTAGCATTTTGTGCGTCTGACGTTTGTTGTGGCATATTCTCTGATGTTGTTTAGAACAGCATCTTGGGAATTTCTAATGCCTTGCTTACTGAGAGACTTCACATTGCGATTCACTTCAACAATAATTCTCGCATCTCTTTCTGGCTGTTTAGCAAGATGAGACGCTGTTAAACCACCGACAGCAATGACTGCCGCACAAGTGGCGCTTAGAATGAATCCAAGTTTTTTCATAGTCTACCTCCTTTTTGCATAATTACAAAAATTATAATTGTAATAATACACGAGCGCGTTAGACATGTAAAGCCAAACGTACACAAAGAAGTAAAAATAGTATAGAATATACTAGTTTTGTAACTATTTTTTAGTCTAAATGATATAAAATTTCGAGGACAATTATCGCTGTTGAAAGCAATAATCCTGCGAGGATTGTTGCAAAAAAATTGTAAGATGAGGCGTCTCTTTTTTGCGTTCTTTCATCACGATAATCTGTGAAGCTCCCATTCTTCTTTGGATCCTTAGAAAAAAGGAGGCTGAAAAGTTGTTTAAAACCGAACGCAAAACTGTCAAAAGCCCCGAAATGGGAGACCATCATAAGTAGGCCAAATAGTAGGACAACAAGCCCACCAAGAGTGGCACCATTAATTGCATCAATTATGCTTCTAGTGCTAGTAAAAAACACAATGCAGAAGATGCCTGATCCAATTGCTAATGAGACTAAAAATGTGATTAGATTTGTGAGCCAATATTTTCTAATTTGTGAGAACATCTTTTTCATATTTTTTCTTTATATAATCTAATTTTTTTATATTTTATGCGCGAGAAGTTTTTAAGCGAATTTAAAAACATCAACTCTATTATACACGGAAAAAGAAAAAGGTGGTATCTCTAAGAGACACCACCATGTTGTTTGATTATAAATTCTCAGTGATTACTCAGCTGGAGGAACAACGATGTATTGGACGTTTCCGCTGAAAACACCAGTGTTGTTACAAATGAAATAGAGGTAAACAACCCATCCTTCACTATTTGTGAACTTAGCAACGTAAATATTGTTAGTTGTATCATAACCGCTTTGATTTTCAACGAAGCTGAATCCGAGTGAAGAGTTGATTAAATTTTTACCAACACTATATCCAACTGCAACTTGTTTACCATAAGTAGTAGTTTTAAAGTTGAGGCCAGCATTAACATTTGTACCAGCACCAAGATAGACGCCTGGTTGTGTTGTGCTTTCAACTAATTCACTGCCGAGTAAGGCACTGATTGCGTTGAGATAAGGATCGGCTTCTGGATCAGCAAACAACTTGATGCTAATGTAAATTCTGTATTCCTTACCATCGTTTGTGAAAGCTTGAATCTCGATGCAACCATAATCACCAAAATATGTCAAGACAGTGTAAGTAGAACCTCTTTGTGAGGTTAAAAGTTCAAGGGTATCATCAACCGCTAATAATTGAGAAGCAATACCATTAGCAATAGCATCAAATGTATCACCCTCATTAAATTGAATCTTAGCGCCGTATACAAATTCTTTTTCTTCTGAATCCCATGTAAATTTAATGCCTAAACCTTCTGCAAAAGCATCAACCCATGGAGATTCTGGAGCAGGGGTATAATCAGTAAAGCGCATTTGAACATCTGTTCTTCCATCGTCAGCTGCATATGCTAAGAATTCAATAGAGACGTTGTTATTGGCATAAATGCTGTAGAAGCATTGAGCACCACTACCACTAAGCGTGCCTTCGGTAACAGGAGTAACAACTTTGAAATTCAATGTTGTATCGGCATCTAAAATATCTGTGAAATGTTTAATACCGTCTTGAAGTGTAACTGATGAATCAAAGTAAGCGTGGTAGAGTGTTTGACCATTTTCTGTGTGAGCCTTGCTTGGGTCAACACCTAAAAGGGTCATCGCAGGAATGAATTGTTCTGGAACATCAACATATGGTTGTACCAAAATTTGAACAATTGTCGCACCTTTTTCGGTAACACCTGCATAGACATAAACGGTAGCGCCTATAACGGAACTCACGTAAATGTCATAAGCATATTTTTCCCCAGTTTTTCTATCGCCTTTTTTGGTAAAACCATCTTCGGCGTTCTTTAAGTATGTATTAACATACTTATCAACTAAATCACCCAAGGTTTCACCTTCGCCAAGAGTTTCACTGAATGTATAGAAATACATTTTGTCTTCTTCGTCATAGTTGAAAGCGTAGCCAGAACCTTCAATGCCGAAGACAGCTGCAACTTTGTTAAGATAGTCTGGAATTTCTGGAGCATAATCAAACTTAAGTAAAAGTTGACCTTTTGTTCCATCGAATGCACCATAAAGACCAATCACGCCTTCTGGTGAGACACAGAAGAAATCGAAATCATCATCATCTGATTCGAGAATAATCCAATTAGCAGCCGCTAATAGTTCTAAACATGCGTAGGCATAATCTTCATCAACACCATAAACTGTGAATTGAGTATACCCGTAATATTGTGCATACAAAGGAATCAATCTAGCGTCATCCTTAAGGTATCTTGGGCCAGCTGGTAAATCAGGAATATCCTCTTTATAACCCATCACTTGTTTCACAAGGGCTTCAAATCCAGATTCTGCCCAATCATAGAAATAAGGATCACAGAAATCGATATAGAATTGACCACCATTAGCGAATGAGCCTTCATCATCGCTTGTTGCAATTCTAACGCGGAGATAGCGTTGTGCGCCTTCGACTGTAACAGCCTTTTCCATAACATAGAAATAATCTTCTTGTTCTAAGTTTGGAACTTTAGAAGCAACAAAGCCATCAGCGATAAATAAATCACCGATTGGTTTCAATGGACTGTCTTGGCCTGCTTCTTGAGCGGCAACGTTACCGCCTTCTGCATAAACGACCTTATTTTGTTCATTTACTCCCCAAGTTAATGTACCGAGACCGAAATCTGGGGAATAGAAGAAAGGTGGAACGTAACCATAGAGATTAGCTTGGAATTTAGCTGTTAAGTCAGCATCCCAGGCTGTTGGTTTTGCTTGTGTAACTGTAATTTGGAAGGAATCTGTTTTACCTTCGAATGTAACAGTAACTGTTTTGTCGCCGGCTGTTGAGAAGTCAACTGGACTCACTGTGTAACCTTCAGTGATTTCTCTTGTTGTGGCATCACTGTAGTTTGCTGTGACAACCATACCAGTAAGATCTAACGCTGTGTCGGCGGTTGTGTAGGCTAACTTAGTAGGAGCGGTAACAGTAATGGAAACTAATGTAACCACGACTGGTGCGCTGGAAGAAGAACTTGGATTGGAACTGGAAGCACTTGTGCTTGGAGCTGCGCTCGAAGAACTACTTGGGCTACTAGTGTTAGAACTACTACTAGATGTGCTAGGAACATCGCTACTTGTTGCGCTTGGAGCAGGTTCGGAACTGCCGTTAGCACTGCTGCTTGGTTTGGTTTGGGTACCGCAAGCAACTATCATAGAGGTGGCAAGTAACAATGTAAGTAATTTCTTAACTTTCATAAAAAACCTCCATTAAAAAATTTGCTACTATTGTACATTTATAAAATTCATATGTAAAGAGTGTTTCTGAATGCGCGCACTATAGTGAATGGCCATAGCAAACGCAGAGTGAAATATTTTGCCCAAAATTGCAGTAAAAAAATAAAAATGCCTCAAAAAAGAGACATTATCGTATAGTTTACAAATAAATAGATTAGTAAATTATTTGTTGGTAATAGCGTAGTAGATGCATGGATGCTTTGACCCTTGGTACTCTATCACTTCTGTTTTATCAATTTTAGACATACCGCATTTTTGCATAACTCGGCCACTGGCAGGATTCTCAATAAAATGTGCTGCCATCACGGTTTTATAGCCTATTGCAAATAGCTCATCGATGGCCACTTTTAATGCCTCGGTAGTGTAGCCTTTATTCCAAAATTTTGGATGCAAACAGTACCCCACTTCTACCTCGTCATCTTTCACTTCGACATCATTGAGAAGACCAATAAATGTTTTGTTCAAATAGATTCCGTAGCAAAATCTTTCTACTTTTTGTGTGTTTTCAATGAGCCTCAAAAGGAACTTTTCTCTAGCCTCTTCATCCTTGAAAACTGGAACCATATAAGTCTTTGCAACAAGCGCATTTTCAAACACTGAAAAGACCTCGTTTTTATCACAATATTCGATGGGTTTTAGGATGAGATTTCTTGTGGTTAAAATTGCATTTCTTTTTAGCATAATCATTTTATAGAAAGAACGCTCAGGCGAGCGCTCTTTTATCTTATTATATTTATTTATAATTACCAAATTTTAACTCTTTGGTTTTCTGGGATATACATACCATCACCTGGTTGGATGTCATAGAATTCGACAAATTCATCGAACTGAGCTAGGGTGATGTTTGTTCTTAAGTAATGGAGTGGATGTTCATCTTCTCTATAGGCTTGAACATAATCCAAACCATATGGAGCGTTGCACCAGACATAAGCATATGATCTGAAGAACAAATCGTAGTCGAAGTCAGAAATCTTCTTTGCTAAGTGCAACATAACTTTCATACCGCCCATATCAGCAGTTGCTTCGGTGTTATTCTTTTCGCCAATAGCTTTGGTATTACCATATAGAGTAATGTTGTTAAAGAAATTGATCATCTTTTGCACTTTAGCGTTGAATTTGTTCCAATCAGCATCAGCCCACCAACTATTTTGTTGACCATATTCATCGAATTGTGAACCACTACTATCGAAACCGTGTGTAATTTCATGACCGATAACAGTACCTAATGTGCTATATAACACTTCGATGTCTTCACTAAACAAGAATCCGCTAACAAGACCATTTAAGATCACGAATGAATTGGTGGTTGGACTATAGAAAGCGTTATTGGTATATGTTGGCATTGTGTCCCATTCTCGGCTTGGCAATGGAACACCGCTTAAAATGGTTTCAACATATGCGGATTGATAACGGTCTAATAAAGTAGCACCAGAAATAGTGTCTAGGTCATCGTCTTCAATTTCTACGAAATCTTTATAGAAATCTGGGAAGCATGATTCATATGACATCATTTGAATCTTTCTAATCGCTCTTTCTCTTGTTGAGGAACTGAGCCATTCTTCTTCAGCAAAGATTTCTTCGAAGCCTTGTAAGATGTCCTCGATTAATTGCGAGACTTTGTCTTTAACTTCTTTAGAACCTTGGAGTTCCAAATATGATTGTTCATAAAGAACTGGTAATGCCGCTGCTGCGATTTTTATTAAAGCTTGATTACCATCGTAATAATAGATGCCAAGCTCACCACGGAACATGATACCTCTAGAATATCTATTCAATGTGCTAAGGCTGACATTGATGTTTTTGTAGTTACTGAGACCTGCTAAGAAACGGAAAGCAAATTCCATTCTGGTTTTGACAAGGTTTTCTAAAGTTGCGTGATTATTAGAAATATAGTCTGTATAGATACTATTGAATAATGCAACATAGTGATTTGGGATCCAGATTGTAGCGTCGTGTGCCACGCCTAAATCTAATAAGGCGTTCTTAAGGGATGTCCATGGAATTTCATCGGTTTCATATCCTGTTGCACCACCATTGTAATTGTAATAAGCAACGCTGATAAAATCTTTCTCAAGATTACCAACAGCGTTTCTTTGTTGAGAGGTTGTGGAAATGCCGAATGCTTGGTCTAAAATATCAAAGATTTTGAATAATTCTTGTGTGAAGACCTCACCACCTTGATATGTGCTATAAAGCCAGACGAAAGATAAGCAATCGTAGTTTCCGTTGATATAACCATCATCAATACCAACTACATAACTATCGCCATCTTTGCTAATTGTGAAAAGAGACGCCGCAGATGTGAAAGCATCTTTACTACTTAAATAGTTATCTAAATTAAAGGAAGACAAATAGCTAGCCACGCCTGAAGCATCACCATAATTTGCCATACCAGCAAGAGTCCAAAGAATATCGTTGTTCACGGTTTCATCGCCATAGAAGATATCGTATAGAGCTTGATTGACATATTCATCAGATCTACCAAACGCGCCACCATCACCAGAGAGAATATTCTCGTAGTTAACAGAAGCATAGAAGTCATCTTTTAATGATGGCTTTTTAATTTTATTTAATTGACCATTGAGATTAGAGTTAATCCAAGGAGCACCTTGAATTTCAGATAATTGAACACCTGGTTGTAATTCGTAGTTGAGTAAGTCAAAGCAGAAAGCTGGATCACCATTAACATAGACCGCGGTATATGTTTGATTGCCCGTAACTGCAGTTACTTCTGGAGACCAACCTGCGAATGTTTGTTTAAAACCACCCACTGTTGGTTTTACTGGTCTATCGCCATCATATGTTGGAGTGGTACCATAGGCGACATTTTCATCAACTTCTAATGTTGTGCCGTCGTAATTTAACCAAGTAACGGTATATCTTTTGATGTTTGAAGTGAACGAGGCGACATAGGTGGCATCGCCTGTAACAGGACCGACTTCTGGAGACCAGCCTTTGAAAACATAATCGAAACGGTTATCACCAATTCTTTGTGGTTCTGCCCCATCATAAGTAGGAACTGTACCATAAGGTACATTTTCATCTGTTTCTAAGATGGCACCATTATAGTTCATCCAAGTGACTGTGTACTTTCTTGGGCCTTCTTCAAAAACAGCAGTATATTGCGCTGGGCCAGTGACTGGAACAATTTCTGGGGTCCAGCCTATAAACTCATATGAAAAACGATCTGTTTGTGGCTTTGTTGGAGTCACACCACTATAGGATGGAGTTTCACCATACTCGACTTCATCGACACGCAAAACATTGCCATCATAGTTTTTCCAAATGATTTCGTATTTTTTAAGAGTTTCTTTAAATGTCGCGACATATTCACTATCGCTTTTGACTGGTGTGACTTTTGGAGTCCAACCAGTAAATGTGTAATCGTATTGTTCGTCAGCGGCCTTAGTAGGTTCTAATCCGTTATAAGATGGATTTGTTCCTTCTTCGACCCTTTCATCAACTTCTAAAATAGTTCCGTCAAAGTTTTTCCAAGTGACCTTGTATTCTTTTGGCGCTTGGCTAGTACTTACACTGCTTGAACTGCTTGAGCTATTAACAGAGCTGAAGACAGTGACACCTTGACATGCAGTTAATAACAAAGAGAAGACACCGAGAGTAATTGTTAATTTATTTAGCCTTTTCATACCCTTTTTCCCCTATTGGCTATAAATCATACACGAAAACGCGTGCATGACAAACACTTTTGCAAAATGTTTGCGTGATAGTTATATGCGCATATTGGGGTTTTTTCTCATTTATTCTTGCAATTTTTAATAGTTATTTTTGTTTGGAATTTTATATTCCACAAATGAGTTTTTTATAAAGAAAGGAATCAAAACAAGCAAAAAATATAATGTTACAAAAATATAAAAATAGTTAATGAAAAAAAATAACGTTCTTTCTCTTTGTTCCTCATAAAAAATCCGCGATATTTTTTCAAAAGTTTTTTAATTATATGTATCACAAAAAAGTTAGACCTAGTCAAAATATAAAATGCATTGTTCACAAAGCATAATTTAATTGGAAAAAGCAAACAAAATAGTTTGACATTGATATAAGATAATTATTTGTTAAAATACAAAAGTATTATGACATTATTATCATCAATCGGCGCTCTACCAAGTAATTTACATGTTAACTATTATTTCGAAGTTTGTTCGTTAGTGTTCCTTGTGGCAATTACGATTGCCTACTATGGTAGAAAGAAGTTCCCTGTATCTACTTATCGCCTCTTTGGTGTCGCTCTTATCACTCTTGTTGTTAATCTTTCATTAAGTATCTTATTCTGTGTTTTATTGGATAATTCCAATGTTGTGCCAATTGCATGGGTCGAAGCTGTTGCAGAATTATATTTCTTTATGCAGCTTGTGGAGTCTTATCTCATTTTTGCGTATGTATTTTATTCCATTGGTAAATCTTTAAGATATTCCCCTATTTATCTTTTGACTACTCTTCCATCAGCCTTAGGGGCAATTTTCATGTTTACCAACTGTCTTCACCATTTAAACTTTACTTTTGTATTGAACTCAGAAACCGGTGTCTATGATTTCATTCCAGGACCTGGTTTTTTCATTCTGTTATATATCGTTAACTGGGGTCTTAATACAGCAGCCACTCTCGTTTACACCATTGTGTTTAGAAAATCTTTGCCTAAACAAATTCTATTCACTTTGTTATGCATTATGGGTATTGTTGCTGTCGCAGCGGTCATTCAAACATTAAATCCACAAGTTATCCTTTCTGGCGTTTCATTCACTCTTTCTGTCATGCTCGCAGTTGTTTCTGTTTGTGATCCTGACGTTAAAGTTGACCGTTTCTCCAAAGCCTTTAACAACGAAGCATTCATTGAATACATCAATGTGCAGAGATTTGAAAAGCAAAGAAAATACTACATTATCTTTGATATTGAGAGCTTTGGCATGTTCTCTGAAAAGTTCGGTGTTGTTGCTTCTAACGAACTCGTTTCTATCATTAGAAAGTTTATTGAGACCGTCAATAAGAAATCATTTATCTTTAGAACCACTTCTTCACGTTTCGTTTTGCTTTTAAGAAACGAAAAAGAGCAAAAAGAAATGGTTACAGCGATTAAAGAAAGATTTGAGCAACCAGTCCGTGTTAAAGGTAACGAAGTTGTTCTCACCATTCATCTTTTCTATTTTGTTAATAACAAAGTCTTCTATAACTCTGATTTATACAACAACTTTATCGCTAGAACACTCTCCACGATTAACTTTAGAGATTCTAACTTTGTGGAATTAGGCCAAGAATTCATGGACCGTGTTAATAGAGATAGAAAGATTAGAGATATCTTAGAAAACTGTTTAAAAACAAATACTGGTTTATACATGGTTTATCAGCCAATTTATGATATGAATCAAAAGTGTTTTAATCATTGCGAAGCATTGATTAGACTTGATAACAATGAATTAGGCTATGTTGGTCCAGGCGAATTTATTCCAATCGCTGAAAGCTTTGGTTTGGCTAACCAAATAGACTTCTTTGTTTTGAATGAAACATGTGCGTTTTTACAAAGACATCCAGAAATCGAAAGCTTAGAAGTTAATATCTCTTGCGCGGAATTCTTTAATAATCCTAGTGAAAGATTCCTTAAGACAATTGATAACTACGGCATTGATCCAAATAGACTGTGTCTAGAAATCACTGAAACAATCGCTGTGAAATATCCAACAAAGACCAGAGAATTTATGAATGACTTAGGCCAACATGGTATTAAGTTTGCAATGGATGATTTTGGCAGTGGCTACTCCAATATGGCAAGATTCATCACACTACCATTTACCGTCGCCAAATTAGATAAATCCTTATTAGGAGAAGCCGTAAACGTAAAAGTCTTCTTTGACGCTGCGGTCAACTTGTTCAGAAGTTTGGAAATCCCAATTGTCATCGAAGGTGTAGAAACTGAAGAACAATTAGCGATGTCTAAAAACAAAAAGATCGATTTTGTTCAAGGCTACTACTTCACAAAGCCTTTAAAAGAAGAAGATTTATTTAAATTCTTAAAAGATAACAAGAAATAAAATTTAACCTAATTTTGCATTATTCTCTTGCAATAACTTTTTGATGCGTATATTATTAAATCTTGGGTTTAGCGCGTTTAAACAAATATTTTGATAAATATTGAAATGAGAGTGTGACAACTATTTGTTTACACTTTTTTATTGTTTGTAACATATTGATTAATTGTCCATTGCTTAAGAAACGTCTATCACTTTGATAGTAAAATTAAGCCATATATTTATTAATAAATAGGAGAAAAATGTTCTCATAATTGTCATTTTTAAAATCTCGAAATTGTCATAAAAATCTCTGTTTTTTATCGCATAAATCGAGAAATATTTTTTATTGTCATGAATTGCTCGTTGAAATAAGATTGTAGGCAAAATTATATCTTAAAAAGGAGAAAAGACAGTTTATGAAAAAAACTTCAAAAATGTTTCTAGGTTTGGCATTAGCTGGCATGCTCTTAACGGGCTGCAACTTCCAAGGTCCAAACTCTGCAACCAACAGTCAAGCAGGCGCTTATGACAAGCAACAAATTTTCCAAATGTACAAAGCTGCCGGTGGCGAATTATCTTATGACGAATGGCTAGAATCCGTTAAAGGCGCCGACGGTGCGTCACTCTTAGCGGGTGCAAACAACCCTTCCGACACCGATGGCAAGAACGGTGATGTTTTTGTTAACTATGGAACATGGGATATCTTTGTTAAAGTTGGTGGCGCTTGGCAATCAGTCGGCAATATTAAAGGCCCTGCTGGTGAAAAGGGTCAAGATGGTGCTGATGGTAAAGATGGCAAGGATGGTAAAGATGGTACTGATGGCAAGGATGGTAAAGATGGTACTGATGGCAAGGACGGTAAAGACGGTAAAGATGGCAAGGATGGTACTTCCTTCTTAACAGGCAATGGCGCACCTGCTGCTGATTTTGGCAAAAACGGCGACACATATCTTGATTTAGATTCATTTGATCTTTATACAAAAGCAAATGGTGAGTGGACATTAGCCGCAAATCTTGGCGGTGGTAACACCCAAGAAAAAGGTGATCCAACATTCTTCTTAGAAAATGGCTTCACAGAAATTAAAGGTTGGCCAACTGCTCATGTTGATGCTGTTATGGGTGAAGGCGTTATTCCTGGTTTTAATATGGACGGCACATTCTATGAAAAATACGGTGTTAGTTCTGATAGCATGGGCGAATATGATTATGAACTTTTAGCCACTTATGGCGATTATACCGAAGTATTAGCTTCACAACTTGAAGCCGCTAATTTCGAATACGATTATGACAACGAACGCTACTATGACGAAAATGAAGATAGATTAGTCTATGTCGTAATAAAAGACGGCTTTACTTATGCAAGATTCTTCGGCCCTTATAGAAAGCCAGCAGATGCGGGTGATATTGCAGACGTTGATCAAGCTATCATCGATTTATTTGACACAATCGACGTTGAAGTTCAAGTTGCTGAATATCCAGCAGAGAGTGCAAACGCTTACTTCATCGATGATGAAACCGATTTCTACATTTATGGTTCAGATTATTTTGAAATGTGCGCATTCGTTGATGCAATGACCGGTCTTGATTGGGAAGCTGAAGAAGATGAATATGGTGACTTCGATTTGTATCTCGATAACGGTGCTAGTTTATATGTCGGTGACTATACAAACTATTATGGTTATATTGTTATAAGAGCCAATTATTCACAACCATTTGAAGATACATGGCCAGCAGAAGCTATTGCTAAATTTATGGCTGCTAATGATTTCACCGATGAACTACCAGTCTATGCCGAAGAAGGCGCTGAATTCTCAGCAGAAGAAGATGAAGATGGATTGTATATCCTTGTTGACAGTACTGATCCAGACGAGGCCGTTGAAACATATTGCGACGCCTTAGATGATGCTGAATTTGAGTATGGCGAAGATAGTTATGGTTATCCAGTTTACACTTCACCAAACAACCAATACGTTGTTGAACCATATGTTTCTATGGGCGGATACTTCGTTATCTTTGTTCACTAGGATAAATATTCTTTAAAAATAGGGTCAGAAGAAATTCTGATCCTTTTTTCTTTCTTTTTAGCAAAACCACTACCGCTTTAACGTCTTATTAATGGAAGTGGTTATCGCGGTAAATAACCACCTAAATAAAAACCTCCTAGTCCTGTCCACTGGGAGGTTTCCTTTAAAATCAGTTATCGTAAACCTTTAAATCTCTTTTTAGTGGCCTCATCTATTCTGAAAGAGTCCACCATTTTGGAAACGACCTTTCTTTTTAAAGCTAGATCTTCACATTTAAGTAGATATTCATATATTTCATTTGGATAATGGATAGCCGCTGTCGCTAGTAGCCAAGCTTCCGCCATCATCACCATGTATTCATCGTCTTTTTTGATGTATTTAGTGACATCTAATATCTTCTTATCTTTAGTGAGCTTTAATCCCACGACATAGGCCATACGTCTATCGAAAATATAAGGCGATTTAACAAGTGAAAGGAAGAATGGCCAATATTTGTCAAACGTCAGTTTCTTTAAAAACGTCGAAGCGGTATCTGTGATTGCCCATGATTTAGCCTTTTTGATATTTTGTTTTAAGAAATCCAATTGTTCATCTATATTTTTGATTCTAGAAAGACCTAAACCGAAATAAATGAAATCAATTTCTAGATATTTGCCCGTTTTAAAGTCATCTAAGGCTAGTTCTTCATCTTTAACGTGTTCTTTTACGATTTGGCGTAAAACGGGGTTCTTAACGCCAAAAACAAGGTATTCACTGTTGGATACGGTTTTAGAGAACTCCGCGAACTTCTTATTTCCGTTTTCTTGTAGATATTTGTCTAACTCTTTATATGTCATAACCAGGATTCATTATACACCAAAAAAGATACCCCCACTCAATTGTGAGGGTATCCCGGAGAAATTTATTACTTGTCTTCTTTTGAATTCTTGATATCTTTCAAGACCTTTGGGCCTAAGTAGCCAAGAAGGACTGATTTCAAATCAATGCCAAGTGTCTTATTGATACCAGCGAAGATTTGATCGCCGTGTTGTTGAATTTCTTCCACTAATTTGGCTTCGTTGCCAGAACCGTACATTGTGATGCCATCGATTTGGCCTAAGGCAGCAGCGATTGGTTCGCTGTATGCTCTGACTGTTTCTGGTAAGACACCACTATCTAAGACCAACTTTAAGGTAGCGGCATCGTTGAAGGCTTTCATAGCTTCAGCTTTTTCTCTTGTGGCTTTAGCTTCCGCATTACCTTTGGCTTCAATACCCGCAGCTTCTGCGAAGGCAGCTTGTTTGTTGGCTTCAGCTTCTAATTTGACAGCTTCAGCAGCCTTTTCTCTAGCAATTCTTTGAGCTTCGGCTTCCACTTTGACCTTTTCGGCTTTTCTTTGAGCTTCAAGAAGTTCAGCTTCCGCAGCTTTTTGTCTCTTATAGAGTTCTGCTTCAGCAAGTCTTTCAGCGGCGTATTTTTCCGCTTCAGCTTTCTTGTTGATTTCCGCGGTTAATTTCTTTTCGGTTAATTCGACTTCTTTATTACCAAGTTCGACTTCTCTTTCTCTCTTGGAAATTTCAGCATTAACTGTCGCGGTGTTGATTTCTTCTTGTCTCTTTTGTTCTTGAATCTTATAAGCGGCATCCGCATTCGCTCTTGCGGTATCTGTTTTGATCTTTAATTCCGCTTCTTTTAAAGAGTATTCTGTATTCTTTTGGACGATAACGGTTTTGGAATTGACTTCTGCTTCATTGGCTTCTTGAGCCGCTTTAGCTCTGGCGATGCTAACATCTCTATCAGCGTTTGCTTTAGCAATAGCAGCTTCTTTGCTGATTTGGGAGATGTTATCAATACCCAAGTTTTCAATCACATGGTTGCCATCTGAGAAGTTTTGAATATTGAAGTTGACTAATTCCAAGCCTAATTTGCTCATGTCTGGAATAACGTTTTCCTTAACAGCTTCCGCAACACCTTTTCTATCTTGGACTAATTGACGAATGCCAACTGTACCAATGATTTCACGCATATTGCCTTCAAGAACTTGTTTGACTTGTTCAATTAAGTCATCTTGGTTCATGCCTAATGTTGCTTCGAACGCTCTTTCAAGTAATTCTGGATCACTGGAGATCTTTAAGTTAGCGACACCATCAACGTTGATGTTAATGAATTCGTTTGTTGGAATTGATTCACGCGTTTTGATGTCAACTTGGAAGACCTTGAGTGATAATCTGTCTTTTCTTTGTAAGAAAGGAATTTTCCAGCCAGCTTTTCCTCTTAAAATTTTTCTTTTTCCTAAACCAGAGATCATAATTGCTTCATCTGGTCCTGCTTTGGTGTAAGAGCAGAGGATGAATACTACAATGAGTAATACAAATAACACACCTAATAGAATAAAAATCCACATATCCGTTTCCTCCTTATATTCCGGTATGGATCGTGAGCATGTTTTCTTTTACATCCCACGTTGTACCATATTTGATTGGCTTTTCATCAAATACGATACCTAGTGCTTTGGCTACCTTCCTCATTAAGTCTGTGGAAGATATCCTTGCATAAGTCTTTTTGATGGAGATCTGATAAATTGCATAGCCGTTTATATCTCCATCACGCATTTGCTCTTTACTTAACGGCTGAATAACGACATTTTTGTTTTCATCGAGCCCCACTTGTATTCGATACGCACTCTCAAGTGGCACTGAAGCAATGGTATTTAATGTGATATTCGTGCTGTAGAAAGAAGCAGCGCCATTTTTTGCATCTGAACTAAACCATTCTATTGCCATTTATTTACCTCCTAACACTAATATAATACAAATAAATAATTTGATATTCAAGGAAATTCATAAAAATACATAAGAATTCAAACAACGCAAAAAGTTAACAATATTACTTAATATATTTAATAAATAATAAGGATATATAAAGACCGCAAAGTTGGCATATTCTTGTAGACAAAGTTGTCTATAATTGAATTTTTATGTATCGGTTTTAAAACCAACAAAAAAGGCCACGCCATTGAGCGTGACCTTAATAATAAATCTAGTTTAATTGTAATGTTAATTCAATCATTGCCAAATTACGATTTGAGAAACGTCGTAAGAAGCGTTATATTTAACGTCAATTTCTTGGTAGGTACTATAGTTGAAGAAACAATCATAGTCTTCTTCCCATACGAATCCATTTTCTTCTAAAACTGGTGTAAGAATAGTTACCCATTGTTCTACATAATCTCCACCTGCTAGAGAGATGAGCATATAATAATCGCCACTGGAAGATCTTCTAACACTAGATTCCCATGCATTGGTGCCAAAGGCATCACGAATTGTTTCATCGAATCCAAATGTATAGCCAACTGCTGTCATGAATTCATTGATTTTGCCAATCGGGAAGAATCCTTTGAGAACCTTAATGTTAACAACAATAATACCGGATTCACCAACATCGGCGCCTACCCATGAATAAATTTCTAGTTGTTCGTTTTCAGAAACATAGTGCATATCACCATATCCATCAGCACCCGCTTCAGAATAACCGGCTGCCTTCAAACCTTCTCCATAAGCAGCGACGGCATCAGCTTCACTTAAACCTTCATCTAGGTAAACGATTAATTGGTTTGACATAGTATTGAATGAGTAGTCATAAGCTCCGGAAGCAAGACCTGGAACCGCATCAGTAGCACCGACTTCACTTAAAACGGCACCGACTTCATCAGAAATATCAACAACTTCATATTCAAGAGTTCCTGAAGCAGGACCAAATGTAATTGTGGCTTCTCTAGTACCAGGAGTCTCAGTATTAAAGCCTGTAACTGTGTACTCACCATCCTCGACATACATTTCGCTACCGTCAGCATATTGAGCGTAAACCACAACATCTAATGGTGCACTAGCGCCAACATAATATGGTAAGTCAATAGCTTGGCCTGCCTCATAGTCGATTTCGAATCTGTAGTGCATAATATCCAAGGAAACTGCTGGGTTTGGAACTTTGAATTCATATTCTGAATCATCAGTGAGATAGATTGTATAGATGTCAGAATAACCATCGTTATCTGTTTTCTTAATTTCTTTGATGCCTACGCCGTCTTTACCAGGTTCACCATCTTTACCGTCTTTACCGTCTTGGCCATCTTTACCAGGTTCACCATCTTTACCGTCTTTACCGTCTTGGCCATCTTTACCATCTTGGCCATCTTTACCGTCTTTACCAGGTTCGCCTTGTGGGCCTTGTGGGCCTTGTGGGCCTTGTTCGCCTTGGGCACCTTTAATATTGCCCGCTTTGCTCCAAGAGCCACCAACTTTTAAGAACACGTCCCATGTTTCAATGTTGACGAAAACATCGCCGTTTTTGCCATCGGCATCGGTTGGGTCTTTTCTATCTGCTAAGAGTGACGCACCATCGGCGCCTTTAACAGAAGCTAACCATTCGTCATAGGTCATTGTGCCACCGGCAGCTGCATACAATTGATATAATTGTTGCTTTTCATAAGTGCCAGCTTGGCTGTTGATCGCAGCATTAGGACCTTGGAAGTTACAACCTGCAAGTAACATACCAGAAAGACTTAAAGCTGTAATCATTAAAGATAAACTTTTTCTTTTCATGTTTCTTTCCTTTCGTTTGCTTAACACAATACCATTGATATAAACAGGGCTTATTGCGTAAGCGTCTTTATTTTTATGGGAATAATTATACGACATTTTCAAAAATTGCAATATCTTTCTGTGCTCTTCCACGCGCACACGCGTTGGCTATTTCGAAACAATGCAAAAACGCGATTTTGTAATGCAAAATAAACAAAAAACCATCCTTTCGGACAGTATCTATATTGGATAAATCGTTTAAATAACGACAATCACTTTCTTTTTGGTGGATCCGACGAGGATCGAACTCGCTACCTCATCGTTGCGAACGATGCGCTCTCCCAGGTGAGCTACGGACCCATAGCGTTTCTTATAATAAATATAAATCGCTAAAAAATCAATCAAACATTGTATGCAGAGATATCAATTTTCATTTCTTCTTTGGTATTTCCAGCATGGTGTCCTTTAAAAGCCACAAAATCCTTCGTCTCTTTTGAAGCATATAAACAATAATTATCAATACTTGTAGCAACATAATCACCAATAAAGGCCACTGCTTTAGGATTGATCTCACCCTCACCAAAGATTTTAGATTCTAAAACTTCTTTTTTATTCATCAATAAGAAATGTTCACCATAGTATTTATTAAACAATTCTTCAAACGTCTTATTAGTGCCTTTTTTGATAAAGAAAGTTGGTGTTCTCTTTTCAAAAGACATTGGTTTATCTAATAAGGAATATAAGTCTTCATGTTCGCATAGGTCTAAGAATTTAACATTAATATGACCATGGTCAGCGAAAGATAAGAATAATGTGTCTGGATTTGCCTTAGCTAAGCGTCTAATAATTCTATTAATTCTTTTCACAATACAGTGCACTTTAAATGAATCAATGCCGGTTGCGTGCATTTCATAATCTGGCGAATCAAAATAGAAATAGCCTAAGCATTTATCGACACCTTTAATTGATTGATTAATAGTTCTTTCAAAGTCTCTAAAACTCTTTGGACCATTAGGGTCAACTGGGTATCTTTTGACATCAAACACGGTGACATCTTTATTGTTTTCCTTAATTAATTCCAAAATGGTTTTAGTTGGCAATAATGTTTCAGCGATGTTTGCTGGTTCTAATTTTTCATCAGTGTTATAGTCAATATTTCTAAATAAAATGATATTTCTTTTATATTCTTCAAAATATTGTGCCCAAGACATCCAGCCAGTTTCAATTGGATATTTGCCAGTTAAGAAACCTAATGTCGCTGCGGTTGTAGTTGGAGGGAACGTGGAGTTAATTGTGCATAGATAATGGCTTCTAATATAATCCTTATCTTTTAAATGTAATCTAACGACATTTTGACCCATGCCATCAAAGAGCATGACCACGACTTTCTTATGTCCTTTTAAGATTGCGTCTACTTCCGGTTCAGTTTGGTGAAAAGTTTTTACACCGAAATGTTTTAAAAGGCTATTGGAAAATGTGACAAGGTTATGATCGTTATAATTAATCATTGTGGTCTCCTTCTATCTGCTTAATATCTTCCTCTAGATCATTACTAGTGCTGATAGCTTGGAACTTATTAGTAATCTTACCAACACGATGATCTAAGGATTCTCTTGTTTTGGTTGTTCTATCTAAAGCGTTGGAGAAACTTTCCCATTCACGACCAAACATCTCAAAGTCTTTAGCGAGACGTTGTAAGTGACGGTTGATTTCTTCCGCGTTTTTACTTCTTTCCACTTCAATTCTCACCATATTAATGGTGACTAAGATAGCAGGCAATGTTGATGGGGAAGTTAAGATAACTTTCTTACTTCTCGCGTATTCAATAACATCATCTAAATTTTGATGAATGAAAGCGAAGACACCATCATTAGGAATAAACATTAATGCTTCAGGAGCGGTTTTTCCTTCAACGATATATTTATCTTTGATAACAGTGATATGTTTTTTAACAGCGTTACCAAATTCTTTAGTTAATCTTTCTTTTTCTTCTTGGATATCGGTTTCAAAGATACGTTGATAATCTTGGAATGGGAATTTAGAGTCAATACAAATCATCTTGTTAGGTTCTGGCATAAAGACCACTGCATCCGCGCGTACATCATCACCATCTTTGACCTTTTTCATAGTGTATTGTTCTTGATAACAACCAGTTGTATCTCCAAAAACATTATGTAAGACCATGGATAATTGATATTCACCATATTGGCCCCTAGTTTGATTACCTTCTAAGACGCCTCTTAAAGAAACAACATCTTTAGATAATTCCTCAATGTTCTTTTGTGCGGCATCAATAGCTTGTAGTCTTTCTCTGACTTGGGCCATTGTTTCACCAGTGGTTTTAAAGCCTTCTGCAAGTTTTTCATCCACTTTCTTATTTATTTCAATTAATTTATCGTCAATTTGTTTATTAAGAGCGTCGAATCTTTTATTAAGTGATTCAGTAATACCGTTTTGGAAACGTTCTAACTTCTCATTATTTAATTCATTACTCTTTGTGGTTTGCTCTAAAACTTTATTAATTTCTTCACTAACAGATAGTTTGATATTAGTTTTTAACTGTTCTGTTAAAGAATTTAATTGTTGTTGAAGCATACCGATTTCCTTTAAATCGATTTGTGGTGCTTCACCCTTCTTATTAGAGTTTTTGATGATTAAAATAATCGCAATGACAATCGCAATTAAAGCAAGACTAGAAATGATAATAGCGGCAATTTCCATAATTTTTAATCCCCCACTTTTATTAAACCACATTTAACTAAGTGAGAGATTACTATAACAAAAATAATTTTGTTGTCAAACGAAAACGATTTGTTTTTTCTTTGAAAGTCAAGACTAATCAGAGAACAATTTCTTGTGTATAATACATTCACCCATATGAAAAGAAGAGTAATCGCGGTCATAGACTTAAAAGCTTTTTATTCATACGTAGAGTGTCTAGATAGAGGTCTTGATCCGTGGAAAGATCCACTCGTGGTCGCAGATAAAGACAGAGGCACAAATACAATTGTTTTAAGTGTGTCTCCATTTCTTAAAAAGCAAGGTATTCCATCAAGATGCAGAATTAAAGAATTACCGAAGAAATATAACTATATCTACGCTGTTCCAAGAATGGAAAGATACTTAGAGAAAAGCGCAGAAGTCATTGATGTCTTATATCACTTTGTCGCAGAAGAAGACGTTCATGTTTATTCTATTGATGAAGCGTTCGTAGATTTAACAACTTATCTAAAGTATTACAACAAGACACCTCTTCAAATGGTCGCCACAATTATTAATCAAATTAAGGAAGAAACTGGTTTACAAGCCACAGCAGGCATTGGTGACAACTTCTTTTTAGCGAAAATTGCCCTAGATGTGTACGCAAAAAAGGAAAGGAATGGTATTGCCCGCATGTCTATCGATGATGTTAAAGAAAAATTATGGCCTATCACTCCACTTAGCAAGGTTTGGAGTATTGGAAGTAGAACTGAAGCAAAGCTAAACAAAATGGGCTTATTCACCGTAAGAGATATCGCTTTATCTAATGTGGATTATCTTAGGAGTAAGTTTGGTATTATAGGTGAACAACTCTGGCGACACGCGAACGGCATAGATGAAGCGGATATCCATGAAAAATATGAACCAAAAGAACATAGTTTATCCTTAAGTCAGGTATTGTTTAGGGATTATAACAAAGATGAGGCCATCACTATCATTAGAGAAATGGTTGATACATTATCCACTAGGATGAGAAACGCCAATAAAATGACAGGTGTGGTCGCAATTTACGTTGGTTATTCAAAGAATTCAGGTGGTTTTGCGCGTCGTTCCACGCTATTAGCGCCTACTGATGATAGCCAAGTTTTATTAAAGGCTATTTTAGAAATCTATCATATCTATATTAAAGATTTACCTATACGCACAATAGGCTTGAGTTTTGGCGAACTAAGTGACGCCACTCATCAACAGCTTAGTATGTTTGAAGATGATAAGGAGCAATTAAAAAGACGTAGATTACAAAAGACTATGGATGCTTTGCAGAGTAAATTTGGTAAGAACTCTGTTTTAAGAGCTTCTTCTCTATTAGAAGAAAGCACAATTAGAGAAAGAAATGAATTTATAGGAGGACATCGTAAATGAGTGAACGCGGAATGAAAAAATGGGCTCCTTATAAATCACTTAACGAGCAAGAAGACTATTTAAAGAAATTACATAAAAAACAAGAGATAATAGAACGTCCACGTATCTCTTCTGATGAAGCGGATAACATCAATGAAATCTTAGTGAATTATCACGGAGAAGAGCTATTAATTGAGTACTGGAGAAACGAGAAAATCAATGCCGTCTCTTCTATTTTGTCAAAAATCGACCCAATTAATAAAAAGATTGTCCTCCCGTTAAGAAAGACAATCTATTTCAGTGAATTGATTAGAATTGAGCGGATTTAAATAGCCCAAGTACCATCTTTAAAGATTTGAACTTGCTTACCATTTGCATCAACACCAATGATAGATAAATCTCTGGTGCCCACCATGAAGTCGACGTGGATCATGGAGTTATTGATACCAATTTCGGCTCTTTGTTCCATATTCATATCTAAAGCACCTGGATACAATTCTGGGAAACCAGCGCCTAAGGCAACGTGACAGCACGCATTTTCATCAAACAATGTTTCGTAGAATAATAAACCGGTTTGATTAATTGGAGATTCAAAAGGTACTAAGGCAACTTCGCCTAACATTGAAGCACCTTCATCCATTTTGACCATCTTTTCTAATAAGGCTTGGTTCTTTCTGGCTTTGACTGCGCAGACTTTACCATCTTTAAATGAGATAGAGAAGTCTTCGATTAATTCGCCGTTATAAGATAATGGCTTTGAGGCAACTAATGTGCCTTCTGCTTTGCCTTTCATTGGAGTTGTAAACACTTCTTCTGAAGGAATGTTTGGATTGAATTGACCTTTGTTAGGTGCAAATTCAACACCACCACCCCACTTCATACCTTTAACAAGTTCGACTTGGAAGTCAGTGCCATTGCTAGCTTTATAAATGAGTTTTCTTAGGTCTAAAGCTTCTAATTTCTTTCTTTGATTAACTAAGAAATCGTTATGATCATCCCAGTTCTTAACTGGATCATTACCATCCACTCTAGATGTTTTTAAAATCGCACCCCATAAGGCTTCGATTGCGTCTTCTTCATTTAATTTAGGGAAGACTTTCTTAGCCCAGGCTTTACCAGGGACTGCGGCGATGGTCCATTTATATTTACCATCCATCGCATCTCTATACTTTTTAATCTTTGGATAACGTTTCGCCATTGATTTGGTGACTTTATTTTGGTTAACACCTTTCATAGCGTCTGGATCATCAGAAATAATGTGAATTACCACAGGTAATTTCTTTACCCAGTATTTGAATTTAGCCACCATCATTGGGGAAACTGTCGCTAAGCTACTAACTGTTTCATTTTTATACGCTAATTTGCTAACTGGGTCATGATGCCAATAAACAGTAACCTTTTTAGCGCCTGCTTTATAGCATTCTTCAACAACCATAGTGACAAAATCAGGTTGTTCTAAACCAGCATTAATCCAAACCTCTTCGCCTTTTAAGACGTGACCGCCTTGGAAAGCAACCAATCTTGCATAATCTCGTAATAATTTCTCTTCCATAATTTATTAAAATTTCCTTCTGGAAATAATATAATAGTGTTCGAGAGGAAATACTATATGAAAAGTTTATTTAACAAATATGTTTGGCTCCAATTAATATTATCAATTTTGCTACTTTTTGGTGGTGCTGTTATCATCGCCTTTGCAATTAATAACAATACTGAAGTATTAGAGAACGCATTAAATATCGTTATCGCGGTTATCTTATTCTTATTTGGCTTATTCGCTATCTTAACCGCATTTATTTTTGAAACAAAGAAGTATATAACACTCAGTTTGTTATATGGTTCAGCCTCTATTGCACTCGGTGTATTCCTTTGCACAAAAGAATTAGTGTTACTCAATTACATTATTTATTTAATCGCTATCTTCTTTATTGTTATTGGTGCCGTTGAACTATTAAAAGCAATAATTCTTACAGTTAAAGATAGAAAACAATTAGCGCTTATTATTATTTCCTATATTATTGCGGTCTTATGCATTGTCGCTGGCATCTTAGCAATCGTTTACCGCAAAGAAGTAAAAGACGTTCTCAATATCGTTACATGCATTATTGCAGGTGTGCTCCTACTACTTGCTGGTGGTTGGGAATTATATCTCGGAATTAAAGCATTAGTTATGAGGAATAAAAATGGCGCTCCTAAGGTAAAAGAAAACAAGAGAAATAAAAAAGAAGAGCCAGTTAACGAAGCTCAACCAGAAGAACCTAAACAAGAAGAAATAAAAGAGCTTGATTATACAAGCAATCAAATTGAGCAAAAATAAAAGCGGAAATTAATCCGCTTTTTTTCTTACCCTTAAGTCTGACTATTAAGCAGCCTTAGTGGTAATTTCAATAAGGATCGCGATAAAGAAGAACAAGATTGCGCAGATAAGTGTTAAAACAGAAACAACTTTTTCTGCACCTCTTTCTTTGGTCTTAACAAAGACGTTTAAGCCACCACCAGTAATAGCACCAGAGGCACCTTCAGATTTACCGCCTTGTAATAAGCAGAGAACAATGATGATGATAGCAACTACTAGCATAATCCAGTCATACCAATTTAACATAAGAATTTTCTTCCTTTCTTAATCGCTGATAACAATGATATTAGAATCGTTTAAATAAAGCAAACTTTATTTTTATAAACTGCTTTTAATTTCGAGAATTATATCTCGAAGCTCAGCCGCCCTTTCAAAGTCAAATTCTTTAGCAGCTTGACGCATTTGTTTTTCGAGTTCTTTGACTTTCGCTTCGATTTCCGCGCGGCTTCCATGTTTAGTGATATCAATCATTTCACTGATTTCATCATCGCTATTATGGATTGGTGGGCGAATCTCTTTAATAATCGTACGTGGGATAATTCCGTATTCGTTATTATAGGCTTCTTGGATACTTCTTCTGCGGTTGGTTTCTTCAATACAGTTATGCATTGAATCAGTCATTCTATCAGCGTACATAACGACTAATCCGTTCGCGTTTCTTGCCGCTCTACCGACGATTTGGATTAATGAACGAGTACTTCTTAAGAAGCCTTCTTTATCCGCGTCAAAGATAGAAATTAATGATACTTCTGGAATATCTAAACCTTCTCTTAATAGGTTAATTCCAACAAGGACATCATACTTACCTTTTCTTAATTGATAAATGATTTCGCTTCTTTCCAAAGTCTTGGTTTCGTGATGTAAATAAACAACCTTGATGCCTTTTTCTTTAAGGTAGTTTGTGAGGTCTTCCGCCATACGAATAGTAAGGGTGACAACCATAGTTCTTTCATTTCTATCCACTCTAGTTTTAATTTCGTGAACTAAATCATCAATTTGTCCTAAAGTTGGACGAACTTCAATAATTGGATCTAATAAACCGGTTGGTCTAATGATTTGTTCCGCAGATATTCCACCCGCTCTTTCGAGTTCATAATCACCTGGTGTTGCACTTGTGCAAACAACATATGGCATGATCTTTTCAAATTCATCGAAATTAAGTGGTCGATTATCTAAAGCAGAAGGTAATCTAAAACCATATTCCACCAATGTTTCTTTTCTAGAACGGTCACCGTTATACATACCTCTAAGTTGTGGGAACGTGACGTGAGATTCATCAACAATCATTAAGAAATCTTCTGGGAAATAATCTAATAAACACCAAGGTCTTTCACCTGGTTTTCTTTTATCAATATGACGAGAATAGTTTTCAATGCCAGGACACATACCAAATTCTTGCATGCTTTCCATATCTTGATTTGTTCTCATCTCTAAACGTTCAGCTTCTAAAAGTTTGCCGTTTTCTTTGAAGAATTTGAGTCTTTCTTCCAGTTCCGCTTTGATTGTGACGCAAGCTTCTTTAATTCTTTCTCTCGTGGAAGCATGGTCATAAGCAGGGAAGATAGGGAAAGTATGATATGTATGCTTTACTTCGCCAGTAATTGGATTTAATTGAATAATCTTTTCAACTTCATCGCCAAAAGTATCGATTCTAATGACATCTCCGTCAAAGAAAGAAGCAGGTACAATTTCAATCACATCCCCTCTAACTCTAAATGTACCAGGGGCTAAATCGAGATTATTGCGCTTATATTGAGCGTCCACTAATTTCTTGTATAGTTCTTGTCTATTTATTTCTTCTCCAACACGAATATTGAATACTAAATTACGATATTCATCAGGATCGGTTAAGCCGTAAATGGAGGCAACAGATGCCACAATAATTGTGTCTTTTCTTTCTAAGATAGAATTAATAGCGGATGTACGAAGCATTTCAATTTCTTCATTCATCACTGCGTTCTTATCAATATATGTATCACTCTTTGGAATATAGGCTTCTGGTTGATAAAAATCGAAGTTAGATACGAAGTATTCCACACGATTATGCGGGAACAATTCTTGGAATTCAGAATACAACTGACCCGCTAAAGTTTTATTATGAACTAAAACTAAAGTTGGTTTTTGCACTGTTTGAATGATATTAGCCATAGTAAAAGTTTTACCGGTACCAGTCGCGCCCATTAAAACTTGGAATTTTTTACCATTTAAAATGCCGTCGCTTAACTGCTTAATCGCGGTTGGTTGGTCGCCTGTTGGCTTAAACTTTGAAACTATCTCAAATAAGTGGCTATCGTCCATAAAAGTCTGCAAAACTCCATTATTTTGTATTTTTCTTAGCTTCCATTTGGAGGTAGGAATAGATAAATCCATCGATGTTTCCGTTCATAACAGAAGCAACATCAACAACTTCAAATGATGTACGGTTATCCTTTACTAAGGTATATGGACAGAAGACATATGAACGGATTTGACTACCCCATTCAATATTCTTCTTTTCCCCAACGATTGAGTTGAGTTTATTTTGTCTAGATTCTAACTCAATTAAATACAATTTACCTTTTAACATTTTCATCGCTGTTTCTTTGTTAAGAAGTTGACTTCTTTCAATTTGGCAAGAAACAACAATACCTGTAGGTAAGTGTGTAATTCTCACTGCGGTTTCAACTTTATTAACGTTTTGACCACCCGCACCGCCACTGCGATATGTATCAATCTTTAAATCGGATTCATTGATGGTAATGTCGATTGCATCGTCCTTAAATTCTGGAACCACGTTAACAGAGGCAAATGATGTATGTCTTCTCTTATTCGCATCAAAAGGAGAGATTCTCACTAAGCGATGAACGCCTTTTTCGCCTTTTAATAAGCCATAGGCGTTTTTACCGCTTATTTGGAGAGTAACTGACTTAATTCCAGCTTCATCACCTGGTTCGAGCGATAAAAGCGACATTTTGAAATGATGTATTTCTGCATAGTAGACATACATTCTATAAAGCATATCCGCCCAGTCTTGGGCTTCAGTGCCACCGGCGCCTGGATGGATTTCAATAATGGCGTTTAATCCATCAAATTCGCCAGTAAATAGGATTTGTAATTCAAAATCTTTAGATTGTTTATTCAATTCATCGAGAGATGTTTCAATTTGTTCAAGAAATGATTCATCTTCGAACTCTAATAATTCTTCAAGGTCTTTTTGACCATGCAAAAGAGCGCGATAGGTATCGGCAATTTCGCGAGAATGATTGAGACGGGATATGATTTCTAAAGCAGAATTCCTGTCATTCCAGAAATCCTCTGCTTCACTTTTTGCGGTTAACGAAGCGATCTCGGCATCTAATTTAGCGAGGTCAAAGAGAAGACCCGAGTTGACGGATTCTCTCGCCAACAGCACTAAGTTCCTGTTTTAAGGTCACTAAGTCTTTCATAAATTATTCAGCGTCTTTCTTTTCTTCGGCTGGTTGTTCAGCGGCTGGTTGCTCTGGAGCTGGTTCTTGTTGAATGGTAACACGACGTTGAGGTCTAATGTTAACTAAGTTCAAAACAGCATCAACAGAGGCCATTTCTAAGCATTCTCTGAACATCGCATAGCCTTCATTAACATAATCTTGTAATGGGTTAACGTTAGCGTAACTTCTTAAGAAGATGGCTTCTCTTAATCTCGCCATGGAGTCAATATGTTTGGTCCAGTTTTGGTCAATACAATGTAAAACCACTGAACGTTTGATATTGTCTTTATCAGCATCTTCAACATCCCATTCTTTGAGAAGTTGTTCGAATCTTTCTCTAATAATGATGGCTAAATCTGGTGCGATATCATCAACTGGAGCATCATCATATAAGTTTGGTTTAATTGTGCCAGTTGGTAAGAATCTTGGTTCCACCACTTTGACTAATTGTTCACCAGAAATTAATTCATCATTGCTATCAGCAGGAATACCTTTCTTAGCAAGGAATTCGCCAGCAGTTTTGAAGATATCTTCCATGATGTCGTCAATTGGTCTACCTTCGATAATTCTATCTCTCTTGTCATAGACAATTTGTCTTTGTTTGGCTAAGACATCATCGTATTCTAATAAGCTCTTACGAGTATCAAAGTTTTGACCTTCGATTTTCTTTTGCGCGGAAGTGATAACGTTAGTAATCATTCTTGCTTCTAAGGCTTCATCACCAAAGTTCTTTTCAATGTAATTTCTAATACCATCCGCGGCGAATCTGATTAATAATTCGTCATCAAAAGAAACATAGAATCTGGAGAAACCTGGGTCACCTTGACGGCCTGAACGACCACGTAATTGGTTATCAATACGTCTACTTTCATGTCTTTCTGTACCAAAGACGCATAAACCACCTAAAGCTCTAACTTCATCATTGATTTTAATGTCAGTACCACGGCCCGCCATGTTAGTAGCAAGAGTAATGGAACCTTTTTCACCGGCGTGAGAAATAATTTCCGCTTCACGAGCGTGGTTCTTCGCGTTCAACATCTCGTGTGGCAAGCCCGCTTGTGTTAATAACGCGGAGATTTCTTCGGAAGATTCAACGGACACGGTACCGATTAAGATAGGTTGACCGGTCTCATGACGTTCTTTAACTTCCTTAATTAAAGCAGCGAGTTTTGGACCCTTATGTGCATAGACATAATCAAGCGCATCAATACGTTGGATTGGTCTATTTGTTGGGATACAAACAACACGCATATTGTAGATTTTACGGAATTCTTCTTCTTCAGTTTTAGCGGTACCTGTCATACCAGCGAGTTTATTATATAAACGGAAGAAGTTTTGATATGTAATTGTCGCCATAGTGACGGTTTCTTGCTTAATTTTGACATTTTCTTTAGCTTGAACAGCTTGGTGTAAACCATCAGACCATTCACGACCTGGAAGAACACGACCAGTAAATGGGTCAATGATTTGAACTTCGCCTTCGGCGTCCACTAAGTAGTCAACATCTCTAGCCATAATGAAGTTTGCTCTTAAAGCATTATGGATTCTATGGACTAAATCAGCATATTCAGGATCGTATAAGTTTTTGATGCCGAACATACGTTCTGCTTTGGCTTGGCCAGCTTCTGTTAAGTGAACTGTCTTTTCCTTAACATCGACGGTATAGTCGACTTCTTTCTTTAATGTTTTGCAGAATCTATCGGCAACTGTATATTGGGAGGCACTTGTTTGAGCACCGCCGGAAATAATTAATGGGGTTCTACTTTCATCGATTAAGATGGAGTCAGCTTCGTCAACGATACAGAAGTTAAGTCCTCTTAAAACACGGTGTTCCATATCGGTCGCCATGTTATCTCTTAAGTAGTCGAAACCTAATTCAGAGTTTGTTGTATATGTAATATCACACAAATAGGCTTCTTTCTTTTCACGTGTAGACTTTGTACGGGCATTAACACCAACTGTTAAGCCTAAGAATCTATAGATTTGGCCCATCCATTCAGCGTCACGACCAGATAAGTATTCGTTAACAGTAATAACGTGTAAGCCTTTACCCGCTAAAGCGTTAAGGTAAACAGCCATTGTACAGGTTAAGGTTTTACCTTCACCAGTTTTCATTTCGGCGACATCGCCGTTATGTAAAACTAAAGAACCAACGATTTGTACTTTGTAAGGGAATTCACCAATACAACGTTTTGCAGCTTCACGAGCAACCGCAAAAGCTTCGTACTTAATATCATCTAATGTTTTGCCTTGAGCTAATAATTCTTTGAAGTATGGAGTTTTAGCTTGTAATTCTTCATTGGTTAACGCCGCCATTTGGCCTTCATAGGCGATAACTTTATCAGCTTCTTTTAAATACTTCTTAATAGCTCTTCTGTCGAAAAATCCCATATTATTTAATACCGATCACATCAAATATGTGCCTTTCTTTATAAAAGAATGTCAAGCATTCGCTTAAATATCATATCAATACCACCTATTATTGTCTAATACAAATTAATTCGTATTAGTTATTTAGGTAGTTGTTTTCCTCTAGTTTTAGCCACCACTAGAACATCAATCTTCTTTGGATTTAACTTTTCAATGAGATGAATCGCGGATTTCATTGTGCTTCCTGTAGTGTAAACGTCATCGACAATTAAAACCTTCTTTTTACTCAAATCAGGATGACTTTTTAATTCCAAATATTTGTAGACTTTCTTTCTTTGATTAAAGGAACTTAATGCCTGCTTATGCTTTTCAGTTTTTTCTAAGATATTTAGCATTTTTAATCCAAGGCTTTTAAAAGTTTCAATAACATGATTAAATCCTCTCTCTTCATCTTCGTTTTGATAGGAAGGAATTGGTATCACATATCGGTCAAAATAACGTAATTTGATCTCTTTAGCGTATCTATCTAGAAATACTTGATGTAGTTCGTAATCATAGCAACCCTTATATTGATAAATTAGCTTTCTAATAAACTGATTGTAGTCGTATAACGAGGTGGCTTTATGGCTATCAACGCTAAACTTGATAAATTTAGGTTCCATTTTCGTTTGACACGCCTGGCAAATAGGTATTTTCCCATTAAAAAGCCTGCAAAAGTCAGTTATGTTGACTTTTTTAAAGCAAATTAGGCAGTTTCTTGTTGGCGGCATTAATCTCTGCAATCGCTCGCTGCATTTCTTCATTATTTTCCCTAGCAAGAAATATCACCTCACCTTCTGGAGCATCTTTCTTTCTACCCACACGCCCCGCTATTTGTATTAAAGAATAAGAATCATATATTGGATGATCGCTATGATAAACGATAACTTGAAGGTCTTTTACGGTAACGCCTCTTTCTAATACCGCAGTGGTTACTAAATAACGATACTTTTTAACCCTGAATCTTTTGATAATTTCATCACGGTTTTCCGAATGTGAATTTATATAGTATCCATTAGGAAAAAACATCCTTAGAAATTTATATACTTTTAAGGACAAATCAATTGTGGGAACGAAGATAAAAATCTGTTTAAAACTCTTCAATATTCTCGATACTTCTTTGATTAGTTTGTAGTTTAAAAATAATTCGTTGCCTTTTATGACTGTTGGAACAGGAAGTGGCTTACCATGGAATCTCGAGAAAAGTTGCAGAACCGCTCTTCCGGGTTTTGAAAAATAGTCCAATATCTCTTTATTCGGAGTAGCAGTCATTAGAACATAATTCTTCTTAATACTGCGTTTAAAAAAGACTTCTAAAATCTCGCTGCCTTTGAAAGGGAACGCATCTATTTCATCAACTATTAGTAAATCGAAATAATGATCGTATCTAAATAGTTGATGGGTCGTTAATAAGACCATATCTCCCTCTAAATACTTTGTATTTCCCCCATAGACCGCTGTTAAATCATTGTCTCTAAATATATCCGCAAAGCGATAATATAATTCAATGCATACATCACGTCGTGGAACCGCAAATCCGACTTTTAAGCCGTTTTTAATACAATATGAAATAATCCCAATGCATATTTCGGTCTTTCCAGAGCCACATACAGCGTGAACCAAACTATCGATTCCATTTTGAAAGTTTTCTAATAGTTGCTTTGATAATCTTTTTTGATCATCAGAAAGCTCGTATTTTAAAGTCCATTCTGCACTATCGAGTTGAACATACTCTCCAGTAGCCTCTTGTCCTCTAAAAGTTACACACTTTCGACAATATGGTTTTCCATTCTTGTAGCCAATATATTTCGGGTCAGCATTTCCACAAATAGGACAAGCATATGAAGTTTTATTATTCATATTTAAAAAGCCCCCTATTAATTAAATAGGAGGCATTTTTGATTTTTGTCCGAAAATTAAGTTATCTTTCTAAATTATTGATCATTTCTACGCGTTTTGCGTGTCTTCCGCCTGCAAATTCAGTGGCAAGGAAAGTATCTGCTCTTTCGCAAGCTTCTTCTAATGTGGTGAATTTAGCACCAAAGCCAATAACATTCGCATCGTTGTGTTCTCTCATTAATCTAGCAACTTCAACGTTATATGCTAAACCAGCGCGAACACCTTTAACTTTGTTTGCTGCCATAACGATGCCTTCACCTGTTGTGCAGACAACAATACCGTATTTACAAGCACCTTCAGCAACAAGCTTAGCGCATTTAACGCCGAATTCTGGATAATCGCATGATTGTGTTGAATATGTACCGACATCAACCATATCAAAGCCTTTATTAGCTAAGTATTGTTTGAGGCCTTCTTTTAATTCATAACCACCGTGATCGGAACCAATTGCAATTTTCATACATTCATTATAGTAATATCAAAGATATTTTTCTATTCCTTTTTACCCGTAATATATAAGAAACGTACTCTATCATATATATCTTTTTCAAAATAGAACGAACAGCCTTTGCAGTACTTATTTACTAACTTTGTTAAAGGTTCTTCTAAATCCTCGCCGATTTCAAAAGCGAGTAAATATGTATCATTAACTACTTTTAAATAGTCTTTAAGCACCTTTTCATAGAACATGGTGCCTGGTTTTGCTAATAACGCTAGATGTGGTTCTTGTTTCCAAGTCTTTTCGTCAATGGTCTTTTCATTCTCGATATAAGGTGGATTACAGACAATTACATCCACTTTAAAATCATTATCAATGAACGGTTCAAGCATATCGCCTTGGACAGCGCTGGCGTTGGATAATTGATGATTCTCAATATTCTTATTCGCGACCTCTAATGCTTCTTCTGAAATATCAGAAAGAGTAATGGAACTATTAGTAAAAATATGAGCAAGGCTAATACCAATACAGCCACTACCAGTGCAGACATCGATAATCTTAAGATTATCTTTATTAAATATATCCTTAATTAGTTTTGCGGTATTAAGCACTAATTGTTCAGTTTCTTGTCTTGGAATTAAGACATTCTTATCAACATAAAAAGGCTTTGCTAAAAAGTAAGCCTTGTTAAAAATATATTCAATCATTTCACCGTTAGTATAACGGTTCATTGCGTCAATGAATCTATTTTCATCTATAATTTCAGCATCTAGATTTTGTGACAAAAGAAGATGGTCATAGCCATTACATTCTTCTAACGCAAAGTAAATAACTGCATCACTTATGCCTTCCTTTTTATATTTGAAGAGCAGTTCGCGATTTGTAGACATTATTCGCCCGCCATTTTTGCGGATTGATCATAGTGAATTAAAGCTTCAATAACTTCATCTAATTCACCTTCAATGACGCGGTCTAATTTTTGAATTGTGAAACCAATACGGTGGTCGGTAACACGGTTTTGTGGATAGTTATAGGTTCTAATCTTTTCACTTCTTTCACCAGTACCGATCTTTAAACGACGTTCGTTACCGATTTTTTCTTGTTGTTCTGCAAGCATATTTGCGTACATCTTTGTACGTAACATTTGCATAGCAATTTCTCTATTTTGGATTTGAGATTTTTCAGTTTGGCACGCCACAACTGTACCGGTTGGGATGTGTGTAATACGAACAGCGGATTCGGTCTTATTAACGTTTTGACCACCCGCACCTTGTGAGTGATATGTATCGACTTGTAAATCGTTAGGATTAATTTGAATATCGATTTCTTCCGCTTCAGGCATGACTAAGACAGTCGCTGTACTTGTGTGAATACGGCCTGAGGCTTCAGTCTTAGGAACACGTTGAACACGGTGCGCGCCACTCTCGAATTTTAATTTTGAGAAGACACGGCTACCACTTATCTTAAAAGAAATGAGGGCAAAGCCACCGGATTCAGATGGGTTTTCATCAAGGATTTGAATCTTCCATCCTTGGGCTTCTGCATATCTTGTATACATTCTGAAAAGATCGCCCGCAAAGATATTGGCTTCATCACCACCAACAGCGCCTCTAATTTCAACGATAATGTTTTTGTCATCATTAGGATCTCTAGGAAGGAGCATTTCTCTTAAATCTTCTAAGAGTTTTTCTTGTTCAGCTTCAAGGCGTTTGATTTCTTCTTTGCCCATTTCCGCTAAATCTGGATCAGAATCATGTGCCATTTCTTTCGCGGCTTCAATATCTTCTTCGTTTTTTTGGTATTGATTAAAAGCAGCAACTTGAGGATCCAAGTTAGCTCTTTCTTTTGATATTTCTCTAAACTTAGAGATGTTTTTCATGATGTCATCGCTGACGAGTTCTTCATCTATTTCTTTGAGACGTTTTTCGGCAGCAATGAGACGTTGACGCATGCTTTCTTCCATAATAGTTTCCTCTGACCGTTAAGTATTGTAGCACAACTCATGTATAGCACAAAGAGAGAAATATTTCCATTAATAGAATATTAACATTTTATACTCGAAGGTTTTGGTATATACTTATCACAGGTGATTTTATATGGCTTATAAAGCATTATATCGAACATATCGTCCTAGCACTTTTGAAGAAGTCGCTGGACAAGAACATATCGTCAAGACTTTAAAGAACGCTTTGGCGACCAGAAAGTTAGCTCACGCCTACCTATTCGCGGGCCCTCGTGGTACAGGTAAGACCACAATGGCAAAATTATTAGCGAAAGCTCTTAACTGTGATGAAGGTATTGGCTGCCAGTGTAACGAATGTAAAAACTGTAAAGCAATTATCGATGGTACTCATCCTGATGTTATCGAATTAGACGCCGCGAGCAATAACGGTGTTGATGAAATCAGAGAGTTAATTGATAAGGTAAAATATGGCACTATTTTGGGCCGTTATAAAGTTTATATTATCGACGAAGTTCACATGCTCTCAACAGGTGCATTTAACGCTCTTTTAAAGACTTTAGAAGAGCCACCGGAACACGTTATCTTTATTCTAGCGACAACTGAACCACATAAAATCCTTCCAACCATTCTTTCTCGTTGTCAAAGATATGACTTCACCAAATTAAGTGATGATGATATCAATAACAGACTTAAAAACGTTTTAGAAAAAGAAGGTATTGCCTATAACGAGGAGGCAATCAAAATTATCATCTCCTTAGCGGACGGTGGTATGCGTGATGCCTTATCAATCTTGGATCAAGTCTTAGCCTATTCTGGCAATAAGCTTGAAGTCCAAGACATCTTAGATATCTTTGCTCTTGAATCAAAAGAAGAAAAAATTGCCTTATTAAATGCGATTATCAATAAAGATGTTTCCGATGTCTTACAAAGAATCAATCGCTATGTTTCTTTAGGCACTGATATTAAGAGATTAACCGACGACTTATTATTAATATTAAAGGATATATTGATTTATCAATCTTCCCGTAATGTTGATTGTTTAGAAATCTTAAACGAACAAGAAGCCGCTTCATTCTTTAAAGGCCTAGATATCGATGAAACATTAAAGATGATTGATATCATTATGGCTGCGCAAAAGGACTATAAAACTGTTAACTCAATCATCCCGTTATTTGAGGTCACAATTCTTAAATTAGTGGCCACTAAAAAGGATGGTCATCAAACTGCTCCACAACCAAAACCAGTGGAACCTGTATATGAAAAACCTGCTCCAGCGCCAGTAGCTAAACCAGCTCCACAACCAAAGCAAGAGCCTCTTCCAGCGCCTAAGCAAGAAGAGATTATGTCCTTACTTGATCAGCCTGAACCAGAGCCAGAAAAAGCCCCAGAGATTGTTCTTTCTAAAGATGTTTTAGCAATCAAAAACACCAAGAAAGATGGTTCATTCGTCATCAACGACGACTTAATGCTCGATATCATGGTTATTTCCAAGAAGGATATTAAGAATTCATTAATCGATAACTGGTCATCAATTAAGAAAATCATTACACATCCAGAATTAGGTAGAGCCGCGACTATGTTAGCGGATGGTCGTCCATTAGTTGCTTCTCAAAAGATTTTAGTGGTCGAATATCAATTCCCTAACATCACAGAAAAAGCAAATTTATTAGAAAATCAGGAAGCCATCCAAAATGTTATTCAAACAGTCTTCAACAAAAAGATGTTTGTCTACGCGGTGAGCAGAAAAGACTCTATTAGATGGCAACAACACTACATGAATAGTTATCAACTTGGTAAATTACCAAAGCCAGATACAATCAACATAGAATTCGAAGGAGAATAACACTATGAACATGCAACAAATGATGGCGCAAGCCCAAAAGATGCAAAGAGAACTTAGAAAAGCACAAGCTGAATTAGCCGCAAAAGAATTCAAAGTCGCTAAAGGTGGCGCTGTGACAGTTACTGTTCTCGGTAATAAGGAAATCAAAGCTATCGAAATCGATAACGATGCATTTGATCCAGAAAACAAAGAAATGATTCAAGATATGATTGCTTTAGCAATTAATGAAGCAATGGAACAAATCGACGCTGAAAGCGAGGCCATTAACGAACGTATTACCGGTCAACCTGGAGGTTTCGGCTTCTAGTTATGGAAAAGTTAAAGGCTCTTATTCGTTTAGAAGAATCTTTGGCTAAGTTACCAAGTGTTGGTCGTCGTAGCGCTGAACGTATGGCGTATGCGATGCTCAATATGGAAGATGATGACTTAGTGGAGTTTTCTGACGCGATTAAAAACCTCAAGCAATCCATACACATCTGCCCTATCTGTGGTTTTTTAACAGAAGGTGAAAAATGCGTTATTTGTGATGATTCAGAACGTGATCAAGACACCTTAATGATTGTTTCTTTCCCTAAAGATGTCATCGCTTTTGAAAACGCTGAATATTATCGTGGTTTGTACCACGTCTTAAACGGGGTTATCTCTTTAAGTAAAGGTAATGGAGTGGATGATTTAAACATTACTTCGTTATTAAAGAGATTAGACGAACACCACTTCAAAGAAGTGATTATCGCTACTAACCCAACAATCGAAGGAGAAACCACCGCTCTATATATTGCCAAACTAATCGAAGACAAAGTCGACGTCGTTACTAGATTAGCCTATGGTTTACAAATGGGTGGTAATTTAGATTATACCGATGCCTTAACCTTATCTAAGGCTGTTGAAGGAAGAAGAAAGTTGTAAGAGGTAGCAAGTATGTTTATTACTCTTGAAGGACCAGAAGGATCTGGAAAAACAACCGCGGTTAACTACGCTGTTAACAAATTAGAGGAGATGGGATATCAAATTGTCCGTACTCGTGAACCAGGTGGTACCCCAATCGCTGAACAAATCCGTAATGTTATTTTAGACAAAGCCAATACTGCAATGGATAAAAGAACAGAGGCTCTTCTTTATGCTGCTTCAAGAAGACAACATTTAGTTGAAAAGGTTTGGCCTGCTTTAAAAGAAGGCAAAATCGTCATCTGTGACCGTTATTTAGATTCTTCCTTAGCCTATCAAGGCGGCGCGAGGGGTTTAGGCGTTGATAATGTTCTAAACATTAATATGTTTGCCACTGAAGGCACATTCCCAGATTTAACGCTTCTTTTCGATATTGAACCAGAAATTGGTTTAGCAAGAATCGCCGCTAATGCAAATAGAGAAGTAAATCGTTTAGATTTAGAAAAATTAGAATTCCATAAAACTGTTAGAAATACATTTTTAGAATTAGCGAAGCGTTATCCAGAACGTTTCGTCATTATAGACGCTAGCAAGAGTCAGGAAGAGGTGGCTAAAGCCACTCTTGATGTGATGCTATCAAGAATATGCAAGTAGAGAAATACCTTAAGAAATATCAACCAGTTATTTATCAAACCTTTGTTAATTCGTTAGAAAAAGGTCAACTTTCTCACGCTTATCTCATCTCAGGAACTAATGGTTCACCGCTTTTAGATATCGCTAAATTCTTTGCAAAATCTATTCTTTGTGATGACCCATCCCCATTAGCGTGTAATTCTTGCATCACTTGTCTACGTGTTGATGATGATAACTATCCTGATTTCTTTGTTTTCGATGGTAGCAAAGCCACGATTAAAAAGGATGCTGTGACCACGATTGAAAGTTCTTTTGACAAGAAAGCTTTCGAAAATAAAGGCATTAGAATATATATTCTCCACCTCATTGAAAACATGACCGTTGAAGCCATTAATAGCATTCTTAAATTCTTAGAAGAACCAGGACAACAAATCTATGCATTTTTAACCACGAATAATGAGAATAGTATTTTGCCCACAATTATTTCTAGATGCCAAGTTTTAAGAATGAAATTAATCGATAAGAATATCGTTATTAATGACGCCATCTCCTTTGGAGTGGATAAAAAAGACGCTGAATTATTGTCGTATTTCTATAACGATGGAGAGCTCATTAAAGAAATCATTGATGATAAAGAAAATAACGAAATCTTTTTCACCGCTAAACAGTGCTTTGAAGAAGTTATCCAAGTGATGGAAGAGAGCGATAAAGACGCTCTTATCTACTATGTTCAAGGCAACATCTCAAACCAAATTAAGAGTAAAGAAGCTTGTCGCTATTTCATCAACATGTTAGTTATGGCCTTTGAAGATATGATTGCTATTTCTAATGAAAAGCAACCATTCTTAGAAAGTTATGCTACAATATTAGAACATCTTTCCCAGAAACTTTCTCATATTAGTGAAAGTTTGATTGAATTATTAAGATGTGCTACAGCCATTAACACTAATGTTAATATCACCCTATTGATTGACCACATATTTTATATCATTACCAAAGAGGACTAATATATGCCAAAAATTGAAGATAATAACCGTACTCAAATAACTGATCAAAAACATGATTATTCACATTTCGTCGGTGTGAAATTCTTAAACACTCCACGCGCTTACTTTTTTGGCACAACTGATAATAACTATGCTCTTGGTGATAAAGTAGTCGTAGAAACTGTTAGAGGTATGGAATTGGGCACTATTGCAATTGAGCCAATTTCCATTGATAAATATGGTAACGGCTTATTCTTAAAGCCAATCCTTAGAAAAGCCACTGATGTGGATGTCCGTTTATCTGAAATTAATCAAAAAGACGCAGTATATGCATTAGAAATTTGCCAAGTTGAAGCCAAAAAGCTCAACTTAGACATGAATCTTATTTCTTGTGAATATACCCTTGATAAATCCAAAGTCATCTTCTCCTATTTAGCGGATGACCGCGTTGACTTCCGTGAATTATTAAAAGTCCTAGCCTCGCGCTTAAGAACTAGAATCGAATTAAGACAAATTGGTTCTCGTGATAAAGCCAAAATGATCGGTGGTCTTGGTGTGTGTGGTTTACCACTTTGCTGCTCCACATTCTTAAACGAATTTGATGGCATTTCCATTAATAGGGCCAAGAATCAAATGCTTGCTATTAACATCCCTAAGTTAAGTGGACAATGTGGCAAATTAATCTGCTGCTTAAAATATGAGGATGATGCTTATACCGAAGAGAGAAAGAAATTCCCTGAATTAGGTAGTAAAGCCTTTATCGATAAAGTCGAATATACAGTCACAAATATCAACATTCTTTCCCGTGTGGTAAAGATTGAAAATGACGAAGATATTAAGTTCCTTCCTTTGGAAGACTTCTATAAACAAGTAGGCGCTAATAGAGTGAAAGAGAAACGCTATGAAAAGAAGTAAATCCTACGATAAAAATAATTTTCTCCTTTATTTAGTAGCGACACCTATTGGTAATTTAAAAGAATTCTCTCCTCGCGCTATTGAAGTAGTAAGCGAAGCCGATATTGTCGCGGCTGAAGACACACGCAATGCTCACGATTTGTTAGCCCGTTTTAATATTAAAAAAGAATTATATTCTTTAAGAGAACATAACGAAAAAGAAGCAAGCAAACACTTAGTTTCCCTTATCCAAGCGGGAAAGAAAGTTGTTTATATGTCCGATGCTGGTTATCCAGGCATTAGTGATCCTGGCTACTTATTAGTGCAAGAATTAATCGCTAATGATATTTGTGTTTCCACTATTTCTGGCTCATCCGCTTTTATTAATGCTCTTGTTGCCTCAGGTTTAGAAACTAGACACTTTTTCTTCTACGGCTTCTTATCCGCGAAAGATAACGAAGCTAAAGAAGAGATTAGTAATTTAAACGCTCTTAGAAATACTCTTATCTTCTATGAAGCACCTCATAGAATTTTAAGAACTTTTAATTTATTAAAAGAAGGCCTAGGAAATCGTAAAGCATGTTTGGCTAGAGAATTAACTAAACTAAACGAAGAATACATTAGAGGCACTCTTGAAGAGCTCTCCGCTATTGATGAAGAAACATTGAAAGGTGAAATGGTTATCATCGTTGAAGGAAATAACCAAGAAGTGATGATTAATGACGAGGAAATTGCTGCCCGTGTCGCCTATTTCACTAACTTAGGCCTTTCACAAAAAGACGCAATTAATGTCGTTAGTGAAGAGTTTAAAATCAACAAAAATTACATCAAAAAATTATTGTTCTAAAACGTATGGATATCGTATTTGCAAAAGATAAAAACAAAAAACCAAATCCATTTTTAGGATTATGGAAAAAGATCACTGAGAAGTTTAAAAACTTCCACTTCTCAAATTCTTTTTATTATTTTTTAGTGCTCATCGCTATTAGCATTGGCTTTTATCTATTGATGCTCGTCCAAAATGGATTCTCTTTAGCCTATGGTGGTGACTACTCCGCTCAATACATCCCTATGGGATATCATATTTGGGATTATTATCATGAATGGATTCAAACTGGTCACTTTACCTTATTTGATCCAGAACTATATTTAGGTGCGAACTCATTAGGTTCAAATGCCTATTATGGTTTATTCTCGCCGTTCAATATCATCATTGTTATATTGCCAAGGGTCATCGTTCCACAAAGTGTCGCAATTGCATCATTTGCTAAGCTTGCTTGTGCGGGTTTATTCTTCTCGTTCTATGTGAAGAAGGCCTTCAATATTAAGGAATCTGTTTCTTTTATATGTGGCATCGCTTATGCCTTCTGTGGTTGGGGCGCATTCTATCTTTGGTACAACAACTATCAAGATATCTTAGTATTCTTACCACTTGTTTTATTAGGTATCGAAAAGACTCTTCAAGAAGAAAAGCCTTGGATCTTAGCAGTAGGTGTTTTCTTCTTAGCCATTTGTAATTATGTCTTAATGGTTCCTTATCTTATCACCACTTTCTTCTATGCAATGTTCCGTTTTTTCCAAAGAATTAGATTAAACGACGCAAAGAAGAACTTTAGATTACTTGGCTTAGGATTTGCGGGGTATGCGGTCGGTTTAATGATGGCAATGTTTATCTTTTTGCCAGCCTTTATGGCGACAATGTCCTCTCCAAAACTTGATAGCTATTCCTATTTTGGTGAATTGAAAAAACTATTAGCCGCAAAAGATTTCAAGGGCTTCTTCCAACTATTATTCTCCTGGAAAAAAGCTCCAGACCAACATGGTCGTATTTTTAAAAACCGTTTATGGTATCCAATCATTGAATTCTTCTTCCCGCCAACAACATGTCGTTCATTACCAACTTTAGAGTTATATAACTGGGACTTTGATGATATTGCCGTTTCTTTATGGTGCTATATCCCATTCATCATGTTCTTAGTGCCTGCTTTAATCCAATCAGGTAAAGAAAAGAAATGGTCCCACTACATCGCTTTAGTGTTAATTGTTTTCTCTTTATTCACACCATTCATGTACTTCTTAACCATGGGTATGACCAATGCCTATGCTAGATGGACATTAATTGTTCCAGCAATCTTAATTGCATATGTTGGTACATATTTAAATAAAATTCCAAAAGTTTCAAGATGGCACATTCATATCGGTTATGCATTTGCCTTGCTTGGTATTATTGCCTCTTGGATTTTGACTGATAAATTAGCAGTAAGAGAGCCAAAGAACGGCAGCGAATTTATCTTCCGCTTCGTAGAAGGTGGCTTTGACTTCACAACTTTAGCCTTCGTTCTCATGCTAGTGTACACCACTGCTGTGTGGCTAGTAATGTTCTTATTATATAATAAGAAAGCATTCTTTATTGTGGTCACCGCACTTGTGTCAGCAGAAGCTATCGCAGTTGGTAATTTTGTCACATGCGGACATGGCTTTGACACCGCTTATAACAATGGATATGCCGCTAATGAGAGATTTAGAAAAGTCTTAACTCAAGTACAAAAAACAGACAAATCTTTCTATAGAATGTACACCTCCATCGGCGATGCTTGGAGTATTAATAACAGTTTTATCAACGGCTATAACTCCGTTAGTTTCTTCCACTCCTTATATAATTTCGAAATCGATGATTTCACTATGTGGAATGGTTTAAGAGATAGTCGAAAAGCGGTCGCTGGTAGTTATCGCGGTAAGTACCAAGATCTAGATAATTTGTTAGGTATTAAGTACTACTTCATCAGCAAAGAGAAGAGTATGTTCAACGCAATTGGAAAAGAAAGATATTTGGCTAACGTCCCTCATGATTTTGAAGAAATGAAGGAATTAGAAACTAATGAATATAAGGTCTACCAAAACAAGAATATGAATGCCTTTGGTCATGCTTATGACACAATTTATGATGGTAAATTTGACGATTCCGCAAGATTTGATATTACCTGTGTTAAAAACGGTATCGCCCTTTCTCAAGTAGCGGCGGTTTCTAAAGATGACGCTAAAGAAATCATGTCGGATAGTATCACTCTTGTTAACGAGCAACCTAATATAACCTCAGTAAAATCGCTCTATAAGTCAATTGACTATAGGCATGGCGTTTATAACGTTGGAACACTCGCTAAGACTTACGATTTCGCCAAGATTCCAACTATCGATACAGACTTTGAAGCAGTTCCACTATATGTCGATGAAGACACAATGAATTACTTTGCTATTTATACGCCAATGCATGAAGGCGAGCCACTATTTAAAGCGGGCACAACTCTTTATGTCCGTGCTCCTTTCTCTGGTTCTAGAAAATATAATTTCTATTTTATTGGTAAGGAAATGGTTGAAGGTAAGGATACTGGTATATTCTATCCTGACTATAAAACCTTTATGATGGACGCTCACGACGACGATACAAGCGATAATACCGCTTATATGCGTGGCTTCTACATCACAAAAGATGTTTATAAGCTTGCGGTATGTGGCAAATACTTTGAAAGTTATACTTCCGATAGCAATATTAGATTCTTCTCGGAAGATATTTCTGATTACCGTAACAGATGGGATAAATTAAACGCTAATCCAGTAACTGACATTAAATACAGCGCTGATAAATTCACATTCAAAACAAACTATACTTCTAGCAAATTAGTGGTCTCTTATGTGGCCTTTGATAATGGTTGGAAAATCAAAGCCAAAGATAATGCCACTGGTAAGACCAGTGATTTAAAAGTCTATAAGGCTAATGGTGGCTTTGTTTCTTTCGTTGCCCCAGTGGGTGATTATTCATACGAAATGACTTATCAAACACCATATTTGAATCTTTCATATCTCGGTTCCGCTCTCGCGGTGACTGGTTTCTTTACTTCGATCCTTGGCTACTATTTGTATCATGAAAAGAAGAAAAACCACCATTTAGATGGTTTATATAGAGAAAATTAATATGTATTTTCTCTTGCTTTTATATAGTTTACTCCTCTAAGATATTAGAGGTTTTTTTCTAAGGAGGGCCTCATCTATGAACATTCGTAACATTGCCATTATCGCACACGTTGACCATGGTAAGACAACATTGGTTGACCAGCTTTTAAAATCCTCCGGTACTTTCCGTGATAACGAGGAAGTTAACGAAAGAGCGATGGATAGTAACGATATCGAAAGAGAAAGAGGCATTACCATCCTTGCTAAAACAACATCCATTATCTATAAAGACACAAAAATTAACATTCTTGATACTCCAGGACATGCTGACTTCGGCGGTGAAGTTGAAAGAATTATGAACATGGTTGATGGCTGCTTATTATTAGTCGATGCTTTCGAAGGCACTATGCCTCAAACTAGATTCGTTTTAAAGAAAGCCTTACAAGCACACATCAAACCAATTGTTGTTATTAACAAAGTTGATAGAAATAACATTGACATTGAACGCACTCTTGATGAAGTCTTAGAACTCTTCATTGAATTAGGCGCTCCTGATGAATTCTTAGAATTCCCAGTCATCTATACATCTGGCTTAAAAGGTACATCTTCTTTAGAAGCTAATGTTTCCACACAAAAACCAGGTATGGAACCAGTGTTAGATACAATTATTAAAGAAATTCCTGCTCCACAAGCGGATGTTAACGCTCCACTTCAACTACAAGTCGCATTATTAGACTATAACGACTTTGTCGGTAGAATTGGCTTAGGTACAATCAAAAAAGGTACAATTCACGTTAACGATAACGTTACCGTTGCGAGATTAGATGGCACCACCACTAATTTCAGAGTTATGAAGTTATTCGGTTATCAAGGCTTAAAGAGATTAGAAATTGAAGAAGCTTCCGCTGGTGAAATCGTCGCTGTCGCAGGTTTAACTGATATTAACGTTGGTGAAACTATCGGTGCCTTTAATAACGTTGATCCATTACCTCCAATTAGACTTGATGAACCAACCTTACAAATGACATTCGGCACTAACTCTTCACCATTATCTGGCCAAGACGGTAAGTTATTAACCGCTAGAAAGATTGAAGAAAGATTATTTAGAGAAACACAAAAAGACGTTGCTCTTAAAGTCGAAAGAATTCCAAATAAAGAATCCTGGGTTGTCTCTGGTAGAGGTGAATTACACTTATCCATCTTAATTGAAAATATGAGACGTGAGGGCTTCGAATTAGAAGTCAGTAAACCACAAGTCATCATCAAAGAAATCGATGGTGAAAGATGTGAACCATATGAAGACTTATTAATCGATGTTCCAAATGAATATGTTGGTGACATTATGATGTCTTTAGGTAATAGAAACGCTGAGCTTATTAATATGGACGCTAGAGAAACAGTCACTATCCTCCAATACGTCATTCCATCCCGTGGTTTATTAGGCTTTATGACCAATTTCATGACCTTAACCAAAGGTTATGGCATTATCTCTCATACCTATAAAGAATACCGCCCAGTATCCGGTGCTTCCTTAGGCGAAAGACAAATCGGTGTCTTAGTGGCCACTGAAACAGGACAAGCCACTCCATATGCCATTGAACACGTCGAAGAAAGAGGCACAATGTTCATTGAACCAGGCGTCATGGTTTATGAAGGTATGATTATCGGTGAAAACCGTTATGATATCGACTTAGCGGTCAACTGCGTTCTTAAAAAGAACTTAACTAACGTAAGAAGTGCGACTAAAGATAATACTGTTGTCTTAAAGACACCACGTAGAATGTCATTAGAAGCTTGCTTAGACTATATCAATAGTGATGAGCTTGTGGAAATCACACCATCCACCTATAGAATGAGAAAGAAAATCCTCAACACTGCAGAACGTAAGAAATACGATTCTCATGTGAGAAGAGGAGAAATCTAAAAGAAAAGCGCGAAATGCGCTTTTTTCTTTAGTTATTTTCGTTATTAAATAAGTGCCTGATGTTAACATATGGACCAAATAAGGTCACTATGTCATCTTTTTCAATAGTCATATCTTTATTAACAAAGAGATATTCATTGTTTCGTTTAATAATGATGATTTGAATGGAATAACGATCTGTGAGATGGCTATCTTTCATCTTAATGCCTTCAAGTTCTTTAGGAACTTCATGGACTGTAACTTCCATTAAGGTATTGGCACCATAATTATTAAGTAATTGAATTTCATTTGTGTTATCAATAACAACCGTGTTGTTGGCTTTTTTATTATCTTCAAGAGAATTGATAAAGCAATCACGGATATCATTGATATGGCCGTATGCAACGATAACATCGCCTTTAGAAATCATTGTATCTTTGCTAATAGACACTCTTCTATTGCCTCTTCTTAAAGAAAGAAGAATGAGAGCGTATTTCTTAGTTAACGCCATGCTGCCCAAAGATTTATCTTTAGCAAATTCAGGAACTTTATTTAAGACAATTTCCACGACTGCGCTTCTGCCATAATAGTCGAGGACGGTAATGATATTTGATTCTCTTCTAGCTTTAGAAGTATTAATAGCAATCTTTTCTAATAGCTTTTGAAACTTCTTATTAATTGGTGGGATTTTGATTAATAAAACAAGAACGAATACCGCTAAGGAGATATAGAATACGATGAAATACCATTCGGTAAATGTTCTAACTGGACGATCAGCATTAAGTGATTCACCAATAGAAATTAAAACGTTAATGATTAAACCCATAATCACAACAGAGAAGATGTGGCCTGTATACATACAGATGACCGCAATTCTTCTACGACGATTATCGTTGGTAATAATTTCACTTTCTTGTGTGGTGAAACCGGCACCTGTAAATAATGAGGCTACTTGGAATCTAATCTTATTAGTGGCTAAACCTGTGAGTTTAAAAGCCACAGAAAAGAATTCAATCATAATAAGATAGATTGCAGTAACCGCTAAAATTAAGGAAGAAGCTAGCCAAAAGTTCATACTTATATATTACCTATTTATTATCAAATAATGCACCAAACTCTTTTGGTGTAGGAGCGGTAAACTTCATAAGCTTACCAGTAAATGGATGAATAAAGTCTAGTTCATAAGCGTGTAAACCAAGTCTTTTTATTGGGTTTGCGGGCTCGCCATATTTATCATCGCCAATGATATGGTGACCTCTTTCGCCTAAGTGCACACGAATTTGGTTTTTTCTACCAGTATCAATGTTTACATCGAGCAAAGAATATGTACCATTGGTCTTCATTACCTTATAGTGGGTAATTGCTAATTGCCCGTCCCCTGGTTTCTTAGAAGAATACATTAAGTTTTGACTATTCTTTTTTAGGTAGGTTTTGATTGTGTCACTATTCTTTTCCATGACACCCTCAACAATCGCGTAATAACCACGTTTTTTTACGATATCATTCCACTTCTCTTGTAAAGCTTGTTGAATCTTGACGTTTTTAGCAATCATAAAGACACCAGAGGTATCTTCATCTAATCTATGGACCACGAAGACACGGTTATGTTTATCCTTTTGCTGCACATAATCGCTTAACATACGATACGCTGTCGATGATTTTTCATTATCAGAGGCTACTGAAAGTAGACCACTAGGTTTATTAATCACGATGATGTCATCATCTTCATAAATAATTGGTAATTTACTTCTAGTTTTCTTTTTAATTGGGGAATTAGAAATAATAATTGTGTCTTCTGGATATAATTTGAAGTTAAATTGGCTAACAGGAGCGCCATCAATAGAAACACGGTGTGAACTTAATAATGACTTCACAGAGTTTCTTGATTGGTTTTTAAATGTCTCTAAAAGGAATTCTAAAAGCTCACATTCTTTTGTGACCTTATATTCCTTGATGTTGTTGTAATTCTTCTTAACAGGCGCCTTTTCACGCGCTTTATTTCTGTTGCCTGGTTTCTTCATATCTACATTATATATGCGAGTAACAAAAAAGGCACCTAATTGAAGTGCTAATGTAAAAGTGGACAAGGTAAAAAAGCCTCCGTCCACTTTTTTCTTTGCTATTCTATTTGAAGGAGGTTATTAAATGGCAAGAACATACAAAAGAAAATTCACCATGCGTAGTCCTGAAGAAAAAGAAGTTTTGGAAGAACAAAGAGACTCACTCTCCCCTATCGTTAAATATATGATTAATCCTGGCTATGCAGATGTAGACGCTAACTTATCAGTGTTTGAAAAAACAAACGCCGCGATTAACGCAGCGTTCAGTTGTATATCTACTCTAGTAGCAGAGAAGATTATTAAATAAACAAGCCGCTCCAATGAACGACTTGTCCTTTGAAAGGATGATTGCCAAACCCACCTCAACACGACATAGTTTAAAGCGGTTTTGGACAACCTTAATCAATGTTGATAATTATTGTTTAATCTTCAATGTACCATCAGTGATAAGTTTGCCTGATTTACGGTCATATAGAAGAATTCTATTAGTGTCAAATGAGACGTTAATCTTCGCGCCCACTTCATAGTCAACATCACCGTATACAACAGATGTTAAGAAGAAATCATCGATTGATAGTTTAACTGTTGTTTCAGTACCAGTAGGAAGAGCACTATAGATTTCACCTTTTAAACCACTATTTTGGTTTTTAATGTTTATAAAGACAGGTCTAATGCCTAAGATAAGTGTATCATCTGGAATATCGTGTTCTTCTTCTGCTTCGATGTCGCCATGAACTGTGTGAATATGATAGTTAAAGCGGCGATCAGCGTTTTCTTTTTCAACATAACCACGTTGTTTCTTTGCTTCTTCTAAAGCATCTTCTTTAGCTTGAATTTCAGCATCACGTTGTTTGAAGAATTCGTTGATATCGACTTTCTTGTTAGGTATGAACACAAATGTTCTACCATTTAACATTTCAAGTTCAATCACATCACCCTTTTGGGTTGGACGCGCTTCAATAAAGTTAATAGATGGTGAACCAATGAAGTCTGCGACAAATAAGTTAGCAGGCTTTTTGAAGATATCTAATGGTGGTTCATATTGTTGAAGTACACCATTGTTGATTAAGCAGACACGTGTCGCAAGAGTCATAGCTTCTTGTTGGTCATGGGTCACGTAAACGAATGTTGAACCTGTATCAAGGTGTAAACGTTTTAATTCAGAACGCATTTCTAAACGTAATTTAGCATCTAAGTTAGATAATGGTTCATCCATGAAGATAACTTTTGGCTCTGGTGCTAAGGTTCTTGCGATAGCGACACGTTGTTGTTGACCACCTGATAATTCAGATGGATAACGATCCATGAATTCGCCAATGTGAACGATACGTGCCACATGACGGACTCTTAAGTCGATTTCTTCTTTATTTAACTTACGGTATTTAATGATTGGTTTTCCTTCTGCATCAACATAAACACCATTGTCGTTGAAGATACGACCTTTTTCTTTTTCAGTGTTACGAATCTTTTCGGCTTTTTCTAAGAATTCTTTCCTCTTTTGTTCTGCGAAATCCTTACATTCAGTTAAAGGCTTAGAATCAAAATTAAGAGCATATAATTCATTAGCAGCGCTCATAGAAATCTTAAAGCCATCAATTAAATATAAACAGGCTTTGTTTTTATCGACTTTGCCTTTCTTATCAACTGCATAGTTGAGGAATTTTCTAATGTCGGTAACTTTAGTTACGGCTTTAGAAAGAGCGATGTATTTAAGATACTCACTATTAATGAGTGGTAAATTATCGTGTAATTCTTGTAAACCAAATGTGATGTTTTTATAAACAGTCATATGTGGCCACAAGGCATAGTTTTGGAATAAGAATCCGACATGACGATTAGCAGCGGAAACATTAATTCCTTCTTCAGAGTCATAGACGACTTGATCGCCGATGACAATTTTACCGGAAGTTGGAGTTTCTAAACCCGCAATCATACGTAATGTTGTGGTTTTACCACATCCAGAAGGACCAAGTAAGGTAATGAAGCCATTATCTTCAAGTTCCATTGAAATATTGTCAACGCCGAAGAAGTTACCCCAACGTTTTGTGACATTTGTCAAAATGATTTTAGGCATATTATTTTGCTGAACCTCCAATTCCTTTATCCATAGAAGCACCAGTCAAGAAGTTGACTAGGTAGTTAGCTGCTAGGATGATAACAATAAGCAAGAAGTTTGCGGCGTTCTCTAAAGCGGCAACGCCAGTATCTTCGAGCATAAACATGAAACGTGTAAGAATGAAATAATCACTGCCGAGGAAGACGAACAAGTCTAATTCTCTCATACAGGATATAAATGGTAATAAGAAACCAGATATAATCGCGGCCTTTTGAATTGGGAAGATGATGTGTGTCATACGTTTCCACCATGGGATATGCATGATAAGACCAGCTTCTTCAATTTCCGCAGATAACTGTAGCATCGCATTAAGTGATGTTCTTGAGGCAAATGGGATGTATTTAATAACACCCACTACCACCATCACGATAAAAATACCAACAGTAGCGCTTGATGCTGGGACACCTAACTTAGTGGCGACAAGCATAAAGATTAATGAAAGCGCGACAGATGGCATCAAGTACGGGAAGAATGCGACGTTATTAACCACAGCGCCAAGTACTGACTTTCTCTTTCTTGAAACTGCATAACCAATTAACAAGCCGAATAGACCCGCAAAGAAGCCACAGGCTAACGATAAACCAAATGAACCGAGTAATGATGACCAGACACGTTTTTCATTTAATAAACCAACATATCCAGCGGAAGCATTACCAATTGGTTCTTTTGAAATCCAAGCCTTGAATGATAAGCCGCTTGAGAAGTCACCAGAGTTCGGTAAGAGTGATTCTAGGAAGAAGGAAATCATTGGACCGAAGCAGGTGATTGCCACGAAGAAGCAAACGACACCACCGGTAATCCAACGACCGATTTTACCAAGATTGCGTTTACTAATTTGTCCGGATTTACCGGTAACTGTAGTGAATTGCTTACGAGAACCTGTTTGTAATTGATTCATGATAAGCATTACGACACCGATAAGAATTAAGACAATCGCAACAGCATAACCTGAACCGATATTTCTACCACCAGAACCTTCAATCAATCCTTTCATACGCGTTGCTAACGTGTAGAATTGAACCGGATTACCTAAGGTTGTAGGAACAGAATATGAAGACATAGCCGATGAGAAAACAAGCAAGATCGTTGAGAATAATGCTGGTTTTAGCATTGGAACCGTCACTTTGGTAAAACGTTTCCACCTAGGAATATTTAAAATTGTTGCTGCTTCTTCGAGGTTGCTATCCATATTACGAAGAGCACCACCAATGAGAATATACGCGAATGGGGTATAGTGTAGGCCAAGGACCATAGCAATTGGGAACCATCCAAATATCATCCAATTTGGAACCATGATATGAGTTAAAGCTTGGAATTCACCACCAAAGGCGGAGAATCCAGACGCGGTGGTCACAAAGAAGTTCTTCCAGAACAACGCTAGTGTCCATTGAGGCATGATGTAAGGGAAAATAAAAACAGCACCGATAAATTTCTTAAATGGCATATTTGTTCGAGTAATTAAGAATGCCATTATGCCACCAAATGCAATTGCGAAGATACATGCAAAGATAGAGACGAGTAAGCTTCTTGCAAGAGGTAGCCAGAAATTACCAACTGCTAATTTTGAATTAAACAAAATAGACCACCAGTTATAGAAAGTAAATTGACCGGCGTTTAAATAATCTCTATCACCATCTGCCCAAGCATTCCAGACATCGATTTCCCAGTGATCAACAGGAACAATGCCTTTACCAGAAGCAGTGAGTGAAGATACTAAAAGAGAAATAAAAGGGAAAACATTTAAAATCAAAAGAATAACTGCAAACATAATTAAAATGGAGTTTGCAGGAACGCCTAAGAATGTAAATGTTTTTGTTGCACCACGGCGAACAACTTTAAAAAACGGAGTTCTTTCTTTGTTTGTGAATGCAGCTGACATAAAGATCTCTCCTTATAATTTATCAGCCACACAAAGCGGCAAGCCCGTGAAGAGCTTGCCGACCTAGGGTGTGACTAGTTATTTTATTTCTTTGCAGCGATTTGTTGCATGATGAATGCAGCAACTGTGTTGTAGTATGTACCAATGTAGCTTGGTGTTTCGACTGTTGATTTAGCAGTGTCAATCCACCATTTAGCGCTTGGGTCATTTAAGCATGGGAATTCGTTTGGTTTAGAACTATCAACGGCCCATTTGCCATCTTCACCAACGCTTCCATGTCCGTTCATTGAACGGTCTTGGTTGATTTCTTCACCATATGTTGGATAGTCACCAACGTCGCCTGACCACTTGGAGTAGCCAACTTTAGTTGTGGATAAGAAGTTAATGAAAGCACATGTTGTCCATGGGAGTGGGCTATCTGGCATGAGCATTAAGTAATGCTTATACATGAAGCCACCGAAACCCTTCATAGCAAGTGTTGGGTTCTTGCCATCAGAGTGTTTGTCACCTAAAGCAGCAATAACGATGTCTTTCTTTGTAACTTGAGCAGATTCTTCAACGTTTTGAATCTTGGAATAAACAATCCATGCAGCGTGACCTGGAGCAGCGACGAATGCTTTAAGAGCAGCACCGTCATCAGCATAGAATGTAGCGTTCTTAATGAAACGTTCGATGAATAAGAACGCGTATGAACGATCACCACCGTAGCTTGCATATTTTTCTAAAGCTTTCTTATCTAAACCGGAAGAATTTGTCTTATCTTCGAAAGCTTCTTTTAATAACTTGCAGTTGTCATCGGATGTGAGTTGGATGAGCCAGTCCATGTTAACGTTTTCGTTTGTTGGATCCATTGTGTCAATGGTGACGCCTTCTTTAGCGAAATCCCAAACGTTATCGATTTCCACGTTCTTTTCTTTGTTGTTGTACATCCATGTTTTGAATTGGAATTGTAATGAGAATGGATTTGCATCACGTTCTTTGTTAACGCCCTCTTTTTCATTCCATTCTTTTGGAATGTAGTTGACGTAACCTTTTTCGATACCTTTAGTTTGAAGTTGGTAACCGTCTTGTAAGAGAGCACCACTTGTCACTGGTTTGTTAGATTCGATTTCTGCGTTTAAGAATGTGTAGATCTTACCATCGACTGTTGTTTGGTAATCGATTTGATCAACAGAGATTTCTTTAGCGCCAGATGGTCTAACTTTGTTGAGTTCTTCAACGAATTTGTCTTTAACCTTACCACCACGGCTAGATGTAGCATACCAGTGGAATGTCTTGTCACCGATTTCTTCGGCGGCTTTTTTGAAAAGGTCATCTCTAGACATTTTTTCGGCTTCGGCGACGATTTTCTTCACACGAGTTAATTCCTCGCCACTGCCTTTTGAATTACATGCTGTAAGCATTGCTGAGGTGCTTAAAACTAAAGTGCTTAAGCACAACATTAGTCGTTTAAGTTTCATATGATTTCCTTCTTTCTTTTTACGAACTGAACGCATACCTATCTTAGCACAAAAAATATACTAAACAAGTGTCCTCCGCGCCTAAAAATGATAGAAATCGCAAAATTGTCTTTTATTAATCGAAACATTTTGCTTTGTAAAAAAATGATTATTTTGTTCTTTTTTCTATGACGATTATGTTATTAAGCATCTTTTTTTGCTTGCTTTAAATACACTCAAATTTTGGTTTATTGTTAAGAGAAAAACACGAACATTGGGTATGGTTTTTGTAAAGATTTGCTTTGTAACAAAAAAGCACCTATTTGTTAGCGCTAAGGTTCGGGATGCTAACCATTTTACAAATGCCATGCAAATCGCAAAGACCACTAAGAAAACCAGATGCAAAAAGACATATTTTTATTTTTAATTAATGTTATATGCACGTGCAATGCATTGTCTTAAATACAAAACCCCACATCAGTACAAAACTGACATGGGGTATTGAGCCTTTTTTGAACTGTCTACTTTTTGTTGACTAGTCCAAATTAAGGCGCCTTTATAAGTATTTAGTTATATTATTTACCATCACCTTCATAACGGGTAACTTCTTTACCGCGTAAGAAGGTAGCAATGATGCCTGGGCCACATGATGTACCAACAATTGGTCCAATTGGAATAATTTCACATTTAACTTTGAGTTCTTCTTCAATTCTGTGTTTGAGAAGTAACGCACGATCCATGCAGTCACCTTGACCAACATAGATTGCATCGGTTTCTTCTGTCATATCTTCTTTAGCGTGTTCGAAGATAGCGTTTAATGAAGCCTTTGTGCCTTTAACTTTTTCGATTGTTAAGTTATTACCTTCTCTATCAGAAATAAAGATTGGTTTAACACCGATGATGTTGCCAAAGAAAGCAGCGGTACCTTTAATACGGCCAGCGGCCTTTAAATAAGTTAAGGTATCAACTGTCGCGTAGAATTGATAGAAATAACGTCTTTCTAAGGCCCATTTTTCTAATTCTTCAATTGATAAACCTTCTTGTTGCTTTTTAGCAGCGTCCATTGTGAAGATACCTAAAGCGAAGCTAGATGTTAATGTTTCAACACCAATCATTTTACGTTCTGGGAATTCTTCCAATAATTGTTCTCTAGCGAGCAAGAAGAGGTTCATAGAACCTGTTAATTTGTGTGAGCACGCGAAATAGATAACATCAATGCCCTTTTCAAAGTATGGACGAACCTTATTAAGAACTTCTTCTAGAGAAACTTGAGTTGTTTTAACTTTCTTTCCTTGTTTGAGCCAACCATAGAATTCTTCACAGGTATAATCTTTCCAGTCGATGTCCGCGCGGTATTCAACGCCATCAACGACTAAACCGAAGTGGAAGTAATCAATGTTGTTTTGTTTTCTTAGTTCTGGAGTTAAGTCAGAACTTGAGTCGGTAAAAATTTGATATTTAGCCATAGTATGCCTCCCGATAAGTGTATTTTTGCAAATAAAAAAGGTAATGACTAGTATTAAGTGATTACCTCATAATTACAAATGGTTTACAGTTGTAACATTTGCGATTAAGCACCATCGATGTTAGTGTCGCAAATATTCCTGTGATTGTCGCGTTTTCTTTCTCTTTCCCGCTCACGGAGCATATCAATGTCCTCTCCAGTGAAGTATCTGCTCCTTCTTTTGCGTCTTCTAGATGTATATTCGTCCATGTTATAGTCTCGATTCCACGAATTCTCTAAATTCATCAACTTCTTCTAAAGTGCTTAACTTCGCCATAAAGAAGCGATCACCCATCGCCCCACTTAACACGTGTGGGTAATAGCCATCCGCGGATAATTGATTACGATATTTAGCAAAGATTTCACTATCACTATGTTGATACCAAACACCGTTTCTACGTGAAGCGCATGCCGCGTAGTATTTAGTCATATTTAAATCTTGTTTATTTTCATCAAACGCCATGACGTCCGCCCAGATTTGATAACAGTTAACGGATTGTGAGAAGTTAATTAAATCAGGAGTGAAGCCACCCGCTGGTCTCATATTAGTTTCAAGAGCGACAATATCGCCTTTAACACCGACATTTTTCGCTGCCTTACTTAACCTAAAAAACTCAAGATGGAAGAATCTTTTCTTCACGCCAAAAGCTCTAACAACGTTTTGGCCAATCTCTAATAAATCGTTTGGTACTTTCTTTAATGTGTAATAGAAAAGGTCTCTACCTTCCTTAACAACATCCGCGACAGAAGGTGGAAAGAAGTTAGAAGCGCAGAAAACAACGTTGCTATTGCTATCACATATGCCATCAAATGAAATAATGTCACCATAAAGGAATTGTTCACAAATATAGGTGATCCAAGATTCTTTTGTGTTAAAGAAGTTATCTAAGTCCGCTTCATTTTCGATTTTATAGTCACCAGCAGCACCAACGCCGATATCAGGTTTGATGAAAACAGGATAACCTACCTTTTCAATAAACTTAAGAACAGATTCTTTATCTGTCACCATCACGTAATCAGCAACTTTCGCACCACCTTTACGGTAGAGTTCTTTCATCAATGATTTGTGTTGCCAGTACTTTAATTCTTCTGGTCTAACGCCATTTGGAATATTAAAAATTTGTCTTAGTTCAGCGTCTCTACTGAGCCAATACTCATTATTACTTTCAAGGTAATCAATCTGCCCATATCTATCGGTGAACAACTGAACAGCATTCTTTTGTTCTTCGAAATTTTCCAAACTACTACAGCAGTAATAGTCATCTAAACATGTCTTAAGTTCCCACGCTAAACGTTCATATGGGCAGTCGCCAATACCCAAGACGCGGAAGCCGTTAATTTTCAATGCTTCTGCGAACATGTAATAGGTGTCTGGGAAGTTTGGGGAAATTAAGACAAAGTTCTGCATAGTTACCTCTTGAATAATTTATTTATCAATCTATTCAATGGGTTCAATCTTGGATAAATCTTCAAGTAGATTTCCTTATAGATTTGGTCGTATCTCTTGTGATTTTCCATATTTGGTTTGAACACATTGGAGATGTTGGTCATATGTGCTACTGCATCGTGAACATCTTTGAATTCACCAACTGCGGTAAATGTCGCCACAGCAGCGCCTAATGATGTAGATTCTATTGTTTGCACTCTAGCGATTTCTAAGCCGAAGATATCCGCGGTAATTTGACAGATTTCATCACTTAGTGATCCACCACCAGAGATTCTTAACGATTTAACTTTTTGTTTTTGTGCTCTTTGAATGCTTTCTAGGCCTTCACGTAGAGCGAATGCAATGCCTTCCACGATAGCGCGGTAGATGTGTTTACGTGTATGGACACTTGAGAAGCCCACCATCGCACCTTTTGCTAATGGTCTAGCTAAGCCTGGTCCCCAGTATGGTTGAAGAATCAAACCATCACTACCAACAGGGACATCGTTAATCCATTGGTCAAGAATTGCTTCGATTGGTTTTTCTTTCTCTTTAGCTTCTTTTTCTAATTCACTTGCGAATTCACTAGCGAACCATCTAAGCATCCAATACCCACGGTAGATTTGCACGTCTAGGTTGTATAAGCCCGGGACCGCAGCAGCGTATGCAGGTAAGAATGGTTCTGGTTCGTGGTATTTTGGATTGCTCACTTCAATTGTGCACGCAGTACCGTAAGATAAAGCACCAATATCTGGAGTTAAACAACCTAAGCCGATTGTTTCACAGCCTTTGTCGCTACCAGTGGCAATGAGTTTAAGGCCTTTTGGTAAGCCACATTCTTTAGCGATTTCATCAGTTAATTTACCAATGACTTCGCCTGGTTTAACAACACGAGGAAGCATTCTATTTGGAATACCAAAGATTCTGCCTTTCATCGCACCTTCTTTGTACCATTCGGATTTTTTGTAATTCAATGGATAGTGACCTGTTAAACCACCAGGTGAATCCGCTAATTCGCCTGTAAGGCGATAGTTGATATAAGTTGAGATATTAACGTATTTTTTAGTTTTTGCCCAAATTTCTGGTTCGTTTTCTTTAATCCAATGCGCTACGGTACGGGTACGGTTCATATCAATCGCATCCTTCATGCCCACGAGTTTGAACAAAAAGCGATGGATAGCTGGAAGTTTTTCTCTTGCTTCCGCTAAACGTTGATCCATCCATAAGATGACTGGTCTTAATGGTTTGTTGTTTTCATCAAGCAAAACAGCGGAATCTCTAAATGTGGTAACAGTCATACCGACAATGTCATCAAAATTCTCAACGCATTCTTTGCTGAGTTTCTTTAGACATTCGACTAAATTGTCCCAATAGAAATCTGCAAATTGCTCTGCATAACCAGTTTTAAGAGCAAATGATATAGGTTTATAAGCTTTTTTTGATAGGTATACTATTTCACCAGACTTATTAATTAAAGCGGTTCTGACAGATTGTGTTCCAAAGTCTAGTGTTAGTACTAATGGATTGTTTTTCATGTTTGTTTCTCCCAAATACGACAAAGTCCATTCTTTCTATATAGTTTATACGAAAATGAGTGAAGTAGCACTTTTTTTAGAAAAAAGTATGCTTATTTGCGTATGTATGATAATATTTAAGCGCTGTGAGGAGACTCACATAGACCTGCAGGAGGATTATTATGGCAGAAAAGAAATATGTCTACCCTTTCGATGAAGCCTATGGTTTAGGAAAAGAATTATTAGGCGGTAAGGGTGCCGGCTTAGCGGAAATGAGCCACATTGGTGTCCCAGTTCCAGAAGGTTTCACAATCACAACCGAAGCTTGCACACTCTACTATGAAAGTGGCAAAGAAATCCCAGCATTTGTCGTCGATCAAATTTTCGAAGCTGTTAAAGGCATTGAAAAGAAAACAGGCAAGACATTTGGTGGAAGCAAGAATCCATTATTAGTGTCTGTGCGTTCTGGCGCGAGAGTCAGTATGCCGGGTATGATGGATACCATCTTAAATTTAGGTTTAAACGAAACAACATGTGCCGCGATTGCTAAAGAAACAAATAACGAACGTTTCGCAATGGATAGCTATCGTCGTTTCATTCTTATGTTCACCAACATCGCTAAAGGTCACCCACGTGATGATATGGACAAGATGTTAGATGACTTAAAGAAAAAGAATGGCTACAAATTAGACACAGAAGTCACTGCTGAACAATTAAAAGAATTAGTGGCTAAATACAAAGAATACTACAAAAAGACATTCGGTGAAGAATTCCCAAGTGATCCAAAAGTTCAATTAATGGAAGCTGTCGCAGCCGTCTTCAGAAGCTGGGACAACCCAAGAGCGAACGTCTATCGTATGATGAACAACATCCCATATTCATGGGGCACTGCTGTTAACGTTCAATCCATGGCTTTCGGTAACAAGGGTGAAACATCAGGTACAGGTGTTGCGTTCTCACGTAACCCAGGTACAGGTGAAAAAGTCATCTCCGCTGAATACTTACCAAACGCTCAAGGTGAAGACGTTGTCGCGGGTATCCGTACACCTCTCCACATCGATGAATTAAAAGCTCGTATGCCAGAAGTTTACGAACAATTCGTCAAGACCATTAAATTAATGGAAAACCACTACCGTGATATGCAAGATATGGAATTCACCGTTGAAGACGGTAAATTATACTTCTTACAAACACGTAATGGTAAGAGAACCCCAGCCGCTGCTTTAAAAATCGCTTGCGATTTAGTCGACGAAGGTTTAATCGATGAAAAAGAAGCTGTCTTAAGAATCGATCCAGTCAGCTTTGATAAATTATTATTACCAGGCTTTGATAAAGACGACTTAGCCAAGAAAACACCAATCGCCTCTGGTTTGCCAGCTGGCCCAGGTGCAGGTACAGGTAAAATCGCTTTCACTGCTGAAGAAGCTCAAGCCAGAAAGAACGCTGGTGAAAAAGTTATCTTAGCTAGAGCCGAAACATCTCCAGAAGATATCGTTGGTATGGTTGCCGCTCAAGGTATCCTTACAATGCGTGGTGGCATGACATCACACGCCGCTGTCGTTGCCCGTGGTATGGGTAAATGCTGCGTCTGTGGTTGCTCCGCTGCTGTTATCGATGAAGAAAAACGTACACTCACCATTGGTGATAAAGTGTACACCGATAAAGACACCATCTCTTTAGATGGTAGTACAGGTAAAATCTACGAAGGTGAAATCAAGACAGTTGAACCAGATTTAACCGCTGGTTACTTCGGTAGATTAATGGCTTGGGTTGACCAATATAGAGCCCTTAAAGTTAGAACAAATGCTGATACACCAAGAGATGCTAAACAAGCTAGAATCTTCGGTGCTGAAGGTATCGGTCTCTGCCGTACAGAACATATGTTCTTCGCTAAAGACAGAATCTTCTCAATGAGAAAGATGATTCTTGCTGATAAAGTTGAAGATCGTGAAGCTGCATTAGCCGAAATCGAACCAATGCAACAAGCTGACTTCGAAGCCCTCTATGAAACAATGTTACCATTCAACGTTAACGTTCGTTTATTAGACCCACCACTACACGAATTCTTACCACAAGAAGAAGAACTCATTAAAGAATTAGCTGACGCTCTCAAATTAAGCGTTGCTGATGTTAAAGATAGAATTGCTGAACTCCACGAAGCTAACCCAATGATGGGTCACCGTGGTTGCCGTTTAGCGGTCACATATCCAGAAATTTGCAATATGCAAACAACTGCTATCGTTAAAGCCGCTATCAACGTCAGCAAAAAGACAGGTACCTTAGTGCAGCCAGAAATCATGGTTCCATTAGTACTTGAAGAAAAAGAATTAGCCTTCGTTAAGAAGATCATCTGCGAAACCGCTGATAAGTTAATCGCTGATTCCGGTTTAGCAATGCAATATCACGTTGGTACCATGATCGAAATCCCACGTGCGGCATTACTCGCTGATGAAATCGCTAAAGATGCTGAATTCTTCAGCTTTGGTACAAACGACTTAACACAAATGACATTTGGTTTCTCTCGTGATGATGCCGGCAAATTCTTACCAGCTTATTACGAAACAAAGATCTTTGAAGAAGATCCATTCAAGACCTTAGACCAAAACGGTGTTGGCAAATTAGTCCAATTAGCCGTCAAGTTAGGCCGTGGCACCCGCCCAGACCTCCACGTTGGTGTCTGTGGTGAAACAGGTGGCGATGCAAAATCTATCGAATTCTATCACAAAGTCGGTTTGGACTATGTCTCCTGCTCTCCATTCCGTGTGCCAGTCGCTAGATTAGCCGCTGCTCAAGCCAATATCAAAAACCCAAGAAAATAAGTTCTTAGGAATATAGAATGACGCTCTCAGTAATGGGAGCGTTTTTCTTTGCTTTACATTTAAAATTTATTTAATTAACATAGTTAACATGAATTACTACGAAGCAATATTTAAACGAAAATCATTCCACTTCTTCATTGTGGGAGAAGTCACCACTGAAGAGGATTTAAAACTAGTTAATAACTTTATCAAAGAAGTTAAACCTCTTTACGATGACATCAAGACCGAAATCATCATCGTTCCTGAAAAAGAAACTACATGCCATAGAGGCGCGGACTACTGTGTCCTATTCTATAGTGAGTCTAAAGGCGAATATTTAAGAAATATTGGTTATATTGGTGAGCAAATTGATTTATATCTTAATTCTATTGGACTGGGCGCTTTATGGTTTGGTATTGGTAAACCAAAGGAAGTAAGAAATAACGGCTTAAAATATGTCATTATGCTTGCCTTTAAGCGCATGCCCGTTAATAACTTCAGAAAAGATATGTTTAAGTCAAAAAGAAAGTTATTAGAGGACATTTGGTCTGGTGAAAGCATTGATGATGTTACTAACATAGTTAGATTTGCCCCAAGTGCCTGCAATACGCAGCCATGGTACGTCGAAAATAAAAATAGTGAATTATTAATCTATCGTTATAAGAAACCAGGCAAAAGAGGCATTATGCCTATCAATCAGGTGATGTATTATAATCGCATCGACATCGGAATCTTCTTATTCATATTAGAAACTTGTTTAACCAACAAAAACATCACGTTTGAAAGAACATTGATGAACGACGAAAGCACCGCAAAAGTTGAAAAGACCTTAGTCGCGGTTTATAAAGTGTAAAAAAGAATCGCCAAACGGCGACTCTTTTATTTATTGCTGTTGTTGTTCAGCTTCTTTTTGGGCTTTCTTTTCCGCTTTGGCAAGTTTCTTGTATTTGCGGCCTTCTTTATTGAAGTGATGTAAACCTTTCCAGAAGTGACCATTGAAGATCATGATTAAGCCATCTAGTTGGCTCATACGTAGACCACCATTAGAGAATCTAGACATGCCTCTCATTGGTTGATGGACAACGCCCATAATAAGAGTGTTCGCTAAAACGCGATTTCCCATCTTTGTAAGGACTCTTGTGAACCAAGGAATAGCTTTACCCACTAAACGACCAATCCAGCGCTTAGAATAGCGTAATTCACTGAATGTGGTGTTATAGTCGATAACCATTCTATTTTTCTTATAGAAAGGAAGAGCGCCATCAGGAATTTCATGGCCTAATATTTTAGCAAATTCTTCATCTGGGATGTCTCTTAATTTACCTTCAAAGTAATGTGGTAAATCTTCTTTGTTATATGGCACTACATCTGTGGTACCGATTTGATTAATTGAGCCCACTAAGCGGACATCATCGATAGATGCGGCAACATATAAATCATAGACACCATTTTCAATTTCCCACTTGTTAGTCGCGGTATTGAAATATCTAAATGTCTTATCATCAAATGGGATACTAACTTTCTTAGTCTCACCTGCTTTTAAGAAGGCTTTAACAAAGCCTTTTAATTCTTTAGCTGGTCTAATGACCGCACTACCTTTTAAGCCAACATAAAGTTGAGCAATTTCTTTACCATCAACTTTACCGGTATTAGTAATTTCAAATTCGACGCCATTGTCGTTAACAACAAGGTTCTTATATTCGAAGGTTGTATAGCTTAAGCCAAAACCGAATGGGAATCTAACTGGTGTTTGTGAGATATCGAAGTATCTATAACCAATACCATATGCTTCACGATATTCAATTGTTCTTGTATGGCTTGGGAAGTTATCACTACTAGCGACATCCTCTAACGCTAATGGGATGGTTTCAGATAATTTACCAGAAGGATTAACTTTACCTGAAAGAATATTTAAAGCCGCTTTTGCACCTGCTTGACCGTTGAGGTAGCAATGTAAAACAGCGGAGACGTCATCGATAAACGGCATTTCAACCGCACTACCACAAGATAAAACCACAACGATTTCTTTATCTAAAGTTTTGATATCTTTGATAAGTTCTAATTGGTTATTTTCGATATGTAAGTTTTGTCTATCTAAGCCTTCGGCTTCAGTTACTTCATCTAAGCCAAGATACATAACGACAACATCTGCTTTCTTAGCGAGTTCGATAGCCTCATTGCGTAGTTTCTTCTTTTTCTTACCATATCTATTGAAGCCCTTGGCCATACCAACGACTTCAAAACCAGAAATCGGTAATAAATCCACTGTGTTATCTAGCTTTGTTGGATTAACAATGGATGAACCAGCGCCTTGGTATCTTGGTAAAAACATGAAATCACCAATAAAGGCGACTTTCTTATCTTTTGCTAGTGGCAAGATACCATTGTTTTTTAAAAGAACAGCACTTTCTTCCGCGAATCTTTGTGCAGCAGCATGGTGTTCTTCAACATCAAACTTTTCAGGTGCTTTATTAACACCATTTTCCATAGTGTCAAAAACTGTTTCTAATAATTTATCAACGCAGTCATCGAGAACAGATTCTTCTAATTCACCATTTTCAACGGCTTTTATAACTTCTTCTGGTCTATCTGGTGTGCCAGGCATTTCTAATTGGTTACCACAGCTTAAAGACGCTACACCATCATTATTGCCACCCCAGTCAGTGACCACTAAGCCGTTATAACCCCATTCTTTTCTAAGGATATCCACGAGTAAGTGTTCATTCTCGTTTGCGTATTTACCATTTATTAAGTTATAGGAAGACATGATGCTCTTGGTCTTGCCTTCTTTAACGGCGATTTCAAAAGCGGTCAAATAGATTTCTCTAAATGTTCTTTCATCGACAATACTATCGAGAGCCATTCTATTTTCTTCTTGGTTATTACACGCGAAGTGTTTAACGCAAGCAGAAATACCATTAGATTGAATACCTCTAACATATCCCGCGGCCATTTTACCTGCGAGATATGGATCTTCAGAGAAATATTCGAAGTTACGTCCACAAAGTGGACTTCTTTTCATATTAAGGCCTGGGCCTAAAAGGATATTAACTTTTTGAACTGCGGCTTCTTGGCCCAATCTTTTGCCTAATTCTTCGCCTAATTCAGGATCCCAAGAATTCGCCATTGTGGCGGCGGTTGGATAACATGTTGCTGGTATTGAAGCATTCAAGCCTAAATGGTCAGCAGCAGCGGCTTGTCTTCTCACTCCGTGAGGGCCATCGCTTAAGAAAGCGCTTGGAATGCCGACTCTATCAATGTTGACTGTTTGCCAGAAATCTTTACCACTGATTAAACTAGCCTTTTCTTTCAAGGTTAATTGATCAAGGATGTCTTGATATTTTCTTTTCATAAAAAACTCCTTTTGAGGGTTTATATTTAAATTTATTTAAAAGTTCTAATTAAGATTAGCACATTATTCTTCTCAAAGAAAGAACCCCGCATCCATAAAGGAATTGGGGTTCATAAAAACTATCTTATAGACTAGTGACCATCGCCAGCTTTTTTAATTTCTGGGATGCCAACAGCAGCGTAGTCTTCGTCATTCCAAACGTTGTTGGAGTGTGCACATGCAAAGAGGATGTTCTTAGCCGCTCTTCTAGCAAGAATAGCGCCATCATGTGGGCATTGTGTACGAACTCTACTTGGTTTTAATTCTGTGCTTAATTTATCTGGCGTTAACCACATATCATTGCCAGCTCTTAAACCAATGTTTGTGGCCATATAGTTACTGCCTGCGTAGTCAGTAACGACGACACCATGGAAGCCCCATTCTTCTCTTAAAAGAGTTGTTAAAGCAGCTTTACTACCACCACACCACCATGAACCGATGCAGTTATAAGCGGACATGATACCAATACCGCCTAAATCAACATAGATTTCAAAGCCACGTGCATAGATTTCACGTAATGCTTGTTCGGTTGCCCAAACAAAGACACCAGAGCGATAGTTTTCTTGATCATTGCAGAAGAAGTGTTTGGCGTATGTATAAACACCATATTTAGCCATACCTTGTGCTGTATGACCCGCCATTAAACCAGAGATTAATGGATCTTCTGAATAGTATTCAAAGTTACGGCCACCAAATGGTGAACGGTGAGTATTAATACCAGGAGCATACCAACCAGTCATACCACGAGCAGCGCCTTCACGGCCAATAGATTCGCCCATAACTCTTGCGACGTCTGTGGACCAGGAACAGCCAACGATAACTTCACTTGGGTGACCTGTACCAGAGTGGAAAGCCGCACTTGGACCATCATAGTCGAGGGTTTGAGTCTTTTCGATGCTGTCGACACTAGCGGTTTGGAAACCACCGTATTCGATAAGTTTATCCATATCAGCGTATGATAATTGACTTAATAAGTCTTCCCAACGTGGATCATCCCACGCGGCATCTTTAAGATCTCTAAGTGTTAAATCACCGGCCACTTCTTGTTCTTTTACTTCTTCATCAATTTGGTTGTCTTGGAAAGTGAATGAACCAGAACCAGTGGTGTTACTTGAACCACCTGGAAAATGTGCTTCATCTGGATGAGACGCCAATGGAATATCGGCTTTATTTTGCCATGTACCGGCAAAGTCATTACGAGATAAATATGTATTTGGTTCTGCACCGCCACCTAATTCAACATCTTCAAAAATGTTTTCATATTCTTTACCTGTTTGATAGCTTGTTAAGAAATCGATATCTTCAGCAAGATTCATCGCCTTAACGTTTTCTCTACCAGCAACAGAGGTTTGTGCTAAATCCCAAACGTTTTCTCTAACGGAGAATTCATAGTCACCTTTTTCTAAAACATAGTGACCTTTTTCTTTGGACCATGAAGCGATATCTCTGAAACTGAATTCTAATTTATAGTTCTTGGATTCACCTGGTTCAATGATATTTGTCTTTTGGAATGCTGTTAAAGAATACCATGATTTTTCAATACCCTCTGGGGTATATGGAGCATGTGTATAAAGCTGGATAACATCTTTACCTGCGACACTACCGGTATTCTTAACTTCAACAGTAACTTCGACTTTTTGTTTGTTTTTATCTACTTTGTATTCAACGATGGATTTGTCAAATGTCGTATACGATAAACCATGACCAAATGAATATTGGACTTCATCTTCGTAAGTATAGCCTTCATCTCTATCGACCATGCCGCGTGTAACATAATAGCGATAGCCAACATAAATGCCTTCAACATAGTTAGTAAATCTTGCACCACTAGCTTCACCAGATGTGTATCTTAATGTACTATCGTTGCCAAAGCATTGGTAAGATGGAGCACTCTTGACGCTATATGGCCAGGTATCCACTAAGTGACCAGATGGGTTCACTTTGCCAGAAAGGATTTCAGCAACAGCTCTTGTGCCTGTTAAACCTGGGTGGCCAATATATAATGCTGCGCTAATTTCATCGTCATCTAAGAATCTAGATTCGATAACTGTTGGAATATTTAATAAGATGATAACTTTACTAAAGTTATCTTTCAACATTTGAATCGCTGCTTCTTCAGCGGCATATAGCTTAAGTTCAGCATAATTCATATCCGCACTTTCAGTGCCGTGTCTTGTAATAGCGAAGATTGCGGTGTCTGAGAACTCTTTGGCGTCTTCTAATGCGGTTTTACCGCCTAATTCGCTAAAAGCTGTTTCATAGGCAGAAACAGGTAATTCATAATCAATCGGATCTAATGTTGCACCATAACCTGTTGGAACGACTTCTGGATAACCGAATGTGTTAATACCACAGAAAATCTTGTAATCACTGTGTGCAACGGAAACTTTCTTACCGTTATAGTAATTCTTAACTAAGTTAAAGAGGTTATCATTAATTTCAAAGCCTTCTTCAACAAGTGCTTCTTCTAATTTAACCGCTGTTCTTTCAAAACCATCGACACGTCCATCGGTTTGGAATGCACCAGAACCACCATTATTGAAGAATAAACCATAAGCACATGAACCAAAAATGTTAATTTTCTTATTTGTTTCAAGGTTTAATGGTAAGGTTTTGTCTTTATTCTTAAGTAAGACTGTGCCTTCTTCTTGAATGACAACAACGTTCTTTTCTGCTTCTTTAGCCGCTTGTCTTGATGTTTCAGTGTCAATAATTTTGACGTGACTACCACGAAGAGTGAACATTAAGTTAGCAAATGCAGCGGTTGGCAAGAACGATGTGACTGGCGCCATAATAAGCGCAGCAACACATACCACTGGAATTAACCAGCGTCTCATGTTATTCCATAAAATAACATTTCTAACCGGTCTAGCAGCTGCTTTTGCCACTGCTTTCTTTTCTGCTTTAGGAGCATTCTTATAATTGTTAAATGCTTCTTGATCGCCTTCTTTAAATCTCATTTTACCGAAGACTAATTTGAGCAGCACAAAACTTCCGACCAAGCCTACTGCTGCCACTATGATGATGATTAAGCCGATCCACCAATACTCAAGGATATTACCCCAAGTATAGCCGGCTGTTACTTCCTTATCTAGCCATGACTCTAAGATAGGTAAATTAAACATAGTAAAAACTCCTTTCTCTCATAACTATGTAATTGTTAGTACACAAAAATTAGATTCCGACAATAATTTAGTGTGTATAACGCATGCGTTTATACTATAGCAAATGCGCACCCTCACTTCAAATGACAAGTTAGTAAACTTTTGCTACAAAACATAAACAAAAAAGCCTGCATTTATGCAGACATTTTTTGTAAAAAGACATTTTAAACTTTTAGTAACTATTATTACTAGAATTAATAACTCTATTACTAAATGTGTAGGAATTAATGGTCATATAAATAGTGCGCGCTGAGTCCACTATTTCGCTACGCATTGATTCATCATATTTTATTGAAATTGTTCTTTCATCAAGAACTTTCTCAAAGACATAGTAGCCTAAATCATCGAGTTTGACAGTTTCTTCTCCAGTATCAGAAAGAGTGAACATTTCTTTTAATTCTGGAAGTTTGGTTTCGTTTGTCCCAACCATGAAAGAAGAAAAGCAAAAGCATTTCTGTTTCTTTTTTAATAGGACTTCAAACTTATTCTCATCCTTTAAATGCGTCACGGTTACACCAAAGCCATTGTCATGACCAAAGGCATAGATTGGAGGAGGCAAGGTGGTTTTGCACGCTGAAATAGCAAATAAAGCGGGGACTAATAAAAGAATTTTTTTCATGTCTATTCCTTGCTTTTATTATAAATTATGGCATAAAGGAATGAAACAAAAAGCCTGCATTCCTGCAGACTTGTTTGGTTTTAATATAACGAGGAATCTTATTTCATTGCGCGAATGAACAATTCATTAATTTTGTCCACAAAGGCTTTCTTATCAACGATTTCTCTACCTTCAAGGAGCATAGCTTCTTCATACAACACACTAGCGTAGTTCTTCACTAATTCATCATCGTTTTGAACCTTAGTAAAGGCTTCGAATAATGGATGGTTTGGATTTAATTCCAAAATCTTTTCCACTTTAACTGTATCTTCAGCACCCGGTTGTTCATTGAGTGTCTTTTCCATTTCTAGAGATAAACCATCTTTCGTGGAGACACATACAGGAGCGTCTACGAGTTTAGAAGAAACAACAACATCGTTAACTTTACCCGCGAGAGCTTCTTTTAATGTATCAAAGAGTCTCTTATTATCCGCGGTCACACTATCGATCTTTTCTTGTTCTTCTTTACTGACTTCATTCGCAGATTCATCACTAATGGATTTGAATTCGACTTTGTCGTAATCATGTAACATCATGATAGCGAATTCATCAATCTTTTGATCAAGTAATAGCACGTCTACATTATTTTTACGATATTTCTCAAGTTGAGGTAATAACTTAATCGCATCTAAGTTTTCACCACTGACGAAGTAAATATACTTTTGATCTTTAGCCATCTTTTCTTTATAGTCCGCTAAAGAGATGTATTTATCTTCGTTATTGAGTGAGTGGAAGATTAAGGCATCTTGCAATAATTCTTTCTTCGCACCATAAGTGCTATAGATGCCATATTTAATAAGTTCACCAAAGCTCTTCCAGAAGGTGACATATTTATCAAAGTCTGTCTTCTTAATATCTTTTAATTTATCGACAATCTTCTTTTCGACATTTTCACTAATCTTTTGCATGATTGGTGATTGTTGAAGCATTTCTCTAGAGATATTAAGTGAGAAGTCACCAGAATCCACTAAACCTTTAACAAATTTTAGGTAATCTGGGATTAATTCTTGGCATTTATCTTTGATAAAGATGCCTTTGCTATATAACTGTAAGCCTCTTTCATAAGAATCACTATATAAGTTATATGGAATATGACTTGGGATGAATAACAAGGCATCATAAGTGATCTTGCCGTCTACTCTCACGAATAAAGAGGCTAATGGATTTTCATAATCACTAAATTTATTCTTATAGAATTCATTTAAGTCTTCATCTGTTACTTCGTTCTTGTTCTTCTTCCATAAAGGAATCATAGAGTTAAGTGTTTCTAAGACTTGCTTATCTTCGTATTTACCTTCAACAGGTTTACCATCTTTATCTAATACTTGTTCGCTCTTAGTGACCATCATCTTAATTGGGTAACGGATATAGTCACTATATTTCTTAACAAGGTTTTTAATCTTATATTGTTCAAGATAAGAATCATAATCTACTTCTTTAGAAGATTTCTTTAAGTAGATAGTGATTTCGGTACCTACTGTTTCTTTATCTTTTTCTTCAATTGTGTAACTTTCTTGACCATCACTGGTGAATAAATAACCTTGGCCATTATATGTCTTAGTTAAGACTTCAATTTTAGAAGCCACCATGAAGGCACTATAGAAGCCAACACCAAATTGACCAATAATATTGAGATCTTGTTTTTCTTTAGCTTCTTTTAGTTTAGACGCAAAATCCTTAGAACCACTCTTAGCGATGGTGCCTAAGTTATTAATAAGATCTTCTTTGCTCATACCAATACCGTTATCAGAAATGGTAATGGTTCTTTTCTTTTTATCGACACTTAAGTTGATTTCAAATTCATTTAAAGGCATTTCACCTTTGCTAGATAACGCTTGATAACGATATTTATCAATTGCATCACTGGCGTTACTGATTAATTCTCTTAAGAAGATTTCATTATTGCTATAGATAGAATTAATCATCAGATTTAATAGTTCTTTTGATTCAGTTTGAAACTCTTTTGTTTCTTTCATAATGTTGTCCTATCTTTGTCATTAATGACAATTTATATTCACTAGTAGTTTACCACTATTAAGGTATTTCTTCAAAAAAAGCCGTGGTCCCATAAACCACGGCTTGAAAAGCTAGTTAAGCTTTTGCGAAAGGAGTACTATTGGGAAACCTTTTATGCGATTTGCACGAGGTGTTCTTTTTCAATTTCTTTTTCGCTGCGTTTCTTGATGTCGACTGTTAAGACACCATTCTCTAATTTAGCGGAGATATCTTGAAGTTTGACTGTGTCACCAACATAGTATGAACGGGAGAATTCACCATAGCTTCTTTCTCTATAGATGTAATCTTCGTCATTTTCATCTTCCTTATTTAAGGTAGCAGTGACTTTAAGATAGCCGTTTTCAAGAGTGATTCTTGTGTCCTCTTTCTTCACTTCAGGAAGTTCGATGAACATTTGATAGTCACTTTTGTTTTCTTTGATGTCGGTCTTCATCATATGTGATGTGGAGCAGTTATTCGCCCTGAGGAAAAATCTGTCGAAAAATGGATCATAGTTAGTAATATAATTTCTCATAAATTCAACCTCCTTATATTACATATTTAGCACTCGTCATCTTTGACTGCTAACACCTACATTATAACCAAAATTAGCACTCTGTCAATAGGACTGCTAAAAATATTTTAAACTTTTTTATTTAAATAACTAGTTATTTAATTTTTTTAATAATTCTTGCATTTCAGGGCATAGTTCAGCAATAAATTCCTTATTTGAAAGGTAATTAAATGGGCCTTTTATGTCCCTAAATATGAGTTTATAGGAGTGTAAAAACTGATTTTCGAAGCCAAATTCCTTCTTAAAATAGTTATTAACTTTATAGTCACCATACTTGATATCACCCACCACGTGATGACGGATATATGACATGTGTGTGCGTATTTGATGTGTGCGGCCAGTTACTAATTGAACATCTAATAATGTATATTCGTTATATCTTTCTTTAACAAAATATTTAGTAACTGCGGTCTTCGCACCACTTTTAAGAGGAGCCACAACCATTTTCTTACGTTCATAGCTTTTTCTAAGAGGGGCGTCCACGACACCATCTTCAGTAACGTTACCTGCGACTAAAGTTAAATAATGTTTCTCCACGATTGAATGATCGTTAATGATATTAGCGAGTTCAGTCGCACTCTTATTGTCTTTCGCGAACACGATTAAACCAGATGTATCTTTATCTAATCTATTAATAAGCATGGCTTGCTTACCAAGATAATTAGAAAGCATAACATCTAAAGAAGGATTATCTTTATTACCATCAAACTGTGATAAAAGACCGCGTGGTTTATTAATAATCACTAGATACTTATCTTCATAGACAATTAATTCTTTAATGTTCATTCTGGTTGAACCTCTTTAATACGGTTTTCACTTAGCGATAATAAATACAGGTGCATGTGTTCCTTATTAATATTAAATAATAACTCTACGTTACGTTGGTATATTCTTAACTGTCTTTCATAAGCTTCGTCATCAATAGAACGGGACTTATAGTCAACGATATAGCATTCGTCATCTTTGAAATATAGTAAGTCAATGAAACCAGTTGTTTGTAATGTTTCATCGAAATAACCATATTCTTTATAGATCTTCGCGTTACCTAAATCATTAAAGACTGGATTACTTAAAACATTATCAATGAGTTTCTTGTCTTTTTCATTTTTAATGAAAGAAGTATCTTTACTCACAAAGTCCACGAGTTCCATAAGTCTATGGAGATAAACACCACGAGTTAAGACTTGATCTGGGATTGCATCTTCCACTGCTTCATCATAGTGGCGTTGTTTGCTCGCTCTTTCTTTAATGATGGTTGGGAAAGTAATAATAGAATCATCCACCGGTAATTGGTCAATCTTACTAATCACTTCTTCAGCGTATCCCTCTTCATCAACTTCTTCTTCATATTCATCTTCACCTTCAAAGATTAATGTTGTGTCACGATAATCCTTGTTCTCATATGATTCAAAGATGAAACGTTTTTGACAGTCAAAGCCCCTAACAAAAACAGGTAATAAGATATCAAATAGGCCATACGGTATCTCTTCTTCTGTTAATTTTGCCATAGCTGCCGCTTGTGTTTTGCTATAGAAGTAAGCGCAGTTTCCAGTAATAACTGCATTAACAAAATCATTAATGGTCATATTTAAATCAACTGTCCCATTAGCGTCTTCGTTAATGGTATCTTCGAGTTCTTCAATGGACTTGAATTCTTTCTTATAACGGTAATAACCATAGAATGTCGCGTCCATCATAGGATCACGAGTCATACCTTTAAATCTTAGATAGAACTCTCTAAAGAGAGGTTTAAGCAAAACATAGATTTGTTGCTCTAATATCTTGGTTAGTTTATCGGTGTAATACTTATTAAATAATTTACTATATAAATCAGCGTCCATGCCTTCCGCGGACATAAGATTAATATTTTTAATTATTTCAACAGTCTTTAAGTATTGCTGATATAGGACTGGATCAACTTGTTTTTCTTTAATCTTTCTAGCGATATACCCTTCATCAATTCTTTGATAATGCGGTAAGTAAGAAAGCATGCCATGGAGTGTTTCTTTCTTTTTGTTATCACCACTTGGTTTATCCCCAACGATATAGACAATATTTTCCGCACGGGTCAAAGCGACATAGAATAAGCGGACATGTTCATCTCTTTCTGGATCTTTATCACTATTTTTAAGAAGCATGGATGGTAAAGTATCCACGACAACATCTTTGATGTTACCGTCTTCATCAACGTCTTCAGTGTCGTAATTATAATAAGGAAGAATGATGCCGTATTTTTCATCAAAGATATAATCTGGCTTTTCCGCGTTATTGCCTTGAGTTAATTGATTAAAGCTCACTGGTAGGTACACTATTTTCCCTTCTAATCCTTTAGAAGCGTGAATAGTCATCATATCAACGGCGTTATCCACTTTAATTGTAGTGTCACCACTTAAATCTAATGAATAGTCATTAATATCTTTTAAGAATCTGACGAAATCCTCTAAGGTATCGCCCATCTTTTCTTGTGAGGCTAGAATCGCGCCTAACGATTCAATCTTACTGACGTTATCATCAACATCGCCCACCAGGCAGAGCTTATCCACGATACCAAAAAAATTAATCATATTGATGAAGAATTCATAAGCACTGACGTCCTTATTATTTTCAATAAACTGATGCACATCTTTCATAATTGGGTCTTCATCAATCTTCGCTTCATCATGTTCCTTTAGGATGTCATAGATTGTTTGGTCGTCATATTGATAAATATAACTACGAGCGACAGAGGCAAATAGGAATGCCTTATCACTATCTTCCATAGGATGTATTTCATTAACAATTAATTCCACGAGAGATTGTAATAACAAAATAGCATTAATCTCTCTGAGATTAGTCTTAAATTTATTGTTTAAAGGCACGCCCAGTCGTTTAAAGACATCTTGGTACATTTCAAATCCAGTGCCTTTTCTCATAATAACGACAAAGTCACCATAAGTGGCGTCCACTAGTTCACCACCATCTTTGGTGCGTTTATAAATCTTAAAATGATTTTTAACTTTATTTTTAATATCAGAGGCGATAGCCTCAGCTTCCCATTCTTTAGGATCCTCCGCAGAGTCATCATCTTCTCCAGACACTGAAACAATACGAGATACACCAAAGTTATCATATGGGAGTTTAGAATATGGGCCATGTCCTTCATCATATTCTAATCCCTCATTAGCGAAGGCATAATCAATACCACCATGACTTAATGTCATATAGAACTTAAAGATATGGTTAATCTCATTAAGTAGTTTTTTACCTGAACGATAGTTCTTATGCATTAAAATGACTTGATTATCTTCACCACCACTATATGTCTTTTGTCTATTAGTAAATAGTTCTACTTTAGAATTTCTAAAAGCATAGATAGCTTGTTTAGCGTCACCAACACAAAATAGATGCGCACTTGTTCCATCTTCTTTTGGCAATAATAAACTATCAATAATAGCTTCTTGGAAATCATTAGTGTCTTGATATTCATCCACCATGATGAACTTAAATTGTTTACGAATCTTAACTGCTTGGTCTCTGTATTTTGGATTAGTTAAAAGAGAGACCGCCATTAAGAGGATATCGTTAAACTCAAAGGAATTAGTGATGCGCTTATAGTCATCTAATTTCTTATTAAGCTTTTTGACGATTTCTAAAAGAAGAGAGATGTCATCTTTAAAGTATTTAAGTTTATTGATTTCTACGTCAACATCTTCAATACACATCACGATGTCTAACTTCTTAGATAAGCCTTTAAAGACATCAAAGACCGCTTTATCTTTTTCATCACCTGTTGGGTTCTTCTTACTCGTTGAGAACTTAAAGTTCTTATCATTAGCAATTTCATGTATTTTGCTAACAAAGTCTTGTCCGTTTAAACGTAAGGCTTCTTTTAATTTTTGATAATATTCTTGGTTAACTCCGCAGATGAAATTACAAAGATGAATATCAACATTAAAGGCGGATTTATCGTTAAATAGACTAGCGATTAGTTCTGGATTATCACTATCAAGAACAGCGTGATTCTTTTCAACGAAATATGCTTCCTTGATAGTGTCGACGATGATGTTTTTACTAGAGGTCACTAAATCATTAATGACTTTATTGAAGCATTCGTCGCTTAAAAACTTTTCTTCGTAGTTATTAACTAGTTCTTCTTTTCTTTCCAAAGGAAGCTTATCTAGTTGTTTGCATAAATCGACGATTACTTTCTTAGTATTTCTATCAGAATCTAGATTGAATTTAACTAATGTTTTAACTAACCTTTCACGTTTATTATCATCGTTATAATATTCATCAAATATTTCATCGAGATAAACACTCTTCTTCGCGGATATAACATCACTATTAACAAGATTAACATTAGATGAAATACCTAGCGCATCAGCGTACATAACCGCCAAGAATCTTGCAAACGAGTCAAATGTTTGGATATGCGCAGAGGCTACTTGTTCCGCAATATCGTCTTTACCTCTTTCTTTAAATGTGGCGATAATTCTTTCACGCATTTCATGCGCAGCATTATCAGTGAATGTTAACACTAATAATTCACTTGGTTTTACTTCACCTTTATCAATGATAGTGAAAACCTTTTCCGCAAGAGTTCTAGTTTTGCCAGAACCCGCACCAGCGGCCACTAAAACATTCTTACTAATCGGAGCGTCAATCGCGGATTGTTGTTCTTTATTAAAGCCCATACTTATTTAGCTCCTTTCTTAAAATGTTTAAGCACATCTTTTTTATAATCTTTAACATCAAATTTACTGCGGTAGCAGACACGACGATATGGACAGTTATTGCATACTGTCTTAGTGGCGTCGAATTCTAATAATGAATATGAGGTTGGTTGGATGATGAAATCCGCTTCACATATTCTATGAATAGTGTTTATCGCCGCGTGTTTAGCGTCATCCACTAAATCATCTAAGTTATATCTAGGTAAACCAATACCATCATCTCTGATGATAATTTCATCAGAGTCGCTTTCTTTAAATTGGTGTTTAAGTTGTAATAAGTCGCCACCATTGCTCTTAAGAGAGCCATCATCTTTAAAAGCACTACTATCAATTGAGGCGATATAAGAAACAGAGTCTTTATTAATTCCCGCTAAACGGGATTGTTGAGCTAATCTTTTTTCTGATAATGTTGGTTTATTGACATCCTTAAGTGCACTTTTGATTGTGCTAAAGAAGACATGTTGAATATAGAAACCACCAAATTCACCATCTTGGGTGTATTGACTTGGTTGGATATTGTTTTCGATTGCATAGTAATAAAGAGGTAACTGGATAGATTTGCCTAAGAATACTTCTAAAGGATTAAAGTCTTCCATACCGGTTTTATAATCGATGATGGAATAGTATTTATGCTCGTTACTTTCAGAAATAACAATCTTATCAATCTTGCCATAGAAGTTATAAGTCTCATTATTTTCATCTTCTAAATAGAACTGGATAGATTTTTCATAGTCATCTTCAATTGGTTTAACAAAGTTGGTGTTCCCCTGTACCTTTTGATAGGTCTTCATAAATCTTCTAAGCCATGTTTGGGAGATTTCTAATAAGGCTTTATCTCTAGGAGTTGGTGTGATGCCAACTTTATCAAATTCCTTATAGTAGGCTTCTTCGCCTTCTTTCAAGGCATCTTCAAAAACATAATCTATGTGATTAAATTTTTCGAATACCTTATGAATTGCCGTGCCGATAAATCTCTTTGAATAATCGTTTTTATCTAGAGGAATAACTTTAGTTAAGTAATATTTAAATGGGCAGTTGATAAAACTTTCTAAACCCGTTACTGACCAGGTTGATTTTCTAAAGTCTTCGCCACTATGGAGACCTTTAAATGATGGGTCATAAGCATTGAAAACATTAGAATCAAATTTAATTCCAGATTTATTTAATATTGTGGAGCTATATAGGAATGCCGCTTGAGTGGTAAATGTTGGCATTTCTAAATCATCTTCGTATTTAATCTTTTTACCTTTCCATATTTCATTTAGTAATGGAGAATCAAAGATCTTGTCGCCAAGGTGTCTTTCAACACGTGAAATAACAGCGACGTTATTATGTCTTAAGAAGTTGATTTTATTCCTTCTTTCAATTGCCGTCTTAGTGTACGAAGTGTTATAGCCAACTTCTTTTAATTCAGCGTCTGATAAGACATTATCGTCCGCGTATATTTTACAAAAGGCATCAGAATTGAAATTAGTGACATAGGTGAAGAATGATGGATCAAAGACAAATTTATTAGAAATAACCACACCACCTTCCCCTACTGGGATACGTGTATTTTTTGAGGCCACTATTTCTAACAAATTAGCGTAGCTAAATAAGAAATCATCACTCTTATTCAATCCATAATATTCAATCAATTCTTTTAAGGCTTTAATATCTTGGTCTTCTAATTCTTCATCAGTAAATTCAAATGCCTTGCTGTTATAGATTTTATTTATTTTAGCTCTAACACTTTTAATGGAAATTAAAGGTCTTTCTTCTACATAGCAAACAGGGATATGGAATAATTCAGACATGATCTTGACATAGAAGATGTCTTCATCCCCATTGATGATGATTCTTTGCTTTTGATTTGGATTGTCTCTAGCTTTATCTCTCACCCAAGAGAAAATATAGAAGAACTGCGTCATCTTATTTTCAAAGTAGATGATATTAGGACTGATATAAGCGTTATTTTTATAAAGGTCTAAGCCTTCTAATCTTAGAAAACTATATGCTAGGCCGCTTCTTTTTAAAAATTCTTGAATAGCAATATCTTGTTCCATTTCAAATAAGAAGATATGACTACCCTTTAATTCGTATAGGCCATACTCGTCTTTCACAAGATAGCCATTATCATTTAACTTATTAAATAAATCTGTTAGTTCTTTATTCTTACTAACATCCGCGGTCAAAATGATATCTAAATATTTCTTCGCCTTTTTATAACCGATACCATTCTCCAAAAGGAAAGGAATTGGATCTTTAGCAAATGAATATGAAACCTTATTAATCAGTTCATGACGAGAAATGATTTTAATATCTAAATCAGGATGTTTGTTTTTAAATAAGAAAAGCGCTGCTTGATAATCAAAATCAGCGACAATGATATTCTTATTTTCATAAAATGGTTCGTGCATACACGTATATTATAAACTCTTTTTCTATTTTTTTAAAAAATATTAAAAGTGTTTACTTTATTAAAAATTAGGTAGTATCGCTCTTTTTTAACATGGTTTAGATTTTCTTATTCTTTTCATCTTTAAGAATAAGAGATTATCTCTTATAATGTTTACATTGCGAGGTAATTCATATGTCAAAAGCTGACCAAATTTTTATTAACAACATGAAAGACATCATGGAAAACGGTTTCTGGGACACCGATTTAAAAGTCAGACCACACTGGGAAGATGGCACTCCCGCTCATACAGTTAAAAAGTTCTGTATTGTGAACCGTTATAATCTCCAAGAAGAATTACCAATCTTAACTATCAGAAGAACTGCATTTAAGAGCTGTTTAGATGAACTCCTTTGGATTTGGCAAAAGAAATCCAATAACATTCATGACTTACACTCCCATATTTGGGACTCTTGGGCGGACGAGTCTGGTTCTATCGGTAAAGCCTATGGCTATCAACTCGCGAAAAAATCCATTTACCCAGAAGGTGAATTCGACCAAGTCGATAGAGTTTTATATGACTTAAAGCATAATCCTCAATCTAGAAGAATTATGACCAATATCTATAACTTTGAAGATTTACATGAAATGGGTTTATACCCATGTGCCTATTCCATGACATTCAATGTCAGTGGGGATACATTAAACGGCATCTTAAATCAAAGAAGTAACGATATGTTAACCGCGAACAACTGGAATGTTTTACAATACGCAATTTTATTAATGATGTTTGCCAAAGTCTCTGGTTTAAAAGCGGGTGAACTTGTTCACGTTATCGCTGACGCGCATATCTACGATAGACACATTGATATCGTTAAAGAAGTAATTGCTAAACCTCAACACAAGGCTCCTAAATTAAAAATAAATCCAAATGTTAAAAACTTCTATGATTTCAAACTCGAAGACTTTGAATTAGAAGATTATGAATACGAACCTTTAGATAAGAAGATTCCGGTGGCTATCTAATATGATTATTTCTATTCTTAACTGCGATAAAAAATACGGCATTGGTAAGAGAAATGGATTACTATTCTCTCTTCCTTTAGATATGAAGTTTTTTAGAGAAACCACTCAAGGTCATACTGTTTGTATGGGTGAGAATACTTTATTATCTTTCCCAGGTAGTAAGCCATTAAAGAACAGAACAAATATTGTCTTATCTCAAGATCCAACACATAACTATGAAGGCGTCATTAATGTTCACAGTTTTGAAGACTTCTTAAGAGCGATGAAAGAAAGAGAAATAAGCGACACGGTATTCGTTATTGGTGGCGCTTCTATCTATAGACAAACCCTTCCATATGTTGACCAAGTTCTTTTAACCAAAGTCAACGCTGACGGAGGTGCGGAAGTATTCTTCGTTAATTTGGATGAAAATCCAGACTTTGAATGTATTGATGAAGGCACTCCAGTAATGGATGGGGATTTAGAAATTAGATTCACCACCTACAAAAATAAAAACAAGAAAGAAATTATCTAGCATGAAAAACAACATCTATCCAAAAAACTATCAAAGCATTTTAAATCTGGTCGATACACAAAGGGCAATTAAATTAATCAAAGATACTTTTGAAAAAGAGCTCGCTAAAGAACTCGATTTAATGAGAGTCAGCGCTCCACTATTCGTAGAACCAGGTACAGGTTTAAACGATAACTTAAGTGGTTATGAAAAACCTGTTTCTTTTGAAGTTAATGAAAATAACCGCGAACTTGAAATCGTTCAATCATTAGCGAAATGGAAGAGATATGCGTTAAAGAAATACAATATCGATGGCTTATATACCGATATGAACGCTATTAGAAGATTTGAAGATTTAGATAATCTCCATTCTTTATATGTTGACCAATGGGACTGGGAAAGAAGATTAGGGGTTAAAGAAAGAAACGTTTCCACTCTTAAAAGAACAGTAAAGAAAATCTATAAAGCTTTTAACAAAACTTGTAAAGTTTTAGTGAAACAATATCCAGAACTCACTAACGATTTACCAAAGGATATCACTTTTATCACCACTAAAGATTTAGAAGCTAGATATCCAAATCTTAATAGAAAAGAAAGAGAAAACGCTATCTGTAAACAATATGGTGCGGTCTTTTTAATGCAAATTGGTGCTAGCTTAAAGGACGGTAAGCCACACGATAGCCGAGCCGCGGACTATGATGATTGGAAACTTAACGGTGATATCTTACTTTGGTATGAACCACTTCAAATTGCTTTTGAATTAAGCAGTATGGGTATCAGAGTTAATAAAGATTCATTAGTGAAACAACTTAAAGCTAAAGGTGAAATGGGTAAGTTCGCTTTAGCGTATCATCAAATGGTTATTAATGAACAACTACCACTTTCAATAGGAGGTGGTATTGGTCAATCTCGTTTATGTATGTATTTATTAAAAAAGGTCCATATTGGAGAAGTGCAATCCTCCTATTGGCCTGAAGACGATATTAAAGAATTTAAGAAATATAATGTTGAGTTACTTTAATAAGGGAAGCAATTCATTCATATCATTGATAAAGAGGTCTGAATTAGACCTTTTTTGATTATCAAAATCTTTAGAGGCATTATCATATACCGCGACTGTCACAAAGCCATTATCATGACAGGTCTTAATGCATGTTGGCATATCCTCTAACACTAAAGTGTTTTCTGGGAGAGAGCCCATCTTTTCACATAGATAAGAATAAATACGAACACTGTGTTTGCCTTCTTTAACGTTATTAACATCAGCGATAAAGTCAAAATATTTACCTAAGCCAAGTCTATTAATGCATGGCATATATAAAGAATCATCGTTCGCTGTAGCAATCGACATCTTAACGCCTTTTGATTTAATTAAATCCAATACTTCTCTAACACCTGGTTTTAATTCCACATCATATTGATACATATCAATGGACATCTGATGCCATTCATCCATGATCTCTTGTTCGCTTTCTTGGATACCATATGTCTTCTTTGTGAATCTAGCGGCTTCTTTTAAACCAAGATGAACGATATTTTGAGCGTAATCTTTAGGAAGTTCCATGCCTCTTTTAGCGAAGAATTTCTTATCAATTTCATGCCAAAGACCTGTGGAATTAATCATTGTTCCGTCCATATCGAAGATGACCGCTTTGATGTCTTTACCTAGAAACTTCATAAGATTTCAATTTCTCCACTATCAATGTGTAAAAGCATACCATGAGTGACGACTTGTAAACAGAATGAATCATCAATTCCCACTACTTCGCCAATAAATGTTTGATTGTTAACGATAGCCTTTACTCTTTTATTTAATAAATAGTTATGTTTCCTAAAGTACTCTAACGACTTATCTAAATCTAAATTAGTTAGGGAGTCAACTAACTGTGGGAACAACTTTTCTTTAAGTTCTTCGATATCAATATCTTTCTTATGTTCTAAACATAATGATGTCGCAGGCCTTCTTAATCCTTCTGGGAATTTCTTTTGGTTAACATTAAGACCAATACCCACAACCATATAATCAGGAAGTTGGCCTTCCGCAAGAATGCCACATACCTTCTTATCGTTAATTAAGACGTCATTAGGCCATTTTATGCTCACGTGCTTGATTTTATATGTCTCTAACACTTTCGCGACCTCTGCTGCGCTTAAAAGCGAAATAATTGGTGATTGTTTTAATAAGTTCTCGTCTTTGATTAAAAATGAGAACATCAAATTTTCACCAGGCTCACTACTCCAAGTTCTATTATTTCTACCTTTGCCATGACTTTGATAATCAGTGGACACAAAAGTAAAGTTACCTAAGAGTTTATAGGCATTCTTTAGATATGTATTCGTAGAATCTATTTCTTGAAAATGAATTTGATGATATTGCATAGGGATATTGTAAAACAAAAAAGCCTCCGCTTTAAGCGAAGACTTTTGCTTTTTTGAGTTTTTCTCGTTATGCAAACAAGAGGAGTAAGACACCCGCTGCAACAGCGGAGCCAATAACACCAGCAACGTTAGGACCCATTGCGTGCATTAATAAGAAGTTTGTTGGATCTTCTCTAAGACCTTCCTTATGGACAACACGCGCCGCCATAGGAACAGCAGAGACACCAGCGGCACCAATCATTGGATTAACTTTGCCTTTAGTTAAGACACACATTAACTTACCACCTAAGACACCGGCCGCAGTCGCAACAGCGAAGGCGATAATACCTAAGCCGAAGATGAGGATTGTATCTAATGTTAAGAATGTTTGTGCATCAGCGGTCATACCAACACAGACACCTAATAAGATGGTAACGATATACATTAAGCTATTTGCCAATGTATCTCTAATCTTTGGTACAACACCAGATTCTTTGATTAAGTTACCAAGCATTAAGCAACCGATTAATGGAGCGGAACTTGGAACGATTAAGACTGTAATAACAGTAACCGCGATTGGGAAGAGAATCTTTTCAGTCTTGGAAACTTCTCTAGGAGTATCCATTCTAATGGCTCTTTCTTTCTTTGTGGTTAAGAGTCTAATGATTGGAGGTTGAATAACTGGCACTAAAGCCATGTATGAGTAAGCAACAATGGCAATAGATGATAAGTATTCAGGAGCTAACTTAGTAGTAACCAAGATAGCGGTTGGGCCGTCCGCACCACCGATAATACCGATGGAAGAAGCAATACGTGCATCAAATTGTGTCCAGCCTAAGCCGTTCTTACCTAAGGCAATCGCACCGATAAAGGTAATGAAGATACCAATTTGCGCAGCGGCACCTAATAACATAGTTTTCTTATTAGCGATTAATGGACCAAAGTCTGTGGTCGCACCAATGCATAAGAAGATTAAGCATGGGTAAATACCCCATTTAACACCATAGTAGAGGAATCCGAAGATACCACTATAGTCATAATTGAATAAGTGATCAATGTTCGCAACTAAATCTTTGTCGAATCCTAAAGCAGCAGGTGCATTTTTTAGGAATGCTTCATTCATCACTAAATCGTGTAATTCTTTTGTTGTAACTTTTAGTCCAATTCCGACTTCATCAACAATTTCTGAAACAGGAACATGTCTTATTCCAGAAACCAAATATTTGGCTTGATCTATCGATAATCCAACTTCTGAGGCTAACGAAATATAGTTATACTGCGTTCCGCCTTTGTTGAATATCTCTTCACCAACGTGTGGTAAGTTAACAAGTAACATACCAAAGGCAATTGGTAAGAGGAGGTATGGTTCAAAGTCTTTCTTGATGGCGAGGTACAAGAGTACACACGCCACGACAATCATAATGAGATTGAGCCAGTAACCTTGGAAAAAGCCCGCAATACCGGATTGTTGGAAAAACGCTACAATTGTATTCCAAAATTTTTCCATATCTTTTATCCGTTATTGTTCAATAGTAACGATGACTTCTTTCGCCTTAACGTTTTGGCCTTTAGTTACTAAAATTTGTGCAACCTTTCCTTCAAATGGAGAGACGACTTCGTTTTCAAGTTTCATAGCTTCGATGATTAATAAAACATCACCTTTTTGCACTTTGTCGCCTGGTTTAACTTTGATGTTAACAACTTGACCTTGGATTGGAGAAGGTACTTCTAAGGCACCAGTGGTGTTAACAATTTTCTTTGTTTCTTGTTTTTTCTTCTCTTCTAATGGAACAGTATCAACTTGTTCAATAGCTTCGAGTTCAACACGGTATGCTTTACCGTTAACTTTGATTTTATAAATCTTCATAAATTAGTCCTCAATTCTTTTAATAGAAACAATACGTACTTCTTTGCCTGTTTCACGATAGAACTCCATAGAAGCCACTAAAGCGGCGACTACAGCGTTTGGATCTTCGCTAAGAATCTTATTCTCTTCCTTAGGTAAGATGTTTGTAGAGGCATCGATTTTTTCCATGCCTTTTTGCATCGACCAAGTAATGAAAATAATAATTCCGAGAACAAGGAAGACGATAACGATGGCGATAAGCGCTACTAAGAAGGCTTCACCAACATTTAAGGATTCCCAATTCTGCCAAACACCTAAAACCATAATTAAGCCTCAACGTGGATGACGGTTGGAATCGCGTCTTCGTTTCTTTGTTCGATAAATTTAATTGCAACATCACCGAATAAAGCGATGGATAAAACGTCTTCATCACTCTTTGCGATGCCTTTGTATTGTTTCTTAAGTTCTTCAAATTCTGGTTTCAAATCATCAGCTGGACGATAAGTAATGACTTTGTCATCGCCGATAATTTTACGTCTGATTTCTTCATCAACTGGGGCTGGAGATCTACCATATCTACCGTGTAGATATTCGTTGATTTCTTTTGGCACCATCTTGTATCTTTCACCAGAAAGAACATTTAAGACGGCTTGTGTACCGACCATTTGTGATAATGGAGTAACAAGTGGAGGATAGCCCATATCCTTACGGACATTTGGAACTTCCGCTAAAACTTCATCTAATCTATCAGAAGCATCTTGTTGCTTAAGCTGATTGATTAAGTTAGATAACATACCGCCTGGAACTTGATATTTGATAATGTTCGCATTAACGGATAAAACTTTTGGATTTAATAAACCATTGGCAAGGTATTTTGCTTTGACTGGCGCCATTTTAGCGGCAGCAGCGTTTAACATTGCAACGTTTAATTTTGGATCATATTCAGTGCCTTGAAGGGCGAAGTTAAGAGATTCAGTACATGGTTGAGATGTACCACCGCTTAATGGGCTTAAAGCGCAGTCAACGATGTCGACACCCGCTTCAATAGCTTTTAAATATGTCATTTCACATAAGCCACCTGTGCAGTGACTGTGTAATTCGATTGGTAATTTGGTGTTTTTCTTTAACGCACTGATTAATTCATAAGCAGCGGTTGGCATCATAACACCAGCCATATCTTTAATACAGATGCTATCAGCACCCATCTTTTCAATTTCTTTTGCTAATTCAACATAGTATTGAACAGTATGAACTGGGGATGTTGTATAGCTTAAAGCGATTTGGCATTCGCCACCATATTTCTTGGTGGCCTTAACAGCGCACTCTAAGTTACGAATATCGTTTAAAGCATCGAAGATACGGATAATATCAATACCATTCTTGATGGATTTTTCGACGAACTTTTCAACGACATCGTCAGCATAGTGTCTGTAACCGAGGATGTTTTGACCACGGAATAACATTTGTAATTTGGTTTTCTTACAAACTTTCTTCGCTAATCTAAGTCTTTCCCATGGATCTTCGTTTAAGAATCTTAAACAAGCATCAAAGGTGGCACCACCCCAAATTTCAATGGCGTGGTAACCGACTTGGTCAAGTTCTTTAAGCGCACAAAGAACTTCTTCGGTGTTCATTCTTGTGGCGAATAATGATTGATGGCCGTCTCTTAGGCCTGTTTCGACAATTTTAACACCCATAATTTTTCCTTATTCAGCTTTAGGACCAGCTTTGACTAAGGCTTTGCCAGCTTCGTTACTTTCGTATTTGACGAAGTTCTTAACGAATCTAGAAGCTAAGTCAGCAGCTTTCTTATCCCAATCAGCTGGGTTAGCATATGTATCTCTTGGGTCTAAGATTTTTGGATCGACACCTGGTAATTCAGTTGGGACTTCAAAATCAAAGACAGGAATTTTCTTTGTTGGGGCTTTGTTGATAGAACCATCTAAGATCGCATCGATGATACCACGTGTATCTTTGATGGAAATACGTTTGCCTGTACCATTCCAACCAGTGTTAACTAAGTAGGCTTTAGCACCACTTAATTTCATCTTCTTCACTAATTCTTCAGCGTATTTTGTTGGATGTAATTCCAAGAAAGCTTGACCGAAGCAAGCGGAGAATGTTGGTGTTGGTTCTGTAATGCCTCTTTCAGTACCAGCGAGTTTCGCTGTGAAACCACTTAAGAAGTAATATTGTGTTTGTTCTGGAGTTAAGATGCTGACTGGTGGTAAGACACCGAAAGCATCCGCACTTAAGAAGATAACGTTCTTAGCGTGTGGACCATGGCTAATTGGTTTAACAATCTTTTCAATGTGATTGATTGGATAACTAACACGTGTGTTTTCTGTGACTGTCTTATCAGCAAAGTCAATTTTGCCGTTAGCATCAACAGTAACGTTTTCTAATAAAGCGTTTCTACGGATAGCGTTATAGATATCTGGTTCACTTTCTTTATCTAAGTTAATGACTTTAGCGTAGCAACCACCTTCGAGGTTGAAGACACCATTGTCATCCCAACCGTGTTCATCATCACCGATGAGTAATCTCTTTGGATCGGTTGATAATGTAGTTTTACCTGTACCGGATAAACCGAAGAAGATGGCGGTATTTTCACCATTCATATCAGTGTTCGCGGAGCAGTGCATTGAGGCAATGCCTTTAAGTGGTAAGTAGTAGTTCATCATGGAGAACATACCTTTCTTCATTTCACCACCGTACCATGTATTTAAAATGACTTGTTCTTTACTTGTGATGTTGAACGCAACACATGTTTCAGAGTTAAGTCCTAATTCTTTGTAGTTTTCAACTTTAGCTTTAGAAGCAGTATAAACGATGAAGTCTGGTTCAAAGTTCTTTAATTCTTCTTCTGTTGGCTTAATGAACATATTTCTAACGAAATGTGCTTGCCATGCCACTTCCATAATGAAGCGGACGGCCATTCTTGTATCCTTGTTAGCACCACAATAGGCATCAACAACGAACAATCTCTTTTCAGATAATTCCTTTTGAGCAAGAGCTTTGACTTTAGCCCAAACATCTTCACTCATTGGATGGTTATCGTTCTTATAACCTTCTGAAGTCCACCAAACTGTATTTTCGCTGTTCTTATCGACGACAATGTATTTGTCCTTTGGGGATCTACCTGTGTAGATACCAGTCATAACGTTAACAGCGTTAAGTTCGGTAACTGTACCTTTTTCATAGCCTTCGAGGCTAGCTTTTGTTTCTTCTTCGAAAAGAAGTTCATAAGAAGGGTTATAAACCACTTCTTTTACATTTTTGATTCCATATTTACCTAAATCAATATTTGGCATATGTTTACTCCTCTTTCTAAGCGTTTAACCCAAAAACGCCCAAATCGAAATCATTGTATCACAATTATTTATAAATAATTAACAAAAACGGTAAAAATAATTTGTGACAAACACTAGGCAAGTGTATGCATATACGAATCAAATATTATTTTGATTATGTTTCTAGGTCGTCTTCAAGAGTTGTTTATTTCTTGAGCCAATCTATAATATTTTGTGATGGGCTCGGAAATATATTTATTAATGTTTGCCTTATTCATTACCCCAATTCCAGGTGGGATTGTTTTAATCGCTCTTGGAAATAAATTTCATAAGAAGCCAATGATAATATGGGGTTCAATCATCGTTGGTGTTTTGGCATTCTGCTCTCTTATGACGTTTGCCTTTTTCACTGGTGGAGCGCTTTTCTTATTATTTGGTTTACCACTTTTAATATTACTCGCTTCCGCGATTGCCTTTGTCATTGCCATATACTATCTCGTTGATGGCTTTATGCGACATATTAAAGGACGAATTATCGCTGGCTTTGTTATTCTCGGAGTCATTGTTTCATTTGTAATCATTCCAATCATTTTGATATCTATATTTGGTTTACCTATCAGTCTTATGTAATTTTTAACGTCTAATTATTTGAGGACTCAAAAACTATGGAAATTATCGTATGTATCTTAATCGGCGCTGCACTTATTACTGCAGGTGTCATGTTAGTAATTAATGGCGGTAAGCGTCAGCAAAAGCCAATGCTTATTGGTGGTTGGGTACTCACTATTGCCGCGATTGTCGGCACTATCGTGGGAGTCATCCTTTTCGCAGGTCTTGGTAAACAAAGCTTAACTTCCGCTTTTATTACCTACGCTTTCCCAGCATTAATGCTTATTGGCTTTATTATTGCCATCGGTGTGGGTGTTGGTAATTTAATCAAAGGTTACGAAAAAGACAAAGAAGGAAAAGTTAACACTAATAAAATCATCGCAGGATGGGCATTACTTATCCTATCCATCTTATTAGTTTTAGCGGTCATTATTCCTTTAACAATTGTCTTTGATCAACAAAGTAGCGGGGACGCAAACGAAATCAGGTTTATGTAATATGAGTGATAAATTATTTAAATGGATTTTATCCATCATCGCTATCGTTGGAGTGGTTAGTATTGTCACTCTTTTGATAGTCACAATTGTCCTTTATAGACAAACATCAATGATTACTTTCATTGAAAAGGAGCTTTGGTAATGGATAAGAAGAAATTAGTTAAACAAATATTGGCAATATTTGGTGTTGTTTCTTTCATGGTCATCACCAATGTCTTTATTTTCGCGGTGTTCACTAATAGATGTATTAACGATACATCCTCACAAATGCAGGCTAAATCTGTGGAAGTAGATCAATACTTACCATTCGCTCAAGAAACAAAAATTGTCAAAAGAGATTATAGTGATAAATTAGAAGGTGACTTACCAGTCATCGACGGGGCTGCGGCATTAGTGCCTGTCTTTAATTCACTAGTGTATTCCATCTATCCTGAATCATCGGTTAAATATGAAAACGGTGATTTCACTAGTGATTCCGCTTTGCAATACCACAACACCCGTGGTGCATTTAAAGGTATTGTGGATGGGGACTGTGATATCGCTTTCTGTGCTAAACCTAGTGATGAACAAGTTAGATATGGTTTAGATAAAGGTGTGGAATTAGAATTAACACCAATTGGTAGAGAAGCATTCGTCTTTATTGTAAATAAAAATAATCCAGTTGATGGTTTAACCATGGAACAATTAAAACAAATCTATTCTGGTAAGGTTACTAACTGGAAAGATGTTGGAGGCGCAAACCGCCCGATCAATGTTGTACAAAGAAACCAAGGCAGTGGTTCTCAAACCACACTAGAAAAATTGTTTGGTAAAGATATTAAACCTAATTTCTTTGGTCCTTTAGGATCATCACTAGGCTTCTCATTTAGATTCTATGTTGAAGAATTAACTAAGCATGGACATATTAAGATGCTTAAATTAAACGATGTTTATCCAAGTAGAGAAAACGTCCAAAATGAATCCTACCCTATCGTCTCTAATTTCTATGCCGTTACAAGAAAAGGCGAAACAAATCCAAATGTCCAAAAGGTTTTAGACTTTGTTCTTTCCTCTCTTGGTCAAGAAATCATTAACGAAACAGGATATGTTTCCTTATAGGAATAATTATTGTGGGACTTATATTTTTCAATTTAATGATATTTACAGTTACACTTACTGCGCTTCTTTTATTAGTGTTTGGTATTATCTTTCGTAAGAATAAAGATAAAAACAATCCGAAAAGAAGTAATGGAGTATGGCTTATTGTACTAGGGGCAATACTATTACTACCTTTCCTCATACTAGATATTTATTTCCTAGTCAGAGAAGCGAGTGGAGGCGCTAATGTAATCGGTAATGGCACTTTGCTAATAGGTAGCTTCCTTATTTGGCCAATTGTATTAATCGTAGATGCTGGTGTTCTTACGTTCTATTTAGTCATAGGCATATCCTTCATGCGCTCAGGCAAAGATAAGAAGACAAAAGAGATAGTAGCTATTGATCATTATGTTTTTGGTCGTTTACTCATTATATTTGGTATTGCATATATCGTTTGTGCGATAGGTGCGACATTTATTCCGCCATCATTCTTGGGATAATTATTTAAGCAAAAGAAAAAGACGGACAAGCCGTGAAGCAAGTCCGTCTTTTTGGTTGTAACTGTTAATTCACTCTTGTGACATGTAATGTGTAGTCACTGACATCGTGATACCAGTCATATCCTCTTACTCTGAGGTAAATGATATCTCCGGCGCGTAAGTACTCAGTAAACATGAAGTTGTTTCCTGTTCCTTCATCATCATAATACTCTCCGTTTCCGGTTGGGTATTCGCCAAGATAAACATCACAACATGGATCATAGTTTCCTGTTGTTTCAAAGCGATATGTACCGTCTTGTGGTGCAACAAATCTGAACCATTCACAATCATAAGCATCAATTGAGCTTTGATATTGGTCGCCTTCATATAATTCCGCTCTAATTTCTGCGTGGTGACCACATTTTGAACAAACAAGAGTAGCGTTATGGCCGTGGCCATATGGTATCATCGAATCATAACTGTGTTCTTCAAAAATGTAACTTCCACAAGCACAATATACTCTGTGTCCTTCACTATCACCTTCACCGTATTCGGTATATGAGTGAGTGTGGGCAGGTGTATAGGAAGCTGTAACTGTGAAATTACCAGATGAGCTAGAACTCCAGCCTCTCACTCTGAGGTAGATTTTTTGATTTGCGTTTAAATAAATACCAATTCTGAAATTGTTACCTGGGCCATCATCATCGTTATAATCAATACGGCCTTCTATAGTGGTATCTGACACTTTTGTATGGAATAAATCGACAAATGTATCGAGATTGCTTTCACTTTCAAAATAGTAAGTTCCAGCTTGTGGCGCAACAAATCTGAACCATCTTCTTTCACCAGGGTTATAGTGACTTGGAGCAGGTTGCCATGTGAAGATGCTTGCAACTTCTGGTTCCATGAATAAATCACGCCAACTATAGAAATGAGTATCTTCAATTGGGTAGATTATATCGAATTCGTCGTCCCAATAATGTAGGCTTAGGCCATGCGAAGTTGAATAACTGCCAGCTCTTCCAAGAGAAGCAATGGAATATTGAACAACATCGTAAATGCTACCTTCATTGCTGAAGTAACCGTCTTGATCGTATCCATAATCATCTAAATTTGGGAAATAATTTAAAACTGCCCAAATTTCATCATGGAATTGAGAAAACACATCATCTTCAAGAAGCAAAGTAAGAGTGTTAACAACATCAACCAAAGCATAAGGCGCCCCATTGGAACCTTGAGCACCGTAACCATAATGATGTTGTGATTGCATTATGCTTTCGAAAGCAGCAAAGTTTGTAGCAACGACTGGGGACATCACATCAGAAAGATGATTAAACGCTTCTAAGTATCCTTCCATTACAGTTAGGTTGACAACAGACATACATTGTTCCCAAGCGTATAAGTAACTTTGTGGTTGGTGTGCAAATGTGTATGCGATTTCTTTCACAATCGAATAAGTGCTTTCATTTCGATATAAATTATCAATCCAGAGGTCGTATGCCCAGCCATTATCAGCGGATGTTTCTTCTTCAGAAGCAACTTGATATTTGAAATATTTGGAATTGAATTCAGCGACATCTTGAACTTGCATTAAACAAGCATCGTAACCGATAAATTCTAATTTTGTAGAAGGGTTATTTCCAAGAACGTTTCTAAACGCCATATCTGTCTCTGAACTAACTAAACCATCTTCATAGCTTAAACCATAGTCATCAAAGCAAACACCATTAACACCACGACCGTGGTCATAAAGGACAACACCTGTTTTATTTGCTGGATAATAGTTGAAGCCCCATCTTAAGAATGATTCAAATGTTGATTCATAGCACATTCTTGTATATGGAATGATTTGATCAAGATAGAGATTGTTATTTCTTACATGATATCTGTACAAGAAGTTTCCTTGTGGAAGAGAATCATGATATCTGCAATCAGTTTCAATGATAATATTCACGTTTGAAGGTTGGTTTGGAACTGACAAAATTTCACTAATGTTATCGTACGCTGGTAAGTCAGCAGCATACATGTATAACATGACAGTCCACTCTGCTGTTGAATTAGGAGTGACTGGTTGACATTGATTTCTTTCTAAGCATAATAAGTATTCAATATCCGCTAAGCGGCTTTGGTTTTGGCTCTTAACATTGCTTAAGAAATAATCAAAATCTGAGTAACCACCTGTACTAAGGATAGCGTTCCACATTTTTTGATGTCCTAGCGCAACGTTGTCACCGTTTCTAGTAGTACTATCTAGTAATTTAATCATTGTGCTTGTAACCGCAGATTCAACACCTTCAATCACGATAGTATTATTGCCAGATTTTCCAGGTGCAAAAGTTCCATAATTCACATTTAAACCTCTGTATGTATCTGAATAAACTAAATTACCGAAGTCAGGAGCGGTAAATGATGAATGATATTGCTTGTAATATAACTGTGAAGCAAGACCAATATATGTCGCTAGACCTTCATGATACGCTAAAGCCTTACCATCAGAAGTACCATATCTATTGATAAGGTTTTCATGAACGGTGTGAGGCATTCTAGTACTAAAGGAGAAATAATGGCCGATGTTTAGCATTTCTTCTGCGTAGTGGGCATATTCATGGCTTAAAAGATCCCAGTTATTATAGTCTTCCTTTTGAACATCGATAATATGTTGATACCAAGGATAATCACGGTATTCTGTGGAATAAGAAGGATATCTAGTTCTCACATAATCAACACCATCAGTGAAGGCATTGATATATTGATATGTAGGTATTTCAGCCTCTGCTATTTCATAAGCAGCCGCTCTATCACTACGGCTTGGATAAACATTAATGTAGTATGTAATGTAAGCATAGTTACTTAAGCTTTGTGTATATGTGCTTGAAGTATAGCTCTTTTCTGTACGAACAAAGGCATAACTTCTCAACTGAGAATCTTCAACTCTAGTAGCGGCAGAAATAGCGCTCATTCTCACTTGAATGTCCTTGCGCATGTAATTACTAGCTTGTTGCTTAGTAAGAGTTACTGTGTAATAACCTTGTTCATCCGTGCATTGGAAACTATCACCAGTTTTTATAACAGTGTCGTTTGCTGCAATAAAATTGGTTTTAATACCCGCTAATGGGTGTGATGTTGATCCATCAGCTTCATACCATTTTGCAATGACACGCAACCTAACGGTATCTGAACTGGCTGTAGAAGAAGATATTGATGTTTGAATATCGTTACTTCCACTAAAAGTGAAGTCTCCATAACGTTTCTCGGCATCTAATTCTTCGTTTGAATAGGTGTCATACATGTAAGGATCTTCTGTGTAAGATAGCCAATAGCTTTCACCGTTGGTTGCCCTATAAGCCATAAAGAATTTGGCTCTTGCATCAAATTTAGACAACATTGAGGCACAGTAGTTTGTTCCGTCTGAGTAAACATAGACTGTTCTAGTGCGTGATCTGCCGTTGGTTGTGTAACCAAATGTAGCATAGAAATCACCACTAGTTGATGGCGAAGTGATACTGGCATGATAGCCATTGCTTGTACTGGTTGTCACTTGAAGAGCAGAAGACTTATAAAGAAGTCTAAAGTTACTAATAGTTCCTTCGTACTCCAGATTGGCACTGATGGTGTTTCCTGCGTTCCCGCTTTCGCCATTTAAAGTGAAATAGTTTTGCTCATCGTTAGGAGCGCAACTAATTGATCCGCCTGTGTCGACAGCAGTTTTCTTAGGTGAACTAGCTATTTTTCCACCCGAATTAAAACCGGCTGCTAAAGCAATCACAAGCGATGCAATAATAACTTTTGAATGCATTTTAATACCTCCTCTACATATAAAAGTTAAATGCACATTTTATTCCCACTGCTTAGGAAAGAAGGCATAACAAAAAATAGGCATGCACATCCTTTTCCGCTATTATGCGCGGATCCCAAACAGTTTTCGTGTTTGGATAATGATTAAGACACAATAAAATTAGTAACTATCGAATTTTTATTTGCCTTTAATCTACTTTCAATATAACTCTTTGAAGTAAACAGTCAATAAACATTTTAAAAGTTACATTAGTAACAAAAAGTTATGACAGTGTCTAAATTATTTGTTTAACGTGTTTAAACAAAGAAAGCAATAAAAAAGATGACAAGTGTAAGGTTTACAAGCCTTTATTTTTGTCATCGTTTTTTATTAACTAAGTTGGTTAATTATTTGCTGAATAAATCGAATAATTCTTTATTGGTGTAGTTAGGAGCACCATATGTTTCTTTAGCGTATCTTAAGCCATATTCATAATCTTCTTTAGTGAAGGAATTTGTGGCTTCGTTAGCAAAGATAACTTCGTAGTTATTTTGATATGCATCCGCAGCGGTATGTCTGCAGCACATATGGGTGTGTAAACCAGCAATGACGACTGTGGTAACACCTAATTCTTTGAGTAATAAGTCTAAATCTGTTTGGAAGAAACCAGAGTATCTTCTCTTTGGAACGATGTAGTCTTTTTCGCTAACTGGTAATTCTGGGATAATTTCAGCACCCCATGTACCTTTGATAGCGTGATCGCCCCATAATTTTAATTCGTTATCGACACCCTTGTAGTGGCAGTCGTTGCAGAAGATAACTGGAACATCATTCTTTCTTGCTTCTTCTAATAATTCTTGTGTTGGTTTAACAATCGCTTTAGCGTTGTCACAACCGATGACACCAGTCACAAAGTCGTTAAGCATATCAACGACGAGAATTGCGTATTTTTTGTTCATTTCTTTTAAAACCCTTCTTAAAACACATTGGCTATATTTTATATATAAATAGGAAAAAGTAAAATATTTTTTATAAATAAAAAGGCCACATTAAGTTGTGGCCTATAAAAGTTGAATATTGTGAGTTATTTGGCTTTGCCTTGGTTAGCAACAGCTTCCATTTGTTTTTTGAGTTCTTCTTCGTCCATTAAGTAGTAATGATTGATGGCTTTCATATTGTCATCAAATTCATACACTAGTGGGACACCAGTTGGGATGTTAACACCAACGATTTCAGAATCCGCCATATTGTCGAAGTATTTAACTAAAGCTCTTAAAGAGTTACCATGGGCAACGATAAGGACTCTCTTACCGGCTTCCATTTCTGGTTTGATTACCTCTTCGAAGTATGGAACTGCTCTTTTAACTGTTAATTCTAAGGATTCATTTAATGGTAAATCTTTTGGATCAACATCTCTGAATTGAGCTTGTAAAGCTGGGTTACGTGGATCGTCTTTTTCAAGAGCTGGAGGTGGGCAATCATAGCTTCTTCTCCAAATCTTAACTTGTTCTTCACCATATTTAGCAGCGGTTTCAGCTTTATTTAAACCTTGAAGAGCGCCATAGTGACGTTCATTTAATCTCCAAGATTTGTAAACTGGTAACCATTCTCTGTCTAATTCAAATAAGACATTGTTCATTGTGTGAATAGCTCTCTTTAATAAAGAGGTATGAACGACATCGAAGTCATAACCCTTTTCTTTTAAAGTTCTACCTGCACGGTGAGCTTCTTCAACACCTTTTTCACTTAATTCGACATCGGTCCAACCTGTGAAGAGGTTGAGTTTGTTCCATTCGGATTCACCATGTCTGATTAATACTAATTTATGCATGTGAGTTTTCTCCTTTTTAATTCCGTAGTCATTATACTTATATTCTTTGTTGAAACAAAGAGAAAAGAGAAACTATCTCCATAAACAAAAATCGCGTTATTGAATAAAATCAATAAATGTTATTAAATAAATAGCGTATGGAAGAATTAATATTAAGTATTATTACGTTATTTGTCGGTGCCGCGGTATTTATCGTTGGTATGAACATGATGTCCTCTGGTTTAAAGAAATCAACAGGACCAAGTTTAAAGAAGTTATTAAAGAAAATTAGAAACAATAGATTTGCTTGCTTTGGTATTGGTACCACTGTCACAGCTTTAGTGCAAAGCAGTGCGGCCACAGGTGTCATGGCCATCGGTTTTATTGCCGCTGGTGCGATGACAGTATTTCAAGGTGTAAACATCATCTTAGGTGCCTATGTTGGCACCACTGTTACTGGTTTAATCGCATCCTTATCATCCATTTCTATTTCTAAGTATTTCGTTATTCTTGCGGTTATCGGTGTTGTCTTAATGTTCTTTAAAAAAGAACTAGTTAAAAATATCGGTGAAATTTTAGCGGGCTTAGGTATCTTGTTCTTTGGTTTAAGCACAATGAGTGGCGCTATTATGGGTAACGAAGACTTAGTTAAAGGCATTGAAGACTTCTTTGAAGCCGTTAAGTTCCCACTACTTTTATTATTAATTGGTGCCTTAGTTACTGCGTTATTGCAATCTAGTTCCGCTTCTATTGGTATCACCGTCGCAATGGTTGGTACTGGTGCCTTACATTTTGAACAAGCTATGTACCTTGTTTTAGGTGCTACAATCGGTACCGTCATCACTCTTTTGATTGCTACAATCGGTGGTAACGTTAATGTTAAACGTACTGGCTTAATCGTTTTAATTATTCGTGTTTTAGCTGCTTTAGTGGCCTTAGCTGTCTGCTGGCCATTAGCCGCATTCATCACAAATGGTTTCCACGCTGTATTCGGTGATAACAACGCTTTAGCAATCGCTATATTCCATGTTATTTATAACATCCTCTTTATGCTCGCGGCTTTACCTTTAGTAAAACCATTAGAAAAGTTATCAATTAAATTGATTAAAGATAGAGAACAAGAAAAGATGAGGGCGTCCCTCAAATACATTGATAACCACTTATTAGATACACCAACTGTCGCTATGATGCAGGTCAAAAGAGAAATCATCAACATGATGCATCTTTCTTATGACAACTTAAAACTCGGTTATAAACGTATCCTTACCCAAGATAATTCACAAGACAAAGAACTTATCGAAACTGAAGATAAGATTGACTATATCAATAACGCCATCACACAATTCTTAATCAACTTAACACATAATGTTTCATTAAAAGATGAAAAGACACTAGGTAGTTATTTCCACGTTGTTAATGATATTGAACGTATTGGTGACCACGCTTATAACTTCTATGAATCATCCTTAAAGATGGTGAGTAATGATTTGAAGTTCTCCGATGTCGCTAAAAAAGAATTCGACAGCATGTTCGATGTTATTTGTCAGATGTTTGAATTAACATTCGTTATCTTCCACGATAAGAGCAGTGATAGCTTAAAGAAGTTACATGATTTAGAAGACCAAACAGATAATTTAAAGAACGCCTTAAGTAGCGCTCACTATGAAAGAATTCAAAAGAAGACATGTAAAGTTGAAAACTCTCCTTTCTACACCACTTTAGTTAGTGAATTGGAAAGAGTAGCTGACCACTTAGTTAATATTGGTTATTCCATCGTTAACCCAACCGGTGACGATCCCACTGAAAAATTAACGGAGCAATTATGAACAGATACTCCAAATACCTTATAACCTTAGCGTTAGTCGCGCTAGCGGTAACAACTTTTGTGTTGTTTGAAATACAAGGCAAAGTCCTCACCACTGATCCAATTGTTAACGACATGCTTGGTAGAACTATCTATCAATTATCTATTGGTGCACTTTTCATTTGGCTTATCTATATTATGGGTGATAGAGGCTATTTATTCTTAAATAAAACCACTAAAAAGAAATTATTGTGGTGTCTACCTTGCTTGATTACATGTCTAGTTAATTTCCCATGGTTTGGTATGTTTTCTGGTGGTGTTTCTATTTCCGCTGCAGTATATATTCCTTTATACGCCGTTTATATCTTTTCCATCGCACTTGTGGAAGAGCTTGTTTTTAGAGGAGTTTTATTAAATATTGTTTTCCAATATATGAGAAGGTCTAAACTCCCATATGTCTTCTCTGTTCTTATTTCTTCCGCAATATTTGCAGCTTTCCATTTCTTCAACTTGTTTGATGGTGCCTCTATCAGTTCTGTCTTATTACAAGTTGGATATACTTTCTTAATCGGTTGTATGTTCGCAGTTATTCAAATTAAGATGGGAAGCGTTTGGTACTGTGTTATATTACATGCCTTATTTGATTTCGGCGGCATGTTCACTCTCTTTGGCTTCGCCTTTGGTGATCCATGGGATGTCATCTTCTGGATCTTAACAATTGTCTTTGGTCTATTGTGTGCTGGTCACATTATTGTTACCTTAATTAATATGGAGAGAAACAAATATGCTTCCTAATCCACTTTTTAATATCTTTGGCATTGATATTGATATGTATGCGATTTGCTTTTTAGTGGGCCTAATCGCTTGTTTTGTCTTTACATACATTGCCATGAGAAAAAGTGGTTATTCCGCTACCGCAAGAGACACAATCTTAGTGATTGGGTTATTTGCAATCTCACTAGGCTTATTATTTGCTGTTTTAACACAGTCTTTCTATGATTTCATCGCTGATCCAAGCGAAGGATTTAAAATCACTGGCAAGATGACATTCTTAGGGGGCTTATTAGGCGGGGTTATTGCCTACTTAGGCATCTATTTCTTATATGTCTACGCTATTAATCCAAGATTAAAAGAGACTAACATTTTAAAATCAGATATGAATAAAGGGGTTTGGGAATTATTAAGATTTGCCCCTATCTCCATTACACTCGCTCACGCCTTCGGTAGATTAGGCTGCTTCTGTGCTGGCTGTTGTGGCGGTATAGCGACCGATTTATGGTTCGGAGTACAATTCCCTGGGGAACACGTTAAACACGTCCCTACGCAGTTATTTGAGGCCATTTTCTTATTTATAATAAGTGCGGCGATGATTGTCTTATACTTTAAATTCAAATTTAAATACAATATGACTGTTTATTTAATCGGATATGGCATCTGGAGATTCTTAATTGAATTTGTTAGAGATGATGATAGAGGACAGTTCATTCCAGGCTTAACTCCTTCCCAGTTCTGGTCAATCTTAATGGTTATCGGTGGTATTGCTTTCTTCTTCTTATATCGTTGCTTTGATAAAAAGATTCAAGAGAAGAAACAAATAGTTACTGAATAAATAAAAACGCAAAATAAAAATGGACCTCAAGTGAGATCCATTTTTTGTTTGATTGTTTTATTCTGCGGCAGCCGCTTCAACTTTTTCTTTCTTGCGTAAAGCAGTGAAGATTGCGAAGAAGCCCCAGACCGCAACAGCACCAGCAATGCCCCATGTACCAGCGGTGAGAGCAACTCTCCAAACAGCTGGCTTGTAGCCGAGAATCTTAACGCCCATAGCGCAAGAATTGACGATGGCGTATAAGTTACCATGTGCTGAACGTCTTAATAATTCGACATCTTTTGGATTGCTTGGTGAAACTTGTTTAGCCTTTTCACCCTTCTTAAGCATGATGTCTTTAGTAGAGCAGAGGTTTAAGTCACCACCAGCGTAGAGCATTTGCTTACTATCCATATAAGTGTCTGTATGGTAGTCACAGATAACGGAACCTTTGAAGCCCCATTCATTTCTAAGAATGGTTGTGCATAAGCGGTAAGAACCACCAGCCCATTCAGAACCGATACGGTTGAAGGATGTCATTAAGCCGTGTGTTTCGCCTTCTTTGACCGCTCTTTCGAAAGGTCTGAAGTAAAGTTCACGCATCGCTTGTTCATCACACCAAGTAGCAACACCTTTATCGGATCTATGTGTTTCTTGGTCGTTTAAGGCGAAGTGCTTAACGTTAGCGTAAACACCTTTTTCTTGAACACTCTTAATGAGGTTTGCAGCGAACATACCAGATAAGTATGGATCTTCTGAATAGTATTCAGTGTTACGGCCAGAGAATGGAGAACGATGTAAGTTGACGCCTGGAGCATACCAACCTGGGTATGGGAGGCCATCACCACGTTCATTACCACATAAGCATTCGTCACCGATTGCTTCGCCTTGCTTTTTCGCTAATTCAACATTGTATGTTTGTGCTAATAAGCATTCTGATTGATAGTAAGCTGTACCATAAACTTCTGGTTCACCTAATTTAGTGATGTTACTTAAGAAGCAGACAAGACCAGTAGGACCATCAGAAGAAATTGTTCTTGGGATACCTAGACGTTGAATATCGAGTGTGGAATAGCAACCTTCATTGAATAAGCCAAGCATTTCATCAAATGTCATTTGATCAAGGAATTTATTCCAGTTAGCATCATCATAGTTAACACCGATGAGTTCTGTGAATTCAACCGAGACAGGAGCGTTTGTTTTTGGCATCTTCTCATAAACTTCATCATTTGTGGTTTCATATGATTTGAACTTGTCATAGTAGGAAGGATCAAATGTACGTTCCGCAAGAGTAATGACTTGTGGGAATGTACCTGCGAAATCACGACGTGATAAGCTTTGAGCAGGATTCATGTGTTCTGTAACTTCAGGGAATAAAGGTTTAACTTCATAACCTGTCACTGGATCCTTTTCATATCTTTCGTTATTAGCTAACTCTTTAGTGAAGGTATCAAAATCAGTGTGAGAATCTGTACCAGCATGGAACACATAATCACCTTTTTCTAATTCCCAACCTTTGAAGTTATTGTTGTTTTTATCACGGCTATCAAAGCTTGCAAAATCATATGGATCAACAGTGATTCTCACTGTTTCTTCTTCGTTTGGCGCTAAAAGTTTTGTTTTGGCAAAGCCAACTAAGACTTTATGAGCTTTTTCGATACCATGGTTAACAGCATCATATGGCGCAGAGACATATAATTGAACGACGTCTTTACCAGCAATTGAGCCAGTATTTTTAACTTTAATATCGACGTCGAATGTTTTGCCTTTTTCTAATTTAGCGGCTTCTAAAGCGGTCTTATCAACGAGTTCTTCGCTGAAGGTTGTATAGCTTAAGCCATAACCGAATGGATAGACAACATTAGCGTTGTACCATTCTTCGCCATTCGCATCATCATGAGCGCGTGTTTCGTAATAACGATAACCAAAGAAAATATTTTCTTCGTATTCGATTAAATAGTATTGAGTACCATTTTTGTCTAGATCTGTTTTACTAGCGTCACGATAGTTAGCGCCGTTGCTTTCGAAGTTGTCACCAAAGTTTTGCCATGTTGGGTCTTGACTATAGTTTGTATAGTACAAGTCGATGGTATGACCTGATGGGTTAACAGCACCAGTAAGGATGTTACCTAAGGACATAATGCCATAACCACCAACACTACCGATATTAATGACAGCGTCAATGTTCTTGCCGAAATCGTTATAATCTGTTGGATTTGTTCTTTCGTATAAGAAACCGAGGTCGATATTGTTAGAACCGTTTAATAAGATAACGATGTGTTCGAACTTACCAGAAGCAGCGATGTTTCTTAATAAGTCTCTTTCATTGTTATCTAATTCGAGGTAGTGACGATTTTCATCATCAGTGGCCTTACGTGGTAAGTCCCAGTTTTCACCGGCAATACGTGAGAAGACAACTAATGCGGCATCACCGTATTCATCATAAGAATTCTTAATATCATCAGTATAACTGGAGTATGGTGTTTCACCTGTCGCTAATGGACCAACGCCACCATTATCCATTGGAGGGTTGGAATCACGGCCTCTACCAGAAGCACTGCTTTCATAGAATTCTTTTAATTTTGGGTTATAAGAGAAACCAGCAGCGGTTAAAGATTCATAAATGGTCTTTCTTTCCGCATCAACAGGAGCGGCGGAACCTGAACCACCAGTAACAATACCGACAGTTTCTTTATCGCCGTTAGGTAATGTACGTGTATAGTTTGTGGAGTTTTTACCGAAAACAGATACTTTAGCTCCTCTTGCGAGAGGAAGAGCATTGTTGTCGTTTTTAAGTAAAACCATACCTTCGTTACAAATTTCTTGTGTAACGGCATTACCATTTGCGTATGTTTGTTCTTTTGTTTTGTAATCTGGATCTGTTTTATCTCTTGGAGCAGTGATGGCTTTTTTACCACCTAAAACTCTATCAATTAAAGATCCATATTGACCAACCGCAACTGCATTGGCAGCAATTAAGACACCTGTAAGAACAAGCGCTGACGCAGCCCATACAATAACGCGTGGTTTTAATAATTTTTTAATAACACCCATATTAGTTCACCATTAGTCGAGTTCTAAGTTTGTGACATCTTCATCTGGCCATGTTAATTCACTAGAAGTAACTAATCTAATAGCATCAACTGTTGGAGCAGTAGCACCAGCGGAAGAATAGATGGTGATGTTATTGTCAACTTTCATTTGAATAACATTTTCACCTTCTTTTAAATTTACTGTTGCACTGACCATGTAGTCAGAGAATGGTAAGAAAGCACCGTCAGTAGATGGAGCATTGCGGATGGTAATTGTACCATATTCAACTCTGTCATCATTGACTTTAATTGTGAACATTTCATCAGTAAATGAATATTGTCTGCCTTTACCGTGATCTTCGTCTTTTCTACCATATTCAGCACCAAAACGAGCGAATAATGTAACGTTGGTGTCAGCAGCACTAGCATTTAATTTCCATGTTAATGTATTACCTTGGACATAGAGGAAGTGGACGAATGCGCCTGGGAGATATTCATCGCCATCAGCATTTAATGTGCCAACTTTATGAGAAGCACTTAATTCATAATCCCAGTCACGGCCGATTAAGCCTTTACCTCTATTACCGCCTGAGTATGTAGCGCCCCACATACCTGTGCCATCTTCACCCATAATATCTGGGCAGTATTCAGCTTCAAATGTTTGAAGTGCTTTATTAGCATCAATGAAGCATGGGACAAGAGTCATATCACCCATGACAGCATTTAACATTTTTCTGTTGAAGTTCCAGATTCTACCACCATCAGCGGCGTTCATCCAACCATAGAATTTCTTACCTGCTGGAGCAGTTGGATCTTCTGGCTTTGTTAATTTGCCTTTGTATTGAACGTTTTGTGTTGTATTTGTGCCATTTCCTTGATAGTCAAATGTCACAGTGTAGCTTGGCCAATCAGCACCTGGTTCTTCATCAAATGGATTGCCTTCTTCAAATGGTTCTTCAGGGATTGAGTCTGGAGCTAAAGAGGAAGAAGCACGGCTAGAACGTGAACTTGAGCTCTTTGGGTTGTTACTACCACAGGCGACGAGTGATAATGAAGCAACCATCATTCCGAAGAAAAACATTTTTCTTTTTAAATTTTTCATAATAATTCGTTATTCAGTTAACCCTAGGATTTACTACCGAATAACATTCTCCTTTCTAGGGGTATATAATCAAGCGCCATCTTAATACGATACGATTTAAGATGATGCTTTATTAACAATTTTCAGTATTTATAGCATACCACTATGTGCATGCAATGTGTATATGCATTTATATGCATGAAACTGCTAGGACCACGCAGGCCCTAGCAGTCATGCTTTTTTTATTTAGAAATTATTCTAGAACTATGCTCTTCTTTTTTTGCGTAAGGAGACAAGCAATAAGCCTGCACCGGCAAGAGCAACTAATCCGATGATCGCACCGCAAGCAGCGACATCACCGAAGCAGCCATTAGAGAAGGTTTGTTCGTTACCTGTTGTGGCTCTAACGGTTAACTTATAAGCTCCACAAACGCCTTCAGCATTTTCACCGATGAATTCTAAGTGATAAATGCCTTCTAATTGGAATTTACCAGAGAGGATACCGTTTTCGAACTTAACGCCTTTTGGTAATTGAACACGGTTGTTGAGTCTAATTGTATCAGCACCTTCAATCGTAATTTCGATTGGTTCGAATTCTGTACGTGCTTCGATTTCTTGATACTTAATATTTTCTTCGGCAACGCCAATATAGTAACCGGCTTTCTTTGTTAAGACACCGTTACAATTGACGGACATGTATAAGTGTTCTTTAACACGTTCTCTGACGGCATTCCACCATGTGTAAGAAACGAATTCTGTTTCTGTACCATCAGCGGCTTTATATTTGGATGTTGGAGCACCCTTACCATCAAAGGCATCTGGATCCCATGTACATTCTGTGTAACCTTTGAAACCACCAGAGTCTAATTGACAGTTACAACCAGCAACAGCACGGTTATCGACTGTTTCATAGCATCTGAAGTTAACGGAAGCGTTACCACTGTGGGTCATATCGGATAAGACTGAACCCTTGAAGCCCCATTCACCACGGAGAACTTCTGTTAATAATGGGTAAGAAGCAGCGGTTTCCATTAAACCTACACGGTTATAGGAACCCATAACACCGATTGATTTACCTTCTTCGAAGACCATTTGGAAGGACTTGAGGTAAATTTCACGTAAAGCTTGTTCGTTGAGGAAGGAGATACCGGATTCACGGTTCTTTTCTTGATCGTTAACAGCAAAGTGTTTGAAGTAAGCGTAGACGCCTCTATCAGCAGCAGCACCAACAACGTTAGCAGCGATTCTACCCATTAAGAATGGATCGGCTGAATAGTATTCGAAGTTTCTACCACCGAATGGAGAACGGTGTGTGTTGACCGCTGGGCCCCACCAACCGGATTCACCATTAAGGTTAGATTCCATACCAACGCATTCACCTTGTTTGTGAGCGAGTTCTGGATTGAATGTCGCGGCAATGATTGGGGAAGAAACCCACATGATACCACTAGCACTCTTTAATTTTTGTGGACCATCACCTTCAGTGAAGCCAGGTTTACCAATATTACTTTGGCTGACACTGCTCATTCTGTTTTCTTCAACGTATTTGAGCATTTCGGCATATGTGAATTCGTTAATGAAAGCTGTCCAAGCTTGTTCACCAGTCATACCTGGGAATTTTTCTTGTGCTTCTGGGTCTGTGATTTTACCAGTTAATGGAACATTCTTCATGTCGATTAATTGGATACGATCAGCTTGAGCTTTTGCTTCAGCAGCTTGTTCCCAGCCACCTTTAATAGCGTCTTGTTCTGTTCTAGCAGCTTCCTTAGGAATGATGTCATAGTTGTGAGCAACATCGACCTCACCTAATTGGAATTCATGAGTTAAGAATTCTTCGAATTTGCTACCTTCTTTAACTGTTCTATCTTCGATAGTTGGGTGTGTTGGGAAAGTACCGACGAAGTCTGCACGACTCATTTGTGTGAATTCGATATCGTTTTCACCTGGCATTGAGCTGTACCAGCCTCTATTTGTGAAGCGGTTCTTAACTTCGTTATTGGAGAAACGGTCTTTCTTATATTTGATGTTCTTAGAAACATTGAAATCAAATGATTCATATGCTTCGTGGGCGTTTTTACCTAATAAGACGGAATAAGCGCCTTTTTCTAATTCATAGCCAGAGAATTTGTTCTTGTTAGCATCAGAGTAGTCGTAGTTAGCGACATCTTGGAGATAGAAGGATAAGCTAATTTCTTGACTTTCACCTGGTTTTAATAATTTTGTCTTATCGAAAGCACATAAGACGTGGTCAGCTTTTTCAATGCCACCTTTCTTATATGGAGCTTTCCAATATAATTGAACGGCATCCTTACCAGCGACATTACCAGTATTTGTAACTTTAACTGTGAAGGAGATGACTTCGTTCTTTTCGTTTACTTTGCCTTCTCTTTTGATATTGGCTTTAACGATTTCTTGGTTAAAAGTTGTATAGCTTAAGCCAAAACCGAATGGGTAAACAACACCTTCTTCGCCGTTATACCATGCGTCAGCTTGTTCTTTGTTTTCTAAAGCCATATCAGCATAGCGTGTTTCATAATAACGATAGTCAAGATAGATACCTTCTTCGTATGAAACGTAAGCGGATGGTTTAACACCATTGATACCACCGGCGACGACTTGAGCTTCTTGACCACCACGAGCACTGTCCCATCTTGGTGAACCGTGGTCTTTGTAGCTCTTATCTGTACCAAAGGACATCATTGGAGCGCCATCAGCGGCGAACATTGTGTCTTGTGGAGCATAATATTGCTTACCATTGGATAATGTGACTAAGTTTGTTTGAGCATTATCGGAGAAGTTTTGGAATGTTGGATCCTTTGTGAAGTCACGTGCCCATGTGTCAACTGTACGACCTGATGGGTTAACTTCACCTTTAAGGATACGACCAATAGCACCAGCACCGACGTCACCAACGTTACCGACCCATAAGATAGCGGCAACTTTTGGATCATTCATTAAATCATCACATTCGAAGATGTTGGAAGAGTTAATGACAATGATAATGTTGTCTGTGTGGTTCTTTAATTCGTTTAATAAAGCTTCTTCGTTTTCGGATAATTGAAGAGCGTGTCTGTCAGAAATCTTTTCTGAACTAGAGTTTGTTGCTTTGCTATCGTGAGCGTTACATGTTTTAACGTCACAACCTTCACTACCTTCACGAGTAAGAACTTGAACGGCAGCATCTTTGTATTCATCTAAGCTAGCCATTAAGTTAGCATTGCCTGTAACGGATGAGATTGGTGTTTCACCAATAACAACTTGGGAGTTACCTTTCCAACCATCGTTACCATTAGCACGGCCACTGCCTGAACTTGTGCCCTTATAGAATGTAAGAGCAGTTGGGTTAACATCGAAACCAGCATTTTTCAATGATTGTTCGAAGTCGATGGCATCGCCAGATCTTGTTGGGGTAGCTTCACCAGAACCGCCACCACCACGGGCGATGTCTTTGCTGCCATTATTTGTTTGGTACTTGACGGAGTTCTTGCCAACGAGGGAAACCTTTTCGTTTCCAGCCATTGGTAAGAAAGCTTGTCCACTTTCATTCTTTCTATTTTTAAGAAGAACGAAACCTTCATCTGCCATTTGGGCATTCACTTTATATCCGAATTCAAGGTATTTGCTGCTATCTGTGATTTCGCCGATCCATTCAGCATCAACAGCACCAGCACCTTTGTTCAAACATACAGGTAAAGCCATAGCGGCAAGAAAAATTGGAATTAATACTTTTTTCTTCATATGTTTTTCCTTTCAAAGTAAATTTGCATTATTAATTTTGCCTCAGTACGAGTGCAAAACCGGATTTTTTAAATCATTATCTTTTAGAATCCATAATGCATTAGCATATTCAATATAAATTGAAGGGTTCATTTATAATATGACAATTCTTATATACGGGCAGGACTATCATTAGATTAAGTATTTTTTCAAACAGTGATTTTATTTAGATTTTATCAATATTTTTTACACAAAAAAGACCCTCACTCTGAGGGTCTTAATTGTTTTATTTAACAATTAGGCTTCTGCTCTTCTTTTCTTACTTACTAAGAGGAAGGCAAAGCCAGCGATTGCTAAAAATGTAACGCCCGCCATTGTGGCCTCTAATGAACCGAAACAACCGCCTTTGCTTGGATTGTTGTTCTTGAGTTCTGGAGCAAAGATTTCAAAGCTTGAACCTAATGTTTGTTCACTTTGATCTTCGAATGTAACTTTCGCTAAAACGTGAACGAAGACGTTACATGGAGAAGCGAGTTTACCAGAGATGGCGTTGCCATCAAAGGATAAGCCTTTTGGTAATGGAGTAAATGGATCAATTTCTAATCTGACAGAAGAAATCTTCTTACCGCCGATTTCTTGACCAGCTTGTAAAGCTTCTGGAGTTTCAACGTTGATGTTAAATTCAACACCACTATTAACTTCGAATCTTGCTAATGTTAAGCCGTTGAATGTTAAGCCAGCTTCTTTGATCAATGTCTTAGACATAACACCACAGTTAGCGCATGTCCACATTGTTTCTTTGACGTTTTGTCTTAACATATACCACCATGTATAGGATTCAACAATATTACCATCTTTATCATTGAATACTGGAGCGCCTTTACCATCAAAGGCATCTGGATCCCATGTACATTCGATTTGTTGTCTAAAACCATCACTATCTAATTGTTGGTTACAGCCAGCTAAGATACGGTCATTGATGTTTTCGTAGCAGTGATTGTTAACACTAGAATTACCACTATGTGTCATATCGGAAATGATGTGACCTTTGAAGCCCCATTCATCACGTAAGACTTCTGTTAATAATGGATAAGAAGCAGCAGTTTCCATTAAACCTAAACGGTTATAGGAAGACATGATGGCCATGGATTTACCTTCTTGAACAACCATTTGGAATGGTTTGAGGTAAATTTCACGTAAGGCTTGTTCTGTTAAGAAGGCAGAAACACCTTCACGGTTCTTTTCTTGATCGTTAACAGCAAAGTGCTTGAAGTAGCAATATAAACCTTTATCAGTAGCACCCGCGACAACTCTACCAGCGATTCTACCCATTAAGAATGGATCAGCTGAATAGTATTCGAAGTTTCTGCCACCAAATGGTGAGCGGTGTAAGTTGACAGCTGGACCAGCCCAACCATATGTACCAGAAATATGAGCTTCGATACCAACCATTTCACCTTGTCGTTGCGCTAAGCGGACATTGTATGTCGCTGCCACGATTGGTGCGCCAGCCCACCAAACATATCTGAATTGTGAAGGACCGTCACTGTCGCCAGTGCCTGGTTTATTCATTCTGCTAATGGCTGGGTTATGGTTACTGCCACCATAAGAGAAGCTAATCAATTCAGCGTATGTCATTTGATTCATAGCTTCTTCCCAAAGTGGATCGTCCATATCAAGGCCGACTAAATCTTTGAATTGAATACTTTCCTCCGCGGATAAAGTACTTTCAGGTTGTGTCCAGCCTAAAGCTTCGATATCTGCTTTAGTCTTTAAAGCTTCAACAGGAATGTAAAGACCTTTATTTTCATTTTCTAAGTCTTCCATTATGAATTCATGAGTTAAGTACTCTTCATAACGGCTACCTTCTTTGACCATTCTGTCTTCATAGGTTGGGTGATGTGGAGTATTACTCATATCACTACGTGAATATTGTTCGAAATCAAAGTCTTTTTCACCTGGTAAACAGCTATAGAAGCCTCTATCAGTGAATCTGTTTTTAACTTCGTGACCTGTGTAACGGTCTTTCTTGTATTTGATATTGCTGGAAACTTTAAAATCGAAAGAATCGATTTCTTCGTGTGCACTCTTATTTAGGGAGATAGAATATGTGCCCTTTTCGAGTTCGTAACCTCTGAACTTATTATTGTTAGCATCAGAAAAGTCGTAGTTAGCGAAATCTTGTGAATCAATATAAAGTTTGAGTGTTTGTTCTTCACCTGGTTTTAATAATTCTGTCTTATCGAAAGCACATAAGACATTGTTGGCTTTTTCAATACCACCCTTCTTATATGGAGCTTTCCAATATAATTGGACGACATCTTTACCAGCGACATTACCAGTATTTGTAACTTTGACTGTCACTTCAATTTTGACGTTGCCGTTTTTAATGACTTTATCTTTGAGGTTAGAGCCTACAATTTCTTGTTTGAATGAAGTATAGCTTAAGCCATAGCCGAATGGATAGATAACACCTTCTTCGCCGTTATACCATGCATCCGCTTGGTCTTTATTTTCTTTAGCCATATCAGCATATCTTGTTTCGTAATAACGATAGTCAACATAGATACCTTCTTCATACGCTAAATAGGAGGCAGGTTTAACACCATTTAAGCCACCTTGAACGACTTTGAATTCTTCACCACCACGAGCGGTATCCCATCTTGGTGCACTATGTTCTTTATAGTTCTTATCTGTACCATAGCTGAGCATTGGGAAACCATCTGCGGTCAATAATGTATCTTGTGGAGCGTAGTATGTTTTACCAGTTGTCGCGGATGTCACTTCGTTTGTTTGTGAGTTATCGGAGAAGTTTTGGAATGTTGGATCCTTTGTGAAGTCACGTGCCCAAGTATCAACTGTGTGACCGGATGGGTTCACTGCACCAGTTAAGATTCTACCGACGGAAGAAGCACCAACAGCGCCTGGGTTGCCAATCCAAAGGATAGCTTTGACTTTGTCATCGTTTTCAAACTTATCGCATTGGAAAACGTTACCAGAGTTGATAATGATAATGACATTATCAGTGTGTTTTTTAATTTCTTCGAATAAGGCTTCTTCGTTTTCAGATAATTGAAGAGCGTGTCTATCACTAACCTTTTCCGCACTGGAATTGGTCTTTTTGCTATCGTGAGCGTTACATGTTTTAACGTCACAACCTTCACTACCTTCACGAGAAATGACTTGGATAGCGGCATCTTTATATTCATCTAAGGTCGCTAATAATTCAGCGGTATAAGATGAAATTGGAGATTCACCAATAGTAACTTCGGAGTTACCTTTCCAACCATCGTTACCATTTGTTCTACCAGAACCAGATTTTGAGTTGTAGTTGTAAGTCAAACCACCATAGCCGCCTTTCCCCCAGCTACCATATAGTTTTTGAATTTCTGTATTTACTTGGAAGCCGACTTCTTCTAAAGCGCCCTTAACGTTATTAGAAGAGTCGCCGAATAATTGCCAGTCTTCTTCACCATTGACGTTACCAGAACCGGAACCGCCACCACCTCTAACGAGGTTACCCGAACTCTTACCAACTAAAGAGATCTTTTTGCCTTCAGCGGACATTGGTAAGAAATTGTCTTTGTTCTTGAGAAGGACGAAACCTTCATCACAGATTTCCATGTTTAGTTTTGAGCCAGCTTTTGTATAATCACTTTGGTTTGCATAGTCACCAATAAATTCAGCGGAGACACCGCTATGTTGGTTAGACAAGCATAGAGGAAGCGCCATACCCAAAACAATGACAGGGAATAAAAGTTGTTTCTTCATACTTTTTCCTTTCAAATTATGAATATTATGTTTGTTTCTATAGGAATACAAACGACTACTCTAATATTATGCCGCGTTTTGTAAACGTTAGTAAGCAAAATAGAGATAATAATTGCAGAATATTAAAAAAGAAAAGGGCCTTTCCTTTTCCTTTTTATCAAATTTCATTAGAACTAATCTAATTTTTATTAAAATATAGTTTGTGCGCGTAACCAACAGGCTCTTCAGTAACATTAATACCTAATGCGGTTAATGTTCTTAAGTCAGCATCAGAGAGGATACACGAACAATGCGCTTCACTACCCTTGAGCTTTGGAATTTGCTTAAGCGCTAATTCGGCTAGTGGATTGCTATTAGCTTGAATTGCCAAAGCAATTAAAATTTCTTCTGCTCTAATACGTGGATTTTCTTTCTTTAATGGACCGGTTTTTAAGTCAGCCATTGGGGTGACCACGTGTGGTGAGATTAAGTGAATGCTATCATCAATCTTACCTAAAACTTTTAAAGTATTGAGAAGCATTGCCGCTGGCGCACCTAATAATCTAGAGCGCTTACCAGTGATAATCTTGCCATTAGGTAATTCAATAGCCACCACTCTTTCTTTACACTTTTTAGCTTTTTCTAAGCAGGCATTAACGCACTTTCTATCAGCAGGTGTAACACCCACTGCGGTCATTAATGATTCTTCTTTGGTAATTGTGTCATCATCAAACTTACCTAAGTAGACATTCTTTTTAGCTTGATAATATCTTCTAATGATTTCTTGCTTGCTAGCTTCGCAAGCCGCTTCATCATTAACGATGGCAAAACCCACCATATTAACACCCATATCAGTTGGAGATTGATATGGAGATGAACCATAAATCTTTTCAAAGATGGTCTTTAATAATGGGAATGTTTCAATATCACGGTTGTAGTTTGTGGTGGTTAAGCCATATGCCGCTAAGTGATATGGGTCAATCATATTGACGTCCGCTAAATCGACAGTCGCCGCTTCATAGGCTAAGTTTACTGGATGAGGTAATGGAAGATTCCACACTGGGAATGTTTCATATTTCGCATAACCAGATTTAATGCCACGATTCATATCATGGTATAGCTGGCTTAAACAAACCGCCATTTTACCTGAACCAGGACCTGGCGCAGTCACAACGATTAATGGTTTTGTGGTTTCCACATATTCGTTTTTCTCAAAGCCATCACTACCGAAAACAGAGACTAAGTTATGTGGATAACCAGCGATTGTGTAGTGTTTATAAACTTTGATACCATTCTTTCTAAGTTTTGTGGCAAATTGTTTTAACACTGGGCTATCTTCATAGAAGCAGAAGACCACACTACTGACATATAAACCAGCGGCTTGATAAGCATCAATAAGTCTCTCAACTTCTGATTCATAGGTAATACCTAAGTCGTTACGAACTTTATTTGTTTTAATATCGTTCGCATTAACAGCCATGACGATTTCAGCGTCATCTTTTAATGTTAATAACATTTGGAGTTTTGAATCTGGTTCAAAACCTGGTAAAACCCTACTCGCATGATAGTCATCGAATAACTTACCACCGAATTCAAGATAAAGCTTACCACCGAAGGATTTAATGCGTTTTAAAATCTCCTGACGTTGGATTTTCAGATATTCTTTATTATCAAAGGCTAATTTCTTCTTATTATTCGTCGGCATAATTGTCAAAGTATCCTTGGATTAAGACAACTGGTGTACCTTTATCACCAGAACCACTTGTTAAGTCACATAAAGAACCTAATAAGTCAGTGATTTGTCTTGGGGTTGTACCTTCGCTAGCCATCTTACCAACGAGGTCTTTTTCTTTAGCTTTGATATCTTCTTTAATCGCATCAGCGAGTTCTTTACCTTTTAAACCCTTATAAGCATTATCCGCTAAATATTTGAGTTTTAATTCGTTTGGTGTACCTTTTAAGCCCACTGTGTGGAATGGAGAAACAACTGGGTCTGCTAATTCCCAAATCTTTCCTTGTGGATCTTTAAATGCACCATCACCGTACACCATGACTTCAAAGTGTTTGCCAGTCTTTTCTAATAAGTCAGCTTGAACACCTTCCACGAGAGATTGACCATCTCTTGGAAATAATTTCACGGTTTCTTCTGTGGCTTTATTTGTGCCTAATAAGCCATATTTTTCGTTATAACCGGAACCATTAACTGGTGCGGTTAAAATATCATCAAGGGCTAAAACTAATTCAGCACCTTTATCTTTTAATAAACGTTTTGTGGCAAATCTTGTGTGAATATCACATGTTAAGATTTTCTTTGTATAATTTAAAATCGCTTCAGCACGGTTAGCGAAGATAATAACGGCTTCCGCACCTTGTTCTTCGATTAATTTCTTATAGTAATCAACATAATCAACACCAGTGAATTCGTGCACTCTATAACCGAATAATTCACGATATTTTTCTAATGTTAAGACGTCGCTGTATGGGTTAATACCAGCTTCGTAAACTTGATCCGCGGTAATTAAAGCATTACCAACTTCATCACTTGGGTAAGAAAGCATTAAGTAGACTTTCTTGACACCACGGGCGATACCTTTAAGTAAAATCGCAAATCTATTTCTACTTAAAATAGGAAAAATGACCGCTACTTCGTCGCCACCGGTTTTCTTTCTAACATCGTCAGCAATATTGTCGACAGAGGCGTAATTGCCTTGGCAACGGGCGACGATACTTTCGGTGATTGCGACAACATCGCGATCATGGAATTTGAATCCTTCATTTTCTGAGGCTTTTAAAACTGATTCGACAACAATCTCTCTTAAGTTGTCACCAGTTTTGAGGACAGGGAGTCTCACCCCTCTAGATGTCACACCAACACATCTCATAATTTGTTTCTCCTTTTTTCTATTTAGCACCCTTCTTTTCTAGGATGTTTCTAGCTACATAGACGCCACAGGCTCCCGCTTGGGCTAAGCCACGGGTGAGACCCGCACCATCACCACCAACGTAGAGGTTTTTAATATCTTTAACTTCAAGTTTGTTATCAATTTCTGGGTGGGCGCTATAGTATTTAGCTTCAACGCCGTATAAAAGTGTGTGTTCAGTAGCGATACCTGGAGTGATGTGGTCTAAGACTTGAATCATTTCGATAATCGCCTGCATGGTTTTTTGTGGTAAGCATAAGGCTAAGTCACCTGGCACTGCTTCTTTAAGAGTTGGTCTAACGAAGCCTTCATTAATACGCTTAACTGTACTACGTCTTCCTTGTTTGATGTCACCAAAACGTTGGACTAAAACAGAACCACACGCTAATTGGTTGGCTAAGGATGAGACTTTTAATGCATATTCATTTGGTTTTTTGAATGGTTCTTCAAAATGGTGTGTAACTAATAAAGCAAAGTTTGTATTTTCACTAGATAAAGATGGGTCGTTATAGGAGTGACCATTAACATTCACGACACCTTGGTAGTTTTCCATAACGACGTGACCACCTGGGTTAGAACAAAATGTTCTTACTGTGCTACCAGTGGAGGCTTTATAAATAAACTTACCTTCATATAAGTTTTTGTTAATTTCTTCCATGACCATGTTTGGACATTCGACACGAACACCAATATCAACTTGGTTTTGGGTCATTTCGACATTTAATTTTTCAAATAAGTTAGTGAGCCATTGGCTACCTTCACGACCGACAGCAAGTAAAACATAATCCGCATCGATTCTTTCATCGTCTGCTAAAATAACACCTTTTACTTGTCCTTCTTCCACGACAATATCTTTCACAGTTGTGGAGAATCTAGTGTCAATCTTCTTTTCTAAATCTAAATATATTCTTGTTAAGATTTTTAAGTTTTCTTCTGTGCCTAAGTGTCTGACCTTGCTATGTAATAATTTAAGGCCGACAGACATGGCTTTCTTTTCAATATCTCTAACTTCTTTAGTGTATGGATCAGTAATAACTGGAGTAGCGCCATAATTAAGATTGATTTGGTCGACATAATCGATCAATTTCATAAGTTCATCACGATCAATATAATCTTGTAACCAACCACCAAATTCAGAGGTAATGTTAAATTTACCATCAGAATACGCACCAGCCCCACCAAAGCCATTAGTGATGGAACAAGCTGGGAAGCATTCTTGATAGCCTTTAATATTTCTTGGACATTTTGTTAATTTGTGTTCTAAAACTGGACAATGTCTCTTTTCGATAGAGAGGCCCTTATCTATAAGGAGTACTTTTAATTTTGGGTTTTTGTTGACTAATTCGTAGGCACAAAAATATCCACTTGGGCCCGCTCCAACAATCACGACATCGTATTTCATAAGGTATCTCCTTTAAGTCTTTTCCACAAAGAAAAAACACTATTTAAGTATAGATTATACACGCGTGATTGTTAATATATTTTTAATGATTTTAAACGTAAAGAAAACCTTACACAAATAGATGTAGTTTAAACGATTTTTGTTACGTATATATTAGTCTTCTTTGGTGAAATCGAAATAGTCTAAGACATCTAGATCATTTGTTATTTTTTCTACAACACCTTTGGCCACAAGGTTCCTGCCCTCATACAATTCGAACATTGTTCCTTTCGCTAAGATATTTGGAGCTTTTTCATAGTTTAAAAATCTCAAATAACCACGAGTTGTATAATCGCTTGTTTTCTCATAGTTATAGCAGATTATTGACCAAGCACAACCGTTAAATGTCTTTTGCCCTTTTATTCCAATAAGAGGAGCGTATTTGTTATTTTCCATTGGGACGGGTCCTTTTCTTCCACCCTTTTCAGGAGTGGCCCAAACCAGGGTAGCCTCATACACTACGAAGTCTGTTCCAAGCAAGCCGCGACCAATGTGTTCCCACTCTTCATATTCATCTTCTAATATGCTTTTGTTAGAGAAAGCATCGACCACAAAAGCATAGCTTAAAAATTTTTTATAATCAGAATTGAGATTATTTTTTATAACCTTAAGTAAGTATTTTTTGACTTCAGACGGATTCATTTCCATCATCATTATTGCAGCGCAAAGTGATTGATCTTCTTTTTTATAGTTTCCTTCAATAAATGAAATAAGATCATTAAAACTGCCTAATGGCAGCTTATAAAAACCATCTTCTGGACCATAACCATAGTCAAACATCGGATGTTTAATCCATTCGGAGTTATCTTTTTTACTGAAATATCTACCATCCCTTTCAACAAGTCCAAAATTTTCCGGAGTGGTTTTATCGTGTTTGTAACTCATCATGAACTTTTTGTTTTTAGGTAACGTTTTTAATTCGTTGAAAAATTGTGAGCCCATAAAGTAGTCATGGATTTCCGCAATTAATCTATTATTGTCCTTTCGGCGTATGACCGTATGAATAGCATAATATTTCTTAAAAGAATCGGGATATCCCATTCGATATCCCGCTCGATGCGCACGTGATTCATCGATAGCGATAACGTTATCTCTTTCGTATTTTTTCGTAAAAAAGAAGTGTCTAATCTTAAACTCTTCATCATTAAAGCTTATTTTCCAAAGCACATAGCCGAGCCAGACAATAAAAAACGCAAGCCAGAAAACAATAGAACCAATGATAACAATAGTTCTTTCTAAATCATTTCTATATTTAGCAGTGAATAAAATTAAAACAATAAAAGGGATTGCAAGTAATAAATAAATACCCCAAATAATTTTAATGTTTTTATTTTTCTTAATAACGTTATATTTCATAAATAATCACTCTATTGAATAATAGCAAATAACATGTGATATTCTCAATATTTTTCAAAGAAAAAGACCGGATTTTACTCCGGTCTTATATATCTTATTTATATTGATTAGAAGTTCTCGTTGATATATTTAGCGATGATTGGCGATAAGGAGACGATAGAAACAACGTCTTCTTCTTGTGGAATAGAATCACTAATAGCGATATCTAAGATGCCACATCTATATAATTTCGCGAGAGCATTCTTGGAAAAGATACCATGGCAAGCGCAGATTAAGATACCTCTAGCTTCGTTTTTGAGAAGTTCTTTACTCGCGGCAATAATTGTGCCACCAGTATCGATGATATCATCAATCATTAAACAGTACTTGTCCACGACTGATTCGCCTTTGATGTTAGTAATTACAGCCTTATTTGGTTCAGGACGGTATTTATTTAACACCGCGATTGGTAAATCGCCTAAATCTTTAGATAAATGTTTCGCTCTTTCGAGGCCACCCTTGTCTGGAGAAACAATGACAACGTCCTCGAGTTTAACTTTTAATGTCTTTAAGCGTTTACGGTAATAATCAGCGAACACAGAGGAAGAATATAATTCCACTGCTTCCATATTTTCGAAGAATGGTTGCATTGAACCACTGTGGTAATCGACTGATACAACTCTATTGCAGCCGGCTTCTCTTAAGCAATTAGCGACTAATTTCGCACTAATTGGATCGCCGAAGTCAATTGTTCTATCTTGTCTCACATATCCGAAATATGGGATGATCGCGGTAATGGTTTTAGCTTCACCTCTCTTAAGAGCATCGATGAAGATTAATAATTCCATTAATTTGTCGTTAACTGGGTTACAGGTTGAATGAATAACAATACAATCCTTACCTCTTACGTCTACGTTTGGTCTGGTAAAAATTTCATTATCTGCGAATCTTCTACAGATAGCGGGTGATTTTTCCACACCGAGTTCTTCACACACCTTATTTGCGAGTTCTTCGCAGGTGGTTAAAGAAAATACTAGTACTTGTTCTTTATTTGTCATGTCTTCTTTCCCTCTTTCAACTGAAAGGAATTTCTACTGATCAATAAGTTGATAATTAAATAATAGGTCTATCTTCTGTTGTACCGTTTGTGGTGCCGAATGTTCTATCACCACAGTCACCTAAGCCTGGGCAGATATAAGCATTTTCGTTTAAGCAACGGTCAAGGGTGCCAATATAAACTGGAATATCTGGGTATTTCTTCACAAATGCTTCCACACCTTCTGGTGCAGCAATGATGCAAACAAAGGTAATCTTTTTTGCACCATGCTTTCTAAGCATACCCACCGCATCAATAGCGGAGCCGCCTGTAGCGAGCATTGGGTCAACTAAGTAGACATCTTTTTCGGAAATATCCGCAGGTAATTTGCAGTAATATTCCACTGGTTTTTTAGTGACTTCATCACGGTATAAACCAATGTGACCGCATGTACAACCTGGAAGTAAATCAAGCATACCATCCGCCATACCTAATCCAGCACGGAGAATTGGTACAAAGCAAAGAGATTTTCTTTTGACAACTGGTTGTGTTGTTTTTTCAATTGGTGTTTCAATTTCCACCATTTGAGTTTCAGCGTTTCTTAATGCTTCATATCCTTCCAAAACGGATATTTCTTTAACGAGCATTTTGAATTCACTGGTCTTAGTTGTCTTATCTCTAAGTTTTGTGATTTTGTGCTTGATCAATGGATGGTCAAGAATATGGACTGTTGGATAATTTTCAAAAGCCATTATCTATTCCTCAACTTATTCCGCTTTTGCTTGTTCTGGAGCATTGTTTTCTCTGTTCTTTCTTCCGATACGAACAACGAGGTTGACGAGGATGCCGAGAATCAAAGCGCAAGCCACTGCGGTAAGGGTAACTTTACCAATAGTAAGTGTTAAGCCACCGATACCTGCAATAAGTATAACACTAACAACGAATAGATTTCTATTATCACCTAAATCGGAACCTTGAATCATCTTTAAGCCGGAGACAGCGATGAAGCCGTATAAGGCGATACATACACCACCCATGACACAGCTTGGGATTGTGGCCAAGAAGGTTGAGAATGGAGCAACGAAGGCTAAGACGATAGCCATTAAAGCGGTAACGAAGATTGTTCTGATAGAAGCATTGCCAGAGATAGCGACTGTACCAACGGATTCACCGTATGTGGTATTTGGGCAGCCACCGAAGAAGGCGCCAGCCATGGAACCAACACCATCACCAAGTAATGTTCTGTGTAAGCCTGGTTCTTTTAAGAGGTCTCTACCAATAATGGAACTTAAGTTCTTGTGGTCAGCAATGTGTTCAGCAAAGACAACGAATGCGACTGGAACATAGGCAACAGCAATGGTGCCTAAGTAAGCGAAGAATTCACCAGCATTGCTGAAATCTTTAAAGCTCTTGAAAGCTTCAACGAATGTGAATGTTGGTAACCATTCCATATGAGCGAATTTACCAAAATCGATAACTTTTAATGCATCATTATTAGCAGCAAAGCCAATACCTGTGAAGATAGCGGCAACAGCATAGCCCGCTAAGATACCAATGATGAATGGAATCATCTTTAAGAATTTCTTACCGTAAACAGAAACCACGATTGTGGTGAATAATGTCACTAAGCCACAAACTAAAGCAATCCACATGTTTGTGGAAACGACTGAGCCATTGTATTGGATGTATTGTAAGCCGTTTGGTAAATCTGTTGTGGAAACAACGCTTAATTCAGCAATTTCTTTAGCTTGACCAATTGGGTCGAAAATATTAGAAAGAACTGCTGGAACAAAGTGTGAACCTTTTAATAAGTCACCGACAGCGTTACCAGCTAAAGATAAACCGATAATTGCAACTGTTGGACCAATGACAACTGCAGGCATAAGTTTTGTAATCCAATTTGTGCCCGCAAATTTAACAGCGATCGCAAGAACGACATAAACTAAACCAGCTAAGAGAGCACCCATGATGAGGCCTAAGAAACCAGCGGCTGCACTGATTGCACCACCGAAAGCGGCACTCATTGAACCAAGGAAGGCGAATGAACTACCTAAGAAAACTGGTGATTTGAATTTTGTGAATAATAAGTAAACCAATGTACCAACACCAGCACCGAATAAGGCTGCTGCTGGGGACATGCCATGACCAATAATTGCTGGAACAGCGATTGTCGCAGCAAGAATGGCTAATAATTGTTGTAATGCAAAGACAACTGTTTTACCCCAACTTGGCTTGTCTTCTACATTGTAGATTAAGTTTGTATTTGCCATAACGTTTCTCCTTTCGCGCAAAAAAAATCACCCGACGACAGGGGTGACTACAAACAGATAAGAATAGCGAATGGGGAGGAAAAATTAGGGAAGAAACCCCCTAATGCAGCGGGGATCTTACACTTTCTAATTCGTTTCTCCATAGCAATCCTTTGCCTAAAACTTTATCACATACGTATATCATTGCAAACACTTTTTTTGGATTTTTTCTAAGATAAAACATAATCACGTTTTTGTCATAATATTGGCATGAAATTTCTTACTGTCATACATTGAGAAAAGCACTGCTCTGACATATAATAAAGTTTGTCGTTTTTCAAGAGGTAGCACCATTATGACCAAAAAAGAACAAGTCATTTCATTATCCAAAAAACATATTAAGGATGTTCCTGGTTTTCCTAAACCAGGCATTATTTTCAAAGATATCGTTCCAGTATTTGAAGATCCAGAATATCTCCAACTAGTGTTCGATGTCATGGTCGAAGAATTAAAAGAAAACAATATTCAATTTGATAAAATCGTTTGCCCAGAAGCCCGTGGTTTCTTATTTGGTCCAACTCTTGGTTTGTTAACTAAGAAGGGTGTTGTGATGGCGAGAAAACCTGGCAAATTACCAAGACCAGGAAACTGCGTTTCTTATAACTTAGAATATGGCACCGCTACTCTTGTGATTAGTGAAGATTCTATTAAACCAGGTGATCGCGTTTTAGTGGTTGATGACTTATTAGCCACAGGTGGTTCTGCGAAAGCTTTATGTGAACTTGTTGAAAGAAGTGGCGCCTCGGTTGCAGGTGTGATGTTCTATATCGAACTTACCCCACTCAAAGGCCGTGAATTATTAAAGAAATATCCAGTCATTTCCATCGTTCCAGTTGAAGCTTATTAGGAATTGTTCATACACGTCGCACGATAAATCTTTAATTTATTAAAACTCGTGCGACTTTTTTGTGAAAATTTATCTTTTTAAGGGTTTACAACTGTCATTTTGTGAATATACAATAATGGCGTCAAAGGAAAACAAACTTTGACTTCGTATAATTCCCTAATTGGTGGGTTGTCTCTACGCTACACCGTATAATGTAGCACTACGAATCAAATCCGTTTGCGAAATAATCGTTCGTATGTTTCGCCGTTGATTTAAAGTAGAGGCTTCCAATTATAGGAAGCTCATTTTTATTTTTTAGAAGATTTAAGGAGGAGAAAAACAAAAATGAAGAAAAGTTTTGTACGCACATTCGTAGTCACCGTTCTCGGTATTGGTGCCTTAACATTAACAGCTTGTGATGTTAAAGCTAAAGAATACGTTGCCGGTGAAAAAGTCAAAATTGGTTTAATCACATTACATGATAGCCAATCCACATATGACAAGAACTTCATCGACGCTATGGGTGTTGCTGCCAAGAATCTCGGTGCAAGAATCGATGGCGATCCAATCATCAAAACAGGTGTTAATGAAGACCAAAGCTGCTTCAACGCTGCAAGAGACTTAGTCAAACAAGGCTGCAACGTTATCTTCGCAGACTCTTTCGGTCATGAAGAATTCATGCTTAAGGCTGCCAAGAAATGGCCACAAGTCCAATTCTGTCACGCTACAGGTACACAAGCCTTAACTGCTAAACAATCCAATTATCACAATGCTTTCGCTTCCATCTACGAAGGTCGTTTCTTAGCTGGCTACGCTGCTGGTTTAAAACTCCAAAAGATGGTCGAAGCCGATGCTTTAAAAGAAGCAAACTATGATGCCAATGGCAACATCAAACTTGGCTATGTTGGTGCTTTCCCATATGCCGAAGTCGTTTCTGGTTTTACTTCTTGGTATTTAGGCGTTAAAGAAGTCGTTTCCAACGTCGTTATGGATGTTACATTCACAAAATCTTGGTACGATTTCAATGCTGAAGAAGCTGGCGCTAGAGCCTTAATCAAAGGCGGTGCTGCTTTAGTTTCTCAACACGCTGACTCCATGGGCGCTCCAGGTGAATGCGAAAAACAAGGTGTCCCAAACGTCACATATAACGTTGAAACAAAAGAAGCTTGCCCAAATACATACGTTGCATATTCCCGTATCAACTGGGCTCCATACTACGAAGCCGTTGTTAACGCTATGTTCGATGGCAAAGCCATTGCAGGTGAAAGTAACAACAACTACACCGGCACAATCGCTACCGGTTCCGTTGAATACAACGTTGCCGATGCTGAAGATTTAGCCAAAGTCAAACTCATTGAAGCCGAACTCAAAGCTGGCACAAGAAAAGTCTTTGACTGTTCCAAATTCACAGTTGATGGTAAGAACCTCACTTCTTACACCGCTGACGTTGAAGATATGGGCGACTTCGTTCCAGAATCTGAAGCCATCAAAACAGAAGGTGGCATCACATACTTCGACGAATCCGCAAAACGTAGTGCTCCTTACTTCGATATCATTATCGATGGCATTACCAAACTCAACTAATTAAGACAACATTTAGGGTTGGCGATGGTTTCACCGCCAGCCCTTTTAATTACTTTTATGGAAAACATCAGATTTGAAAACATCACGAAAATATTCGGTAGTATTGTTGCTAACAACAATGTATCTTTCTCCATCGATACAGGTGAAGTATTTTGTATCTTAGGAGAGAATGGCTCGGGTAAAACAACATTACTGAATGTTCTCGCCGGTATTTACAAGCAAGACGAAGGTCGTGTCTACATTAATGGTAAAGAGGTGAATATTAATTCACCAAAAGATGCCTATGCTCATAAAATTGGTATGGTCCATCAACATTTCAAATTAGTAAATGTCTTTACCGCTTTTGAAAATATTTCATTAGGTTCAAAAACTAAATATACAGTTCAACAAGTTGTTGATTTATGCAATAAGTATGGTTTTAAACTTGATCCATTTAAACGTGTTTACGATATGTCTGTTAGTGAAAAACAAACATTGGAAATAGTTAAAACACTATTTAGAGGCGTTGATACATTGATTTTAGATGAGCCAACTGCTGTCTTAACTCCACAAGAAATCACACACTTGTTTGATATCATCAGAAACATGAGGAAAGATGGTAAAACAATTGTTATCATCACCCATAAACTTAACGAAGTTATGGAGATTTCTGATCGCATTGCTATTTTAAGAAAAGGTGAATACATCACCACCGTTAAAACAAGTGAAACAAACGAAAAACAACTAGCCGAATTAATGGTTGGCCATAAAATTGATTTAAATATTCATAGAAGCAAAATACCGACAACGGGTGTGCGTTTGCATATTGAAAACTTATCCGCCGTCAATAGAGACGGAGAAACCGCGATTAAAGATATTTCTTTCGACTTATATGGCTCTGAAATCTTAGGTATTGCAGGCATTAGTGGTAGTGGTCAAAAAGAATTATTAGAAACAATCGCAGGCTTAAATAGAGAAACAAATGGCAGCATTATTTTCACCAACCCAAAGAAAGAACAGCCTGTGACTTTCTTCCATAAAAACATTAAACAAATTAGAGAGCTTGCCGCTGAAGGTAAATTCCATCTTAAAGATGGTTCTCGATGTGATTTAACAAATAAATCGAATAAAGAAGTGACCGAAATGGTCAATAATGAAGAAATAATCTTCTATGAAGACGAGATTATTGACCTCAAATATAAAAAGCCTATCGAAATTAGAGATTTAGGTATCAAATTATCATTTGTTCCAGAAGATCGTTTAGGTATGGGCTTAGTGGGAAGCATGGACTTAATCGACAATATGATGCTCAGAAGTTTTAGAAAAGGCCATGCTGGTTTACTTGATAGAAAGAAACCTGCCGCTTTAGCGCAAAAAATTGTTGATGAATTAGAAGTCAAAACCCCAAACATTCATACACAAGTTAAAAAGTTATCTGGCGGTAATATCCAAAAAATTCTTGTTGGTAGAGAGTTATCATCTCGCCCAAAAATCTTGATGACTGCTTACCCAGTTCGTGGTTTGGATATTAACTCCTCATACTTGATTTATAACTTATTGGATGAGCAAAAGAAAAAAGGCACTTCCATCATCTTTGTCGGTGAAGACTTAGATGTTTTGATGGCCTTATGCGATAGATTATTAGTTTTAAGCAACGGTCATATTTCTGGCATTGTCGACCCTACAAAAGTCAGCAAAGAAGAAATTGGCTTATTAATGACAAGGGGGTAAGGTATGGAAAAAGTTGCAGTTAAAGAAAAAAGAAATTTCAGATTCCCTCTTTATGTCACTAAAAAGATTGGCCTTCCGGCTTGGAAATACTGGCTTATTCGTATCGTTGGTATCTTAGGCGCCTTCTTATTAGCGGGTATTGTTTGTACAGTGCTTAAGCCTGGCACATTTGGCTTATTTTTCTCTGAATTGTTTAGAGGTTGCTTCGATTTTACCGATATCACCACTATTATCGAGTTATTAGTTTTAACTTCTTTGTTATTGTTAATTGCTTTAGCGTTAACTCCTGCTTTCAAGATGAAATTTTGGAACATTGGTGCTGAAGGTCAAATACTCATTTCCTGCTTAGTTAGCGCTGGTATTGCTAAATTCGCTCCATCAGATTTGCCAAATATCGTTATCTTGATTATGGCCTGTGGTGGCGCTATGGTAGCGGGCATTGTTTGGAGTGTTATTCCTGCGATATTCAAAGCCTTCTTTAACACAAATGAAACATTGTTCTCCTTAATGATGAACTATATCGCCACTGTCTTAGGTGGCCTAGCAGTTTCTGTTTGGATTAAAAGTGGTTCTCAATCTTTTGGCTTATTGAAACAGGGTATCTTCTCTGAAATTATGGGTAGTACTGGGACTTTAACAATTGTCTTTGCGGTTTTAGTGTTCATCTTAGTGTTCTTCTACATCAAAAAGAGCATACACGGGTATGAAGTAACTGTTGTTGGTGAGAGTGTTAATACCGCTAGATATGTTGGTATAAACGTTAAAAAAGTAATTATTAGAACAATGATATTTACTGGTGCAATTATGGGCTTAATTGGCTTCTTAATTGTTTGCGCTATTAACCAGACATTTAATGACTCCATTGTCGGTGGCAAAGGATTTACAGGCGTCTTAATTGCCTGGCTAGGTCATTTTGAGCCTGGAGAAATCGCTTTATTCTCCTTCTTGGCCGCAGTTATGGAACAAGGAACCACTACTGCTGCTTCTGCCATCAGCATGTCATCATTCTTATTCAGTAGTATTTGTACAGGCATTTTCTTCTTTGTGATTATCGCTTGTGAATTCTTCTCAAGTTATCAAATCAAAGCCCACCACAATAAAGAATTTATGAATTATTATGGCGAGCAAAAAGCTTTAAGAAGAGAAAAATATTCAGTACAAGATCAAGAAGTAAAAGCACAATATCGTAAAGATTTTGCCGCTTTCTTTACGACAGTTAAGAACGCAAAAAAAGAAAAAATTAAAGCAGAGAGTAACGCTTTTAAGAGATTTATGAAAAAAGTTGGCTATGCTCTTTCATATCCATTTATGTGGATAAAAGCACGCCGTACTTTTAATAAGCAAAATAACAGACGCTTCTCATTCCCACGCTTAATGAAAAACATTGGGTATGGAATCACATATCCGGTGTTTTGGATAGCCTCTCATATTCGTTTTGCCAAGCAAAATAAAAAAGCAATGAAAGGAGAAAACGTATGAATTTCTTCGAAGTATCAGTGAGTTTCCTCTCGTTAGCTATTAAATTTTCCACTGTCTTCCTATTTGGTGCGACAGGCGAAATTATCAATCAAAAATCAGGACATTTAAATATGGGCACACCAGGTATTATGTACTTTGGTGCTTTAGGCGGTGTTTTAGGTGAACGCATTTATATTATGTGCACACCTGCTACTGCACCACTAAATCCGTTCCTTATTGTCTTAATCCCTGTATTATTTGCCGTTATCTTTGGTGCATTTGGTGGTTTAATTTTCTCTTTCTTCACCGTCACATTGCACTGCAATCAAAACGTTACTGGTTTAACATTAACCACATTAGGCGTTGGTGTTTCTTGTTTATTCATCAGTGGTATGCCAATGGATAGAATGGCAGAAGCTGGCTTGCAAATGCAAAGTGCTTTCCCAGATTATCAGAAACTTGGTTGGTTTGGTGAAATATTCTTATCACAATCATGGTTTACATATCTAGGCATTGCTATTGCAATTGCCACCGCAATTATCATTAGTAAAACTAAAGTTGGTTTGAACTTAAGAGCAGTTGGTGAAAACGCTGCCGCTGCTGATAGCGCTGGTATTAATGTTAATGCCTATCGTTATATTGCCACTATTATTGGTGGTGCTATTGCCGGTATCGGTGGCGCCTTCTATGAATTAGATAAAACAAAAGGTATGTTTAACATCGCTGATGGTATCGATGCCTTTGGCTGGTTAGCGTTATGTATCGTTATTTTCTCAATGTGGAAACCATTAATTGCCATCTTCGCATCGTTCGGATTTGCGTGTTTATCAATCCTTCCATCATTTGTGACTGGTAATGACTACATCACTTATGGTTTCAAAATGCTTCCATATGTCGCAACATTGCTTGTGTTAATTATCACTTCGGTTATTAATAGTAAGAAAGCACAGGCTCCGGCATCGCTGGGTGTAACGTATTTTAGAGAAGATAGATAGTAAATTAGCCCTTTGAAATAAGGGCTTTTTATTTCACTTATATCTTAGTAAGTTGCCTTTTGCTTGCTTTAATTTATTAAAACAAATAATATTTTAGGCATAAAAGTTAATCTCTAGAGAAAGGAGACACTATGAAAAAGAATATTAAATTATTACTCCTAGTCGCAATGGCCACTGGTGTGATGGTTGGTTGTAATGACACTACTTCCACAAGTAACAACACATCCAGTAGCGATACAAGTTTACCTAGTGATTCAAGATCCGGTGATAATCCATCTACTTCAATTCCTCCAGTAAGTAGTACATCTTCAAGCAGCACTTCTGTTGCTCCTACATTAACAGGTATTACATTAGATACCGCTAATGTTAAGAAAACTTATGAACAAGGTGAAAAATTAGATTTAACAGGCTTAGTGGTTACCGCTAATTACAGTGACAACACTACTGAAGTAGTTACTAACTACACTACCAACCCTGCTAACGGTGCTACTTTAAACAATACTGGCGCTATTCCAGTTACTATTGCATATGGAACAGTCACTAATTCATTTAGCGTTATTGTCAGTAAGCCAAGTAAAAAGGCATGGACTGATGCAGAAGCTAAAATCATGTCTAATCATTTATATGGATATGTTCTTCCATTTACTGGTTCAGAAGCAGCAGTAGTTGCTTATGACGAAGAAAATGACGCTGTTACTATCCAAGGTGGAACAGCAGATGCAACTGCGCTTTCTAGTTATGCCGCTAAGATTGTTGCAGACGGTTTTAAAAACGTTAATCCAAATGGTTATGTCTATGAAAAAGAGGTAACAGTTAATACCGCTACAAGGCACTTAAGAGTGGCTTTTGCTAATGTTGAAAGTAGATTCTATTTAGAAGCATACGATCCATATTACTATACCTTCCCTACTGCTTTCGCTTCAGAAATTGCAGCAGGAGCATTTGGTTCTAATGAAGTTCCACCCGCCTTTAATGCGGATTATTACGAAGTATCCTCTAGTGATTATGGTATTTATTGCTACACAAATACAACAGACGCATTAGATACTTACACCACTGCTTTAAATGCCGCTAACTGGAACGTTTTAGATGAATTAAATCAAGGTTTTAAGGTTGCGATTTCCCCAGATGGAAAATACTGTGTTAACTATGACTACAATGCTGAATATAAGAGTTTAGATATCTTCTTTGGTCCACTTAGTTATTGGAATACAAAAGTAATTGAAGACTTCTATAACAAATATAACGGCTATGTCGTTAATATACCTGCACTTAATGTCACTAATGGCGAATATATCTTTAAAGAATCTGATGTTAATGAGCAAGCTTATGCCTATGGAGTGTATGAAGCTATCCACGCTTTTATGTATGTCTATGGTGCAAATGAACAAGACTTAGTCAGCTATGCTGATTCAATAAAAACAAGTGGTTGGGAAGTCGAAAAATACGGTAACATCTACTATGCATATTTAACAATCGCTGATAAAGGTATTGCGAGATTAGAATTCGAATATAGCGCAAAATATAATGCCGCTATTTTCACCATCTACTATAAGTTAGATCCAATCCCATTAGCCAATTGGCCAACTGATGAAATTAAAACATTATTAGGTGACTACACTATCGGCACAGTTCCAGCATTTACTGGCACTAATAAAGGTTTTGTCATCTTAAACGATATGTTTGGTATCGGTGTATTAGTTAAGGTCGAAAGAGGCACTGAAGACGCCGCTATCGAAGCATATAAAACCGATTTAGCAAATGCTGGCTATACCGATTATGATGAAGACTCAACAACATACACTAATCCAAATAGTGAAATTACTATTAAAGTATATTCCGCAGAAAAAGGTTCCATCACTATCGATTTTGCTAAGACTGGTAAGACAAAAGCGTTCCCGTCTAGCTTAATTTCTAGTTATTTCTTAGGTAGTGATACTGTTCCAGCCCTTGCTGGCGCTAACGGATATGAATATAAAATCGTTGGTGAAGAAGATATTCAAATCACATGTGTTTATGGCGCTGCTGATGCTGCATCAAGCGCTCAAGGTCAATACATGACCCTTTTGCAAAATGCACAATATGCATTTGATTCCACTACACAAAAAATGGTTTCAAAAAATAATCAATTCCAAATTTATTTCTTTGTTAAAGATGGTTCATTAGTGATTAATGTTCATGGCACACCTAAATCCGCTTTCGTCTCATTATGGCCAACCGCTAAGATCGCACAATTATTTGCTAGCCAAGGCTATACAGATGAACTTCCATCTTATGATGAAATCTGTGACGACATTACAGCTGATACAAACTATGACGGCAGCATCTTTGTTCTTATCGAAGTTGATAATAAGGACCAAGTGAAGAGTGACTATATGAATTTATTACAAGCCGCTAACTTCACATATGATTACGCTAGTTCAACAAATTACGATGATGTTTTTAAATCACCAAATAACCAATACACAGTCGCAGTAAGCACAAATAGATTTGGTGTATCATTAACAATTAAGAAAATTGATAACGGCGGACAAGGTGAAAGTACATTCCCAATGACGAGACTTGTGGAATTGTTCCCAGGAGCTGATGGTGTTCTCCCATCAATCAATAACAGCAATGCAACTTATGAGTTGGATGATAGTTTTTCAGGTGAAGCTTCTTTAAAAGTTAGTTTCAGCTCAAGTGAAACCGCTGTTGCTGTTTGTGCAGAATATATTACGGCCCTTACTACCGCTCAATTTACAAGTGAAACAGTTTGGGGTATGGATGTTTACGTTTCTCCGGATAGATCGTTCATGGTAGAAGTAGACGATTCACAAATTAGCAATGGATATTTCACACTATATTTTATGGATACCTACGGAGCTGTGTAGGAAATAAGATTATCAAAAAAAGACTTATCATTTGATAGGTCTTTTTTTATTTTTCCAGATATTTGATTCATTTCTATTGTTTTTACTACGAAAAACAAATAACATTGTAAACGTGTGTTTATATTCGAGAAAGGAAAGGAATATGAAAAATTCACTCATCAAGTCAATACTTCTTGGTGCTATCGCCATTGGTATGATGGTTGGTTGTGATGATAATTCACAAACATCTAGTCAATTACCACCAAGTAGTAATACAAGTTCTGTTATATCAAGCAGTCCTTCTGACATCATCTCAAGCAGCACTACTTCTTCAAGTATCTCGTCCAGCAGTACTTCAAGCAGTTCAAGTTCTGTCGCTCCAACATTAACTGGTATTACATTAGATACCACGAACGTTAAGAAAACATATAACTATGGTGATAAGTTAAATCTCGCTGGTTTAGTGGTTACCGCAAATTATAGTGATAACTCCACCAAGGCGGTTACAGATTACACCACTGATCCTGCTAATGAATCAATATTAAATACCCATGGTGAAGTGACAGTAAAAGTTACTTATCAAAGTTTTGATGAACAATTCACCATCACTGTGAATAAAGTCTTAACAGAAATTACATTAAATACTGATAACGTTAAGAAAGATTACTATACAGGTGACGCTTTAGACTTAACGGGCTTAGAAGTTACCGCTAAATATAGCGATAACACCACCTCCGTTGTCACAGATTACACAGCGAACCCTGCTAACGGTACAGTCTTCAGTGCTATTAAAGAAGAAACAGTTACCATTACATACCAAGATAAAACCGCTAGTTTCAAAGTGAGGGTTACTAAGGCTCCAAAAACAGCCTGGACTGAACAAGAAGCTAATTTAATGGCTAACGTCTTATATGGTGAAGTTTTGCCATTTACAGGTTTTGAAGAATCACAAGTTAGATACAATGCCCAATATAACGCCATCGTTATCGTGGGTGGTGAAGCTACTCAAGAATCATTATTAGCCTACGCAAGAGCGTTATCTTTTAATGGCTACTTATTAATAAGTAGTACCGAATTATTGTTCGAAAAAAGTGTTATAACTGATGCTGGTAAACGTCATGTTCAAGTTAATGTCGTGAATAATGGAGGTCAATTAGGCATTGTGGCTTTAGACCCATATTATTATTCATTCCCAACTGATTTTGCCACTTACGTTGCAAATACATACTTTGCTTCCACTGCCATTCTTCCTGCTATCCAAGCCGATTATTTTGAAGTAATCGAAAGTAATACCGCTGTTGCGATTATCGCTTATTTAACCGCTACTACAGATGATGCTGGTTATAGTGAGATTTTAAGTACCGCTGGTTGGACTGTCCAAGATGAAAAGATCAACGGTAATTATATTGCTGTCGCTCCAGATAGTTCTTATATGGTTGTCTACACATATGATGCAGAACACGAAGCCTTATTAATTATGTATTCTGCAGTTAACTTCTGGAATGACACTCCTATTAAAGCGTTCTTCGCTAAATATAATGGTACATACGTTGAATTACCTGCCTTTAACGTTACTGATGGTCAATACTATTTCGAAGAAGCAGACACTAATGAATACTTCTTTGAAAAAGGCGATCTTGATATGGTTGTGGCCTTCATGAAGATTTATGGTGGTTCCAAAGCAGATACCGATAACTATATGACTCTTTTAAAAGCAGCAGGATTCAAAGCATTAAATTCTGGTGATTCCTACTCCGCCACCAAGGCAGTCGAAGGTAAAGGTTTATTCAGATTAGATTATTCATATGATCCTGAAAAAGAAGTTATTACATTAATTTTCTATATTTATTTAGAACCATTCCCAACCACTGAATTCCCACAAGATGAAATCTCTGAAGCATTAGGTGGTTATCTTGTTGATAAGGTTCCTGGCTATGTTGGTGAAACAACAGGCTACCAATTAAACGACGACTCATATGGCTTATATATCGTCGTTGAAGTTGAACAAGGTACCGAACTTGCGGCCATTGAAGCTTATAAAGCCACCCTCGTGGAAAACGGTTATTCTCCAAGATATGAAGGTAGTTCTGAATACCTCTCTGAACATCATGAAATCGTTATTTCATTACAAAAAGATGCTGGTTCATTCAAAATCATTATCATGCGTGAGCCATATAACGCTTGGCCAACCGCACAAATCGCAGCCTATTTAGGTGAAGAAGTCACTGATGAAGTACCTGATTTCACCGATGCTGACGCTGACGAATTCGCTTTTGAACCAGATGATGATGGCTTATTGATTACAATCAGCTATTACTATGAAGAAGATGAAAACGAAGATCCAATCGAATATGATATGGAAGAGGTCGCCGATGCTTATATTGATGCATTAAAAGCTGCTGACTACCGTGAAATTGAAGTTGATGGTGATACATATTATGTCTCTAAGAACTTACAAATCGCTATTAGCGTTGATTATGACGACAACTGGGATGAAATTGCTATCTACATTAGCTCCATCAGTAATATAACTGCCGGTCAATGGCCAGTTTACCAACTTGCTTATTTCTTAAGTGCTCATAGTTATACAGACGAGCTTCCTGCTTATGAAGGTGAATTTGTTTCCGCTAATGCGACAATCATCTTGTCCACATTAACAATCGATGTTGTTTTAGAAACAACCGATATGGAAGAAAACAAAGCCGCTGCTGACGCTTATATCGATATTTTAAAAGAAGCTAAATTCACATTTTTGGAAGAATTTGGTGAAGGTAGATGCAAAAGATACCTTTCTCCAAATAATCAATATGAAGTCTCCGTTATGTATCAATCAAACGGTATAACAATCCAAATTGATGAAATTGCTAATGAAAGACAAGTAACCACTACTTTCCCAACCGAAGAATTATATGCCGCTCATCCTGAATTAGAAGATGTCCTTCCTATCGTTGTGGATGGAGAAGCAACGTTTGATACTCAAATTCAAAGTGACTACGTCGAAATCTATGTTATCTACGAAGACACTTCTTTAATCGCTGACGCTCAAGCGGCATACGAAAAAGCCTTAGTGGATGCTGGTTTTAAGAAAGATGAAAGTGGTATGACTGGATATGATTGTGTCTACTACGCACCAGATGATTCGTTCTATGTCGCTGTTTCAGACTGTTCTGAATGTGATGGCGATAAAGGCTTCGATATCGAAATCTTCTACGAACTATAAAATAAAAGAATTAATTAAAAGGCCAGAACCGAAACGTTCTGACCTTTTTATTTACTTTAAATGTAATTTAACTAGTTTTCTTTCTTCGTGGCTATAACCGCCGTTAAATGAACAATACATCTAACTAGAAGAGCGCCCACACTATTTGTAAGAATCACAATTAGTAAATTCCATAGCATGTTGATATTCCAGTTAAATGCCATACCGAAATAGAACATATTAGCGATACAGTGTTGGAAACCACAGTAGACGAATAATGTGACTGAAACAGTAATGCCAATAATCTTCATGCCCCAGTTTTGTAAGTTTTTATATAAATAAACTGCAATATACACAAGAGCGCCACAGAAGATACCTTCTAAGAAGACCATATTTGATCCTGTTTTGGCATTACTTATAGCAATGATTGTGTTATTCACGCCTTCGACGTTCATGAATATGAAATGGCAAAGAATACCTAACGCAAAAGCGCCTATTGCATTGCCCACAAGCATGATTGGTAAATTAATAGCGTTTTCTTTTAGTTTTTCACGGTCATCAAACACCACACCAATCTTACCGGTATAGAGCTGTAAGCCTAGTACACAAACTAGGATTAAACCAATAGAGAATAATGCTGAGGCAAATATTGTTCCAGGAGTTCCTGGGAGAAGATATTTAGTAATGGTAAATGCAAAGGAGCCTAGACCAATGGCTAAGCCCGCAAAAACACCAAAAAGTAATACCTTCAAATATTTCATATTAGAAAACTGGTTTGTTATCTTTGAATTCTTTTACATTCGCGCCACTATAGACTTTAAGACCTTCGGCTTCTAATCTATTTCTTCCGCCTTGGAATCCTTTTTCAATAGCGACTGCTACGCCCACGACTTTCGCACCCGCTTGACGGCAAATATCTAATAACCCAAAAGCAGCATTTCCTTCCGCTAAAAAGTCATCAACAATGAGTACCGTGTCGCTTGGTTTCATATATTTGTTGGATACGGTGATTTGTGAAACTAGGTTACGAGTGAATGATTTAACTTGTGATGTATAGACGTCGTTACCAACAGTCGCAGACTTACTCTTTTTAGCGAACACTAATGGTAAATCACCCATTTCTTGCGCAACAGCGTAAGCAAAAGCAATACCACTAGTTTCAATGGTTAAGATTTTATTAACACCATAACCTTTAAATGTTTCGGTAATTTCTTTAGCTAAGTTTCTAGCTAAAGCGACATCGATTTGATGATTTAAAAATGAATCTACTTTTAAAATGTCGTTATTAATGATGACACCATCTTTTAAGATACGTTCTTCTAATGATTTCATTATTTTTGAATCTCCTCATTCCATCTATCAATGTCCTCAGGTTTAGCAATGTAAACATAAGGAACATTTCTTTCTAATTCGTTATAGTCTAAGCCATAACCAACGAGGAAAGAGTTTTCTTTTAGAACTTTACCGCAGTAGTCAATTTTAATATCTTCACATCTAGCATATTCTTTATCAAATAAAGCACAGATGATAATTCTTTTTGGTTTATAGTTTTCGTTTAAATGATCGATAAGATATTTCATAGAAATACCTGTATCAACAACGTCTTCCACGACCACGACTGTGCGATCTTTAATGTCCATATCAAAATCTTTTTTAAGATTAATCTTTCCTGTTGATTGCACACCTGCATAAGAAGAGATTTGAATGAAATCTGTATAAATAGGTCTATCAATACGTTTGATTAAATCGAACATGAAGTTTAAAGCGCCTTTCATGACGCCTAAAAAGAGCGGAGTTTTTTCTTCGTTTTTAAGTTCTTCTGTTAATCTTTTACCAAAATCATTACAAATGTTTTGGATTTCTTGTTCTGATAAAACTATCTCACGATTTTCTTTCATGGTAATTTCCTCCTAAATGCTGATGAATGAAAAATTAAAGAATTTTAATTATTCCCATTCAATTGTGGCGCATGGTTTATTACTTAAATCATATAATACACGATTTACGCCTTTAACTTCATTTAAAATTCTATCTCTAATTTTATTTAAAAGTGCATAAGGAATTTCTTCAATGGTCGCTGTAACGGCATCAACTGAGTTAATTGCACGGATGACAACTGGCCATTCAAAGGTTCTTTGACCATCTTTAATACCAGTGGATTTTACTGGTGGAACGATGGTGAAGTATTGCCATACTTTTTGATCTAATCCTGCGTTAGCGAATTCTTCTCTTAAGATAGCGTCGCTTTCTCTAACAGCTTCTAATCTATCTCTGGTAATTGCACCAACACAACGGACACCTAAACCAGGTCCTGGGAATGGTTGACGGTAGACCATATTACGTGGTAAGCCTAAGGCTTCACCAACTTGTCTAACTTCATCTTTATATAATAATTTCACTGGCTCAACGAGTTCAAAACCGAGTTCGGCTGGTAAACCACCAACATTGTGGTGAGCTTTTAAACCTTTGGATTCTAAAATGTCAGGATAAATGGTGCCTTGTCCCAAGAAAGATATACCATTAAGTTTTTGTGCTTCTCTTTTGAAGACATCAATGAAGATTTTACCAATGATTTTTCTTTTTTGTTCTGGATCTTCAACACCTGCTAAAGCATCTAAGAATTCATCGACTGCATCAACATAAATTAAATTTGCGCCCATTTGTTCTTTAAATACTTTAATAACTTGTTCTGGTTCACCTTTTCTTAATAAACCATGATTAACGTGAACACATGTTAAATTGTTGCCAATTGCTTTGATTAATAAGGCTGCACAGACTGATGAGTCAACACCACCTGAGAGGGCTAATAATACTTTCTTATCACCCACTTGTGCCTTAATTTCTTTAATTTGCTCTTCGATGAACGCATTCGCCAATTCCCTATTAGTGATACGTTGCATGTTTGGATCTCTGACATTTCCGCTCATAATTTTCTCCTTACCAATGAATTTCTTCTACTCTATTGAATAGCTTTTTAATTTCTTCTGTAGGTTCTTCCCATTTCTTCATCAAAACTTCGAGTTGTTGATCTGGCACAATTGAAGTTTCTTTTCTTTGTTTGTTATAGAAACGAATTTGTTCAGCTGTGCGTGGGAATAAAACTAAAACATATTCATCGAATTCAGGATTCTCTTTAACGTACTTTCCCCTCAACATGTTCAAGTCAGTTAAAGCATCTAAAATTACAGTGACGTCATCATACTTTTTCGCGTATTCATGAATTCTAAAAGAAAAAAGCTCCCATACTTCTTTTTGTTTAGAAAAATCCTGAGTCTGACCAGTGAGTTCGAATCTAATTTCGTCACTAGAGACAATCAAAGTATGTGGATGAGCCTCTTGGTACGCTTTTGCCCAGGTAGATTTACCACTACCAGGCATGGCAGATAACATGATAAGTGTTTTCATTTCTTCCTCCGATTCGGTTGAACGAAATCCTATCTATTACGAACTTATTTATAAATAAAAAAGTTCCTACGTGATAATCATAGTTATACGAGGAACGTTTTTACAAGTAAAAATTTATATTTTTAGAAAGATTAATATAAACCTTCTTTATATTCACCTTTATCCACTAAGGCTTTTAAGGCTTTAACAACACCTGGTTTGTCTTCTTTATAAGTAACACCAAACCACACTGATGGAGTGGATAATAAGCGCACAGTGGCTTTATTTTCGTGAACTAATTCATCAACGACTGTTGGAATTAAGAATTCTGACTTAGGAACATTGATGTTTTCTTTTAACCAAAGTGGGAACTTTTCGCCTAAAGCAGGAATAAGATCCTTGTTAAAACAGAATAAGTTCATAGACACTAATTGAGAAGGTTCAGTTTCAAATGTTGGAGTGCCATCTAAAGGTTCACAGACAACTTTATCGCCTTTAGCGTAGATACTTGATTCGATTAGTTTTTCTAAATAGCCATTCTTATCTTGGAAAGCTACACCCCTTTTAACCGCACCATTTTCAGTCATAGTGTTCTTTGCTTCAAAAGCCACAATCGCGTATTTACCTTTACTGCCTTTTGGTAAGGAAGCGAGATATTTATAAGCGACTTCATATGTTTCTTTACCATAGAAATCATCACCATTAATGACAATAAAATCTTCCCTAATTAAATCACGTGCCGCGTAAATTGCGTGTGCAGTGCCCCATGGTTTTTCTCTTCCTTCTGGACATTTAAAACCTTCTGGAAGGTCATTTAAATCTTGGAAAGCGTATTCCACTTTGATGATTTTTTCCGCTCTTTTACCAATAGTGTCTCTGAAAGCTTCATAGAAATCTTTTTTGATAATAAAGACAACACTACTGAAACCAGCACGTTTTGCATCATAAATGGAATAGTCTAATAAGAAATTGTTATAGTCATCCATTGGCTCCATTTGTTTTAGGCCACCAAAACGACTACCCATACCAGCGGCCATAATTACTAATTGCATAATAAAATCTCCTTTTGATGTTTATTTAAAAAATAATGCTGCAGCACCAATCTTACCTGAATCATAGCCTAATTCAGCAGGTACAACTTTAACTTCTGGTGTTCTTTGATATCCATAGAAACGTTCTTTGATATATTTGTTCAATGGATCAAATAATGCTTCACCAGCGTTAGCGATACCTCCTGAAAGGACCACAACATTTGGTCTAAAGATGTTGCAGTAATTTAAGATACCTTCACCAAGATACTTGATGTAGTTATTTAAAACTTCTTTAGCAGCCTTATCGCCTTTAGAGACAGCTTCAAATACGACTTTGCCACCCACTAATTCGATGTCAGGCGATAATTTCCACAAAAGCGAACGCTTGTTTAAGCGCATAGCCTTTTTGGCTTCTCTTATTAAAGCGGTTGCAGAGGCATAGGCTTCTAAACAGCCTTTTCTACCGCAAGAACATTGTTCGCCATCAACTTGAACGACGATGTGTCCCAGTTCTCCGCCTTTACCTTGATTACCCTCATATAGTTTGCCGTTAATGATAATGCCACCACCAACGCCAGTACCTAATGTGAGCATAATGACGGTTTCATTTTGTTTACCTGCGCCAAATTTAGCTTCACCTAATGCTGCAGCGTTCGCGTCATTAATAAGCCTAATTGGATAAGGCAAAACTTCATTCATGATTTTAGCAACTGGTAAGTCATTCCAATCTAAATTATTGGAATATTCAACGATACCATTAGTGACATCTAAAGTACCAGGGCAGCCGATACCAATACCGGCAATCTTGCCTTCTAAATGTTGAGAAGCGATATATTCTTTTACTAATTCCGCTAATTTTTCGATGGTGTGTTCGCCAGGTTCGCCTTTAACAAAAGGCATAGAAAATTTATCGTAAACACGGCCATTACTATCAACCGCCGCACCTTTAATCGACATACCACCAATATCAATACCAATTGCAATCATAAAATCACCTAAAACTTAATATCATAAAATACAAAGTTGTTATTGTTATCAATATAGCCAACTTCTTTATCTTTGATAATGATGTAACCATCATCATCGACATAACCGAGCTTTTTGGCGCCAAAAGAGATCTCACCTTCTGGGGTGATATCCGCAAATTTTTGGCGGTTGATGAAAATACCTTCACGGTCGATATATCCGACCATTTTTTCGCCTACAAAAACGTTCTTACCAAAACTCTCTACAATTTGCATACTATTTACCGTGCTTTTCCACAAAAGGACCGACTTTTGCAGAGTTTTCGACCTTAACACCATCTAAATTGGAGGAGATAATTTCCGCATCATTACCGACTTCAACATCGTTAAGAATAGTGTTTGGTCCGATGGAGCAAGCTTCACCAATTTTAGACTTGCCTAAGATGGTTGTGTTGCTGCGAATAACTGTATCTTGGCCAATTTGGACATCTGGTGAAATATAAGCGGAATCGATATCTTCAATAGAAACACCAGAAAGCATTAATTTTTGGTTAATTCTTCTACGCATAATTTTGGACGCGTACGCTAGTTGGACACGATTGTTAATGCTGTATACTTCTTTCATTTCTTCCGCCACAAACACGCCAACATGGTAGTTATCTTGGATGAAGAGTTGGACTAATTCAGATAAGTAGAATAAGTGTCTGTTGTTATCAACTGATAATCTTTCAATGTATTTGAATAGTAATTCGTTATCAATGATGCAGATACCAGTGTTAACTTCGTTAATTTCATATTCAGCGAATGTACAGTCACTTTCCTCTCTAATCGCTAAGATACGATTGCTCTTATCTTCACGTAAGATACGGCCGTATCCTTTTGGATTTTCCAAAACAGCGGAAACAACTGTCATATCATATTTGTTCTTTTCATGAATGTGATAAATTTGGCGGAGTGTTTCAGTTTCTACTAATGGTGTGTCACCATAGATAACTAAGGTTTGACCAGGTTTGCCTTCTAAGAATGGTTTTGCTTGTAAAACAGCATGACCTGTACCTAATAATCTCTTTTGCCAAGCGATATCAGATTCTTTTTCCACTAATGATTTTGTTAATTCACCACCAAAACCAACAACAGTCACAATTTGTTGTGGGTCTAATGGTTTAACCGCATCAATAACATAGTTAATGATTGGTTTTCCTAAAATTGGATAAGAAACCTTTGAATGCTCTGGATCACGAGAATTCATTCCAGTTCCTTTACCAGCAGCTAATACGATTACATACTTGTTCATAAAAGAACCTCCATTATGTTATGTAAAAATTATGTTTTTATTGTTTCAATACCTTGGCTAATTCAACCTGGTATTTGTTTTCTAGTTTTTTGAAGACCTTCTTCAATAGTTTTTTATCTGTGCTTAAAGCAAACACAGCGGAACCTGAGCCTGACATTTGAACAATCTTAAGTCCTTCCGCTTTTAATTCATCAATAATAGCTTGGATAGCAGGTACTAAAGAAACAGCAGGAGCTTGTAAAGCATTAGAAATGCTATTTGCTAATAATTCATCATCACCTTCTTCTAAGGCTTTAATGACTGTATCGACATCACAAGATGTTAAATCCATTGTATCTGCGACCGCATATACTTCTCTAGTGGAGCAGCCTGCTTCAGGCTTAACGATTAACACGTAATAGTTATTTTTGATTTTGATTGGAGTGGTCTTTTCACCAATGCCTTGGCATCTAGCAGGTTCACATTTCACAAAGAAAGGAATATCGCAGCCTAAAGACTTACCAATCTCCATTAATTGTTCATCAGTAGCCCCTAAATTGAGTAGCGTATTCACCGCTTTCATAGTGCAAGCCGCATTAGAAGAGCCACCACCTAAGCCCGCTTGAATAGGAATAACCTTATGAATAAGGATTCTAAATTTTTGATCAAACTTATAAATGCTTTGAAGTTTATCGATTGAGAAAGTAGCTAAGTTATAGGTGAATGAACCAATGGAAAAATCATCAACAGTAACAAAGTTATCTGGTGATTTGTTCAACTTATCAATCACTAATGAGTCGTGTAAAGAGATAGGTAACATTACCATGTCTAATTCATGGAACCCATCTTCACGCTTACCAGTAATATTTAAGCAAAGATTGATTTTCGCATAACTACGAACGTGTAAACTTTTCATCTTCAATATAATCTTACTACTTAAAAAGTATTTTTAATAGGTGGTAATTACTTTTGGAGATAATGATAAATCGCTAAATACGTCTCAGGAGAAAGATCTTCAGGACGAGAAAGCGGATTAATATTTAAGTCAGAACACACTTTAGTGACTAACTCCTTATCTTTCAAAGTATTTACTAAATTGTTTTGGATTGTTTTACGACGGTTTGAGAATAGAGATTTTGCTAGTTTGAACGCTCCAAGAGCGGATTCTCTATCCTTAGTTTCATCAATATTAATGGCGAACACTACCGAACTACATTTAGGCGCTGGATAGAATGATCCGGCTTTAACTGTGAATAGTTTTTCAATGCTTCCGAGTAAATGCAATAGCACAGAAACAGGTCCATATTCTTTACCTTTAACATCATAAAAACGATTAAGCGCTTCACTTTGAATCATGAAAACCATACGTTTCGCACTAATAGTGTTTGTTAAAAAGAATTGTATTGTTTCAGTTGTAATATTGTAGGGTAAATTGCCAATTACTTTATTGTATTTAGAAACATCATGTTTTCTGATATCGCTTTCAATGATTTGAATATTTGAATTTTCTTGATAAACAACACGTAAAAAATTAACCATTCTAGGATCAATGTCCACTGCATCATATTTTGGATTTTTTAAGTTCACAAAATGAGTTAAACTTCCAAGCCCTGGCCCAACTTCTAAAACATAATCTTTTTCATCAAGATTTAGAGCATCCACAATGCGTTCACAGATTGATGGTTCCACTAAAAAATTTTGTCCATAATCCTTATCAGGTCTTAAGGAAGCTTTAGTAACTATTTCATTGATGTTAGAGCGATTAATTTCCATGATATTCTTTCACTATTTTCTTTAACACTTCTAATTGTACTTGATTAAGATTTAATCTTTTAAGTAATTGTTTATTATTGCAGATTCCTAAATTAAGTTTTTTGGCAACATGTGTCCTTAATTCGTTATTTTCTGTTATTCCTAAATTATATAAATCAGAAATTGTAATATTTGGGGTTATTTCAGGGTTTTTAATTGAAAAAGCCTGCAATTTGCCAATTATTTCACTTATCTCACACTCGGCAACACCATTCTTTTTACCCCTATTACACTTATTTATATCGATTTCTATATTAATGACGTCACATATAGCGTTATTTAGTTTGTTTCTAATAGCTTTTCCAGCATCATCTGGATCTAAAAGAGCAATAACTTTTTTACCTTGAAGATAGGCTATTGTTTTAGCATCTAATTCATAGCCATTGACCACGGCAATTTCAGAAGAAATATAGTTAGAAAGATAAGAAGCATCTTCTTTTCCTTCCACTACTAAAACACCATCTAAATGCATCTTCATAAGTTAAATAATTTACACGAATTTTCGTATACAACTTCTAGTAAATGCTTCTTAGACATTTCTCTAATATTAGCAATTTCATCCGCAACCAAAATAAGGTTTGCAGGTTCATTAATAGTACCTCTTAATGGGTGTGGAGAAAGGTATGGGCAATCGGTTTCTAAAACTAATCTTTCTAGTGGTATTTCCGCTGCCACTTCTTTAGGAGTTTTAGCGTTTCTAAATGTCACTGGTCCATCTAATCCAATATACAAATTTAGGTTAATTATGTCTTTGATATTTTCGACACTTCCAGAGTAGCAATGCATCACTCCAGAATGTTGTGGTTTGTGGTTTTTAAGTATTTCTAAAGTATCTTGGAACGCTTCACGACTATGAATTGAAATTGGTAGTCCATGTTCATTTGCGTATTCGATCTGTTTGATAAAGAATTCTTTTTGAATTTCACGTTTTGCAGGATCTTTTTCCCAGTGATAATCAAGTCCGATTTCACCGATTCCCACTACTTTTGGATGTTTTGAGAGATTTAGTACTTCATATAGAGTTTTCTCATCAACTCCATCGAGATTTTCTGGATGAAATCCGACGCATGCATAAATAAATGGGTATTGTTCAGCGATTTTAATAGCGGTTTCACTGCTTTCCTTTTCCCAACCAATTACCACCATTTTTTCGATACCTGTTTGTAAGGCACGAGAAATAACATTATCCAAATCTTGGTATAATGCTTGGTCATTTAAGTGGCAATGTGTATCAATTAACTTCATTATTTGCCCACACAGAAACGCGAGAAAATCTCTTTAGCTAAATCCATTTGGTTAGCTTCGCCTAAGATTTCCAATATAGCGGTATAAGCCTCTAATAATGAAACGGAAACTAGATCAATTGTTAAATCGTTTTCCGCATCTTGTTTAGCCTTTAAGATTGCTTCTTTCGCCTTCTTTAATAAGCCAATTTGTCTAGCGTTATTTAAAGCCGGTTTAGAGAAGGATATTTCATCTAGGCCGATTACTTCTTTAATCTTCTTAATTAGAGGCTCTATATTGTTGTTTAACGCGGAAATAGATAGTCTTCCATCTTGAGAAGAGATATCCGCTTTGTTGTAAACAACAATTGGGTGTAATTCTTTTGTGTATTCTAGAATTCGTTTATCTTCGTCATCTAATTCATTTGATCCATCTAAAACAACGATAACAACATCCGCATCGTTAATGGTTTTCTTAGATTTTTCAATACCAATAGATTCAATTCTATCATTAGATTCATGGATACCTGCGGTGTCATATAGATGTAAAACAACACCATCAATATTAACGTGTCCTTCAATAACATCACGAGTGGTACCTGCCACTTCAGTAACAATTGCTCTGTCTTCTCCTAAGAAGGCGTTTAATAAAGAAGATTTGCCAACATTTGGTTTACCCACAATAGCGACCTTTACGCCTTCATTAATGATTTGAGCCTTTTGTCCATCCGCGATTAATAAATCGATCTTTTCCACTAATTCGTTAGACACGGCTACTACTTTATCCTTATTTGCGACCTCTATATCCTCATATTCTGGATAATCAATATTTACTTCAATTAAAGAGAGAATATCAGCTAGTCTTGTTTTAATTGGTTTAAGTAATTCACTAGTCTTTCCATCTAATGATAAAAGATTTAATTTCTTTGCTTCTTTAGTGGTTGCGTTAATAACATCATTAATTGCCTCAGCTTGCACTAAGTCGATTTTATTATGCATAAAAGCACGTGAAGAGAATTCTCCGTTTGTGGCCATTCTTGCCCCGTTTTGCATACACACTTCCACGATTTGCTTAGAAATAAGAGGTGAACCATGGCAGATAATTTCTACACTATCTTCACCAGTAAATGACTTTGGTCCTTTATAAACTAATAGGACAACATCATCAATCTTTTCACCTTTATCAACGATAGAAGCATAAAGGATTGTACGTTCTTTAATATCTCTTAAATCTTTACTGCAGCATTTGCTGACCACGTCTAAAACATCATCACCAGATAATCTAATGATGCTTAAAGCGGATTTAATAGGCGCGGTCGCTAAAGCTACAATTGTTTCAAACATATTAATTTACTGAGTCAAAAAACACCCTAAAGGGTGTATTTTTTAATTATTCAACGTAGATAATTTGAACTTGTCTTTGTGCGCCTTCACCGATAGATTCAGTGCGAACATTGGCCATATTATTTAAGGCGTTATGAATCGCTCTTCTTTCATCTGCTGGCATTGGATCAAATGTGTAAGTTGTTTTTGTTCTTTGCACATCATGGCCCAATCTTCTAGCCATACGCACTAAGCGAGAGTATTTATTATCTTTATAACCGTTGATGTCCAATAAGATTCTGAATCTCTTATGGAAGTGATTGCTGACTGCTAACTTAACTAATTCGTTAAGAGCTTGTAATGTTTTACCATTTCTACCAATTAAGATTGGATTGTGTGTGGAATCAATGGTAATTCTGATGACTTGGTCATCTAATTTAGTGTTGACTGTGCTTTCAATTTCTAATGCGTCAACGACACCTAAGATATAATCTTCCGCAAATCTAATGACGTCAGCTAAGTCATAGACTTCGACGATAATCTTTTTTGCAAATAAACCTTTTTTCTTATCTGAAACGATGTAAATAAGTTCATCAACTTCAACACCTGTTTCAGTAGAAGCAGCTTGTAAAGCTTCTTCAACGGTTTTCCCTGTATATTGTTTCATACAATATTATCTTCCTTTCTTTTTGGCTCTAGCAGCAGTGATTTTCTCAATAATTAAGGTTTGAGCAATTGAGAATAAAGCACCGACGAACCAATAAACACCCATGGCGCTTGGTAATGTGAAGCCCATGAAGATAATCATGGCCATCATAACATAGGTGACCATTTTCATAGTACTTTGTTGTTGAGTTTGAGCTGGGTTTTTATTTAAAGTAGCAACTTTTTTACGTTTTGCTTTTTGAATCCATTGTGGAAGAAGCATAGAAACAACTTGTGCCGCTGCCATCAAAAGGAACAAGATTAACGCTGCAACAGCGCTACCATTACCCCAGTTCGCCGCATTGAATAATACGGTATTAATAGCATCAGAAAGATGTAAATTGAACAAGGCGTCAGAAGACAAACTGGCGGAACCTTGTAAAGCACCCCAAACACAGATAAAGACTGGGAATTGGACGACCATCACTAATAGTGAACTAAGAGGATTAATCTTATTCTTCTTATATAGTTTCTGAGTTTCCGCAAGCATTTGTTGCTTCTCATAGTTATTTGTGTTGCTGTTTGGATACTTGTTTTGAATCTTTAGGATTTCTGGTTGTAATTGTTGCATCTTCGCATTAGACGCTGTGGATTTGATAGTAACAGCGAGCATTAATGATCTGACGATAAATGTGATGAGGAAAATAGCGAGGAGCTGAGCTAAACCGCCAGCTACACCACCATTCTTAAATGAGCTAACAAATGTTTCAACTAACCAGCCGATTGGATAGACTAATAAACCTTCAAAGAAGGTGAATTTGCCATTAACCATCCAAGCTTTTGCCCATGTTTTAGCTTCAAGTTCCACTGGTACTTTATCGCTTTGGCGATATTTAGCACCATTGGCGTAGCCATAATAGCCATATTCTTCAGTAGTAATAGCTAAACAAGAACGATATGAGGAAATAATGCTGTTTAAGCCATTCTTGTATAAAGTTAAATAGTCATTGGTTGGTAAATCATCTAATGTAATGCCGCTTGTTGCATCAGCAGTCATAGCCTTGATATCTTGGTTCATCTTAGTCCAGTTATCCCAGAGTTTTTCACCAGAGAACTTTTGATAACCAAATTGGTCTAAAGCTACAACGACATCACCAAAGGTGATTGTTGTGGCGTCATATGAAGCACCTTTATATGATTTTAAAGCGTTATCTAAAACATATTGGTCTACTTTTACAAAGTAATCATTACTTGGAGTTTGAAGACCTGCTTTAGCAGCTTCGTTATTTGCTCTTCCGATACCACTAGCGTTATTTGTTGGTACATTTACTGTGTAGTAAACATTTGTGTTGCCTTCAAATACTGGCTTAGCACCTTCTGGAAGAACAGCGCCTTCTTGTTTGGCGTCATAGTAATCACTGACACCATAATCAAAAGCATAAAGGATATGAGCTTTATCAGTTTCTGAACAAAATGAAGCGGTACAACTAGATAAAAGAAGCACACCGGCAAGAACTGTCAATGCTCCTGTGAGTAGTTTTGTTCTTTTTTTCATTTAATAAGTCCTATCTTAAAATTTTAATAATTCTTGCAATAATTGTTTGTTATCATCATACGAACGATTAATGAAATTTGCTTTAGCAATGATAACAATATCGAATGATTGAGAATTGTAGTCGATCAATGAATCACACATTGATCTAATTTGTCTTTTGATGAGATTGCGAACAACAGCGTTACCTAACTTAGAAGAAACAGAAATGCCCACTCGTGTATATGCATATTCATTTGGGCGATAGTGGATGACAAACGATTGGTTACGCTGCGCTCTGCCTTTTTTAATCGCTAGAGCAAAGTCATCACTTGCTTTAATACGATTAATAACTTTCATAATTTTCCTCTAAATTAGTCAGCTAATTTTTTTCTGCCCTTAGCTCTGCGACGAGCGAGAACGTTACGACCAGTTGCGGATTTCATACGAGCACGGAATCCGGCTTTGTGTTGATGTTTAATTTTGCTTGGTTGATATGTTCTTTTCATAAAAGAAACCTCCTATTACATAGCGGTAAGAGTTTAACAACATTTATTAATAAATGCAAACAAAATAGGTTTTTTACATATTTTTTATAAGATTAGTGGTGATATTTTTTGGATATTTCCACAAATCCACATGGTGTTGAAAAGTGGAAAACTTATCCACAAAAACAAAGATGTGGAAATGTGGAAAACTCCCTTAAAGGCTAAAAGAAAACACTATCGATGTGGAAAACTCAAAAATGTGGAAATCTTCATACAAAATAAATGTGAATTATTTTATAATAGTTGACACGAAATAGGTGACCGTTATGAATAATTCAGTATCAGAAATTGCCCGAATGTGGGAACAAACACTAAAAATCATTGATGAGAGACTACAAGAAAGGCAAATATTTGATACTTTCTTCGCTGATTCCTTCATCCATAGCTTTGAAGGTGACTCAGTCGTGGTCATGGTGAAAAACTTCACATCCCAAAGATTGCTATCTTCTAAATATATAGATTTAGTAAAAGAAGCGTTTTATGACGTGACTGAAAGAAATTGTAATTTTAAGTTCGTTCTTCCAGAAGACGTTGCTAAAAGCAACGCTCAACAAGGCACCATCAAAAAGACAGTTGAAGAACCAGTCTTCTTTAAAGATGCAGAGTTAAAAAGTAATTTAACTTTTGATTCCTTTGTTGAAGGTGAATTTAATAACGAAGCTTATAGAGCGGCCACTGTGATCGCTAAAAACCCAGGTAAAGTTTTCAATCCATTATTCATTTATTCAAATTCTGGTTTAGGCAAAACTCACTTACTTCACTCCATTGGCAACTACATCAAAAACGTTAGTAAACCAGGAGCAAAAGTTCTTTATATCGACGCAAATGACTTTGTTGAAGAATACGTAAAATTTGTCAAAGGCGAGAAAGAATCCGAGACATTAAAAGATTTCTTCTCCACTGTCGATGTGCTCTTATTTGATGATGTTCAATTCCTCGAAAATAAGGTTAAAACCGAAGAGATGTTTTTCTATATCTATCAAAAGATGGTCAATAGTAATAAACAAATCGTTATCACATCTGATAGACAACCTAATGAATTAAAAGGATTAGAAGATCGTCTTATCACAAGATTCAGCCAGGGTTTGACCGTAAAAATCAACAATCCAGACACAAATACATGTGTAAAAATTCTTGAAAAACAAATCAAAAATGAAGGTCTTAACGTTGATGATTTTGACCCAGCAGTTCTCTACTTCTACGCTGAAAAATTCAGTAGCAATGTTAGGGAGTTAGATGGTGCATTTAATAGGTTAATTTTCTATGTCACTTCTATGAAGCAAGTTGAGAGGATTACACTCGATGTTGCGATAGAAGCCGTTCAAAGTATTACCGGTATCAAAAACGTCGCCGCACAGTTGTCCGAACAAAAGATTATTAACGTTGTAGCGGACTACTACAATCTCACTCCATCACAGTTGATTGGTAAGGTGAGAACAGGGCAGATTGCCTTAGCGCGACATATCGCTATGTATTTAATAAGAATTAATATAGACATTCCATTAACCAAAGTTGGTAACACATTCGGAGGTCGAGATCATACCACTGTGATGAATGGCATCTCCAAGGTGGAAAGTATGTTGAAAACTGACGAGTCATTAAAAGCGGTGATCAACACCTTACAAAAGAAGTTAAAGTCTAATTGATTTTATTAAAAATAAAAAATATCAATTTAAAGTGGACTGTGGTAAAATATTTCTAAAGTAGAATTCTTGAGTTATCCACAATATCCACCGACTCAATAATTATTATTAATATAATAAATATATAAAAAGGGAAAGAATAAGTATGAGATTTACAATTAAGCGTGAAGAATTCCTTAAAGGTCTAAACATTGCTTCAAGAGCGATTTCCAGTAAGAACGCTAAAGCAGTTTTAGAAAATTTTAAATTAGAATTAAATGAAAAAGGTTTATTTATTACTGGTACTGATGAGAATATCTCTATTAAAACCCAAGTTCCTTATAAGTTAGGTGAAGAAGATATTATCAGAAACTACAAAGAAGGTTCAGTATTAATTAAAGCTAGATTGTTGGTGGAAATGATTAGAAAGATGGATACTGAAGAAATCACTTTAGATGTTATTGATTCCACAATTGCAACAATCAGCAATAGTAATAACCGTTCTGAATATAGCTTAAACTGCGTTAAGGTTGATGAATATCCAGACCTTGATTTAGATGCTAATGGTACGGAATTAACTCTTTCTAGAGCCGATTTTGATATTTTAGTTAGCCAAACAACATTTGCAGCATCTTTAAAAGAACAACGTCCTATTCTTACTGCTTTAAATCTTGAAGCTAGCAATGGCACCTTAACCGCCACTGCAACAGACTCTGCTCGTATGGCTAGAAAGACATTAAGTATTCCTCTTGGCGTTGAATTTGTGGCCAATGTTCCTGCTAAGATGATGAATGAAGTCAACCATCTTTTAGAAGGTAGAGAATCAGTAACTATCGCTTTTAGCGATAAGAAAGCATTATTCACTATTGGCACAACCGTTGTTGCAACTAGATTAATTGCTGGTGATTATCCAAATACAAAGAATATTGTTCCAAAGGTTACAAACTACTTATTGGAAGTTAACGCTAACGATTTAATGAAGGCTATCGAAAGAGCTAACATCTTATCCATCGATAGAGAAAATATTGTTGATTTATCCATGAGTGAAGATAGCATCGAGATCTCTGCTAAATCCAGCCAAGTTGGTTCTGCGGTTGAAAGAATTGATGTCTTCAAATACGTTGGCCAAAACTTACACATCTCCTTCAATAGCGGATTTGTTATTGAAGCTGTTAAAGCCCTCGGAAGTGCGGATGTCACTCTTGCGTTTGTAGGCGAAATGAAGCCATTTGTTGTCGAAAATGCTTCAGATGACTCAATTGTTCAAATTGTCACTCCAATCCGTACATATTAGGCCAAAAACACCTATTCTAAAGATATTACAAAATAAGGGAATAATTTATTCCCTTTTTAATTTATATGGTCTATAATAAACATACAGGAGTTTTTGTGGCCCAAAAAAGCATTAAATTAAAAGAAGGTGAAACCTTCATCACGCTTGGTGTTTTGCTTAAACTCACGGGTATCATTGATACTGGTGGACAAGCAAAATATTTTCTTAGTGAAAACGCTGTTTTGGTAAACGGAGAGGAAGAAAATCGTCGCGGTCGTAAATTATACCATGGTGATGTCATTCAGTTCCGTAACATGTCCTTTTTAATCGATTAGACATGCAGATCAAGAACATCAGCCTCAAAAATTTCCGTAACCACTCTTATTGTAATTTTGATTTCTCTAACAATTTGAATGTTATTACTGGCGAGAATGCTGTCGGTAAAACAAATATTGTGGAAGCAATCTACTATTTATCATTAGGTCGTAGCTTTAGGGCTAATGATGATAGTGAATTAATCAAAAGGAATCATGAACGAGCGGAGATTAATGCGACTATCTTGGAAGGAGAACTAACTAGAAAGATTAAAGTCAATATTACGAAAAATGGACGCGCAATATTGATTAACGGCAAAAACATCTCTAAGTTATCTGAATTATCAAAATGCGTTAATGTCATTTTATTTCAACCTAAAGATGTGATGCTCTTCAGTGGTCCACCTAGAGATAGAAGAAATTTCTTAGATATTTCTATATCTAAAAAGAGTGTGATGTACTTAGATTACATCTCGCGTTATGACAAAGTACTAAAAGAGAGAAATGATTTACTTAAAAGTGAAAAAGTAGATCGAACTTTACTCGATGTCACAACTGAAATGCTAGTGAAATTATCGGGTTCAATCATCTCTTATAGACAGATGTACGTCAAGGATATCAATGATATCCTTAATAAAATAACGCGCGCGCTCACAGGCGCTAAAGAAACATTCGAAGTTAAGTATTACCCATTCGTGCCTTATGATGCTGACTTCAATGAGAACGCAAAAAAAGCATTCAAACGCGCTGAGGAAGGCGATTTCAAACATAAGCAAACTTCCATAGGCGTTCATCGAGAAGACATTTCTATTAGCCTAAACGGACGTGATATTGCCACGTTTGGCAGTCAAGGTGAGAACAGAATTGCCGCTCTCGCATTAAAACTCAGTCCTTACTTCTTAATCGAAGACAAGGATAAAAAGCCAATCGTTGTTCTTGATGATGTGATGAGTGAATTGGATCAAAAACATCAAGAAAGACTAATCAAATTTTTAAGAAAGTTTAATCAAGTGTTCATTACTGCCACGAAATTAGATATTCCTGACTGTAATCACTTATTAATAAAACAAGAAGAAAAGGAGGTCTTCTAATGGAAGAAGAAAAGAAAGAAGTCGTAGAAGAGACAAAAG
>CAMJWS010000004.1 GCA_946409515.1 uncultured Caryophanales bacterium
CGATGCCTGGTAAGTGGCCATCGTTTTCAATCATTTCTAAGGAAGCACCGCCACCTGTAGAAACGTGACTGAATTTTTCTTTATAACCGAATTGCTTGACAGCGGCAGCGGAGTCACCACCACCACAGACTGTGAAGGCTTTGTCATTTTTAGCAATAGCTTCACAAACAGCTAATGTACCTTTTTGGAATTCTTCTTGTTCAAAGACACCACTTGGGCCGTTCCAGAAGATCATTCTGGCTTTAGCGATTTCGTTAGCAAAGAGTTCTCTTGTCTTTGGACCGATATCTAAACCTTGGAAACCATCTGGGATTTCGCCCTTTTCAACAGTTTCAATGGTTGTTCTTTCAGCTGGGTCGAAAGCATCACCGACGACAGAGTCGACTGGTAAGACGATTTTGCCGTTTGCTTTGACATAGCAGTTCTTAGCGTAATCTAATTGATCTTCTTCAACTGGAGAATTGCCTGTTTTGTGGCCTAAAGCTCTTAAGAATGTGAAAGCCATAGCACCACCGATTAAGATCTTGTCGCATTTCTTTAATAAAGATTCGATAACTTTGATTTTATCGGAAACTTTTAAACCACCCAAAATGGCAACATATGGACGGTCTTCATCTTTGACGTCGACGCATCTTGTTAAGTTAGCGACTTCTTTTTCAACGAGGTAACCAACAGCAACTGGTTTACCTTCGGCTTTTAAGATTTCTGGAATACCGTATGTAGAAGCGTGAGCTCTATGAGCGGAGCCGAATGCATCCATGACGAAGGCATCACCTAAGGCGGCCCAAATCTTGGCTAATTCTGGATCGTTCTTTTCTTCACCCTTTTCATAACGGGTATTTTGCATTAATAAGACTTCGCCGTTCTTTAAAGCGTTAACTGCGTTGGTTAATTCTTCACCACGAGTTTCTTTAACGAAGACGACTGGTTGATTTAATAATTCACCTAAACGGACTGCCACTGGGGCTAAGTTACCATCTTTAATTTGTTTGGCGAATTTTTCTGGATCTTCTTGCGCTAATTTGTGTTTGACTTTGCCTAAGTGTGACATTAAGACAACTCTAGCACCTTTAGCGAGTAATTCTTTGATTGTTGGTAAGGCGGCAACGATACGATTATCGTCACGGATTGCACCATCTTTTAGAGGGACGTTGAAGTCAACACGAACGATGACTCTTTTGCCTTCTAAGTTGGTCATTTCTTTAACTGTTAACATAGTTAAGATTTCCTTTCTTCATAAATAACGGCACCCATAGTAAATGAGCGCCGTATATTTCTATGGGTTAATTAAACTAAATTAATTAGCACTTTTCCGCAAAGTATTTGATGGTGCGGACCATTTGTGATGTATAGGAGTTTTCGTTGTCATACCAAGAGACGACTTGGACTTCATATAAATCATCAGCGATTTTGCTAACCATTGTTTGTGTAGCATCGAATAAGGAACCGAATCTCATACCGATAACGTCGGAGGAAACGATTTGATCTTCGTTGTAACCGAAGGATTGGTTAGCAGCAGCCTTCATAGCAGCATTGATGCCTTCAGCTGTGACATCTTTACCTTTAACAACGGCTGTTAAGATTGTTGTGGAACCAGTAGCAACTGGGACACGTTGAGCGGAACCAATGAGTTTACCATTGAGTTCTGGGATAACTAAGCCGATAGCTTTAGCAGCACCTGTGCTGTTTGGAACGATGTTAGCAGCACCGGCACGGGCTCTACGTAAGTCACCTTTTCTGTGTGGACCATCAAGAATCATTTGGTCACCTGTGTAGGCGTGGATTGTGCTCATGATACCAGATTGGATTGGAGCATAATCATTTAAGGCTTTAGCCATTGGGGCTAAGCAGTTTGTTGTACAAGAAGCAGCGGAGATAACGTTGTCTTCTTTTGTTAAAGTCTTTTCATTGACACCGAAGACGATGGTTGGTAAGTCTTTACCGGCTGGAGCGGAGATAACGACTTTACGAGCACCGGCTTCAACGTGAGCCATGGCTTTATCTTTGGAGCAGTAGAAGCCTGTGCATTCGAGAACGACATCGACTTTTAATTCTTTCCAAGGTAAGTCTTGTGCTTTTGGACGAGCATAGATGGTAATTTCTTTGCCGTCGACTGTAATTGAACCTTCTTTGAGGATGGTCTTGCCATCTTCAGCTAATTCTGGTTCTTTGCTGGAAACGGTGTGTAAGTTTTCACCGATACGACCAGCATAACCGCCTTGAGCGGTATCATATTTTAATAAGTTAGCGAGCATCTTTGGGGAAGTTAAGTCGTTAATAGCGACGATTTCGTAACCTTCTGCACCAAACATTTGTCTGAACGCTAAACGGCCAATACGACCGAATCCGTTAATTGCAACTCTGACATTTGACATGTAATTTATGCCTCCTTTATTTGTCACTGCGGTTATATTTTATATATATAGAATATAAGTTGCAAGAAAAAAGCACATAATCTTTTACGTGCTTATATTTATATAATTGTATAAATAGAAGATTACATCTCCACTATTCCTTCAAAAAGCGTGGATAAATTGATATCTAAGGCCTTAGCAATCTTATTCAAAACCACTACTGTGGGATTACGTGTTCCTCTTTCTAAATCAGAGAGATAATTACGGTTGATTTCGGCTTCTAAAGCAAGGTCTTCAATCGTCATATTTTTCTGAGTCCTAAGGTATCTTATACGAGCGCCTAATTGCTTATTGATTGTCATTATTTAGCCTCTCATATAATGCGTGAATTGAACGGAATAAATGGTTAACATTACTTTTAGTAATGGGTTTCTTAAATTTCTCAGTCATTAAGTCAGCAAGTTCTTGTAAAGAAGCAGCCTCGTTGGCCACTCTTAATTTACAGAGTTCTCTTTCCTTTAAATTACTAATATTATCGATACCTAAGAGCTGGTCAATCATTGCAATTTCTTCCGCTTGTCTTGAACCTGTTTCTATTGTTCTTTTCATATTAGCGGTATCCATATTAGTGAGTCTATTCGCATTATTCATTAGGTCTCTATTCGCGCGCACATCTTCAAAATCCAAACATGAAGAAACAGCCCCCACCATGATGAGGAAGTTAGATATTTGATCACTCTTTTTAAAATAGATGACATATTCGTCTCTTCTTTGAGTGATTTTAGGTTCGATATTACTGTTTTTATATTTAGCGAATAGCTTAGCTAACCATTTCGCATAGTTTTCACTATTTAAAGCGATTTCTAGGTGATAATTACTTGTTACTGGGGAATTAACACTCCCAGCGGCTAAGAAGGCACCTGCAAGGTAGCCAGAGATTGTATCATCGTTTTTAACGATATTCTTGCTAATCTTACCTTCCAAAAAGGATATTTCTAAATCATCCATGATGGCTTCAGAAGCATCACTGATTTCAATCATATAAGATTTACTCTTATCGAGATTTCTTTTTTCTTTAACAATTAACTCCGCATCAGCGTGATAGATTTCATTAATTGTTTCATAGATAAAACGCCCAATCTTCGCGTTTTCTGTATTGAGTTGCAATAAAGTCTTTTTATGTCTAAAGACTAAAGAACCATTAATTCTAATATAAGCAGAAAGGAGAGCTCTTAAACGATCCTCTGATGGATAGTTATTAGAGGCTAGTTCTTCTTTAACTTGACTAGTAAATGAGTTCTTATTGCGCATTTTATTTCTTTAAATATTCAATAATGGCTTTAGAGGCCATTTTGCCGTCCACTTCAGACAAATAAATTTGTCTAATATCTCTAGGAAGGATATCACCACCAGCGTAAAGACCTTCCACTTTTGTTTGTTTAGTCTTTGGATCAACTGGGATTGTGCCCCATTCATCTTTAACACCATCAATATTAATAAACTGTGAATTTGGGATTTGACCAACGAGTGGAAAAACACCTTGGACTTCAAGAGTCTTTTCTTCCCCTGTTTCACGGTTTTGAATAACCATGCCTGTGACTTTGTCTTCACCTAAAATAGCCACTGGGACATAAGGAGTGAGGATTGTGGTATTTGGTAAAGCCGCGAATTCATCAACAAGATATTTATTGCCTCTAAATTCATTACGTCTATGTATTAAATAGACGTGTTTAGCTAAGTTAGCCATATAAATGGCTTCTTTAAGCGCGGTATTACCACCACCGATGATAAGAACATCTTGGCCTTTAAAGAAATGACCATCACAAACAGCACAGTAAGATAAGCCATGACCAAATAGTTCTTGTTCTTTTGGTAAGCCTAATTCTCTTTCTTTAGTGCCTGTCGCCACTAAAACTGTTTTCGCTTTATATTCGTTTTGTTCAGTTTTAACAATGAATAAGTTGTCTTCTTTTGTTAATGATGTAACCATTTCTGGAATCATCTCGACATCCGCTTTCATGAGCCAGTTAAAAAACTCAACGGCTAAATCTGGACCAGGGATTTTAGTAAAGCCTGGATAGTTATCAACACGTGGCGCAATGTTGATTTTGCCGCCAGGAGTTGAGCCTTCAATAACAGCGACATCAAGTCCGGCTTCTTTTAAGATAATAGCGGTTCTAATCCCACATGGACCAGCACCTAAGATAAGTGTGTCAAAGGTTTTCATAAAAGGAGACCTCCTAATTCATTATATGAGGAAACAGCGTATTTAGCGGCTTTGACGCTTTTAATTTCTCTTGGACCCCAGGTCACAAGCATTGCGTCAACACCCGCATTAGTCGCAGTTTCATAGTCAATATCGTTATCACCAATATAAAGGACTTCTTCCTTATTAGCAATTGCTAATCTTTCTAAAGCTTTTTCAATACCTAGAGGGCTTGGTTTAGGAGCGTTAACATCATCCGCGGAAATGACCACATCAAATAAGTCTTCGATATGGCAAACTTCTAAAGAATATTTAGTTAAAGGTGCACCCTTATTAGTGACCACTCCTAAAAGATATCCTGCTTCTTTTAATTTCTTAAGTGCTTCAATTTCGTTATCAAAAGCTTTCACATAAGGAAGATATAATTCTCTTGATGTTTCTTGGAAAGCTTTATAGATTTCTTCAAATGTATAATCAGGGAATTCATCTGCAAGAGTCTTCTTAATAGGAGGACCGGAAAAATATATTAATTCTTCTCTAGTTCTAATCTTTGCAGGTCTATATTTCTTATAAAGCGCAAAGAAGGACTGAATAAGCATTTCATCGGTATCACAAAGGGTGCCATCTAAATCAAATAAAAGAACTTTATATTTACGCATTTGCTTGTTGGCCTTTCAAACCATTAATAAGTGTTGGAATAGAGATGCCTAAGCCAAGAAGAATAGCCACGCCCACCACTAAGAACATCACACCAATATTGAATTGGTTATAGCCCATGACTGGGGCAAATGTTGTAGTAGACATTAAAGTAATAGCTACAGCTGTTAAAGCACCACCTAATGCTAAGATAATAGTTGAGCCAATAAGACCAACTTTCTTGTCTTTTTCTCTAACGATAAATGTATTGTTTTTCTTACGAATAATATTACGGACAATGTGATTACCAACAATTAGTAAGACACCAGCGGCAACATATGCCATACTCCAGAACCATGACCAATAGCCATCTGGACCCATATTAAAGGCACCATATCTTAAAGGTTCCATAAACAATCTAGTTAAGCCATACCAAATAAGATAGCCAAAGCCAACATCACCGAATTCAACGTATTTTCTAAGCTTCTTACCAAATAATTGTGATAAGAGGAAATAGCCTGTTAAGTTAGCGATAGCTTCGATGAGGAATAATGGCACATAGAGCTGATTGGTTCCAATTAAATTAGGTGCTCCTTCACCAGTACTATATTGTGCGTTTCGCCAAATGATTTCTGGTAACCATTTCCAACCATCGAGGTTTTGAATAACACCATGTACTTCACAGTTAAAGAAGTTACCAATTCTACCAATAGCTTGAGCAATTAAAATCAATGGTAAGGCAATATCAAAGATAACCCAAATTGATTTACCTTTATTACGCCACATATACCAAATAACGCCGACAATAATACCAACAATTGCACCGCCTAAGATAGTTAAGCCACCTTCCCAAATTGCTAAAGGCGCCCAAATCTTAACGTCATTACCAAAAAGATTAATTGTTGTCATCGCGCGGCCATAATCAAATTTAGTGGCCCATTCACCAATGACAAAGCCAATACGTGCACCAAGGATACCAGCAGGGAATGCCACAAAAAATGTGGATTCTAAGATACCATGTTCACCATATTCCTTATACATTTGATGATCCGCTAAGAAATAGACAAGAATTGCGCCACCAAGAATACATAAAGCATAGAAAGCAATGTTTGGATGTCCTGTGGTAGGAGAAACAAATCCTTGAGTAAAGGAAATGCCGTTAACAATAGGATATGTTAAATATGGTGCTAAACCATTTGTATATAAGAAGATTGATAAAATAGCAACGGCAAAGCCGATAAACATAATTCTAAAAAGCCACTTATTAAGCTTTTCAGGAATATTCTTACCATAGTAATGGAGAATGAATGTATTAATTGCAACGAATAAACAGCCGATAAACAAAATAGCGCCTAGCACTAGCTCTACAACATGTAAGGCATCTGGAGTGGCGCCTAGCCACATATAGAAGCCAAAAGAAGCAACAATAAAGAACGCTACTGCTGCACCAATAGCGATGCCAGCTTTGATAAAAAACTTTTTATAATTGAATTCAATCATTGGGGTCTTGACTGCACTAACGGTGAAGTAAATGCTCACACCCGCTGCGACAGCGAAGAGTACCAAGAAGATAATTGCTAATACCATAATCTATTCGTAATGCTCCTTCTTTAAGACTTTCTTTAAATATTGACCAGTGTAAGAGGCTTTGTTATTTGCCACTTCTTCTGGTGTACCAGTAGCGACAATTTTACCACCAGCGTCCCCACCATCTGGTCCTAAATCAATAATATAGTCAGCAACCTTGATGACATCAAGATTGTGTTCAATAACTAAGACTGTATCACCATGGTCCACAATTCGTTGTAAGACCTTAATCAAACGTTTAACGTCATCTGTATGTAAACCAGTTGTTGGTTCATCAAGAATATATAATGTTTTACCTGTTGGACGTTTTTGAAGTTCACTAGCTAACTTAACACGCTGTGCTTCGCCGCCACTTAATGTAGTGGCAGGTTGACCTAACTTAATATAGCCTAGACCAACATCATATAAGGTTTGGATACGTTTGGCTAAAGAAGGTCTATTAGCGAAGAAATGTAAGGCATCTTCCACAGTCATTTCTAAAACATCATAGATGCTCTTACCTTTATAGGTGACTTGTAATGTTTCTTCGTTATAGCGTTTACCGTTACAGGCATCGCACTTAACATAAACATCTGGCAAGAAATTCATTGGGATACGAGTGACACCCGCACCACCACATTTTTCACATCTTCCACCTTCGACGTTAAAGGAGAATCTGCCTTTATCATAGCCTCTAGCTTTAGCCTCAACAGTTTCCGCAAATAAGGTTCTAATATCATCAAAGATCTTCACATATGTTGCAGGGTTACTTCTTGGAGTTCTACCAATTGGTTCTTGTGTAATATCAATAACCTTGTCGATATTTTCAAAGCCCTCAATTGATTTAACTTCACCTGCAAAAGCGGGTTCACCTGAGAAGTGTTCTGTTAAATGATTAAATAATGTTTGATTGATAAGGGATGATTTACCACTACCAGAAACACCAGTGACAGCGACAAACTCCCCTAATGGGATATCAACATTAACTTTCTTTAGGTTATTGCATGAGGCACCTTTAATCTTGATAAATAAGCCATTACCTTTTCTTCTCTTCTTAGGAATAGCGATATATTCTCTTTCAGATAAGTAAGCACCAGTAATGCTTCTTTCGTTTTTAGCGATTTCTTCAGGTGTGCCTGCGGCCACTACTTCACCACCGTGAACACCTGCGCCTGGACCAATATCAACGACATAGTCCGCACTTCTAATCATTTCTTCATCGTGTTCAACAACGATTAAGGTATTACCGATATCTCTCATCTCTTTCATTGTTTTGATGAGTTTTTCACTGTCTCTAGAATGTAAGCCAATAGAAGGTTCATCCATGACATATAAAACACCAGTTAATTTACTACCGATTTGAGTAGCTAATCTAATACGTTGAGACTCACCACCACTTAAAGTCATTGCGAGACGAGATAATGTTAAATATTCAAGACCGACATCACATAAGAAAGTTGTACGGTTACTAACTTCTTTTAAGACTAAGTCTGCGATCTTATTTTCAGATTCACTTAATTTATTTGGTAAAGTTTCCACCCACGCTTTTAAGTCTTTTAACTGCATTGAGGAAACATCCCAAATGTTCTTTTTATCAATCTTCACACTTAATGCAGCATCATTTAATCTACGACCATGACATGTGGTACATTCATGATCACTCATAAATGTTTCATAGTAGTCTCTCATCCAATCAGAGGTGGTATCGTTATATAATCTTTCGATTTTAGTTTTAATACCTTCGATGATTTGATTTCTATGCATAGTGTTACCACTGCTAGATTTAAGAGTGTATTGATGGGCCACTGGAGAACCATATAAAACGATTCTTTGTTGTTCCATAGTTAAATCATTCCAAGGTTTATCCATTGGCACGTTATATAAATTACAAAGTAAAACAAATTCAGTCCATTCAAGGTTTTGACTACCAACGATATGGGCTAAATATTTAACACAGCCTTCATTGATACTTAATTTTGGATTAGGAATGAGTTTACGAATATCGCATTCTCTTTTCATGCCTAAACCACGACAGTCCGGACAGAAACCTAAAGGTGAATTAAATGAGAATAAACGAGGTTCCACTCTTGGAACAGAGAAGCCACATTTAGGACATGTATGTTTATCGGACAATAATCTTTCGTTATCCCCATTTAAGATAATGAGTAAGCCTTTAGAGAAGTTAAGACATGTTTCAATTGATTCAAAAACACGGCTTCTAACATCTGGTTTAATAATTAATCTATCGACAACGATATCAATGCTATGCTTTTTGTTCTTTTCTAAAGTAGGCACTTCTTCTAGTGTCATGATGTTACCATCCACTCTGACACGGTTAAAGCCATCTTTTCTAATCTTATCTAAGACGTCTTTTTGTGTGCCTTTTTCGGCGTGGACGATTGGAGATAATAATTGTATTTTGCTTCCTTCTGGATAGGCCATCACCACATCAGTCATCATGGTCACAGAAAAGGAAATAATTGGTTCGTTATGATTTGGACAATATGGAATGCCAATACGACCAAATAAAAGTCTTAAATAGTCATAAATCTCAGTGACTGTACCCACAGTACTTCTTGGGTTATGAGAAACAGACTTTTGATCAATAGCGATACTTGGAGATAAACCTTCTATGGCATCAACATCTGGCTTATCGAAGTTACCAAGGAACTGTCTAGCATAGCTAGATAATGATTCCATATATCTTCTTTGGCCTTCAGCGAAGATGGTATCGAACGCTAAAGTGGATTTACCAGAACCAGACAAACCAGAAAAAACCACTAATGAATCTTTCGGTAAAGAAACATCAATGTTCTTGAGGTTATTCTCTCTAGCGCCTTTAATAATAATTTTCTTTTCCATATGTGTAATCTTCGATATTTTATCAAATATTCGAAAAGATAACTATATAAATGCAATCTAACAACAAAAATCCCACATCCGTGAAGACGTGGGAATTATTAATTAAAACAAGTAACTATCTTTCTAACTTGATTAAACTTTCCCAATCGCTTGGTAATTCAAGTTTAACTTCTGTTTTGTAATCAACTTTACCATCGGTTAACCAAGTGTTGCCTAAGGTTGAAACGGTTTCGTTATGAACACTAGTAAAAAGATAGTCTTCAAATTTATAAGTGTTTTTACCACTGACAGCGGTTTCATCGTATGAATATGACATTCCTTCTTTGAGGTCGGTAGTCCATTCGAGGATTAATTCTCCTTCTTTGGAAGAATAATACTTTCTTGTATCCCAAGGATCATCTACTACATCAAAGACATTTACTTTGGCATAGTTTTGATAAATATGAATTATTCTATCAGCGTCTAAATCCTTGAAAGCTGTTTCATAATCTGCATTGTCTTTTGAAGTTGAGACCGCTTTGACATAGTCATTTTTTGCTTCATCAAAATATCTAATGTATTTTACATCCCCATGTGTTGTTCCTTTTATGGTGTACATTTCAACATCATACTTTTGATCAGCTTGGCTGCCTTTAAGCAAGGTGTAGTAGCCATTTTTAGCGACTTGATATTTATATGTTAAGTCAACTTCAAATCTAGCTTCGCCTTGACCACTTTGACCTTTATTGATTAAATCAAAAGTTAAATTGTTTGGAATCTCTTTATTTATTTTATTTCTAATTGCGTCTACTATTTCTTTAGCTTTTTTCCCATCAATTTCATTCGTGCCACTGCACGCTGTTAACGCAAAGAATGGAATAAGGAGCAAGAGTCTTTTATTTTTCATGGGAATACCTCAATAAAATAAAGATACATTTTCTTATGAATGACCTCAATAAAAAAGTGGAAGAGAATCAATCTTTTCCACTTAATTAAGTATGAACTAATAATTAGTCTAATAAGTTGTTATCAAGGATAACTTTGCCATACGCCATACCAAGTCTGAAGCAGTCCTTAGTATTGTAGTGAACGCCTTGAGTAGAACCATCGCCAGAAACTTTTAATAAGTTAGCATCAACGTGTTCTTCGTTAGCATAGGTATCAACGATGTATCTCTTATCATTAGCATCAGCAGCGGCTAATTTGATTTCATTTAATGCTTTAGCATCGTCAGCGCCCGCTAACATTGTGCCACCTTCAAATGTCATGCCATCGATAAAGGCAATTTCTTTACCTTCAGTATCGCCTTGAACGGAGTATTCCGCGAATGTGGTTCTGAATTCAGCGATTAAGTCTGCTAATCTACGAGCGTAGGCATCACGTTTAGCTTTTTCACCACCATCAGATTCACCTTGGTGCCATAACCAACCTTTAATGATTGGCTTTTTGCCTGTTTCTTGTTCGATTGTATCGAGGTTGTTTTTTAAGAATGGTTTTAAGAAGTCAGAGAAGAGATTGTGTTCAACTGGTGTACCATCTTCAGTTTTAACTTCCCAGTTCTTGCCTTCGGCACTACTACCTGATTGAGCAAAGCCACTACCAGAAGAGGCCATCTTTACAAGGTAAATTGGTTGCTCAGCGGTTGCCTTATCTTTTAAAACATAAGCACAGCCCAATTCAGGACCCATCATTGAATCAGAATGGCCCATACCAATTTTTGTATTTAAAAATTTACCTTTAATTTTATCTTCAGTATTAGAGGCATGAGGTTGTTGGCTAGCATTTTTTTGACCACCAGTATTATAGTCATCACGGCTTAATTCACCATAACCATTGCCATAATAGCTAGTTTTCACTGATTCAATACCATCGATGCAGCATTGACCATCTTCAATTCCTAAGTCTTCAAAAGCTTTGGTTAAATATGATGCGTTAGTGCCAAAGTTGGTGTTACCTTCCATATTGGATTGACCGCTCATCACAAAGACGATTGGTCGATCTTCTTTTTCTGGTTCTTTGGAAGAATTTCCACCATTATTACAACCAGTGGCTGTCATGGCTAAAAAGCCAACACTTACTAAAAGTAATTTCTTTAAATTTTTCATAGTTTTCTCCTATAAAAGTTCGGATATTGTAAATATTGTATCATTATTTACTTAAATGTAATAAAAAAACTTCTCGAATTGAGAAGATTTTTATCAATGGTCGGAACGATCAGATTTGAACTGACGACCCCTTCCACCCCAAGGAAGTGCGCTACCAAGCTGCGCTACGTCCCGATGACGTAATGTCATTATACACACAATTAGTAGCGTTTAATAACTTTATCAATATTGTGGTCGGTAATGAGGTCAATATGGTCAAAGAATTCTTCCTCTTCTTTATCAGGCATTTCAAAAGCGTCAATTAATCTTAATAATGCATCTTCTGGAATTGGATATTCTCTTTCTCTATTTTGTTTTAAAGTTAAATCTTTATCGATATGGAACACGATTAAATCAATCTCATCATATAGTTCTCTATATGGTTTGATTAAATCTAAGCGATATTCCTTCTTTGCGTTAGTGGCGTCTAAGATTACTATTCCATCTTTATCTTCACTATAGGTTTTGATTAATGAATAAAAGATTTTCCACACTAAAGGGTCTTGGCTTAAATCTTGTTGATTGCCACATATCTCTTTTCTAATCTGATCACTACTAATGATATAAACATGTTTTTCTTTATCTTCCCTTAGAGCATTAGAAAAATAAGATTTACCACTACCAGGAACACCAGAAAGAACAACTAAATAATTCATAATACTAAAAATAGGTAAAGAAAAAGTGAACACTATGATTCACTTGTTCTAATTTGTTTTATTTTGCTAAACGCTTTTCAACTTCAGCGTTTACATCGCCCTCTTGCATAGCGACTTCAAGTAAAGCAATAACATCTTCTTCAGTGAGAAGACCACTCTTTACGACTTTGCGTGTGGCTTTCTTTAAGTCTTTTTTAATAACTTTTAATAATGCTTCATTTTCTTTTCTCACAGCAATTTTTCTTTTAACACTGCTTAAAAGAGCATCTGGGACGTATTGGGAAATGATTTTCTTTCCTTCACGCCATTGACGATAACAATATGTATGACCGCTAATTTGTTTCACGGAGATATAGCCGCATGGTAAGTTGGCAATGTTCTTTTGCACTTGCGCGTATTCATCTACGATTTGCACAAGAGCTTCTACTTCTCTTAGATCTTTTTTCATAAACAAATATTTCCTTAACCTACGATAAAATTATATAAAAAAGATTTTGCCGATGTCAACATTTCTTTTGAAGGGTTAAAAGTATGAAAAAAGGTGATGAATATCATCACCTCTTAAATTGTTTGCTTTAAACGAACCTTAATTAGTCTTTAATGACTTCTTTTACTACTGAAGCAAGGGAAGCGGCCTTCTCCATATTGTTTGGAAGGAAGATTTTTGTCGCTTTACCATCCGCAATCTTGGCTAAAGATTCATAGTATCTTAATGTCACGACTGGTTCAGTTGGCTTAGAAGCATTGAGCATCTTAAGACCTTCAGCTTCCGCTTCACGAACGGCACGAATACCATCAGCTTCAGCTTGTTTAACTTTTCTTAAGGATTCAGCTTCACCTTCAGCGCGTAAGATCGCCATTTGTTTTTCGGCTTCAGCGGTAAGGATTTGCGATTGTTTTTGACCTTCGGCCACGAGAATAGCGGATTGTTTTTGACCTTCGGCGAGAAGGACTTTTTCTCTCTTTTCACGTTCCGCTCTCATTTGTTTTTCCATGGCTTCACGGATATCTTTTGGAGGAAGAATGTTCTTCACTTCAACACGGTTGACTTTAATGCCCCATGGGTCTGTAGCTTCATCAAGAATCTTTCTCATTTTTTCATTGATTAATTCTCTAGAAGTTAAGCATTCATCGAGTAAAAGTTCACCAATGATGTTTCTTAATGTGGTCGCGGATAAGTAATTAATCGCAGCCATTGGGTTTTCAACACCATACGCATATAATTTAGCGTCTGTAACAACATAGAAGACAACGGTATCAATTTGCATTGTGACGTTATCTTTTGTAATAACTGATTGTGGTTCAAAGTCTCTAACTTGTTCTTTCATGGAGACTCTAACGGCAATTCTATCAAAGAATGGCATTAACATATGCATACCAACACCCCATGTTGTGCGGTAAGCACCAAGTCTTTCAACGATGACTTTTTCTGTTTGTTTAACAATCTTAATGTTGCAAATGATGATTAAAATAAAGATGAATAATAATACTGATAAAATGATGATTAACGCAGTTACTACTGGTGGCATTTTACTTTTCCTCTACTTTCCTGACTAATAATTTGTTACCTTGAATGGCAACGACTTCCACAATGCTTTTTTCAGCAATTGTTTCTTTACCGTTTGTGCTAATGGCGGTCCAAAGGACGTCATTAATCCTACAAACGCCTGGTTCAAAAGGCTTAATCTCTTCTTCTAATAAACCTCTTTTACCTACTAAGCTATCAACGTTTGAGCTGATAACGTTGTTTCTTTTCGAATACTTTAACGATAACGGTCTTAACGCTATTAATGTGATCGCACTCACAACCACAAACACTATTACTTGCACCCACCATGGAATTGTTACATCTGGGATGAGTGAGAATAATGAGAGCACTAATGAGACTAATGCCCCAGCGGCAAACCAAATCGATACTAATGCTGGACCCATGCATTCAACGATGACCATGACAATCATTAAGCCGAGCCAGATAGCCCACATCCAATTTTCAAATGGCATACTAGTTTTCTCCTGTCTTTATGGTTAGGACATTTTCTACACTGTCCCAAGTGGTTTCAAATTGTGTTGGCTTGTTGGAGAATGGGATTCTTAAGACTTCACTAATTTGTTTAAGTAATTGCACGGATGAAATACGGGCAAAACTCTTATGGAATTCAATCTTAAGTAAACAGCATTCATCTAACGCACCAGATTCCACGACTTCTTTGGTAAGTGGTTGGATAACAACATTGTTTTTATCATCCATACCAACTTGCACTTTATAGGCTGTATCTAGTGGATACATAGCAGTCGTATTTAAAGTGATGTTATTTGCGTAAAATGACGCGACACCGTTACGGTCTTTAACATTAAACCATTTAATCATAAAGAACCTCCTTAACAACAATATACATTTTTATACATAGATATTCAATAATATTCTTTATTTATTTTAAAATTAGATGGTTGCAAAGAAAAAAGACGACACTTTCGCATCGTCTTTATTTAATTATTGTTTAGGATTAGAGACCGAATTTTTTAATTCTTTCTAATCTGGCTTTCGCGTAATTTTCACACTTTGTTAAGAGTTCTTCAGCGTGAGCTGGGTTGACACGTGGAAGTTGTGAGAATCTTGTTTCAGTCATAACGAAGTCTCTAAGTTTGCTGAAGTCTGGATCCTTCATATCAAGTGTTAATGCTGGTTTACCTTCAGCTTCATTACGTGGATCGTAACGGAAGATTGGGAAGTAACCACATTCAACGGCTAATCTTTCTTGTCTCATGGAGTTAGCAAGACCGCCTTTGATACCATGGTTAGCACATGGAGCATAGCAGATGACTAATGATGGACCATCATAGCTTTCAGCTTCTTTTAAGGCCTTAATCGCAGCGACTGGGTTGGCGCCTAAGCTGATTTGTGCAACATAGACATTACCATAGCTCATCGCGATGAGGGCTAAGTTCTTCTTCGCGGTTGTTTTACCAGAAGCGGTAAATTTAGCGATAGAACCTGTTTGAGAAGATTTGGAGGATTGACCACCAGTATTGGAGTAGACTTCTGTATCTAAGACTAAGATATTGACGTCTTCTTCGTTAGCGATAACGTGGTCTAAGCCACCGTAACCGATATCGTATGACCAACCATCACCACCGACGATCCAAACGGACTTATCGGCTAAGTCTCTTTCATAAGCTAAGACTTCTTTAACGCCTTCGTCTTTACTGGCTTTAACTAAGGCCACGAGTTCAGGAACGATTGTGCGCATTGCTTGTCTATTCTTGATATTGGCATAGTATTCATCAATCTTAGCGACTAATTCTGGTTCAAGACCACGTTCTTTAGCAGCATCTAAGATTTCGATGATAGCTTTGATCTTAGCGTTTGTAGCCACTCTCATACCATAACCGAATTCAGCGTTATCTTCGAATAAGGAGTTAGCCCAGGCAATACCTTGACCTTCTTTATCGGTGCAGAATGGAGTTAATGGAGTAGAACCACTATAGATGGAGGAACAACCAGTTGCGTTAGCAACGAGCATATCTTTACCAAATAATTGGGAAACTAATCTGTAATATGGAGTTTCACCACAGCCAGCGCAAGCGCCAGAGATTTCCATATATGGCATTAAGAAGCCAACGCCCTTAACACTATTTTGGATAGCGGCTGGTAATCTATCAGCCTTGTATGTGACGTGCTTATATAAGTAAGCAGCAGCATCTTCTTGTGCGAATTGTGATTTAGCTTCGACCATTTCAAGAGCGTTCTTGCCAGTCTTATTAGCCATACATTCGCTAACGCAGAGACCACAACCGACACAGTTACGTGGAGAAACTTGGATACGATATTTGAGGCCTTGTAAGCCTGGACCCATAGCATTGATAGCTTCTTTAGCGAGTTCAGGAGCGGCTTCGTATTCTTTTTCATCCATTAAGATTGGACGGATCGTCGCGTGTGGACAGACGAATGCACATTGGTTACATTGGATACATGCTTCTGGGTGCCATAATGGAACTCTATCAGCAATGGAACGTCTTTCATTGAATGTGATGTCGTTTCTCATTGTGCCATCTAATAATTCATATTCCATGAATTTAGAGACTGGGAGATCATCACCACCGAGGTTACCAATAACGGAGACATAATTATCGAAATAATCATCACCGGTTAATTGTCTTTCGGTCTTTGGTTCAAGTTTAGCCCATGATGGGTCAACTTTAACTTCTCTTAAACCTTCTGTACCAGCATCAATGGCTTTCCAGTTCATTTCGACGACGTCTTGACCTTTCTTGGCGTAGGACTTTTCGGCGAACTTCTTCATCCAATGGTTGGCATCATCATATGGCATGATGTCTTGGTTTAAATAGAAGAAGGAAGCTTGGAGAATGGTATTGGTATGTCTACCCATACCGATTTCACCAGCAATCTTATTGGCGTCGATAACATAGAATTTCGCGCCTTTTGTGGCTAATTGATATTTGACACGGTTTGGCATCATCTTGACTAATGTTGCATCATCCATGTCGGTATTTAATAAGAATGTACCGCCTTGTTTTAAGTTCTTTAACATATCGAACTTGAAGAGATATGTATCTAAGGAACAGGAAATAAAGTCAGCGTTTTGGACATAGTATGTACTATGGATTGGGGATTTACCGAATCTTAAGTGAGAACGGGTAACACCACCAGCTTTACGGCTATCATAAGCGAAGTAAGCTTGGGCGTATTGACCTGTGGCATCACCAATAATCTTAATAGAAGATTTGTTAGCGGAAACTGTACCATCAGAGCCTAAACCATAGAATAAGCAAGATGTGTAGTCGCCTTTAACATGGTAGTTGTTATCAACTGGGATGCTTAAGTTGGTGACATCATCGTTAATGCTAACGGTGAAGCCATTCCAACGATTGTCAGCCTTTAAGAAATCAAAGACGGCTTTCATATCTTTTGGTTGTGTATCTTTTGAAGATAAACCATAACGGCCACCTAAGACTTCGACATCGTTTAAGCCTGCAGCGTTGAAAGCAGCAACAACATCTTCATATAAAGGTTCACCAGCGGAGCCAGCTTCTTTTGTTCTATCTAAGACTGCGACGTGTTTAGCGCTCTTTGGTAAGACGGCTAATAAGTGTTTCGCAGAGAATGGGCGATAAAGATGGACTTTGATAAGACCAAGTTTTTCGCCTTTTTTATTTAAGTCATCGATAACTTCGGTGATGGTTTCTGTAACAGAACCCATAGCGATGATGACTCTATCAGCATTCTTATCACCATAGTATGTGAATGGAGCGTATGGACGACCGGTAAGTCTTGTGGCTTCTTTGAAATACTTTTCAGCGACTTCAATGACTTCTTCCACTTTCTTGTTTTGGGCTTCTCTACCTTGGAAGTAGATATCGTCGTTTTCCGCACCACCACGTGTGACTGGGTGAGTATGTGGGTTTAAAGCTCTAGCTCTGAACTTTTCAACCTTATCCATTGGAAGTAATTTCTTCCATTCATTGTCATCGATGAATTCGACGTTTTGAATTTCGTGAGAAGTTCTGAAACCATCGAAGAAGTGACAGACTGGATATTCAGCATCGATAGCGGTTAAGTGAGCAACGTTTGTTAAGTCAGCGATTTCTTGAACACTGTGGGAACAAATCATTGCGATACCAGTTTGACGAATCGCGTAGATATCTTGGTGATCACCGAAGATGGATAAGCTACGTGTCGCTAAGCTACGAGCGGAAACGTGTAACACTGCTGGTAATAATTCACCAACCCATTTGTAGATGTTTGGAATCATTAATAATAAGCCTTGGGAAGCAGTATATGTAGCTGCTAAGCCACCAGCTTGAAGGACGCCGTGGACTGCACCAGAAGCACCGGCTTCGGATTGCATTTCACTAACTTTGACGACTGAGCCAAAGAAGTTTTTACGGCCTTGGGAAGCATAGACATCAATATTCTCCGCCATTGGTGAGGATGGAGTAATTGGGTAGATGCCTGCGACTTCAATATAATTGTAAGAGCCTAATGCCGCCGCGGTATTACCGTCGACAGATAGCATGGTCTTTTTAATTTCGGACATGTAAAATCCCTCCTAAAATACCGATAATATTATACGAGCATGTATGCGCGTTTACAAGGACACAAATTGTTATTTTTCTGTGATATTTTTATGATGCTTTTTTATTATTGACACAGTCAAAGAAAAACCTCTCTTCTAGCAATCGAGAGGTCATTGTTTATTATTTTTTCTTTTTAAGTTCTGCTAATTCGTCATTTACGAGACGTTTGAGAACTCTTAAATCTTTTTCATTAAGAACGAGGTTACGGTCCACCATACCGGCGAAAGTCATCTTCTTATAGACGAAATCACTGACGGATTCATATTCCACCACATCTCTTTTTGTGGCGGTGACTTTATGAATAGGAGCGGCTTTCTTATCTTCCTCTTCTTGAATATATTCCTTTATTTGAGGAATAAGGGCTAATAAATCATAAGAAGGATCCATATTTAAGATTGGGTCAAAATAGGAGAGATTCTCCGCGATGACTTCTGGATAAACACCAACGATGCGCGATAATCTTTCACAAGTCATGTATTTGACTTTGTTTTTGCTCATCGCTGTTAAATATTTTTTTAAAACAGCAACACTAGGTCCCTTCATATGCATATACCTTCTTTTAGTATATTTTAGTGCATATTTTGCCTTTATTCAACACCACTAGTACGCTAATCGGAGTATCTAAGTAACGCATTGATAAGGCCGATGACAAAAGTAATACCTACAGTTCCAAAAACGATGGCAAACTGATAACCCTTTAATTTGAAGTTGCGATGTAATAGACCATACAAAGTGTAGTAAGAAGCAGCGTATATAACATAGAATAATGACGATACAAGCATTGATAAGAACATTACGCTGTCCATAACCGAGCCAATAATTAAACCAATTGTGGCAAAGCCAGCGTGGAATATGATTTCTTGATATGGTTTATCACTATCTGGTTTACCCGCCCATTCACTGGATGGATCTTTTTCAACGATAAAGGCCACAATACCTAAGGCTGCTAAAAGGATAAATTCAATAATGCATGTATAGAATGCTCCAGCGTAGTACCATTCTGAGCCATTACCAAATAGGAAGAACTCGTTATAGCATATGAATCTTTCAAATGTTTGTGCGACATACGAAATAGCGCCGATTGTTGAAGGTCCTTGTAGGAAGTTACTAGCGGTAGAAATATCTCCAGCGCTATAAACAATCACTATGTAGACGATACAGTTGACGAATGTATATCCCAAGAAAAAGGTGAGCAGAGAGTTGATGAAGACATTGCTACGTGAAATAAATAAATAAGAAATGAAATATAAGCCTGTGCCCACTACTAAACAAATGAAATACATTGGAATAAACCAGATGAAGTTTAGATAGAAAGCAGGGTTTTCGGCAATGATATAGTTTTTAGTTAATAAAGTGGCGACTTGAACACTCATAGCTAACGTAAAAGCAATGCAGATAATAATCAAAGATGATAAGTGTTCGCCATATCTAATTCTCTTGTCTTTAAAAGCGACTTGACGATATAAATCACTTTTACCTAATGAGTAGCGATAATTCATACCGAAGAATGGTAAAGCCGTCATAATAAGGAAGAAAGTTGAAATAAGGCTAGCAACATCACATCTTGGCATCAATGAATAATAGTAACTAGCGTACTCACTTTCAAATTCAACATTACTTGCGCTGACAAAAGCAACAGTTAGAAGCAAGACAGAAAGGACAACAAAAAGAGGGAGCTTTCTAATGATTGATAAACGTAAATATCTTTTCATATTATTTGTTCTCCTTTCTTGCGTCGAGCATTTCTAAGGCAATCAACTCATCGGGGTCGATGGCGATCTTTTCTAAAAGAATGACATCCATCTTGTTGCGGATAATGCTTTCATCGATTTCATCGTGGAAAACAACATTGCACAATGAACCCACTTTCTTGAAAGATAAGACGCGATATGAAAGTGCTTCTAAATCTTTTTGTTCCAGTTGGCCTTTGACAAGAATTTGATATTTCACAAAGTTCTCACCAAGATGTTCAACGTCGCCGTTCTTGCCGACTCGGCCTTTGGAAAGAAGAATGAAACTATCGCATAATCTTTCTAATGAAGAAATGTTGTGGGAGGAAACAATGTACGTCTTTTTATCCGCATCTTTGATAATTTCCTCTCTAACTGTTGCTAGGACTAGCGGATCTAGTCCGTCAAACGCCTCATCTAATAAGGCGTATTTAGCGTTACTTGAAAGCGCAATAGCGATAAATAACTGTCTTCTCATGCCTTTAGAATAGGTAGAAACTTTTCTATCTATTGGTAATGAGAGTTTATTCATGATTTCCATGAATTTATCTTTATCTAAATCAAATAATGTTGAATAAAATTCAAATGTTTGCATCACTGCGGAGTTATGTGGAGCAGCGGGATTATCAGGAAGGAAGAAAACATCTTTCTTGGCTCTGATATCGTTATTCTTAATACCATCTATAATGATTTCACCACTATCTGGTTGATAAACATCACTGATTAGTCTTAATAATGTGGATTTACCCGCACCATTTTCGCCGATTAGACCATTAATACCGGAGTTGACAGTTATTGATAAATCGTCGACCGCTCGTACAGAACCAAACGTCTTAACTAGATTTTTAATTTCAATCATTGTCTATTTCCTCCAATTCTTTAATAATCTCTTCTTTGCTATATCCTTTATTAATAATTTCTTTTAGTTCACTTCTAAGAGCGGCATATCGATCCACCTTATTTTTATGAACATAGAAACCTTTTTTCGGAATAGATACTAGATAACCATCTTCCACCATTAAAGAGAAGGCTCTTTGCACTGTGTTAGGATTAGCGCTATAAGCTAGCCCCACTTCTCTAACTGAAGGCATGGCATCTCCTTCTTTAAATGCGCCCATATCAATAAGGCGTTCATACATTTCTTTGATTTGGATAAAGATCGGTTTTTTGTCGTTCATAATCTGTATTAACTGTATTAATTGTATGTAGACAGATTTGATTTGTAAATAGCTAAAAAGAAAAAACTATTAAAAATGAAGAAAAATAAGAAAAACCCTCGATTTTTTCGAGGATTTATCTTGTTATTAAGCTTGCCTAATGTAGGTGTTACCGTCTTTTATAAATTGGTAATTTCCATCCACTAGTCTGATATCTGTTTGTCTAGTAACTAATTTGTTTTTCTTCACTTCTTCAGTGTAGTTAATAGAAATGTTTTCTTTATTATATTTAATGACATAGCAATCGATATTCTTATCGTCTTTTGCGGTATGTTCCACCATGGTAGCGTCTTCTTTGACTTCAATGGTATTACCATTATCCGCTTTATAGGTACCAAGGAATGGCATTCTGCCCCAAATGGAATCTGTTTGTGCATCCCACTGCTCTTGATTGATAGCAACAGTATTATCTTTTAGAGACATTTTTATTTCAGCGGTACGTTCATCAGCGAAGTGGACTGTCGCGATATTATATTGTTCTTGTTTAGTGTCATACATAGCGTTACCACGTTCATCATAAGCCTGTTGACCGCGGAAATTTAATACTGGTGTTTTAATGTCTTTAGTTTCTGTATTAGCGAATTCTAACCAGCCTTCTTCCACGACTTCACCTAAGACAATATGCACTGCATGATAGTTATGGAGGATGCCTTTTTGATTATCAGGATTCTTCATATCAGTGATTTGCCAGAATGAGAGATAAATGCCATATTTACCAGCGAATGGACTGATATATCTATCTTCTAACTCTCTAATACGGGCGTTTTCATTATTGATTCTAGCGTTATTTCTAAGGAAGGTGGTTAAAGCAACCGCACCAATGACGGAACAAGCTAAAGCGGCACTAAAGATAGGAACGAAGAGGTTCTTTCTTGGAGCGGGTTTGATAGGCGCTGTATTTTTGATGAAAGAAGGATCGGTAATTAACTTATCGAAACTCTTATAGGCTTTTTCTTTTAACTTTTGTTTAAACATACCTTAACTCCTTTTTTAGCTTATCTTTAGCTTGCTTATAGATTAATCTCGCGGTACTTGATGGAATTCCCGTCTCCTTAGTGATTTCATCCCATGTCATCTCAAATATCGCTTTATAGTAGACCACAATGACTTCCTTATTAGATAAGAGAGGTTCAAGGATGTTAAGAACATCATTGTTCTTATCGCTTTCCCCATACATCTCATCAATAAGCTCTGATTTAACGAGATGGCTATCTTTTCTAATAAAATTAATAGCCTCGTTTTTAGCGACAGTACAAATGAACTGTTTTAAGCCATCGGGATTTTTAACACTTTCTCTACTTTGTAGAACTTTTAAGAAAGTATCGCTGAGGATGTCATTACAGTCATCTTGGTTTTTAACGTAAGTGGCAATCACAAAATATGCCAGGTTACGATATTCCCTGTACACCATTTCAGTAGCTTCTTCTTGTCCTAGAAGAAAATCATTGAATGTTTGTTTTGTGATCATTACTTCCTCAGTTTCTTAGGACCACGTTTGCGCGGTAAAAATGTTGTAATGTAGCTATGCTACTTGAAGCATTTCGTAGAGTTCGTTATTTGCTTCAAAATGTAAAGTGAGCGAATGATTTCTCACTTTGAAAACAATGTCATATCTTCCCTCTACATTGAATTTAAGAGAGAAGACTAAGTTATCAATAAACTTATTGGTGACTGTTAAGTCATATTTGCTTGACATAGTAAAACTCACATCTTCTTCGGTATAAGCAGATGTTGAGAAATCACCGATAAAGTTAATGAATATGATTAAGTCTTTAAATTCTTCTTCGGTATTAACGATGTAGCGTTCTACACCATCACTGCCTTTAAATTTACGAATATTGATTTCTTCTTCAAAATCTATAATTTCAAATTGGATTAAGTGCCAATCTAAATCCACTTCTTTAGTGGTATTTGTTTTAAAATAGCCAACGCTATTAATGGCAATTGGATTAACGTTATAAGAAGATTCCACCACTAAGAGACTATCTCTAATGTTAAAGGCATAGTCATGACTACTAGCGGTGCCTAAGCTCATTTCATTGAGTTCTAAGAGTTTTTTGCCGTTATAGGCATCATAAGCATAGGCGGTGTAATATTTATGTTCAGAACCCTCTAATTTACCGATACAAAGGTCTTTATGATTATCAAAGTTAATATCTGCGAGGTAAAGAGAAGCAATATCGTCAACAAGGACATTACTGCCTTCAATATTTAAAGTGACTTGATAATAGCCATTATTATTTACTGTAAATGGTAAATTACTATATCCCTCAACATAGAGAGGATATTCTTTATTTTTATAATAGCTTTCATATTCTTGAGGATCATAGAAGGCGTCAAACACTCTCTTACCTCTAGCGTATTGGTCAGGATTCTCGATATTTGAATCACGGCTTGGCGTGTAGGAAAAAGAATTTCTATCGCCATAAGAGTATCTATTTGAAGCCGCACATGATGATAAGACTAAAGATACGAATGGTAATAATAATTTGATTGCAAGTCTCTTTTTTCGCATAGGGTTATTATACCTCCAAACCACCTAATACTCGATAGTTTTTTCTCCCTTTCACCTATTAGACAAAGCAAATGCCAAAAACTGCTAAAAATAGTGATTTTTCTTCCATTTTTGTAAAAAATACGGAGTTTCCCACTCAAGAACTCTAATGAATTCAGTATCAATGGGCTATCCCCGAGAGTCCCTCGGTTAAGGATATTTAATTATAAGATATCCGAACTTAATTAGACTAAGATTAATTAGAAGGATTAAGGATCATTCTTATTCCTTCTTTTTTGATATTAATCGCGGCATTTAAATCGCGGTCATGTTTAGAGCCACATTCAGGGCAAGTCCAACTCCTTTGATTAAGCGTTAAGTTTGTTTTTCGATAGTTACAGCATGAACATAATTGGCTAGAAGGGAAGTATCTATCTACTTTGACAAGTTTCTTATTGAGCCATTCTAGCTTGTACTTTAAATAGTTAAGAAAAGTGCTATAACCTAAATCAAAAATAGTAATTCCGAGTTTTAAATCAGCTTTTCTTTTGCTCATCTCTTGTAAATCTAAATCTTCCACAAAAACATAATCATAAGTATTAGCAAGCTTTCTAGAAACCTTGTGGAGGAAGTCTTTTCTCTGATTAGCGATGTGCTCATGTAGATTCTTAACTCTTAATAGTTGTTTCTTGTAATGAGAAGAGCCTTTCTTCATACGAGATAGTTTTCTTTGTTCTTTGGCTAATTTAGTTAAAGAATCCTGATAGTATGTTGGCATATCCAAATGATTGCCATCACTATCTACGAAAAGGTGCTTCATAGAGAAATCTAAACCGATGGAATTATTAGGATCTAGATATTCCTTGATATATTCTCCATAGTCAAAGTATTCTTCTTCACCCAGTAAAGAGACATAGTAATATCTGCCTGAACGAGAAACACTGACCATGGTGAATTTAAATGATTCTGGTAAATGACGATGAAGTTTAACTTTAACTCTACCCACTTTGGGGATTTGGATATCATCCTCGATAAAACGAATAGATTTATTTGTTCTCATGGTCGTATAACCATAATCATTCTTTTTCTTTTTAAACTTAGGGAATTCTGCATTGTGCCTAAAGAAATTCATATAGGCATCGTATAAATGGATAACTGTTTGTTGAAGCGCAACAGAATCAACTTCTTTTAAATACGGGAATGCTTCCTTATATTCAGGAAGAAGTTTGATTAATTCATATTTCTTAATGGAATAGTTCTTATCAGCACTGTACGATTCAATGCACATCGAAAGAAAGTCGTTATAAACCTGACGACAACATCCTAAAGTCTTCTCAATTAGTTCTTTTTGAGAAGGATTAGGATAGATTCTAAAGCGATATGTTCTTTTAATTGTTTTAGTCATAATGTGCCTTTCGAAATATAAGAAAAGGGAAATAAATGCTAAATGCATCATCTTCCCCCTATCCTTATTTCCTACTATTATTATATCAATTTATTGATATAATACAAGTTATTTTCAATAAATTTAATAAGTGCCAAACGGTTTGAGAATATAATTGAATCCAATTCCATCCATTGCCTATGGGGGATTTCATATTTCCTTTTATGCTTAAATAAAAAACCCTCGAATTTTCATCGAAGGTTTATCTAATAAATTGGTACACTCTCAGGGATTCGAACCCTGGACCCCGAGATTAAGAGTCACGTGCTCTGCCAGCTGAGCTAAGAGTGCATCGCTAGATAATAATATAAAATATTTAAGTTTGTCGCAAGTAATTATTATTAAATCTTAATTATAAAAAGGAGCGTGACTGCTCACGCCCCTTGTTAAATAGTTTGAATGCCTTATTCAGCAAGTGAGAATTCAACAGCTTTGAATTCAACGAATTTATTGGAAGAAGAACTACCACTTGTGAGGTTTAATGTGATGTTATAGTAGCAATTCATCCAGCTTGCAGAATCAGCCTTTTGAACAGTAACTGAACCATTAGCAGCAAATGTTGGAGTGAAATTGGCAACATCGCCTTCGCCACCAGCGGCGGCTTTTTCAGCTGTTGAGTAAACACCAACATTCATAGAATTAACTGTGATACCTGATGCAGCACCAAATGTAATAACAATCTTGGAAGCATCCATATCTAACGCTGTTTGAGAATAAACCATTCTGTCAGCGGCGGTACAGTTAGTGCTTTTGCCGCCGATTCTCCATGGACTTTGTTCCACGTTACCTTGAACATTCCATATAATACCATCTTGTGTGACGGTGGCGGTGCCAGCGTAAGAGTTGCCAGTACCTTTAACAGTACCATCAAGTTTATAGGATGTTCTTGCAACGTCTTCACCAACTTCAACATAAATTTTCACATTGCCTCTAACTTTGCCTGTGTAAACACCTTCAACAGCTGTTAATGCTTGATCAAGGGAAGCGATACCATTTTTGACTGTGACAGAAACGACCTTATAACCAGCGGCTGGAGTAACTTTGAATGTGAAAGTAGAACCATTGTCGGCAGATTGAGCAGAGAGTTCGGAAACAGTTGCATTCGCAATTGCTTCATCAACAGTGATTGTACCTTTAGCACGTGTAACGAATTTTTCAATCTTTGGATAGGTATCATTATCCTTCTTCAAAAGTTCGAATGCCTTTAAGGTTGAATCGTATGTTAAGTAACCGGAAACGACAACTTTATCACCAGCGTATGCTTCGCCAGCATTATCAGCAATCTTTGTGTTGTTGACGAATAATTTATTTTCGCCGTCAACAACATTCCATTTACCGAAGTAGTTATTGAAGAAGACATCGTTTGTATATTCGATTGTACCTTCAACGTAAGCTTTGCTTGGTGAGAATTGACCAGCTGTTAAAGCCAAGGTTTGAGCAGCTTCTAAAGCTTGAGCAACTGTTAATGGAGATTCAAGGGAACCTAAGTTGACTTCAGTACAGGTAAGTTCGCATTCATCAACGATTTCTGTTCCAAATTTAGCTTTGATTGTAGTCTTGCCAGCTTTTAATGGGGTGACAACACCAGCAGCAACTGTGGCAACTGTTTGATCTGAAGATTCCCAAACAATTTTAGTCTTGTCAACGTTGTATGGGTTAACTCTCAAAGCCATTGTGTATTCAACACCAACAACAGCAGTAGCTTTTTGATCTAATTGAATGGCTGTTGGATCAGCGTTGCATTCAGCTGGAGCAAAGAAGTTAGCAGCATAGTTTGTGCCTGGTTTAAGTGCATCGCCATCAACCAAATATGATAACTTAGAGAAGCCAAATGTAGCGTTAGTATTATATGCACCAAGATAGAATGGTTCGGCAGCATTTGTACCAACAACAACGTCAGTTGTCATTGTTTTTCCAACTGCGTTCCAAGCGTAGGTGATACCTGTGTTTTCTAAAGCAACTTTAACACTTGTTCCATCAACTTTTGGATTTAAGTACTTATCGCCAACTTTTAATTTGAATCCGGCAGTTGCATCGCCTTCGACGACGACATCAGCAGCATCAGTCCATTCAGAAGAAGTTTCGGCGTATTTACTTGAATTAACGGTACCTTTGAAGAAGAGGTTCTTATTAAGTGTTTTTTGTAATAAACCTAGTTTATATGTACCAGCTGAAACTGTCGCTAAAGCTGGGGCACCAGTAATTTCGATAGCTGGTTCATCGCCGGCTTCAAGAATGGTTACTTTTTCGATGGTAGATGTTTCATAAGCATAGTTGGTTGCATCTTTAGAGGAAACATAATACTTAATTGTACAAGAAACTTTAATTTTGGCATTTAATGTACATTGGTTAGCGTTATCACCACTGTATCCGTAAACCTCAAATTGAGTAGCAATGTTCTTAGAAACAGCGCCTTTTGTATCAGACAAGAATAAATTATTGCCATCAATATAAACAATGTATCCAGTAACATCATATGTGTCTTTGCCATCAGATGAGCCGTTTGCGCCTAATGCTTTACAAGCAGCAATTGCTCCAGCAACATCGACTTCGTGATTTTCAATTGTTTGTCTTTCACCTTCACATTTGACTAAATAACCGGCGTTATTTTCTGGAGTATTGCCATTATAGTTATAAATGTTGACATAGACTGTTGCTGTGCCACCAATCCAAATGTGTTCGTCAGTAACGTTTTCGTTCTTTTCGCCTAATTTAACGCGGTAAGCAAGGAATTTCTTGCCGGAAGCTGTAGCAGGTGTGAAATAGAAGGAAACGTTGCCATAACTACTTGGAGCATCTCTAAAGCTGTCAACAACACCTTTAATATAGAATTTTTCTAAGGTAGCGTCTGCACCAACTGTTTCAGCAATTTTAACTGCATCTTCGTTGGTAAGTGGATCTTCAGCGGTGCCTTCGTGATCAACACCATATTTTTCTTTAACAGTTTGCTTTGGTGAAAGCGTAACTTTTACTGTGTCTTCTGATTCACCACATTTAACGGTGATTGTAACTTCGCCTTCAGCAACTGGGGAAGCCATTTGACCACTGATTGTTAATTTAGTTGGGTCGCTTGATGTAATTTGAATTTTGCCTTCACTAACTAATTGGTTGACGTTAGCTTTTGGTTCGACTTCAATACTAACTTTTCTTGATTGATCTCCAACATACCAAGCAGCTTGAAGTTCTTCTTTGTTGTTGATTGTAACCTTGTAGTTAGCTGGGGCTTCTGAAGAGGTTTGGTCGCCAGAAGATTTGCCTGGATTATTTGCTGGTGAACAAGCAGGAGCAACTAAGGCAAGGCCTAACAATAAAGCAACAAGTTTTGTTCCTTTTTTCATGTTAATTTCTCCTTTCACAAAAAATGGAAACTGTGCTATTGCACAAAGGTTTTATTATTTATATCCTTTAGTAGGTGCGTGTAAGTGACTATACGTTTCACGCCGAATACCGTAAAGACCACTCCGAACACTAAAAGTATAACCGAAATTACTGCGAGTCCACAGAAAACCATGAACTCTGGAGAAGTTGGGGTAATCTGGAATTGATTATCCGCTTTTCTCGATAAAAGTAAGAAGACGATAGATGTCACTAATAGTATAACACCAATTGAGATATTACTCATACCTCTAGCGAGGTCATTACGACCACGTTGAAGTTCAGCGTGACATGCTCTTGCTAAAGATTTAACGTCTTCTGGTGAGGCGTTTTCATGCATAAGATGACCACATCTTGGACAGACGTAGTTGATCTCAGTATCGACATCCATGCCTTCAATTCTCTTGTAGGTGGATTCTTTGGCTTCGATTTTTTCTTCGTTGAGTTTATAACCACAGTGATAACAATACATGATTAATTGCCTCCTAAATACACTATTCTTTGACCCATTCTAAACCACTCGCATCATTAAAGATGATTTGATAAGAGGTTTTATCATTATAGGTATGGTATGTGTAGATACCACTTAATAAGAATTTCTTACCGACGAATTGTTCTTCGGTATTCCAATATTCAAATTTCTTTTCTGGATCACCAGCATAAGAGAATGTGATGTAAGCATCAAAATCACAATCTTTAAAGCCTAATGTGATTTCTGTACCAGCAGTGTTGATACGGAAATAGTTACATTCGACAGGATCAGTGACCTTGACAGCGCAGTTTAAGCATTCGAAACTACCATTTTTGGCGATTTCGCTTAACTCAGCAGCTTGATATTCAATCATATGTAAGCTTTGTTCACCAATGTTTTCTTCCGCTTTGATGAGAATCTTACAATCTTCATCAGTGGCTTCGGATTCAACGATTGGGAAGTGACCTTCAGCACCAGTTAATTGGAAACCGAAGTTTTCACTATATTTAGCAAAGACACATAATTGGATAAATGTGTTGAGTTTTCTGTATTTGCTTGGGACAGAAGACATACCGCAGAAGACGTTAATAGCAGCATATTCACCACCTTTAACACCTTTACCTTCACCACGGATTTCTTCACTATCACTTTCTTCAAAGTAACTTTGTAAGTACATTGTGCCGTTTGAATAACCAGCAACTGTACCACGAATCAAAACTTTAGCGCCATCTAATGGTGATTTATAGTCTTTATCCTTGATGTAGTTTTCTGTGGCGACTTTTAAGTCTAATAAGCTTGTAGCGACATAGTCACCGGTTGGGAAGCCGTCTTCAGGAACGCCAGAGAATAAGCGAAGTTTGTAGTTCTTAGCCTGTGTTTCAGCAGCATAGAATGTCGCGGCGTAAGCTGGCATGTCTTGAACATTCTTAACCCAGGAATAGCCTTCTTGGACGATGGCAAGGTTTAACAAATACAATTCGTTAAATGGCGCATCTTTCTTTGTTTCATTAATCCAAATTAAAGAGACAAATCTTTCACCGGTGGAGTCATATTGTGGACTACCATAGTTTTCTTGCGCTGTAGAAACAACGATTGTGCCGTTTTCATTAGCTTCTTTTAATTTTTTCTTATTGAAGTCACTCGCAGGTTGACCCCATGGTTGAATACGACCAGTTGATTCTGGAGTATCGATACCATAATAACGGGATTTAATGTTTAAACGGCTTGTGGTTGTCACTAATGGAACAAAGTGAGCAGTATCGCCATCGATGGATTGATAGAGCTTAACTTGACCAATACCATCTTTATAGAAGTCTCTACCTTTATAATCTAAAGATAAACGGACGGCTGAAGATTGTGTATAGTCAACCCAGTTAGCATCACCTTGAGATGGTCCTTTACTACCACCATTTTGACAGCCCGCTAACAAGGCTACTGATAAGAAGGTAGCAATGGCTAAAGTAATTTGTTTAAACTTATTCATAGCGCCCTCCTTTTAATTATTTAATATCTTTCTTCGCGTTGTTAATGGCGGTGGCGAAAGCCTCATCAAGAGTGGATTTACCGTTTAAGACATTGGTCACTAATGAACCAACTTCTTTTCTTAATGTCGCACTGCCTGGGAAAACAGCGGAGTTGTAGTAACGACCAGCAATATCGTTTTGTGTGACTAAAGCGGCTTGAGCGTAGCCTTCACCATATTCAATGAAGTCACTGTATGTTTCAGTTGTGTAACAAGAGTTTCTGACTGGAGAATAGCCTTCAGAACCGTTAACACATAAGGAAACGTTAACTTGCTTGCTGGTTAAGTATTTGATTAATTTCCAGCCATATTTAAGAGCGTTATCATTATCCGCTTTATCTAAGGATGGGTTATTGAGCATACAAACTGATGGGCCTTGGGAAATATAGGCAACTTCTTCACCCATAGTTGGAACTTTAGCAAATGCAGTTTCAAATTGACCAGCATCTGGAATGGTATAACCAGTACCACCAGTAGAGCCGATAGAGAAGAGTGTTTTAGCTTCTTTAAAGGAGTTGCTAGCGTAGGTGCCTTCAACACCTTGTGTGGTTAATAAACCATCATCGTGAGCTTGTTTAAGAGCACTGACGATTTCTTTAGCTTTAGTGAGGTTAGCGCTTTCTTCGAAATCGACACGTCCTTTACCATCACTACCAATAGAAGAATAACCGACTTTATTTTGATAGAGTTCAGTAATGAATAAGTTAGAATCACTATCGTAATAAATTGGATATTCAAGTTTTGAAGAGATTGTGTCTTTATGTGCCACTGCCGCTCTAGCAATATTGAGAAGTTGTTCCCAAGTGATGGTCTTCATGAATTCTTGGACACGATCAACTGGAACATCTGGATAAGCATAAGCCATGGCAGCTTTAGCGGCATCCAAGTTATAAGTCATGATTTCAGTTGATTTCATGAGAGGAATTAAATATGTACCTTCTCTTTGTAAAGAACGACCTTCATCCATATAGCTCTTAACCATATCGCTTTCTGGATTGTTATCGCCTAAATTTGGTTCTGTACCAAAAGTGACAGCGCTGTCTTTTAAGTATTTGTCAAAATTGACAACGTATTTGCCAGCTTCGCTACCTTCAAGAGCGAGATAGTCAGCGACGTGGTCTGGATAAGCAACGGCGATTGTTGGGCTTTCACCTGTGGCAATACCAGTTGTGACTTTACTTGGCATATCTTTGTAGCCACCTTGATAGGCAAGAACGACTTCAACATCAACGCCTTCCTTTTCTTTAATAATCTTTGTAAAGTCAGCAACTTTGCTCTTTAAAGCAGCTTCTGGTTTTTGGCCAAAGGTGTGCCAAAAGTTAATGACAACTTTGCCGGTGTTATTGTTTCCACTATTATTGCAACCCGCTAAGGAAGCAATGAGGAGTGGAAACATTAAAATTGATACTTTTTTCATAATTTTTTCTCCTTTCGAGAAATAGTTATTACATTTCTTTGAGTGTGTTGTTAATTGCTAAATCGAATTTTGTCTTTAAGTATTCATCGTTGATGTCTTTGCCATCAGCGGCGTCTTTTAAGACGTTAACCATTAAAGAGTTAACTTCTGTTCTAGCGGTAGAAGAACCTTTGAATGGAGGAGTTGTAAAGACTTTGTCAACAGTTGAGGAACTATAAACAGCGTTGAGAGCGGTTAATAATTCTGTACTACGAGCATCTTTACCTTCTGTATTACAGTAGTCGATATAAGCTTCACTTGTGTAAGCAGAAGCACGGACTGGTAAATAACCAACTTCAATAGCCCAGGAGGCTGTGTTCTTGGTATTTGTCATGTGCTTATAGAATAACCAAGCGGCTAATTGTCTATCTTTGTCATTACCATGGTCTAAGATACAGACGGATGGACCTTGGGAAATAATCTTAGCAGCTTTACCTTCTGCTTGTGGGATACGGGTAACACCGACATCAAAGTTGTCAGCGACTTGGTTTTTAACACCAGCGGTACTACCGATGGAGAATAAGACGTTATTTTCTTTGAAGTAGTTTGAGGAATAGCTCTTACCGATAACGCCTGGACTTCTTAAGTAACCTTCTTTAGAAGCGTTAGCAAAGGTCTTCATTAAACCTTTCATATTATCGTTGTTGTAATCGAGGTGAGCTTCACCATATTCGTCAACGCTTGTATAGCCATAGCCATATTGTTGAGAAAGAGTGATGAATAAGTTAGCGTCACTATCGTAACCAACATAAGAGTTCATGTTGCCGTCTTTAGCGGTGATTAATGGTGAACTTGGGTGAGCAGCATCATATTCTTTGAATGCTGGGCATAATTTACCGAATAATTCTTCCCATGTTAAGGATTCAATGTAAGCCTTATTCATGGTGATACCTTTTGTGGCTAAGAATTGGACAAGTTCACTATCGAATAAACGTGTTTCATTATAGAACATTGCTTCTGTAGATTTTGAGAATGGTAAGCAATATGTTCCTGGGAGTGGGAATTCTTGACCTTCGTGGAGGTAAGCTTGAACGACATCGTCTTTTTCTGCAGCGGTCCAGCCATATTCTTCGTTATCCATAAATGGATCTAACTTGACGGCTTTACCAAAGTCGATGTAGTCAACGACGTGGTCTGGATAAGCGATAACTAAATCGCCGTATTCACCAGTTTGGATGTCAGAAATTGTTTGAGAATGGATTGTATCGTAGTTACCACTGATCCAACCATCTTCAAGCTTAATTTCAACGTTTGGTTCAATTTCCTTAAATGAATCAACGAATGATTGTAACTTCGCTTGATAACCTTGAGCGTAAGCTTGTGTAAATTTAATGGTTACCTTGTGGTCGAAGTGGCCTTTCTTTTCGGCCTTAGATTGACCATTGTTGTTGTTACATCCTGCTAATGTGAGGATGGAGGTAAGTACCATTACTGGAACAAGAGTTTTCTTTTTCATTATTTTTCTCCTTTTTATTAAATTGTCAGCGACAATAATAAACATTTTATTAGCCTTTAATACCCGCTCTTCCGACGCCTTTCATAATGTATTTACGGAAGAAGACGAATAACAAGAACAATGGGACAGTGACACAGAAGGAAGCGGCCATTTGATAACCGTATTCCACCATACCTGTATCAATATCTTGGAAGGCACTACCACGTAATCCGTTAGAGATTAAGCGGAATTCTTCGTTCTTTGTAACTAAGTTTGGCCACACATAGGAATTCCATGTACCCATGAACTTTAAGATGGTAATGGAAATAAGTGTAGGTGCAGCGAGTTGGACCATGACTTTCCATAAGAAGTCCCAGTCACTCTTACCATCAACTTTCGCGGCTAAATAGAGTTCCTTAGGGATTTGCTTGAAGTTTTGTCTTAACAAATAAATATGGAAGACAGAAACCACAAATGGCACAATCATCGCTAAGTAAGCGTCTGTTCTTGTTTGATCTTTAATCCAACCGAAAGCGTTAACTGTTAAGTAGTTAGAAATAACCATCATTTCACCAGGAATCATCATGGTCATTAAGAAAATCATGAATAATGGTTCACGGCCTTTGAATTCAAGTCTAGCGAAAGCAAAGGCGGCAAAGATAGTTGTTAATAACGTACCAGCGGTTGAAAAGATTGCCACGATAATGGTATTGAACATATAACCAGTGAAGTTAAATGTTTCAAAAACATAAGAGTAGTTACTCCACATAACAATATTTGGGAAGAATGTTTGTGTAGTAGCCATGATTTCATCGTTTTGCTTTAAGGATGTGATAATCATCCAATAGAATGGGAACATCACGGTTAAGGCTAAAGCGACGATGAATAGATAAGTGAGAACTGTGGTTACGATATGCACCACTTTTTCACGACGTTTGATGGATTCAACGGTCTTACCACTTTCCACGATGGATAAAGTGATATTAGGATTGACACGGACTTTTTTAAAGTCAATGTATGTCATTTGTTCTTCTTGTTGAACTACTTGTTCTGCCATACTTGCCACCTCCTAATAATGGACTCTCTTCTTACTGACGCCAAATTGGACGAAAGTGAAGATGAGAATAATGATAAAGAGGAACACACCTGCTGCTGCCGCACGTGATGTATTACCTTTTTCAACGTTATCGTAAACGTAATAAACGATTGTTTCCATGTCCGGAATATTAGAGTTCTTACCCATTGTGCCAGGACCATTGAAGATGGCGACAACAGATGTATATTCCTTAAATGAGCCGATAAATGATGTAATCATCAAATAAAGGATTTGTGGGGATAATAATGGAACGGTAATTTTCCATAATGTTTTAGCTTTTGGACAGCTATCGATTTGGGCGGCTTGATAGTATTGTTTATCAATACCTTGTAAACCAGATAAGAGAATTAAGATCTTAAATGGAATACTGTTCCAAACGATATATAAGCATAATGGAATCATAGCAACCCATCTATCCGCACCATAGACCCAAACGGTGTTGGAGTGGAAGATGAAGTTGATAATACCAGACTTATCAAAGATAACTGAGAAGACTAAACCAATAGCCACCGCGTTAGTGACATATGGAAGGAAGAAGACGGTTTGTAAGAATTTTTGTAACCACTTAATAGAATTAAGGGCGACAGAAATAATTAACGCTAACAAGATGGATACAGGCACGGTGACGAATGTAATAATCAACGTGTTAGGTATCGCATACGTTGTAAAGTAGGTTTCTAGACCGCCTTGCCCAGTCTTCACCCAGCCAAAGATGACACCAAAGTTCTCTAATGTGAAACCAGAGAAACGACCAGTCGCATATTGGTAATCTTTAGCGAAGGAAATAAAGATGGTGTTAATTAAAGGATAAAGTAAGAAGATGGAAATTAAGACCACTACTGGACCGAGGTATAACCAAGCTTTCCAGTTGTTCTTACTAGCGACATCTTCAATACCTGTCACCTTGTAAGGTTTTTTAACTCTTTTATTTGAAACCAAGCGAATGACTTTATTCTCATTCTCTTGTAAGCCTTCCTCATATTCAGGAACTTTTTCAGGTTCGGCTGTGGGTAGGCCTTCAGTATTATGAGTTCTCTTTTTTCTAGATAAGAAATTTAGAAATTCTATACCCATAGACGCTCCTTTCGTTATTTAACGTAAATCCTTTCATCAGTTTCGGCATCGAAAATGAATACTTTATGAGGTTTAACTTTGAAAGCAACTTTTCCTGGACTGACTTTGTCATCCGCAGAAATGATAGCTTTGAATGTTGGTTTTGTGCATAATTCGTTTTTAGCCACAACAGAAATATCACGACCCATAACTTGGATCATTTCGCATTCGGCATGTAAGACGTCTTTGTCTTTTTCATTAGCAAGGACAAAGCCTTCTGGTCTGATAGCAACAGAGACTTCTTGATCTTTAATGCCTTTGGCTTCACCGACACAGTCTTCACCAACGTAAATCTTTCCGTCTTTAACGGCGCCTTTGAAGACATTGATTGGTGGGGTGCCTAAGAATTGGGCAACGAATAAGTTTGCAGGGCTGTTATAAACTTCTTGTGGTGCACCCATTTGTTGCATTTCACCAAGTTTCATAACAACAATTTTATCGGAAATGGACATTGCTTCTTCTTGGTCGTGAGTAACGAACACGGAAGTAATACCTGTTTCTTGTTGAATTCTTCTAATTTCTTCACGGGTTTGTAATCTTAAACGAGCATCTAAGTTAGATAATGGTTCATCTAAGAGTAAGACACGTGGGTGTTTAACTAACGCTCTGGCGATAGCGACACGTTGTTGTTGACCACCGGATAATTGATTTGGTTTTCTTTCCAAATATTCATCAACTTGAACGAGTTTAGCGGTATCGTAAACGATATCTCTTCTTTCTTCTTTTGTTAATTTACGGTGGGCAATGGCTTGCGCTGTATCTAAAGTGATATCACTGAGTTCTAATTGTTCCGCAAGTTCGTCCATGACTTGTTTAGCGGTTTCAGTGGATGTTCTATGTAATTTGAAATAAATCTTTGTGTGTTCTTTATCGTAGTAAAGTTTCATGTCGGTGATCTTCAAATTGTGTTTCTTGAAGAAATCTCTAACAAACTTTTGATTTTCAACGTTCACAACATTACTAACGAAGTAACGAGCATCTTCCATAGGAACACTGTTGGAGATAGCTTCAAAGCATTCTTGTAAGCGGGAATGCAATAAGGATTTAACACGCGCCACTAAATCGAAACCACGTTTACCACGGGAAATAACGATTTCGCCTGGATTACCGATTGGTTTAATAGCTTCTCTAATGGCTCTGATTGTGTCGTCCATTTTTGGTAAGTCAAAGTCTTTACCTAATCTTGATTTGAATGTTAAATCAATGGTCTCTTTTTCACCGATTTTATTAACGGTGGCTCTGACGGTTGAATCGAATAAAGCTTCAGATGTTTGGACCTCTTCAACGTTGGTTAATTTAGCATCGATGATTTTTGGGAAATTATCGACGAATAAATTCTTACTAGCAGGAGCAACGTTTTTAAGTAAAATAGTGAGCTTAAGATTTTCACCTTCTAAAGAAGAAGTGATTTGGAATTGCTTTTTGTTCAAGCCGACACGTTTGCAAAGAGAATCGACTGATTTGAGAATACCATCAAGGACATCTCTCTTCTTCATTTGATACTCATAATTGAGGGTAAAATCAAAGAAGGTAACGAGAGGAATCTCAACTTGGAGATTTGTTAATGGGAATTCAATGTTCTTATAGATAGTCATATGAGGATAAAGAGCATAGTTTTGGAAGACTAAGCCAATACCTCTTTTTTCTGGAGATAAATTAGTGACTTCTTGATCACCGAACCAAACTTCACCAGAAGTTGGGGTTTGTAAACCTGAAATCATGTAAAGAGTTGTGGATTTACCACATCCTGAAGGTCCTAATAAACCAACAAGAGTGCCATCATCAACGTTAAAGTTCAAATCTTTAACAGCGATTGTGTCACGAATATTCTTACGTGCGTCACCAGGGAAAATTTTAGTTAAATCTTTAATTCTAATTTCCATAATGTATCTCCTTAATTCGTTCCGTCGTCATCGACGTCTTCGTTTAATTTGAGTTTAATGATTCTTCTTCTTTCTTTATTGGTCTTAATGACACCGACCATGTATTTAATGAAGTAGCCAATGATAACAACCGACATTACTGAAAGAATGATAATGTAAGCATCGGCTGGGTTATAAACAACGATAGCGTTATTTAATGCACTCGCTCTTAAAATGATGAAGACGATATCGAATAACACCACTAAGCTACCAAATAAGAATAAAGCGGCTTTAGTGAAGTATGATTTGTTCTTCATTCTTCTGAATTCATCATTTTTATATTTATTCTTCAAATAGAAGTAGAGTCCGATTGTTGTACCAACAAAGACTGCGATATAAGCGATTGCTAAGATGATTAAGAAAGCGTTTATATCAAATAGGTTAGCCTTTTCGGTATATGGCATGAGTGAATGATAACCAAATCTGGTAATGACATTACTACGAGCGATTGGACCTTTTTGCGCTAATAAGTCTAATGTGACATATAAGCCAACAAATGAAACGGCTTTGATCTTATCAGCGGAGAAGTTAGGAGCGATGTCACTATTCTTGAACAAGAATGAGACTCTATTACCTTTTTGTTTTTCTAATTTGAACTGTGCAACAGGAGTCACGATCTTAACGTCTTTTTGGACATCTGCACCACCATCACGGTATGTAATTCTGAAACTACAAAGAGTTAAAGAAGTTAATCTATAACGGATTTTGAGTTTACCAGACTTAATATCGTTTAAGTGTGTATTGTAATAGTTAGATTTTAAGTGTTCGTAAATATTGGCTTCGCTAATATCAACATTTAAGTCGATCGCAGAGAAACCAGAGAAGGTTGATAAACCAGTGAATGAGCATTTGATGAAATCATTAATATCATAAGCTCTAGAGAAACCTTGGTTTGGTTGGATGCTATAAGCTTGGCTCAATTCTGGTTCAGTAATTGCAGTTTCACCAACTGTCTTAGCACGATAGATGTTGTGTAAGACTGTACTTGAGAAATCAATTTCTTCACCTTCTGCTAATGGGATATCGCAGTATAAGGATTTTGTATAGTCATTGACTTGACGGCCAACACATTCGAATAATGAACTTGCAGATGTAGGAGCAAATTCAAAATAACGAGTTTCATTAGCGCCGTTAGCGTTAACTTTATATTCGAGAACGAGAGGTTTTTGTTCGCCACTCTTTGGATACCAGCCAATGATGAAGTTTTGTGTTTCATCACCGTATTTAGAAGCACCAGCTTTAGATAATGGTTCAGCTTTAGCGGCTGGGAAAGTAGCGCCATATTGAACTGTAGCACCATGATTCCAGTCAGCAGCCCAACCCTCTAAGTTAGCGGTTGGTTCAACCTTAAATACCATACCTTCTGGAATGTTTTGGAAGGACTCTGAATAGATTTCAGTAACTTCTTGAGGAATGGTAATAGAAGTAATATTTGTCCAATCTGGGACAACGTTAATGCCTAAACGAGTGACATCGAGATTGAAAATGTGGTTTCTTGTTAAAGAACGAGGAATAACGATGTCAGTAACACTTGATGTAGCGTTTAAGCTATAAACATAAGAATTGAAGTGAACAGGTTCGTATTCACCTTTTTCATAAGCTTCAGTAATTGCTTCTCTTTCTTCGGCGGTCTTGGTGTTGAAATCTTTAAGATATTCATCAAAACCGGCATCATCTGGCGCTAATAAGTAGGAAGAAGTTGCATCACACCAACCTTGACCACCAGTTGAGAACATAAAAGTAAAAGACTGCCCCATTGATGTCTTAGTGGATGAAGTCGCGGAAACCATGAGGTTACCATCTGGAATTTCAACTTCACCACTATAATCAGGAGCAGCGGCTTTTCTGTCTAAAAGACGTGGTTGGTTAAGAGATGCTGTTTTAGTATCATTCTTCGCTACGGGCGCGTTAAAAGATGACAACGAAAAAAGGCTTATTAATCCTAGCAAACATGGAAGGACAAATTTTTTCACCATATGAGTGGCCTCCAGCATTCCATTTTTATCATTTTTATTATACATACATATGCCTGCGCTACGCAATATATTTTCTTAGTCGTAATTCCTGGTTTTAAAATCAACAGGTTTTTTATATGGCGTGGTCTTTTCGAGTTCAACTTCTTGAAAAGAAAAATAGATTTTTGTTCTTTTCCCATCAACCTCGGTTAGACGTAACATATAGTCTTGGAAACCTTGTTTATTTTTAGAGAAAACCATAATTGAAAAAGAAATTATGATTGGTAGTCCGAAAGTGAATAAAGATAGCACTAGAATTGCGAAGTAAAAGATCGCAAATCTTGCTAAGGTACGTGGTAAAGAAGGTGATAAGCAGTTAGAGTCTACTAAACCAATACCATATAAGGCTTTTCCAATAGTCATTCTACCACGTCTAAAGATGAATAATGGAACAAGATAAACGAGTAATCCTGTAAAGCAATAAACGGCAAAGATATTAACCCAAAGCAACAAATTAGTTTGATAGTTAATAATATCCTTATAGTGAGGTACCACCACGACTAGATAAGCTTGTAAACGATTGTCAATATATGGTTGGTACGCTTTTTTATAATATTCGGTATAGATTTGGGAACTGACACTTTCCACTGATTCAAATAAGACTGGATTTTCCACTACTTCGTTAGATTCATTAACGATAAACATTGGAGTATTATTGTGGACCATAGTGTCTGCTAAACGATATTCGCGATAATCTTTAACTACTTCTTCATAGTTCTCATTAGTGGCCACACTTTGAGCATAGCTCACAAATGTCTCAATTGCGTTTTTAGAACGCATCATTCTCGATTTAGCGGTTTGACCTTTATCGTAATTTAATACAGAGATGATATCTCTTAAGACATTATCGTCATCATAAGCGTATAAGCCTGAATCTACTCTCATTTGGGTTAGTTCTTGTGATTTAGCTATATAGCCAGGCGTGTGTCTAATTATTTCACGTACACCTAAAAAGCACGCAACAAAGACGAAAATGAAAATCAAAATATCCACGAGATTAGCGAATATTCGATGAGTAAATTTAGGACGGTAATACAAAACATTAGTGTCTTGATTGCTGCCTGCTACTTCTGCATCAGAAACGACTTCATTAATATGGTCTTCCATGATCAAATCTTATAACCTTTTGCACGATAAACATTATCCATCTCTTCGCTAGTTAGATATAGCGAGTTAGATAAGTAATCGGTAAGAGAACGATTATACTGGTTAAAAATTAAAAAGAAAAGACTAATTAATAATAAAATGCCTGAAAACACCGTTCCGTACAATAAATAATTCAATGTGAATAAAGTATTAAAAGGTACAAGCATTGATGGGATAAGCATAATGCCTAATAAAGATGTGAATAAAGTATATAAAGCACTGGCCACTACCATTCTTCTTTTCGTATGATTCATAGAATAGAAATCCACTCTTTCGATTTTCATAAAAAGCATCGCTAAAGTTTTTCTATTCTTATTTATTAAAGGAAAGATAAGGAATAATCCTGACCAAACAATAACGTGAGAAATATAAGCACAAACAGTCATGAGGTTTCCATGATATGTCTCAAGCTCTTTAATACGGCTTTTGCATTCTAAGAAAGAACAAGTTTCGCCATCATAATGTAAGTCGTTCTTTTCAATGTCATTCATGACCTCTGCTAAAAGGGGATTAAAGAGACTATTAGATATATCCTTATAATACTTCTGACCGGTTTCACCCATATCATCTTTTGGATCATAGTAAGCGTATAGTTCGTTTTTAACCTCTATTTTTAAATTATACTCTTTTGTGACATCATTATATTCAAAGTAATTATCCTTCTTGTTATAGTGGTCAAAACTATCGTAATAAGTTTGTTCTTTATTTCTAATATCGTGATAGAAATGATAGATAGTATCGTTTTCCTTTTTATGACCATATTGAGGTACTTTGCTATCAATACTTTCTTCATTATCTAAAACGAAATAACTTAAGAAACAACGATATGTATAATCCACTCCTGCAGTCACATCTGTACGATCAAAACCACTATCACGTAATAGCACTTTAGAATTGTAATAATGATCATACATATCGAGCGTGGTTAAAATATGTTCTTCATTTTTAGCGTTATAATTTGTCGCAGCTTTACCAATTGGCGCAGCGGCAATATTAAAAATAAGGTAAGTTAAAATAAAGTGTATGAAGAAATCAGCGAGGAAAACTAAGATCCTTTTACCCTTTTTCAAAGGATGAATATCAATATAATCTTCTTGCTTTATTGTCTCTTCTTCAGTCATAACCTACTATAATTCTATTAATATATCCTTAATTGCGTCGAGTTTTTCACTTTCAACACCGATCACTTCATTTAGATATTTATATGTCTTTTCTTGTAAGGTTTCGCCTTCATAAGCTTTAAGTGTCGCACCATATCGATCATCGATATCTTCAGTTTTACATATACCGCTTATTTTAGCGAAGTTGGAGAATAAATAATCACGATATAGATATTCTTCTTCCATTCCACATAAAGCTTCGATTAAATAGGCCATACAGCCTGTTCTATCCTTACCAATCGCGCAGTGGAAATCAATTGGATAATTGTTTTTATCACTAAGTAGTTCAAAGAACTCCTTAATACGCGCTGGATTATCGTATAAGAAAGAATTACGTTCACCAACATAAGTGAGAACATTTTCACCACCATAATACATTGGTAAATGGTTATAGGAGACCGTTTCACCTAACGGTGAGGCTTTGATATTACCATTTTCTCCTGGTCTTCTTAAGTCGATTTCTGTTTTAATTTTTAAAGTGTTTAATAAAACATCTTTAGACTGTTCATCTAATAAAGAAATACCATCTGCATCTTCGTCTTCGTTGAAGCGTCCACTACGGTAGATTAAACCTTGTTTAATGCCATGCCCGCCTAAATCACGAATGTTCATGACATTGTTGACGTATAAGTTACGTGGACCCTTTTTTGCGGTCTTAAAGAGGTGTCCATTGCCTTTAAACTGTACACTATCGCTATAATAAGCGGTTACATCATAGGAATAAAACGTATCTAATTTTAAATTATACAGTTCAAATCCATCTGGATTAGTAATTCCACTTTTAGTGAACCAATGTTCGCCTTCTTCAAAGACATCAACGATATAGTACTTAGGCTTTTTATTGTTGTTTGCTTTAGAGCCTTTCCAATTAATAAAGTATGGTACGGGTTGTTCTTTTGATGAACTACCCGCTGCAATACCGTTCGTGGTCATATAATCTTCCGCATTGATGTATTTATTTTGTAATTCTGTATGGAAGTCAAAAGTGAATTCCTGTTTTTCAAACTTGAAATCAAAAGATGTTGGTTGGCACGCAGTAAGGGCAGTAAGTAGGAACAATGATCCTGATAAAGAAATAGATTTTTTCATAGTTTTTTTCCTATTAGAGCATTATAGCATTAAATAACTTTTGTATGCACAAAAAAACTCACCTCTATTGAGATGAGTTTTAATGATTAGTTTTAAGAAATTACTTGAGAATTTCAGCAACTGTACCAGCACCAACGGTTCTGCCACCTTCACGGATGGAGAATTTGGTACCTTTTTCCATGGCGATTGGGTGAATGAGTTCGACTGTTAATTCGACGTTATCACCAGGCATAACCATGTCGACACCAGCAGGAAGTGTGATAACACCTGTGACGTCGGTTGTACGGAAGTAGAATTGTGGACGGTAGTTGCTTAAGAAAGCTGTATGACGGCCACCTTCTTCTTTTGTTAAGACGTAGACTTGACCTTTGAACTTGCTGTGTGGGGTAACTGTACCTGGTTTAGCAAGGACTTGACCACGTTCGACTTGGTCACGGTTGATACCTCTTAATAAGACACCAACGTTGTCACCGGCTTCGGCGTAATCAAGAATCTTACGGAAGGATTCAAGACCTGTAATAACAGAGTTTTGTGTTGGTTTGATACCGACGATTTCGACGGCATCACCTAATTTAGCTTGGCCTCTTTCGACACGGCCTGTAACGACGGTACCACGACCGGAGATGGTCATGACGTCTTCGATAGCTAATAAGAATGGTTTGTCGTTTTCACGAGCTGGAGCTGGGATATAGGAATCGCAAGCTGCCATTAATTCGATGATAGCTTTTTCAGCTTCTGGGTCACCATCAAGAGCTTTTCTAGCGGAACCACGGATAACTGGAACTTCATCACCTGGGAAGCCGTAGGAATTTAATAATTCACGGACGTCCATTTCGACTAAGTCTAATAATTCTGGATCATCGACTAAGTCTGTTTTATTGATGAACACAACGATATATGGGACACCGACTTGGCGGGCTAATAAGATGTGTTCACGAGTTTGTGGCATAACACCATCAGTACCTGCGACAACGAGGATAGCACCATCCATTTGAGCAGCACCAGTAATCATGTTCTTGACGTAGTCAGCGTGTCCTGGGCAGTCGACGTGGGCATAGTGTCTTGTCGCTGTTTGATATTCGATGTGAGCGGTGTTGATTGTAATACCACGAGCTTTTTCTTCAGGAGCGGAGTCGATTTGAGCATAGTCAGTTTTGACTGCGCCACCTTGTTTTGCTAAGACAGATGTAATAGCGGCTGTTAATGTTGTTTTGCCGTGGTCAACGTGACCGATGGTACCAATATTGACGTGTTGTTTACTTCTGTCAAAATGTTGTTTTGCCATAAAATTGAAATCTCCTTTCTTTCGTTAATAACAAGTTTGCAACGAAATCATAATATAGCATTAATTTGTTTCGTGCAATATCAATTGATATTACACATTATTTTTTAGCGAGCGATATTTCCCGCTTTTTTCAAAATTTCATCTTGAACGTATCTTGGTGTTTCACCGTAGTGATCAAATTGCATGACGTAGTTGCCTCTACCTTGAGTCATACTACGTAAGTCGGTGACGTAACCAAACATTTCGCTCAATGGTACTTCCGCTTCGATAATCTTAGCGTTAGCTCTTTGAGATTCACCAGTCATTTGTCCTCTTCTACGAGAGATATCACCTAAGACATCACCATAGTATTGTTCTGGGACAGTAACTTCAATCTTCATGATTGGTTCTAAGATAACTGGTTGACATTTTTTAGCAGCTTCTTTTAAGGCCATAGAAGCAGCAATTTTGTAAGCCGCTTCAGAGGAGTCGACATCGTGGTAACTACCATCATAGAGAGTAGCTTTGATATCGATGACTGGGAAGCCTGCAATCATACCTCTGTTGAGGGCATCTTTTAAGCCTTCTTCAGTTGGTTTGATGTATTCCTTTGGAACAGTGCCGCCAACGATGGCATCGACGAATTCAAAGCCTTTGCCTTCGTTTGGTTCGAAGCGGATCCAAACGTGACCGTATTGACCACGGCCACCACTTTGACGGACGTATTTACCTTCACATTCGCCCATAGCCTTAATTGTTTCACGATATTCGACTTGAGGAGCACCAACGTTAACTTGAACGTTGAATTCTCTCTTCATTCTATCGACGATGATGTCTAAGTGTAATTCACCAACACCAGCGATTAAGGTTTGGCCTGTTTCAGGATTTGTTCTCACACGGAAGGTTGGATCTTCTTCGGCGAGTTTTTGTAAGGCGGTGTTCATCTTTTCTTGGTCAGCCTTTGTTTTTGGTTCAACAGCTTCTTCAATAACTGGAGCTGGGAATTCCATCTTCTCTAAGACGATGGTATTGCCGACATCACAGAGGGTGTCACCAGTGATTGTGCTCTTTAAACCAACGACCGCACCGATGTCACCAGCGTGAAGTTCTGGAACTTCTTGACGGTGATTAGAGTGCATTAAGACGACACGGCCAATTCTTTCTTTCACACCTTTGGTGGAGTTATAGACATAGCTACCTGATTTTAATGTACCACTATAGACACGGACATAGGCTAAACGGCCAATGAATGGGTCAGTAGCAATCTTGAAGGCTAAGCAAGCAAGAGGAGCGTTGTCATCTGGTTCGCATGTAACTTCATTGCCACGATCATCTGTACCTTTCGCATGAGCGATATCTAATGGGGATGGTAAGTAATCAATAACACCATCTAATAAAGGTTGAACGTTTTTATTCTTGTAGGCGGAACCACAGAAGACTGGGTGGAATTCACCAGTTAAAACTGCTTTACGAATGACAGCTTTGGTTGTTTCTTCGTCTGGTTCTTGACCTTCTAAGACCATCATGAGGATGTCTTCATCGAAGTTAGATAAAGCTTCGAATAATTTTTGTCTGAGTTCGAGGAGTTTTTCTTGATATTCTTCTGGAACTGGGACTTCATGTGGTTCTTCGTTCACATCAGAAGCATAAACATATGCTTTTTGTGTGATGACATCAATCCAACCCTTTAAGGAGGATTCAATGCCGATTGGGTATTGGACAGCTTCCGCATTAGCGCCTAAACGTTCTCTTAAGGAACGAACAGACATTTCGTAGTCCGCACCGATAGCGTCGAGTTTGTTAACGAAGACGATACGTGGGACACCATATTTGGAACCTTGTCTCCAAACTGTTTCAGTTTGTGGTTCGACACCATTCTTACCGTCTAAGACAGTGATAGCACCATCTAAGACACGGAGAGATCTTTCAACTTCGACTGTGAAGTCGACGTGTCCAGGAGTGTCGATAATGTTGATACGATTACCTTTCCAAGTAGCTGTTGTAGCAGCAGATGTAATGGTAATACCTCTTTCTTGTTCTTGTTCCATCCAGTCCATTGTCGCGGAACCTTCGTGGGTTTCGCCAATTTTGTGGATTTTACCAGTGAAGTAGAGAATACGTTCGGTTGTTGTGGTTTTACCAGCATCGATGTGAGCCATGATACCGATATTGCGTGTATGTGCTAGATCATATTCGCGTGCCATATTCTAATACTCCTAACTGATTACCAACGATAATGTGAGTAAGCTTTATTAGCTTCTGCCATTTTGTGGGTGTCTTCTCTTTTCTTAACTGACGCACCTGTGCCGTTAGCGGCATCAATGATTTCGTTAGCTAAGCGGTCTTGCATGGTTTTTTCATTTCTTAAACGTGAATAGCTGACTAACCATCTTAAACCTAATGTAACTTTTCTTTCTGGGGAGACTTCGGTTGGAACTGGGAAGTTCGCACCACCGACTCTTCTCATCTTAAGTTCGACTTCTGGCATGATGTTGTTGATGGCTGTCGCGAAGACGTCCATTGCTGGTTTGCCAGTTTTTTCCTCGATTTTCTTAAAAGCACTGTAGAGAATGTTTTGAGCGGTGCCTTTCTTACCATCGAGCATAATTTTGTTGATTAAACGTGTGACTAACTTTGAGTTGTAAATTGGATCTGGTAAGACATCACGTTTGGTTGGATTTCCTTTACGCATAACTGTTTCTTACCTCCTATTCTTCACCTTTTGGTTTCTTGGTACCGTATAAGCTACGACCTTGACGTCTGGCTTCGATACCCGCACAGTCTAATGTACCTCTAACGATGTGATAACGCACACCTGGGAGGTCTTTAACACGGCCGCCTCTAATGATGACGGTACTGTGTTCTTGTAAGTTATGACCTTCACCACCGATATAAGCAGTGACTTCGTAACCATTACTTAATCTAACACGAGCGTATTTTCTTAAAGCTGAGTTAGGTTTCTTTGGTGTCATTGTACCAACACGGGTGCAAACGCCACGTTTTTGCGCTGCAGGTTGTGCTGTTTCTTTTTTCTTCAAAGAATTCCATCTTTGACCAAGAGCAGGGGCTTTAGACTTGAATGTCTTATTTTGTCTGCCTTGACGCACTAATTGGTTAATTGTTGGCATAATTGCTCCTTTCAATAACTGTTTCATAATGTGCGCACCACAGTACCTGGTGTATCGGTACTTTCCCATTAAAAACGACCGAAATTGGTCTGGGTGTGATTTGCACACGCTCATATATAATATATAAGGATTAAAATACGCGCAATAAAAAATATAAAATACTACACACTAGTCCTGGTGTGTCATATGTTTAAAATGTAATAAAAAGAGCTACATTAAGTAGCCCTATTTCTTATTGTTTGTAGTTGATTATTTCTTATTAGCCTCAAGGTAATCAACGACGTCTTTAACGGTCACAAAGTTCATTGGTTCATCAAATGTCACACCGTATTCATCTTCGATGGCCATCGCAAACATCATAATACCTAAGGAGTCAAAATGGAGATCATCCACGAGTTTAGTATCTAAAGTAACGTTATCTAAATTAAGATCTGGATCAACGTTTTTCATTAATTCTTTTAATTTTTCTAACATGATTATTTACCTCAACTTCAATAGTTTACCAAAATCGTAAACTTCTATCAACGGAGAGCATCGTTTCTTTGCTCTTGTGTTAAGACTGCTTCACCACTAGCGTGATTAAGCATCATTCTGGAAATATTGACGATTGCTCTTTCATCAGAATTACCACGCGCTTTAATAATAAGTTTGCGCGCGCCTAACACTAAACCACCACCTAAAGCGGAGATATCATAAGACTTCATTAAGTATTGAGCAACTTCCATGAATTCTGGTCTTTCTCTCTTTTTAGAGAGCTTAACGATATCGGTAATTAATTGTCTAGCGACACCTTCAACGTTCTTAAGAACTTGGTTACCCGCGAAGCCATCACAAACGATGACATCAGCGTCACCAGTTAAAGTTTGGTTACCTTCAATATTGCCAATGAAGTTAATAGTTTCATCTTCTTTTAGAAGAGGATATGTTTCTTTCACTAAGTGGTTACCTTTAGTGGCTTCTGCACCATTAGAGAGTAAAGCGACACGTGGAGATTCGATCTTATACATCTTTTTCATCAAATCAGAGCCTAAACGGGCGAATGAGTGCAATTGTCCAGCGGAGCAATCAATTGTGGCACCTGTGTCCACTACGCAGCTGTATGCGCCTTTTCCGTTAGGAAGAACAGCGGCCATACATGGTCTGGTTTTATTTTCGTCACTTAAGAATCTAAAACTACCCATGAGAATAGCCCCACTGTTACCAGCGGTAATCATACCAGCGTAGTTCTCTTCTTCTTTGCCCACTTCTTTCATCGCTTGGACTAAAGAAGCGTTTGGTTTATTCATAATTCCTGTATAAGGATTTTCATAATTAGTAATTGTTTCTTCCGCATTAATAACTTTAATACGGCTCATGTCTAAGCCTAATTCATCCTTCTTTTCGTTAACGAGAGCCTTGGGACCGACAAGAGTGATAAATAAGTTAGGAAATTCTTTTAACGCTAAAGAGGCGCCTAAAAGGACTGTTTCTGGACCTTTATCGGAGCCTAATAAATCGATAACTATTTTATATTGTTCCATAATATACTTCCTTTTGCGGAAGTTATTATAGCACATCTAACGTTTAACTTGTTAAAAATGAAGGAATATTAGCCGTTTACTTCGGTTAAAGTCTCAATATAAGTGCGAACATTGCTATATATATTTTCGCCGACATTGTAGACATTTTTATCATTGCCAGCAATTTGGATTCGCATATGTCCACTTCTATAAAGGATGATTTTCACACACTCAATATTAAATGTGTTTAATTTGAAAGGCATAGTAACAACACTTTCGCCTTGGCCTAGTGTATATGTTGTGACACTAGCGGAGCCAGTATCGGTAAATAAATAAGAATTAATAGTTGCGGTATCCGCACCTGTGTAATATTTGTTTTTTGGTTGATCATCAAATATCACAATCTTTTGATTTGCGATTGATGAATCACTCATAAATGGAATCTTGTTTAAGAAATCATCAATTGTGGAGAATGTGATATCTTCATTAAAGCAAGCATAAATATGAGAATCATTAGAATATTTCGCGGCTATAAATACTTCAGAAGAATAATTCTTAATCTCATAGATTGCGACACTTGTATTTTGATAAGTACTCTCAATAATTAAATTACCTAGGTTTTCTTCTTGGACAGTAGCGTACATGCTACTTGACTGCCCACTACCACTACCTTTACTGCCAGTTGCTATAAAGGCATAATCAACATCGTTAACACGGATGGATTGTTTGTTGGCAGGGGCTGTGCTTGATTCTTTTAGGCCCTTTTCAGCACTAGTATCTTGTCCTTGCTGAGTATGATTGGAAACATCATTGTTTTTGCCTGGTGATTGAGGGGCACGACCACCCATACCAAAACCATTAATAAGGCCAACGAAAGCTACGACAGCGACTGCGGCCACTAAAGATGCAGGGACCATAATTTTGCCCCATAAAGGTATTCTAGAGAAGAATGATGGTTTATTAACGTGATATGGATTATGCGCAAACTTATCAAGTTTTTGCATACCGCGTTTTCTCAGTTTCTTTTCAATATCGTTCATCTTAACGTAGCTCCTTTCTGAGTTTCTCAAGTGCCTCAGCATATAGCTTTCTAGCGGTGCTTTCTTTAATACCTGTAAGTTCCACGATTTCTGGCCAGGTATATTGGAAAACAGCCTTGTAATAAGTGACAATAGTCTCCTTATTAGTGAGGAGAGGTTCTAACATATTGAGCATGACGTTATATTGGTCAGTTTCACCATACATCTCATCAATGACTTCACTATTAGCGATTTCTCTTTTCTTTTTTAAGAAATCAAGGGCTTGGTTTCTTGCGATTGCGGTTAAGTATGTCTTTAAGTTACTAGGATCTTTAATGTTACTTCTAGAATTAATGGCCTTAATGAAGGACTCACTTAAAACATCTTCACAATCTTCTGGAAGAGAGATATAGGAGGCGATAACGAAGTACATCAGATTTTTGTATTCGTCATAAACCTCACCGATCGCTTCTTGATTACCTAGGATGAAGCCTTGGATGGTTTTTGATGAAATGCTCATTTGCACCTCTCACTTATTAAGACGAATTAGAATAGAAAAACTGTTATTTTTTATTCAATTATTCATTATTGATTATCTAATTTATCGATAACCACTTGTTATTTTCTCAAATAGATTTTTTATTTTCAATAAGTATAGGCACAAAAAAAGAGTCACCCATTTGGATGACTCTTATTATTTAATAGTTCAACTACTTCTTATCTTCGTCTAAGACACGAATCTTTTCGTTAATTTCTTTAACTTTTCTTTCGTGTTCTTCAACGTATCTATCACTGACTTCTCTCATAGTTTCTAAGACATCGAAATTATTGGAGATTTCATCAGAAACAGAATCGTTCACTAAGCCACGACCCGCTGGGATAAGGTGACCTGTGATGACGTTTTCTTTTAAGCCGTGTAAGTAGTCAGTTTTGCCTTTAATAGCGGCATCTGTTAAGACACGGGTTGTTTCTTGGAAGGAAGCCGCGGAGAGGAATGATTCTGTTTCCAAAGCGGACTTTGTAATACCAAGAATTAATGGTGAGAAGACGGCTGGGTGTTTGCCACTTAAGATGGCATCAGTGTTCTTCGCGGTGAAGGTGTTAACGTTCACACGTGTACCACTTAACATATCGGTATCACCAGCTTCAATGACTAAGACTTTTCTTAACATTTGTCTGACGATAACTTCGATGTGCTTATCGGAAATACCGATGGATTGAGCACTATAAACCTTTTGGACTTCTTTTAAGATGTAGTTTTCCACCGCTGTCACATCAGCGACTTCGAGTAACTTCTTAGGTGAGATAGCGCCTTCAGTGATCTTGCCACCATTTTTGACAAAGTCACCTTTCTTGACTCTTAATCTCGCACCGAAGTTTGTGGTGTATTCTTTTTCATCAAGATCGTTCTTAACGGTCACTAAGTAGCAACCATTCTTTTCTTCAATCTTGGTGACTGTACCAGAGATTTCACTAATTAAAGCTTCGCCCTTTGGAGTACGAGCTTCGAATAATTCTTGAACACGAGGTAAACCTTGAGTAATATCGGAGCCCGCAACACCACCGGTGTGGAATGTTCTCATGGTTAATTGTGTACCTGGTTCACCAATTGATTGAGCAGCCATAATACCAACTGCTTCACCAACTTGAACTCTTCTACCTGTCGCTAAGTTACGACCATAGCAGTGTACGCAAACGCCATCTTTTGTTTCACAACCGAATAAGTTACGAATGACAACGGATTTAATACCAGCGTTGACGATAGCTTTAGCTTCGTCTTCGTGAATCATGGTGTTGCCCTTAACGATGACTTCACCAGTTTGTGGATTAACGACATCATTGAGAGCGAAACGGCCAACTAAACGATCTTCGAGTTTGACGATGACGGCATCTCTAGCGGAGTCTCTGATTTCAAAGACTTCGAAGCCGTGGTCAGTACCACAGTCTTCTTCTCTAACGATAACATCTTGAGAAACATCGACTAATCTTCTAGTTAAGTAACCAGAGTCAGCGGTCTTTAACGCGGTATCAGCACCACCCTTACGAGCACCGTGGGTGGCGATAAAGAATTCGGACACGTTCATACCTTCACGGAAACATGATTTAACTGGGAGTTCGATAGTAGAACCAGAGGTACTACCCATCAAGCCTCTCATACCGGCTAATTGGAGAATATTGGAGATATTACCACGAGCACCGGAATCAGACATCATGAAGATTGGGTTACGTGTATCTTGTTTGAATTGAACTTCAAGTTTCTTTTGAACTTGGTCTTTTACGTTTTCCCAAACGCTGACGACTTGTTTATGTCTTTCTTCGTTGGTCAACATACCCATTTCATATAATTCTTTTAAGTTAGCGACTTTGTTATCACCATCTTTTAAGATTTCTTCTTTGCCTTTAACAGCGTGGATATCACTTAAGGAGACGGTTAAGCCGGCGACTGTAGAATAATGGAAGCCTTGGTCTTTAATCTTATCCAACACAGCGGATGTCTTTGGATTACCTTGACGATCGTAACGTTGGAAGATTTCGTTAATGATAAGACCTAATTCTTTCTTCTTGAATGGTTTTAAGATTGGGCGAGAAGCAATGAATTCAGGAATATTTGTACCACGTGGGGCGAAATATGTCTTGACCACTTCTTGGTCGCCTCTTAAGGAAGCACCACTTACTTCGTTTAAATATGGGAAGTCACTTGGGAAGATTAAGTTGAAGATTACTTTACCAACAGAAGTGATTAAGTAGCTCTTATTTTGTTCTTCTGTGAAATCCTTCTTCATCATCGCACTACCTAATAAGGCAATACGGTTATGTAAGTGAACTTGTTTTGTTTGATAAGCTCTAATGACATCATCGACGTCTTTGAAGACTTTACCTTCACTAGCAGCATAGAGTTCATATCTTTCGGCTTCTTCTTCATCTTTACGAGCATGTAACTCTTTAGCGATTCTTAAGAAGTCTTCTTTTGTGCTTTCAAGTGTTAAATAGTAGTTACCAATAACCATGTCTTGGGATGGTGTAACGATTGGTTTACCATCTTTAGGACCAAGAATGTTATTAGAGGCTAACATTAAGTGTAAAGCTTCTTCTTGAGCGGCTTTAGATAATGGGACGTGAACGGCCATTTGGTCACCATCGAAGTCAGCGTTGAAACCGGTACAAACGAGTGGGTGTAAACGGATGGCACGACCATCAACTAAGATTGGTTGGAAGGCTTGGATACCAAGTCTATGTAATGTAGGAGCACGGTTTAATAAAACTGGGTGCTTAGAAATGATTTCTTCGACGATATCGAAGACGACATCATCGTATCTATCAATGATCTTATCGGCTTGTTTATGCGCGTTAGCGACACCTCTCTTTAAGAGTTCACAAGCGATAAATGGTCTTAATAATTGAATGGCCATTTCTCTTGGTAAACCACATTGATACATCTTTAAGAATGGACCAACAGCGATAACGGAACGACCAGAGTAGTCGACACGTTTACCAAGTAAGTTTTGTCTGAAACGACCTTGTTTACCTTTAAGTGCACTGCTTAAGGACTTAAGGGCACGACCACCAGGACCTTGGACTGGTTTATTTCTTCTGCCGTTATCAATTAAAGCGTCAACAGCTTCTTGAAGCATACGTTTTTCGTTCATCAAGATAACTTGAGGAGAATTCATGTCAATTAACTTCTTTAAACGGTTATTACGGGAGATAACTCTACGATATAAGTCGTTTAGGTCGGAGGTAGCAAATCTACCACCATCGAGTTGTAACATTGGTCTTAAATCTGGTGGAATGACTGGAATGACATCCAAGATCATCCATTCAGGCCTATTGTCAGAGTTACGGAATGCTTCAATAACTTCTAATCTCTTAGTAAGTTTTTGACGAGATGTGGATTTTGTTTCCTTCATCTTCTTATTGATTTCCGCGGCTTCTTTATCTAAGTCGACTTCTTGTAAAAGTCTCTTAATCGCAGCGGCACCTTCAGAGAATTCCGCACCTGTATATTTGTTAATGAATCTAGCGACGGTTTGGAAGTCGAAGACTTCACCATGGTTTTCCATTCTGGCGATTAATTCTTCACTTCTGGCCCAATCATCGCTGCCTTCTTGTAAACCCCATTCCGCAGCGTTTTGTTGAATTTCTTTAACGACTGGGATAAAGACTTCACGACCGTTTCTTTCGTTGATGAATTCACGGTATGTGAGGACTGAGGATTTACCTGGATTTAAACAGATATGAGCGGCGTAGTATGTGACTTCTTCTAAGTGTTTTGGAGAAACATCTAAGATTAAGCCAATACGGCTTGGGATACCTTTTAAATACCAAATGTGTGAACATGGGCTAGCAAGTTCAATGTGACCCATTCTTTCTCTTCTAACTTCTTTAGAAGTGACTTCAACGCCACACTTTTCACAAACGACACCGGCAAATCTAATTTTCTTATATTTACCACAGTGACATTCATAGTCTTTGCTAGGTCCAAAGATCTTTTCGCAGTATAAACCTTGCATTTCTGGTTTTTGACTACGATAGTTGATGGTTTCTGGTTTTAATACTTCACCATGACTCCAGCTACGGATGGCTTCAGGGGAGGCTAAACCGACTTTAATCGCTGCTAATCTTTTAACATCAAACATAATCTTTTATCCTCCTATTCTCCGAACACGTCATCCGCTGAGCGGCTTGACATACCAACGGCTTCTTCATCAACAACGGAATCGCTACTACTACCATCACCGATAAGATTACGGATGTTAGAGTTGATTCTTCTTTCTTCCTTCTCGGCTTCTTTAGCAAGAGCGTCCATATCGATGGCGTTACCTTCTTGGTCAAGAAGAGTGACGTTCATGGATAAGGCTTGTAATTCTTTAACTAAAACCTTGAAGGCTTCTGGAATGCCTGGTTTTGGTAATGGTTGATCTTTAATGATCGCTTCGTAGGTCTTTCTTCTACCGACGCGGTCATCGGATTTAATGGTGATGATTTCTTGTAAGACGTGGGCGGCGCCATAGGCTTCAAGAGCCCAGACTTCCATTTCACCAAATCTTTGACCACCATTTTGTGCTTTACCACCGAGTGGTTGTTGTGTAACTAAGCTATATGGGCCAGTTGCACGAGCATGTAATTTATCATCGACCATGTGGACAAGTTTAATCATGTACATACAGCCAACGGTAATTCTTTCATCAAATCTTTCACCGGTTGTACCATCGTAAAGAATTGTTTTACCGGATGGATCCATTTTGGCTTTTTGCATCATATCCAAGATTTCTTCATTGGTAATACCATCGAAAACTGGAGTGGCAATCTTATAGCCTAATTGTTTTAAGGCATAGCCTAAATGGACTTCAAGAATTTGACCGATATTCATACGAGATGGAACGCCTAATGGGTTGAGCATGATGTCAACTGGTGTACCATCTGGAAGGAATGGCATATCGCATTCTGGTAAGATACGGGAAATAACACCCTTGTTACCATGACGACCAGACATCTTATCACCTTCGGAGATTTTTCTCTTTTGGACGATATAGACACGGACGACTTCGTTGACACCTGGAGGTAATTCAACGTCTTTGGATTTGCCTTCACGTTTGAAAATCTTAACGTCAAGAACGATACCAGCGCCACCGTGAGGAACACGTAAGGAAGCATCTTTACCTTCATTGGTCTTTTCACCAAAGATGGCCATTAATAATTTGCCTTCTGGAGTTGGTTCGCTTTGGCCACGAGGAGTGACTTTACCGACTAAGATGTCGCCTTCTTTCACTTCTGCGCCTGGAACGATAATACCACGTTCGTCTAAGTTAGCTTTAGCAGCTTCGCTGACGTTTGGAATATCGCGGGTGATTTCTTCATCACCTAATTTTGGAATGCTTCTGCATTCTAATTCATATTTTTCAATATGGATACTTGTATAAACGTCATCTTTCACTAATCTTTCAGACATAATAACGGCGTCTTCATAGTTGTAACCGTTCCATGTCATGAAGGCGATTGTGACGTTTTGACCTAAGGCTAAGTCACCGTTTTGCATGGCAGGACCATCAGCGATGATTTGACCTTTCTTAACTTTTTGACCAACCTTGACAATGCTTGTTTGGTTAATGCATGTGCCTTGGTTACTTCTTTCGAATTTTTGAAGTTGGTAGATTCTTGGTTCATTGCTACCTTTTTCTGTCACTTCAATGGTGCGGGAATCGGTATAAGTGACGGTACCATCTTCCATGGCGACCACTGCTAAGCCAGAGTCACGGGCAATTTGATGTTCAAGACCAGTACCAACGAATGGAGCGTGTGGTCTTAATAATGGTAAGGCTTGACGTTGCATGTTAGAACCCATAAGGGCACGCATTGTATCGTCGTTTTCGAGGAATGGGATACAACCCGCAGCGATGGAAACAATTTGTTTTGGGGAAACGTCGACATAGTCAACATCTTCTCTACTGGCCATAACGTTTTCACCTTTATAACGGGCGATAACTTGTTCATCGAGGATTGTGCCGTCCGCATCAAGATTGATGTTAGCTTCAGCGATAACGTAGTCCCATTCTTCATCAGCGGATAAATAAACGGAATCTTCTGGTTCGCTTAAGACACGGCATGTAGCCTTATCCACGCGTCTGTATGGAGTTTCAATAAATCCATATTTATTAATTTTCGCGTATGAGGCGAGGTTGTTAATTAAACCGATGTTTTGACCTTCAGGTGTTTCAATTGGACAAATACGACCATAGTGAGAAACGTGAACGTCACGAACTTCAGTACTAGCTCTATCTCTAGTTAAACCACCAGGACCTAAAGCGGATAATCTTCTCTTATTGGTTAATTCAGCGAGAGGATTGGTTTGATCCATGAACTGTGATAATTGAGAGGATGCGAAGAATTCTCTAATACTCGCAGATAATGGACGTGGGTTGATTAAGGCTTTTGGTTTGACGTTGCCTAAATCAGAAATGGACATCTTTTGTTGGACGGTCTTAACCATTTTGGCTAAGCCTAAACGGAATTGATTTTGAATCAATTCGCCAACACAACGAATACGTCTATTACCTAAATGGTCGATATCATCGGTATCACCGAATCCATCCATGACATTTAAGAAATAGGAGAAACAGGCGATGATGTCACTGATTGTCACATAGGAAACTGTGCCATTCAAGTCTGTACCAACAATGTTACAAACTTTCTTTTCACGATCGTTATTGTAGACTTTGACAATATTGACAATGCCGTGGTCATCAAGCTTATCGTTGACTTTGAGTTTCTTCATGTGGGCACCCTTTTCGAAGAATTCTTCATCTCTTAACGCGTCGACGTCAGCGGCGGTTAAGGTGTAGCCTTTCTTGAAGCGGAGTTCACCGTCAGCGTCGACGAGGTTTTCCGCGAGGGTACGACCAGTTAATCTGTTATACACGCCAAGTTTCTTAATGTATTTAAAGCGGCCTGCTCTACCTAAGTCATAGTGTTTGCCATCGAAGAATTTTTGTACTAAGAAATTGATAGTACCTTCTTCAGTGACTGGTTCACCTGGTTTCATCTTCTTGAAGATTTCCACTAAGGCAGCTTTAGCTGTTTTGATTTTTTGATCATCATCTTTAGCTAAAGTGACTTTGAGGGCTTCGGATTCGCCAAAGAGTTTTAAAATGTCATTGCTTTCTTCTAAGCCTAATGCTCTTAAGAATGTTGTGGCATTTAACTTTCTTTGTCTATCGATACGGACACTTAATAAATCTTTTGTGCCACTTTCGAATTGTAACCAAGTACCACGACCAGGAATGAGGTCTGCTTCGTAAGTAACTTTGCCTGTCTTTATATCTTTTGTTAAAGACATGTATGCGCCTGGGGAACGAACTAATTGGGAAACAATAACACGTTCAGCACCATTGACGATGAATGTACCAGACTTAGTCATTAATGGGAATTCACCCATATAAACTTCAGATTCTTGGATTTCACCTGTGTCATGGTGAGTTAAACGTAACATGACGTAAATAGGCGCACTATAGGTGAGGTCTTGAGCTTTACATTGTAAGAATGTATGCTTTGGCTCACCAAAACGGATGGAGACGTAGTCAATTGATAATGTATTTGTGTAGTTAACAATTGGGAAAGATTCTCTGAAGACTTCGTCTAATCCTTTTTCCTTAAACTCTTCGTATGATTTAGTTTGGATTTCAACAAGATTTGGTAAAGGTAATTTGCCAGAGATCTTACTGTAATCGTAACGATCATTGTTGAGTTTGTTTAAGTTCTCAATATTTCTAATCATATAATGGCTCCTTTTGCTTACTGTTTGCTCTTAGTTGCACGGTAGATGTAGTATCCCTTATCACGCTTCAAGAGAGTGATGTTGCCGAAGATAGTTTCGATATATCGACTAGCACTTTCTGCGCCTTGGGCTTTTCTAATCACGATGTACAAAGAGCCGCCATCAATTAAATATTGCTTTGCCTCCTCATACATGCGGTAAGTAACCTTCTTACCCGCACGAATTGGTGGATTAACAACAATTGAATCATATGGTCCTTCAATCTTTTCATAGATGTCACTTTGAAGGATAGTGACTCGTGGGCTTAAGTTTAGTAATCCGGCATTGCGTTCACATAGCGCAACTGCGCGCGGATTAACATCAGCAAGAGTTATTCTTGCTTCTTCATGGGCTTTGGCAAGAGTTAAGCCAATCGTGCCATAGCCACAACCTAAATCGAGAATGTGATTTCCTAAGTCGAGGGGTAGTAAGACCTTTAGAAAGGCGTAACTACCCTCATCGACATTATTCTTAGAAAATACACCATTATCAGTGAGTAATTTCATAGTGATGCCATTAATTTCAAAGGTGATCTCTTTGATGTTAGAAACAAGATTAGGATCGTCTTGAAAATAGTGACTCATTAGGCGAAACTACCCCCTAAAAATGAAATTTGGAACTTACTTAACTTCGACTTCTGCACCAGCGGCTTCGAGAGCTTTCTTGTGTTCTTCAGCTTCGACTGGGGAGATGTGTTCTTTGACTGGAGCTGGAGCAGCGTCAACTAACTTCTTAGCATCCATTAAGCCTAAGCCTGTGATAGCTTGGACAGCTTTGATGACTTGGACTTTGGAAGCACCAGCGGCCTTTAAGATTAAGGAAACTTCTGCTGGACCTTTGTTTTCTTCTTCTTCAGCTGGAGCGGCAGCTGCAACACCGACTGGGGCGGCTGCTGTGACGCCGAATTCTGCTTCGACGGCTTTGACTAATTCATTTAATTCCACTACTGTCATTTCTTTTAATGCAGCAATGATTTCTTCATTTGTTAATTTTGCCATAGTATTAATCCTCCTAAATTGGCATTATTTGTCCGCTACTGCCTTGACAGCGCAAGCGAAGGAGCGGATAGGTGCTTGTAAGCACGATAAGAACATGGAAATAAGACCTTCTTTGCCTGGAAGTTTTGCAACTTCGAGCATACCGGCTGCATCAACGAATTTACCTTCGACGACACCGCCTTTAACGATGAGAACGTCTTTGTGTCTTTTAGCATATTTGGCAATGACTTTTGCACCGCCGATAACATCTTTAGAGAAAACGATAGCGTTTGGACCTTTTAAGATGTCGTTCATTTCGTTGTAACCTAATTCATCAACTGCACGTTCAACGAGAGAATTCTTGTAAACGTTCATTTCAGCGTTTTCTTTGTGAAGAGCACGTCTGACTTCTTGAATTTGGGCAACTGTTAAACCACGATATTCACAAACGATAATTGTTTGGCTCTCTTTAGCTTTTTCGGTGATAGTTTTCACTGTCTCTGTTTTAGCTGCTAAGACTGCTTGATTCATATTCTTGACCTCCTTTTTCTAAAATTGTTTTGAAGGCTCCAATATACGGTGGGCTTTATGCATACGCCTCGGTAACATTATTAAGACTGCTTCGTCCGTTACTGTCTTTGGTATATTGTGCTTTGATTTGATTAACGACCAGCAAATGTGAATTGAATGGCTGGACCCATGGTCGTATGGATGACAGCTTTTTTGAAGTAGACGCCTTTAACTGCGGCTGGTTGGGCCTTTTTAACTGCTTCAACTAAAGCGGTTAAGTTTTCAGCGATCTTGTTGGCATCGAATGACACTTTAGCAATGCACACGTGCATATTAGCTTCCTTGTCAACACGATATTCAACTTTACCGGCTTTGATTTCTTTGATAGCTTTCGCGATATCTGGAGAAACTGTGCCAGTCTTTGGGTTTGGCATTAAGCCTTTAGGACCTAACACTCTACCTAATTTACCGATGTTACCCATCATGTTTGGTGTTGCAACGATAACGTCGAAGTCGAACCAGTTTTCTTTTTGGATCTTATCTAACATTTCGTTACCACCAGCGAAATCGGCACCAGCGGCTAATGCATCATCAACTTTGTCGGTAATAGCTAAGACTTTTTTGGTTTTGCCGTTACCATGTGGAAGGATGAGAGTTCCTCTGACTTGTTGATCAGCTTGTTTTGGGTCGACATTGAGTTTGAAACTGACATCGATAGTAGCATCGAACTTAACAGTGGAAGTTTCCTTCACTAAAGCGGCTGCTTCTTCGATTGTATAGAGTTTGTTTGCGTCGATTTTTTCAGCGGCGGCTCTGTAGTTTTTGCTTCTAAACATTTCCGTTCACCTTAGTCAACGACTTCAACACCCATATTGTTGGCGCTGCCTTCAACGATCTTCATGGCTGCCTCAATGTCTTCGCAGTTGAGATCTGGGAGCTTGTATTCAGCGATTTGTCTGAGTTGAGCTCTAGTGATTTTGCCTACTTTTGGACCTTTACGGCCTGTGGCAGAACCTTTTTGGATTCCAGCGGCTTTTAAGATTAAACCCGCTACTGGAGAGGTTTTGATGACGAAGTCGCAGGACTTGTCTTCATAAGCTGTGATGATAACAGGAACAATTTCACCTTTTCTGTCGGCGGTCTTGGCGTTAAAGTCTGTACAGAATTTACCCATGTTGACACCAGCAGAAGCGAGTTTTGGACCTGGCTTAGCTTCGCCACCAGGAAGTTCCATCTTCACGACTTTTGCGATTTTCTTCACTTGACTTTCCTCCTTTTGTAGATTTGTCAGTGCCGTGGTAATTGAGTGATCGCCACTCTTCCACGGAACGTACTCTTTCACACGTGCGCTTGCGCTCTCTCATGGCGCAAGACAACATGCTCATATATACTATCAAAATACGTATGTACGTTGCAAGGATTTTTTTATATTTAGATTAAAAGTAAGAAGAATTATTCAATTTCAAATCACTTGTGATTTGCTAACAGTTGACTTTTATAAACACAAAGTGTATTATATCGGCATCTAGTGAGCAAATAGTATGATCAAGAAAAACAAGTTATTGAACCCATATTTAATGCTTATCATCTCGTTTCTAGCAATTGTATTACTGGGCTCCTTTTTGCTTAGCATGCCTTTTGTATTTAGAGACAATCCGAACAACGAATGGTGTCATGTTGGCTCCTATATGGATGCCTTTTTCACTTCACTATCAGCGATGAGTTTAACTGGTTTGACCACTTATCCAGAAGGCTTAGTTAATACCTTATCTGGCGCTGGTCAAATTATCGTTATGATTCTTGTACAAATCGGTGGTTTAGGTATCGTTACTATTTTAACCTTCTTATTCTCTATTTTTAGAAGAAAGCTACAGTTCAGAGATCGTTTAATGATTTCTCAAGCTATTGCCTTTAATAACTTTGGTGAAATCGTACGTTTTGTCCGTCGTTTAATCATCATTACCGCGGTTTGTGAGTTAGTGGGATTCCTTATGGGATTACCTGTATTTATCTCACTTTTCCCTGGTGATACCGCTCATATCATTTCTTATTCTTTATTCTATTCAGTCTCATCATTTAATAATGCTGGCTTTGATTTATTTAATTCCACAAAGTCATTGATTGGTGGTTTATTCACAAATAATAACGGCGCGATTTTAACTAACAATTGGTTATACTACTATTTCACTATTTATAATGGTTTCTTATCACTTCTTGGTGGTATCTCATTCTTAGTCATAATTGATGCGGTTTTTGAGCATAGAAATCCAAGAAGATGGAACTCATTCACTAAGATGGTTTTAGCCGCTACTGGTAGTTTAATTGTGGTTATGTCTTTCATCCTCTTCCTGACAGATGGATTAAAGCCAGATAACCCAATGAACTTCTTCCAGGTTGTTATGACTATTATTAACTGTCGTACCGCTGGTTACAGTGTTTACCCAGTCAGTGATATCTCTCTTCCTGGCAAGATGGTTTGCTCTTTAATGATGTTTATTGGCGGTTCGCCTCTATCTACAGCGGGTGGTATTAAAGTCACCACTATTTTCATCATTATCATTTCCATTGTCTCTTATTTTAGAGGCAAGCGTTTACCAGCGTTTAAACGCAACTTCTCCGACAATATCGTCGCCAAGAGTATGAGTTTAGTGTTTGTCGTTGCAACCATCGTTGTGGTTTCCTTTATTCTCGTTTCCTTATTCGGTGTTAGAGAGATTAAGGGCTACACCATGAATGAAGCCGCGAAAGAAGATTTATTAGGACTCTATTTATTCTCTTGTTTCTCATTCTTTGGTAACGTTGGTTTCTATACAGGTATTGAACCTTACCTATCGGTTGGTTCAAAAATTGTCTTATGTTTCTTGATGCTTTTAGGTCATCTTGGACCTATGACATTTTTCCAGTTATTCCAAAATCATTTAGACAAAAACTCTAATGTGCATTATAGTTTTGTTGAGGAAGATTTTTTAATCGGTTAAAGGAGGACACTCTATATGGCTAAAAAATCATTTGCAGTTATCGGCTTAGGTCAATTTGGTATCTCTGTTGTTGAAGAACTCGTTGGTAACGGTATGGACGTTATCGCGATTGATACCGATGAAGAAGCCGTTAAAAAGATCAGTGCTTTACTTCCAACTGTCGCTGTTGCTAACGCGACTGACGAAGAAGCTTTAAAAGATTTAGGCATCAAAGATGTTGATGCTGCGATCGTTGCGTTCGGTTCTCATATCGAAGCTAGTATTTTGACTACAGTTATTCTTAAAGAATTAGGCGTTAAATCCATTATCGTCCGTGTTGATGATGCCTACTATTTACCAATTATGAAAAAATTGGGCGCTACAGAAGTCATCATGCCACAAAAGGCGGCGGGTGTTGCTTTAGCAAATAGATTAGGTAATGAAGACTATAAAGACTTCTATAAACTCGATGATAAGTATTCTGTCGTCTCTATTGTTGTCAATAGCGCTTATGTTCCAGAACAATTAAGGGATTTAGCGACCAAAGATAAATATGGCGTCAGCGTGGTTCTTATCATCCGTAACGGCCGTTCTTTCGTCCCTGGTGGTAATGACTCATTGCTTCCTGATGACACAATCTTCGTTGTTGGTAGCACAAAGGAAATCAGAAACTTCCGTGAAGCTATTAACGGTGTGAGAACTAGAAGAAAGAAAATTCAATAAGAAAACACAAAAAATAAAACCAGCCGTGAAGCTGGTTTTTTGTTGCTTGTTATTAACAAGTTAGATTTTATCAATTTCGGAGAAGTCGACTTCCACTTTTGTGGATCTACCAAAGAAGATGGTTTCGAGTTCAACAACTTTGGTATCTCTATTGATGGAGAGAATACGACCTTCGGTACCTTCTAATGGACCGTGGATAACCTTAACGTAGTCATCAACACTGTAACGGTCAAACATATCGGCGTCAATTTCACCCATTCTCTTAAGAACTGGTTCAATTTGTTCGCGTGGAACTGGGAATGGTTTTGTACCTTTACCAGAAGAACCGACGAAGCCGGTGACACCTGGAGTGTTACGAACAACGTACCAAGCGTAGTCTGTCATAATCATTTCAACGAAGACATAACCTGGATAGAGGTTTTTCATTCTTGTTTTATCGGTTGGCATGCCATCTTTCATCACTGGGACTTCTTGTTCCGCGACAATAATACGGAAGATTAAATCTTGTAAGCCCATTGATTCAACACGACGTTTTAAGTTTTCTTTGACTTTATTTTCGTGTGTGGAATAGGTATTAACCACGTACCAAGCTTTTTCACCTAATGTAGCATTAGATGATTCGCCTTCACTTAAATCTGTTGTACTATCTGTAAATTTGATTTCATCTGCCATGATAATACCTCCTAGCTATTGAATGTCTTTTTAAGGACATCAATTAAACCTTTGCCTAGGGCATCTTCGCCCATTAAAATTAAGCCCACTAACGCGGCTATAACGACAACAACAATAAATGCTGGAACTAAGACATCTCTCTTAGGCCAACGAACACGCTTGCCTTCTTTGATAACTTCTGATGTGAATTTTTTAACACCCATGAGAAGGACCTCCTTATTTGCTAATCTTATGAAGCGTCATCTTATTGCAACGCTTGCAGAACTTTTTAATCTGAAGGTTTTTTGCACCTTCCTTTTTAATTGTGGTTGTGTAGTTTCTGGAGAGGCACTCTTCGCAAATCAAAAGAACTTTTTCTCTCATCTTTAACCCCCCTATCACAATTAACTTTTAATAACTTATCACTCCTACCAAATATTGTAAAGAAATATTTATGTCTTTACACCGCTGAACTTGAAATTGAGCTTTGAGCAGCAGGGGAATTTTCAGGACCTAAAACCATGACGACAATGAAGCAAGCGATGATGCATAACATCAACACTCCCATTACGATTGCAATAGCCCATGGAAAGCGAATTGTTTCTTTTTTAGAATCAACCGGTACTGCTTCAGTTTCCTCTAATTCTTCATTTTTTCTTTCTTCCATCTTATCTAACCTCAACAAAATATTTTTTTGTGAATCTTTGGAATGTTGAGATGAAGAATGTGTCTAAAACAACATTCACGAACATTACTAAAGCTTGGCATAAGAAGATAGTGATGAAGATGTTGAAGCCAAAAGCCCAAGCTTTCATCAATGAGCCAAACCATAGTAAGAACAAGAAGTCACAAATAAATGACGCAAAACAAATATGTAACGGACTAATAAATGGGTTGTCTTCTTTTCCCTTAAAGAAAATGGAGAACAAAATTAATCCGATAAATAACAAACCAGAAGCAATTGGGACAATGATTTTAAAGACTAATTCGACTTTCGCGTTAGTAATTAAGAAGACAGTCGCTGCCGTCCAAATAGCAAGGAGTGTTCCTATTTCAATTCCAAGCATCAACTTTTTATTGGTAATGGAACGAACAAAAGAAAAGACGAAATAAGAAGCAAAGCCTAAAACAGCATAGATTAAAGTGATTTGAATAAACATTGGATTTGTTCTTGGATCGAAAATTAAATAGCCAAGTAAATCAGATGCCGCTCCTACAATCATGCCATAAAAAGGACCGAGAATAATTGACGCAAAAATAATTAAAGCAGGGCCACAAAATGAGACACGAACAAAAGGCAATGCAGGGATGTAATTGACCGCCATAACTTTTTGACAAATAACAGCTAAAGCGATGAATAAACCCGTTAAGCAAATCTTTTGAATTGGAGAGATATTTGTCTTAATCCATTTGAATTTCATATTAACCTCATTTCAAGTTTTGTTTGATGTAAGCTGCAAACGCTAATGAACCAGTAACTAGGATCGCATCATCTGGATAATTTGTTAATAATTCATTAAGTGTTTCAAGAGCGTTTTCTTTGAATGAATAATCGTCCAAATAAAGGAAATAATCTTCTTCAGTTCTCGCTCTTTCATGAGGGAATGTAGTTAAGATAATGTCTTTACTGTATTCTCCTAAATAAGCAATCATTCTTTCAATATTCTTATCTCTGAAGCAGGCAAATAGAACGTGAATTGCGCGATTTCCAACCACGTTTTGCAGAGATTTTGTAAGATTTAACACGCCTTCAGGGTTATGAGAGCCATCGACCACAAGTAAAGGTGAGTCTTTGAGAATTTCCATTCTAACTGGCATATAGGTATTGGCTAAACCTGCTCTAATAGATTCTTCACTAACCGGGAAAGATTCGTTTAACTTATTGACCACTTCTAAAGCAATACACGCATCTTTAAGAGAGTATGTTGCAGCGGAATTAATTCTTAGATTAAAAAGAGTGCCATAAGCAAAACTAAAGCCTTTGTTTTCATACACTACTTTTGCAGGTTCAACAGAGACTGATAATTGACATTCATTCTCTCTAGAAACTTCAACGATTGTGTTGATAGCTTCATCATCTAAGATACCTGTTATGACAGGAACTCCGTGCTTAATAATGCCTGCTTTTTGGTAAGCAATTTCACAAATTGAACGGCCTAAAAATGCAGTATGTTCAAGACTGATAGAAGTAATAACTGAGGCGATTGGAGTGAAGATATTTGTCGCATCAATTTCACCACCCATGCCACATTCAATAATCGCTAAATCACATTTGTTTCTAGCGAAATATGTAAAGGCAATAAATGTTTGAATTTCAAATGGTGATAAAGAGTATTTATCAATGGTTTTAGCGAATTCTTCTAAGATAGAAACCATCTCATTATCAGTGATGTTCTGGCCATTAATGTTAATCATTTCGTTAACAACTTCTAAATATGGAGATGTGAATAAACCGACTTTATAACCTTGAGCGCGATAAATATTAGCAAGATAATTAGCGGTACTACCTTTACCATTGCTACCTGCAATGTGAATAGAAGGAACGTTATAAGAAAAACCGACTTTCTTTAGAAATGAGTCGAAGTTTTCTCTTTGGTATTCACCATGACCAACGTTGTCAAAATATGTTTTTAAATCTATCTTGCTCATATTAATCTTCTCCGTTTTTAATGCTGCGTTTAATATCTCTTTGTTTAATGGTTTCACGCTTGTCGTAAAGCTTTTTACCTTTCGCTAATGCGATTTCCATTTTGGCTTTGCCTCTCTTCAAATACACGCGTGTAGGCACGATTGTGAAGCCATCTCGTTTAGCTTTTTCTTCAAACCATTTAATTTCTTTTTTGTGAAGTAATAACTTGCGTGTTCTTAATGGATCGTGATTAAAGATATTACCTTTATCATATGGATTGATGTGCATATTAAGAACTTCCATCTCACCACCTCTAATAACGATATAAGCGTCGTTAAGAGAGCAGCCATGTGTACGTAAAGATTTGATTTCAGTGCCTACTAAAACAAGACCACACTCTGTAAATTCACTTAAAAAGTAATTAAAGTGTGCCTTCTTATTACTAGTAATGATTTTAATGCCAGTATCTGTCTTATTCATTTGAGCCCTCACGAGAAATGGTTTGTAGCACCTTTGTAAATCCTACATCAAAGAATGCATATAAATGGTTATTCTCTTTTTTATAAAAAATAGAGAATGCTATCATATAGAAGAATATAACGAAAATTGTAAATAATAAAATAGAGAATGTATCAAGCGTGAAATTAAGTTGAAGAGCTAAACTAACAAGGCTACCCACAACCACAGAAGAAGCAAACGGAATAATGAATTCTTTTCCTAAGAATAATAGTTTGCTATCACCACGTTTCTTGCTCATTAAAATGAGAGTAACAAAGGCACCAATTAGTGCAGCCGTTGCAACTGAAGCGACAATAATATAAATGACTAAGAGTGTTGGATGAGAATAGATTGGACGGATTGAGAATGAAGTAGCAAAGGCCACAATCAAAGCTAATAAGAATGTGCCGACAAAATATAACACATCCCCTCTATGTGGTTTGACTAATGGAGCATTTTGCTCTTGTAAGTCTTTATTAAGCTCGACGAAATACTTTTCTTTACTAGCATTAACAACTGGTAAGAAGAAGATCATGGTTAAGTATGTACCTTCAATATTTGGCACAAAGAACATTGTGGATTCAGTGAAGCTATGAGCTAATGCACCAAGGAAGCAAATTCCGTAAATATAAGCGACACGGTACTTCTTATTCTTAATTAAATGGACGATTCCAATGAAGAATGTGGATAGCAATGAAAGATAGAATAGCAAGCCAAATAAACCGTGTCTTAAAGTGATTTCAACAATGCCGTTATGAGCACTTCTAGCTTCAAAACCACCATTCTGCAATGCATAGTATTTTGTGAAAATGGCGTTACCTGTCTTGTATCCTAAGCCGAATATCAAATCGACTGGTTTTTCACAAAGTAGATGGAAAACCGATGCCCATATGCCTGTTCTTGATGTTAATGTGCTGTAATCTTTTTTGAAGATATGAGTTTCCATGAATGACCATAAATTAACGAATAATGGTACATCAAGACTGATCATCATTGTGATGAATCCAAGCAAGGTCAATAGCACGCTGAAATAAATAAATAACAATCTAGCGGCATATCTTTTACGATCTTTAAACTTGGAAAGGATTTCATATAAGGTATAAGCAATAATTGCGATAGCACTAATAAACACTGATGTTGTGCATGATGAGAAGACAATCATGATAAAGAAGTGAATCATTAACGAATAGTAGAAAGGATTGAACTTCCTGATGCTCAAAATAATGCAACTCAAGACAGCTACAAGGATGATATTTGCCCAAACATTGGAATTATAAATAACGAAAGCTAAACCACCACCGGTATATGTATTTGTGAAAATAGCGATAATGTCTTTGAATTCCATGACAATATCTGCAAGAGTACAAGTAAAAACCCCGATGACGTATGCAAACGTTAACCATTTTAACCATCTTCTAGATATTGAATAGCGATTAAAGACGAAGAGAATACCATATAAAACAGCACACCAAGTGATAATCTGGAGCGTGAATGAAACCTTTTCTTGAACAGTAAATGAAACAAACACTACATCATTATCTAGTGTTAAGAAAGAACGGTCACCTTGCCACCAAACAGTGGCAATAGAAACTAAACCGAATATAGTAATAATTGGAAGCAGAACTTTATCAATAGTAATCTTGTTTCTATTTCGCTCTCTAACGTAGTAGACAATAAGTAAGAAAATCACGAACATTGAAAGCATAATTAAAGAATCGATACTCATGCCTCCCATGTGATCAGAGCTGAATAACGCAAAGTTTTCAGCTAGTAAGCAAGAGAACACGATGATAAACCAAAATAGTAAATATGTGAGAGTAAATCTTAATTTTCCCATATAGCTATTAAATAAGGCTCCTTCACTGTCCCACGTGTATTATACACGTTAGACAGAAAATTGAATATATTTCTTTTCGTATACACATAATTAACTATTCAAATACACAAATTAAATCAATCTTGCTATCATAAATACATGGAAAACAAATACGAAACATTACAAAAGATAATTAACGAAGCTCGTCAAATCGTTGTCTTCACCGGCGCTGGGATTTCTGTTCCTAGCGGTATTCCTGATTTCAGAAGCGCTAACGGCATATATAATCAAAAAACTAAATTCCAAGCTTCACCTGAAGAAATCATTTCTCACACATTCTTCCAAAACTATACTGAAGAATTCTATGAGTTCTATAAAGACAAAATGTGCTACCCAAAAGCACAACCAAATGCTGCTCATAAATACTTCGCAGATTTAGAAAAGAAGGGTAAAAACGTTATCGTTGTAACACAGAATATTGATGGCCTTCATCAAAAAGCTGGTTCAAAGATTGTTTATGAATTACATGGCACTATTCATCAAAACTTCTGCACAAGATGTGGAAGATTATTTGGTCTTGATTATGTGATGAATTCTGAAGGTGTTCCTCACTGTGATAAATGCGGTGGCATCGTTAAACCTAATGTCGTTTTATATGAAGAATCATTAGATGAAGATATTATCTCAAGATCTATCAATGCAATTATGACTTGTGACGTGATGATCGTTATTGGTACATCATTAAAAGTTTATCCAGCGGCGGGCTTTATTCGTTACTTCAAAGGCCGCTATTTAGTGGTCATTAATAAAGAATCCACATCATACGACAACATGTGTGATTTAGTCTTCAATGAAGACGTTATCAACGTTGTCAAAAACTTAAAATAATGAAAACGCTTATTTTTGACTTAGATGGAACAATCCTAGACACACTCGTAGACTTGAAAAACGCTGTAAATCACGCGTTAAATTTTTATAATCTGCCTGAAAAGGACCTAGAATTCGTGAGAAAAGCCATCGGAAACGGCACTACTATTCTAATTAAAAGGTGTACCCCATCCGCCCTATCTGATGAGGAAAGAAATAGAGTATTCAATATCTTTAAATCATATTATTTAGAGCACTATGCGGATTACACCAAACCCTATGAAGGCATTAAAGAAATGCTTATTAATCTTAAAGGCAAAGTAACTCTTGCAGTGGTCTCTAACAAGGACAACGACTTAACTAACAAAATCATTAATAAAGAGTTCCCTGGCCTATTCGATATTATCCAAGGTTCATACCTAAATCATCCCAAGAAACCTGACCCATATCTTATTAATAAAATAATTAAGGAAAATAATATAGATAGAGCTAACTGCCTCTATATTGGAGACACTAATGTAGATAAGGAAAGCGCCACTAATGTTGGCTTACCATATTTACTAGTTAACTATGGCTATCGCACAAAAGAAGAACTAGAAAAAATGTGTCCTAACGACACAACTCTTTCTTCTATAAATGAATTATATAGCCAACTATTAAAGTGGGTTAACTTATAAAGTGGTTATTCTTTCCTCAATATATTTCTCGACTGCTTCTCTAGGTTGCTTATATGAAATAGCTAATTCATCCAATAACATGTTTTTAGCGTAGTTAAGCATATCTAAATCAACAGGACCTAATTTGATCTCATCATTATTCTCACCTAATTTGTTATAGAAGAATAATTGACGATATAAATAAGCGATATCTTTAACGTCACCAGAAGATAATCTCTTTTTATAAGCATCTCTTCTTTGCTTTGTATTAGTATTGAAGTCTTTACCAATCTTTTTAACTAGTTTAAGAAGTTCATCGGCTTCTTTAGCGGTCATGATATGACGAATGATACTATCAGCGGAATCCACTGGAACATAGAAAGTTTCACCGCTTATACGATTTACTTGCACAAGAAAATACTCTTTGCCATTCATTTCCTTGCTCCCAATAATTGTTGAGAGACCTTCACGGCAATGGATAACTTCATTGTTCACATTAAAATCTGACATATACATAAATATTATGTCATTTTTTTAAATTTTATGTAAGTTTTAGAGTAAAAAACCTTGTTAGAAAGAAGACTTTAATGGACAAGTCCTATTAAAAATTAAGTGTTCTTTTGTGGATAATTTATCTGTGCAATAATAACCAGTTCTAATGAATTGGAAATGATCTAAAGGTTGTGTGTCTTTTAAGGATGCTTCCACGAAACCTTCAAGTTTAATTAATGAATTTGGATTTAATCTTTCAATGAATGATTGACCTTTTGTTTCTTCGGTTTCATCGAACACTAATGGTTCATAAAGATTAAAGGTGGCTGGTAAGGCTGTTGTGGCTTCAACATAATGGATTGTACCATTTGGTTTACGGGCATCAAAACCACTACCAGATTTGGTTTCTGGGTCGTATGTGCAGTGGATTTCAACGATGTTGCCGTTTTCATCTTTAACTACACTATTGCATCTAATGAAATAAGCATGCATTAAACGGACTTCATCGCCAACAGATAATCTCTTCCATTTGCGGTTTGGTTTTTCTTCAATGAAGTCTTCTTTTTCAATATATAAATATTTACCAAAAGCAATCTGACGAGTTCCTAATTCTTCGTTTTCCATATTATTAGAAGCATCGCAATATTCGATTTGTCCTTCTGGATAGTTATCAATGACCACTTTTAATGGATTTAAGACCGCCATTGGACGAGTGGCTTTAAGTTTTAATTCTTCTCTAAGGAAATTATCAAGAGTATCCGCATTTGTGGTGCTATTGATTCTTGATAAGCCAGTATAAAGAATGAAGTTTCTAATAGCAGCAGGTGTTAGACCTTTTCTTTTTAAACCGACTAATGTTGGCATACGTGGGTCATCATAGCCATCAACGTAACCACCATCGACTAATTGACGGAGATATCTTTTGGACATCACTGTATTAGTAATATTTAATCTGCCCCATTCATATTGATGTGGGACATGTGGCATTTCACATTTTTCAACAAACCAGTCATATAAAGGACGATGGTTATCGAATTCTAATGAACATAAGGAATGGGTGACGCCTTCAATTGCGTCTTGTAATGGGTGCGCAAAATCATACATTGGGTAGATACACCATTTATTACCTTGTCTATGATGTGGGACATGTAAAATACGATACATGACAGGGTCACGCATATTGATGTTAGGGGAAGCCATATCGATTTTCGCTCTTAAGGTCTTCTCACCATTACCATATTTGCCATCTCTCATTTCTTGGAACAATTTTAAGTTTTCTTCGATGGATCTATTTCTACATGGGGAATCTTTACCAGGTTCAGTTAATGTACCACGATAAGCAGTAATCTCATCAGCGTTAAGATCATCGACATACGCTAAGCCTTTTTTAATAAGAAGAATTGCTCTATTGTATGTTTCTTCAAAATAATCACTACCAAAGAAAATGTTCTTAGGTTCATAGCCTAACCATTTAATATCATTAATAATAGCTTGGACATATTCAGCGCCCTCATTAACTGGGTTAGTATCATCAAATCTTAAATTTGTGTAACCACCAAATGCTTTTGCAAGCTCAAAGTCATTGATAACCGCTCTAGCGTGACCAATGTGTAAATAGGCGTTTGGTTCAGGAGGGAAACGTGTGACGATTGTTTTAACACGTCCTTCTTCCAAGTCTTTTTCCATGATTGTTTTGATAAAGTTATTAATTTCTTCCATAAAAAAGTCCTCGGAGATATTTTACGCTTGTATAACAACTATTCAAATACTTTTGAATTTAGTTGTTTTAATTAGCCTTGTTTCTTTTTGTTGAAGACCGGCCAGAAAGCATCTGCACCATAATCAATACGATTAAGTTTCATGAGTTCAATCATGTCTTCTTCACTAATTTCAAAATCTAGTTTCATATTATCTTCAATATGTTCTTTACTAGATGCTTTTGGAATAGAGATTGTATCTAATTGTAAGGTGTATTTGATACATAGCTGAGGTACTGATACACCATACTTTTTCGCCATTGCTTGAATCTTCACGTCATCTAACGCTCTACCATGAGCGATTGGAGAATAAGCTTCCACAACGATATCGTTTTCTTGGCAGAATTTAATAACATCAACAGGGGTTTCACCGATATGCAAAAGGATTTGATTAGCCATCGGTTTGATTTCACAATTATTGATGATGTTTTCAAGGTCATCCACTAAGAAATTCGATACACCTATCGCCTTAAGTTTACCTTCTTTATAGGCTTCTTCCATGGCTTTCCATACTTGAATATTCTGTTTGAAGTATCTAAATGGCCCTCTAAATAATGCCCAAGGTTGTGGGCAGTGAATAAGCATTAAATCAATATAATCAACACCTAATTTCTTTAACGATTCATCGATTGATGCTTTAGCTTTTGCATAAGACTTTAGTTCTGCTTTAACTTTGGAGGTAATAAAGACTTCTTCTCTTTTAAGACCAGACTCTCTAATACCTTGTCCAACGCCTTCTTCATTGCCGTATGCTTGTGCGGTATCGATGTGGCGATAACCAGCTTCTAAAGCCATCTTAACACAGTTAGCGGCATTCTCATTTTTAATTAGCCATGTCCCATACGCTAAAGCTGGTGCTTTAACACCATTGTGCAAAACAAATTCTTTCATATTTAAAAACCCTCTAAAGACATTTTGCCATAGAGGGTTTATTTTTAGCAAAGATTTTGCTTTTAAATGTTTTCTAGTAGACCAATCTCACTTGTTCAGTGAACAACAAGCGATAATCAAAATTATTATGAACAAATTCGATTTCTAAGTTAGTATCGTTAGCAATGTTATAACCAACAATATCAAAGTACTGACCTGTTGTTGTTAAACCTAATTGTCCATATGTCTGACCGTTTGTAAGAAGAATGCTTTGGGTAGCGCCATTAATCTTTACTTCATATTTGCTACTATCGAACGTTTGAGAAGAATGTGTGCTGTAAGACATCTTTATATTGAATTGAAGTTTAACTTCACCTGCCTTTGCAGGAATATCCCATTTGAATGTGGTTTTGACCTTGTTATTGCCAGAGCCGCCGATTTTACCATCGCTGTCAATTGAACCATCTATGGATGTGTAGTCAGTAAACTTAATAGCAATATACTTTTTACCACAGTCGCATAAATAAGTAGTGACTTGTTTGCCAGCTTTATTTGTGATTGGAGTTTGTGCGACATAGTTATGGGTTGTATGTTCGCCACCTACACCACCACCTTGAGAGCCACCACCTTGAGCAGTAGCGGCATCAAAGATATAAATACCGCCAATGTTCATCGAATTTGAGGTGCCTGTGACCTTAATTGTGTGGCTACCCTCTGAAATATCAACTTCGCCTAGAATAACCGGGTAATAGTTATATCTTGAGCCACACTTGCCCATTCTTGCATCTGAATATGTTTGATCTTTCATGCTGATGGAAGTGTTGTCTAATGAGCAACCGACTGCATCCGCTATTTTTTTAGAAGAAGATGAATCACCATTTCCTAAATAGGCAACAACTTGACCCTTATATGCTTTAGAGGCATTAAAAGTATAGCTAACTGATTGAGAAGAACTATTTAAGGTGTAATAGTTATCTGGATTATTTCTATCAGAGGCATCAGTTTTAAGGCTTGTTCCTGAAGCAGTTAATGTGTTAGCGGGCGCAATTACTTGACCTGCGTCATTGTCTTTTGCTACTTGTCCTTCTGTCAAATTAGCGATGACGGTATCTAATGTAGTCTTAGAAACGCCAATTGAAAGTAGCATGTTGTAAACTTTATTTTTGAATGTTTTGCCTGACATGTTTTGGATGTCATTAATATAGTTTTGAATATTATCTTTACCAGCTTTTGGGCCAATATATCTCTTTTCTTGGATCTTACCAAAGTTAGAGAATAAGTAGTCTTGATATATTTCATTTAGGGAAACACCAAGTAAACCAGATAATAAGATTGCACATAAGCCAGTTCTATCTGTGCCAATACGGCAATGAAAGAAAACAGGATAGTTATTTGAATCGCCTAATAAGTTAAAAAAGTTTTTAACAGATTCGGTATTTCTAGAGAAGTGATGAGAACCACCGTCATAATCCATTAAGAAGTCTTTTACAGTTGTACCGCTTAACTTAAGGTTATATTTAGTGCCATCAGCTACATTTACTTCGGTCTTCACTTTTAAGTGTTGAAGCATTTCTTTTTTGCCATCTTCTGTAATCACAGTGCTATAGTCATACTGGTACCCACTTGTTCTATAGACAAGGCCTTGCTTCATTTTGCCACCATCTTCAAGAACTCTTCCACCCATATCGCGGCAGTTAGTCATGCCACCGATGGTGAGATTTCTTGGATAAGTTGTATCTACATCAAAGAATCTAATTTCAGTCGATTCTTTTTGTCCATCAGAGAAGTTAGCCACTAATTTATAGTAGTTTCTACCTAAATATGGATTGTAATAGGCTACTGACTTAGTTGATGTCTTGATTTCATAACCATCGCTTAAGTCTTCTTTTTGACCGCTTATGAAGCTGTAGTTAGAAACTGTTTTACCACTAGGAGCGGTGTAGTTCCACGAAAGATTGACTGGTAACGAATCTGAAAGGTGTTGCGTGCCATCTGGATATTGATTCTCAGGCATTTGATCATAATTACCAGAATAAGATAAATAAGCCTTCTGATCGGCAGTATGAATCTCTACTGGAGCGTTAAACTCTGTGATGTTAGAAAAGTTACCTTCGCCAACGGGAGGCTGGCTAGTAGATGAACTGCTAGAAGAGCTCGATGAAGAAGAACTACTAGAGCCGCTGCTTGATGATGGCTTGCTACTAGAACTACTACTAGAAGAAGATTTGCTACTGCTCGAACTAGAACCGCTACTCTTGCTAGAGCTAGAAGAACTGCTCTTGTTTGAATTTGAACTAGATTTGTTTGAACTACTAGATGCAGACTCGCTAGACTCAGAATCACTTGAAGATATTGAACCGCTTTCTATAACACTAGAAGGTTCTTTGCTTTCCTGACTGCTATTAGCCACTACAGTACATGAAGAAATAATTAGCGTTGATAAAAAAGCTAAACTTAGAAACATTTTTCTTTTTTTCATAGATGTAACTCCCTTGGATATTTATATTTTCATATATGAAAAATTAATAATCAACAAATAAAATAAAAGGCTCTCTTAAGAGAACCTTTTTTGATTAGTTTTTGCAATTAGGCAGCGTGATCAGCGATGGTAATAGAGCCAACGTTGAATGTGCCATTCTTAGAGCTGATTTCCACTGTATGTTCACCAGCAGTTAATTCATAATTGCCTAAGATGTTGAACATATAGCCGTATCTATCTTTGCTTCTTGTTTGTCCGAAGCCAGCGGTCCATAAGTTCTTTGTGTTAGAAATGGTTTGTTCGACACCATCAATCTTTAATGTGATGGAAGCTGATAATTTTGTGGATGTGTTTTGGTCAACAGAACCTGTGTAACCCATATAGACAATAACATCTTTTTTACCAGCAGTTGTTGTTGCTTTGAAGCTAGCTTTTTTGCCACTAGCTAAAGCGTAGTAGGTAGCTGGGGCTTTATAATCTGAGCTTGTTGACTTTGTGCCATCAGAAGTTAAGCCATCACCTTCACCAACTTTAAATGTTTCTGGGATTTGAGCTTTTTCACCGATTGTCATGAAATCGATAATCTTGTCTAACTTTTCAGCAGAAACACCGATCATACGGAGAGCAAGGTAGACTTGTTCTTGGAATGTTTCACCTGGTAAGGCTAAGATTTCATCGATATATTTTCTAATATCATCACCATTGGTATCTGGGGTTTTGCCAGGATATCTTTGGTTATCGATTGGAGCAAAATTTGAGAAACCATAGTCTTGAAGTGCTTCATTAAATGGAACACCAAGTAAACCATTAATCATGATACCTGTGATACCTGTTCTATCTGTACCGATACGGCAGTGATAGAAGAGTGGGTAGTTATTTTCATCGGCTAAAACATCCATAACTTGTCTAATTTTCACAGAGTTTCTAGCTAAGTTAGAATATGGAACTGCGCCATAATCCATATAGCAGTTTTTAAGATTTACACCAGATAAGTTAACATTATTGTCATCTTTATCTGCAACGTTGATTTCTGTCTTAATGCCAAATTGTTCGGTTAAGATTCTTTTTGCTTCATCATTAGATGGAGTACCATTGTCAAATTTGCTACCGCTACCACGATAGATTAAGCCTTGTTTGATTTTGCCACCGGCATAGGTTGTTCTACCACCCATATCACGGAAGTTTGGCATATTGCCAACATATAAGTTTCTTGGAGCTTGTTCTGTCACTTTGAAGGTTTTAACTTCACTTGATTGTTTTTGACCTGTTGTGAAGTTAGCAACGATTTTGAAATAGTTTGTGCCCAAGAAAGAATTGTAGAAACTAATTGTAGTTTCTTTTGTACCTTGGACAACGTATGGATCGCTTAAATCCTCGTATTGACTAAAGACTAATGAGTAGTTCTTTAATTCATAACCATCTGGAGCTTCATATTCCCAGTTAAGTGTTGTTTTTTCAGGAGTGGAAACGTTTTTGTTACCGTAAGCATCACAAGAATCTAAGTCACTCTTTGTAATTTGGTAGTATTGTTTGGAAAGATTTAAATACTTTAATTGATTGGCGGTGTGAATTTCTTGAACTGTTTCGAGTTCATCATCATCAAAATTATAAGTACCACCAGTTATTTCATCTGGATCTTGACTGCTAGGTTGGGCGCTACTACTCTTACCACCGGCTGGTTGATTGTCACAGCCAACCACGGATAAAGCAAGGATAAGAAGCGAACCTAAAACGAATTTTTTGTTCATAATATCTAATACCTCTGTGGAACATTCTATTACTTTTTTATGACTAATAAAAGTGACTATTATCTTATAGTTATTATGACTTTTGGGTTAGTTTATAGTTTGTTTAAGTTTCAAAAGAAAAGGGAACCAAGACCGGTTCCCTATTTTGTATTGTATTAATCTTTAAATTATGCGGCTGGTGTAGCAGGAGCAGCAAAGACAATAACGAAATCGTGAACAGCTAAGTTGAAACTATCAACTCTGGTGTATTTGATTGTATTTAAACCAGCAGCTAAAGAAACAGCGCCGATTTCACAATCGCCTAATGGAGACCACTTATGATCACCAAAATCCATACCGCCTTCTTCTGGAATAACATCACCAAATTTGAATGATGTCTTATCAGCGATACTAACTTCAGTCATTGCGCCTTCTAAACCAATTTCAACTTTGAAGTTACCAATGCCATTTGCAGCATCAGTATGGTCGTTATTTTCATCATAGTAACCTTTGTTTTGATTGTTGTTTGAATCTTCGTACCAATAGTCCATACGGCCACGTTGATAGAGAACACCAGTCACAGCTTCTGCTAAGTTGAACTTAACTTCAAAGGTATCGCCATCTTTACCTAATTTAATGCAACCTTCTGGAGCACTCTTAGGAGTTCCGGTGTGTGTGTTTTCAGCGGTAGAAATCATAATACCTTTAGAATTACAAACTGAACATTTGACTTTCTTGTAAGCGACTCCACCATTGCTTGCTTCAACATCGCCATCATCAGCCCATGTGTGTTGTTTGAGTTTTGCAATTGGTCTTGTTTCCGTATTACCGGCATCACTTTCGCGTTTTTCTTGACCTTCAGCACCACATGTGGCTGGAGTAACTACTGTCCATTCGCCCCATTTTTCTTTAGAAGTTGAAGGTTTTTGAGATGATGGTTGTTTGGAATTTGACTTGTCTGCATTATTTCCACCATTACAAGCGGCTAAAGATAATGCAGCAAAAACGGTCATTAAAGCGACTAATCTTTTTTTCATTAAAAAATTTCCTCCGAAAAAATATTATGTTTTATCTAACACTATTCGTGTTTAGTAAATCTTAAATATATTATAGCAAGAAATTTTCAATTCTATTACAAATTAAATAACCTTCACGATTATGCACATCTGTACGGTTGTACATCATGCGCTGTTTATTAGGGGTTAAAAATACACCACCAGCTTGTTCAACGATGACTTGGCTAGCGGCGGTATCCCACTCCTTAGTGCCATCACTTAGGCGATATGTAAGCTCGCCCAAGCCTTGTGCGATCCTGCATGCCTTTAAGGCAGAACCCCACTTTTCAATTTTGGTAATTTTATTTGGATATTTTGCGATTACAGCATCTTCTTCTGGCTTGGAATGGAAGACACTCTTATAAACGGTCAAATTATCAATTTTATCGTTGACGTGTATGCGTTTTGTGAGTCCGTCTTTACGATAGAAGGCTCCTAAACCTTTAGCGGCGAAATAAATTTCACCAGTTAATGGAACAACTACGACACCGACCACTGCTTCGTGTTTATAAGCAAGCGCAATGTTTGTGGTGAAGCCACCATCTTTGGCCACGAAATCTTTTGTGCCATCGACTGGATCAACAATCCAAACGAAATCGTTATCTAATCTAGATATATCGTCAGTACTTTCTTCAGTTAAGAAAGCGTATGTTGGAAATTTTTTGTGAAGATACTCTCTAATTACTTTATCGGCGTTTTTATCAGCGAGAGTAACTGGAGAATTATCATCTTTGATTTCCACAGAAAAGTCAGTGTTGTATATTTCTAATATACCTTTGATTGCTTTAACACCCGCTTCAATCGCGGCTTCGAGTTGTTCTTCCCACATTCTATTCATTTCCTTTCTTCACCACTCCGGCAAGTAAGTCTAAAAGCTCATTAATAACTTCTGGACCAAACTTCTTGTAAGTAAAGCCTGCGGCGAATGTATGACCACCACCACCAAAGTGAGTGGCTATTTTTTGAATGTCAAAGGTGCTACTACGCAATTCTACTTGCATACCACCATTATCGGTTTCAGAAGCAACAAACCAAACCGGGAAACCTGTGACATAACTTAATAATGAAGTATTACCACAGATTTGAGCGGAGGTAACTCCGAGTTGTTCTCTTTCTTTCTTAGTGGCGACAGTGTAGATGATACCACGTTCATCTTTTTTAACGTGGCTATAAATAAATGATTTAATTGTTATTGATATTTCAGGAACTAAATTGTTTGTCTTATTCAATAAGATTGGATCAACACCGAGATCACATAAATCACGGGCGATTTCAAACATCCTGACAAAGTTGTTAGCGAATTGGAATCTCGCGGTATCAGTCATCATACCAAGGTATAGAGCACTACCAGCGATTAAATCGATTTCTAAATTGTTTTCTTTAGCGAAACGATAAATCAATTCACAAGTTGATGTGGCATTATCGTCAATGACCTCTGGACCTTCATGGAAAGTATGAGTGTCAATGTGATGATCAATTTTGGCAAAATCACGTGCTTTCCACGCTCTTTGATCTTCCAAACGATTGATGTCATTGCTATCAAGAACTATAGCTAAAGATTGGGCAATTATTTCATCAGAAACAACATCCATTTTGCCGAGAATACCAAAAAACTTTTTTAACCCACTACCTACACAGTAGATTTGTTTTTCTGGATATCTCGTTTTGAGAATGTTTCTTAGAGCAATTTGGCTTCCATAACAATCACCATCTGGATTAAGATGACCGAAAATTACTGTCGAATCATATTGCTCAATCTTGGAGATGATCGCCTCAAACATTAAAATTCGTTATCCTCTTTTTCTTCTTCGGATTCTTCTTGTTCTTCGTCAGAATTGAAGTCCTCTTCTTTTTGTTCTTCTTCGTCTTCGAAGGCCTTGTTGTATTCGGCTTCTTCCTCTTCTTCTTCGCTGTCATCATAGGAAGTTTCAACATCGCTATAAACTTCACTCATATCGATGTGAACCTTTTCGAATTTGTGACGAATTCTGAGGTCCCATTCATTTTCGCCTAAGGTGACGAAACGGCCATCAAGCATTAAGTTGGTGTAGAAGCGAGAGACTTTCGCTGCTGCTTCTTCTTCACTTAAGCCAGCTTCTTTCACACAGTAAGCCCAAATATCTTGGAACTTGCTTTGTTGGCTTTGGGCGCTTACGTAATCGTAAGCATAGTCTAATAATGATTTTGACATATCAATGTCCTCCCTACATATGTATTGGAGCGCTGACACCAATAAGGGCTAGCGCATTCTTTAACACTATTTTACTTGCTTTGACTAAAGCAAGACGTGAACCACTGAGTTCTAAATTGTTTTGATCGATAACACGGCATTCGTTATAGAAAGCGTGAACGAGTTCCGCAAGGGTATGAATGTAATTTGTGACTTTGTATGGTGCTTTATCTTTAGCAGCATCATTCACTAAATTAGCAAAGTCAGCAAGGTGCTTTAACAAAGCCATTTCAGAAGGTTGGCTTAATAACTTAGCACTATTATCAATAGCGATATCTTTGCCTTGTTCTAAAATAGAACAGAGTCTAGCGTGAGCATATTGAGCATAATAGACTGGGTTATTAGAACTTTGTTCTTTTGCTAAGTCCATGTCAAAGTCTAAGTGAGATGAAGGAGCACGCATTGCAAAGAAATAACGCATTGCATCAACGCCAACTTCTTCACAGACATCTCTTAAAGTGATGGCATCTCCTCTTCTCTTGCTAGCTTTATATTCTTGTCCGTCTTTAAGGAATCTCACCATTTGAATTAATTCAACATGGAGAATATCTTGTGGATGACCATGCATCATTAAAGCGGATTTCATTCTATTAATGTAGCCATGATGATCTGCGCCTAAGACGTCGATAAGAGCATCAAACCCACGTGATAATTTATTAACGTGGTAGCAAATATCAGGTAAGAAGTAGGTGTAATCACCATTACTCTTTTGAATAACACGGTCTTTATCATCGATAAAGTCAGATGTCTTTAAATATAAGGCATCGTCTTGTCTATATGTATATTTGCTTAAGAAGTCTAATTCTTTTTCGATAGCGTTGTCCGCTCTAATGGCTTTCTCTGAAGAGAAGACATCGTGCTTAACTCTGAATAATTCTAAGTCTTTAACAATTCTATCGAGTTCGATTTTGACACCTTTTTCTTTGAAATATGGAATTGGGTCAGCCATCTTAAGTGCTTCATCGCCAATTTCGTTTTTAATTGTTTCAGCAATTTCAACGATGTCATGACCAGCATAACCATCTTCAGGAATCTCGGCTTGAATGCCGAATAATTCTTTATATCTAGCTTGGATTGATAAGGCTAAATTTGTTATTTGGCTACCAGCATCATTGATGTAATATTCTTTAGTCACATCATAGCCAGCGAAATCTAAAATACGGGAGATGCTGTCACCAATTGCCGCACCTCTAGCGGTACCAACATGAAGAATGCCTGTTGGGTTAGCAGAAACAAATTCCACATTAACTTTGAAATTCTTTCTTGGTGAACGACCATAGTTTTCATCTTCGGTGATAATCTTGTTTACGAATGCTTGAAGTGAATCATGCTTCATAAAGAAGTTAATGAAACCAGGGCCAGCAATTTCGATTTTATCAATACCGTTTCTATTAATTTTCTCAATTAGCATGCTGGCAACATCACGTGGCGCTTTAGCAAATAATCTAGAAAATTTCATCGCAACATTAGTGGCATAGTCACCATGTGCTTCATCTTTGCTCTTTTCAATAACGATATCATTAAGAGCGACTTCTTGACCTAGATCTAAAAGAGCTTTTTGGATTTTGAGTTTAATGTTTTCAATAATGTCCATCTTATTCTCCTTTCTTTCTAAGCATGACAATGGCGTCCGCTTTAACAGCTAAGCCTTTTCCGATATCATCGATACCCTCATTAGTTCCTGCTTTAACAGAAACATTCTCTAAGGAAGTATTTAATAATAACGCTAAGTTATTTCGCATTTCCATAATAAATGGTGCAAGTTTTGGTTTTTCTAATGTAATTGAGACATCAACATTGTTGATTTCATAGCCCTTTTCGTCCATCATAGCCACTACTCTTTTAACGATAATTGATGAATCAATATCCTTAAATTCAGGTGTACCTGGGAAATGTTTTCCTAAATCACCAAGAGCAAGAGCGCCTAGGATAGCTTCGCTAACAGCATGATAAACAACATCTCCATCACTGTGTGCTTGTTCGCCCATGGGGCTAGGAACACATACGCCAGAGAGCATTAGCTTACGACCTTCAACAAGCCTATGGATATCAGTAGCAAATCCAATTCTCATATTACTTTTTCACATTAAAACGGAAGAACATAATGTCACCATCTTTTGGATAGTAGCCTTTACCTTCGGTTCTAATCTTTCCCGCTTCTTTAACAGCGTGTTCGCTTCCAAGTTCATGAATGGCTTCGTATGGATAGACTTCCGCACAAATGAAACCTTTTTGGAAATCGGTATGGATAACGCCAGCACATTCAGGAGCTGACATATTGTTTTTAAATGTCCAGGCACGGCATTCATCCGCACCAACAGTGAAGAATGTAGATAAATTTAACAATTTATATGTGGCTTTAATAACTTTTTCTAAGCCAGATTCTTTAACGTTAAGTTCCGCTAAATATTCTTTTCTTTCTTCTTCGCTTAATTCAGATAAATCGCTTTCAATTTGAGCGGAAACTGGAATGACTTGACTATTTTCTTTAGAAGCATACGCCAAAACATCTTGATAGTATTTGCAGTTATCTAAGTCCATCAAATCACTTTCGCCCACATTGGCGACATAAATAATTGGTTTATCTGTTAATAGGTGATAGTTAACTTTGCAATATGCAATTTGATCTTCAGTAAGTTTAGCTTTTCTAGCAGGTAAGCCTTGTTCAAGAACTTCTTTTAATGGTTTGAGAAGATTCATTTCATAGATAGCTTCTTTATCTTTAGCAATTCTTGCTTTAGCTTCGCTCTTTTCAATACGCTTATCGACAGTATCTAAATCCGCCATAATGAGTTCGAGATTAATAATCTCAATATCTCTAATTGGATCAACGGATTCTTCAACATGAACAATATCAGCGTTATCAAAACAGCGAACCACTTCCACAATAGCGTCGCATTCACGAATATTGGCCAAGAACTTATTGCCTAAGCCTTCGCCGTTAGAAGCACCTTTGACTAATCCAGCAATATCAGTGAATTCCACAGTCGCTGGAATCTTTCTTTCAGGTTTAAAAATATTTGTTAAAAAATCTAATCTTTCGTCAGGAACGTTAACAACACCTGTATTTGGATTGATCGTTGCAAACGGATAGTTCGCTGCTTCAACGTGTGAATTGGTAATCGCGTTAAATAGCGTCGACTTTCCAACATTTGGTAATCCAACAATGCCTGCTTTTAATCCCATAATAGTGTTTTCCTCTTTTAGTGCGCTACCTATTATAAGGGATAAATACAAAATTAACAAAACAAAATAAAATTTGTTTTATTGTTTAAGGGCTTCAATCGGATTAATTTTATTAATTCTCCTACTCATAAAGAAACTGGAAATAATAGCAATTGAGAACGCTAGGGCAAACATTGGAAGGAAAGCCACTGGGTTAAAAGAAAAGCGAGAACTTGTCGACAAAGCATTACCTATTTCCATGTTGGCTAGAAACGAAAACATAAAGAGTTCAACACTAGCGACCGCGAATGAAATAAAGCATTGGGTTAAGGAATGATAATAAAGGAACTTTCGACTCTCCTTTTTATTAACGCCGATGCATCTAGCAAGAGCAATGTCTTTCCTTCCTTCCAAGATATAGAGGTAATTACAAATTGTGAGCAACAGAATTGAAATCAATGTCGCGACAGTAGAGAAAATAATGAGCACAATCGTGATATAAAAACACACTGTATCCACACTATTATTAACATCACAAAGAGGGTTAATAGCGTTATAGTCAGGAAAGCCCTTTTTGAATAAGTTTAAACTCTCATCAATCTTCTTAGGATCTTTTAATGAAAACGAGATTGAACTAGTTTGTAATTCGTAAGCACTAATGCCAATTTTGCATTGATAAAAAAGCGAAGTCCAGTTCTTCTCGTGATATATACAATTCTTATTTGAATCTATAAGACCAGTGACTATGAGCGGCACAACTACATAGTCACTGATTACCCCTCCATTGTTTGTTAAAGCTTCCCTTCTAGCGGTCGTCACATAGATAGTTTCATTGATACCTTCTATATGACACTCCTTAGCGAAAGCTTTTGAGATAGCAATCTCGTTTAAGTACTCTGGTTTAACGCCTTTTTGCAGAGTTTTTTCTTCAATTACTTCAAATCTAACCCCGTTTTGCAGACTTTTTGCATAATTTCCACTTAAAACGCCTTCCGGGAGATCTTCTTCGAAAAAGCCATCTTTATTCTTGGATGTGAACTTGTCAACAATCGCGGTTATTTGCTCTTCATTTTTTGAGAAATACATCGTTTTAGAAAAGCCAATCATCAGTGTCTCTGGATAGATAAGAAATCCGGAATTATTTCCGTATATTGGCGAAGTGAGATTACTATCATTATCCATAAAGTAATCAACATGCCAATTAGGAATATGAACCACTGTATTTGTAAAGACATGCATGCGATTACGCTCTTCTATTTTCCTATCATAATAAAGCCATGGATAAAACATCTCATCCGCAATTTCGAAAATATATTTGTCCATTTCTTTATTATCTAGAAATAGGTTAAGTAGTTTGTCTCTATTTTCTTTTGCTTTTAGATAGTATATTTTCTTCATAACCCACGGCTCATTATCTTTAAGCGAAAAAACATCATTAGTAGGAAATCTCATCATTTCTTCAAACATATGTTCGTTCCATAAGTGATTACTGTGATAGATTTTCAGGCTATTTTCTAAAGTAAATCCTTTAACTGTTAGTAGTTGTTCATCGGTGTAATCCCAGTTATGATTTGCTAAATCAAAATAGACATCTAAAGTATTACTCAATAGATAGTTACTTAACGAATTAATATTCCTATCGATTTGTAATTCAAAACATAAATCTCTAAGTGTGACATAATCTATAGACAAAATGATTTCATCATCTTTTAATGTTTGTATATCCTTTGGATATATTTTTGTATCAATATCCTCTAACCATTCGAATTCATTTATATGACGCGCACTGAAGCCTGGTATAACACTTCTACGATAACCTTTGATGAATGCTAGTTCGTTTCTATCTTCAAAGAACTTTTCAAAGTTGCAGTAATAGGTAGCGCCTATATCGCTGATATATTCTGGATATGTTTCTTTTATATCATTAACTTCATAATAATTCGCAGCATATTGCCCTTGAATAGAACTGTTTTTATCTTTAAGAGTGACCACTATTGAGTTTTCATCCACTATTTCACGATATGCTTGCTTAATGTTATCTGCGATTGTGGAAGATAAGGCAAAGGCTAAGCCCACGCCAATTAGTCCCAAGGAAGTCATCGTATAGCAAAGCCCTGTTCTTAGTTTCTTTTGCTTCATCGTATGGAATGTATGCCTAATAAGAAAGGCATCGCTTATTTTTGTCTTATCATTACTAGCGCCGTTATATAAAACAGGTAGATGTGATTCAGAATCGGCTTCTTTTCTCTGCTGAATAATGTTCGCTATAGAGCCATTATCCATTTCTATAATTACATCAGCATATTGCTTTGTAAGGTTTTGGTCGTGGGAAACCATAATTACAATGGAACGTTTAGAAATCTTCTTGAGGATATTCATGATTTCTATTCCGGTATTCTCATCTAACGCTCCGGTTGGTTCATCACATAAAAGGACAGTTGGATCGTTAATTAAAGAACGAGCGATTGCCACTCTTTGTTTTTCACCACCACTCAATCTATTAACAATTTGTTTTTCTTTATCAGGAAGGCCAACAAGGGCAAGTAGATCACGGCATTTTCTTATCTTTTGTGACTTCGACATTGAATACAACGTATCAAGCGGAAATAACAAATTAGCCAATACGGTCTCTGTTTCGAACAGTTTAAAGTCCTGAAAAACAAAGCCATAAGTCGTTAAGCGTAAGCGACTTAAGTCATCATCATTAAGCACTTCAATGTTTTGATTATTAACTTGTATAGAACCTGAGAATTCTGTTAATCCAGCGATGCAGTTCAACAAGGTAGTTTTGCCAGAACCAGATGGTCCATATATCACGTAGATACCCTTTTCTTTAAAATCAAAAGAGATATTTGATAATACCTTTCTAGACCCATAGCTTTTTAATAGATTATTAATCTTAATCATTAGCGTTTAATTCCTCCTTTAAAGAGATTCTCTTTGAAAAAGAAATAGGAAGATAGGTTGCTAGGATGCAAACCAATAAAGCGGACATTACAATCAAAAGAGGAAACAAAAGAGTTCTTCCATGAAATGAAACAAATGGAATATCGATGATATTAATTAACGAAGTGAATCTTTCTATGAGATGATTAAGTGGGTTTTGGCTTAATAATGCGATTATGAAAGATGACACTAGCCCAATAAGACCTATTAAGCAGTTTTCAAAAACATATAACGAAGAGATATCTTCTCTTTTAGCACCGATACAAAGTAATATCGCAGAATCTTTAATATCTTCAGCGTAAGAAGCGAAGGAAACAATACCAATAATCATTGCTGTGCCCACTAGCGCAATCGCCAAGAATATCTCCATGCCTACACTCGCAGCATCCACTAATGAGAATAATGTTTCTTCAACAGTTAATGCATTACTATTAAGACTGTACCCTTCTTTTAGGTGTTTCTTCATTTCTTTTAATTGGAACACATCCCCACTATTTTTAAGGAAGATGCGATGCGAATAATTGGAGATATATTCATTATTAGAAGCAAGCATTATGCGGTCTTTCCAGCTAGTCTCACCTTGATATTCAGAAAGATTATTCAATAATGTTTCATCCATATATTTATCTAAAGCTTTATATGAGTAATAAATCTTAGGAGTGTTTAAGAATGATAATTCTTTAACAACACCAACGATTTCCACTAAGCGGTCATAGACAAAGTAGTCTGTGATATACGGTTTTTCTATATCATTAGTGTAATAAGTGAATGTACCACCATCTTTTAAACGGATATAAGTATTGAGAGGATCACTTTTAGTTTCCTTTTTTAAATAGTCATAAGCGGTTTGATTAATAACCACCATGTTTAAAGTATCTATCATCGGTAACTTACCTTTAGTTAATAAGCTTTTATCTATCGACGAATCGCAAAAAGAGTAGACAGGTGTATATGTTAAGTTATTTATTTCCTTTTCATTTATATATGTATCTAAGGCTGGGGTTACTAAGGAATCATATGAATAACAATAATGTAAGAAATCATATTCATTGCTTAGTTCATCTATTTCTTCTTCACTAGCGCGAAGTGTTTGTATAAGCGTAATTGGTGATTCATCACTGGTGATTTTATTCTCTTTACTAATAGAAGCCACTCCATAATCAAATTGGCGTTCCGCTGAGTTCATAATCGAATCATGAGCGCCGTTGCTGAAACCAAATATCAACATGCTCGCAGTAGCGCCAATTGTGACTGCTAGTATTGAGAAGATATTTCTTTTAAATCTTTTAGTGAAGTTTCTAGCGATAATCTTAGAGTACCAATTAGGATTACTTTTTCTTTCTATTTCTATTTGATGGTGTTTACCATTTATGAGTTTAATCTTTTCATCTTGAATAACCCTTCCATCTTTCATATGAATGATACGGTCACTATATCTTTTAGCTAGTTCTTCATTATGAGTAACCATAATTACTAAAGAAGTTTTACTAGCCTCTTTTAACGATTCCATTACTAATAAGGCATTGTCTTTGTCCAAGGCGCCTGTCGGCTCATCTGCTAAGATGACATTAGTTTTACTAATGAAGGAACGCATAATCGCGATTCTTTCTTTTTCTCCACCAGATAGCTTAGAGCATTTCTTATCTAATAGTTCTTCTTTGATAGAAAACTTATTTATTAAAGATAAAACTTTCTCTTTAGCGGTCTTAAAGCTATCCCCATTTAAAAGGCAAGGAAGCATGATGTTATATAAAGCAGTTTGATTTTCTAATAAATGATAATGTTGGAAGATATAACTGACTTCACTTTTTCTAAAAGCTACTTGCTGCTTACTCTTATATTTAGCGATGTTGTCACCCCTAAAATAAACCGTTCCTTCGCTCGCTTTATCTAATCCACCGATAAGATTAAGCAAAGTCGATTTTCCGCACCCAGACCTGCCCAAAATGCTAATTAAACCGGTTTCAGGGAACGATAAAGTGATGTCCTTCAAGACATATTTTTTCTCTTCTTTATTAATAAGATAGGCTTTAGATACTTTACATAGCTCAATTAGCGGCATAAAAAATCCCTCTATTAATTAAATAGGGGGAAATTTTCATTTTTGTCCGAAAAATCTTTAATTAATGGTCAAGTTTTTGATCGTATGGAACATCTTCCATCTTCACAGCGGCTGGAACCTTTGGTAAGCCAGGCATTGTCATGATAGCGCCTGTTAATGGAACGATGAAGTTCGCTCCAGCGGATAATCTCACTTCACGGATAGTGACTGTGAAACCTCTTGGAGCGCCTAAGACTTTTGGATCATCAGTTAAGGATTGTGGAGTCTTGGCGATACAGATTGGAGTTTTATCAAATCCTAATTTAGTAAAGTCTTCGATTTGTTTATTTGCTTCATCGGTATAAACGACATTGCCCGCGCCATAGATTTCTTTACAAATAGTTTCAATCTTTTCTTTGATTGGAAGATTGACATCATATAAAGGATGGTAATGAGATTCTTTAGTATTAAGGATATTCATAACCGCTTTAGCGAGTTCCGCACCACCTTTACCACCATCAGCGAAGGCTGAGCAGTAAGCGTGGTCATAACCATTTTCTTCACACCACTTACTTAAGAAAGCAGTTTCTGCTTCAGTATCACTAGCGAAGTGGTTAATACAAACAACTGCTGGAACACCATATTTTTCAACGTTTTCAATATGTTTCTTTAAGTTACAAACACCATTTTTAAGAGCTTCAACGTTTTCATTTGCGAGTTCTTCAAATGGTTGGCCACCATGCATCTTAAGAGCGCGGATTGTAGCCACAACCACGACCGCATCTGGCTTTAATCCCGCAACACGACATTTAATATCTAAGAATTTTTCAGCACCAAGGTCAGCGCCGAAGCCGGCCTCTGTAACCACAACTGGGGCTAACTTAAGAGCCATCTTTGTGGCGATGATTGAGTTGCAACCATGAGCGATATTAGCAAATGGTCCACCATGGATAATTGCAGGATTACCTTCTAATGTTTGAACAAGGTTTGGATTTAACGCTGTGATCATGAGTTTCATGATGGCGTGGCTAATTCTTAATTGTCTTAAGAAGACTGGTTTTTCATCATAGCTATAAGCAACGATGATATTGTTGATTCTATTCATGAAGTCATCAACATCTTTAGATAAGCAGAGAATGGCCATTAATTCACTGGCGACTGTAATGACGAATTCTTCTTGTCTTGGAGCGACTTTAGTTTCGCCTTCAGAAACAGTTACCTTTCTTAAGGCTCTGTCGTTCATATCAAGGGCTCTTTTCCAAAGAACTCTTTCAGGATTGATATTTAATTCATTGCCTTGCCAAATTGAGTTATCAATACAAGCGGCGATTAAGTTAATAGAACTTGTTAAGGCGTGCATGTCACCTGTAAAGTGTAAGTTGATATCTTCACTTGGAACAACAAGAGCTTTACCACCACCAGTAGCGCCACCTTTAATACCAAAGACTGGGCCAAGGGATGGTTCTCTTAAGCACACTAATGAAGGAACACCGATATAGCGTAAGCCATCATGTAAACCAATAGAGGTAGTTGTTTTACCTTCACCTGCTTTAGTTGGAGTAATCGCTGTTACTAATACTAGTTTGCCATTCGGACGATCTTTTAATTCGTCCATAATTTTTAATGAGATTTTAGCCTTATCATATCCAAAAGGAATAAGGTACTTCTCATCAACATTAATCATTTTTGCTACATCGAAAATGTTTCCCATAAATAGAACCTCTCTTTAATTTCATTTGTTATCTATTATGCTATTCAAAATAAATTTTGCAATAGTTAATCCTGCGGCGGAAGGCACCATCATTGTAGAATATAGTTTTTCCGCGTTCTTTTGTGGTATTTCTTCTGAGATAACTACGTTAATCTTACTTAAATCTAATTCTGCTTTTTTAGCTTCATATCTAATTTTCTTGGCTAACGGATCATTGCGAGTTTGATTTAATTTGCTAACTCTAACTTGTTCTGGATTAAAACGATTAGCCATACCTAAAGACATGATTGATGGAGTGTTATATTCTTGGGCTTTTTTAGCAAGGAATAATTTGCCTTCCACATCATCAATCGCATCAACGATATAATCTATCTTTTGATTGAAATCAAATTCTTGGGCCTTACCTTTGAATGCTTTGATATCCAAATCAGGATTAATCATTAATAATCTTTCTTTAGCGGCATCAACTTTATCCTTTGCGATATCTTTACTGGTATATAGAATTTGACGATTTAAATTACTTGGATCAACTTTATCAAAGTCCACGATAATAAAATGGGCTACACCAGTTCTCGCTAAAGCTTCAAGAGCGGTACCACCCACTCCACCTAAGCCAAAAACAGCAATAACTTTATCTTGAAGTTTATTAAAGTTGTCTTCTCCGAGCAATCCAATTGAACGAGCGAATATATCTTTATTCATTTGTAGCCTCTTTTAAGAGTTCTTCTCTTGTGGCAAATTCTTTGCAAGGTAATTGATGCTTAAAGAATGTAACCTGCCTTTTAGCGTAGTTTCTTGTTCTCTTTTTGATGAGTTCTTTGCATTCTTCTAAGGTACATTTACCTTCTAAATGATCAATTACTTCTTTATATCCAATTGCCGCTTTTGCGGTTAATGATAAGTCGTATTTATTTAGTAATCCTTTAACTTCATCTACTAAGCCATTTTCAAACATTTGGTCGACACGGTCATTAATATTCTCATATAATTGTTCCCTATTTGGGTTGATGAAATAGAATCTCACATCCTCTTTTTTAAAGAACAACGCGTGTTCTTGTTTATCAATGCTTTCAGACTTATTAGACTCATGAGTCCTAGCGATTTGAAGCGCTCTAATGACTCTTTTACGATTATTCATATGAATAGTTTCTGTGGCTTTCATATCAACTTGTTTAAGCATCTCATAGAGTTCTTCGTTAGATAACTCTTCTAAGTCAGAAACATCCGTTTCTTCTTCATCTTCAAAGACGTAATCATAAAGCGCGGCTCTAATATATAAGCCAGTACCACCACAGACGATGATAGTTGGATATTTCTTTTTAAGTTCTAAATAGGTCTTTCTAAAGTCTTCTTGATATTCCTTAACAGAATAAGATTGATTTGGTTTAACAATATCCAAAAGATAATGCTTCTTATAATCTTCACTATCTTTTTCCACTTTAGCGGTACCAATATCCATTTCTTGATAGATTTGAAAAGCATCTCCATTAATGATTGGAGCGGAATATTTCTTTGATAATGTTAAAGCTAAGGATGTTTTTCCTGATCCTGTAGGACCGACAATGACTATAAGCATGGTCTTATTATAACAAAAAAATGCGATTTTATTCGCATTTATTATTCAGAATAGAATTCTTTAATCTTTTCCCAATCACGGGCTTCTTTTAAAATCTCTTGAATGGTCATACCGTTTTTTGCGGTTCTATTTGTACCCCACTTTAATTTGAAGATTTTAAATAGTAATTCTTTTGATTTCTTTGATGGAGACTGATTCATTAACTCAAGGAGGAAATCTTTTAACTCATCATTATATCTATTCATGATAATAGCGGCCGCTCCAAAGGAATCTTCCTTTTCACCAGTTAAGACAATATTAATCAATTCGTAAAAGTCACCAAGAGGTAATTTGTAAAAGCCATTCTCATCGCCCCAGCCATAGTCATAAAGTTGGCATTTGACCCATTCCGAGTTATCTGATTCACGGAAGAATCTACCATCTTTTTCAACTAAGCCAAAATCAGCGGCGGTTTCCTTATTAAAAAGGGTACTCATTAAAAAGTATTTCATAGTTATTTAATTAACGATTGAACAGTTTTAAGTAATTCCATCAATGCTTCTTTGCTAGCTTGATAGTTAGCAACGATTGGATGGTTATCATAAAGGGCTTGTAAGTTATTGGCCTCGTTTAATTTTCCCTTAGCTCTTAAGTTAGCGATATTGTGCTTTAATTCAATCACATCTTCGTTATTTTCGTATAAGTCTTTATATTTGAGATACTCCTTCATCTCAGGAGTTTCATCAAGCGCAGCCTTTAATTCTTTCGCCTTTTCAATGATTTTATCCATTAACAACTTCTCCCATCATGGAATAGGTATGAGATTCATTGATTTTCACTTTAACGATTTTACCAATCATGGATTCATTGCCTTTAAAGTGGACGAGTTTATTTTCTTCTGTATAACCAGAATACATATCTTTATCAGTCTTGCTCACACCATCGACGAGAACATCATATGTTTTGCCCACCATTGTTTTACTATGGGCTTCAATGTGTTTCTCTAAATGTTTGACTAATTCCATGAATCTTTTGGATTTTGTTTCATAAGAAACATTGTCAGCGATCTTTGCCGCTGGTGTACCTTTTCTTGGAGAATAGATAAAGGTAAACGCGGCTTCATATTTGATTTCATCAACAATAGTTAATGTATCATTGAATTCTTCATCTGTTTCATTTGGGAAGCCCACAATAATATCAGTGGATAAGGCCAAGCCTGGAATCTTTTCTCTCATTTCTTTAACTAATGCAAGATAGGATTCTCTTGTATATCTTCTACCCATAGCCTTTAAAACACGGTCATTACCAGATTGAACAGGAAGATGGATAAACTTCATAATATTTGGGTATTTTGCGATCACATCTATCATCTTTGAGGAGAAATCCCATGGGTGAGAGGTGGTAAATCTAAGTCTAGGAATACCTAATTTAGCGACCGCTTCCATTAAGTCAGCGAAGTCTTTTCCTTCATCTAAATCTTTGCCGTATGCATTAACATTTTGACCTAAAAGAGTAATTTCTTGATAGCCATTATCGATTAATTCTTGGCATTCTCTTAAGACATCTTCAAAGTGTCTACTTCTTTCTTTGCCTCTGGTATATGGAACAATGCAATACGTGCAAAATTTATCACAGCCATACATGACGTTAACATAGGCTTTGTAGGTATTGTTTCTACAAGCAGGTGTAATTTCAATAACTTCACCTGGTTTGCTTTCAATAGCCACTACTCTTTCCTTAGTGGTTCTTACATCATAAACAAGAGAATATAATTGAGCGATTTCATGGGTACCGAAATAAAGATTTACTTCAGTAAATGTTTCCATGAGTTTCTTTAATATTTCTGGTTGTTCCACCATACAGCCACAGATAGCTAAGACTAAATCTTTATTTTTCTTTCTTAAGTGTTTAAGGTTACCAATTTCACCATACACTTTATCTTCAGCGTTTTCTCTTACCGCGCATGTATTAATAATGATTAAAGAAGCTTCTTCTGGTTTATCAGTTTGCTTATAGCCAACATCCTCTAATAAGCCGCGCATTGTTTCTTCATCTCTCACATTAGCTTGGCAGCCATAGGTATGAATGTAATATTTCTCACCTTTGACTAAGGTTTCTAATTGATCTTTTTTATCAAAAGTAGCGGGCATGAAAACAGTCGCGCTCTTTTTACGAGAGGCGGCTTTAAGCATATCCGGAGTGTTAATAATTTTTGTTTTCATATTACTTTTCTAAATAATAAATTGGAAAGATTTGATTCGCAAGTCCAGTGATATCATCGATATCAATAACGACCGCGGAGAAGACTCCCCTACCTTCATCTGGAGTTTGGAATTTGCTTTGTTTGCCATAGATAATCTTTTCTACAACAGTTTCTTTAGTGCAACCTAAGACACCATCCGCAAAGCCAGTCATACCGACATCACTAATGAAGGCAGTACCATTTGGTAAAACATGGGCGTCATTAGTCTGAACGTGGGTATGTGTTCCTAAAACAGCAGATACTTTGCCGTCCAAGGCGAACGCTAAAGACTGCTTTTCTCCTGTTGCTTCAGCGTGGAAATCGATGATGTGGATGGTTGCTGGTTCCTCCTCTGCTAATAAGTTAAGGATGGAATAATAAGGAGCGTTAACTTCTTCGTTCATAAAGGCGCTTCCTAAGATATTAGTAACTCTTACTGAAACGTCATTTACTTCAAAGACCACACTACCTTCACCAGGGAACTCTTTTAATAAGTTATATGGCCTAACTAAACGATCGACTTGATTGATATAACGGAGGATATCGCTCTTAGACATATAGTGATTGCCTAAAGTCACAGCGTCCACGCCTGCATCAACAAGTTCAAAGTATTGATTTCTTGTTAAGCCTTTACCATGCGAAGCATTCTCGCCATTAGCAATAACAAAATCAATATCGTATTTTTCTACGTAGTAAGGAACTCTTTCCTTAAGCATGCGTCGACCAACACGACCGACCACATCTCCGATAAATAATATTTTCAAACTTCAATCTTTCTATGAAATAGGGCTACTATTTCGCGGTTTCTATCGCACGATATTCACGAATGACAGAAACTTTAATTTGACCTGGATAGGTCATTTCATTTTCGATACGTTCTTTGATGTCTCTAGCTAATTTGAAGGCACCAATGTCGTCGATCTTTTCTGGAATAACCATGACACGTAATTCACGGCCAGATTGCATCGCGTATGATTGATAAACACCATCGTATGACTTGCAGATTTCTTCAAGTTGTTCGATACGTTTGATGTAGTTTTCTAAGATTTCACTTCTAGCACCTGGTCTAGCAGCACTTAATGTATCAGCGGCTTGGACTAAGTTAGCAATGATGTATTTAGCAGGAACATCACCGTGGTGAGATTCGATGGAGTTGATAACAACATCACCTTCACCATACTTCTTAGCAAGTCTAGCACCGATTTCAACGTGGCTACCTTCCATTTCAAAGTCAGCGGCTTTACCAACATCGTGTAATAAGCCAGCGCGTTTAGCTAAGTTTTGATCTAAGCCAAGTTCAGCGGCCATGATACCACATAAGTAAGCGACTTCGACAGAATGGTCTAAAGCGTTTTGACCATAAGAGGTACGGTATTTTAAACGACCGACATAGTCGAGTAATTCCTTATTGATTCTTGGTAAACCAAGTTTGAAGGCGACTTCTTGACCCGCTTTATGGATGCTTTCATCGACTTCTTTCTTTGTCTTTTCAACGATTTCTTCAATTCTACCTGGTTGAATACGACCATCTTTAATTAAGGCTTCAAGAGATAATCTAGCGATTTCTCTTCTAATAGGATTGAAGCAGCTAACGGTAATAACTTCTGGAGTATCATCAATGATTAAATCAACACCAAGGAGTTGTTCTAAGGAACGGATGTTACGACCTTCACGACCAATGATGCGGCCTTTCATTTCATCACTTGGTAAAGCAACAACTGACACTGTTCTTTCGTTGGTGACATCTTGAGCGTATCTTGTGAGGGCTAAGCCTAATAATTCTTTAGCCTTTTCATCGCATTCTTCTTTAGCTTCTTCTTCTTTTTGTTTTACAAAGGCAGCAATTTCTTTACTGACTTTACTTTCGACACGATTGAATAATTCATCACGCGCTTCTTGTGTAGACATTTGCGCAACCTTTTCAAGTTCGACGATAATGCTATCAATCTTTTCTTGAAGAGCGGCATCTTTCTTGTCTAATTCTTTTAAGCGTCTGTTTAATGTTTCGTTCTTTTCGTCTAAAGCATTTTCTTTAGAAAGAAGAGCGGCATCACGACGATCAATGTTTTGTTCTCTTTGATTAAGAGATCTTTCTTGGTTTTGTAATTCTTGTTTTCTTTCGTGGATTTCTTTGTTTGCTTCTTGTTTCATTTCATTGACAGCTTGTTTACCGTCAATTTGAGCATTCTTGGTAATGTGTTCCGCTTTGATTTCAGCGTCACGGATAATTTTCTTTGCGTTGTTCTTAACAATATTGTTTCTAACAAATGGGATTAAGAAAGCAACCGCTGCACCAGCGATAAGGCAAAGAACACCGATTAGAATGCCCACCCAAATTGGCATTTCTGGCATAATAATTTTCCCTTTCTATAAATGTAAAATAGTTAGTCTATAAATAGACTTTACCTAAAATGTTTCCCCATTATAAGGATAGGAATAAGCATTTTTTATAATCAACAGGTAAAACCTGATAACAAAGTTCTCGAATGAGAATATATAGGTAAGTATCTTTCGAGGATACAAAATAATTATAATCTCGCAAATAAATAATGTCATTATTTTTTGTGTTAGGAATGTCAAAGCGCACGGTATAATAAAACACAAGAACAAATCCTCTGAAACACTTTACGGGTTAAGTTTTATAGGGATTGCTTAATCAGTAGGCACAAAAAGAGGCAAATCACAAAAAAGGAACCGAATTACTCGATTCCTTTTTTATAATTGATTTCCAATTATTCTGTGACAACGCCGGTCTTGATCTTTTCTAAAAGTTCATTTGCGACGTCTTCATTTTCTTTTAAGTAAGCTTTCGCGGCATCGCGGCCTTGGGCAATCTTGCTGCCATTGTATTCAAACCATGAGCCAGCTTTCTTAATGAGACCTAATTCGACTGAACGGTCGAGAATTTCGCCTTCTTTAGAAATGCCTTGACCATAAATGATATCAATTTCACATTGTTTAAATGGTGGGGACACTTTGTTCTTAACAATTTTCACACGGCATGTATTACCGATGATGTCTGAACCTTGTTTAATTGCTTCTGTACGACGAATGTCGATACGGACGGAAGCATAGAATTTTAGTGCACGACCACCTGATGTTGTTTCAGGATTACCATACATTACACCAACTTTTTCACGTAATTGGTTAATGAAGATAACTGCACATTCTTTCTTGTTGAGAATACCCGCGATTTTACGCATAGCCTTGCTCATTAAACGCGCTTGTAAACCAACTGAACTATCACCCATTTCCCCGTCTAATTCTGCTTGTGGGACTAAAGCCGCGACACTATCAACAACGATTAAGTTGATGCTGCCAGAATCAGCAAGCATTTCGACGATTTCAAGTGCTTGTTCACCATTGTCTGGTTGGGAAAGAATTAATTCGTTAATATCAACACCCAAATTTTTCGCATAGAGTGGATCGATAGCGTGTTCAGCATCGATAAATGCTGCACGGCCACCATTCTTTTGGCATTCCGCAATTGCGTGTAATGCTAATGTGGTCTTACCACTGCTTTCTGGTCCAAAGATTTCGATGATTCTACCCTTTGGATAACCGCCAACACCAATTGCTTCATCAATTAATAATGAACCGGATGGGATTGCGTCGACATCGACTGTTTCTCTATCGCCTAAACGCATGACAGCGCCCTTGCCATAGAGCTTTTCAATTTGCTTCAACGTTTCGTCTAACGCATCGCCTCTTAAATTTTCTTTTTCTTTTGCCATATAAGGAACTCCTTCTATTAATTAAATAGGTGTGATTTTTCGTTTTTGTCCAAATTTTTGATTATTTTTTTATATTTTTTTCTAGTAGCGCTAGCGCTAAAGAAATTGCATCTTCTTGAATTTTATTTCTATTTCCCTCTAATTGGTAGTGATATGCTTCAACTTTTTCTTTGGTGGCTAAACCAATATAGATTTCACCAACTGGTTTACCTTCCATTGCCTCTGGTCCAGCATTGCCAGTAAAGGAAACACAAACATCAACATTAAGTTTATCTCTACCGAATTTTGCCATTTGATAGGCGATTTCATTAGAGACTACACCATACTTATCAACGTCCGCTTGAGAGATGTCAAGTAAACGTACTTTTTCTTCAGTAGCGTATGTTACAAGTGCGCCTTTATAAAATTTTGAAGCACCTGGAACTGCGGTTATTTCTCTAGCGAATAAGCCGCCTGTAAAAGATTCAACAGAACCTAATGTAAGTCCTTTTTCACGGAATAGGGAGTTGATATCTTGTACTGTCGCCATCTTACTTTTCTTCCTTGAAGACGTGCTTATTTTGTACGACGTAGATGACACCAGAAATCACTGACGCTAAAGTGGCTAAATACACGATAAAGTCAACGATATGCAAGCCTTGTGGCCAACTGGCATCAAAATATCTAAATGGGAAACCATTGAGTAAGACTGCACCAATGGCAACCATTTCCAAAACTGTTTTAAGTTTACCGAAGATATTAGCGGCAATAACTTTGCCCCTACTTGCGGCAATAAATCTAAGAGCATCAACGACAATGTCGCGTGCTACTAATAGCATTGCGCACCACATATTGAAGCCAACTTGATTAAGACTTCCTGGAATATATGGAGCGAAAATTGATGGAGCGATTAAGAAAATAACTAATGAATTGATAAGAAGTTTATCGGCTACTGGATCAAGGAATTTACCTAAGTCAGTAACTTGATTATTCTTCCTTGCTAGGTAGCCATCTAAGTGGTCTGTATAGCAAGCTAGGACAAAGAAAGCAAAGATAATTAAGTACACTAAATTGATACCCGTGTTGCCTAATTCGATGGTTTGCCATCCTGGGATAACGCTTAAAACAAAAAGCGTAATAATCATTAATGCTATTGCAACGATTCTAGCGAATGTGATCTTTGTTGGTAAATTCATTGTTTCTCCTTAGTGAGTGTCCGGTCCTATAAGCCATGTTCTGTTTTGACAATCATTTATCTAGGCATTTGCCTACAAGGTTTAATTCGGTTCTCTCTCCTTGTCTCCCCTACCAAATTTGGGTTTCTCGCTTGTGGGGTTTACCGCGTTCCACTTTATTATTTCTAATAAACTACGTCACTGTGGCACTTTCAGGGATTAGACCATGGTTTCCTTTAGGTTTCTTCCCGCCGTTACGTACTCCTACGTACCTAGCGTTATTTTTTCCGCTAGCGCAATCACTACGAGCATCACAGCTCGTGCGAGCATGGACTTTCCTCTACAAGAGCAGCGATTGTCCAGACCGGATTATTTAATTACTTAATTGTGTCAGGATTATAACCGTGAGCCCAGAGGAATTTCTCTAAGGCGTTGATCTTTCTGACTAGCTCGATATTGTCAGTTGTGACATTATCGCTGGATTTAATATTGGTGAAGCGTGCTTTATATCTTTCTAACTCCACTTCAATTTTTCTTTTATCACTTTCCAAGACTTTATTTTTGTTGATTAATGTTTCGTATTCTTTTTGAGGAATCACAACATTAGCTTCCACTAGTTTGTAGTCTTGAATAATCATGTCTAGGAATTTATCAACTTCTTCCGCATCATACGCATTTGCGTTAGTGATTGGAAAAGTGTGATCCAAGATTGTTTTAGAGTTAAGAAAAAGCTTTACTGCCATATTTGCTCCATTTCTTATATAATATAAGAGAAAATAGCATAATTCAATCTTTTTTCTTTTGAAAAAAGAGAAATTAATGGTATACTATCAAAAGATTTTATGAAGAAATTTGAAAGATTATTAAAAGGTCATAAATCACTAGTCTTCCTAGACTTCGAAGGCACACAATTCTCTCACGAAATGATTGCCATCGGTGCTGTTCACGCAGTGATTGACCGTCATGGTTATATTAAGAAAAGTAAAAAACCATTCCGTATTTACGTTAAGGCTCACAATAGAGTGGGCAAAATTGTCACAGATTTAACTGGCATTACTGAAGATATGCTCAAGCAAAAAGGCGTCACCTTCTTTACTGCAATGAGCGAACTTAGAAAATATGTTGGCTTATCATTCAAGAAATCTTCTTTTATTACCTTTGGTAATCACGATATGAAGATTTTATCTTCCTCTATCTCATATAGTTTTGATTTCCCAAAAGAAATCGTTCAATGCATTCAACAAAACTACATTGACTTCAGTGCTTTCATCTCTGAATTCATGCGTGATGATAAGGGCAATCCGCTTTCTTTAATTAGATACTGCGATGCCTTTGGTGTTAAACAAGCTGGCCCGGCACATGATCCTGCAGTGGACGCTGAAAACTTAGCGTGGTTATATGACACCACTATGAGAAAGAGCAATCTCTTGTTAGAGGAATATAAGAAAGTCTTAAAAACATTCAATCACTTCCCAGTTCCAGTTGCCGCAGTTTTGAAAAAACTCGCTAGCAACGAAGATGTATCATATAAAGAGTTTGAAGAGGAAATAAGAAAATATATCGCATGAGATACCCAAACGGCAAAACTTACCAAAAGAAAGAAAGCGATAATAAAACTGAAAAAACTCATCACACCCTTTTAAGTGCGGCAAACCGTGGTATGTCTTTAGAAGAAGATATCAATCTTTCTAATGACTATTATCGTGACATGGGTATTGCCCTCATTAACAAAAGACCAACTCCAATTAACATAGTTAAAGTTGATTATAGTAAAGGTGCGAGAATTATTGACGCCTATTTTGAAAAGCAGTCCACTACTGACTATAACGGTGTTTATAAAGGTAGATATATTGATTTTGAAGCTAAGAATACTAAATCAAATACCGCTTTTCCTTTAAGTAATATTAGTGAACACCAAATTGTTCACCTTAAAAATGTTCTTAAACATGGTGGCATTGCTTTCTTTATTATCTCTTTCCAAATGAAAGATGAAATCTATTTATTAGATGCATCATTTGTTATAAACTTCTATGAACATGGTGATAGAAAATCTATCCCTTATGATGTGTTCAAAAAGGACGCTGTTTTAATCAAACAAGACTATGCACCAAGACTCCATTATCTTGATGCTGTCAATCAATTATATTTCAAATAATTACTTACCTTTATATATGCACATGTCGCTTATTTTGCAGTTTTCGCATTTAGGCGAACGGGCTAAACAATAGTATCTACCAAAATGAATTAATTGGTGATGCGACTTAATCCATCTCTCTTCAGGGATGATTTTTTTAAGCTTTCTTTCCACATCAATTGGTTCATCATCTTTTTTAGCAAGATTGAGCCTTTTACTAATTCTTAAAATATGAGTGTCCACTGGTAAATCTGGGATTTGGAAAATCTCCGCTCTAATGACACCAGCGGTTTTATTACCAACTCCTGGTAAAGTCATTAACTCTTCCTTATCTGATGGCACCGCACCATTAAAACGATCCACTAAATCTTTAACAATGCCTTTAAGATTCTTCGCTTTGTTTTTATACAAACCTATTGGTTTAATAATATCTTCAATGTCCTCTAATGGAGCATCATATAAAGCGGTAAGTGAAGGATATTTCTTAAATAATATTGGTGTGACTGCATTAACTGATTTATCAGTTGTTTGAGCGGAGAGCATCACCGCGATGACTAATTCATAATCTTTAGAATATAAAAGTTCACACTTAGCAGTGGGTAATATTTCATCTAAATAATCTAATAAAGGCTTGATATTAGTCTTCATCATCTTCATCAAGCCATGGAGTTTTTGCGATACGAATGGTTTCTTCTAAATTATTAGTCCAATCATCCTTAATGGATGTTTTACCTTCGGCTTCAAGTTCTTCTCTTTTGGCCCATGTTAATAAAATTTTATCGACTGATTTAATTGATTTCTTGCCTTGGCTAATGGCTTCTTTTAATGCGTTAATAATGATTTCATCAGTGTAACCCATCGCTACCCATTCTCTAATTGTGCTAACTTCCGTTGGGGATAAGCTACGACCTAATTCTTGTTGGAAATTTTCATAAATATTAGTTAGCTGGTCACTGATTGTTTTATTGTTTCTTACTTCGTTTTCTTTAGAAACGCTGATTTGGAACTCACGATAAAGTCTTTCTTTAAGCGGATTTAAAGAAGTAATGGTTTTACCATTTGCCGTGGTATATTCGATTAAACCACGTGTTAATAAATCAGCGAGTAATCTATCAATCTCTTTAATATCTAAAGACATCTTTAAAGATAATAAATCCGCAGTCACAAAAGTATCACCATATGAAATAAGGTGATCCATCATGAGGATGATCGCTAATTGGTTCTCACTGATTTTGAGTTTTTTATAGTTTTCTAAAAGTAAGAAATGAAAATCTACTGCTTCACTAATCATGCTATTACTTTATCACACCCACTAGGTTTGCTATATCAAATTGTGCAAAAATATCCATTTTTTCTTTTTGATTAATGACATTGTCATCGATTTTATTTAGTTCACTTCTAATCTTTGCGTCAGTAATATTTTTCAATAAATCAAAGTTATCATGCATTGCTTTTAATAATGTTCCTTCAATTTTTAAATGATGCATTAAATGGAATCTAATTGCTCTTAAGATTCTAAGTGGGTCTTCTTTGATTCTAATATCAGGATTACCCACCATTCTTAAGATATTATTTTTAAGGTCTTCTTGACCGTGACAATAATCTATGACTTTTAAATCTTTATTCATATATAAGGCATTCACAGTAAAGTCTCTTCTTAAATAATCTTCTTTTAAATCTTTAACGAAGATAACTTTGTTTGGATGTCTACTATCTTCATAAGAAGATTCTTTTCTTAAAGTCGTAATATCAAACTTAAGTCCATCACTTGTCTTATATTTTAAAGAACCAAATCTTTTAAAAGTGGTATCCACCTTAGGCAAAAACGCTATGATTTCTTCTGGCGTAGCTTCACTAACGGCGTCCATATCCGTTAACGGTTCATTTAAAAGATAATCTCTAACCGTGCCACCGACGAGATATAACTGATAACCATGTTTGTTAAACTCATTAGCGAGTTCAATAAATGATACTAGATTCTTGTCCATGCTATTATTCTACACTTTTTATAAAAAGAGCACAAAAAAACCAGCGTTTCCGCTGATTTTCTTTTTAAACTGAACTACGCGTTCAATTTGCCTTTTAAAGCTTTAGAAAGTCTGAAGCTCACTGAACGGGATTCGGCAATCTTGATGCGGGTATGTTGTTTTGGATGTGTACCGTCACGAGATTGACGAGTTTTTGGTGTGAATACACCGAAGTTAGTGATGTTGACTTCTTGGCCTTCTAATAAGGCTTTTTCAATTTCACCGAAACAGATGTCCAATGCTGCACGAGCGTCTTTTTTGGATAAATGCGCTTCATCTGCAACAATTTGAACAAGGTCTCTTCTGTTGAATTTCTTCATGTTCAAATGCTCCCTTTTTGTTGAAATGAATTAGCAAGATAATCCTATTTCTAGGTTAAGTATAACATCTTTTTCAAAAAAAGTATGAATTTTTATAAACAATTAGTAGTTTTTTATTTAGATTGGTTCGTTCGTTTCTTTAAAACTATGCGAATTGGAGTGCCATCAAAATTAAATGTATCTCTTAAACGATTCTCAATATATCTTTGATATGAGAAGTGCATGAAGTTAGGGTCATTTACGAATAAAACAATTGTAGGTGGGGCGCTACTAACTTGTGACGCATAGAGGATTTTTAGTCTACCACCATTGAAATTTGGGGCTTGGTTCATGATTTGAGCATCTTGCATGACCTCATTTAGCAAACTTGTCTTAATTCTTGTATAGTATGCAGCGTGCACCGTATCAAGTGTTTCAAAAAGAGTATCAAGTCTTTGCTTTTTAAGGGCGGAAACAAACACTACTGGCGCGTAATCTAAGAACTTATATTCTTCGCGAATGATTTTGACATAATCGCTCATGGTATTAGTTTGCTTGTCCACTAAATCCCATTTATTAACAACAATGATAATCGCTTTATGTAGGTCAGTTGCGTATTGAATGACGTGCTTATCTTGTTCAGTAATGCCTTCTTTACCATCGAGCACTAATAAGACAATTTCACTTCTTTCAATAGCTTTAAGCGCGCGTATCGCAGAATATTTATCAATAGATTCATAAATCTTACCACGCTTTTTAAGACCCGCAGTGTCGATAACTAAATAGTTTTTACCATTTCTATTAAACGGAGTATCAATAGAGTCTCTGGTTGTACCAGAGATATTACTAACGATAACGCGATCTTGATTAAGGATTGCGTTGGTTAAAGAAGATTTACCAACGTTAGGTCTACCAACAACGCAGAATGTGACTTTATCTTCTTCTAATTCTTCGGTGTTTTCTGGCAAGTATTTAACGATTTCATTTAAGATATCGCCAATACCAATACCGTGTGCGCCAGAAACAACATGAGGTTCACCAAGACCTAAACCATAGAATTCTTGAGCGTCCGCCATATGGGAACCTTCATCAATTTTATTAACAGCCAAAATGATTGGCTTTTTAACTTTTCTGAGAATGGTTGTAACCACTCTATCGTCAGTGGTAATTCCAAGCTTGCCATCGACCACAAATACGATCACATCCGCCTCATTTATGGCGATTTCCGCTTGCATACGAATTTGTTCTTGGAATGGACGATTAACGATTTCAATACCACCTGTATCAATCAAAGAGAAGTGATGGCCAAGCCATTCGCATTGACCATAAAGTCTATCACGAGTAATGCCCATTTCATCATCGACAATGGCGTGTCTTTCGCCAATCATACGATTAAAAATCGTCGATTTGCCGACGTTAGGTGAGCCAACAATTGCAACGATTCCTTGAGCCATATACTTATTTCTTCTCCACTAATTTTTGATCAATAATTTTATTCACTTCAGCCACTACTTCATCAATAGATAAGTTAGATGTGTCTAAGTGAATTGCATCTGGTGCAGGTTTAAGAGGGGCAAATGCACGATGAGAATCAATGTAGTCTCTCTTTTCTACATCAGCGACAATATCTTCATAGGTACACGCGATACCTTTTTCTTGGTTTTCTAAATAACGACGTTCCGCTCTTTTTTCAACGGAAGCGACTTGGAAGATTTTCACTTCAGCATTTGGTAAAACATATGTGCCGATGTCACGGCCATCCATAATAACAGAATCTTTTTCCGCCATTTTTCTTTGAAGTTCAACTAAAGCTAAACGAATATCTTTATAGGAAGCAATATATGAGACATTACCAGAAACATCAGTACCTCTAATTGGTTTACTGACATCAACACCATTACATAAGACAACATAACCTGGTTTTAATTCGATGTTCACTTCTGGAATTAAAGCACAACAAGCTTTTTCATCTTGGCAATCAACACCCTTTTGTAAACAATACCAAGTAAAAGCACGATACATCGCACCTGTATCAATGTAAGTGAAACCTCTCATGAGCGCCACTTTCTTGGCGATTGTGGATTTTCCTGCTGCGGCAGGGCCGTCAATAGCAATAGCGATTTTCATATTACTTCCTCCATGCAAAGACTGCGAAGATGATGATACCAACAATTAATAACACGCCGATTAAGCAAACACAGCCAATGGTAATATACTTCTTAGTGATGAGACGTTTTGGGGCTGCCTCGATTTCTTGATTATCGATTTTACCCAAAACCTCTTCCAAAGGAAGAGTGGATGTTGTATTCATCTTATCACTAACGATACTGCTGTTTCTTTCTTTAATAGATTCAGGCTCGTTATTAATTGATTTAAATTCATTAATAGATTGACGATATTTTTTGTATTTTTCTAATCTGGTTTCGCTCATAAATAGTCCAATCACGTATATTCTAATTTAATTAGAATGCTTTTTGAATAAAAAATAACTTTTTATAGCAATTTGTTCCCTCACTATTGAAAATAGACAATCAAAATAGATATAATCAATGTATATAACCCAAGGAGGCATTACTCATGGCTAAGAAAAGAGTAAAAATTGATGCTGCATCTTGCATTATGTGCGGCGCTTGTGTCGGCTCCTATCCAGATGATTTCAAATTCTCTGATGAAGGTCCAGCCGCTCCAGTAACAGGCGAAGCTGATGAAGACGCAGTTGGCGTATGCCCAGTTGGTGCAATCTCTGTTGAAGAGTAAAATACAACAAAAAACTAGGCCTTAATTGACCTAGTTTTTTTGTGCCTTTAAGACCACTATTCTTGTGGTTTCTCTTCTTCTACAGCAAGGTCAGGATTAACTTCCTCTTCTTTTTTAGTGAAGATACTGCCCACAAAATATTTCTTAAAGAACGCTGATCTTCTCATAAAAACAAAGATTAATCTGTTGAAGATAGCTTCATATAATAGGCAACATGCCGCCGCTTTCATTAAATTGAATGGGCCATAGACATAACTAATTGCGCCAATGTACATCCAGCCATTTGCCTCAACATCTTTTTTGCCTGTTAGGTAAGAGGTGACGCCTTGAATAGCGCCTTCATCAAAACAGGTTGTGAATTTTGGATTTGGACCGAAGACCGCTAAGTATGTTGGTGTGATAAATAGAGCATTCAATAATGTCATCACAAATGATACAAAGAGAGTGATTGCTGCATAAGCAATAACGCGGAAGCCTAATCCTTTTTTAAATAATTTCAAACGACTTGTAACAAATAAGCCAATAATGAACATACATGATGTGATAAAGGCTGTTGCATCTCCTAAGCCAAGAGCAGATGGACCTCTAATTAGCATGTTTGCTAGTGTTTTGATAACGGAGATGGCAATTCCACCAGGAAGCCCATAAAGCGCATAACCAATAATTGTGGTTAATTCGCTGATTTCAATCTTTAACCAAGGTGCAATTGGATATGGAACTTGCACAAGTGACATAAGCACCACCCCTAACGCTGCAAGAATGGCAATAGTCACTAACCTGGTAACGATCTCTTCAATGTTTCTGAATTTTCTTTTCATAAAAAATAGACCTTTCCCAAGGCCTAAAAAACGTACTTCTTTCATCCAGACTTTACTGTCGCCACTTGAATTTCACAAGTTCCTGCCTCATCTTGAGGCTCGCGGGGTTTACCGCCGGTCGCTTTTCGCTGCCCTGAAGTGATTTCTATTATATACCTTTATTTTACAAATAAAAGATTATAGTGCTTTATTTTTTATTTCCCCATATAAACGTGGGTATTTTTTAGGTGTTTCTTTTATCTTTTTAATATAAATAAACGATCTGCTTTCATTTGACTCTGGTAATTGATCTTCATAGATGTAATCAATCTCACAGTTTAATTTCTTTAAAGCACCTTTAGCTTCTTCAATTTCTTGTTCAAAACCTGGGCCTTTCATGGCGATAAATACACCACCGACTTTAAGGAGAGGAACCGCTAATTCGATAAGGATTCTTAAAGAGGCAACCGCTCTTGCAGTAACAACCATAAATCTATCTCTATTTTCTCTAGCAAATTCTTCTGCACGAGCCGTTATTCCGGTGACGTCTAGGCTCTTTTCCTTTGCGTAGTCTTCAATGAACTTCACTTTTTTAGCGGTGCTATCAAGGGCAAAAACATGGGCTTTTGGAGAAAGAATTGATAATACAACACTTGGGAAACCAGCGCCTGCACCGATATCTAAAACATCTAATCCTTCAAAGTTTTGATTATTTAAAAGAAGTGCACTATCAAAGAGCATCTTTTCGACAAATGATTCCTCATCTTTAATCGCAGTAAGATTGAAACTTTCATTTGTTTTTAAAACATGTCTCATGAAATCCCATAAGAGATCTAACTGTTGTTCGTTGCAGTTAATACCACGACTATTTAATTCTTTAACAAATGTTTCTTTATTCATGGATCTTCCTCACATTAAAGATTAGTACACTAATATCACTTGGATTAACACCAGATATACGAGAGGCTTGACCTATGGTCATTGGTCTCACTTTATCTAGTTTTTGTCTGGCCTCTAAGGCTAAACCATCCATATTTAAGAAATCCATATCACTAGGGATTTTCATTTCTTCTAATTTCGCCATATTCTTAGCTTCTCTAATTTGCTTAACAATATAGCCTTCATATTTAGCGATGATTTCCACTTCTTCAATAGCGAATTCATCTAATTCAATATCTTTGATTTCGGGAACAAATTTTACTAAATCAACATAAGAGACTTCTGGTCTTTTTAATAATTCAAAAGCTTGGATACCACCTTGAAGTGGATTTGAATTAATGCTTTCTAACCATTCATTAATTTCTTTTCTTGAACCCAAATAAATAGATTTAAGAATTTCTATAACCTTATTAATATTATTAACTTTGTTAATATAGTGAGAATATCTCTCTTCTTTAACTAAACCAATTTCATGACCGATTTCGGTTAATCTCATATCAGCGTTATCGTGCCTTAAGATTAAGCGGAATTCCGCGCGAGATGACATAAGTCGATATGGTTCTTCAGTACCCTTAGTTACTAAATCATCAATCATGACACCAATATAGGCTTGATCACGACGTAACACTAATGGTTCTTTGCCATCAATCTTTAAGCAAGCATTGATACCCGCCATTAAACCAAGAGCAGCGGCTTCTTCATAGCCGGATGTGCCACAAATTTGACCGCCAATAAATAAACCTGGCCATTTTTTGATTTCAAGATTTGAACCATATTCTTCTGTTCTGATTGCGTCATACTCAATCGCATATGCGTATTTAAGGAAAACAGCATTTTCAAAACCTGGTAAAGAACGCACCATTTCTTCTTGGACTTCTACAGGCATAGATGTTGAAAAACCTTGTAAGTAAATAGAATCGGTGTATCTAGATTCTGGTTCTAAGAATAATTGGTGTCTTTCTTTATCGGCAAAAGTGACAATTTTTGATTCAATAGATGGGCAATATCTTGGGCCAACACCAGTCACCAAACCACTAAATAAAGCAGAGTCTTTTAAGTGCTCTCTAATGATTTCATGTGTTCTTGGTGTAGTGTAAACTAAATAGCAGAGTTCTTGTTCTTCAATAGGAATGAATTCTTTTGTTTCGTAAGAGAAAGCTAAGTGTTTATTTGTACCTGGTTGAGGAGTGGCTTTACTAAAGTCAATTGAATCTCTTTTAATTCTTGGAGGGGTACCGGTTTTAAGTCTAAATGTTTCAATACCAATACTTCTTAAAAATGGTGAAAGACCTAAGGATGGTTTTTGTCCATCTGGGCCTTCATCCTTAACATCGTGGCCACGGAAAATCCGACTTTCCATATAGGTACCAGTTGTTAAAATTACACATTTTGAGCGGACTTTTGCGCCGTTTTCGAGAATTACACCGTGAATTGCATCGTTTTCGCAAATCAAAGCGGTGACCATACCTTCTTCTAAAGTAAGGTTCTCTTCTTTGGCCACTAATTCTTGCCAATATTTTGGATATTCGAGCTTATCTTGTTGGGCTCGTAAGCATTGCACGCCAGGGCCTTTACCAGTGTTAAGCATTTTTAATTGTAAGTAATGATGATCGGCCGCAATACCCATCATGCCACCTAAAGCATCGATTTCTCTAACAACAATACCTTTAGCGGAACCACCGATAGATGGATTGCATGGCATGTTACCAATCATTTCTTTATTTAAGGTTAAAAGTAATGTCTTCTTGTTCATGTGGGCACAAGCAAAAGCGGCCTCAAGGCCTGCATGTCCACCACCAACAACAATTACATCGTAATCAAACATTAACCGACACTACCTTCCATATCCATTTTAATAAGTTGATTCAATTCAACTGCATACTCCATTGGGAGTTCTTTACTAAATGGTTCAATGAATCCCATGATAATCATTTGGGTCGCATCTTTTTCAGAAATGCCACGTGACATCAAATAGAATAATTGATCCTCAGATATTTTACTCACTGTGGCTTCATGTTCAATATAGGAAGTATTATTTTTAACTTCGTTATTTGGAATGGTATCACTATATGATTGTTCATCGAGAATTAAAGTATCGCATTCCACATGGCTTCTGCAGTTTTTAGCGTTCTTCATATGTCTGACAGTTCCGCGATAGTTAGCGACACCACCACCCTTGACAATTGATTTAGAAATAATTGTGGATGATGTGTTACTGGCTAAATGAATCATTCTAGAGCCAGCATCTTGATATTGGCCCTTACCAGCGACCGCGATAGAGATACATGTACCTTTAGCGCCTTCACCCGCTAAAATGACCGCTGGGTATTTCATATTTGTACCTGAACCGACGTTACCATCGATCCAATCCATAGAAGCACCTTCATAGCAAATAGCTCTCTGAGTAACCAAATTCACAATATTTGTGCTCCAGTTTTGTACTGTTGAGTAACGACATTTGGCGTTCTTTAAAACAATGATTTCAACAACGCCAGAGTGTAATGATTCTTTGGAATATGATGGAGCGGTACAGCCTTCCACATAATGGACATCCGCGCCTTCATCAACAATAATTAATGTTCTTTCAAATTGGCCAGTTTTCTCATTATTAATTCTGAAATAGGATTGTAATGGTTTTTCTAAATGTACACCTTTTGGAACATACACAAATGAACCACCAGACCAGCAAGCACCGTTTAAAGCGGAGAACTTGTTGTCTCTAATTGGCACTACTGTACCAAAATATTTCTTAAAGATTTCAGGATAGAGTTTTAAACCCATATCAGTGGAAAGGAAAATAACACCTTTTTCTTCCACTTCTTTAAGCATGTTATGATAAACAACTTCAGATTCGTATTGAGTGGATACACCAGCGAGATATTTTTGTTCTGCTTCTGGAATACCTAATTTTTGGAAAGTGTTTTTAACAGTTTCTGGAACATCATCCCATGATTTCGCTTCACCATTTGCCATACGAGTGAAGTATGTATAGGAATCAAAATTAAGCATTGATAAATCTGGGCCAAAACTTGGCATAGGCATTTCTTGGAATGCTTTAAAAGCTTTGAGTCTAAACTCAAGCATCCATTCTGGTTCACCTTTTAACTTAGATATTTGTCTAACAACATCTTCGGTAAGACCGATGCCTGTGTTAATAATGGAAGTATCTTTGTCTTTGAAACCGTATTTATAATCTTCTTGGAATTTAACTTCGTCTTTTGACATATTACTTATCCTTTAGAATCTCTTCTGCGGCATTCCAACCAATGGTCGCGCATCTGATTCGTGCTGCTTGTTTGCTTGTGTTAATAAACACAATTGCTTCATCTAATAATTCTGCATCGAATTCTTCTTCGTGCATCATATGATGGAAGGCATCAATAATTTTTCTGCCTTCAGTGATTTCTTTTCCTCTTAATAAATCGCACATAATATCTGTGCTTGATGTGGAAATCGTGCAGGCTGTGCCATCAAAACAGGCATCAGTGATGATATTACCTTCCACTAACAAGAAGATATCTAAATCATCAATGCAGTTATCAGAATGCATATGGACTTTTTCATAGCCTTCCTTAGGAGGTTGGTGTTTATTTTGTGGATCAGAATAATGGTCCATGATGATGGATCTCATCATATCGTTAGTTAAAGTAGGCATCTAAAATGTCACCTCCATTAATAATTGCATCGACGAATGTATCGATGTCTTCTTTGCTTGTATACAAGTAAGTCGACATTCTACATGTCGCTTTTGTATCTAAATAGTTATCTAATAGTTTCGCGCAATGTTCACCAGAACGAATCGCAATACCTTTATAGTTAAGCAATGTGGATTCATCTTGAGGGAAAACACCTTTGATATTGAATGTCAAAATGCCATTTCTAGCATCCTTATTGTAGATAATGATATTTTCATAATCTTTAAGTTTTTCGATAGCGTAGTCGATTAATTCTTCATCATGCTTATGAATATTTTCAATGCCGATTTCTTTAATGAATTTAACCGCACGGCCAAAACCTAAGATGCCAGCAATATTAAGTGTACCCGCTTCAAATTTATATGGAGGTAAACGGTAATCAACTGTACCATCTTTCTTAAAGATAGAGTTCATACCACCACCAGACACAAATGGGTCCATCGCGTTTAACAATTCATATCTACCAACGAGAGCACCGATACCTGTTGGACCACACATTTTATGCGCTGAAAAAGCGAGAAAGTCGATACCAAGGTCCTTAAAATCGACCTTTAAGTGTGGCACAGACTGTGCACCATCTACGACCATAATTGCGCCAAATTCATGAGCAATTTTTGCGAATTCTTTAACATCTTCGACATAGCCTAAGACGTTACCGACTTGGGCTAAAGAAACAATCTTAGTGTTCTTGCTCATGACTTTTCTTAAGTTCTCTGGAAGAATCTTGCCGTCAACGATATCAACATATTTAATAACTGCGCCTGTTAATTCAGCGATTCTAAACCATGGGAGAACATTAGAAGCATGTTCAGCGACACTGATGACAATTTCATCACCTTTTTTAAGGAACTTTAAGCCATAACCGTAGGCCACTAAATTTAACGCACCAGTTGCTCCATCAGTGAAAACAACTTCATTTTGTTCAGCATTCACTAAAGTAGCAACTTCTTTACGGGTTTCTTCAATCATGACGTCAACTTTATAAGAAAGATCATAATCCCCGCGATGAGAGTTACTATTATACTTTGTATAATATTCAGTAATTGCATCGATGACACATTGTGGTTTGAATGTGGTTGAACAGTTATCAAGGAAAACAAGAGGCTTATTTTGCATCTTAATATCACCTGTTAACATTGGGAACTCTTTTCTAATCTTATAAACGTCGTACATATTACATTCTCCTTTCAATTAAAGAAGAAATATGATTTTTGACGTCTTCTTCTTTGAAACCTTCAAGAATTGGGTTTAAGTAGCCCCAAGTAATTAATTCTTTAGCGGTTTCTTCACTTAATCCACGGGAAGTTAAGTAGAATAAGTGTTCATCATTAATCTTGCCAACAACTGAACCGTGGCTAGCTTCAAGATCGTTTTCATCAATTTTTAAAATTGGTTCTGTGGAAGCATCACTGCTTTCATCGAAGACCATTATTTTGGAATTTTGTTGCGCTTTACTTTTCACCGCGCCTTTAAAAACATGGGATGTTCCAGCGACAACAATTTTGCCATTATCTTTGCAAATTCCATAGCAATCAAATTTACCATACGTTCTTGGTGAAACGTGGTCGATAGAAACATCCACTAGTTTCTTGTCTTCGCCAGCGACTAAAGAAGCTACCTTATATGTACATGTAGCGCCTTCTTCCACTAAGTTGACCTTACAATGAAGTTCTAGTGTTTTCTCCGCAAAATCAGCGAAATATCCATTAAGTGTAGCGTTATTCTTCACTGTAATATTGATATTTGATGATTTCATTTCATCTTCAGCAATGAATGATAATCTAACATTACTATCTTGATTAATAACAATATTTAAATCTTTAATATCTTTTAAATTATCTAAAAGAATATCGCAAACTGAATTAACCTCTATTTCGATTTCAACTTTTTCACCAGATAGAAAAGCACCATCAATGAAATAATCACCACTGGAGATAGTATTTTTGATGTCGGAAATAATAGTTCTTTCCATATTACTTAATGCTTTCCTTCACAGCGCATGTACCGATGGAAACTTTATTCATTTCGACATCGTCTTTTTCAATTTTGACACCATATTCTGTCTTGATGAATTCATAGCCAGTTTGGTCAATACGTTTGAAGATTTCTGGTCCACCATCTAAAACGATGCGACCATTAATCATGACGACCGCTCTTGTTGGGTGAATCATGTCATACAAACGAGCATAGTGAGAAATCACGAGGAAACCATGGCCTTCAGCTTTTTCTTTATTAATGACATCAGCGACAACTTGCATAGCATCGACATCTAAACCAGAGTCGATTTCATCAAGCATTGCGAGTTTCGGTTTTAATAATTCCATTTGAAGGATTTCATTTCTCTTCTTTTCACCACCAGAGAAGCCTTCGTTTAATGATCTAGTCGCTAAATCGAATGGCATTTTTAATTCTTTTGTGGCTTGGTCTAATACTTTATAAAAATTATATGTAGAAATTGGTTTTTCTCTGCGGGCATTAACTGCAGCCTTTAGAAAATCAGAGTTAATAACGCCTGGAATCTCACTAGGTGATTGCATGCCTAAAAACAATCCAAGTTTAGAACGTTCGTCAACAGATAACTCTAAGACATTTTTATCATCAAAATAAATGCTGCCTTCTGTAACTTCATATCTTGGATGGCCCATGATAACGCTTAGCAATGTCGATTTGCCGTGTCCATTAGGACCGAGTAACGCTACTGTTTCACCTTCAGATACTTCAAGATTTACGCCTTTCAAGATTTCTTTTCCGTCAACACTAGCGTGTAAGTTGATTATTTTTAAAGTAGACATACCTCTTACCTCAAATTCCGTGAGATATTCTACAAATAAGAAACTTTTTAATCAAACGATACGATAATTTTTGTTTTTTCGAACATGCTTTTCATACGATAAGAAGCGGTTTGTTAACAAACTTGTTGCATAAAAAAATTAGAATATTTATAATATTCGCGCTGTTATTTGAAAAAGGAGAGTTAAAAATGAAGAAAAGTAAACTATCAATAACACTAGTTACTGGCTTCATTGCTGCTATGGCTTTGTCCGCCTGTGGCAACGTCACTTCAGATAAAAATGCAATCGTTACATTTACTCCTTATGGTAGTAAAGAAAAGGTCGCTCTTTTAACTGATGATGTTTACAATGCCTACAACGGTACAACAAATGGTATCAGCAAGTTCTATGACAAAATCTTAGAAGTTTTAATTCGCTACGAATTTAAAGAAAAAGGCTTTAAAGGCGAAATGAATTACAACGAAATTGAAAAATGGGCTACAAACCAAGTCAAAGAACAAAAAGATCAAGCTGATAAAAATGCCAAGAACAATGGTACCAGTTACGACACTGAGTGGAAATCAATCCTCGAAAGTAAAAACGTTAAAGATGAAAAAGGCTTAAAAGAATATTTCATCTACGACAAAGAAAAGACAGTAATGCAAAACTGGTTCGCTGATGAATACACAGCCGACGACTTAAAAGCAGAATTCTTAGGTGTCAAAGCTGATGGTACATCTTCCGAAAAAGATGTTAAATCCGCTATGCCATATCACATCCGTCACATCTTAGTGAAGGTTGAAGAAGCTGGCAACGCCAATGAAAAGTTCTACAAAGGCACAGTTAGTGAAGAACAAGCCAAGAAATTGTTCGATGTCGTTCAAACTTTAGCTAAAGGTGAAAAAACATTCACTGAAACCGCTTTAAAGAGTGAAGATACATCTAACGAAAAAGGTGGCGATGTTGGTATCGTTACAAACGTTGCTTCTTCCGTCGGTCAAACAATGGTCAACGAATTCCGTTTAGGTTTATATGCTTACGACAACATTTATGATACCGCCAACGCTGCTGATCCAGCCGCCGATATCATCAAAGCTGGCTTAGGCATTACCAATGACGTCAAAGATGCTTTGCCTGCAAACGTCGTTGAAGTTCCTTACGAAGCTTTTGTTAATCTTGGTAAATATGCTGACATTACAACTGATGCTAAAAACAACAAATTAGCCGGTGGTTCTACAGCTTTATATCCAAGAAATATTATTTGGAACAAATACTTCAACTTACATAACGTTTTCGTTATTAAGAACGCTAAGAAGGCTGACTATAGCGCATTAGCTAACCCAAGAGATGAATTCGACAATCTCGCAAGTAATGAAGTTTATGATGCTTCCTTACCAAGATTCAATGCTAATGGCTATTTAGTTGATGAAAAAGGTAATGTTATCGTCGGTGTTCGTAGCCAATTCGGTATCCACTTCATGGTCATCGAAGAATCTATGTATGATTACGCTGAATTTGCCACATACTATGACACAAGATTACCAGGTGAAGAAGGCTACAATGAAAACGCTAGATCCTATGTCAACTACATTCAAAGTCAAGACATTGAAGACTATAAGAAACGTGCAGACGATATCCTTAACAATGTCAAATCCTTTGATAAGACATATGACTATCGTTTATACAACTACTTAAAGACTCAAGTCACCATCGAATTCAAAGATGATGCTAAAGATTTAGGTACCGCTATTGATAACTACATCAATGCACAAAAAGAAAACAATGCTTATAAGCAAGTAGAAGGTTTAGCGGATGACTGGAGAACATATACAGAAATGTTAGAACTCCAAGAATATAACCGTGATGCCCAATACACAACAAGAAATGCTATCACTGGTGAAATTTCCCCACTCTTAACACGTCTTGTTCCTGAAAAGGTCGCTGATGACTTCTATGAATTAAAGAAGAACCCAACATCAGTCACAGACCCAAGATATATCAACTTCACTGAGGAAGGAGATTACTACTATTATGCGTAAAAATATCTTAAAAGTATCCGCTATCGCGTTACTCAGCACATTCGCACTCGCCTCATGTAGTGATGACATTATTGCCAAGCCAAAGGCTTATGATGATAAAAACTCTCCAGTCGTCACAGTCACTGGTTATGATGGCACAATTTACAACAACAATTTCAAAGATATCTACGATGCATATCGTGATGGCACTCTCGCCCAAGATGTCTTAAATGAATTGTTATATCAATACTCTGTTAGCGTCTTTGGTAACTATAACAAAGTCACCGCTAAAGAAGGCAGTGAAGAAGTCACATTAAAAGCCGCTGTTGATTCTTATAAAAACGGCGACAAAAAGAAAGCTGATGAATTCATCAAAGCTCACAGTGCTTATTGGACCAAGAACAAAGCTGGTCACCGTGTTGACGACACAAACAAAGAAGTCGCTGACGATGCTGCTCCAGCCCAATCCGAATATGCACGTTTAAATCAAAAATGGGAAACCATTGAAAAACGTATTGCTGAAAAATTATACTCCGCTATCTCTGGTGGTTCTTACAGCGAAAGAAACGTTTTCAAAGAAGAAAAGTACTTACGTTCTCTTGCTACAGATGTTGAAAACAACGTCCGTGCATTAACAGGTGCTGAACTCTTCGAAGGTGTCTTAACAGCCGCCGTTGAAGACTACGCTGTCTTCAAAGATCAAGCTGAAAACATCGAAGGTAATCTTGATTACATCCTCCACCGTGCTAACTACCAAAGCAATGCGGCGTTAGACCAAGCAGAAGAAAAAGGTCAAGATGCGACTTACGTCGAGGACAAACTCATCCCAGATATCTATCGTCAACTTCTCGTTGAACAATACATTCTCGATGAATCCTACGACACATTAGGCCGTACATCTGCTAGACACATCAGCGTCTTATCCATCACTGAAAACAGCAAGCACATCTCTAAGGCTGAAGACTTAATGAAGAAATTCGTTAATAGCTACATCTTCGATAACGCCCGTACAGATGACATTACACTCGATTCCTTCAAGACAGTTTCTGAAGCTTGGGTCGGTGCCTTTATGAGAGATACCTCTAACCAAGTCGACACCAATCCTGCTTACAAATTATCTAAAGAAGCATTCGGTGATGACGCTGAATCCTTAAAGACAGTTACTGTTCAAGGTGTTGATTACAAATACTTCGCAGGCACCAACTATGGTGACATGATGGAAGAATTTGAAAAGATTAACGATGATCCAAAATTATCTGAAAACGAAGGCACCTACACCAATAGCGGTGCTTACACAGTTAAAGTTGGTCAAGAAATCAAAACACGTGAACTTCAATTAAAAGACTACACATCCACAGGTTGGTATGTGAAATCTGTCGGTGTCAGTGATTTACCAGACGCAATCAAGAATCAATTATTTGATATCAACGTTGCTAATGCCTTACTCGGTGACAACTGTGTTGAATACTCATACGACACAACCGCTACTGAATGGAAGACAAACGAAGTTGCTGGTAGCAAAAACCTCATCAACGTCGTTGGTAAGATCAATGGCCAATACTTCCTCAGAAAGACAAGTAGAATCGCTGATGAAAAAGTCCAAAACGACATTCTCTTCAAGAGCGATAACACCTACTACATCGTCTTAGTGGAAGATGCGATTAAGAGTAAAGTTCTCAATAAAGCAACATATGCTGAATTAGAAGGCAACGAATTAACCGATGCCATGAACAAACTTGAAAACTACATCAACGAAATCGTCCAATTAGTTGCAAGCAATGATACATATCAAACATTGTCCAAGAAACATTGGGTCGAAAAGATGGATATCAAGTATCATGACACAAAAGTCTACGATTACTTCAAATCAACATTCCCAGAATTATTCGATTAATCAAAATAACAATTAAGGAGGCTTAGTCCTCCTTTTTTGTGCTATCATAGTTTTGAGAGGATAAACATATATGGAAAAAGATGTTTTTTGTAAAATCGTTGATGGTGAAATACCTTGTTATAAGTTATTTGAAGATGAAGACGTTTTAGCGTTCCTTGATATTTCTCAAGTCACTAAGGGCCACGCTCTTGTGATTCCTAAGAAACACTATGACACCTTCTTATCTACACCAGATAAACTTATGCATAAAGTCATGGATGTGGCCCAACGTATTGGTCAAATTAGTATCCAATTCTTAGGGGCTAAAGGTGTGAATATCTTAACTAACTGCTACGAAGCCGCAGGACAAACAGTCAAGCACTTCCATGTGCATGTTATTCCACGATATGAAGGTCATGATGGCTTCGAATTAGAAATGAAGTCTAATGTTGAAGGTTTAAACCTTCCAGTCATTGCTGAAACGATTAAAAACAACCTCTAGAAGGCAAATTAAAAGGATTGACGATTTATTTATCATCAATCCTTTTTTCTTTTATTTTATAGGCTTATAGAAGGCACGATTATCTAATGGGAATACTTTATTAGAGAAGTTTCCTGGTTCGACATCCTGAAGGGCCTTATCTACGATAACCATTTTGCTATCTAAATTATCTATTAAGGATAATAATAAGGCTTCTTTAGTGTATGGCATCACAGGAGAACCAAATTCTTGTTGCCCATGATGTGATAAGACCATATGTTCAAGAAGTAATGGAGTTTCACCAGTGAGCTTAAGTTCATCCGCAGCTTTTCTTATCTCCGCGCACATGATACTAATATGACCTAATAATTTACCTTCTAAGGAATATTTATAAACAATTGGTCCTTCAAGTTCGATGATCTTACCGAAATCGTGTAATAGACAGCCTGTAATCATTAAGTCATGATCCGCTTCATAGATTGGAGCAAGATAGGCTGCATGGTCCGCCATTGTGACACTATGCATTAATAGACCACTACTATATTCATGATGGATAGAAACTGCAGCAGGATAGGAGAAGATCTTATCGCCAAACTTTTTAATCATATATTGTAAGATCTTTTGGCAGTCTTCATTCTTTACGGAAGCAACGTGCTTATTAAATTTTTCAATTAATTCCTCTTTAGAGACTGGAGGAGCTTTAACAAACTTCTCGACATCTATTTCATCTAATGGCACTAGTTCGGCTGTTAGAATCTTTAATTGTAGTTGTTCTTTATATTTATTTGTTTCACCAGTGATGGCTAAAACGTTGCCGACAATGAAAATTTGTTCGTCCGCTAAAGTGGCATCCCACTTTTTAGCAACGATTTGACCACTAGCATCTCTAAGTTCAACGGAGAGATATGCTCCACCATTAGCGTTTACACCTTTTGAGACATTTCCTAATAAGAATTGTCCTTCGACGTGTTCGTGGTCATTAAAATCAATAATCATTTTCATATACAAAATCCTCCAATACTTTTTTAATCTCTTGATACTTATAGCCTTTATTAATTAAAGCGGCGTATATCTTTTGTTTTAATTGATAGCCTTCGTATTTCTTTTCGTAGCGGCTTTTGATCTTTTCATAGTCTCTACTTAATAGGCTTTGTTCCACTTTATCGTTTTTTCTTTTTAAGTCATTAGTGACTTCTCTAGCGATATCGTGATTATAGCCTTGACTCACTAAGGCTTGATAAACATGTTTCTTCTTACTTTCATAAGCGTATTTAGCGTATTTCCTATCTAGCTTATCAAGTAAGGCTTTGGCTTTCTTTTTCTCAATGCTTTGAGGGAAGTTAACTTTATTAACTAAAGTTTCTGGAATGCCTTTATCTTTTAAGTGCTTAACGATTTTATTTTGACCGAAATTTCTTTCATTGTCCCACGCAATTAAATCTTCCATAAAGGCTTTATCATCCAATAAATCGTTTTCCTTTAATTTGGCGATAACTTTCTTCGCCGCAGCGTAGTTATCTTCTTTCTTCATGAGTTTTTCTAGCATCTCTTTTTCACTGAGATGTTTTTTACTCACAATTTGTAAAGCGTAATTAAGAAGCGTGCTCATCGCAGTGATTTCTTCTAAATTAGCAATTTCTTTACTAGATAAATTCTTACCGGCGTATAAATAAGAAGACACAAAGGCTTCTTTTGATATTTTTAATGACTCACCTTTAAAAAATGATAAGGTCACATGATCCTTATAGAGTTTAATACCTTTGACTTTACGACTACCAGTATTTACGGATGGCACGTTTATAAACCCTCACTACGTTGTTATAAAATTTATCGATAGAATAGACATCTACGACACGATAAGCTTCATCAATAATGGCTTGTTTTTGTTCTTTGGTTAATGAAAGTATCTTTTCCACTTGAGCGACAAATGATGCATCATCAGTAAAGAAGAAACCAGTTTTGCCGTTTATGATGGTACCAGTTAAGTTACTATCAAATCTCGCTAAAACGATTTTACCCGCTGCCATAGCTTCCATAAATGTTAAGCCTTGGGTTTCAGTAATCGAAGCGGATGTATAAATATCCGCAAGATGATAATAGAAAGGCACTTCTGTACCACTGACAAAGCCGATGAAATCAACAAGATGACTAATGCCTAATTCTTCACATAATAATTCTAAATCTTCACGATATGGACCATCGCCAACGACGAGAAGTTTTTTATCTACTTCTGGATGTTTTTGGTGATAATGTGCAAAGCCTCTAACTGAGACGTCCATACTCTTTTCTTTAGCGATACGTCCTAAAAGCAAGAACACCTTAGTGGTTTCTTTAATACCATGCTCTTCTTTAAACTTCTTTGTTCTTTCAACATCGATTTTATCGCTTTTAAAGATAGAAAAATCAATACCAGTAGGAATGACATTAATATAAGCATCACTGCCCACTGAACGCATATATTCTTTAGTTTTATCACTTGGAGTAATAAATTCAGTCATACGATTAGCGAGTTCTTTAGAATAGACTCTGACTACACGTTTCGCAAAACGTTCCATTAAGCCACGCACCGCATAATATGTATAGTCTTCGTATGATGTGTGATATGTATAAACAATTGGTAATTTTAGCTTTTTAGCGACACGTCTTGCTAGTACACCAATAGTAAAGTCTGTTTGATTATGAATAACATCAGGTTTGAAGTTTTTAATAATTTTCACTGGCTTATTAGCGAAGATATTTGTAAATCTATAGCCATAAAGTTTCTTTAAATAGATGCCAGGAACATATAAGACATTGCCGATTTGTTCTAATTTGCCGTCCGTACTGCGAGGCGCTACAACAAGGACTTCATGACCATGCGCCACTAATGTATTAGCCAGGTTGAAAGTGGATGTTGAAACACCATTGACGAATGGAGGATATGTATCAGTAAAGATGGCAATACGCATTACTTTTCTCCTAAATCATCCAATTCCACTTCATCATATTCATTTTGTGAAATATCCGCTGGAACATTGTTTTTATTCTTATCTTTAGGCTTCTTACGATTAGTCGGTTTAAGTTTCGCTAGTATCGCTTCACGCGATAGTTTCGAAGTCTCAACTAAAGAGGCAACCTCTTCATATCTTTCAACATAAGTTTCTTTTTGTAAGGAGTAGAATGTTTGTCTGTTTGGAATGTCGCCCATATGTGCTTCGTTTTTTGGAGAAGAACGATAGAAAGCAGCGACAAAGCCACCAATAAGGACCGGAATAACGAATGTTGAACTACGCCACACTAATAATGAGGAGCGGCATAACGCAACAGTTTTAGGACCATTAACTACACCATTTTCAAAAGCTGCAAAGAATCCGTTTTCATAATTGTTCGGATTCATAAATAAACTGTTAAAGACCGCTTCAGAAATACCAACACTGCCCGGAACAGGAACTAAGCCAGTCACCATTTGGTGATAGTTACTTAAGAAGATACAATCCCAGAAACCACCATTAGCGCTTTCATTGCCCAAAGCCTTTCCAACAAAGAAAGGCACGGAGAACTTAAGAATCATATAAGCAGTAAAGCAAGCAATGATTAAAAGCAAGAACGGGATATTAGTGCTTAAACGTCTGAATTCAATTTTGAAGTTTTCCACTTGAATGCGGAGGTTTTCTCTTGTTTTATCTGGATTCTTAACAAGTTTAATTTTGTTTAAGAACGTAACAACTGGACCCATAACGAAATTATGGAAGCCATGCCAATAGCCCATTAAAAACACAATTGCAATAACACCAAGGTTTAAGATAAAGCCAATAATTGTTAAAGGCCAAATTGGAAGATCTACAGGAACTTCATTAATCTTAATGCCAGTTTTAAATGTACCAAGAGAATTGATGAAGTCATATTTAACGATAAATGAGACGATACCAAAGACAATTAATACTGCCTGATAAACGATGGAATACATCGCTAAGATAGAAACCGCACTGGAGACTTGCACACCTTGCTTTTTAAAGGTGTAAGCTTGCATGATTTGACCACCACTAGCACCAGGAGTAATCGCATTATAAAATTGGCCAATTTGGTCAACAGCGATTGCTTGATGGAAATGATATTTTCTTGTGAACAAATGAGCAAAGCAGAAAAGAATGAAACTTCTTACCAAAACACATCCCGCCATAATAGCAAGAATGACCAAAAGATAATTAACATTAGCAGTAGATAGATAACCCCAAATTTCATTAGCGTCATCTTTAATAGCAAAGAAGATTGCAAAAGCAGTAACGATTAAAATAATGGAAATATTTAAAACATACTTAAGAGTGGTCTTTTTATCTCTAGGCTGGCCAGAAGCCATTCTCTCTTCGTGTTCTTGAACTTTTTTCTCTAATTCTTTGTTAGCCATATCTAACAAATTATACCATAAAAAAAGACTATTGACCAAAATTATCAATAGTCTTAAAAATAGTGTGATTTTATGCGTTAGGAAGGCTTGTTACTTTGCCCATAAAGACAGGAATTCCTTCTTTGGTGGTCACCGCATAAGCGAATGGACGATTTAATTTAAATTCAATTGGCTCTTCTGGCATAGCACTCTTTGCTACAACAATGATCGTGTATGCCGCACCTTCAGCACCCTTATTGTTAGTTTCAAAGCCAGCTTCATGTTGTGCGGCAGAGATATAACCGCCACTAAATTTAGGAAAATCAGCATAGCCAGGTTTAAATGGCTCCACTACACCCATTTCTCTAAACATATTAACTAAATTAAACTTACTTCTTACTTTGAACTGTGGAATTGTATATTCAACTGTACCTCTTTGGGTAACACCGCTTGCATTATCCGCAACTCCGTATGTGTTTAATGGAAGAGCTAATAAATTATCCAATGCAGTTCTATTACTTAATACTTCAGTGTAATTAGCGTCAGCATTTGGTAAAAGCATTCTAAACTGTAAGTCGTGTTCAAACGGAAGAGAGGAAATCATATAGCCTTCTCCAGTGAAATAATATGAATCTTCCACTTTTGTTTCCATATATGTGACTTTAGTAGAGGTTGCACCAATGTTGGCGAAATCACCTTTATAGTTACGATCTTCTTTGAATTCGTTAGTCCAAGCGGATTTCAAATAAACAGTATTTAAAAGTGCATACGTAGCGCCCATAAGCATTTCTTGGAAATCTTCACCTTTGACACCAAGATAATCTTTAGTTTTATCATTTATCCAATCCGCCACTTCGTTATACATGTTAGGTAAATCGCCTTGATAAGCTTCAGCAAAATAATAGTCTTGAAGTGTTTTTAAATAATCCTCATGTATTGTTGAATGTTGATCGATCCAGAATGATTGAGAAATATTTAAATAAGTATTCTTTTTAGCGTCGTTAATCGCCGATCTTAATAAAGCGTTTTTGATTTCTTCAAGATGATTAAATGATTCTTCATCATAATGGAGTAGTTCCCCTATTTCTTTTTTAGTTTCCCCATCTGCGGCGTCATAGGCCATAGAGAAGCATGTGGCGATTGACATTGGTGAGAAGACTGGGTTTTCAATAGATTCTTCATTTGTCTGTTGAAGGAAATCAATAGAGAACTCTTTTAAAGAACCAATATAACTTTTATCTAATGATTTTGTTGGAACAGTGTTAAAAGCTTTGTTTGGTTTGTTTAAAGCAAATTTATTAAGTTTTGCTAAACTCGCTTGGTTAGCGCATGATGTCAAGATGAGCAAAGGCGCAACGGCCATCATTATTTTTTTCATATTTTTCACCTCTCACCCATTAAGACGATTATAAAACGAAAAGCTGCTAAAAGAAAAAGATTACCGATCGGGGGACCAGTAACCTTTAAAAAGGGAGACTCTATTGCTAAAGAGACAATAGACAATTTTAGTTTAGCGCATTTTTGTCTGTCGGCATAGATAACAAGTGTTAATGTTTGTAATGCGCTGGGGGGAGAGGCTTATATTCGCCTCTCATATATAAGACGATTAAGCCGACTATTTTTGCTAAGAAAATTTTTTGTCCTTTATTATTTAACATCTCTTTTCTTAAATAAGCAAGCACCTCCGAAGAATAATGCTGTTGAATAAACTAGATTGCTAGCTATTCCGCCATAGAAAGAGAAATCATCCATAGTCACAACTTGTTTCATTTCTTCGCCACTACCAATTGTGGTTGTTGTTGTGGCCGAAACACCATATAAAGGATTTAGACATTTAAGAACTTTTTCAATATTTGCCAAAACGTCATATGTTTGTTTTACGTCCGCAATTTCTTCATTAAGTTCGGCAATTTGAGCGGTATTATTCGTTGCTGTAGCCATAGCTAACTCAGCGTTATAAGAATCCATAATGCCTTTATTAACGGCAACGATGTTGCTATAAATTGTGGCGATTAAGAAGAGGCCAAAGATAGCGACGAACACTAATGGAATGGATGGACCCATTGATCTGAATGTTGTAGCAATGAACACGGCGTAAGAAATAATTGTGGTATATGTTAATAAGGCTAGAATGACATATTTGACAATATATTCCACAGTTGTGGCGCCAAAGCCAGAGCCCAACATAGTTGGAACACTGACATCAAATCCGCCAAAGATTGTGCCAAATAATGTTAAGAATCCAACATAAGCAGTCAATAGCGCAGCGGCTAAGATAAGACCAGAAATATAAAGAGATGCGTAGATCTTAAACTTTGAATGGCCGGCAATAATCTTATTTCTAATTGTGCCTTGTGTGAATTCTAAGACAACGAATGAAACGACATTAATTGGAATGGCAATACCGTAGTTTTGTGCTGGAGAGAAGGATGTTATTAACATACCGTGTCCAGTAAGTAGCTTGACTCCTTCTAAATCAATAGCCATGTTCAATAACGTTAAGACAAGGGCAGTTAATAAGGCAATACCACCACCGATGATGAGGGTAATTCTAAATGTGATATCTTTAGAAATCTTATAGAAGAAGGCTTTAATTAAACGAGACATATTATTTGCCCTCCTTAATAAGATTCAAATAGTATTCTTCAACTGATTCTTCTGAAGAATTAATAGCTGAGATATTAACACTAGCGGCACTTAAACACGCCATAACATCTTGAATTTTGACGTTATCATAGATTTTGATTTCACCATTGGATGAAGCTTTATAATCTTTAACGCCAATTTGTTTTAAAGCTTTTTCTGCTTCTTCTAACTTATCGACTTTCACCATTAATGATTTACGGCATCTTTCTTTTAATTCTTGCGCGGTGATTTCTTCAAGAATCTTACCGTGAGAAATAAAGCCATAACATGAAGCAATCTTTTCAAGTTCTGAAAGAATGTGAGAAGAGATTAGAACAGTAATGCCGTCTTTTTGATTTAATTCAATCAATAAATCTCTTAATTCGGCAATACCTTCTGGGTCTAAGCCATTCATTGGTTCGTCTAAGAACATTAATTTTGGTTTGCTAACTAACGCTAAGGCGATACCTAATCTTTGACGCATACCGAGAGAAAAGTTTCTAACTTTCTTTCCTTCGACATCGTGAAGATGAACTTTAGCTAATAATTCATCTCTTTCTGCTTCTGTTAATTCGATACCTGTATAAAGTTCAAAATAACGGATATTTTGTTTTGCGGTAAGTGTGGGAACTAGAGATGTATTTTCTACAATCGCGGATATATATTTTCTTTTTTCGTAAATACGTGGGTCATTATTTTTAAGACCGAATAATTCATATGATCCAGATGTTGGTTCCGCTAAACCGGTTAATAGACGCATAATGGTTGTTTTGCCGCTGCCGTTTTCACCGACAAAACCATAAATGCTGCTTTCTGGAATATGCATATTAACATGATCTATAACAAGCTTTTTATTGTATGATTTGCAGAGCTCATTTGTTGTAATAAGGTTCATGTTTTTTTCCTCCTTCTACAATAATATACATATTTATACATAGATATTCAATAATATTCGTAAAAATCGTTCATACATTGTGTATAAAAGTAATATTTCAAGCATTTATCAAGATATATCCTATTATTTATATATAAGAAACAAAAGAAAAACTACTGCGATGAGTAGTTACAAAAGTTGATAATTGGTGCGGCTAGCAGGAATCGAACCTGTACGGGTTGCCCCACTAGATCCTAAGTCTAGCGCGTCTGCCAGTTCCGCCATA
>CAMJWS010000005.1 GCA_946409515.1 uncultured Caryophanales bacterium
CCGAAGGTTTAACATGTGTTATTTCTGTTAAACACCCAAACCCACAATTTGAAGGCCAAACAAAGACGAAATTAGGTAACTCTGAAGTTCGTAAGATTGTCTCTCAAATCGTTGGTGATCAATTGAATAGATTCCTCTTAGAAGATCCTCGCTTAGCTAGAATAATCATGGAGAAGATTGTGACAGCGGCTAACGCAAGATTAGCGGCGAGAAAAGCTAGAGAAGAAATCCGTCGTAAAGGCGGTCTTGAACTTAACACATTACCTGGTAAATTAGCGGATTGCTCAAGTAAAAATCCTGAAGAATGTGAATTATATATCGTCGAAGGTAATTCCGCTGGTGGTAGTGCTAAAAACGGTAGAAACAGAGAAACGCAAGCCATTCTTCCATTGCGTGGTAAGATTCTTAACGTTGAAAAAGCTCAAGCTAAACGTATCTTTGCTAATGCTGAAATCGGTAATATGATTACCGCTATCGGTGGTGGTATTGATCCAGAATTTGATACAAGTAAGATTAGATACCATAAGATCGTCATCATGACCGATGCTGACGTCGATGGTTCTCACATCCGTATCTTATTATTAACTTTCTTCTATAGATTTATGCGTCCTTTAATTACAGAAGGCTACGTTTATATCGCTCAACCTCCTCTATATAAAGTCGAATATCATGGTAAGCAATATTACGCCTACAATGACGACCAATTAGAAACAATTAAACAAAAATTAAAATTAAAACCAGGCTATCCATTCCAACGTTATAAAGGTCTTGGTGAAATGGATGCTGAACAATTATGGGAAACAACAATGGACCCAAGCAATCGTAAGATGATTAGAGTGACTCTTAACGATGCGATTGCCGCTGAACAAATCTTTACAGATTTGATGGGTGACAACGTTGACCCACGTAAAGAGTTCATTCACGCTAACGCGAAGTTCGTGAAGAACCTCGATATCTAAGGAAAGGAGTACAAGTTATGTTATTAGAAGATGAAAACAAAGTCTTAGACGAAGAAGTCCAAGATGAAGAAACTGAAGAAGTTTCCGCTGAAGAAGAACAAGAACTTGAAGCTGGTATTGTCGCAGGGTTAACCGATGTTGATACTGTGCCATTAGTCAAAGAATCCTTCCTTGATTACGCCATGTCTGTTATCGTCGCTCGTGCGATTCCTGATGTCAGAGATGGTATGAAACCAGTTCATAGACGTATTGTTTACTCTATGAGTGAAACTGGTAATACTCCAGATAAACCATTCAAGAAATGTGCTCGTATCGTCGGTGACGTTATGGGTAAATATCACCCTCATGGTGACTCCGCTATCTATGGTGCTTTAGCCAGATTAGCCCAACCATTCGCTATGAGATATATGCTTGTTGAAGGTCATGGTAACTTCGGTTCTATCGATGGTGATGAACCAGCGGCTTACAGATATACCGAAGCCAGGATGGCTAAACTCGCATTAGAAATGGTCCGTGATATCAACTGTGATGTTGTTGATTTCATGGATAACTACGATGGTGTTGACCAAGAACCAACTGTCTTACCTTCTAGAATTCCGAACTTATTAGTTAATGGTAGTAGTGGTATTGCTGTTGGTATGGCCACTAACATCCCACCACACAACTTAGGTGAAGTTATTGATGGTGTTATTGCTATTGCAAGAAACCCACAAATCACTGTTGATGAATTAATGGAATATATTAAAGGTCCAGATTTCCCAACAGGTGCAATCATCTTAGGTAGAAGTGGTATCCGTGATGCCTATGAAACAGGTACAGGTAGCATTGCTATTAGAAGTAAATGCCACATCGAAGAACGTGGTGAACACGGTTTAAAACGTATCGTTGTGGATGAAGTTCCTTATGGTATTAACAAAGCTAACATGATTGAAAACATGGCCGCTTTAGTCCGTGATAAAGTCATTGAAGGTATCTCTGATATCCGTGATGAATCCAACAAAGATGGTATCCGTGTTGTTATTGAAGTTAAACGTGATGCGATTCCAGAAGTTTTATTAAACCAATTATATAAGCTCACAAACTTACAAGTAAGTTTTGGTATCATCAACCTTTGCTTAGTGGACAACGCTCCAAAAGTATGTTCCTTACCAGTTTTATTGCAAAACTACTTAGACTTCCAAGTCAGTGTTATTGAAAGAAGAACAAAATTCTTACTTGAAAAAGATGAAGCTCGTGACCATATCGTCATTGGTTTAATCAAGTGTCATGATAACATCGATGATATCGTCGATATCATTAAAGAAAGTTCCACTCCAGAAGAAGCCACTAAGGTTTTAATGGAAAAATATGATTTCACTGAATTACAAGTGAACGCTATTTTAGCGATGACATTACGTAGATTAACAGGTATCGAAACCGATAAGTTAATTGCTGAACGTAATCAATTAGAACTTAACATCGCTGAATATAAGAGAATCCTTTCTTCTAGAGAAAACGAAATCGAAGTCGTTATTAAAGAATTAGAAGAAATCAAAGATAAGTTCGGTGATGAAAGAAGAACTGAAATCTCTAACGTCGCGGCTAATATTGACGATGAAGATTTAATCCCACAAGAAGATATCGTTGTTACTTTATCTAGAGGTGGCTATGTTAAACGTTTAAGCGTTGATCAATTCAAAGCCCAACATAGAGGTGGTAGAGGTGTTCGTGGTGCATCATTAAATGAAAACGATGTCGTTGAATTAATGGTCTATACCGAAACACATACCGACTTATTATTCTTCACAGATTTAGGTAAAGTTTATCGTATTCGTGGTTACCAAATCCCTGAATATCAAAGAACAGGTAAAGGTATCCCAGTTATTAACTTAATCAATATCGAAAAGGGTGAAAATGTTAAATCCATTATCGCAGTTAACAAATACTACGATTATAGATATTTAATGTTCTTCACAAAGAAAGGCATTGTTAAGAGAACACCAATCTCTGAATACGAATCCATTAGACAAAACGGTAAGATCGCTATCACTTTAAGAGAAGATGATAACTTATTAGCCGTTAAGGAAATCCAAGAAAAATCCGTCGCTAATGGTGTCATTGATCCAGAAAGAAATTACTACACCATGACTATGGGTGAAGATGGTGTGGCTAAATTTGACTTGGTCAAAGAACCAAAACAAGAAGAAATCGCTAACTACTATGTTGATACTATCGTTGGTATCGCTTCTAGCGAAGGCAAGATGGTTAACTTCCCAGTCGCTGAAGTTAGACCAATGGGTAGAACAGCCTCTGGTGTTATCGGTATTGATTTAGATGATGGTGTTGAAGCAGTTGGTGTCACCGCTGAATACGAAGGTGAATTAGTCTTAGTCGTTACTGATAAAGGTTTCGGCAAGATGACTCACTTCTCTGAATATCGTATTACAAAGCGTGGTGCGAAAGGTGTTAGCACTCTTAAATCCACTGATAAAGTGGGCAAAATCGTTACCGTCCGTTCTGTTTCTAGTGAAGATGACTTAATGGTTATCACTAACTATGGTATCGTCATTAGAACTCACTTATCCGAAGTTAGACAATCTTCTAGAAATACTCAAGGTGTGAAGATTCTCAACCTTGAAGGTAGACAAAAAGTCTCTTCTATCGCTGTTGTTCCTTATGAAGAAGAAAGCGAATTCGACGAAGAAGAAACCCAAGATCCTTTAGAAGAAGGTCAAGAACAAGCACAAGCCGTCGAGGAAAATAACGAATCTAACGAATAGTTATGAAAGTCCTAGTTTATTTTCAACCGAATAGAAAATATGACAACTACGAGGGCGCTAGAATGCGTAAAACCATTAAAGGTGCCCTCGAGGTTGTGGGCGCGACTCATACATCGAACATCTATGATGATTATGATATCGCTCATTTCATGTCGCCTGAGGATGAAAGTAAATTGAACATTGCGCTTGAAAGAGATGTGCCTGTTATCGTTTCTGCTTTATATGGGGAAGATGATCCTTCTGCAAGATTCTTGGCTCATAAAAGTAAAGACGGTAAAAGAACAACTACATTAAGAAATAGAGCATTGAAAATGCTCAATAAAGCGACATTAGTATTAGTGCCAACTGAATCCGCAAAGGAATTTCTCATTGCCTCTGGTGTTGATAGACCAATTGAAGTTTGCATTCCTGGTATTAACTTAGCGAGATTTAATTTCTCTAGAGACGATGAAAAAGAACTCTTCTATCGTTACTTTAGAGAAGATAAAAATAAGAAGATTGTTCTCGCTGTTGGGGAATATGATAACAACTTAGAAGGTATTCATGCCTTCATCAACGCTGCAACAAAAAGAGACGACACGGTATTCTATTATGTTGGTAGTGAGACCACTAATATGAATAATGGTAGAGCTAAGACAATTATTAAAAATGCCCCTAAAAATGTGCATTTTAAAAATATCTTACCTGATGATATCTACCGTAGCTTATTACTAAACGCTGATGTCTTTATGCTACCAGGCTATAATTTAGCCGGTATCATCTCCGTTGAAGAAGCGATGGCGGCTAAGTGTCAGTTAATCGTGAGAAAGTCTTCCATCTTCAAAGAATTACTTAAGAATGAGAAGACTGCTTATATCGCACAATTCTCTGAAACACTTACTTCCCTTTGCTTAGACTATTTAAATGGAGATATTAAAGCTACAACACAAGAAGCTTATGAACAAGTTTCTGAACACAGTTTACAAAAATTTGGTGGTCAATTAGTGAATATCTATAATTCATTAATTAATAATAAATAAAAGAGGAGAAAAGATTATGTTAGACATTAATCGTATTCGTGAAAATCCTGAAGCCGTAAAAGAAGCCCTTAAAAAGAAATTATGGGATGCTGATTTTACTGAATTATTAGCTTGGGATAAAAGAAAAAAAGAATTAATCCAATTCGTTGAAGGTAACAAAGCGGAAATGAATAGACTATCCGCGAGTGTTCCACAAGCGAAAAAGAATGGTGAGGACGTTTCTAAAATCTTCGCTAAAGTTAAAGAAATCGCTGCTGCTAATGCAGAAAGTGACAAAGAACTTAAAGAATTAGAAGATAAAATCTTCAACTTCTTAGCGGAATTACCAAACATTCCTGATGATGATTTATTAGGTGGTGGTAAAGAAAACAATAAACCAATTAGATCATTTGGTAAGAAACCAGAATTTGATTTCCCACTTAAAGATCATGTTGAATTAGCCACTTCTTTAGGCCTTGTTGATTATGATAGAGGCGCTAAAATTGCGGGACGTGGTGCATGGATTTATACAAATTTAGGTGCACAACTTGAATGGGCCTTACTTAACTATTTCATCACCACACACTTAAAAGATGGCTACACCTTTATCCTTCCTCCTCACTTATTAAACGAAGCTTCAGGTTTCGGTGCGGGCCAATTCCCAAAATTCAGAGAAGATGTCTTCTGGCTTGAAGGCTTAGAACCACAAAGATTCTTACTTCCAACCGCTGAAACAGCTTTAGTGAATTTATATCGTGATGAAATTTTAAAAGAAGAAGACTTACCAAAGAAATTCTTCGCGTATACTCCATGTTATCGTAGAGAAGCTGGTTCCTATAGAACCGAAGAAAGAGGCATGATTCGTGGTTATCAATTCGACAAAGTCGAAATGGTCCAATATACCAAACCAGAAGATAGCGATGCCGCTTTCGAAGAATTAGTAAGAAAAGCAGAAGACTTAGTTAAAGGCTTAGGCTTACATTATCAAGTTAGTAAATTAGCCGCTGGTGATATCTCTCACTCCATGGCAAGAACATATGACATCGAAGTCTATTTACCAAGTATGGGTATCTATAAAGAAGTCAGTTCCGCGAGTAACGCTAGAGATTATCAAGCAAGAAGAACAATGTGTCGTTATAGAGACAACGCCACAGGTAAGACCAGATATGTGCATACATTAAATGCTTCTGGCTTAGCTACTTCTCGTATCTTTCCGGCTATCCTTGAACAATTCCAACAAGCTGATGGTTCAGTCGTTATTCCAGAAGTCTTAAGACCATGGATGGGCGGACTTGAAGTCTTAAAACCAATTAAAAAATAAACAAAATGGACACATTAATTTGTGTCCTTTTTATTACCAGTAATAAGTGCTATAATCATTTCGCCATCGCGATGAATATTTGCGAACCAGGTCAGGACAGGAATGTAGCAGCCTTAAGTATTATGTTCATGTGCGGTGGTTTATTTCTATGGATAAAGATATTGAATTCATGAAAGAGGCTTTAAAAGAAGCCGAACTAGCAGGAAAAGAAGATGAGGTACCAATTGGTTGTGTCATTGTAAAAGATGATCAAATCATCGCTAGAGCACATAACCAAAGAGATAAATCTCATAATCCTTTAGGCCACGCTGAAACACTAGCAATTAAGAAGGCTAGTGAAGTCATAAATGACTGGCAGTTAGTGGACTGCACATTATATGTGACCATAGAGCCGTGTATTATGTGCTCAGGAGCAATTATTCAATCTCGTATCAAACGCGTTGTATACGGGGCTCCTGATATCAAAGGTGGGGCACTTGGTTCATCAATCAATATCTTAGAAGCAAATAATATTAACCATCGCCCAGAAGTAACTAAAGGAATCCTTGAAGAAGACTGCGCTTCTATCATCAAAAACTATTTCAAAAGTAAAAGAAAATAGCTACTTATAAAATAAACTTGGAAAACAACTCCAAGTTTTTTTATTATGTATATGCATGAGTAATAAAATAAATAATCCATTCACATTCATAAAACTTTCACAAGCTACAACTGTTTGCTTTGATAAAGAAAACGCTCTTTGTGATGGAGAATTAGATATTAAGCAATTAGTAATTCTAGATGATAAAAATAGTGAATCAGAAATAGCTCAAATTATTTCTAATGTTTTAAACGCTGTTGATGAAAGAAACCCATTAGCGAACGCTCTTAAGAAACAATATGATTTCGAACAAAGCGCAAACATTAAGAAGATCTTTCCGTTTGATTATAAAGCTCGTTCAATGGGCGCTACTTTTAAAAGTGGAAAGACATATATTATTGGCTTAATCGATAACATCTCCATTAAAAATAAAGACAACGTCATTAGTAGATGTGAAGAATATTTTGATCAAGGACAAGATGTTTATGTCTTAGCGCAAAGCCTTGTTGAAAAGCATACTGATTTAGATCCAGTAGCGTTAATCATCGTCAAAGAACACATTAGAGAAACAATGAAACAATCAATTGAATGGTTAAATGAACATAACGTTGATATTAAAGTTGTCTCAAGTGGTGATGTGATTAAAGCCTCTAATATTGCTTATGATGCTGGAGTTAAAAATGTTAATAGACAAGTATCAGTGGAAAATATGACCATTGAGGATATTGAAGGTAACGCTGATAAATATGTTGTTTTTGGTGGTGCCTATAGAGAAGATAAAAACACTATTATCAAAGCCTTAGAAAACAAAGGTGAAAAAGTCATCTATATTAATGAAGATTTTGATGATTTTTCAAAGTCATTAAAGGAAAGCAAAAGAATAAATAATAATTTGCATAGAGCCGCTTTATTCTTAATCACTAAAGCCGTCTTAGCGGCATTCTTAACCGTGATGTTATTGATTGGATATAACACCAAAGCATTTGATAATCCGTTTGGTTTATATCGCTTCTTTGTGTTAGATGCATTAATTAATGTTGTGGCGGTTATCTTATTAATGATGGATAAAAGCGGTAACGAAGTTAAAGGCAAATTCTTGTTCAATGTTTTAATGATATCTTTACCTGGTGGTTTTATGATGTTTACTGCGTCAGTTGCAATATTCATTCTCTACACAATGCAAAGAAATGACACTGTTAGCTTTGGCATCTATAGTGTTCAAACAGCGATAGCAATGAGTATGATTGCTTTTGCCTCTTTAAGCATTCCGGTTTTATATAAGATTAGCCAACCTATTAATAGATATCGCCGAATCATGGTGATCGTAGTAGTGGCTACCGCTATTACTGCGCTTGTGAGTTCTGCTATTATTTCATACACATCTAATAAAGCTGATCCTTTATTTGGTGTGCCATTTATGGAAATGAATGGACCAACATATTTAATAACCACAATTATTGTTATTGTGTTAATCGGTTTATATTCCGCTTTATATCAAATTTTTGGAAAGGGAGAACAATATGAAGATTAATCCAGAAGTATTAGAAGCTTTAAAAAATAATAAGCCAGTCGTGGCGTTAGAAAGCACAATTATTAGCCACGGTATGCCTTATCCTAAGAATGTGGAAACCGCTTTAAAGGTTGAAGAAGTCATTAGAGCGCATGGTGTAGTGCCTGCTACCATTGGCATTATTGATGGCGAACCAATTGTAGGTATGTCGCCTGAAGAAATTGAACAATTTGGTAAGAATAAGAACATTGGTAAAGCATCTAGAAGAGACTTACCAGTGGTGTACGCTAAAAAGTTATGGGCGGCCACAACAGTATCTTCGTCAATGATTTTAGCTAACCAAGCTGGCATCGAAGTATTTGTTACTGGTGGTATTGGTGGTGTTCATAGAGGGGCTGAAGATTCAATGGATATCTCCGCTGACTTACAAGAGTTAGCAAAAACTAATGTTACCGTCGTTTGTGCGGGTGCTAAAGCAATCTTAGATTTACCACGTACTTTAGAATATTTAGAAACAATGGGTGTCCCAGTATTAGGCTATCAAACAAAAGAATTACCAGCCTTCTATAGTAGACACTCTGGTTTAAATGTTGATTATGAAATAAAAGATCCTAAAGAAGCTGCCTCTATCATTTATGAAAAGAGGAAAAATAATCTTCAAGGTGGTATATTAATCACAAATCCAATTCCTCAAGAATTCGCGATGGATGATAATATAATAAATAACGCTATTGAAAAAGCGTTAAAAATGGCCGATGAACAAGGTGTCAAAGGTAAAGAAATTACACCATTCTTATTAAAAACAGTCGTGGAACTAACAGGTGGAGAATCCTTAGAAAGCAATATCCACTTAATCCTTAATAACGCTGCTGTTGGTGCAGAGATAGCTAAAGAGGTTTGTAAAAAGTAGTGAAAACCGAACATCGTTTTGCAGAAGCATTAAAAAACATGATGTCAGAAATGCCACTTGAAGAAATATCTGTGGCGGCTTTAACACGCCGTTGTAGAGTCAATAGGCAGACTTTTTACTATCACTTCCATGATATTTATGACTTACTCGCATTAGTGTTCCTTAACGAAACTATTCCAGGAATTGACGCTGTTAACCATTCTGAAGAAATGGCAACAGCCATATTTGATTATTATTTAAAGAATGAAAGATTCATCGATGAAACACTTAACTCTGCAGGTAAAGATCTATTTGTCGAATTTATTTATAATACCTGCTATAGATGTTTTACTAAGTTCATCAACAATATTGCTGAAAGTAAAAGAATAAACGCTAACGAGAAAAAGAATATCGTTCGTTTTAGAGCGTTTGCCTATTCCAATAGCATTGTTTATTACTTATCAACACATAAGAGTAAAACATTAAGCGGTTTATTAGCCTGTTTCTGTTTTGAAAACGATGAAAATATGCGAAAAGAAATATTGGATTTACTAGATTATAGATGGAGGACTAATAGACATGATTGATTTTGATTTTGTCAGTCCCACAAAGATTTACTTTGGTAATAACAAAGAAGATTTAATCGGACAAATCTGTACACAAGGTGGATATAAAAGAGTCTATATCGTGATTGGTCAAGGTTCTGTTAAAAGAAACGGCCTTTTAAGTAGAGTGACTGATTCTCTTGATAAAGAAGGCATTAAATACCAAATCTTAGAAGGTGTTAGACCTAACCCCACGATTGATTTATGCCATAAAGGCATTGATGAAGCTCGTATTTTTGCTCCTAACTTAATACTCGCTATTGGTGGTGGATCAGTCATTGATACCGCGAAAAACATCGCAGTTGGTTATTTCTATTCTGGTAATTCTTTTGATTTCAATTTACATATCGCTAAACCAAAGAAAGCATTACCAATCGGTGTTATTTTAACTATTGCTGCTTCTGGTAGTGAAACATCTAATTCTTGTGTTATTCAAGATGACGAAAAACAAATTAAGATGGGCTTTAACGATGATATTGTTAGACCAGTATTCGCTATTGAGAATCCAAAACTCACTTATAGTGTTTCTAGAGTACAGACAGCATATGGCATTGTCGATATTATGATGCATACTTTAGAAAGATATTTCCATACATCAAGTGATAATGAGCCAGCGGATGGATTCGCTGAAGCTTTATTAAGAAGCGTTATTAAAGCGGCAAAAGTCGTGGATAAGAATCCAACAGATTATGATTCTAGAGCGGTTTTAATGCTCATGTCTTCTTTGTCACACAATGGCTTAACCAGTATTGGTAAGAAGATGTTATTATTTGTTCACCAAATTGAACACGCTGTTTCAGGCGTCTATCCTGAAGTCGCTCACGCTGCGGGCTTATCAGTCTTATTCCCAGCCTGGGCTAAATACTATGTTAATTACGATGTTGATAAGTTTAATAAGTTAGCCACGAATGTCTTTGATTTACATAAAAAAGACAAAATGGAAAACGCTAAAGCGGGCATTAAAGAAATTGAAAAATTATTCGCTTCTTTAGATATGCCCTTAACATTTAAAGATTTAGGTATTAAAAATGTTGATATTAAGCGTATAGTTAACATTGTGACGAATGATGGCACTAGAGTAATTGAGCACCCTAAAAAGAATATGGATTCTGAAGTGGTGCAAACAATTATTGAAAGCTGCCTATAGGAGGAAATCTTCATGAAAAAAGAAGATGTATTAGGACTAATTATTTATTTAGTAATCATTGCCTTAGCCATTGTCTTTGGTATTACAGTTTTACAAACACATAACGCTGAAAGCGCACTTAATGGTGTATGGAATGGCGCTGCATATATTCTTTATGTTGGTGGCGCTGTGATATTAGGCGCAATATTTAATGCTGTTTTATATGAACTTGGTCATGTATTAGGTGCTAAAGTTGGTAAATATGAAATCTTAAGCATTAACGTTCTTGGTTTCTGCTTCTATAGAGATGAAGATAAAATTAAATTCCGTTTTGCTTCTTTTGATGGCTTAACTGGTGAAACAAAAATTGTTCCAAAGAAAGGTATGGAAGATAAAGCAAACCCATATCCATATCTCTTATTTGGCTCCTTATTCTTTATCGTTGAAGCAGTCGCAGTTATGGTGGTTTTCACCATCTTTAAGAACGCTGAAAGCTATGCCTTGAGAGATGTTGCTTACTTTGTTCTTACTGTTGGTGCAATTGGTTTAGTAATTCTAGTTTATAACATCTTACCTTTCCGTATTGACTCTATGACTGATGGTTATCGTTTAACCATGGTTTCTAACCCTAAAAATAGAGCTGCTTTTAATGAACTCTTAAGAGTGGAATATGAAATCCAACAAGGTAATCAAGATGTTGAAGTTAAAATCTTTGATGAAATCACCAACTTCACCGCCGATCTTAACTTAAACAAAGTTTATGCATTATTAGATAAAAAGGAATATGCCGCTGCAGAAGAAATCTTAGATAAGATTATTGCTGCGAAAGATGGAGTAGATGGTAAAGTCTATATTCGCGCAAGAGCGCAAAAGATTTATATCAACTTAATCACTAGAGATTTAGAAGAAGCTAAAGCCTACTATGATAAGGAAGTTCCTGCTTCTGAAAGAAGAGATATTTCTAACGATGTTTCTATGGCGTCAATTCGTGCTTACTTATTAATGTCTGGTTTATTAGATAAATCTAGAAGCGAATGTATTATTGCCTTAAATAATGTCTATCGTGCCTTCAAGCATACTCCTAAAAATAGACAACAAACTGAAATCACATTATTTAACGAAGCATTAGATAGAGTTTGTAAAGCCCATCCAGATTGGGAATTAGATGGTTACAAGCTTCAAGTTGCTGAGAAATAAGCAAATATATTACACAAAAGATAAAGCGCCTCAAATGGCGCTTTTTGCATGCTTGATTATTACAGATTTTTAAAATACTAATAATAATCACAAAAAGTTATGAAAGAGTCATTATTTTTTTAATTTTTAATGTTCTATCATCAGTAAAATAGTTTCAAAAATACAAAACTGTAATAAAAATTCGATTGGGTGAGGAAAAAATGAAAACACGTTATTGCGCACAAAAATCTTTGTATCTACAATATTTTTAGAATAGTTCGAATTATTTTAACCAAAATGGTATTGAAAGGAAAAAATATGAAGAAATTATTATTTTTAAGTGTGCCTTTGATGCTTATGGGCACAATTGCATTTACAGCAAATAGAGGCGTCGATGCAAAACAAGCTGATTTTGATGCTGAAAAACTCACTTTACGTGAAGAAAATATCAGACCAAACAATTATATTGCACGAGAACCTGTAGGCATGGACGTGATAACAATGAGCGGTAATGGTACTGAATCAAATCCTTATATCATTAAAACAGCAGCCCATTTTGCTCAAATGCGATATGACTTAAACGCTTGTTATAAATTAAACAACGATATTAATTTTAATAACGCAGTAATCGACCCTATCCCAGGTACATTCCAAGGAAAATTATATGGCAACGGTAAAACGTTATCAAAATTCAAAATTAGTAGAAATTATCAAACAAGCACAAATTCTGAAAATCTTGGCTTGTTTCAAACCATTGGAAACTATGGCGACATTTATAATTTGACCATTAAAGATTCTTTGGTAGAAGCAAAAGAAGCAGCAAATAGCTATACGCTTGTTTATGCTGGTTTAATTTGTGGTATGAATTATGGGACAATTGAAAACATCACATGTTATAGATCAAGAGTAAACATCGAAAACAAAATCGCTTTGGCTGGTGGTATTTCTGGCTATTCTAATGCCCAAATCATTACTTGCCTTTTATACGGGTGTAAAGTTTTTGGCAGTGATGTAGTCGGTGGTATTACTGCTTCTGCAGACAATAATTCTCTAACTGAATGTTGTATAGTTAATGAGGATCGAGGCTTCTGGCCTTGGGAAGTAACAGAATCTCAAGTCAAATTGGTTGTCAAAAATGCCAATAGTAGCTTATGCGCTGGCGGTATTGCCGGATATTGCTATGGTAGTGCTATTATTGATTCTTGCTATGTCAAAAATACCAAATTCATTGTTAATGGTACTTTATCCAATTCTCCACTAATGGGCTACATTGCCGGTCATATGAATAGAGGTACTATTTATTACACTCAATCTTTCTTTACAGGCAACTCTAAAACAAATATTAACAGTGCGTACACAACATATTATTTTGCCAACTACAATGGACACGTTGGCAAAGCAGAAGGTTACCCACGCGTTGTTGAAAGAGGATACACAGTTATCTAAAAAAATAGATTATAAAAAAGCGTCTCGTTTGAGGCGCTTTTTTTAATTAATTATTTTTCCTTTTTCTTCTTAGACAAGACTAGAACTAAACCTGCTAAAGCGGAGATGCTGGTTACCGCACTAACTGCGATAATTGAGCCGTTGCATCCAGCCTTATTACCAGATTGTTCACTTGATGGTTGTTGTGGAACAGAACTAATGGGCTCTGAACTATCTATATTGGAAGATGATGCGCTTGTTGGGACACTACTTGAAGACGAACTACCTGGCCCTGGCGTTGGTGGGACATCGTTGCCTTTAATCTCAATAGTAATACCAGTTAGATAAACTCTACCAGTAGCAGAAATAGTTACTTTTGTGCAACTAACTTCATCTAACGGCTTTGTAAATGAACTACCAGTTTGACCGTTGTTTTCAATAACTTGGCCATCAAACTTAATAGTTAACACACTCGCAATAGGATCACCAGATCCAGTTGTATATGTCTTCGTATCAACTTTAATACTGACAATCTTTGTTCTAACTTCTTCCTTTAATGTGAAGGTCATATTGCCTTCCGCACTTGTAGAACCGAATTTAAAGCCTAATCTACCAGAGAACACTTTGGTGAATGAATCAAATGATTCGATTAAAGTATTGTCTTCTAATGCCGCCATAGCGGTAGCGGAAGTGTAGACATCACCTGTATCAGAACCATTCGCTTTAAATGTTGCACTGAATTCTGTTCCAGATACCACTCTTTCAGTGACAGTGATACCACTATAAGTAGCGGTAAAGTTACCATATTTACATGTCACAGAAGTGGTGCCAACAGTTAATCTTTCAGGTGTCCAGGTGCAATTGGTTGGAGGAATAGTGCCTGTAGAATTATCATCATATGTTGCGTTAATTGTTAAACCTGTTGGATCAAATGATTGACCAGCATAGTATTCTTTTTTATTGGCTTCGCCACTGATGGAAATGCCAGTTAATTTTTTACCTTGTGTACCGCTTCCATCAGCAGGATAGACTGATTTGCATTGTTCGATAACTCCAGCGCTTGCACAATCGGAGTAGATTCTCCATGCGTATTCTGGGTGGTCAACGAAAGGGTTTCTGTTCTTTTGATCTGTGGTTTGGCAGTAATTATTTCTATTACCTTCTAATTCATCTGGCTTATCTTGCATATGCCACTTTAATAATGTGTCATAGTCTTTAATTGTTTTTGTTGGTTTTAAATTATTGTCTCTATAGTACTCAGAATATACGACATGGGTATACATAATGATTCTAGCTACATCGCCTTTAACACAATCTAATGGTTCAAAATAACCACCGTTTGAATAGCCATAGGTGACGCCACTATAAATCATCGCGCCTTGTTTATTACAATCAGCATAAAGCTTATTACCACGATCACTATTTGTTTTATTATATGTTGGTCTTAAATGAAGCATATCGCAGCCACCATTATCTTGACCCCAGTGGCCATTAGATAAGGATTGAGGCCAAACGTGCTCTCTATTCCATGTGCTAGCAGCGTTTTTCTTAACACTATCACGAGTATAGAAATAGATCATGTTAGAGCTGTTTGTAGGATCTTCATCAGCTTTTTGTAATTGCACTTTCAAACCACTGCTATAGTCATACCAATCTTTTGGTAAAACATATTTGCCTAAAGCAGTTTTGAAACCACCGGAAACGCCATCGCTACCGTTTGTATCTAAACTGTTATAGTAAGTGCCACTATAAGAATATGGATCAAAGTTTTCTTGACGGGCCGCGGCCTCTACAGGAGCTATTTGTTTGTTCTGGCTAATAGCTAAACCAGCACCGCAAACAAAAACAGCGGTGGCGATTGTTAATTTAAATAATTTATTTTTCATAGCCCACTAATTATACACATATGAAACATATAAAAAAAGACCGTATTTATTACGGTCTAATTTTATTTGACTAATACTTACTTTCCAGAAACAACAATCTTCTTAATTAATAATGATTCAGCAGAGACACCAGAAGGTGAAACGGTAACGTCATTACCGACCTCTAAGACATCTTTGAAGATTTCTAATAAGTTACCAGAAACAGTAATTAAATCTAATGGTTTACCTTTCTTACTATTTTCAATCATGAAACCAGTGGATTGAAGTGAGAAGTTACCAGATTGTGGATTAAGTCCAGCGTGTAAACCAGAAACATCAGTAATATAAACACCATTGCCAACTTCTTCAAATAATTGATCTAATGACTTCTTACCTGGTTTAAGTGATAAGAAGGAAGAAGCAATACCGCGTTTAGAACCGCCACCATAGCCATTACCGGTTGTTTGTACACCTGCTTTAGCAGCAGTGGTTAAGTTATATAAGTATGTTTCTAATTTACCGTTTTTGATGATTGGCTTATTGTATGTAGCCACACCTTCATCATCAAACCATCTCGCAAAGACGTTCTTTTGAAGTGGTTTATCTTCAATTGTGACTTTGCTTGAGGCAATCTTTTGACCAATCTTACCAATGAATAAGGAGGAATTCTTTTGGACTTCTTCCGCATTAGCATGGCCAATATAGGCTCTCATTAAGCTTGTAACAACATCTGGATGTAAGACTGCTTTATATTTATTGGATTCACAGGCCTCACCACCTAATTGATCAACAGTTAATTTAACAATCTTTTTAGCGAATTCTTCAGGATTGAATTCTTCGAATTTATTACCTAAGAAGAAATCATAACCAGATTTTGTTTGTTCGCCTTCTTTAGCGACACACTGTCCAACGAATGTGAAATAGTTGGATTTTTGCACTAAGTTAAGACCGTTAGAGTTCATTAATGTGTGCTTTTCAGTGGATTCGCTATATTCAGTACCAGCTACTTCCACAATACGCTTATCAATACCCTTCATGGCTTTTTCTAAAGCATAGAGGTTCTTCATCTTTTCATCGATGGAAACTTTCTCTAAATCTTTATTGTAGGTATTAACTTTATGGTATTTTTCACTACCTTTAAAGATAAAGATAGGATCATCATTTTCAATGACTTTCGCATTAGCGACAATTTCTTTAACTAACCATGCGGCTTTGTCTTTATTCCAAACGTCACAACTGGCAGAACCACATTTGCCGTTTAAGATACCTCTAGCCACGATAGCATAGCCATTGTTATCTTTATATTCATCGACTTCTCCATGGAATAAGGAGATATTCAAACTACGGAATTCGGAAATAGAGAGTTCAACCTGTTCTAAACCAGCTTCTTTTGCTAAAGCAAAAAACTTATCGTATTTACCCATATTATTTTAATTCTCCTCCTCTACCACCGACGGTCACTTCGCTAACTCTTAATGTTGGTTGACCAACGTTAGTTCTAATAGAACCAGAAGAAGCACCACACATACCTTGGGCTAAATCTAAGTCATTAGCAACCATGTCAATTTTCTTTAAGATTTCGAAGCCTTTGCCAATTAAGGTCGCACCTTTAACTGGTTCAGCAATTTTACCATCTCTAATAATGTAAGCTTCAGAACAACCGAAGTTGAATTCACCAGTAGTTGGATCAACAGAACCACCGTTAAAACCGACAGCGTATAGGCCTAATTTAGTGGCTTTAATGATTTCTTCTGGTGTACTCTTGCCGTTACAGATATAGGTATTGGACATACGAGATGTTGGGACATAACGGTAATTTTGCCTACGGCAAGCACCGTTACCTTGTCTATCCATACGACGACCATTTAAATCATCAATCATATAGTCATTGAGCTTACCGTTTTTAATAAGTAATCTCTTACTACCTAAATTACCTTCATCATCAATATCAATTGAACCCCATTCACCAGGAATAGTGGAATCATCCACTGCACTGACGATTGGAGAAGCAATATAATCACCAATATTGTTTTCTGAGAAACAAGATAAGCCTTTAGCGACTGCGCTTGCTTCTAATGGGTGACCACAAGATTCATGGAATAAGACGCCACCCCAACCATTACCAATAACAACTGGCATTTTGCCACTTGGGCATTCCGCTGCTGTTAACATCTTAAGAGCGGTTTCTGCGGCTTTCCTAGCGGTCTTTCTTGGATTAACTTTTTCAGTTCTGAAATATTCGATAGAGTGTTGTGCACCAGGACCTTCAAAGCCTGTTTCAAAACCATTTTGATCAGCGGCAATAACTTGGAAAGCCATTCTACCGAATTCAGTAGTGCGCTTAAACCATTTTTCTTTGGAATTAAACACTGCGACGAAACGTTTGTTATCCGCAAAGCTACCAAATGTTCTAACGATACGTGGATCTTTTAAGGAATTGATTTCTTCAATACCTTCACGGATTAAAGCAATCTTTTCTTCCACTGGTACATCATCATAGCTACGTGTCACAGGATTACGATTCTTACATTTAATCATGTCTAATTTAGTGACGGTAATTAATCTCTTATCGTGGAATGATTTGTTAAGGGAATTGGCTAACGCTAATAAACCTTTCTTTGTTAATTCATTAGTATATCCATACACACATTGGTTATTTTTGAGTAAACGTAAACCAACACCGCATAAGGAATTGGAGCTACTTGTTTCAACTTTGCCGTTTTCAATTAAAACTGAATGAGCACTGCTATCTTCATAAAAGATTTCAGCATAATCCGCACCAGTCTCTAAAGCGGCATTGAGCACTTCAATAGCTAACTTTTTACTAATCATATTTATACCTCCTTTGTTAATTAATGTTTTCTAACTGAGGCAATATTACCATAATTCGAGTGAATTATGATACCAAAACGACTCAAGTTGACAAAAAGACATCTAGAGTTTGCATTTATATATATTAATAAGGATATATAGTGGTAACAAATCTTTATGAATGACGTTGAAGGATAAGAATATTAAAGCGCTACAATCAATATTTTGTGGATAAAAACATATTACTTAAAACCTCTCAAAAAATATAACTTTCAAAAAAGTAAGAATATATCGAAACAAAAGAATCAAATTTTAATTAAAAAATGCATTTTTGCAATTTTTTCTACCAAAAAGATAGTTGAACTATCAAAATAAGAAAAAACCACTAATTGTAGTGTATTTTATTTAAAACTTATATTTATAAAATATAAACAAAAACACTTTTATAAAAGTTATAACAAAGGTGGTTGACTGGTTAAAAAATCGCTCGTTAAAATAGACGCAATTTTATTCACGCAGTTGCGCTAAGCATATGCATAAAAAGAAAAAAAGAAAGGGCAAAGAAAGTAACACAATATGGCAAAGAAGATAATCTTCTACGTTCTTAAAAGATTAGGGTTAGGCATACTAACTTATCTTATTGTTGTGACCATTACTTTCTGGGTCATGCAATTAGTGCCAGGTGGTCCATGGACTAGAGAAAAAGCTCTTAGTGATGCAGTTATTGCCGCTTTGAACCAACGCTATGGTCTTGATCAACCACTATTTGTTCAATATTTACGTTATCTAGTTAACGCAATTAGACTTCCTGTTCCTGACTTCGGTGTTTCTTATTACTACAAAGGTAGAGCAGTTACTGACATCATCTTCAATGGCTTTAAAGTCTCTCTTGGTGTTGGCGCTGCCGCAGCAGTCTTAGCCTTAGTAGTGGGCTTAGCCTTAGGTACATATGCCGCTACTCACCAAAATAAGTTCTTTGATAGAGCTATCATGGTTATAACTACTGCTAGTGTTGCAATGCCAAGTTTCGTTACCGCTTTAATCCTCTTATATATTTTCGCGGTTAATTTACACGTCGTGCCAACAAGTCCTGTCGGTGCTGAAGGCATCGGACCATATGTCTTACCTGTTATAGCGGCAAGCTTATACCCAACAGCGTATATTACAAGACTTGTTAGATCATCTACCTTAGATGTTATTGGCCAAGATTTTATGAGAACCGCTAAATCTAAAGGTTTAAAACCAGATCGTGTCTTAATAAAGCATGGCCTTAGAAACTCTGTGACACCAGTTATTACATATTTTGGCCCAATGTTTGCCTCAATTATTACTGGTTCATTAGTTATTGAAAAAGTTTATCAACTACCAGGTGTTGGTAGAGAATTCATTAGATCAATTCAAAATCGTGACTACCCACTTATTATGGGTACCACTTGCTTATTAGCATTATTACTGATTATTTTCACTCTAATCAGTGATGTCGCCTATATTATCGTCAATCCTCGTGTTGACTTTGACTAGAAAGGAGGGAAAAAAGAACATGAAAAAGAACCCGTTAAGTTTCCAAATCGATGTCGAAAAATTTGGTTCTGCTTCTGAAAGTGAAAAAAGAAGCACTAATTTAATGCGTCCTAATTCCACGTTCTTTATGGATGGCGTTAGAAGATTCGTTAAGAATCCTGTCGCCATGGTTTCCTTCTGCTTCATTGTTATCGTCTTATTCATGGTCTTTATTGTTCCACTCTTCTATCCATACGCTTATGATGAAGTCATTTGTTACCGTTATGTTGATAGACCAGATGGTACATTTAATAGATTAATGCCATTTACATTTGCACAAGCGGAAAAAGACGCCATTGCTAATGGTGCTTATGTTCCTCCACATATCTTTGGTACTGACTCTAATGGTCACGATTACTTCATTCGTATCTTAGTTGGCGCTAGAACAAGCTTAATTGTTGGCTTCTTTGCCGCAGCGATTGTTTTAATCATCGGTGGTACTATTGGTGCTTTATGTGGCTTTATCGGTGGTAAGTTTGACTTAATCGTCATGAGAATTGTTGATGTTATCTATTCCTTACCAGATATCTTGATTATTATTCTTTTATCCGCGACTTTAGCAGCAGTTTTTGATGGTAACCAAGGTGGTGCATTAGCACAGCTTGGTTCTGGGTTCGTTGCTATCTTCGTTGTTTTCGCCCTTCTCTATTGGGTAGGTATGGCAAGACTAGTTAGAGGACAAGTCCTTGCTTTAAGAAAACAAGAATATGTTATGGCGGCACGCGCTAATGGTGCGGGTACTGGCAGAATCATTTTAAAGCACTTAATTCCTAATACCATGAGTGTCATCATCATCTCCGCTGCGTTACAAATCCCAAGTGCGATTTTCACCGAATCATTCCTCTCTTACTTAGGATTAGGTGTTAAATATCCAACTCCATCTTTAGGTAGCTTAGCCAGTGATGCTCAATCATACATCGTTGGTAATAACCCTAAAGAACTATTCTTATTCTTAATTCCGGCGATTTCGATTTGTTTAATCGTTTTATCGCTTAATCTTCTCGGCGATGGCTTAAGAGACGCCTTCGATCCAAAACTTCAGAAATAGGTGAACGGTATGGCTAGACAATATAAGTTATTAGAAGTTGAAAACCTCAATACTTCGTTCAAGATTGACGCTGGTAAAGTGTTATCCGTCAACGGTGTCTCTTTCACCTTGGAAAAAGGAAAAGTCTTAGGCATCGTTGGTGAATCTGGTTCAGGCAAATCAGTTACTGCATACTCAATCATGGGTATCTTAGATAAAAACGGTAAAGTCGATGGTGGCAAAATCATCTATAACGGTACCGATTTATTAAGAATTTCTGAAAGACAAATGAGAGACATTCGTGGTAACCGTATCTCCATTATCTTCCAAGATGCGATGACCTCACTTAATCCAACTTGGACAATTGGTAATCAATTAAGAGAAGCAATTCTTACACACGCTAGAGATCCAATTGAAGCAGCAGTCTATGACATTAGAAACGCGATTGAAAGTGATGAACAAAGACTTGTCTCCATGAGAAAAGGTATTGCTCACCACCCAGATAATCAAAAACTAAAAGATGACTATGCGACTATTGAAAAGAAATTAGTGGATGATAAAGCCGCTTTCGAAGTCGAATATAAGAAAGCTGTTGAACGCTATAAAGTAATGAAAAAGGAAGCGCGCGAAAAATATAAAGCCGCATTGCCAGAGTTCAAAGCAATCTACGATGGTTTCAAAAATGATCAATATGACACTAATATTCCTCACTTTGATGAAGAAGTAGTGGATGAAGCTAGAAGGCTAAAAGACAATATCGAAAAGGCTGATGCTGATCTCCCAATCAAGCAAGATAAATACAAACAAGCCGCAGCGAACCTTAATGATTATCAAAAATCAAATGAAGCCGCTAAGAAAGAGGCTGAAAAGGCAGCTAAAGAAGCGGCTAAAAAGGCTCCAAAAAATAAAAAGGCTAAAAAAGAACCTAAAAAGAAAGAGCCAAAGCAAGTCGATGAAAAACTTCTAGCTCTTCAAAATGAAGTCTCTAAAGCAAAAGATGAACTCAATAAAGCTATTAGAGCTACTAAGAGAAGTAGAAGACTCTTCAGAAGACATGCTAGAAGAGCCAAGAGATGGTACTACTGGGAATGTATTTCCGAATATAAGGAAACAAAATATTCCGCGAATAAGAAAGCATTAAAGATGCTTGAAGAGGTTGGTATCACAGAGCCAAAGAAGAGAATGAAACAACACCCATTTGAAATGAGTGGTGGCATGCTCCAAAGAGCAATGATTGCGATGGCTTTAGTGGAAAGACCTGACATCTTAATCGCTGATGAACCAACAACCGCGTTAGACGTCACCATCCAAGCCCAAATTCTTGAATTATTAAAGAAATTACAAAAAGAATACGGCATGGCTATCATTATCATCACTCACGACTTAGGCGTTGTTGCCCAAATCTGTGATGAAGTTGACATCATGTATGCCGGTAGAATCGTTGAAAGAGGCACAGTGGATGATATCTTCTACAATCCTCAACACGAATACACTAAAGGCTTATTAAACAGTATGCCTAAGCTTGATAGCAAAGGTAAACGACTCGAACCAATTCAAGGCAACCCAGTTGATCTCTTCTGCTTACCAAAAGGTTGTGCCTTCTCAAGTAGATGTAAAGAATGTATGGAAATCTGTATTGAGAGATATCCAGAAGAAGTGCAATACGATGAGAAAGGTCACGCCGCTAGTTGCTGGAAGATGATTAAAAAACTCTATGAAGAAGGAAAAATTGACATCGTTAACGGTGTGCCTGAAGGTAAACCACTAATGTATAACGGTGCCATTATCGCCAATAAGAAAAAAGAAAGGAGCAAAAATGAACAAAGCAAATAAAGAACAATTTGATAGAGACATCAATCGTGATCCTAATCAAGATTTGTCTTTATTAGATCAAGAAGTCAAAAAAGTCAAACGTGACATCAAAGATGACGACTATATCTTGGAAGTTAAAAACTTAAAGATGTATTTCCCAATCGCGACTTCTGTCTTTAAAACTGTTCCTTTAAAAGCGGTCGATGATGTTTCATTCAAGATTAGAAGAGGTGAAACATTAGGCCTTGTTGGTGAATCAGGATGTGGCAAAACTACTTTAGGTAGAGCTATCCTTCAACTCTATAAACCTACCAGCGGTCAAGTCATCTTCAATGGTGAAGAAATTAAGGGTAAAGCCGCATTACAAGAATTTAGAAAGAAAGCAACTATCGTCTTTCAAGATCCTTATTCTTCTCTTGATCCAAGAATGACTGTTAACGACATCATTAGTGAACCTCTTAGAATTCACCATACATGTCGAAAAGACGCGATGAATGCTCGTAAGGTCTATAAAGAAGAAAGCCCTGCAATTATCGCTAGAATCAAGCAACTTGAAAAAGAATATAAGGCGCTTGTGGCGCAAAAAGATGTTAGTAGATCAAAGCTCGAAAATAAGAAACAAGAACTTGTAGAAGAAAGAAAACATCTCAAAGAACTCAGGAATCAATGTAGTGAAAGATACTACATGAATAAGCGCGTCGCAGACTTAATGGAAGCCGTAGGCTTAAGTAAAGAACACGCTTCACGTTATGTACACGCTTTCTCTGGTGGTCAGCGTCAAAGAATTGGTATCGCTAGAGCGTTAGCCTCATCTCCAGAATTCATTATGTGTGATGAACCAGTCAGTGCTCTTGACGTTTCCATTCAAGCGCAAATCCTTAATACGTTCCAAGATTTACAAAAACAATTTGGTTTAACGTATCTATTCGTGGCTCATAACTTATTAGTTGTGAAACACATCTCAGACCGTATTGCAGTTATGTATCTCGGTCACATTGTTGAACTCGCCAATTCGCAAGAATTGTACGATAACCCCCTCCATCCATATACGATATCACTCCTATCATCTATACCAGAACCTGACCCAAAGAAAGCCAGGGCCAATAAGAGACAGATCTTAGAGGGTGATATACCATCTCCACTTAAAGCTCCAAGTGGTTGCCCATTCAGAACAAGGTGCCCTAAGGCTACGCCTGAATGTGCGAACAAACTTCCAGAATTAAGGGAGATTAGCAAGGAACACTTTGTTGCTTGCCGACTATTCGACGAATAGTCAAATGACCATATATAACGCCGAGAGGCTTATATAGGTTTCTAAAAAGTACAGCGAAGGTGCTTTTTGGAAAAAACAAATTCTAATTTTAATAAAGGAGGAAATGCTATGAAAATTAGAAAAAACTCATGGCTCGTTCTCGCTGGTACAGCGGCTATGGCATTAGCTGCCTGTGGCGGTCCAAAGAGCCAATCTCTTACAGTCTGTTTAGCTAGTGAACCACAATCTCTCGACCCAGCATTAAACTCTGCGGTTGACGGTGCCACTATGTTAGTCCACTTAGACAGTGGTCTTTATCGTTATCAAAAGAAAGGCGATGCTCTTGAATTAACTCTCGACTTAGCCGAAGAGATTTCAAAAGCACAAGCCGAAGTTATCGACCATGAACCAGATGGTGACGGTTGGAAAGAAGTTAAATATCCTAACGGCACAAGATATACCGTTAAACTTCGTAAGGGTATTAAATGGTCCGACGGTTCCGCAATTACTGCTGATGACTTCATCTATTCCTGGAACAGAGCTAGTGGTGCTTCTTTAGGTGGCGACTACTGCTATATGTTCGAACAAATCGCTGATGGTGTTGCCCATGAAACTGATGATGCAGCCTACCCATCACTTGCACTTAAGAAAGTAGACGACAGAACATTCACTTTCGACGTGATGGTAGACGTTCCATACATGGATCAACTCTTAGCCTTCCCAACATACTTCCCAGTCCAAAAAGCGGCTATTGACGCTAACGACAGCGAAGAAGCTGGTACATGGGCTACAAATCCATCCACATTCGTTTCTTGTGGTGCTTACAAGATGTCAGCTTGGGAACACAATTCCTACATCACACTTGTTAAGAATCCTAACTACTGGGATGCCAAGAACATTAAATTAGACAAGATTACCTTCGCACTTTCTGATGATGATAATGCTATGTTGGCCTCTTATAAGTCAGGCGAATATCAAATGATCGACAGTGTTCCAAATGAACAAATCGACACCTTGAAGAAGGACTTCCCAAATGAATTCGTTATCGCTGGTCAAATGGGTACATACTACATCTCATTCAACGTTAACTCCACAGTCTTTGAAAAAGCTGCTGATGAAGCTGCTAGAGCTAAAGTTAGAAGAGCGTTAGGTTTATTCATCGACAGAGAATACATCGTTAAAGAAATTGGTAAAGCTGGCCAAATCCCAGCCAACGCCTTCGTCTCCGCAGGTTTAAGTGACCCAGCCGGTGGTGAATTCGTTGATCACAATGGTAAAGCTCGTGATGGTAAAGGCTATTACGACAAGGGCGAAACTGATGAAGCTTATGCCGCTAACATCGCTGAAGCTGTTGCTTTATTAAAAGAAGTTGGCTATGCCTACGATGAAACTCAAAAGAAATTCACAGACTTCCCAGCCTTCAAGTACTTGTACAATACTTCTTCAGGTCACCAAGCCATTGCTGAAAACGTCAGAGACACATTAGCAAGATATGGCATTACCGTTAACCTTGAAAACCAAGACTGGAGCCAATTCTTACAAACCAGAAAAGAAGGTAACTATGACGTTGCTCGTAATGGTTGGGTTGCTGACTACGATGATCCATCTTCATACTTAACAATGTGGACCACTGTTTCCGGTAACAATGACTGCCAATTCGGTAAAGGTGATCATAAAGACGCTGCTGTCTACGAAGCAGACTTAAATAACAACGGCACAATCGAAGACAACGAAAAGAACCTCACATGGGCTCAATCATATGACGTTTTAATGAACAACGCTGCTAAAGAAACAGATCCAGCAAAAAGATTCCAAATCTTGCACGCTGCTGAAGACGTCTTAATGTCCACAGGTGCTATCTGCCCAATCTACTACTACACAGATATTTATATGCTCAAGAGTAACGTTGAAGGATTCTTCTCCTCACCATTAGGATACAAATTCTTCATGTACTGCAACGTTAAATAATCTTTGATAATCGTGTTTAACAAAAGGCCTCTTGCTTAACGCAAGGGGCTTTCTTTTATATTTACAATCAAAATCCATTATGATTGAATATTCTTAGTCGGTTGATATAGCGACCCTAATGAGTGGGACTTCGATACCGACTTTTTCTTTACATCAGTAATCTGCTATGTTTTAATTAATTTAGTCAGTTGATATAGCGTCCTTAATTGAGATGCTTCGATACTGACTTTTTATTTTTTCTTAATTCTTTTAACTTTTCGTTTATCGTTTGGATGAAATTTCCATCCTTCTCTTTTCTTGTCAAAGGATTCATTTTCATCTATATAAACTTTAGGAATTAAATACACATCTTGATTTGACTTGGGATTAGGATGTTTATAAAGCCTTATATTCTTTTTGATTCTCTTATGTTCTTTTCTAACAGACTTGGAAGATAAAATGATATTTTTTCTTTTGGAACCAACATCCTTGAATAAATAAGAATAATGTTTTCTTCTTCGATTGTATCTAAATTCGCTTCGTGACATAAAAAGCCTCCTATTAATTAAATAGGGAGGTTTTTTGATTTTTGTCCGAAAAAGTTATGCAAATATACAAAAAAAGATACAATAATAAGTGCTATGGAAAAAATTAGAATCAATATGTTATCACAAGCCACATCTGTTGATGGTCAAGGTGTTGGCAGTGCTTATATCGAACAAGTCGCATTGGTAAAAGAAAATGATGATATCTTTGAAGTGGAAATCAATTCAAAGAAATCCAACTTTGATATTTATCATATGCATACATTTAATCCTCAATATGTGATGAGATTAAATAGACGTCATATTAATGTCACTTATGTGCACTGCTTACCTGAAACATTTGATGGCTCACTTAAAATGCCTAAGCCAATTTTCTGGGCATTTAAGAAATATGTTAAACACGCTTATAAGAAAGCCGATGAAGCAGTAGTGGTTAACCCTATCTTTATTGAACCATTAGTGAAACTTGGTTTAAAAAGAGAAAACATTACTTATATTCCTAACTTCGTGGATCATGAAAAATTCCATGAATTACCTTTAGAAGAAAGAAACGCTTTAAGAGATAAATACGGTATCCCTCATGATAAGTTCGTCATTATGGGATGCGGACAAGTTCAAACAAGAAAAGGTGTTAAAGATTATGTTGAATGTGCGAAACGTAATCCAGATAAAGTCTTCGTTTGGGCGGGTGGCTTCTCCTTTGGTTCTATGACTGATGGTTATAAAGAACTTAAAGCCATCATGGATAATCCTCCAGAAAATGTGAAGTTCATTGGTATTATTCCAAGAACTGAAATGAACGGCATCTTCAATATGTGTGATTTATTATTCATGCCATCATTTGATGAATTATTCCCAATGTCTATCTTAGAAGCTGTTAATTCTAGAAAACCTGTCTTGTTACGTAATCTAGAGTTATATGAAGATATCTTATTCGTTAATAAAGATACATATGCAAAAGCCCCTGATGTTGATGGCTTCTGTGAACAAATCAATAAGTTAGCCACAGATAAGAAATATTACGAACACTATCAAGAAGGTAGTAAATATATCTCAGACTTCTATAGTAAGGAGCACGTTAAGAATCTTTGGCGAGAATATTATCAAAGAATCTATAACAAGTGGGCGCCACTTAAGAAATTAAAAACAAGAAAGAAAAATAAATAAAGGAACCAATATGAGTAAATTATTCGACACACTGTTTTCTTATGGATTTCACGATACAACAATATCAAATATAAAAGTCTGTGAACATCAAGTAAAAGTGCATTTTGATAAAGGTTTATACGCTTTAGATAAAAATGGCAGAGAAACAGAACTTACAAAGCCTATTGTTTTAGTTATTGATATTGATAAAAATCATGGTCTTGTCGCTTCACAAACTGTCACCGTCCTAAGATACTCTAATAAGAGGTTTCATAAAGGATTAAAACGTTTAGATGTTGAAGAAATCAAAGAATCAGAATTAGCGAACCTATTAATTGGAAACGTCTACTATTCTGACTTTAATAACACGGTATTATTTGAAGCGTTTGGGAATGGTTGCTCCTATTACATTAATATTTCAGAATGTGTAGGATTCAAATTTGAATAAATAAGTAATAGCGTAATTATGCTATTATGACTTCATGAAGAGAAAGATTTATCTTAAGACATCAGCTTTTTCTTTAATCATTCAAGCAGTCATTGTCATATTTCTTTTGCTTGATATCTTTCTCGCGGTATTTTTCACTTTTGGTGTTTTAACATTTAATTTCAAATTTGATTTTGAAAAACAAGTCGCTACTGTTTTTACGGTTATCTTTTATGCCAGTATCATTCCACTTACATATTTAGAATTAACATTCCTACTTGGGAATATCTACTTAGGTAAAAACAAAATATTCACACGTGGTGACTTCAAACTCGGTATATGTAAGACTCAATATCATTCAGAGATGAAATATGAAGATATTAAAAGAGTTTCCATTTTAGCGTTGCGTCGTAATTCTCGTGGAGGATATAAAAAGTCATTAAAGCCATTACCATATATGCTTTTAGAAAGTAAGAATGGTAGGCAGGTATTATTCTTATTACGCTTTATGTCCGTTAGAACGGTAAATCATTTATTGGATGAATTATCAAATAGATGTAGTGGACCAGCAATTAACGTAAATCAACTAGTAAAAGAATTTAGAAACTATAACAAAATCTATAAATAAAAAGCTGGGTATTACTTAATGATTGTCCCAGCTTTTAATTTGAATGCATCTTTCGCGTTATCTAATGAAGCGATAACTGCGGTCTTACTGTTATCTTTTAAGAAGTTAAGTACCGCTTGTACTTTTGGATACATGCTTCCTTTAGCGAAATGTCCTTCTTCTAGATATTTAGCTAAATCGGCTTTCTTAACGTCTTTTAAGACGACTTCGCTTTCTTGCTTATAATTTAGACAAACGTTGTTTACAGCGGTCAAAATGACTAAATAATCAGCATCTATGAGCTCCGCGAGCTTTGCAGAAGCGTAATCTTTATCGATTACCGCGGCAACACCCTCTAATTTATTATCTTGTTTGATGACTGGAATACCGCCTCCACCTGCGCATATAACAACTTGTCCATTATCTAATAATGTTTTAATAGATTCTTTTTCAATGATGTCGATTGGCAGTGGTGAAGGAACCACTCTACGATAGCCTCTTCCGGCATCTTCTTTCATGATATAGCCTTTTTCTTTATTTATTTGTTCAGCTTGTTCTTTTGTGTAGAAGGATCCGATTGGTTTACTTGGATGCAGGAAAAGTGGATCACAAGGGTCCACTTGTACTTGGGTAATAATAGTTGCGACAGTTTTATTAATGTTATTTAGTTTAAAAGAATTATATAAGGCGTTTTGAATGTGATAACCGATATATCCTTCAGACATAGCTCCACATTCAGGGAATGGCATATTAGGTGTTTCCTTGGATGTTTCAAAAGCAAGATTAATCATTCCCACTTGTGGACCATTACCATGTACGATAGCGACTTCGTTACCATCCATAATTAAACCAGTAATAGCCTCAGCGACTTTTATTAATGCTTGTTTTTGTTCACTAGGATTATTGCCTAGTGCATTGCCTCCTAAGGAAACTACGTATTTTGCCATATTAATTAATCTTTTTCGTCTGGATCTTTTGGATCATCGTCTTCGTCTTTTTCTTCTTCTTTACCTAAGACTTTGTTAATAGCACCCACAACGGAGTGATAAGCAGGAATCGCTAAGAACACGACCCACATTGGATGCCATAACATTGGCATAGTGATACCATATGAACCAAGAGCAATTGGTAAGAAGAAGCTCACAAAGAAGAATGTAAATGTAGCCACGAACGCCATGTTGAAGTGGTTAGCGTTTCTCTTTACGATTGCTCTAGCAATAGAACAAATGATTTCTGGAATGAAGAAGACAACCCACATAATGTTCCACCAACCAAGGATCGCGCTTGTTACTACATAAGCGACAATCGCTAAGGTGAATAGTGTAGCTTCAATCGCCCCGATAATAGCCATCTTGGTATCAAATTGATGTTTCTTGACAGTGCCATCAGCGTTATAACAAGTCACGCCATCATCACCGATAGTGACTTTCTTACCGCCTTTGCCAACGAAGATCACGTGATCATCTTTATTAATTTCTACTTTCTCTTCTTGCGCAGGCACTTCTCCTTTAACTTGTTCTTGGACAATTGTGTCAATATCTTCTTCAGTAGCGAGGAGTTCATCGAGAGATACTCCATATAATTTCGCTAAGCAAATAAGATTATCAGTATCTGGGGAAGCTTCCGCTCTTTCCCACTTACTCACGGCTTGTCTTGATAATCCTAATTTATCCGCGAGTTCTTCTTGGGAATAGCCATATTTTTTTCTTAATTTAACTAATCTGTCTGCAATTTCAATCGTCATAATCGTTTCCTCCTGTTTTTGACACCAACAATCTAGCAATTTTTCGCTTGGTTGCGCCACCTAGTCTAGTTAGAATTTTCGCAACTTTTGGTTGCAAATCACTTGTTTTTTGCTAAAAAGTCGCCAATAACAGCGTCATAACGCTCTTCATCACTTAATCTTACCCTAGAATGAAGTGCGCCTTCAAACCAAACAATTTCTTTCTTATTTGAGGAGCAAGCAGCATAGATTTCTTTGCTCTTTTCAGGTAAGCAATAGACATCTTTTGTGCCCCAAATAAAGAGAACAGGAATGTTGTCAAATTTAGGGACATAATTAATTGTTTTTGCGTCTTTAATACTGCATTTTGTGAAGTGTTTGAACCACATCCAAATTTGATAATAAACAGGGAATAAAGCATGGCCACTTTCGATGTAGTGGTTCTTATAGATTTCTTCATAAGTGATAAAAGCACTGTCTAAGATAATGGCTTTTAAATAATCTTTTTTAAATGATGCGGTAGCAATAGATGTCGCGCATGTACCAACACAGATACCGTGCAAATATAATTCTTTTTGATTATGTTCGTTATGCATGTATTCCATCCATAATTTAGCGTCTTCTGCTTCCTTAATACCGCATGTAGAATAAGTACCTTCAGAAAGGCCATGCGCTCTTTGGTCAACCACTAAAACATTAACACCAAGTTTCTTATATGGTTGAGCGTAGTAATAAGAATACACTAATGTTTCTCTTCTACCTGGAAGAATGATAACTGTTTTATCGTAGCCATAATCAAACCATTCACCAACGAGTTTAAGGCCATCGTTAGAAGTGATACTTAATTCTTTAATATAAGATTTATCACCTTCAACCCAGGCTAAACCTCTTTTCCACATTGTTTCTAATGCAGGGTTGCCTGGCTCAGAGCATTCTTTTCTACCCCAAGAGCCTAATTTACCGCGCATTAATGTCTTGCTATAAACTTTATAGGCCACAAGGAATGTGAAAAATACTGAAAATAGTAGACCTAAAACTAATAAGGCACCAACAACGATGATAATGATGAGAACTGGTAAAGGCATAGATTATTTCTTTAATAATTCGTTTAAGATAACAGCTTCTTTTTCACACATTGGAGAAACTGGTTCATCGCCAGCATAGAAAGCTGCGGCTAAACCTGGACCAACATTACAACCAGTGGATTGACCAACTGGAACAAAGATTAAGTTCTTTGGATTGAATGTTTCTTCAATCATCTTTTTCATTTCCAAGGCTTGTGGTTCTCTTAATGAATAAGTGACAACGAATGATTTATTGGTTGGATCACCAATTGTTCTTTTAATGTATTCTGGGAATAATTTCATCACTGTTTTATAACCACGTGCCTTACCAATGATTTGGGTTTGACCTGTTTCATTACATAAATCGCCTAATGGTTTGATACCGATCATATTGCCCATGAAGGCTTTACCTTTAGCGATTCTGCCTTTTCTTGCTAAGAAGAAGAGGTCATCAATGAAACCACATTGGTGGATTCTTAATCTAAAGTCTTGTAAATATTTAACAGTGCTGTCAAAGTCCATACCTTTTTCACGGCATAAGCTTGCTTCAATCGCGATTAAATCAATCGCGCCACTGTATCTTAATGAGTCGATAACTTTGATTTTAACTTCTGGATATTGTTCCATGACTTCTCTAGCGCCCACAGTGAAAGCACTGTAGCCGCCACTCATCGTGGAGGAAATGGTAATAACAACAACGTTTCTGCCAGCTTTGGCTAAAGCGGTTAATCTATCGTTAATTGTTTGAGGAGAAGGAATAGAAGAAGAGAAGTTATTCTTCTTATTGGTCATTAATGTGAAATATTCATTAGGGGTCATTTTATCCCAATAAATATCGGTTTCTTTATTAGAGCCATCTGGCCAAACAACTGTACTAATTGGGGTTTCTTCAATCCCATATTTTTCAATAATTTCTCTTGTAAAATCGCCACCAGCATCGGTGAGGATAGCAAAGCTTTCTTTCATGATGTTTAGTTCTCCTTGTTGTTCTTAACAACATATCTATTCTTTAACTTCCATACTAAGTATGCAAGTGGGAAATTAAGTAAAAATGACACTAAAAGGGCAATTGTATATCCAATTCCCATATAGATGTGACAGACTTCAGTTAAAAACGTCACCATCACAAATATTAATAGCGTTTTAAAAGTCGCATAGCCACCTTCAATTAATGTTCTTCTACCCATCTTCTTTGTGGGCCACACAAAAGCGGTTATACCAATGAGGGCTTGATAGTAAAAAAGATAAGAAGCCGCTAAAAATGAATATTTATAAATACCAACATTTGGCCACACTGCAGTTAGAACTGTTAACATAGCGATGCTTAACAAAGCACAGACAAGAGGAGTAACTGCGTAACCCCAAATTGTTCTTTGGATTCTAAATGTATCTAAAGATGGCTTGAAGTGAGAAGAACTGTTGTTATCTAAATAGATAGTTTCAATAGGTACTTCTTCGAACTTTAATCTTTTGATTTGAAGGTCACAAATGACATTCATTTCATATTCATAATGGTCACCTTGTAAAGTGGTGATATTGAAAATATCCGCAATTGGGAAACCACGTAAACCACATTGATCATCAGGAACATATTCTTTAGTTAAAAGTGTTCGACATAATCTGGACATGAAGTTACCATTTCTGCTTCTTTTAGGCACACTTTTATCAAACTTACGAGAGCCTAAAACAATATGGTTTGTTTCGTGTAATTTATCGTTAACTTTAATAATATCTTTAACAGCATGTTGTCCATCAGCATCACAAGTAATGAGGTAATTATGATCCTCGGGATGTAGGTTTACGTATGAAAAACCAAGACGCAATGCTGCCCCTTTTCCGCGGTTAGGATTTTGATCTAAAACAATCGCATATTTCTCCGCTTCTTTAAAGATATCAGTGAAGTGTTCACCTGAACCGTCGTTTACAACGACAACATCAAAACCTTCCTCTTTTAAACTGACTAAAAGTTCAATCATCAAGTGATCTGGTTTATAGGCAGGGATCAATATATAAGTATCGTTTCTTGGATAATTAACTTTTTCCATTACTACACAATTATAGACAAAAAAGGATATTTAATAAAATATAATTGCGAATAGTATTTTATTTTGTTAGTATTTATGAGCAAACTTACTTTGGGCGACATTACGGCTCAAGGCGGAAGGAGAAAAAAGTTATGAAAAAAGGTGTCCATCCAGAATACCATCGTTGCACAGTCACATGCATCTCCTGTGGTAACACATTCGAAACAGGTTCTGTTTTAAAAGAAATCAAGGTTGATACATGCGCGAATTGCCACCCATACTACACTGGCAAACAAAGATTCGTTCAATCCGATGGTCGTGTCGATCGTTTCAACCGTAAATATGGCTTAAACGAAAAGAAATAATTAAGTATCAAGAAAAAAACAAAGCCCCGAGGCAAAATCGGGGCTTTTCTTTATTTGGTGGTGATATGGGAGAAACAAGACAAATAGGTTACCACCAAATGCAGTGAGGGAAATGTATTTATTAATATTCTGTATCCATTTGTTTGGTCTTGTTGACCATCGCTTTGAAATCATCTCTATACTTATCAGTAATGTAATCATCATTAATTCTTTCTAATAAGTGAGTATAAGATGATGTACCTTTGTACTTTGATTCAGTAATAGTTAAGGCATATTCGGCAACATAACCGGCGAAATCAAAGTCAGCGCGTCTAGAAACACTGATATCTGCTTTAGTGTTAACTACTTCCTTAGATTCCTCGGTAGTTGGATCTTTATATCTAAGAGTGGTCTTAAAGAAGAAATTTTCTGGAGTCTCAGTTTTAAGTTCTAACTCGTATAAAGCAACAGTGGTGTGGTCAGACATGATTTCACCAGCGTCTTTCTTATCGTCTTCAAATTCTTCGTCACTCATTTGTCTGGTTTCGTAACCAAGTAAACGATATGAAGCGACATCGCTTGAGAATTCAATTTGACATTTAGCGTCTTTAGCGACGACATATAATGATTTACCTAATTCTTCTTCGAAGACTTTTGTGGCTTCTAATTCATCATCGATATAGTAAGCATTGCCATTACCGTTATCAGCGAGAGTGTATAAGGTATCATTGTTATTACTTCTATATCCACAGCAGGTGAGATAAACACCATCTGCGGCTTTTTGTTTAATTAAGGCGGTTAGTTCTTTACCAGAGACTTTGCCAACGTTGAAGTCACCATCAGTGAGAAGAACCACTCGGTTGTTACCACCGTTGATGAAATATTTATAGGCTAAGTTATAGGCTTTTTCGATACCGTCTTCACCATAAGTGCTGCCACGGGATACTAAACTATCTACAACATTATTTAATTTAGTTTTGTCTTTGCCAGTTAAACCTTCACATTCAATCTTACCTGTTGAAGCATAGGAGACGATGGATACAACATCATCTTCACCTAAGTTATCAACAAGTGTATGAAGTGACTTTTTAACCAAGTTAAAGATTGGGTTCATTGAACCACTTTTATCAACTAAGACAACGATGTTATTTTTAACATTTTCTGTAATCGCAGGTTTAGCTTTAACAACCACACTCGCTAAATAGTGTTCATTGTTCCATGGGCAGGCATCTAATTCTAATTTAGTTACTAATGCATCATCTGTGTCATTAACATAACCATAAGAGAAGTAGTTGAGCATCTCTTCAATGCGAGCACTGTTTTTAGCATTATACATACTGCCATTATTAACAGCTTGTCTAAGGATGGAATATGAGAACGCTGAACTTGTTAAAGAAACGTTACTTGTTTTGTTTTCTCCAGAAACATTCACAAATGGGTTTTCAACAACTTCAGGAACATATTCATAACCATAGTCTTCTTGTTGTTGATAATAATTGCTTCGACCATTGTTATAGTTTGTATTTCCTCTTGGATTATAGTAGCCTCCATAACCACCATATCCATTACCAGCGGCACAGCCCACTAAACCAGTGGCTAAAAAGCCGAGAAATAAATATCTAATTTTAAGTTTCATGTTTGGATGACCTCCTACTAATTAGACGATATAAATAGGGGCAACTGCTAAAAAATTTTTAAACAAAATTGAGACACATAATTAATTATTTTTAACGAAAATGTGCGTTTAAATCATTTAAACCGCTACTTGAAAAGTAGGGGGTTGTCGCGAAATTTTAAAATGTTATTATATTGTCCGGCTTATGAAAAAGAAGACTATTGCATTTATCACATTACTAATCGTTGTTGCCTTATGGGGTGTAGCGCCTGTTATTTCAAAATCTATTTTCGATGGTGCATCTTATTCACCAGGTATCTTAATTGCCTTGCGTGGATTGTTTTCTATTATCGCGATGGCTATTGTCATCAATAAAGGCTTTAAGAAAATAAATAAATCCTATCTTATTTGCATACCTGCGGGCATTATATTAGCCGCAGCCTATATCTTCCAATTTGTGGGATTAAAATATACCGTTCCTTCTAAAAATGCTTTCTTAGAAAATATTTCATGTATCACCATTCCAGTATTCATGTTTATTTTCATTAGAGAAAAACCAACATGGTACAGCATTGTATCCGCTTTAATTTGTGTAGTTGGTTCCTTGTTCTTAGTGGGCAATGGTTTTGATTTCTTGCACTTCTTTAGAAGTGGTAACTTATTAGGTGATGGTTTATCTGCAGTTGGTGGATTATTCTTTGGTTTAGATATCGCCTTCACTAAAGTGTTCTGCAAAGATAAAGACCCATTATTATATGTATTTTTCCAATTAGTGGTCCTTACAGTAGTGGCCACTGGTTACTCATTCATATTTGAAACAAATGTCTTCCATGAATTTGCTTGCTCATTTAAGATTCTTGATCTCTTACAAGTAATCTTCTTAGGCGTAGTGTGTACCGCTTTATGCTGGGTTGCTAGAGCCTGGGCAATGAAATCGATTGACGCTGTTACTGTGAGCTTATTAGTACCACTCTCAGCTGTTATCGCTAGTGTATTATCAATTTGTTTAAAGATTGAAGAATTCACATGGAACTTATTAATCGGTGGCATTATTATCCTCTTATCCATTGCGGTTTCCGCATTATTTGATTATCGTAAAGAGTGTCAAGCTAAGAAACATAGTATCGAGGAGGAAAACGAACATGAAGAATGTCCAAGTGAACTCTGAAATAGGTCGTTTAAAAGCGGTTCTTCTTCACGAACCAGGTGATGAACTCCATAACTTAACACCAAAGAAGTTAGATGACTTATTATTTGATGATATTCCATGGCTCCCATTAGCGAAGAAAGAACATCAAGCTTTCGCTAAAACTTTTAAGGATGCTGGAGTTAAGGTCGTTTATCTTACAGATTTAATGACTGAAGTTTTAGATTCCTCTAATGAAATTAAAAATCAATTCGTTGAACAATTTATCAAAGAAGCTCATATCAGAAGCAATACTCTTAGAGAAGTCGCTACTGAATATTTAAGAAATATTAAGGATAATAAAGAACTCATTTTAAAAACCATTGCTGGTATTAAAAAGAGTGAATTACCTAACTATCAAGTTAAGTCTTTAGCGGATCATGTTGATGATTATCCATTTGTTACTGATCCAATGCCAAACTTATATTTTACTCGTGACCCATTTGCCTCTATCGGTAATGGTGTCTCACTTAACAAAATGTATTCCATTACAAGAAGTAGAGAAACAATCTTTGGTGAATATATCTTTAAGTATCACCCAACATATAAAACCACACCTTTATATTATTCTCGCTATGAGGACGTGAATATCGAAGGTGGAGACATCATGGTTCTTAATAACCATGTTCTAGTCGTTGGCGTTAGCCAAAGAACATGCGCTGAAGCGGTAGAACGTTTAGCAAAGAATCTCTTCTATAACAATGAAACAGATTTTGATACCGTCTTAGCGTTTACCATTCCACAAGCTAGAACATTCATGCACTTAGATACAGTCTTTACCCAAGTGGATGTAAATAAATTTGCGATTCATAAAGGCTGCTATGAAAAGTTAAAAATCTTTAGAATTACTAAAGACTTCAATAATGATAAGAAAGTCAAAGTTATGGAATTAGATCAAAAACTTGAAGACGTCTTAGAGTCATATATTGGCTTGCCAGTCACTCTTATCCCATGTGGTGGTGGAGACACTATTAGTGCGGACCGTGAACAATGGTCAGATGGTAGTAACTTCGTGGCTATTGCCCCAGGTGAAGTCATCGCTTATGAAAGAAACGACATCACAAACGCTGCGCTTATAAAAGCGGGTATTAAAGTCCATATCATTCCTTCTAGTGAGTTATCTAGAGGTAGAGGTGGACCAAGATGTATGTGTATGCCATTAGTTAGAGAGGAATTATAAAAATGAACTTATATAAAAGAAACTTATTAACTTTATTAGATTTCACTCCTGAAGAAATCCAATACTTATTAGATTTATCTCTTTCTTTAAAAAAGAAAAAACACAATGGTGAAGCCCATGATGTTTTAAGAGGTAAGAACATTGTTCTTCTTTTTGAAAAAGATAGCACAAGAACGAGATGCGCTTTTGAAGTAGCGGCCGCTGATTTAGGTATGAACGCTGTTTATATTGGTAGCAGTGGTTCTCAAATGGGTAAGAAAGAATCTATCGCTGATACAGCGAGAGTGTTAGGCAGAATGTTTGATGGCATTGAATATAGAGGCTTTAAACAAAAGACTGTTGAAGACTTAGCTAAATATTCTAAAGTTCCAACATGGAATGGTTTAACTGAAGATTATCACCCAACACAAATCCTCGCGGACTTTATGACCATCATTGAACAAAAAGGCAAACTTAAAGGTATTAAGATGGCCTATTTAGGTGATGGCAGATATAACATGGGTAATTCCTACTTAGTAGGGGCCGCGAAAATGGGCTTAGATTACCGTATGGTTGGACCAAAAGAATTATGGCCAAATGAACAGTTAAAAAATAGATGTTTAGAAATCGCTAAGAGTACCGGCGCTAAATTAACATTTACTGAAAGTGTTGAAGAAGGCGTTAAAGACGCTGATGTTGTTGCTACAGACGTCTGGGTTTCTATGGGTGAAGATGCTTCCGTTTGGGAAGAACGTATCAACTTATTAAAACCATATCAAGTTAATACCCGTGTCATGTCTTTAGCAGATCCTAAAGCCATCTTCATTCACTGTTTACCATCCTTCCATAACTTAGAAACTAAAGTCGGTATGGAAGTTTATGAAAAGTTTGGACTTAACGGTTTAGAAGTTACTGAAGAAGTATTTGAAGGTAAACAATCAGTGGTCTTTGATGAAGCCGAAAATAGATTACACACTATTAAAGCGGTCATGTTAGCCACTATGAAAGAATAAAAAGTGTTATAGTAATAACAAGGAGGCTCATTTGCCATGAAAAAAAGATTTTATATCACAACCCCAATTTATTATCCAAGCGCTAAGCTTCACATCGGTCATGCATATTGCACAACCTTAACCGATGTTTTTGCCCGTTATAAACGCTTAAGAGGATTTGAATGCTATTTCCTTACCGGCGCTGATGAACACGGCATGAAGATTGAAAAGAATGCTGCAGCCGCAGGTAAGACACCACAAGAATTCGTGGACGGCATTGTTGAAGGTTTCTATAAGTTATGGGATTTATTAAAAATCTCTAATGATGACTTTATTAGAACTACACAAGAAAGACACACAAAAGTGGTGCAAGACATCTTCTCGAAGATGCTCGCTAATGATGATATCTATTTAGGTAAATATAAAGGTTGGTACTGTAAAGAATGTGAAGCATTCTGGACAGATACACAAGCTGGACCAGATCATCTCTGCCCTGACTGTGGTAGACCAGTCCAAATGGCGGAAGAAGAAGCATACTTCTTTAAGACAAGTAAATATGTTGATAGCTTAATGAAGTTCTTTGATGAAAATCCAAAGTTCTTAGTGCCTGAATCTCGTAAGAATGAAATGATTAATACATTCATTAAGCCAGGATTAGATGACTTATGTGTTTCAAGAACATCATTCTCTTGGGGTATTCCAATCAGAGAAAATCCAAAACACGTTATCTATGTTTGGTTAGATGCATTAACCAATTACATTACCGCTTTAGGCTATGATAGTGATCATCCAGAATTATTCAATAAGTTCTGGCAAGATCCTGAATGTGAAACCATTCACATCTTAGGCGCGGATATCACTAGATTCCACGCTATTTATTGGCCAATGTTCTTAGAATCATTAGGTTTAAGAAAACCAGATAGAGAATTCGTCCATGGCTTATTAATGATGAAAGATTCTAAGATGAGTAAATCTAAAGGCAATGTCGTTGATCCATATCCACTCGTAGAAAGATATGGTGTTGATGCGGTTAGATATTACTTAACTAGAGAAATCAACTTCGGTAGTGATGGTAGCTTTGCGCCAGAATTGTTCGTTGAAAGAATTAACCAAGATCTCGCTAATGCGTTAGGTAACTTACTTAATAGAACAGTTTCTATGATTAATAAATACTTCGATGGTGTTGTTCCTGGATATAAAGGCCGCATCAATGAAGTTGATGGTAATTTAGAAGATTTAACAAAGTTAACTATTGAATCTTATGAAAGATTAATGGATGACTTAAAGATTACCGACGCTATCGCACAAGTTAACGAATTAGTGAATAGAGCTAACAAATACATTGATGAAACTGAACCTTGGGCCTTAGCCAAAGATCCAGAAAAGAAAGCTAATCTTGAATCAGTTATGACTCACTTAGCCAATTCCTTATATGTCGCTGGTATGCTCATGAAACCGGTCTTAGTTACTGCTTCTGATAAGCTATTTGACCAATTAGGCGTCACTGGTGATTTGCTCAATTATGACAAAATTAAGCAATACGGTATCGTTTCTGGCTTAAAAGTGGAGAAGAAAGATCAACTCTTCCCAAGACTAGATGCCGCGGTTGAAGTTGAGTATATCCAAAGCTTAATGGCGAATAATAAATAGTCTTAATCGCTTAAAAAATATCCCCTGCAATTTTCTTCGATTATTGCGGGGATTTTTTTATGAAATTTGCATAAAAAAATAAACTTGCTAAAATATAATGCGCGTTATGTATTATTTAATTCTCGCAGTTACATTACTTATCTTCCTCGGGGTAATAGTGTTAATTCACTATAAATTCCCTAAACTTCAAAAGCTCATTGTTGAAAGAATAATGGTCTTTGTTTTAATGGCGGTTTTTGCTGTGAGATTTATGTCTTATAACGATGTGCAATTTGTGGACGCTAATTTCAATTTCTACACTTTGGTCCGTGCGAATAACTATGATGGGGCAATGGTCAATCCATTCATTGGTGTCGTCGGTAACATCTTTATGTGGCTTGAAGTCACCGCGATGTTAATAGTGTTGCTTAGACCTTGGTCATATTTTAAAACTGCTAAGTTCTACACTAAGCATATTGCTTTACCAATCTTAGTATTGGCTGCGATTTCCTTGCATCCAATGATTATGATGATGCAAGGAGATAACCACACTAGTGTTTTATCCATCATGCTTCCTATTGAAGTAGGCGGCTTATTATCACTGGCTATTTTCTATTTAGCAAAAGATTTCAAAGTAAAAATTTCTAAACACTCCTACGCTGAAGTTATTGTCTTTAGTGTTCTTATTAACTTATTCACCATGCCATGCTTCATACCACACTTCTTCTTTGGTATGGGTCCATTAGGCAGAAACGTTATTGATTTCAGTGTTGTTCACCGTGTGTTCTTATATACTTCATGTATCATCATTCCATTAAGTGTTTATTTCTGCTTAAGAAACGCTCACCAAGATAAGATTCATTACTCCTTAGTGTTTATCTCATTAGGCACATTGATCTCCTATATGGTGGGTCATAAATATGACACGATTCTTAGACCCTGGGAATGGCCATTACATTTATGTAACTTAGCGATGATATTGCTTCCTATTTGCTATATCTTTAGGACAAAACGTTTATTCTATTTCACATATTTTATTAACGTCTTTGGTGCGGTTTTAGCGATGCTAATGCCTGACTATCGTGATTCATTATTAGTGCTTAATCCAAATGTTTGGTATTTCTGGATTAACCACTGCTGTGCTTATATGATGCCTTTATTAGGCGTAGCCTTATATGAATTTGATCGACCAAAATTAAAGCAATTCGGTTTCTCTTCTATTTGGTTCCTCGCCTACTTCATGGTGGTTCTCACATTAAACACTGTCTTCACTGGTTTAGAAGGTACAGTGACCCCTATGGGTACCATTAGTGGCACTGACTATTTCTTTATTAACTCCACATTTATCGCGGAAAAACTTGGTAAATGGGCGGAGAACATCTTTAATAACTTGGTTATTACATTTACAATCAATGGTCGTACAATGACCATGCATATTGTCTATCAACTAATCTATTATGTCGTTTATGCATTAATAGGATTTGGCGTTTGGTTCATTTATCAGTTGATGTTTGACATCGCTGATTCGCATAAAGCATTACATTACAGATTGAAAGGTATTCGTATTGATAAACTCGCCCTTAAGTCGGCGTTAAATGGAAGGAGCTTAGATAAACCTATGGATGAAAATGTTGGTATTAGTTTAGAGCTAAAGAATTTCTCAAAGAAGTATGGTTTAAATAACTACTATTCTGCTAGAAATGTGAACTTATCCGTTAAAGGTGGGGAAGTGTTTGGCTTCCTTGGTCCTAATGGTGCGGGTAAATCCACATGTATTAAATCTATCGTCGGTATTCAACCAATTACTGATGGTTCCATCTCTGTCTGTGGCTATGATGTTAAAACACAGGGTGTGGGCGCTAAATCGCTAATTGGCTTTGTTCCTGACCATTACGCTTTATATGAAAATTTAACAGGTAGAGAATACCTTAACTATATCGCTGATATTTACGAAGTTTCTAAAGAAGATAGAAATGAACGTTTGTCTAGATATATCGAAAGATTTGAATTAAAAGATTCCATTGATAATAAAATCAAAACCTATTCTCATGGTATGAAACAAAAAGTCACAATTATTGCCGCTTTAGTCCATGATCCTAAGGTTTGGATTTTAGATGAACCTCTAACAGGTTTAGATCCAACATCTATTTATCAAGTGAAAGAGTGTATGAGAGAACACGCTTCTAAAGGCAATATCGTTTTCTTCTCCTCTCACTTAATTGATATCGTTGAAAAGTTATGCGATAGAATCGCCATTATCAAACATGGAGAAATCCAAGCCCAATTATCTCTTAAAGACATTGAAGAAAGTGGTCGTTCACTTGAAGAATTCTACTTAGAGACAATTGGTGATAACACCACAAAAGTTGAAGGTAAATAATGAAACAACTATTGCGACTGACATTATTCCAACTCAAAGACAAAATTGATATGTCATGGGTGAAGTCTAAAAAGACTTTAATCCAATCAATTGTTTTTGGCATATTGAAATTTATCGTTGTTGCAGCGGTGGCCTTTGGTGTCTTATATGCCTTAACCACGGTTGGTTTTATTTCTAAATATCAAGATGTCTTACCGTTATTCACAATGTTCTTAACGGTCATCACTTTCTTAAATTTGTGTTCCTCAACTTATAACTTAACTAAGTCCTTATATCTCTCGGATGATAATAAAGTATTAATTACCTTACCAGTTAATGCGAACAAATTATTCTTCTCTAAATTATTCGTTTATTTCTTCTACGAACTGAAGAAATCATTAAATATTTTGGTTCCAGGTGTCTTTGGCTTCTTGTTATTTGAAACTATTGGCTTCAAAGGCAGTGAATTAAGCGCTTTAACAATCCTTTGGATGATTATCCCAATTATTTTATTGGTCGTCATCCAAGTCCTTTTATCCGCGGTTATTTCTATTCCATTTATGTATGTTTACCGTTTATTTAAACGCAATCAAATATTCGATTTAATCGTTGTTGCCTTAGCGGTCGCAGCATTTATCTTTGTTGTGGTTAAACTCATTAACCTAATCCCAGAAGATATCGATTTAGATAGACAGTGGCCGTCCATGGTTAATGGCTTTGAAAACTTTATTGTGACATTCGATAAATATGCTTATCCAATTAATTTATATTCTCGTATCTTCTTTGGCGAATCATGTAGCAGTGGTTATCACTATCAATTAATTGGTTTTACCTTTGTTAGAACATTAATCGCTATTGGGGCTGTTGGATTATTAACATTGCTTGCCTTCCTTCTTATTAGACCAGTCTATTTCAAGATGATTTATAAGACTTTTGAATTTGATAAGAATCCTCAGTTAGTGGCGAAAAAGAATGTGAAGCACAAGAAATATATCACCTTCGCTAATAAGGAATTTAAGTTATCATTTAGAGACTTTGATATTTCTGGTTCATATATCGCGATATATATTATTATTCCTATTTTATTGTTATTTATGGACCGAGTGATTTCCGCAATCTCCACATCCATGAGAGGTGATAACATCGCTATCGCGGTTAATGTCTTGTTAACCATTCTTCCTTTATTAGCGAGTAACTCCACAATTGCAACTCTATATTCTAAAGAAGGCAGAACAGCTTACTTAACAAAGAGTAATCCAGTTAATCCATTTATTCCATTAGCAAGTAAACTATTGTTTAACTTATTATTCTGCGTACCATCAATTGTGGCTTGTTCAATTATTTTTGCAAATTTTAGCGGATTAGGGGTACTAATTGCCGTCTTATTTAGTGTGTCAGTATTATTAATCCAATACGCACACATCTTCTATAGTGCGGCTCAAGATATCATGAATCCACAAAATGAGGTCTACGCCACAACTGGTAGTGATTTCAATAATCCAAACGAGGCTAGAGCCACAATTATGGCATTCGTAGGATCATTTATCATTACTGTTGTCCTTTACTTCATGCTTAATGAATCCATGACCTTACACAACAACTATTTATCCGCTTTTATTAGATTATTTATCATCGCGGTAGTGTTATTCGCAGGATTCTTATATCTTTTCATTAGAAAGATACAAGCGTTCTATTATGAAAAGTAGGGAGGGGAAGATATGAAGAAATCAACAATCTTATTACTTGTTATCGTCTATATCGTTTCCTTCTTCGTGATTGGCTTATTAGGCCATTCCATCAGAAACTATAATCCAGAAGTCTATCCAGAAAGCGTTGAGATTATTGATCCTGATAATAGAACAGAGATGTCAAAAGACACTGTTGACCCTGACACAGGTGAGCTTTTGTATCATTATTATTTCGTCTATAAGAATTACAAAAGTGGGGATAGTGTTAGAATTAAAGCAAATATCAAACCTGATAATTGTACCTATCCTGATGTAAAATTTACTAAGGATGAAAGCGACACATCATTTAAAATTGAGACGCACGAAACAAATCCAAATATCGAAAAAAACTTCGCTTTAATCACGTTAACTGACGAATTAGAAACCGTTTTATCAACGCCATTCTTTGTGTCCACCACAAACCCTGGCAGTCAAATAAAACTTAAAGTATGTATCACATTTGTTAGTCCACTCTTATCTTAAAGATATTGTAAAATAATATTTATTAGGTATGATAATTGAGCAAGTTAACAAAGGAGGTCTTTGTTATGAAAAAAGCCAAATTAAGTACGTTATTGATTACTTTATTGTCATTAACAAGTCTAGTTGCTTGTAATCCAGGTGAAATTACAAGTTCTAGTAATAATAGTGGTTCTTCTAATCAACCAAGCGCAAGCTCTGCTATCGAATTAACCGCTATTGCGTTAAACAAAACCGAAACAAGCATTTTATTAAACTCCACAGAAACATTAACTGTGACATTCACTCCAAACAATGCCACCGATAAAGAAGTGGAATGGAGTAGTGATGATGCCACAATCGCTTCTGTTGAAAATGGTGTTGTCACCGCTAAGAAGATTGGTGTTGCTAACATCACTGTTAAGAGCAAGAAGAACGCTAGCATTTCTGCTACTTGTAAAGTAACAGTTAAAGATAACGTTATTTTATCTAACGTTTCCGCTAAACATGAATTCGTTTTATACGAGCAAAACAAAGTGAAAGACGAAAAGAATGATGACGGTTTCTATGATCATACACAATCATATAAAGTTGGTGATGATAATGCTTTCAATGTTAAACCAGCTTTAACAGTCTTAGATGCTAAAACATATCAACCAGTCAGTGCTAGCCAATGGTTACACGATTTCACAATCAGCGCTAAACTTGGTAATGACACTGTCGGTGAAGAATATTTCAAAGTCTTAGACGCTCGTGAATGTAATGTTGACTTCACTGAAGCTGCTGTTGGTAAGACATTTACCATCAGTATTGCCCCAGGCGGTGTTGATGCTTCTAAAGTTGCTCAATTTACTAAATCCATTACCGTTGATGTTGTGGATGGTTATAACGTTTATAACGCTAAAGAATTAGGCTATTTCGATACACGTCCTCAAGATTACGAACACGATGTTCCTAGAATGGAAGATGATAATAACTGGAAAGCCAAATGGGCAGAATTCAAAATTGCCAACAATATGAATCCTGACTATTTACCAGCTTCTTTAATTCTTCAAACAGATATCGCAGTTACCGCAAACGATGTTCCTAGTAACTTCTTCTATACAGCTGAACAAGCCGCTGCTTTAGGTGATACAAAAGCTGCTGGTTCCTTAGTGGACTTCACATTCTTTTATGAACGTACAGTTGCAGGCGACATGACAATCGATGGTAACTATTTCGATTTAGACTTCTCTGCTATCCCATTAATCAAAAGAGAAAGACAAAAAACAACCGCAGAAGGTGCAGTTATTGGTCACGCTGCTGCATTTAAAGCAATCGCCGGTGGTGATATTACTTTCCGTAATATCAATATGACAGGTAACGCTAAGAAAGCTGCTAGTGATGAAGATAAGATTTACGCTGGTGGTATTATCTTCTCTAAAGCCGCTGGTTCTAAATCTTTAAAAGCTTATAACATGATTGCCACTAAGTTCTACATCACATTCTTTGGTGAAGATCCAGATACCAACGGTGACCCATTTACCGAATTTGAATTAGATAAAGTTAAATGCTTTGATAACTATAACTCATTCTTATATAACTGGGGTTCAACAGTTACTGCAAAGAACTCATTATTCAGAAGCTGTGGTGGTCCAGTCCTTATTCAAGACCATACAAACACAGACACATATGAATCAAATAACGGTTTCGTTATTGATGGCTTTGCGCCAGTCGCTAACTTCATTGACTGCACAATTAAAAACTATGTCAGTGGTTCAGAAGCATGGTTCCAACAATTTAACGCTACTTCTGTAACAAATGATATTAAGATGTTATCCGACTTGTTCTACGCTACAGGATTACCAAAATCATTTGTCACCAATGATAAAGGTGAAGGTAAGTTATACCAAGCCTTAGCCACTGCTGGTGAAAACGCTTTCTTTAACTTCATTGTCTTAAATAAATCTGGTCGTGCCGAAGGCATTACAACCGTTCCAGCTTGTGGTACAGTCAATTTCACAAACACCGATAAGACAATCACATTCAATTATCGTCAACCACCAGTTGATGATCCTGTTTATTTAGCCTATGTTGCATATAACACCGCTAGCGATGAAGAAAAGCAAGCTGCATATCAAGCTTTAGGTGCTGCAGCACTTGCCAAAGGCATCATTACTGATCCTAATGATCCAGAAGCTGGAAACAAGATTATGGGTTACTTTGAAAGCCTTTGTATGGAACATATGATGCTAAGAGGCGTCAATAACAATGGTGGCCCTGTCTTCGACTTTGGCGAACGATTTGGTTTATTAGCCTATGATGGTAGAAACCCATTCTTACAACCAATTCAAAATGTTGTAGCAGGCTCTGCTAGCCAATTCACACCAACACAAGAACAATTAGCCAATATGCCAAATTACTGCACAATCTATTATGGCGGTATGGCATTAGTGATGGAATTAACCCCATACGTGGCTTAATTAAATTAACAAAAGAAACAAAAAGAGCGATCTGTGAGACCGCTCTTTTTATATCAATAAAATTAATAAGTAAATGTTAATGATTTAATGAAGACTCTACCATTTTCAGCATTGGTGCTAGCAAGTTGTAACTTATCAGAATTCATATCAATGGTGAATTCTTTTTCTACTGGCTTTTCATCTTCGCTTGGTTTTAAATCAACATTCATAATAGGTGCACTTCCAGTAGTGGTCACTTTTAAGACAGAATTAGGATCTGTATTGTTGTGAGTGATAGGTTCATCCCCACTCCAAGTATCAACCCAAGGTTTGTAATATGTTTGAGCATCGATTGTTACTTTCTTAACGGTAACCGCGAATTTGAATTCTAAGTAGCCATTTTTATCTGCAGCACCGATTACCAAAACTTTATCCCCTTTGTTAGGAGCATCGTTGATGATTTGACAACTTGTATTCTTCACACTGCTCACAAAAGTAGTGCCCGCTACTTGATTGATATATTCCAACAATCTAGCGTCTAATTTTTCAGTACTAACTGAACCGCATGATGGATTAAATAAATTGATTGTTAATGTATTATCTGCGGTTGGCGTATTTGAAGAAGCAGCGCTTGAACTTATAGATGAGCTAGTGGTGGATGAACTTGATTCAATACTTGAAGCACTAGTGGATTCACTTGTGGAAGAACTACTTTCTTCTCTAGCATCCGCACTTGAAGAAATAACTGTACTTGCTGATGTACCTTCTGGTGCTTTGCTACTTGTATTAGAAGTTGGGTTACAAGCCGCTAGTGTGATAACGCTAGCAAGCATTAATACTTTAATTAATTTCATATGATGGTTTCCTTTTCTAATGATGTTTTGATTTATTCAAAACACCGAATCCATTATAATGTTATGGGATATTTATGCAAAAGATTATTTCAAATTGTTCATGTGTCGATATTTCTAGCGAAGGTAAAGGCGTTATTAAAAACGGGAAAGATATAATCTTTTGTGATGGCATTTTCCCTGGTGAAAAAGCGGATGTTGAAATACTATATCACCGCGCAGGAGTGTATTTTGGTAAAGTTAAGAAACTCTATAACTTATCCAAAGATAGAATCCAACCAAGATGTAAGATTTGTACATCATGTGGGGGTTGCCAATATCAACAATTAGACTATAAAGCACAGTTAAAATATAAAACTAAAAGAGTTAAAGAAGCTTTAACAAGAATTGCTCATGTTAAACAAGAAGTTTTACCTTGCTTAGGTATGGAAGAACCATATAACTATCGTAATAAGATTCAAGTGCCTTTTAATAAGGATAGAAATGGCAAAGTGAAGTTTGGTTTCTATAAAGAAAACACTCATATCATTATGCCTATAAAAGAATGTGCGATTGAAGATAAAAGAGCGGCACCTATCTTATGGGATATCAAATTACTTTTAGAAGAAATGAACATCCCTTGCTATAACGAAGATAGTGGTAAAGGTATCCTAAGATATGTTCTTATTAGAACTAGTTATCATTATGATGAACTAATGGTGGTCTTAGTGACCACGCAAATGAACTTCCCAGGACAAAGGAATTTCACTAATGAGTTAGTTAATAGACATCCTGAAATAACCACAATCGTGGAAAACGTTAATTCTAGACACACTAACGTGATATTAGGTAATCAAGAAAAAGTCTTATATGGTCCAGGCCATATTAAAGATGATATTTTAGGTCTATCTTTTGAGATTAGTGCCGCTAGTTTCTTCCAAGTAAATCCAATCCAAGTAGAAAAGCTATACGCGTCTGCGCTTAATTTGATTGACTTCAATAAAAAAGAAGTCGTCCTTGATGCCTATAGTGGTGTTGGAACAATTGGCCTAATAGCCGCGAGAAACGCTAAAAAGGTTATCTCTGTAGAAATAAACAAGAGTGCGCATAAAAACGCCATAGAGAACGCAAAAAGAAATAATATTGATAATATTGAATTCCACTGTGCTGACGCAGGTGAATTTATTACTAAATATGACGAGGATATTGATGTTCTAATCATGGATCCACCTAGAAGTGGTAGTGATGAAACATTCTTATCAACAGTGATGAATAAACGTATTAAGAAAATAGTCTATGTTTCATGTAATCCAGAAACATTAGCAAGAGATATTCAATATCTATCTAGTATGTATGAAGTGAACTATGTTCAGCCTGTTGATATGTTCCCGATGACTGCGCACGTGGAGACTATAGTAGGGCTATATCGAAAATAAGCGGCAAGTTTTGTAAATATATATTGCCAAAATGGCAAGAAATAAATTATAATATTGCCATGGAACTAAAAGAGACAAGAAAACAATTAGGACTTACACAGCCTGAAGCAGCGGCTATTTTAAACATACCTTTTAGAACGTACTGTCGCTATGAAGATGAAGAACAATATAAAGGGACATTTAAATATAACCAAATGCTTACTATCTTGAATGATTATGCTAGTAAAGCAGTTTTATCACTCGATTTGATTAAAAACGCAGTATCTAGTGTTTGCCAAAAATATGATGTTAGCGCAGTTTATCTTTTTGGTAGTTACGCTAAAAGCAAAGCAAGAAGTGATAGCGATATCGATTTAATGATTGTTTCAGGTATTGAAGGCATTGAGTATTATCAATTGTTAAATGAACTAGAAACCAAACTTAAGAAAAAGATTGATTTGCTAAGATTAGAAACAGCAATCCAAAACGTTAAATTAATGAATGAGATTTTGAAGGACGGAATAAAAATCTATGGATAACGTAAAAAATGATTTTTATTATGTCAAAAGAATACTGAGAAGCATAGAGATTACATCTAGATATCTCAAGGACAAAAGCATGGATGATTTAATTAACGATGGTTTTCTATGCGATGCGATTGAAAATAGATTCACAAAAATAGCAGAAGATGCATCGAATTTATCAAAAGACTTTAAAAAGCAACTATCATCTATTCCTTGGGACGGCATAGCTTCGATAAGAAATAGAGTTTGTCACGATTATGACGTAGTTGATTTTGCAATTCTTTATAAAACCATCAAAGTCAATTTTCCTTCTTTTAAAAAGAACCTACTTGAAGTTGCTACTGTTCATAAAATGAATCTCTACCCAGATGCTTTTGAACTTATTGAGAACGGAAACAAAAAAGTAGAGATGAGACTTAATGATGAAAAAAGACAAAAACTTACTATTGGAGACCTCATTATTTTTATAAACACTAAAACAAAAGAAGAAATAATAGTGGAAGTTATAGATTTAAAAGCTTTCAAATCGTTCAGCGAACTTTATTCTTCGTATGAGAAAACCGCAATTGGCTACAAAAAAGATGAAGTAGCAAATCCGAATGACATGCTTAATTACTATTCTCAAGAGCAAATAGACAAATATGGTGCTTTGGCTATAGAAATTAAACCATATTGATTGTAATATTGACACATGTAGAAACAGTAGTGCGTTTACAGATAATTAAGAAATAGGAAGTAAAAAATATGGCTCTAATCAAATGTCCTGAATGTGGAAAAGAAATTAGCGATGAAGCTGAAGTGTGTATTCACTGTGGCTATCCGTTAAAAAATAAACAAGTAGTTGAATCAGATCAAAATAATAAGAAACAACCTGAATCCTATGTTATTGCATATAGATGTGGTCCTGGTGGTACTGTAATTTCTCTTACCGTCATTGGTCTAATTTTTGGCCTTTTAATGACAGCGGCTTACATAATTTTAGGCATATATTATGGTGAAACAATTTGGCTTGGTATGAGCTTTTTCACTTTATTCGCTATTATCTTAGATGTGGGATCTATCTATCTTTTAATAAAAGTGGGCATGAATGCCTCTAATAAACACAACTGCATAGAATATGATGCAAATAATTGTAAGTTTGTCCTTAACACTTTATGGGGGAAAGAAATAGTAATAAATCCAAGTGATTATGTTGAACTTAAAGATAGTTTCTTCACTGATAATATGCTTATGTTCACATATCGACTACCATCAGGACGCCTTAAAAAAGTTAATCTTGGTTCATGTGCGGATAGAGATGGTCTTCGCGCAAGAATAAATAAGGTTATTGAAAAAATAGAAAAATAGTCTCGCGCAAATAATTAAGATTTCTTTTTTGATACAGCTTTATATATTGAAGTTTCCACTAAATATCTATCTAGTATGTATGAAATGAACTATGTTCAACCTGTTGATATGTTCCCAATGACTGCGCATGTTGAAACAGTTTGCTTACTGAAAAAGAAATAGTTTATAACAGTAAAAATGAATAAAAAGAGAAAAAGATTTATATTGCTAACAATAGTGTATGAAGTAGTTCTTTTCGCTATATGTTTATTGGTGCCTATACTTGTCAAAGAACACACTGAAGCTTTGATATCAGTAAGTGTCATATTATTTGTCGTCCTTGGCGTACCATTAATAGTTGCGAATGAATACTTTTATGAGCTATTCGATAAAGAAAATAGAAAAAAACTAAGAGAAGAAAAAGAAGAAACAAAACATAAAAACGAATTACTTAGAGCTGAATTCGACTTACCAGATTATATTGAAACACAGTATGACAATAGATTGGTTACTAAGCCAAGACTTATAGTCGCTATAGTTTTTCTAGTAATTGGGATTATTGTAACTTTCGGATCAGGCATTACTTTCGGAATTTTAGAATACGAAAACAACTTGTTGGAGGTTCTTTTAATAGTACTTGGTCTTGCATTTATTGTTTATTCGTTTTTTATTGCGTTTAATAAACCAATTTGGGGCCTAGTTCATTCAACAGTACCATTCATCTGTTTCTTCCCACTTCCAGTTATTTTAAAAACCACTAAAGTTATAGATAATGACATAATCATAGCGGTATTAACTATAGTTTCTGGAATAGCTTTCTATTCTATATTTTTGATTCTAACTGTCGTAATTCCTAACAAAAGAATCAAAGCTGCAACTGATTTATATATCAAACAGTTTGAAATGAAAAACAAAGGATACAAATATAGTAAATTTAATGGTGCTCTCCATAATTCGTATCATGTGTCCACATCGTTTTATAACCGAAATAATGGTAAGACACTTATGATTTTTACGGATAACGACACTAATTACATTGTCATTACTTCAAACTTAAGATATGGAAAATACTTGTTAAAATATGTACCTATCGTGTTTGAAAAGAATGTCGAAGTAAATAAAAACATCATTCAAAAAATCATGGATGAATAGTGTGTTTCCGATTAATGTTCTTTATGACATTTATCTAGAGAACTACTTAATAAATACCGGTAAAAAGACCAATTAATTTATCCTGATTAAATCTTGAATTAAGCGCTTATTAAAAGGCGCTTTTAATAATTCTCGCGAATATTGCGTCAATTAATGTGCTATTATAATAACAACAGATAAGTCGTTATTATTTTCGCTGAAACAGTTGAGTGTTTTTTTTGCATTTTATCGTTATGAAAAGAATTTGGGTCGTCATCGTTAACATCATCATCATGATCTCTATGGTGACTTTCGTCGTGGTTTACTCTAACTTCGAAGCCGAAGAAAGTAAACGTACACAAATAGAACATTTCGAAAACACCACGATTACAATGGAACACGTCACTGAGAACTATTTAGAAGGTGAACAACGTATTTGTGACGTCTGGGCTCATTACATTAATAGTGAAAATCTCACCATTGATGATGCGATATCTTTTATCCGTATCTCTCATGTTTTGCCAAATGCTTCCGCGCATGTTGTATTTCGTGATACTTTAACAGGTTTATCCACAAGAGCGAGAAGTACTGACGCTAGTGATTTTAATGTTTCTTATAAAGCGTTAGATTTCTTAAATGACGTAAATTGGATTCATGAAATTGGTACATCCATCAATATTTCACGCGCATACACTAATCCAGTTAACGGTGATCAATCCATTGCCTTCTGTAATTTCATTAAAGTTAAAGAAGATGCCGCTAGTGAATTAAAAGACGCCATATTATTACGTGTTTTACCAATTACTGAATTAAAAGAAAAATGGGTCTTCCCACAAGAAGAATTTGAAAACGCCGAACTATCCATTATCGATGCTGATGGTGACTATATTATTAAAGGTAATTCTTACAAGAATTCCAGTTTCTTTGAATTCTATAAGTCATATAACAAAATAGATCCTACTAAGGCTAGTGAGTTCTTTAAAAACATTACTTCATCCACTGGCTCGTTCATGATGTCTAATTCACGTGGTGAAGAATGCATCTTAGCGTTCACTCCATTCGAGGCCACTGGTGACTGGACATTATTAAGCTTAATGCCATCTAGGTATTTAGAAGCTAAGACTGAAAACTGGTTATTAATTGGTATTGTTTCTACTGGTTTATTTGTCTTATTCGTTTTTGACTTAGTCATTATGCTTTATTTCAATAAGCAATTAAAAGTCACCGCAAAAGAAGCAAAATCCGCTTCTAAAGCGAAGACTGACTTCTTATCAACTATGTCACATGATATCCGTACACCTATGAACGCGATTATCGGTTTAACAACGATTACAGAAAAGAATTTAGATGATAAAAAATCGGTATCTGAAAACTTACGTAAGATATCCTTAGCGAGTAATCACTTATTAACATTAATTAATGACATCTTAGATATTTCTAAAGTTGAAAGTGGTAAGGTCAATCTCGTACCACAGACCTTCTCTATTGTTGAAACAGTGGAAAATCTTATGAATCTTTCCCAGCCAATGATTAAAGAAAAAAACATTGAATTTGACTTCCATATTAATCGTATGGAAAAAGAATACTTACACGCTGATCAATTAAGACTTAATCAAATCTATATTAACATTCTTTCTAATGCGATTAAGTACACTGAACCAAATGGTAAAGTGACCGTTGATATGAAGGAAGAAGAGAGTGAAAAAGAAGGCTGTGTAAAACTTACTTATATCGTTAGCGATACCGGTATTGGCATGTCTAAAGAATTTATGGCAAATATGTATCAGCCATTCTCTAGACAAACAGATAGTCGTGTTAATAGTATTCAAGGAACTGGCTTAGGTTTAGCCATCACTAAACAAATGGTGGACCTTATGGAAGGCACGATTGAATGTCAAAGTGAACAAGGTGTCGGCACAACATTCACTGTGGTTTTAGATATTCCAGTCGCTGACCATCAACGCGCTGAAATGAAACTAAATGAAATGGATGTCTTAATCGTCGATGATGACGAGATTCTATTAGAAACCGCTTTAGATACATTAGAATCTCTTGGTTTAAGAGCGGAACCCGCTCATGGTGGTTTAGAAGCCTTAGGTATGATTAAACACCGCGAAGAAACAGGTAAGAATTACGATATCGTTATTCTTGATTTAAAGATGCCTGATTTAGATGGTATTGAAACTATTAAACGCATTAGATCAGAAGTTAAATCTAATGTGCCTATCTTACTAATATCTGCTTATTCTTGGTCTGATGTTGAAGAACAAGCAAAAGAAGCGGGTGTTAATGGCTTCCTAAGTAAACCATTATTCCGTTCCACTTTATATAACAAGATTAATGAAGTACTTGGTACTGAAATAGAATCTATGGAACCTGAAAATGATTATTCAGACTTACAAGGTCTTAATATCCTTGTCGCAGAAGATAATGAAATTAACTGGGAGATTATTTCCACATTACTTTCAATGTATGGCATCACTTCCGAAAGAGCGGAAAATGGTCGTGTAGTGGTGGATAAGATGAAAGAGGCAAAAGAAGGCCACTATACATTAATCTTCATGGATATTCAAATGCCTGAAATGAACGGCTTAGACGCTACTAGAACTATTCGTAAATTAGATAACGTGTGGGCTGCTTCTATTCCAATTATCGCAATGACCGCGGATGCGTTCGCTGAAAATATCGCGGAATGTTTAAACGCGGGTATGAACGGACATATTGCTAAACCAATTGATATAAAACTTGTCATTAAAGAGATTCGAAGAATAAGGGAGGAATCAAAGAAATGAGGAAGTTAAACTTTATTGCTATCAGTGTTTTATCGGTAGCCTTATTAGCGTCATGCGGGGGTAACGACGCTAAAGAATTTAAACCAGCATTAAATGTAGACACAAAATGTAACATCAAAGTAGTAGGGGAATATAGTAACTTTGAAGCTTTAGAAGCGGAATTCGATAAGTTCAATGTTTACTATCCTCATGTCACTCTGACTTATGAAAAACTAGATGACTATAACAACACTATCGGTACAGTTTTAGAAAGCGATAATAAACCAAACATCTTCTTCTCATACACATGGATGATGGGTAACGATAAATATAATAACGTTGTTTCCCACATGGAAGATTTATCAGACGCTAAATTAAAACTAGATTTAAACTGCTTACGTCAAAGTCTAGTTAATAAGACCGCACAAGGTAATGTCTTAATGATCCCAGTCTTCTCTAGAACATATGGTACCTTAGTGAATAATAATCTCTTTAAAAAAGAGAACCTAAAGATTCCTTCTACATGGAGCGAATTATTAAGTGTTTCTTCCTCATTTAAAGAAAAAGGCTATAAGAGTCCAATGATGGGCTATAGTCTTAAAACATCTAGTTGCTTAATGAATACAGTTGCCTATCCCGCATTTGTCGCTTCTTTAGCGAACAATCCAGATGCTTTAGCAAAGGCTAATAGCTTAGATCCTTCTGCGGGTGAATATATGCGTGAAGCGTTAACTAAGGTTAAACAACTTGTGGATAACGGTGTTGTTAATCTTGAAGAATGCGACAAGATTGAAGATAACTACACTAAGGTCATCTTACGTTTCTTTGAAGGTGATGTCCCAATGATGATTTGCGCGGGTGACACTGTAAGTGGCACTAAAAAGCGTGAAAGCCAATCAGAAGCTTATACAAAGAATCCATTTGAATATTCATATATTCCAATTCCTTTAACAGAAGAAGGTGGCTATTTCATGGATAGTCCATCTATTGAATTCTCCGTTAATAAGGATTGCAAAGATTTAGATATGACAAATGAATTTATGCGTTTCTTAGTTAGTAAGAGTGAATTAAACGCAATGGCCTCTTTAAAGCGTTTAGTGACTCCTACTAAGGAATTAACATTTGACCCAGTTTATGCTCCATTTGCAAAGGTTCCTTCTTCCCGTACCTTCTCTCCAGAAGTCTTAGGTATTAAGGATCAATTAACTGTGCAAATTAGAAATGCCGCTTTTAAAGTTGGCAAAGGCCAAATGACTATTGATGAGGCTGTTAATAGTTATGGCACAATCGAATAAATAGATTATAATATAAACCTGTTATGTCGTTTCTAAACAGTTCAAACAAATATAAAACAATCAGCTTTACTTGCTTAGTGGCAAATATCGCTTATTTGATTTTACGTTCAATCTATTTAGTGTTTTTTATCATCGCTAAGGCTTACGCACTTATTTGGATAGATGTTGCTTCTATTTTGATTTATATTGCCTGTCTATTCCTTATTCATCGTAAGAAGTATTATCCATATGCCTTACTATGTGGCAATGAATTCTTTGTCTTTATTATTACCACAACGTTGATGCTTGGCTTCAATAGTGGTTTCCATTTCTATCTTATTGGTTTATGTATTGTCTCGTTCTTCACATCATATTTCTCTAAAGGTAGAAGCACTAAAGGCTCAATAGTGTGGGTAACTCTTTCTTTAGCTATTTATCTCACCTTATTCTTTGTTACACGCTTTAACCAACCACTTTATGCCATTCCATCTTGGATGGAGATGATGTTTTTTGCAGCACATGCAGTGATAGTCTTCTCTTTCGTGGCGTTCTACTTAACTATCTTCGTTAGATACGCTGTTTTCTTAGAAAATAGAATTTTAAATGAATCTAGAACAGATGAATTAACTCAACTTGCTAACAGATATGGTTTATATGATTACTTCAATCAAGAGAGCAATAAGCAATCTAAAGTCTTAGCGTTATTTGATATCGATGACTTTAAATTGATTAATGACGAATTTGGTCACGCTACCGGCGATTACATTCTTAAGAAAGTTGCAGAATTAGCCGCTGACATTTTCGCAGATCATTTTGTCTGCCGTTATGGTGGTGAAGAATTTGTCGCTGTTGTGGATAAGAATAATGATTTTGAAATATTAGAAAAATTCAGAGTTATGATTGAAGAAGCAACTTTTGAATATGAAGGTAATCAACATAGAATCACTATTACAATCGGTGCGGCTGCTTATCAAAAAGAAATAGCGTTGGAAAAATGGGTTAGCCTAGCAGATGAAAGAATGTATCTAGGTAAGAACTCAGGCAAAAATAAAGTCGTTATCTAATATATAAATAATTATTAAAAAATGTAACGGAGAGTAATTTCCGTTATTTTTTTATTTATGCGGTATGGTTATGATATTCGAGTGAATGTAAAGTTCAACCTGACAAATATTTTTTGAAAATTCCAGCACTATCTTGGTAGAAGTATGAACCTGACATCCCTTAAAATTGTGTCCGAAATGGAGGAGTAGTGGTATGAAACTATTCGATAAAATAAGAATCCTTAGAAAAGCACGTGGTCTTTCCCAAGAACAACTTGGTTATAGTTTATCTAGAGTTAATAAAGATGGTATTTCTCGTCAAACAGTCTCTGATTGGGAAAACGGTAAGTTCGAACCTAAATTAGAAAACATCAGAGATTTAGCGGAAGTCTTTAATGTCACATTTGACGCTTTACTTGATGAATCAGTGGATTTAGATAACGAAGAAGTCTTAGATGCAGTATTAAATAAAAGAACATATGAGCCTAAGGAAGAACTTGAAGAAGAAGTAGCACCAGTCAAACCCGCTCCTAGCGAAAAGAAAACAGTCACTACAAGACAAGCATTACTTTTAATTGTTAGTGGTGTAGCAATTTTCTTAACACTTATAACTGTTATACAAGATTTTCTCTTTTTAATTGCGGAGCCTAGAAATTTCCTTACTCCTCTTGTGATTATGCCTCTTATTGAACTTTTGTACTTTGTTGCTTCTGCTGTCGCACTTCTATTACTTATTTTTGCGATCAAAAGAAATAAAAAACCTATCGCCACAGTGATAATCATTGCGGTGACATTCTTCATCATCACTTTTATCAATACTTATAGTGCCATAACAAGCCTTATTCTACTTGTGCAAAGACATACAGAAGGCACAAAATATTCAATAAATGGTATGGAAACTACTTATGGAAACATGATTGCCTCCTATATCTTCAGGATTGCGATCCCATTTATTATGTTCTTGCCACCCGCTGTTTTCCCTTTGGTTGTTTTATCAAGCTATAGAAGACTAAAAAAAGTGGAACAATAGTCCACTTAAGATAATATTTATTAATTTTGTTGTACAATATCAAGGAAGATAGGCGCTAGTTCAGGATCGAACTGTGTACCAATGCCTTCCTTCATGATTTGGATAGCCTTCTCTTTTGGGAAGGCTTCTTTATATGGCCTTTTGGAAATAAGAGCGTCATAAACATCAGCGAGAGACATTATTCTAGCTTCTAATGGGATATCTTCGCCTTTTAAGCCTTCTGGATAGCCCTTGCCATCATATCTTTCGTGATGATATTTAGCGATGTTAATCGCGACATTAATATAATTCTCATCATCGACGTTACGCATACTGTTTTGGATAACTTTTGCGCCATATTCAGTGTGTTTCTTCATAATGTCATATTCTTCAGGAGTTAACTTTCCTGGTTTATTTAAAATACTATCTGAGATTTTAATCTTGCCTAAGTCATGAATAGGGGCCGCCATAACGACATTTCTAAAATATAAGCGTGGTAATTTAGAATACTTTTCTTTCTTTCTAAGCTTTTCTACGAGCATAGAAACATAACTTTCAGTTCTCACGATGTGACCACCTGTGGTCTCATCTCTTTCTTCAACCGCTGCAGCTAAACTTGTAATTAAGTTATTTTGAATCTTTTCAATGCGTAAACCTGATGATATTTCTTTAACGTTTCTTAAACAGACTACTGAGTAGATGATTAAACCAATAACGGTGAAAGTTATAGTGTTAACGCAGTCTAATTTAAAAGCGCTGAATTCTTTATAGTAATGAGAAATGATTAAATAACCAATACATTCACAAATCATGAAACCATACATTCTAATTGGTCTATCATCAATAGCAATTGGTAATAAGCTAATAAAAACAATAACACTAGTAGCAGGAATTGCTGCATTACTAGCTTGAGTGGACAATAATACCGCATAGATAATCGTTAATACCATCTGCCCATAACAAACCGCGAAAGAGAAGTAAGCGTTCTTAAATCTTCTACCTAATGTCATGACGATTAAATAGATAGCGATACTACCCACTAATAACATAATATAAGGGGCAAGGGTATCGGTTTTAGTGAATATATCCACAATCAAAAGAATGAGGCTGAAAGCAGCGCTTAATAAGGAAGTAATCTTTAATACGCGTCTATTTCTAGCCCAGACAATTGCTTTAATTTCGTTATAGTCTTTACGTGGAATACCACAAAAGAATAGATAGTTAATAAGACCGGTAAAAACTTTTCTCACGATAAAAATTATAAAGGAAAAAACATTAAGAAAAATAGACCAACTTTCAATTTGAGAATGACACTTTCATTATTTTGTTTAGACACTAAAAAATGACGCTGATGAATACAAAAATATGACAGAATTGCTAAATGAATCGAAAGTTCCGATATTTATGGAACTTTTTGTAAATTTTATTAATAATAAATTTGGTGATAAATATGAAAAGAGAAAATGCCGCAAAAAGATACTATAAAAAGAACATGATCGCCTTCATCGCGGTTTTTGTTCCTTTAGATTTGCTTTTCTGGCTTATTACTCTTCCTTTCCTTAACTCAACAGTAAGTCGTTTTGATCTTTTTATCTACCCAATTGTATTAGCGTTAGTTGGTATTCCTTTCATCATCTATAACATCGTTCAATATGTTCATTATTCGAATGTCAGATTCGTCAGTATTCAAAGAGGTAAAGTTGTAAACAGTGATTCACATAATTACGGTCGTTACGGAACTTATGTTGGTTTCCTTGTTGAAATTGAAAACGAAATTGGTGAGAAAAAGACCATTATGACAAAGCACTGTCACACTAAAGCTGATGGCTATTTTGGCCTCTATGTCACAGTGGGTCAAGACCCATCAACTGGTGATTGGATTATTCTTGAATAGAGGTGATTAGTGTGAAAAGAGAAAACACTGCCAAAAAATACTACAAAAAGAACATGATTATAATCATTGCTGTTTTTACGCCGCTCGCACTTTTGTCTTACCTTCTCCCTCTTTCTTTTATAAAAGCATGGGAACCATACTATGCGATACTTTGGATCTTTCCAATTATTATGACCATAGTGCCTTTACCATTTATCATTTATTACACTGTGCAATATATTCACTACGCAAACGTATACTTCACTGAAATCCAAATGGCGGAAGTACTTGATTGTGACACTATTCAATATGGAAGATTTGGTCCTGTTATTGGCTTTTTTGTAAAAGTCCAACATAAGGGAAAAACCGCTACAGTCTGCACCAAACACATTCACCAAAGAGCTGATGGCTATATTGGTAGTCGAGTTGAAGTTGGTTTTGACCAAAAAAGATGCGAATGGATTGTTCTCGAGGATTAAGAAATTGTTATGAAAAGAAAAAACACTTGTATTGGTCATTACGTCCGTAATCTAGCGTTTGTTGGTGCTATTCTTTTCCTTATTTTCCTTATCTTTGGTGCCGCTGCTATAGCGATGTATACCGCTAAGCAAACATTTAAATGGTATTGGCTTGCCTTTTTAGTGTTTGTTGGATTAGCGCTTCCTTTTGTTATCTATAATTTGTGTCAATTAATTTACTACTTAAATATTCGTTTTGAGAAGATAGAAAGAGGCACGGTTGTTGACTGTGAAACGGAGCAAACTAGTAGGCTTGGTGTCTTTATCAGCTTTCGTGTCGCAATCAAAGAAAATGATAAAAAAGTGACCATCAATACTAGACCCGTTTATGGAAAACCAGATGGCTATTTTAATAGAATGATTGAAGTTGGATATGACCCAAAAAGAAGGGAATGGATTGAACTCCAATAACAATTTTGAAGTGATTTTTGCGCTCTAGTATTTTATACTATTTATATGTTTGCAGAGATGCTCGATCACTACATCTTACAAAATTGGATCTTAATCCTAATATTATTTGCCTTCGTTGTTTTCTTAGTCTCGACTGCTCTTATCGATAAGAAAGCAACAAGACGTTTATTATTCTTAATTGGTGAAATATTTGTTTTATCAATTTGTGTTTTCTGTGAATTCCATTTTGCACATGATGAATTTAAAGATATTGCCGTTTTACGCACTGTAAGAACAGTCTTAATGGCGATTAGATATAGCGCGGCGCCTATATTATTAGCCCACGTTATCTTTACTGTGGTTAAACGAATGAAGGCTCTAGTTTTCATTCCCGCTGGTGTATTAGCGGTTATTGATATTGTTTCTATCCCAACTGGTATTGTCTTCTCGCTTAGTGAAGAAAATAAATTAATAAGAGGTCCATTAGGATATTTACCATTTATTGTTGCAGGCCTATATTGTGCTTTCTTAATTTACGTTCTCATTAGACGTAGTAATAAACGTTCAGTTGAAATCATTCCGATTATCCTTTTAGCGGTGTCTTTTGTTTCTTGTATTACATTCCCATTTATCTTCCGTGCTGACTTTGCACAGATCTTCTGCCCGACTATCGCAGTGGCTTTATTCATTTACTATGTCTTCTCTATTCTTTCTTTGGTGAAGAAAGATGCTTTAACAGGCTTACTTAATAGACAAGCCTATTATTCTGAAACAAGTAGAAATTACAAAGATATTACAGCAATTGTCTCTATTGATATGAATGGTTTAAAGAAAGTTAATGACACATATGGTCACCAAGCTGGCGATGAAGCCTTAATCGCTTTAGCGATTTGCTTCTCCAGAGCGTGTAAAGTCAATCAATCCGCTTATCGTATGGGTGGTGATGAATTCGCCATTGTCTGTCGTAAGAACACTGAAGAAGAAGTTTTTAAATTAATTGAAAGAATTAATGAACTAGTTAGTAAAACTAAATACACATGTTCCATCGGTTATAGCTTCCAAAAAGATGGTCACACTGAATTAGAAGAACTCTTAAAAGTGTCTGATGAACGCATGTATACCGCGAAAGCGGAATATTATAAAGAACATCCAACAGGGGATATTGAGTAATATCTCCTTTTTATTGCCTCTATAGAGTTATAGAATACTTTTAATATGATTAGGGAAGATATCAAACAATTCTTAAACACATTATCTGAAGATATCACCTTAGTAGCGGCGACTAAGTATGGTGATATCGATGATTTAAAAGATCTCTATAGTAGTGGCGTTTCTAACTTTGGTGAAAACCGAGTGGACGCATTTCTCGCCAAATATGAAGCCTTAAAAGATTTAGATATCTCTTGGCACTTCATAGGGCACTTACAACGTAATAAAGCACATCTAGTATTAGATAAGATTGATTATTTACATTCACTAGATTCATTAGAACTAGTTAAAACGATAAATAAGTACCGTCTAAGCCCTTTAAACTGTTTTGTGGAAGTTTCTATTAATCTTGAAGAAAACAAAAACGGTGTGCCTTATTATGAGGTAAAGGACTTTATCAAAGAGTGTTTACAATACCCTAACGTAAATATTGTGGGTCTCATGATGATGGCTATTGCTAATTCAGATGAAGAAAGCCTTCATCAACAGTTTAGAAAACTAAAAGAATTAAAAGATAATTTAGAAAAAGAATTAAATATCTCTTTACCATATCTATCGATGGGTATGAGTGATGATTATAAAGTAGCAATAGAGGAAGGCGCTACACATATTAGATTAGGAAGAGTATTATTTAATGAAGACAAGGACTAGTAATTATGGCATTAAAAGACGAATGGAAAAATACAGGTAAAAATACAGGTAAAGCCTTTGCTAACTTTGGTAAGGCTTTAGGCAAAACAATGAAAACAGTATTTACCGATGATGAAAATATGATTGAAAGTAATGGCCACACTGAAGTGAGCAATGCTTGGAGAGAAACAGGTAAAGCCTTCGGTAGCGCAGGTAAATCATTTGGTAAAGCAATGGGCGATACATTCACTGGCTCAGATAAAGAACCTAAAGAAAATAAAGAAACCAAAGAGGAAGAAAAACCTGCAGAAGAAAACACCGATAATGGTGTTCCACTAATTGAACAAAAAGAAGAAAAGAAAGAGGACTGAGTTGATACCCAGTCCTTTTTCATAAGGAATATGTATGGCAAAAGGAGCCAAATTTATTCTCGGGTTATATAAGTGGCGACAGCGTAATCAATGATTTCTTTAGCCGCATCCTTACCAATATCATAGACATAATGTTGCGCTTTAGGAGCGCCTTTACCACCTGCATAGGCATTAGTGGATAAGATACCATCTTCGTTGATATACATGGCACAAGTGTCAAACACATCAAGGTACGCTCTTATTTCATATAAAACATAACGTCCGTTTTCGTTTTTGACTTCTTTGTCTACTTCACCCGCTGATGGGGATAGTGGCTTTATTACTTCTTGGAGTTTATCTCTAAATGTTAGAGTCCTATCACTAAATTCCTTATAGTTGTTTTCGTTATCTAGATGAATAACGCCACGTGGTCTATTAGGGTCATCTTCTTTTCTAGCACCGGCTTCATTTAGCCAATACTCTAAATAATATGGTTGTGCTTTTCTATGAGTACGTATTTGACAGCCAATTAAACCAGTGGCTAATAACATAGAAACAGGAATAAGCAAGTATTTAGTTTTCATATTTTGGATCGCTCCTCACTTATTAGACACAGAAGTTGAATAAAACTGCTAAACAACATGAAAGTCTCTTAAGGTTTATTTAAGTGTACATGTGTAAAAATTGAAATAATAGTGTACAATATATGCTAGTTACTTAAGAGGTATAGACATCCGTTCATACCTTTTAATAAAGAAAGGAAAATAATACTAAACTATGAAAAAGATTTTTCAGAAACTTACTTTTTTGGCAGTGCCATTTATGGCTATTGGTTGTACCGGTCCTGCTAAGAGTAGCAGTAATAATGGAACTTCCTCTAACCCCTCTAACCCATCAACTTCTGCTAATCCTTCAATAATTTCAAGCACAGTATCAAATACCAGTGGAGTTCATGTCCATGAATGGGCTACAGAATGGTCAAGCGATCAAAACAATCACTGGCACGCTTGTAAATCATGTAATGAAAAGAACGATAGTGCTGCTCACACATTCGGTGAATGGAAAACTGAAAACTTAGGCACAAAGCTTAACGATGCCCGTTTCAATCTCTCTACAGTTAAATATAGAGAATGTAGTGTTTGTCATTATGAACAAATAGATAGTTCACAAGCAGTCTTACCAGAAATTAGATTTACTTTTAATGCTAGTGATCCAAACGCTGATTTTGCCACAAAAGCAAGAAGTACTGATAAAGATAGACCAACAGTTGAAGGTAAAATCTCAGTTACTAATGCTGGTGATTTGAATATCACAGACGCTGTTGCCACAATGAAAGTCAGAGGTAATCAAACAGCGGGCTTTGATAAGAAAGGCTTACAAATTAAATTTGATAAGAAACAAAACTTATTAGGCTTAAACGCTGGTCCAGATAACAAAGGTTTCAAGAAATGGGTCTTATTAGCGGATGCTAAAGATACCACAATTTCAAGATCTGCTTTAGGCTTAACAATGTCTAAAGGCATCATCGCTGAAGATTCTAAAGCTTGGTCAGTTAACTTTACACCAGTCTCCGTTTATCTCAATAACCAATACTGGGGCATGTACATGGTAGCGGATCAAAAGGAAGTTAAACCAGGCAGAATCAAATTAGATGAACCAGTCATGGAAGTACCAGATATTGATCCAGAAACCGGTGAACAAAAGACCGACAAAAACGGTAAACCTAAAACAAAAGAAGTTGATGTCACAACACCAGATATCGGCTACTGCTTTGAACTTGACCACTACGCCAGTGGCGAAGCTCAAAAGAGTGATGGTGGTGATCCAACATTCACTATTGACTATGACGGCTTAACCGATAGAGCCTTCAATGTTGAAGGTAACAACTCTTATGCTGGTTTAGTTAAAACTTATACAATGAATTCTGATATTAAAGATGGACCAGAACAACCATCTGATGAAGAAATTGCTGCTGGCACCAAAAAGGCTATTCACGTTAATGAAAGCAATAGTAATCAAGTCAAATTTATTAGAGATAGATTAACAGCGTTATTCAAAGTCTTGCACCAAGCAGCCGCTAATAATAAAGCCTATGAAATCAACGCTAATAACCAAGCAGTTGCTTCTTCAAAGACTGTCGAACAAGTTATCAAAGAAAACTTCGACCTTAACGCTTGGGCAGAAGGCTTCATTATCAATGCTGTCTGTTTACCACCAGATGTTGGTTATTCCTCATTCTATATGTCATTCGATAATACAGAAAATGGTGATAAGAAATTAAGATTTGATAACCCATGGGATTTCGATAGTAACTTCGGTAATAGAAGAAACTTCCTTGTTAATCCAGATCAAAAGAACGGAAACTATGATCCATATTACATGGATAGAACCGCTAACTTATGGTTACAATTCTTAGGTAAACTTGACTTCTTCATGAGTGATTATGTCAAACCAAAATGGAATGCTGTGAGAGAAAACGGCACATTTGAAGGCATGATTTCATTAGCCAAATCATATTACAAGTATTATGAAGGCGAATATCAAAAGAACTTTGCTAAATGGACAACAACACAAGCATCCGATAATAACGTTGGTAACTATTTCAATGGTGATGGTGTTAACTCTGGCGAATTAAGAAAACCATTCGTCAACGTTAGTGAACGTAAAGATGCACAAAAAGAAACACTTAATTGGTTAATCAAACGTGTCAATTACCTTGAAGAGCAATGGGCACCGCAGAAGGATAGAACTCCTCTTGAAACAGTTAAGTAATTGAATTGCAAAAACAAAAAAAGCACTGACATCAAATCAGTGCTTTTATTTTATAAAACTTGTGCTTTTTCCATGAATTTTATTAGCTTTTGTTCGCTAATGGAATAAGAAACTCGGCATTCGCTTAAATCATCAATTCCCCAAGTAATTGCGGGATTAACATAATATCTTGTGAGTTGGGCTAGTGGTTTTTTATCAAAATAATCTCTACCGATAGCGATTGTATATTCGTTTTTTATACCATAAGTTAATATGCCGGTTTCCTCTTCGTAAAGTGGTAGTTCATGTTCTAATTCTATGTATACGAAGTCCTTCATTGCATTTAACAAAGTAAGATCCGTATCTCTTGATTCCTTACTATTGTATTTAATAAATGGTTTAGCATCATTATTCTCTATAAAGGAATAGAAGTTTTCTGGTGTCGTTTCTTCATAGACTTTTCTATGTGATTCATTGGCTAGGGTTTGCATTTCTCCCCATTTATTAATTGTTTCTTCAATGATTTTCTTACCGGCTTCTTTTGGGATGGAGTAATAAGTGGTTGTTCTAAAATAGTCTTTTTCGTTTTTATAGCCCTCTGCAAACATAACGATAGAGTTTTCGTAAACGAGTATTTGTAGTTCGTAATAATCACCCATATTTCTACGAATTATGTATCTAATACGGTCTCCAGATGTGGATGAAAAAAGACTTGAAGATTTAGAAGAGGCATTTTCTTTAATGAATTCTGCGAGTTTATATTGATAGTCGCTATAGCCATTTGTCGGCATTTTTGATTTAGTGGACTTATCATGGACATCCATATCAAAGAATGTCATTGTTCCTTCTTCAATATCAGTTAACCAATCATCTAAGGAGAATTGAGGTCGAGGATTACAACCTGTTAATAGAGGCAAGACCAATAAAGGTAATAGAATCATCTTTTTCATTGTGTTTATCCTCCTCATTATTAATCTGTGACAGTGGTTATTTTCTTAATAACACTATCGACTTTTTCACGGTCCACTTCATAACTGCGTTCAACTGAATCTGTGTATCCAAGTGAACTTTGATATTTATATTCCAAGACACCAAAAGGTTTGTAGTTGTAATCGAGATAGAACTTTAATGTAAAGTCTTCATTTAGACCATATGACATAAAGTAATTCTTATCTTCTGCATATAAATACCCCTCGTTCTTTGGAATAAATAAATCTTTAATATCGTTTAATAAAACATGATTAACATCTACTTTAGTGACATCATTAAATGTGGCGATTGGATTAGTAGTGGATTCCTCTATTTGACTATAGAAGTTTTCTAATGTGCATACTTCTTTAGCAGCGTCTTGTTCTTCTTTTTGAATCTTTCTTATTTCTTCGCCTCTTTTTACAGCGGCTACGATTGCTTGAACGGTACCATAACCATACGTATTATATCGGACGCATTGCGTAACATTCTCATTATCCACAACACCTACTGCTTTAGCTTCAACATATTTTTCATGAATACAAAGTGTATAGCTTGTATAAGGACCCATTTCTTTCTTTATTGAATAGCGCATTAAACATGAGTAATCGATATCATTTACCTTTTTAGGAAATTTGAAATCCACGTCAAAATAATCTGTCAAAGTATTCATAATAACTTTTTCATAATCAAGGAACCCACCCATCGTAGCGGAGAACGTTAATTCGTTTTCAATAACATCGGTATCTTTAAACCAATCGATAGGGGTATAGATTGTTTCTTTTTCTTCTGTTGGTTTTTCGTTACAGCCCACGAGCATGGACATCAGTAACACTGGTAGCAATAATAACTTTTTCATACGCCACTCCTAGTTTTTTTATTCACTTTATTATGATTAAATGCATATCTTCTATCAAGAATATATTTACGCAAAAAAGAAGCACACAAAGTTTTAAAGAAATGCTTTTTATAAAAAAGGCAAATTTTTATATAAATTATTCGCCTGTTACAAATATTCCTTTTTATAAAAAATAAATAGTTATTTATTGATACACATGCACAAAGCATTTATGATATTCATTGGAAATTGAGTATAAGGTCATAGTCAGGTTGACCGTTTCTACATAGCTCCGTTACTGCTATACTACTCATTCATATTTTTTATGAATGTTAGATAATACTCATCCAATTGTTCTACTCCCTTAGGGTTTTTTCGTTGAAAGGAGAAAACTTATGAACAAATTTATTTCAAAAATCATCGGCGCAACGTTAGCTATCGCTATGATGATTGGTGTTGGTATTGGCGTTGCGAGCAACTATAAAACAGCAAGCCCTGTTGTTGCAGCAAAAGGCGACCTTCTTCAAACGGCTAATTTCACATCTGGTAGCAGTCCTTCTGGTTGGACTGTCAACAGTGATGGATACTATAGCGGAAATGGTCTGAAATTCTCTAGTACATCACATTATGTCATCAGTCCTAGCATTGCTTCAAACAATCTAAAGGATGTTAAAGTTGGAGTAAAAGCAGGACATAATGGTGGTTCAGGCTCTGTACTGACAATAACTGCTTTAGACGCGAATAATAATGTCCTTTCTGGTGGGACAGTCAGCGGAACAATTATCCCTACACAAGCTTATACAACTGCAGTTAATAGCATTACTGAGCAGTTTGTTGAATTGTCGACAACCAGTAACATTGCTAAGATTAAAGTCGCAATGACTTCTAAAACCAAGAATTTAGGTGTCAAAGTGATTAATATTTATGACAATGCTGAGGGTGGAAATCCAACTCCTAAAATTAGTTTTTCTAAAGAAGAAATAGCTGGAGAAGAAGGTGAAAACTTCAGCTTTACTTATAGTGACACCGATTTAACATCGGATATCGTGTGGTCACCAGCAAGCAATGCAACAAATGTTATTAATTATGAAGTTAACGCTTCGAATAAAACTGTTACTGGCACACTTTTGAAAGAAGGAACTGTCACATTAACAGCTACTTCTGGCACAGCTTCAGATTCTATTGTGTTCAACGTGAACAAACACATCACCAATAGAATATACACTGTAACCGGTAAAAGCTCGGTTTCTCAAACTGGTGATACAATTACTGGTTCCCAAGCTTCTTATTCACAAACATATGGTACTGTAAGTCAAGCGACCGCTGGTAATTCTATGACTTTAAGTATTACCGGATTAACTAAGAAAGTTAGTATTAATAAATTAGTTCTTTCTATGCGCTCTAATGCAAACGCTGGCGCTGGTTCTATCTCAGTTAAAATTGATAATAAAGAAGCTGATTTTATTGCTGGAACTTCCGCACAAGTCGGTGCTGGATTCAATACATTTGGAGATAATAAAGCGTATTCAAGCAGCTACAAGGATGTAACTTGGGATAATCTCAGCTATGTAGCCAAGTCATCCATTGAGATAAAGATTTATTGCATTGGCACAAATAGTTTATATTGCGAATCATTCGATATTTTCTTCGAAGAAACAGAAAATGCTGATGTTGTTACTGAGTTAACTGTGTCCCCACGCAGTTGGACTGGATATGACTCTCAAATGTTGGAAGTCGAGGATTTCACAGTTTCTGTAACAACCAATGGAACTGCGGGCACACCTGTTGACTACAAATTCTTAGGTATTGGCTACATGAATGGTAATGACTTTGTTGCTAGAGATGCAAACTTTGTTTATGGCTATCCACAAGTTGCTGATACAAGATTATGCTGGAAAGCAGAATACCCAACAACACCTGGCGGTTCTACCTATTTATATGCCTACGTTACTTTGAACGTTAGTGCAGACACAGTCTCTTCTGTTGCTATTTCAGGAAAAATGGATAAAACATCCTATTTCACAAATGATGAATGGGAGAGATATGGATTAATAACTACAGCCGTTTATGCAAGTGGTAACGAACAAAACGTTACAGCTTCTGCTTCTTATAAATATTACAGCGATAGCGCTATGGCTAATGAAGCTGCCACACCAGCTGCTTTAGGCACAGGCAACAAAACAGTCTATGTCAAAGCAACCTATGAAGGAATTTCAAATGCTGTAGGATATGCTCAAGAGGTTTCCATCAGTATTGAACATGGTTCTCTTATCACTGATCCATTAACTGTTGATGAAGCCATTGATAAAGGCAAAGATTTAGTACATGAAACAACCAAAGAATATTACATTCGTGGCATTGTTGCAGAGATAGACACAGGCAAAACAACCGATACGTATGCTACTTTCTATTTCCAAGACTCTTTTGACAATTACAGTTTTGAAGCATTCAAAATGCCATTTGATAGCAATTGTGATAATCACGAAGATTTAAAAGTTGGTGCTGAAGTATTAATTAAATGCACAATTAGAAAATATAGTAGTTCAACAATTGAAAATGGTCAAAACAATGGCAGTATCTTAAGTATTACCTTTGCTAAACCAGCACTAGAAAATATTTCTTTAAATAAAGAAAAAGTATATTTAGAAGTTAATGAGCAATTCGCATTAACAGCAGCCGCACTTCCTCTCGGTGCTGAATTAGGAACTGTTGAATGGTCTTCTTCAAATAGTGGTGTTGCAACAGTCGATCAAACTGGTAAGGTAACCGCAGTTGCTCTTGGCTCAGCTGTTATTACAGCCAAATCTGGTGATATTACAGCAACATGCAATGTGGTTGTTTCCACAAAAGCGACATTACAATATACCGGTGATTCAAGCTTATCCGCTAACGTTTATACTGATGCCGAATTAACACAATTACTTGGCTTAAATACTGAATTGTTTACTGTTTCTTACGATAAAAATGGTGCTAGCACAGAAATGAATTTGAACCCTGAAGGCGCAATTAGAATGTACGCCACAAAAGCAACCACTAACGGAAACAAATTCACAGTGGCAATTAATAAGAATTACACCATCGATGGTATCCTTATTTCTTTTGCTAAAGGCTATTCTTCAACTGCTGAAATATCTTCCAAATCTGGAATCGTTTCTGGTGATGACGGATGTTATAACATTAACGATGCTGAATTCACAGTGTTTAACAATAACTCTTCTGTTGACAGCAACACTCAAGTTAGAATTACGAAGATTGAAATCTTCTATAGAGGCGCAACTGCTTCCGAACAAGTGAGTAGATTAAATACACAAACAACCTTATCTTATCGTTACAGCAAAGACGCTAATGATGTCTACACATACTCTGATATCGTTATGAGATTTGGTGGCAACATCAGTAAGAATCTCTGGAACGAATTAGAAAATATCACTGGCTTCGGCGTTATCCTTATGGATGGTGAAATGGTCAAAGCCGAAAAAGACGTAAGTGATGCCATGACTGATATGGTTTCTTCTACAGTTACCACAGATCTTAATGAACACTTAGCGATTGACTATTTTGTCCCAGTTGCAAACATGAATGAAACAATTGGTTCAGATAGCAATAACTATTTCTGGAATTTATGTGTTAGTATTAATAGCGCTGAGATGAACAAGTCATATACAGCAGTTGCTTATATTAAATTAGGCGATGAATATGTATTAATGAACTTTGCTAGAGAATCAGTTGAAACACTCGCACTTGATTATTTAACAAATAGAAATTGTGATGCAACAACCGCTGGTGGCTCATTAAAAGCTATCGTAGATAATGCACAATAAGGAGATTATGAAAATGGAAAATAAAAAGAAATTCGTAAAGCCAGAAGTTGAAATCATCAAATTTGAAGGTGATTTAGCCACAGATGATGTCGTTGCTACATCTGGTGTGTTCGGTCCACAAGGTCCACAACCAGGTGATATCAACAATCCATCAAACGGTTGGTGGTAATCTTTAAATCAAACAATTAAGGTGGGGTTAACGCTCCACCTTTTTTGTACTCTAAAAACAATCAATATATACTATTTCTTACACCCATATACACCTTACATACCCTATGGGTGTAAGGTATATATTGATTACAAAAAAGCGCTTGTTTTTGCACGGAAAAGTTATAAATTGTAGTTATAAAAGGTGATTTCAAACCTTGGTTATTTTAGAAAGGAGACTTTGGAAAATGATTGTTAATCAAATGATTGATTGCGTATTGGCCGGCATGTCCGTAGGTTTTTATGCTTTTTTGAAAGTGCTTCCATTCTACGAACAGCTTAGTGGCATGAAGGAACAATTAATAGCATGGGCAATTGGAATTCCTGCGACACTAGTGTCGCTAATTTTTCTTGTCCCAACAATAATTAGATTCTTTAAAAAGCTTTTTAAGTAAAAAAGAACAGCATATTTATTTTTGATTTTTTATAGATGAGTTTTTAAAGAAATATAGCGCTGTTCTAGTTTTTATATTAGTATATAACTGAAATCAAAAATTACTTTATTGATTGAATTCCTATATGAAACTTGAAAGAAAACACTTATTCAATATAGCCGCTTTCGCGTCCATTTTATCTTTAAACGTCGGTATATTCGCCAACTTAAATAAAAAGGCAGAAGTGTTGGATGCCTATGACACAGAATCTTTACCATCCACAATTTATTTAGATGATAGTAGTGAACACGATATTAGAAATTACTACTATAACCTTAATAGTTTGGATGCTGAAGAAAGACAGGGTACCAATCTTTTAAAAAATTTAAAATCAATCTTAGCAACTGGGCAGAAGTATTATAGCTACGATAGTGGTAACGCCATTTGGCAAATGTATGAGATTATAGACCGCGACTGGGAGAAGTCTCCTGCTGATTCGACAACTTATGGTTCATATTATGAATCAACCAATATCATTACTGGCTATAAATATGGTTCTAGCGGTTCTAATAGTAAGAACAATCCATATATCCACGCTTTATATATCAATAGAGAAATTGAAAATGAAACACGTGCATGGGGCAATCATAACCAAGATGCATGGGGTATAAATAGAGAACACATCTGGGCTAAATCACATGGCTTTGATACTTTAGTGTCTAAAGACGATACTGGTGGCGCTAGAGGTGATCCAATGCACTTATGGGCCGGCAATGGTTGGGCAAACCATGAACACCTTAACTATTTCTTTGCCTTTGTTGATAAAGATAGGGAATATAGTGATGCTGGTGATAAATACAGTACCATTTACGACAATTTTACTGGTTATTCAAAGAATGCTGGTGGCAATCAAAAAGTCTTTGAACCACAAGATAGTGATAAAGGCGATATTGCTAGATCCATATTCTATATGGCGGCTAGATACAATAACTATGTTAATTTCCCTTTTGGTTTTGATTCCAACAATCCAAACCTTGTTTTGATTAATGATTTAAGTGAAAACCAAAGAACAGGCACATCAACAGCTGATGATCCATATGGTATGGGCTTATTAAGTGATTTATTAGCGTGGAATAAATTAGATCCAGTTGATGAATTTGAAATTCATAGAAACAATCTTCTTTATAACAACTACACCTATAATAGGAATCCATTTATTGATTTCCCAGAGTGGGCTGACGCTATTTGGGGAACAGCAAATTTAGATGGTACAAACTATGATTCAACACCTGTCGGTATTGCCACTCCAGCAACCGATGCAATCGCCGCACCTGTCGTTGAATTTGAAATGTCACTTCCACGTGTTAGATTGGAAGTCGGTAATACTGGTGAAATCTATGGCAAAAACACCGAAGGCACAATTACATGGTCAATCGCCGATACTTCTATCGCCGCAATTAATAAAACAACCACAGTAGGCAATGAAGCAGTGACTGTCACAGCTTTAAAGAGTGGTAAAACCACAATTACCGCGACATGTGGTGATAAATCAATTACAAATACAGTCATCGTTAGTGAATCGACGCCAATTAACTATGGCACACAAGAAGAACCATTAACTATCACAGAAGCCAAGGAACTCATTGATAATAATTCACCGACATTAGATAAGATGTATGTCAAAGGCACTGTATCCTCTAGTTCATATAATGAAGAATTTGGTAATTATACTCTTTGGTTAGAAAGTGAAGATGGTAATGAACCACAAGATTTTGAAATATATCGCGCCACTATGAGTCCAAGTATTACAAAAGACTATACTGCTACTAACGCTCTAGAGGGCAAAGAAGTAATAGTCCAAGGATATGGCTCAAAATTTAATGCTACATATGAATTAGCGCCTCAAAATGAGGAAGCCCCAGTTATCAAAGTGGTTAGATTACCTGGTGAGAAAACACCTAAGGATCTAGTGGAAGAACAAGATACCACGTCATCTTTAGCGTATCGCTATAATAAAGAAGAGAACGCTCCAATTTCAGTCACTGACACATTGGTAAGAGCTGATACTGGTGCAAGCAGCTATTATAAGGATTGGGAACATACTCATAAAGAGTCTGGAATTACCTACAAAGGCAACAGTTCTGGTGGTAACGGCGCAATTCAGTTAAGGTCAAGCAATAATAATTCTGGTATTGTTGTAAACACTAATCCTAACGGGATGAAAGCAACTAGCATTTCAGTTTCTTGGTCTGCCGCTACTTTTAGTGGCCGTACATTAAATATCTATGGTAGTGATACAGCATATACTAGCCCAACCGATTTATATGATGCTGAAAAGAGAGGCACATTGATTGGTACTATAGTATGTGGTACAAACACAAGCCTAACAATCACTGATGAATATGAATTCATTGGCCTTAGATCAAATAAAGATGCCATGTATCTTGATGATATTAATATCCAGTGGGATGGCTACGGCACAGTCTATGATTATTCTGACTTATCTATTAGATTTGGTGGTGTTATCTCTCAAGATTTATGGAATGAATTAGATACCGATAACCATATTATCGAAGGCTTTGGTGTGATGATTGCCACTGAGGATGTGGTTAATGAAAATATGGAAATCAAAGATTTCCATGAATCCGCCGCATTAGCAGAAGAAGAACCTGATATTGGTGAAGAAATCGTGAATTACTTTGTACCAGTTGAACAATTAGAAGCAATCATTGGTGTCGATGGCAATAACTATTTCTGGAACCTAAGATATGAAATAACAGACCTTAAAGCATTATATGTCGCCGCTGCATACATCAAAACAACTAGTGGCTATGTCTTCTTCAAGCAAGCAAGATACAGCGCTAAAACATTAGCAGAGGACTATCTTAACAATAGAGGTTACGCTGATACCATTGCTGGCGGCTCTTTAGCAAACTTAGCAAATATCTAAAGTTGAGTATTGTTTATATTTTTAGTGTTGATTATTATGAGTAAAACTCATATGATTTAATACTAAGGTAAACAAACCATGAGACTTAAAAAACACATTCCAACTTTAATTGCTTTAACCGCCGTTTTAACATTAGGCGTTAGTTTATACGTTAATCATAATAAGCCACGTACTGAGATAAATGCTGCTCAAGTTAATGAGAACTTTGCACCATACACTTACAGTGGTTCCTATTATAGTGGTATTAACTTCTCCGCTAGTGAAGGTATGGACGGCACTCTTAGATCGGATTTAACCAGTCTTATTAGACCAAAAGGATTTGTTGATTATAGCAGTGGTTTATCCCAACACTGTCAACAAGCTGATGAAGATCAGAATAATAAAAGTAATATGATCCTCTTCTATACAAGAGACTCAGTTAAAAAACAAGGTGCTGGTACTTGGAATAGAGAACACGTCTGGCCTAAAGCTTTATCTAATGGTAACTGGGGCACATCTCAAGGTGGTACCGATATTTTGCATTTAAGACCAACATATGTGAAACCAAATTCCACAAGAAGTAGTCACCCATTCGGTAATGCCACAGGCGGCAATACATTAGTATATGAAGGTATGACTTATGGCAAACTAGCGGGTGATATCTTTGAACCATTAGATTGTGTTAAAGGTGACGTTGCTAGAATCATTATGTATATGTGGACAGCCTATAGAGGCTATTCAGGTTATAGTGAATTACGCATCACTGATGTATTCAGTGACTATAACACCCTCATTGAATGGCATACCATGGATAAACCAGATGCCTTAGAAGGTCATAGAAACGATTACGTTCAAACAACAATTCAAAAGAATAGAAACCCATTTGTTGACCATCCAGAATTAGGCTGGAAGATTTTTGGCAATAACGTTAGTAATTCTGTTAAATCTGCCTGTATGGCGGCATATCCTGCTAATGGTGGTACACCGGTAGATCCAACAGGTATTTCTTTAAATAAAACAACTGCATCTGTCCAAGTTGGTAAAACTACACAATTAAATGCATCATTACAACCGTATGGTGCGTCAGGCACAATTACTTGGTCATCAAATAACACTGCAGTTGCAACAGTTAGCAATGGTACAGTTACAGGTAAATCAGTAGGTGAAGCTGTAATTACCGCGACATGTGGTAGCTTTAGTGATTCTTGTACAGTTACTGTAGCAGAAGCTGTTAATATCTATGGAACATTAGAAGATCCTTTAACAGTCTCTGAAGCTAGACAACTTATTGATGATGTAAATGGTGGTTATGCTGCAGAGAAGATGTATGTAAAAGGCAAAGTCTCTTCTGGTTCATTTAATTCGCAATATAACAACTTCAATGATCTTTGGTTAGAAAGCGAAGATGGAAAAACCGCCCAATACTTTGATTTATACCATGCTGAATTAGATAGTTCAGTTCCAGATAAATATACTGATCCAACCGAATTAGCAGGCAAAGAAGTTATAGCCTATGGCTATGGTAAGAAATATAACTCTACCTATGAACTTGCTCCTCAAAATAATAATGTTAACAAGCCAGTTATTCTTTCAGTGACTGATCCTGGTGCTCTTGAAAAAACACCAAAAGAAATAATTGAAGAAACAGAAACAGCGACAACTTTGTCATATCGTTATACAAAAGAGAGTAGTGGCAGCACTTCAGTTACTGATACGTTAACAAGGGAAACTACTGGTATCGATAATGGCGTTACTAATTATTCTGACTGGACATACACTAGCGCAACAAGTAGCGTTTCTTATGCTGGCCAAAGTGCAGGTGATAAGGACTCAATCCAATTAAGAAGCAAAAATAATAATTCTGGTATTGTTGTTACCGCAAATAGTGGAAATAAGGTTAGTAGCGTTTCGGTTGTTTGGGATAATGGCACTGAAAATGGCAGAACATTGAATATTTATGGCAAAAATTCTGCATACACTGCACCAACCGATTTATATGGTAATAACGCAGGTACATTACTTGGCACTATTGTGAAGGGCACAAGCACAAGCCTCACTATTACTGGTGATTACGAATACATTGGTCTTAGATCTGACGCTAGTGCTATGTATTTAGATAGTATTAGTATTCAATGGGGTGGTAGTGCCGCTACATATGAATACACCGACGTTTCTATTAGATTCGGTGGTCTTTTAACTCAAGACTTATGGAATGAATTAGATACTGAAAATCATCTTATTAGTGGCTTTGGTGTTATGATTACAGAAAAAGATGTCGTAGGTAATAGCACTATTAAAGAACTTAATGAATTAGCGATTCCAGCAGAAGAAGATCCAGATGTTAATGATGAAATCGTGAATTACTACGTACCTAAAGAAAAAATGGCTACACCAGTAGAAGATGATGATAACTATTATTGGAACTTATTCTTTAGCATCAGTAATTTAAAAACCACATATGTTTCATCAGCTTATATTCAAGTTGGAGAAGAACGCATCTTCTTTAAACAAGTTAAATACTCAGCGAAAACATTAGCAGCGGATTATATCGCTAATAGGGGCTGTGGTCCTACAACCGCAAACGGTTCCTTAGCAAACTTAGCAAGCCTATAGTTATGGAGCAAAGAGTTAAAGATAAAACAGTATTTTCCTGGCTTAGAAATCTTTTTAAGCAAGGTGATGGTGGTGTGCATAATGATCACCACGAATCTTTAAGTGACGAAGATAAAATAGTGGAGGACTATTTAGAAGTTGGTAAGTTTGTTGTTAATAGAATGAGACTTACCGATGTAGTGGGCCTACAATGTGATTTATTTAATGATGGCTTTGATCCATTAAAGGCTATTATGCAAGATGGTTCTCTTGTGGAATTAGATTTCTATAAATATGTTCATCATGATGACTCTGATATGAGTGAACGTCTTATGGAAATAGATGCTCTTCTTAGTGATTGCGATAAACAATATATTCAAGATAAAGTCATAGAAGAATCACGTAAGATCTTCTCTAATAAATAATTACAAAGGTGGAGTTTTACTCCACTTTTTATATATAATAAGCACATGATTAATTTTAAAATCGAAATCGCTGATATTGTTCTAGAGATTAATGCTTTTAATGAAACCACAATGAAGTATTGCGAAGGTTTCTTATCTGATAAAGAAGCTAAGTATGTCATTAATATGACTAGAGAAGATTTAGAAAACGAAAAGCATATTAATGAAGATGGTAAAGTATACGCTAATGAAGAGATTTCAGCATTATATCGTAAGATTGCAAACATATTTGTCGAAGAAGATATCTTAGTGGTCCATGGTTCATCCTTTAAAGTGGATAACAATGCCTTTATTGTGACCGCGAGAAGTGGAGTGGGTAAATCCACACATGTTAATTTATTAAAAGAATATCTTAAAGACAGATTTAGTTATATTAATGACGATAAACCTTTATTAAAGATTAAAGGCGATAAGTTAACTTTATATTCTTCTCCGTGGAACGGAAAAGAAAGAAGAGGTAATAATATAAGTGCACCTTTAAGAAGCGTTATCTTCCTTAATAGGGGTCTTACTAATACATTTAAGAAACTTGATAGTAAAGATATTTACTTTAGACTAATGAGCCAAATCTATTTACCTTTAGATAAAGATAAAAGAGAAAAGGCTTTAAAGTTAATTGATATATTATTAAAGAATGTTTCTTTTTATCAAATAAATGTTAATACTGATATATCAAGTGCGGAAATGACTAGTGAAAGGATTATTAACTATGAAATTAAATGAGAACTTTTTAATCCATCAATCTGATAATGGTGAAATCCTCATTCCAGTGGGGGACGAGACTAAAAGATTCCATGGTGTTGTTAAACTTAACACTACGGGTAGTGAAATTGTGCACTTATTAGAAAATAATGACCTATCACTAGAAGATGTTCTTAATCACTTTTATAGTGAATGCCCTAATGATGATAGGGAAGAAATTAAAAAGGGAGTAAGTGAGTTTATTAATAAGCTCGTTGAGATCAATGCCATCATCTTATAAGTTTGAAGATGTATTAAATAAAGACGGGGAACTAATATTCACTAATGTTGGTTACTCCATGTATCCACTCATTAAAGAAAGAGAGGATGTTTTAAGAATCGTTAAAAGCGATAACTATAAGAAAGGCGATATTGTTTTATATAAATCTGAAATAGAACACTATGTTTTGCATAGAATCTTAAAGATTAAGAAAGATAAAGTGATACTCGCCGGAGATTATAACTACTTTAAAGATAAACCTATCGCAAAAGACATGATTTTAGGCGTTTTAAGGACTATTACTAAGAAGAACGGTAAAATAATCGACCTATCTAAAGATAAGAAGGCTAGAAGGTTCTTTTACACTAATTTCTTTTATATCAAAGCATTCTTCCAAATCATTGGTAAGATATTACATATCAGGAAAATAAAATAATATAACATCGGCAAAAAACAAAAAACTTTATATAACTATTGTAAATATTGCCGAATATAGTATTATTAATATATGAATAAGTTCATATCCATTAAAGAAGCATCAATTAAGTGGAACATTTCGGAAAGAAGTGTTCGTAATTACTGCGCTCATGGAAGAGTTCCTAGTGCTGTTTTTAATAATGGCCATTGGCTCATACCAGAAGAGGCTAAAAAACCATTAAGACTTAATGAGAAGAATAATAAGAATCATCTTTTGGAAAGATTAAGAGAAGAAAAGAAACATCAAATCAGTGGAGGAATATATCACAAGCTTCAAATTGATTTAACTTATAATTCAAACCACATTGAAGGCAGTGAACTGACTCACGATCAAACCAGGTATATTTTTGAAACAAGAACTATTGGTTTAGAAAATAAAAACTCATCAGTAAGAGTGGATGATGTTGTTGAGACGATTAATCATTTTTCTGCGATCGATAGGGTGATTGATTTTGCTAACTATGAACTTAGTGAGCCGTTTATTAAAGAACTTCATAAAATATTAAAAACAGGAACATCTGATTCCAGACTTCCATGGTTTGCCGTTGGTGAATATAAAAAAAGAGCAAATGAAGTGGGTGATATGGCCACTACATCTCCACAACTTGTTGGAAATGAAATGAAAAAGCTTATCAGTGATTACAATCAAAAAGAAAACCATTCTTTTGAAGAGATAGTGGAATTTCATGTCAAATTTGAAAGAATTCATCCATTCCAAGACGGTAATGGCAGAGTGGGTCGTTTGATTATTCTTAAAGAATGTTTGAAAAACAACATTGTTCCTTTTGTCATCCTTGATAGCAAAAAGATGTTTTATTATCGTGGGCTTAAAAACTGGAATCAGCAACGTGGTTGGCTATTAGATACTTGTTTAGATGGGCAAGATACAGTAAAAGCATACCTAGATTATTTTGGAATAGTGTATCGTAATTAAGGAAGCAAAGATGAGAAATAAAGAAACACTAAAGTTTATTACTAATAACATTAAAGGCAGTAAGAAGAAAGTTCTTATTCTTTCAATAGTCCAAACCTTATTAGGTGTTTTAACAGTGGCTTTCTCATTTATGCTTAAGCCTGTGATAAACGCTCTTGAAGTTAAGAACAATGATTTATTAATTAGAAGTGTCGTTATTCTTGCTTCTATCGCAGTTGTTCTTATCATCTTGCAAATCTTTTATCGCTTATATTACGAAGTTAGTTATATCGATATTGAAAATAGACTTAAAAATAACTTATTTAAAACAATCTTAAATAAGGATTATCAAGAAATTAAAAATACCCATGATGAAGAATGGATACATAGATTAACTAGTGATACCGCAGTCGTGGCTAATTCTATCCTATCCATCTTACCTTCATTATGCAGAATGGTGGTGCAACTAGTCTTAGCGCTCGTTGCTATTATTGTTTTGTTCCCAGCCTTTGGTTTATCTTTATTACCATTTATCTTATTAGTTATTTTAATAACTTACTTTATGAGGAAACGCTTAAAAGCGTATCATCATTTAGCCCAAGAAAAAGATGGTAGGGCTAAAGTATTTCTTTCTGAATCATTACAAGGATTAGCGATTGTCCATTCATTTGTTAAAGAAGATGTCTTTACTAAGAAGAATGAACAAAACTTAGAAGAATATAAGAAAGCTAGATTAAAAAGAAATACATTTAATGTTCTTTGCTCTATTGGCTTTATTGTGGTCTATTATGCTTTCTATATTCTCGCTATTATTTTCTGCGGTCAAAAGATCATTAATGGCGATATGACTATTGGCTTCTTATCCGCAATAGTGGCCTTATTATCTCAACTAACAGGCCCATTAGGTAATATCACTTCTATTATTCCTAAGTATTACTCTTTAATTGCTTCTGGTGAACGTTTAAGAATGGAAAATAGTGAAGATGTTACCTATTTAAGTAAACAAGAAATAGATAATTATTATCAAAATGAATTTAAATCATTATCACTTAATAATGTTTCATATTCATATTTAGATAAATACGGTAACAAGGTTGAAGCTTTAAAGAACTTTAACTTAAATATTAATAAAAATGAGAAGATTTTAATCAAAGGTCATTCTGGTGGTGGCAAGTCCACATTATTTAAATTAATACTTTCTTTATTAACTCCTGAAAGTGGCGAACTACTTATTAATGAAGAACCACTTAATAAAAGATATGAGAAACTATTTGCCTATGTTCCTCAAGATAACTTATTAATGGAAGGCACGATTAAGGAAGTAGTAACTTTATTTGATGATAATCCAAACGATGAATTATTTAATAAAGCTTTAGATATTAGTGAATCATCTAACTTTGTTAATGCCTTAGCGAATAAAGGTGATACATACCTTAATGAAAAAGGTAGTGGCCTTTCTCTAGGGGAAATGGAAAGAATCGCAATCGCTAGAGCAATCTATAGTGATTCTCCAATCTTACTATTAGATGAATGCAGTGCGTCTTTGGACGCTGTTACTGAAAAGAAAGTCATGTCTAATATCTTAAGCTTAAAAGATAAGACAATTGTTCTTATTTCCCATCATAGATATGACGAGAAAGACTTTGATAAAGTGATAGACTTAGGCGAATAATGGAAAAAGAAACGTATCTTAAATATCTAAAAGATTATCTCCATCTAATAGCTCTTTATCTAAATAAAAAGGAAGAGCCTTCTTTTAAGATTGATGAAAGCAATATTAACTTCTTTGTTAATCTATCTAAGATGCATTCATTAACCGCGTTATTTTATAAGGCCGCTAAAGACACAAAAGTGGATATCAAAGAAGAATATCTTAAGAAGTTAGAAGAATATTACTTCGCTAATGTGCAAAAGCATGTGCTCTTTGAACAAGAAAGAAAAGAGCTACTTAAGTACTTATGGTTAAACAGTATCTCTTACATTCAGCTTAAAGGTCTAGTCCTTAAAGATTATTATGATGACCCATATGTTAGAGAATTCGCTGATAACGATATCTATTTCAAAGGCAATGACGAAGTAGTTAAAAAGTTCTTCGTTGAAAGAGGCTATAAAGTCGAGTTATTTAGAAAAAGTAATCATGACGTGTATTTAAAAAAGCCATGTTTAAACTTTGAAATGCATCGAGCCTTATTTGGCGAAACTGGTGATAACGATAAGATTGTTAATTACTTTGCTACCCCTAAAGCGGGCGCATTAAGTAGTGGGCAAGGCGAAGGTGTTTATAGTGTTAATAATTTCTATGTCTATTTTACCGCGCATTCTTATAAACACTTCCATGTCGCGGGATGTGGGCTTAGAACACTTATTGACTACTATATTTTCTTAAAGAAAAACCAAGAAAACGATACCTTAGATTTTAAATACATCAATAAAGAACTTAGTAAGATCGATTTAGTGGATTTCTCTAATCAAATATCCACCTTATCGCTTAAAGTCTTTGATGAACAAGAATTAAATGAACAAGAACTAGAAACACTGTTATTTATCGCTAGTAGCGGCACCTATGGCACATTAGAAAATAGAGTCAGTAAAGGTATTAAAGAAAAAGGTAAAGTGGGATACTTCTTTTCAAGAATATTCCCACTTTATAGGTTCTATAAATCCGCTTATCCATGGGCTTATAAAGTACCTATTTTAATTCCTATTGCCTGGTTATGTAGATGCTTTAGAGTTTTGTTTAAAAATAGGAAACACGCTGCATCAGAATTAAAGATGATATCTAAATCTAGAGAAGAGAAAGATAAGTAAATTTTTGATTTAGAACAAATTGTTCCAATAAAGAACAAAGAAATAATACACACAAGTGCTACACTGTGTTCAGAAAGAAAATAAGGCATATATGGAATTCCCTGAAAAGCTTAAAACACTACGAAAAGACGCTGATTTAACTCAACAAGAACTTGCGGATAAACTTTATATTTCCAGAAGCTTATATGCCAAATATGAAAGTGGTATTGCCATTCCTAGTAAGGACACCTTACAAAAGATAGCGCTTTTATTTAACGTCGATGTTAATGATCTTGTTTCATTTAAAGAAACAACTTTTATGGTTGTAGAAGAGCACAACACTCGTGAAAAACTGAAAAATATAACATTAATTTCCAGCATCGTTATCTGTGCGCTTTTTATCGTCTTCTACTTCATCCCTGTTTTCCAAATCTATAGTTATAAGTATCCCGCTCCAGCAGGACAGCAACCTGAAAGAATAATGACTCTAATGTCTTCATTTTCGTTGCTGAATAGCAAGGGTATACCTCTAGGTAATATCACCCTAGGCTTTTGTGTTGTTGAGGCGATTATCTCAATTTTATGCTTGACCATTTTTAGCAAAAGAAAGATTGTGGCGCGATACATAGCCTATACCATTTTTGCTTTAGTAATGTTTCTAATTATCATAACTATTGCCTTCTCTTGTGGCTATTCATTTTAATTAGAAAAATAGTAAATACTTTCCTTTTTTAGTAAACAATAAATAAGATTACCACAAAATTTATCTTTTCTTTTAACATGCGCCTAAACGCGTAGTATGATTAGTGCTATGAGTGCATACGTGCGTCTACATACGCACTAATTAGAAAGGAAAACATCATGAAGAAATCTTTAAAAGCATTACTTCTTGCGGGATTAACGATTTCTATGGCGGTAGCCTGTGACTTCGGTGATACTAGCAAGTCTTCTAGCAGTAATGTCTCTTCAGCGAGCTCATTGGAAAGCTCACAAACATCCCTTACATCATCTGACTCTACTCAAAGTTCTTCAAGTAACTCATCCAGTAGTACTTCAAGTAACACAAGCACAAGTAGCAGTTCCTCTTCATCGAGCGCAAGCTCATCAAGTAGCAGCTCTAGCTCAGTAGCTCCTACTCCTACACTTGTTGGCATTAGTATCAATACCGACAATGTGAAAAAATCTTACAACATTAATGAAAACTTAGACCTCACAGGTTTAGTGGTTACCGCTAGATATAGTGATAACAACACTAAGGTTGTGACTGACTACAGAACTAACCCTGCTAATGGCACCAAACTAGATACTGTTGGTGATAAAACCATTACTGTTAGTTATCAAGGCTTTACTGAAACATTCACTGTTACAGTTACTAGACAATTAGAAAGCATCACGCTAAATACTGACAATGTGAAGAAATACTATCACTATGGTGATGCTTTAGATTTAACCGGTTTAGTTGTTACTGCTAACTATACTGATTACTCAATAGAAGTCACTGACTACACCACAAATTTTGCTAATGGTGCAGTTTTAAATGAATTATTTTCCGCCACAATCGTGGTGACATATGGTCATCTAACTTCTGAATTCTCTGTTGAAGTTGATTACGGTGATCTTATGCTTAACGAAGAGTATATTGAAGCCACACACGTCTATGGCGAAGTTTTTGATGTTTCTAGACTCACCCCATATATCTCATATTTAGACGATACTAGAGAAGAAGTAGCAACATTTACAACTACTCCTGCCGATGGCTCAATCTTTAACAAAATTGGTGAATTTGCTATCAACTGGAAAGCAACCGCTAGTGATGATAGATACTGGAATGGTCTCTTTACTATCGAGGTTTCTCCAAGAGTCGAAACAGGCACAAATTTAACTCTTGATTTAAGCGCTGCTCCTGAATTTGAAAACGGTGTGGCGACAGTTAATGGTGTCGGTACTGTTGGTAGTGATTACACACCAGCATTCAAATTAACAAAAGTTAATAGCGCAGCTGACGCTATGACAACAGTTAATTCTAAACTTAGAGTTAAAAAAGGTGACACCATTGAAAACGTTGAATCATTACATGGTGTAACTGACATTACCGTTAATGGTGGTGATGGCTACTTTGATCTCTATGTTGGCTATAGCAAAGACAACATGTATAAATTCTTAGAAGCCGAATCCAGAGGTGGTACACGTATTTATGAAAATGTTCCACATATTAACTACTTCAAATTGGTGGGTAAACAAGAAGGTAACTTCTATGCTGATATCTCTAGCATTGAATTCACCTATACACGTGCCAATGATGGCACCGCTCTTGATGGTGTTACCGATCCAATTGATGAATTAAATGTTAATGAAGGTGAATACATCAAAGGTAATAAAACCTTAGTGGTCTCCGCTGATACTGTTACTGTTGATGGAAAAACATATACATATACTGGTATCTTCTATAACGACGCTCTCCTGTATGCAAATGCTGAAGGTGGTTTATTAGTGAAATACACTAACGACACCGCAGTTGTTGTTAGAGACACTAACGATGCTTATTCATCATTATCTGGCGAATATACTAAAGTCATTCCTGCGACTGAAATTAAATTATTTGTTGATGGTAAAGAAGTAAGTGCTAATACAAAAGATACAAGAGCCACTATGGAAGTTGATGATACATTCACATTCTCTGCGACATGTAACGCTGTTCCAAGTGAAACACCAGTGGTCACATTCACTGATGAATCATATACAGGCGAAATCGATCCATTTATTGGTTCATATCGTGATAATGGCCTCTTATCTGCTATGAAAGATGACATAACCAGTGATGAATGCCAAGTCGGCATTGATATCTTAGAAGTTTACAAAGTGGACGGCGAATACTACATCAACTATGTAGACCATTCTGATGGTTTCTATCCAGGTGTTGATGTCCAAGGAGTGGAAGCCTTTACAACTGCTAATGGCACAAAACTCAATTCCTATGTCACTGATGAAGTGACACTCACCATTGATAGAACAACTCAAACACTTAAAATTAGTTACTATGATGAAGAAAACTATATTTTCGCGGAATGCAGTGGTCCCTATGAATTCATCTCCGCTGTTAAATCAACTGCGACATTTGAAAATGGTGAAGTCAAAGCTTTAAGAGCAGGTCACTTCTACTTAACTGCTACCGCTAGTAATGGTGTAGAAGCTAAATATTATGTAAAAGTTAATGAATACGCGCCAGCTTTAATCACTAGCCCTGCATACGATACTGAAGTTACTTTAAAAGAAGGCGATACATATCAAATCAACGCTACTCTTAAACCAAACGCTACCCGTAAATGGTTAAAATATGAATCAAGCAACACAAGTGTCCTCACTGTTAGTGAAACAGGCTTAGTTACTGCGCTTAAAGAAGGTAATGCCGAAGTCATTATTAGAAGTGCTGATGACAACATTAGAATGAACTTCACTGTTGAAAAAGGTACGCCAAAGATCACAGTTACCACCTATGTATTAACCGATGATAACTATGATGAACACACAATTGTTGTAAAAGAAGGACTCTCTGCCACTATTGATGGCACTTATAACTTCACTTTCAATAACGGTGCCTATGTTTATGATGAGGATAACAGTGTTTCATTTAAAATCGTAGTGTCTGGCTCTAACCCTATGTTAGACATCACCGATGATAGCATGGTCTTCTTTGGTTATAACGATGGCCCAATCTATCTCTTTGATATTGGTAACTATGTCGATTTGACATTTGTTTCTAGTGAACAAATTGAACAAGGCGGAGAACAAGGTCAAGGTGGCGAGCAAGGTCAAGGTGGAGAGCAACAACAAGACATTGTTAAAAACTATACCTTTATGGACGATGATGGTGCCGAACACACTTTAGCGGTCGTTGAAGGTAAAGAAGCCACTCTTGATAACGATTACCATTTCACATACACAAATGGTCATTATTACTATGATAATGATGATACATGCTACTTCGATATTAGACATTCTGGTGCTGACTTATTAGATTACTATGGCGAAAATATGGCCTTCTATATGGATGGTCTTGCTTCCTTCTACGCTGATGAAGGCACAGTTGACTTAATCGAAGCCTAATAATTACAACAAATAGAAAGAAATAAATAAAATGAAAAAACATTTCGCAATATTGACTGCGACATTGTTAGCGGTATCTCTCAGTGCTTGCAACACAACGGGTTCAAGCACTGGGGGTAATACCTCTACTTCTGAAACAACTACTTCCACAAGTATCGTAGAAAGTAGTAGCAGTAATGAAGTAACAAGTAGTTCTTCTTCTGCTGTCAGCAGTAGTACAAGTTCTTCAAGCAGTGTTAGCAGCTCTTCCTCATCAATCTCTTCTTCTAGTAGTAGTTCAACCTCTTCTAGTGTTGAAACACCAAAAGACGTGAAGGTTGGTGAAGTATATACATCCAATTACTGGGATATCACCATTGAAAGCATGACACAAAAAGTGCTTGGTAATTTATGGGAAAAAGTCCCTGTTTTCACCGCGACTAGATATGAAGCCTTGATGGGCTATAGTGATGGGCAAGTATTAACTTTCCAAATTAAATGCTATGGGGCTAACGCTAATAGTGCGGTACGTCTATATAAAGAGAGAATGGAAGCATATGGTTATTATTTCTCCGCGGAAAATAACTATGGCTATCAAATGGTTGACTATTATAACGACCTCTTCTTAGCCTATAACTTAGTCACCGAAAATACTGAAGTGCCATACTTTGTTATTCAATCAAATGTCCAACAAACAAGAGAGAAAGAATGGAGCAGCTTAATCGTTGATTTATACACTGATATTACAAATCTTCCAGCATGTCCTGCTGAAAGCTATTCCACAAGTTATGACAATACCAGAGACACATTAACAGTCTTTGCTTTATTCGTTGATAAGAACACAGTTGTTTCTAAATATATCAACGAACTATATAAAGTGGGATTTACTATTAAAAGCACAGACCAATATGGTACAACCACACTCATTGATGAAAGTGGTTACCTCACTGTGCAGTTATATCTCACCTATGGTGATTACGATTGTGATGCTTTATACATCCATTTCGTTAATGCTTGGCCAAGTGTGCCGATCGCCTCATTTATCAATCTAGCCCAGTTCCCTAAACTCGTCAGTGATACCGCTCACTATGATGGCTATCGATATGTAGATTCAGTTGGTAACAACGAAGAAAAAGATATTACCTTATGTATCTACTATAGCTATGCTTCAACCACTAATTATGAAAACTATGTTAATTCCATTATTAGTTTGGGTTTTGAAAAAGGTGAAGTAGAAACAAGTGATACGGGTATCATTTCTACATATTTAAACGCTTTGGTTCCATTTAGTGAAACAAGCGTTGCTTATGTCACTGTTAGAGTCTTATATCAAATATCTACAAGTACGATTTGCATTGTCTTTTATCAAGCAAATCTAACTATTCAATAGGAGTCACAACATATATGAAAAAACAATTATTTTTAGGTGCTGCATTATTAGCCTTAGCTATCTCTGGCTGTAACACCACACCAAGCAGTAGCGTTACTTCAAGTAGTGAATCAACCACTACAAGTGAAAGTACAAGTAATAGCACGAGTAGTGATACTTCAAGTAGTTCCTCTTCTTCAAGTATCTCTTCTAGTAGTTCCACTTCTTCTAGTAGTAGCTCTTCAAGCTCATCTTCTTCTAGTAGCAGTAGTAGTTCATCCTCTACTTCAGAAGTTCCACCTCCAATTATTTTAGGTGGTCAAATTGAAGAAGCTTTAAAGAAAGACTATAGCAATATGTATGTAGCCTTTGCCTTAAACTCCACATTATTAGGTCAAGAATACGGCTATGAATATTATTTAGGCGGTAGTGACTTTGTCGCTGTTTTAAACGGCAATGCCGCGGAAACATATGGTTATTCCTATGCTTGGGATTTCTATTCCTACTATAACAATAAGAGTTATGCCTACTGGGATTATTCTTATTATCAAACTGCTGGTTGGATCTCTAATGGTTCTAAAGGCACAGTCGTGGGTATTGATAATGCCTACTTCTTCATGCCATATTTCTTATCACATCTAACCAAAGATGATGTCACGAATGTGATGGGCATCTATGTTGTTAAAGAAACCTCTATTGATACCGTCAATGAAGGTCTTAAATTCGCTTGGGGAAATGATATCACCTACATTGATATTAAAGTTAATGAACAAGGTTACATCTCCCGTATTAGAGGTTTTGATGATCCTAATAATGATGAATTAGGTTTCCAAATTGAATTATCAGGTTTTGGTACCACAACTGAACCACAAGGCGTCCAATTACCTCCTGCGATTAATGAATCTAACATTAAGACATACGCTGATATGTTAGGTCATGAAGAAGAACCAGATATCTATATCACTGATTTATCAATTAACATTAACGATACAGTAGTTAGTGATGAAGATTATCAAATCATCATGAATCCAGATGATGTTGTTGATTTATCATTCTCCTATTTACCAGCGAATGCGAATAAGAAAGAAGTATATTGGCATACCACTAATGAAGAAGTAGCAGAACTTCTCTATTCTCATGAATCTGGTCACCAATACTTAAGAGCGGTTTCTGAAGGTGAAACATATATTTATGTCACCCATGTAAACGGTGAAAAACAAACTATCTCTTCTGATTTATTAAGAGTGAAAGTTAATCCAGGCAAGACTGTTGAACAAACAGCGGAAGACGTTTATAGATTTAGTTTTGTTGATAGTGTAGGTACAACAGATGGTAGTTACACAATTAACGCCACTAACGAAGTGGAAAACTGTGCTGCTCCATTTACTATCACCACATGGAGAATGCAAACTAGACCAGGTAGCTATAGTGATAACTTCGCCGATGATGATGTCGTCTTATATAGTGCGCCTAATAGTTCCACTAACTTCACCACAAGATTTGAAGATGAAGTGTTATTTGATTTCGCTAATCAACAAGTCAGTAAAATGTCATTCGCATATGCCTTATTTAGATGCAATTCTAAGACTAACTTAAACTTACTTGAATCCATCAATATCTATACATCTAACGATGGAGATAATTGGGACGCTATTGATGTCACTGATGAAATGAGAAACGAATTTGATAAAGCCTCATTAAGCACTGGTATGACACCAAAGGTCTTAACAAAGACATTTGCCCCAGCCTCAATGGTGAAGATTATCATCACCGCAAAGAGTGTTGGTGGTAATGACTTAGGTATTGGCATGAAAGACTTTGTCTTTGCTGCTAATAGTGAATGCCATAACTTTGATGATGTTGAAGCTGTTCCGGTTACTAACATCACCATCAGTGCACCAAAGAATAGATTAAAAATTGGTACTTCTATGAAGTTAAGTGCAGTTATCACTCCAGATAATGCCTCTAATCCAAATGTTAGATGGATTTCTACAGATACTGATGTCTTAACAATTGATTCTAGAACAGGTTTTGCCACCGCTATTGGTGAAGGCGTGACCACAATTAAAGCGGTCTCTACCTCTAATCCAAATATGGTTTCTAATGAAATCTTAGTGACGACATATGCTCAAGATGTCATCACTGATGAAAACAATCTCTTTGTTGGTAAGACATTCTTTGCTAGTGGTGTCTCTTATGGCGTTAATAACGCTGATGTGACATTCACTGTGAAAGATAATAAGAGTGCTTCCTTAACCATTACCATCAGTGTCATGAGTCAAGAATTCAAGAATACAATTAATGTTTCATTCAATACCTATGATGAAGTCACTGGTATCTATGAATTTGAAAGCGCAGATGGTGCGATTGTTAATGTCACCTTAGCGGAAGATGGTAGTTATGTTTCCTTAACATATAAGACCACTGAAGGTGATGTCTTCACTAACGTCACACTCAATAAGGTGAAATAAACGATATGAAAAAAGCATTACGTTTATTACCAATATTAATGGGCTTAGTATTAGGAGCGTGTAATGTTATGCCTAATAGCTCCAGTGATACTGGCACTACCTCAAATTCAGAATCATCTCTAACTTCTAGTGGTGGTGAAGAAAGTTCATCATCTAGTAGTAGCGATATCTCTTCTAGTAGTTCATCGTCTTCTAGTTCTGTTAATCCGTTAATTGAAGAATCTAAATGGGGTAAAGAAGCAGCGAAAGCATGTTTTGATACCTTAGGCGTAGTCTTCCCATATTTAGAAGCCGATGGTTTCGAATATAAAGTCACCACTGATGATTATGGTGATAAGGCTATTTGGTTCTACTTATATTACGAAACCCAAGAAATCGCTGAAGAAAAGATTGTTGATTACGCTTGGGCGGCTTATGAACAAGATCGATATGAATGTGTTGTTAAACCAACAACACTCATGGGTGAAGACTATAGCATTTGGGAACAAAATATCTTATATGCTGATAAGGTTTTAAGTGAAAAGTACGCTGTTGAACTCCAAGCCTTAGCGTCACAAAAAGCATATAACGGTAAACTTATGGGTTGCTTAGGTATCTATGGTTTCTCCTATATTCCTAATGTTGATCCTAGCAAATTCCCAGTTTATCCAGTGGAATATGTTCTCGGAGAAAATGTCAGTGTTCCTGCTTTAGTGAAGGATGACTTAAAATTTGACTTCAGCTTCAGTATGTATGAAAGCAATAAAGTCCTTCAAATCATTGTCACTTCTGATAAATACACATTTGAGTTAGAAGAAACATACTTCTACACCTTAGAAGACGCTAGATACAGAATCTTCCGTTTCGATGATTTAGAAGATGATTTCACAGAAGAAGTATTTGGTTATGGTAGTCATTATCCAGAGTATGATGATAACTTCTCCTATTATGCATATAATCCAACTAATACGCATTGTATCTACTTTCAATACGACTGGAGTCATCAATATTTCTACATTGAAATCTTCCAATTAAGTAAATAAGCTTAAAAAATAATACAAAACCCCAAATCACAAAATGTTTAGTGACTAGGGGTTTTTATTATGCAAAAGAGTTGAATATTTTAAATAATGTATAACCGCTTTTTCTTTTTAATAAAGAATTTGGGTGCTATATTATTTCTTGTCGTATGAAAAAGAATATTAATCGTAAAAGCGAAGATATTAAAAGATTTAATCCTACCGCTGAAAGTGGCTTAGATAATGAATCAGTTGTCTATATGCAAAGTGTGGGCAAAGTTAATATTGCTAAAAGCCCCACAAATAAGTCATATACCAAAATCATTTTAGGTAACATCTTTACTTTCTTTAATATTTTGATGTTTGCTATCGCTGGCTTACTTCTTTATATGGTGGGTCCAAAAGTAGTGACTAACTTAATGTTCTTAGGCATTATTGTTTGTAACTTGTTAATAGGCACAATCCAAGAATGTAAAAGTAAACACACAATTGAAAAACTTAAGTTATTAAACGATAGCAAGATTAAAGCTAGACGTGATGGTAAAGAAGTTGAACTCTTACCTACTGAAATAGTTTTGGACGATGTGGTTATCTTAACAGCAGGGGACCAAATTCCCGCTGACTGTATCGTCTTAGATGAACAAATCTTAGAAGTTAATGAATCATTATTAACTGGTGAATCAGTCCCAGTAAAGAAAACTAAAGGTGATACAGTCTATGCTGGCTCCTTTGTGGTCGCTGGTTCTTTAGCGGTCCGTGTCGATAAAGTCGGTAATGATACATATATCTCCTCAATTGAAAATAAGGCCAAAGTATCTAAACAACCTAAATCTAGATTAATGATTGCTATCTCTAAGATTATTAGAAATATGACACTTATCGCTATCCCATTAGCCATATTTGTCGCTATCTATGAATTTGTGTATGGCATATTAAATAACGCTAACGGTTTACCTATTACCGCACCTTATTGGGGTGCTGAAAGTATCTTCTCTAACGCCACCTTCTATAGTGGTGTGACCATTGCTTATATGATTCCATGTGGCATGGCATTACTTGCAAGTGTTGCTATGGCAACAGGTGTTGTTAAACTCGCCCAAAATAAGACCTTAGCCCAAGACTTATATTCTGTTGAATCTTTATCTAGAGTTAATACTCTTTGTTTAGATAAGACAGGGACATTGACCGATGGTTCAATGACCCTTGAAGAAACTGTTATCCTAGATAAGAGTTATAACGAAGAATCATTAGATAGATTAATGTCTAGTTACTTAGACGCTTTTAATGAGGCTAATCAAACATCAACTGCTTTATTGAATAAGTTTGGTAAACTCGTGGAACGTATTGATGACTACGGTCAACATAATAGTTCTAATGCCTTTAGAAAGAGATTTAAAAACATTGATCAACTTAGAGTTAACGATAGAATCCATTTCTCCTCTGCGAGAAAGTATTCCGCGGTGGAATTTGAAGGCTTAGGTTGGTTTGTGATGGGTGCTCCTGAATTCATCACTAAAGATAAAGAAATCTTAAATAAAGTTAATGAGTACGCTCAAAGCGGTTTACGTGTTATCGTCTTAGCTAAAGCCAATGCTCCAGTTATTAAAGATAAACCAGTTCCAAGTGATGTTACTTTAGTGGCCATGCATATACTTAGCGACACTATTAGACCAGAAGTTAAAGACACCATGTTATGGTTTAGAGAAAATGATGTTGATATTAAAGTTATCTCTGGCGATAACATCGGTACTGTTAGTTATATTGCTAAACAATCAGGTATCGCTAACTGGGATAAAGTAGTGGATATGTCTAAAGTCACTGAACAAGATGACTTAGAAGAACTAGTTTTAAATAACGCAATATTCGGTAGAGTTACTCCTGACCAAAAAGCGGAAATCATCGCTATCTTAAAGAAGAACAACCGTATCGTTGGTGTTACCGGTGATGGTTTAAATGACTTATTAGCCTTTAAGCAAGCCGATTGCTCTATTGCTTTAGCAAATGGTGCAGCGGCCACTAAAAACGTCGCAAATCTCGTCTTATTAGATTCTAACTTCTCTAATATGAAGGAAGCTGTCTTCCAAGGTAGACGTGTTGTTAATAATATTCAAAGATCCTCATCCTTATTTGTGATGAAAGATTACTTATGGTTCTTTATTACATTACTTCCAATGATGATTGGTTTACCACATATGATTCAACCAACTGTCATGTCTTTAGTTAATATCTTCATTACTGGTATTGCTAGTTTATTTGTGGCCTTAGAACCTGATAGAACTAGAGTGACTGGTAACTTCTATAAAAATGTTACTAAGAGAGCCATAATGTCTGGCTTCTATATGTTTATACCTGTCGCGATTTGCTTACTGTATGTCTTATTTAGTCAAATAGCGAGAACTCAATCATTCGATGTTAATTCATTAGCCACAACATTCGACCCTAATACACATGAAATCATTAGTATTGGTTGGATACCTACTATGGCCTTATGCGTTACTATTGGCGGCTTTATTATCTTCTTTAAGAACTGTCGTCCATTTACGACATTTAGAAAGTTCTTATACGTCATTACTTTGGCAGTAGTGTTATTCGTTTTATGGTTAGCACCTGAATTCTTCATTGTCAGTGGTACTGAAATGGTTAAAGAAGCAGGTGGCTTCTTAAAGATCTTCCCATATATCTTTAGTCATATTGTTCCTAACTTAACATTGTCTTTGTTTAGAACTATGACTTTAGAACAAATGATCTTTGTCGGTGCTTACGCTGTATTAGCGGTCCCTCTCTATTTATTAAATGAAAAGATAGGTGGTAAGTTCTTAGATTTAACTTTATTCTCAAAACGCGAATATAAAGATGAGTAGTCTTTACTCGCGTTTTTTATATTATTCATAGAGGTATTAGTTATGAAAAAAATTAAAAAATTTTTGCCATTATTAATTCTTGGCGCAATCTCATTAAGCGCTTGCTCTTTCTTAGATTTCCTTCCAAGTGGTGATAGTGGTTCGTCCGCTCCTATAAGCACGACTAGTAGTAACACTAGTAAATCAGATTCAAGTAAAGACACTAGTAGTTCTAGTAGTTCCGCTAAACAAGAATATGTTGAAGCGACATTAAATGATGAAAACGCGACATATGACGCCACTAATAAGAGATACACAATTAGTTTAAATGCGGGTAACAGATATTACATTGCTTTTAACACCAAAACAAATACGGAATTTAAAAAAGTTTATAGCGTAGTAGGAACAGTTGGTTCATATCTAACTGTTAGCGATGCTGGCTTAATTTCCACCTCTAGTGATATCACTGAAGATAAAAGTGGTGATGTTAAAGTGGACTTCATCAGTGAAGTCACTGAAAAGATATTAAATACCATCACTATCAGAGTAAATATCAAGGCCAAAGAAGCACCCGTTAATACGTTAACGGTTACTTGTGTTGATACAGGTGCCTCTATTAGTGATAACTCCGTTGTGAATATGTATGTTGATGATACATATAGTTTTGAAGTTAAATATAACAATCAAAAAGTTAACAATGCTTTAAGTAGTGAATCTAGCATAGTCAGTATCACTGATAACAAGGTCACCGCCTTAAGTAAAGGTGAGGCAGTAGTTAAGGCTAAAAATAATGATAAAGAGATTAACTTCAAAGTTAATGTCCAAAATAGAACATTAACTAATATTTATGCCCCTAATGAAGGTAACGATTTTATCATCCATAACAACAAGTTATTTATCACAGGTAAAGTCTTTGCCCAATATGATCATGGAAATGAAAAAGAATTAGCATTCACTGATGGCTTAACATATGTCATTAGGGATAATGACGCTACAACTAAATCAGTTGAGTTCTCTTATACAGAAGATAGCGTCACTAAATCAGTGACATATAACGTTAAATACTTTACTAGTGAACAATATGTTGGTGATGATACCGCGTTTAACTTCTTAGATTATGGCATGAAATCAATATATGGTGAACTTAAATATTTACCAAATGAAGGCAATATCAAATTCTTAGTTATTCCTGTTTGGTTCACTAACTCCACTGATTTCTTTAAAGAATCACATAAAGCACAAATCTTAGAAGATATTAGAGCGAAGATATTAGAAGAAAAGACTGATGATAATTATTGGTCAGTTAAGTCATATTATGAAACCGAATCAAAAGGTAAGGTTCATATTGACGCGACTATTAGTGACTTCTATACATCTACAACAAGTTTAGTGAATTATACCGATACTGGTGATAGTAGCTTAACTTATAAATTAGCTAATGACGCCACTAACTGGTATTTCTCTAATAATCCAACTGATTCCATTAATAATTATGATAGTGATGGAGATGGTAAAGTCGATGGTGTTATTTGTTACTACGCTGGTAACTACTATGGCGCTAAGAACGCTACTATGAGAAGTACAGCCTATGCTTTTTATGGTAATGAAGGTCGAGTCTATAACACAGGTTGTTTCTGCCCAATCGGTGGTATCTATGGCTTTGGTAGAGAAATAAGTACATCTTGGCAGTTAAATACTGATGACCTATCAAGTATTTTGCCTCCAGAATTTGTTAGAGGCGCTAATACAGTAATCCATGAAGTTGGTCACCAATTTGGGGCTATCGACTTATATGAATATGCCGCTAAGAATGAAGAGAAACATTATCCATGTGGTCCATTCTCTATGCAAGATAATGACAGTGGCTCTCATGATCCGTTCCAAACTAACTTATTTGGTTGGTCTAAGCCAGATATCTATGCTGCGAAAGATTATAACGTTGGTGATAAAATCACCATCTCTATAGATGACTTCCAAGGAAGTGGCAATAACATCCTATTAACTAAAGACTGGAATGAATATAATTCCTTATTTGATGAATATCTCTTACTAGAGTTATATGCTCCTATTGGCTTAAATGTATATGACGCTAATAGATTAGGCTTTAATGAAGCAGGTATCAGAGTGTGGCACGCTAATTCGATTATGGCTCACGCTAGTGCTACCGATGAAGATTCACCAGACCTAGTGAACACAAGAACAAATAGCTTTAAATATTCCACATATGACCGTAATGATGAATATGATTTACTCCACCTCATCAGAAACAATGAAGAAGTGGGTATTGATGTGACCACTAAAGTCAGTAATGACGATTTATTTAAGAGCAATGATTCATTCTCATTTGCTAAATATTCTAAGCAATTTGTTAAAGGTAACAGATTAGATAATGGTGAGAAGTTAGGTTGGGAATTTAATGTAGACGGTATCTACTTTGATAAAGCTAACAATAAATATACAGGTGTCATTACTCTCACTAGAGTGGATAACACTAGAACACAATTTGTCATTAAATCAGCATTAAGTGATAGTATCACTCAACCAAGTGGTAACACTAATGAAATTGGTAATGCTATCTTCAATACTGAAAACATCTTAATGAACTATGCCTTTAATAGTTCAAGTGTTTATAGCACTAATAAAGCTATCTCTACTAAAGGCATTCAACTATATGCTGCTACTAATGGTAATGGTGGTTCCCTTGAAATCTCTATTAAGAATAAATCAGGATATAGCTGCTATATCAATTCCATTAAACTAGTATACTGTGTGATGACTAATACCTCACCAATGGTGACCGCTAATGGTAATGAATTAGAATTCACTAGATTTGAAGGCCCAGAATGTGACCAAGCGGGTGGTGTCGCTCATGATTATGGCCGCTTCTATCAAAACATCAACGCTAATAAAGTTAAAATTCAAAATACCTACACAGGTACAATAGATCACTATTCATTCCTCTCCATCTTAAGCATGGAGATTGAATATACGATTGAGCCTAATAACTAAATATAAGGAGGAAAGTTATGAACAACATCCCGCAAGTAAAAGTTGGAATTGTTGCAGTATCTAGAGACTGCTTCCCAATTGAACTATCCATCAAAAGAAGAAAAGCACTCGTAGAAGCTTATCAAAAGAAATACGGTAAAGAAGATATCTATGAATGCCCTATATGTATCTTTGAAAGTGAAATCGACATGGTTAAATCATTAGAGGACGTTAAAGCTCATAACTGTAATGCTTTAGTGGTCTTTCTAGGTAACTTTGGTCCAGAGATTAGTGAAACCTTATTAGCGAAGCACTTTGATGGTCCAAAGATGTTTATCGCCGCGGAAGAAGAAAATATCGGTGTTCTTTCCAGTGATAGAGGGGATGCTTACTGTGGTTTATTAAATGCTTCATATAACTTAAAGCTAAGAAATATTAATGCGTATATTCCTGAAAACCCAGTCGGGGATGCAGATGATTTAGCGGAACAAATCCATAACTTCTTACCAATCGCTAGAACAATTATTGGTTTAAATGATTTAAAGATTATTACCTTCGGTCCTAGACCACAAAACTTCTTAGCGTGTAATGCCCCTATAAAGCAGCTCTACAACTTAAATGTAGAGATTGAAGAAAATAGTGAGCTAGATCTCTTTGAGTCCTTTAAAAAGCACGAAAACGATGAAAGAATCGATGCTGTAGTTAAAGATATGGCTAAAGATTTAGGCGCTGGTAATAAAATACCATCAATCTTACCTAAATTAGCGCAGTATGAATTAACACTCTTAGACTGGGTAGAAAAACATAAAGGCTATAGAAAATATGTCGCTATCGCGGGTAAGTGTTGGCCAGCTTTCCAAACAATGTTTGGTTTTGTTCCTTGCTATGTTAATTCAAGATTAACCGCGAGAGGTATCCCGGTCTCTTGTGAAGTTGATATCTATGGAGCGCTTTCTGAATATATTGGTACATGTGTGAGTGAATCACCAGTTACCTTATTAGATATCAACAATACCTTACCAAAAGAACTCTATAAGAAAGATATTGAAGGCAAATATGATTATGCCTTCAGAGATACGTTTATGGGCTTCCACTGCGGTAATACTTGTACATCCTTGTTATGTAAGCCAGAAATGAAATATCAAAAGATTATGGCTAGAGCCTTACCTAAAGAAGTCACTAACGGCACATTAGAGGGTGATATTAAACCAGGTGAAATTACTTTCTATAGACTACAGTCCACTTCAGATAACCACTTATTAGCGTATGTTGCTGAAGGTGAAGTATTACCAGTCCCATCTCATTCATTTGGCTCAATTGGTGTGTTCGCTATTAAGGAAATGAATAGATTCTATAGGCACGTCTTAATTGAAAACGGCTTCCCACATCATGGCGCGGTAGTATTTGGTCACCAAGGTAAAGCCATCTATGAAGTATTCAAATATCTAAGCGCTGAAAAGATTGGCTATAACCAACCAAGCAATCTTCCATATTCAACAGAAAATCCGTTCAAAGAATAAACAAAAAAACCAGAGTTATATCTGGTTTTTTAATGCCTATTGTTCAATCGTTCTGTCTTGTGCGGCAATAAGATCGTCCATTTTCCTCAAAAGATTATCAACACTTTCTTCATTGAGCTTGAAATTACGGTAAACGGTAAGAGGACTATTATAGAATTTAGAATCATAATTACCCATTAAGAAGGCGCCATATCGCTCTATTATTAATTGAGTGTCATTATCAGTTCTAAGGATGACACAAATAGAATCGTCATAGTTGGTATCATCTATCACTTCTTCATATCCAAGACCTAAAATGTCTTCATAGAGGTCATCATTATTCATAAAGACATGTTCCACGTGATATGGACGGTGCCTATTATAATCATAGTCGTCTCTATCATGAATGATCCTTCTATGTTCCATGTTGGAAAAACTAGCAAAGAAATTTTCTAAGGTTAGTTTTTCTAACTCTTCTTGTCTTTCTTGTTCAATTCTTTCTTCAAGTTCCCTTGTATAATCACTGACATCTTGATAGGTTTTTTGCGCCTTTTCTTTATCAATTTTATATACGGCACACTGTCTTTCTGGGGACATTGGCCAACCAGAACCAGTAGAAATAACATCAACGTAACCAGTGGTGTAGACGGTAATGTAGAAATAATCCATCTTCTTATAGCGCTGTTCGAAATCGAAACCATAACTTACTGATTTAACTTTATAGCCATCATCATAAGTGCCTCTTTTGACCAATTCAGCACCGACGAGATTTGTTTGAAAAAACTTATAAACTTCATCGAGCATATCGATATTATAAGAGCCATCTATATAGTATTGGCTATTTATGTTGCTATCTAAAGTGAGTATTTCTTCTAGACGAACAAATTCTGTACGATATGAACACGCTCCCATAAAAGAAGACATTAAGACGATAGGTAATAAGAGTAGTTTCTTTTTCATGGTTCTGACCTCTCACTTATTAGACACATATTTAATATAAAACTGCTAAAAGTATAGCAGTAATCTATTATTGAAGCAAAAAATCCTTCGGTATATTCTTATAATTAATGAAAAAGAAAATTATTATTCTAGTCGTAACCACATTATTAATATGCGTATTCACCTTCCTGGGTGGTCTTAACACTCATATTGATAATCTAATCCTTAAAAGACTATTTGTTATTTCTATAAACCTATTAAACGGGGTTACCGCTTTTGTGGCAATTAAGTTAACCGGTGTGAAGATTGGCGTTGAGCTCAAGAACTTTTGGCAATACCTTATAGGCTTAGGCGTCGCTTTAACATTGTCATTGTTTATTGCTTTTATTCCAGCGTGGTGTGGCCACTCTTTAGTGGGCAGTCATACTAACTATGATATCGGAACATTAATCTATGCTTTCTTTTTCTTCTTACTGGTAATTGGTCCAGTAGAAGAATTAGTGTTCAGAGTCTATTATCAAGAAACATTTATGTCTTTCTTTAACAAACACAAGTGGATTGGTGTCATTATTGCATCCACTTTATTTGGTTTATGGCATTTAATTAACGGATCTCCACTTCAAGTGTTGTTTACTTTTGGTATTGGCTTGGTTTTTGGCTTTGCTAAATACTTTATCAAACGCTTTAAGTATCTTGGTGTTTCGTTTGCTCATGGCCTCTATGATTTTTTAAACATCATTGTGACCATGTTTGTTATTTAATAAAAAATAAATAAGTAATATACTTATCAAGGATATAAAGGAGGTACGCTATGCCACATTCTTCAGGCGGAGGTCATGGTGGTGGTGGATTCCATGGAGGTGGAGGTTTCCATTCCGGTAGCCATGGTTACTCATCATCAAGTAATAATGTAAGAACTACTAGATATACACGTACCTATTTCCCAGGTGCATATTGTTATATCTATTATGATAGATACTTTAGACCACACACTATTTTTAGTGATTCTCCAGATGAACAAAAAAAGAAACCAAATTGGATTACCCTTTTAGTGTACGCTCTTATAATGATCGTCCCTCTTATCTTTATCTTCTTACAATGCTATCACGCACCAAAGATGATTAAGGATGATTACAATACAAAGATTATTATCAGCGATCAAGCGGAAATATTAAGTGATGAAGAAGAAGCGAACTTAAAAGTAACTTTTGAAAACTTCTTTGATAAGACTGGTATTACTCCATCATTTGTGAGCACTAAAGGGTTATACCGTTATGAATTAGAAGATTATGCTTACAAAGTTTATGTTGAAAACTTCAAAGATGAAAAGCATTGGTTAATCGCTTATTCAGAAATTGATAGTAGAAGTAACAAATGGTTCTTTGAAGGGATGCAAGGTAATGATACTGATCCAGTATTAACTACTTATCAAACAGATAAATTTGATAAAGCTTTGCAAAAAGCCTTAGCCAATATGGATAACACTGTTTATCAAGCCTTTGATAAGACATTTAATGATTTTGGTAGTGAAGTCATGAAGCCATACTTCTATATGGAAAGAGGTATGATTGTCTTTGCAATTATCTGGGCGAGTATATTTGTAGGCCTTATTGTTTTACAAATAAACGCTAATATTCGTTTAAAGCATATTAATGAAAGCGCTGCAGTTGTTCACGAAGAACCCGCTAAGTTAGAGAAATGTCCATATTGTGACACTCCATACTATGCTTACACAATTGAAACATGTCCTAAGTGTGGTGGTGTTGTGGATTATCCAAAAAGCGCGAGAAATAATCCAGAGTATAAAGACCCTGAGTTCTAGACTTATTAAACAAAGTGCACTATTATAAAAACAGATATGAACAAAGCAACAAAAACACTAGCGACTATCTGTTTTTATTTAATACTCGCCGCTTTAGTGAGCGCAATTATTTCAGATATTATCATTCTTAATCAACAAATACTTGGCTTTATTGTGGCAATTATTGCCTCTGTTGTGGTTTTCTTGTTTGCCATATTTTTAATGTTGGTTAGTCTTATATTGATATTCGGTATATATCTATTAAAACAAGATGGCTTTTGGCCAACTACATGGGCTAATAATACATTCCATGAAGTAATGAGGGATTATCAAATCACACAAGGTCAACTTAATGACTTATTCGTTATTAGAATTATCTTATTAGTGGTTTGCATAACCGCGCTTGTGATTGCAATTATCGCAAAAGCAAGAATCAAAAAAGAAAAGAAAAAAGATCCCGAATTAAAAGTAGGACATTATAAAGGTTTTGCTACCGCTTCAATAGTGTTATCTATCTTAGGCGTCTTAGCGTGCTCTGGTATAGCCGTGATATTATCAGTATTGCGATAGTGTTACACATATGGGCTTATTAGAAGACTACATTACTGGAAGAAAAGTTATTAAAGATGAACAAGAACGCGCTGCAGTGATGATACTCACTAATGGTGTTTGCTATGACTTTAGCGATGAACAAGTTAGAGAACTATATGATAGATACCATAATAAAGAACTAACTGATGTTCAAATGACATACCACATTGCTCTTTTATATAGCCTTCTCACTAATGGCGCTCAAAACGGTATAACACCATCAAGCAAAGGGAAGATGCTTTTACTTAGATTTTATAAGGATCATGATTATTACTATCTAGATGAACCTTTGTTAAAAGAAGATATAGAACTTATAGGCACATACTTTGAAGAACCAGTAGCGGTCTGCTAAGATGCCACATAGTGGCAATAATATTAGTGTTGACCAAACTATTTTAAAACAATATATAATAAGGTTGAGGACAAACCACATTTTAAAACTACTAGAAATTTATTATTTAAATATATTTTATTGCCCTCACCCACCGCCCCTCCGTTCTATTTTAGCGTTCGTTGAGTAGCGGTGGGATTTTTATAACTAGTGCCGCCTATTGTTAATGATTTACATAATATAAAATATAGTTATGTGGTGGATTTCTTTGATTATTGTCTTGGTGATTGTTGCCATTATAGCCATACTCGTTCTTTTAATTACTTATGCTAACAATAAAGGTGATTATGGCGATGGTGGTGGTACATACGTTGGCGGGGCCAATGAAACATCATTTTTAACTCCTGCCAACGAAAGAGCGGGAACTAGAGGAGAAAATCTAGTCAATTATTATTTAAGGCCTCTTCTACGTTCGGACGAATACTTACTCGCTAATGTCATATTAAAAACAAAAAACGGAAGAAAAGCAGAAGTAGATGCGATTATCATTTCTAGAAAAGGCATCTTTTGTATCGAAACCAAAAAATGGGTAGGTCATATTTTTGGTAGTGACGATGATGAAGAATGGATGCAAAGATATGATGATCCATATAGGCCGGATAGACACCATAGAAACCCTGTGAAGCAGTGCCTAAATCACTGTTCTATCTTAGACAAACTGCTTTATGAAAGATACGACATAGAAGGTGCAGTTATTTTTGCTGATTTAGAAGATGGGCATGGCATCTGTTCCGCTTATGCCTACACAATTCAAGGGTTCAGAAATTACTATCGAGAATTATCTGATGACGAAATAAATCCAGCCGAGATTAAGCCAATTTATCAAAAGTTACTTCCGTATGTAGCAACCTCTGAACAACTTGAGGCCTACAAAGAAGAAACTAGAAATAGATATAATTAGTAACAATTATTTGAGTTGTTTTTCTACTACATTTAAAATTATCTTGATGTAGAGGCGCTAAAATAATGGAAGACAACAAAATAAGTATTTATAAAATTGGATTAATAATGAGCGTAGATGATCCTTTTGCTATGGCTCGAGAACTAGCTAAGAAACTAAACCAAGATAGAAAGATTCTTGAGAAATATAATACAAAAGAAAACCAGATAGCCTACAAGACCAATGAATATATTTTTAATTGGCTGAAATTTGACTACTACAATATGAGGCTGATAATGTCGCGTATTGATGAAGAAGCGTTTGAAGATGGCTGGTTCGTTTGGATGAATGATATGAGTATAGAAGTCTTTGGCATAGAGTTTAAAACAATGGACGAAAAACGCGCTTACACATATGAGAAATATTTTGATTATTCGTTCAAAGTGCTATTTGGCCAAAATGATTTTTTGGATGAGTCAATTCAATGCTTCAAGAACGAGAAATATTATGCTTGTGCTTGTCTTCTTTTTACCAATATGGAGTATTTAGAAAGACAAATCACAAATTTCAATCCGTCAGACAAGTTTGTAATGTCGGCTGCTCTAAAACAACGACAAACTCAAGATGTGGTTGCTTTTAGCGACAAGTATTATAAAGAATTTGAGGAAAAGATGAATGAATTTCTCAAGAATAATTACTATGCACAATCAACCGCTAGTGACCCCGAACCGGAAGTCATTAATCGTAATCGAATAATGCACGGTATTCTCACTAGAAAAGTTAGCAAAATTGATTGCCTAAAAATGTTTGTATTGGTTAAAAGCATGTTTCTATTTAATGATTGGCTAAATTGCTATAGACAAATGAAGGAAATTTCCGCATATCTTGACTCAAATAAAACGAATGATAAACAATTAGTGAAAAACTAACTTTATTATCACTCCACTTATATACCACTCTACACCATAGGTGGAGTGATATATAAAGTTACCAAAAAACCGCTTGTTTTTGCTGTAAAAAGCAATATATTGAAGGTATAAGGAGGTAACTAAAAATGTTCAGATTAATAGGTGAAATCATTTGGTGCGTACTATCCGGAATGGGCGTTGTCTTTGAAGCATTTTTAAAAGCGCTTCCAATTTATAACGAACTCGGAAACATAAAAGAAGAAATAATTGCCTGCGCCATTGGAGTGCCTGTAGTTGTGGTATCAATAACACTTGCTATTCCTATGGTAATAAATGTTTTAAAGAAGATTAGAGACTAATGTCTACGCCTAATTTTAAAAATGCCCCAACAGGATATTCACTGTCTGGTCTAGATTGAGGATCTTCTCCTTCTAACCAAACAACCATTGTGTATCTTAGTTGCTGATTTGGTTCAAAATTATCTTTTGAATATTCAGCGCAACATTTATTTGATATAAAACTTTTTGTGACAAGTGGATGCTCATCATCTTCTTGATCATTTTGTGAACATCTCGCTAAAAATATTATAACAAACGTCAGATAAGCAGAAACAGTTAACCTTTATGTTTGATGCCTATGTACGCACACGATTGTACTTGAACTAAGAACTGCCAATATTTAAACTTAATACAAGAGGTAATAACATATGGGAATGAGAGTCGGCAGTGTTTTAAACATTGAAAAAGAAATCAACACAAACGAGGATTTTGAAAAGTTTTTGTATAACGCTTTTAATAACAATCCTCAATATCCTTTGATGATAAGAGGCAAAAAAGCAGTTATTAGATTTCAATTAAATACAGCGACACCAGAGAGTGGCTATTTTGGCAAAAAGGCCGGTATTGGATCGCCATCACTTCAAACTGTTATCGCGGTGAAAACCCCTCACAGTTTGGCGATGACTACAGAATATGGTTTCCGAGGCAGTAATTCAAAACGAGGCCACGCAAACATGGGACACCAGCAAATCTTAACTATTTTAAGAGCATATGACCATAATGCAATGAATCCAACTCAGGTGGAAGTGGTCAATGATGAACCAAAAACCGCTAATCAAGCGTCACAAAAGAGCCCTGCTGAGCAGATTTTAGAAATGAAACAACTATTAGATAGTGGAGTTATCACTCAAGAAGAATTCGATCAATTCAAAAAGAAGGTTCTTGGTTAGCAGGGTCGATAGCAATTGACGAGCAATTGATAATAGGCTTCTATGAATGATGTTTGGTTTTATCTTTGGATTTTTGTTTTTGCACCGCTAATTATATCGGTAATTGCTTTTCTCGCAGTTTTAATAAGATCACCTTTTAAATTTCCATACAGAAAGATAACATTCGATGTTTCTGGGGCAAAAAAACCTAAAATAGAGGATTACATCGATAGGATGCTTATTGACAATGGAATGAATGAAATTGATTCTTCCATGCTGAATATGTTGGATTGGAAAAAAGAAAGTGTAGAAAAAGTCAAAAAGAGCGCATACAAAAAGAGAAGAAGGGAACAATTTGAAATGTCTTTGGATTGGGACCATGCTTTTGTTTTTATATTCACCCGTAATAGGACAAGGTATAAACAAGTAAATTATGTTAAATATCCATACACCGTTGTTGAGGAGATTGGGGAATTTTCTTGCTCCTATGAATACTTGAAAGATAGATTTGACCAGTTGGAAGAAATAGACTTTGAAGCCGTTCTTTCTGAATACCATTCCAAGAAGCAAAGAAGCCTTATGACAAAAGAATTAAGAGAACAGATTGCCTTTCGCGACAACTTTACGTGCCAAATATGTGGCAAATACATGCCAGATGGTGTTGGTTTGCACATCGATCATATTATTCCTGTTTCAAAAGGCGGAAAAAGCGTCCCGTCTAATTTACGAGTACTTTGCTCCAAGTGCAACGGTAGAAAATCTGATCATTAAAAACGCTTTCTTTTCATAGAGATCACAACAGTGATATACTTTTTCTTGAGGCCGGCAAAATGAAAAAAGAAACAATTAATCGCATTCGCGATTTTACTCTAGACAGAGATTGGGATCAATTTCACAGTCCAGCTAATTTGGCTAAATCCATTAGCATTGAAGCTAATGAGCTTTTAGAGTGCTTTCAATGGGATGAAAATAACTATGATATCAATGACGTTAAAGAAGAACTTGCGGATGTCATAGTGTATTGCCAAAACATGTTAGACAAACTCAGCTTAGACGTTGATGAAATAGTGAATGCCAAAATTGATAAAAACGAAACAAAATATCCAGTAAATAAAGCTAAAGGAAAAGCTGACAAATATAACAAGTTATGATTATTTATGAAGAAACAAAAGCAAAGTATATTGGCGAATGTGATACAGGCATTATTTACAGCAAAATAATCAAAAATCTTATCACTAGAGCCAACGAAGCTCCGGAAGATAATTTTATTAATTCTTTGGAAAATTCGCTTCCTAAAATGGCTGACGTTTTGAGAAGCGATTTGTTTAATAATGAACTTAACATCGCTATCGAGTATAAAATTAACACTACTCGAAAAAGAGCTGATTTTATTATTTATGGAAAAGATGAATTTGGTTCTGACAATGTTGTTGTGGTTGAATTGAAAGGTTGGACTTTCGTCAACTCTTCAAATAAAAAAGATTTTGTATTTACCAACGGTGGAGACGGTCTTAAAGATTACTGGCACCCATCTATTCAAGCATATAATTATATTCATATCCTGGAATTGTTTAATGAATTTATAAGAGATCATAATATCAAACTCAATGCATGTTCTTATCTCCATGATATGGATCACGTTTATGATCACATATTAAAGGATGAAAGTAGATTTCCAATTATCACCAAAGCTCCCACATATCTAATGGATGATGTTGAAAAATTGCGCAGCTTTTTGCACAATCATGTAAAACAACCTTCCAGAGAACTTTTGTATTTTATTGATGATGGTCATATTTCTCCATCTCCAGAATTGGCTGACATGCTTGCCAAAGCTCTCAAAGGCGCTCCGTTCTTTTCGTACGATGACAATCAAGCGGAAGCCGTTTCTACAATCGTAGAAAAAACAAAAGATGCTTTAGCTCATGATAAGAGAGCAACAATTATTATTAGAGGTGGTCCGGGCACTGGTAAATCTGTTGTTGCCATCAATGCCTTGGGACAAATTCTTTCTACAACTACACCAAGAAGCAACAGAAGAAACAATGCCGTTTATATTACCCAAACATTAGCACCAAAGGCGTTCTTTAAGAAGCTCTTAGAAGAAGATTTTACTCAAAAAGATATAGGAAACTTCTTCAGAAGTCCTTTAACTTTACATGCGAGGCCAGAAGCTGAATATGATTGTGTTATCGTCGATGAGGCACATCGCGTTTATGATTATAAGCCTGGCAGGAACGCTCCCGCCAAAGGCTCTAATTTCTTAGATGATTTAATTAGAAACAGTAAAGTAAATGTCTTTTTTATCGATGAGGATCAAGCCGTTACTTATTATGATTACACAACTATCGATAAGATTAGAGAATTTGCAAACAAATACCATTCTCCGATTTATGAAGGGAAAGAACTCTCTCTTTCTAGTCAATTTAGATGCACTGGTGGCACAGAATATATTGATTTCGTCAAAGGGTTCTTGGGATATCCAGACCATCAAGAATGTCACTTTAAAAGTAAAAATTATATGTTTAAAGTGTTTGATTCTCCAAAGCAAATGTTTGATTTGGTTCGCTTATTTAATGATCAATATGGTCACTCAAGAATGATAGCTGGTTATACACATGAATGGATTAGCTTAAATGCATACAATCATTCCTTAAGAAGCGGAACTCCTCTTCCGTTTGAACGACTCCCTTATGATTTCGTTTACGAAGATGGTCTCAAATTAAGATGGAACAAAGGCATGAAAATGGTTGAAGATGGATATTCTTATTTAGCAGATCCGGATTCAATTAATCAAATTGGTTGTATACACACCATCCAGGGTTTGGACCTGCAATTTGCCGGTGTAATTATTGGCAAAGATGTGGTCTATCGTAATGGCAAAATTCATTTTATTAAGAGCGCCAATGTCGATAACGTGTCTGCTAGAATCAACGATTGTGATGATGCGTTAGCTGAAAAGCTTATTAGAAACACATACAACGTCCTTCTCACAAGAGGTATGCGAGGCACATTTGTTTATTGTGAAGATAAGGCGCTTAATGATTATTTAAAATCACTCACCGAATAGTATGAACGAAGTATTTTTGACCAATCATTCTAAGGAACGCTTTATCGATCATCTCAAAGATTGCTTTAAAAGATGCATCTCTTTTGATTTGACAGTTAGTTTTATCAAAGATGCTGGTTTGATTCTAATTAAAGAAGATATAGAGCACGCTTTAAAAAGAGGCGTTAAAGGAAGAATTCTTACTTCTACATATCAGAATTTCACAGATATTCCTTCTCTTAAAACATTTTTAGGCTGGATGAATGAGTACAGCAATTTCTCTTGTCACATAGATTATGATTCTTTTGGTGATAATGGATTTCATTCAAAGGGCTATATTTTCGAAATGGAAGACGGCTACGAATTCCTTGTCGGATCGACAAACATTACTAGGTTTGCTTTGCTTAAAAACATTGAATGGAACGTATTATTGATCAGAAACAAAAAAGATGTCGTTATTAAAGATGCGACAGAGAGTTTTAAAAACCTCTGGAATCAAACACTAGCTTTAAACGAAACCATTATCAGGCAGTATCAAATTCAGATAGATTATGCCATCGAGAAATGGGATATGGATTATGATGTTCACTATGAGAACAAACAAGTGATGCCTAACGCAATGCAAAGAAGAGCGCTTAAAGAACTCAGAAGGTATCGTGATATGGGCGTTAACAAATCGCTTATTGTTGCAGCCACTGCATCTGGTAAGACTTACTTGGCGGCGTTTGATGCAAGGAACTTTGACGCTAAAAGACTTCTTTTTATAGTTCACAGGGATACTATTTTGGAAGATGCCAGAAAAACGTTTCAAAAAGTGTTTATGTCTAAAAGGACCTATGGACTTTTTACAGGCAACAACCAACAACTTGACGCAGAGTTTTTATTCGCGACAAACACTATGCTGGCAAGTCATTTAGATTATTTTGATCCAAATGAATTCGATTATATTGTGTTTGATGAATGCCATCACATTACCGCCTCGACATATCAAAAAATCTTCAACTACTTTAGACCAAGGTTCCTGCTTGGCTTGACGGCTACTCCTGAAAGAATGGATAACGAAGATGTCTTTGGTATGTTTGATAGAAATGTACCGTATGAGCTAAGACTTAGAGACGCAATTAAAAACGACTTAGTGGTGCCCTTTAAGTACTATGGCGTTCGTGATTTAATGGTGGATTACTCTGATAGAGATAAATCAAGATTTTTAACACAATATTACACGCCAGAACATTGTGATTTTATTGCAAAAGAAATAGAAGCCCACAGACCAGTTGGCAAGCTCAAGGCAATCGCTTTCTGTAGAAGCATTGAACACGCGAGCTTAATGGCGCACGCCATGAGTGAAATTGGATATTGCACAACATCTTTGACTGGGAAGAGTAAAACTGGCGAAAGGCTAAAAGCATATACTGATTTGCAAGAAGAAGATAATCCATTGGAAATTATTTTCACAGTTGATATTCTCAACGAAGGTATTGATGTGCCTGCTATCAATATGGTTTTATTCCTCAGGCCTACTGAGTCTCAAACGATATTTATTCAACAATTGGGTAGAGGCCTTAGAAAATACGAAAATAAACAATTCTTAACTGTATTAGATTTTATCGGAAACAGTTATGATCGCTCAATTCAAATTGCTTTTGCATTAGGCACACTGTCGTCAACAACCTATCTTGAAAAAGCTCTGCTTTCATCTTTAGTTAGAGACAATTTCTCAGCACTGGATTTACCTGGTGTAGAAATTCACTTTGACGAGTTCTCAAAAGAAGAAGTTCTTAAGTATATTGAAAATACAAACTTCAATACCGCCACATTTTTGAAAGAAGACTATTTCAATTTCAAAAAGTACCTTTTAATAGAGGATGGCTTTCCATCTCATTTGGACTTCCTCAATAGTGATTGCGCTCCAGATCTATTGAGATTTATGAAATCTAAAATGAAAGGAAAGAAGAATTTCTCTTACTATAATTTCCTCAAAAATATTGATGAAGATATTCCGCTGTTTAGCGATTCTGAAATCAAATTACTTGAGATGGCATCTGATTTACTTCCTTTAACAAGAAGAGAAGAATACTTGATCATTCAGCAAATTTTAAATAAAAATGTTAATTTTGATGGTCTAGTTAATAACTATGAAAGGATAACTAAAGAATCTATCAAAACCGCTTCTGATAATCTCGTTGCTAGAAAGATTTTGCTATTTGATGATGGATATCATTTGAACATAGACAATCCGATGAGTGAAAAATTTGACGAATTCCTAAACGATCTGCTCAATTATGGCTTAGAAAGATATCTAACTGAATTTGGAGATTTTGAAGGTCAGTTTAAAATGTATGCTAACTATCAAAAAGACAAAATTATGATGGAAATAGATGGAAGGCAGTATGCTTTCATGCAAGGAACAAAATACGACACAGAAAAGAAAATCACTTATGTCTTTGTTGGCTTAGAGAAAGATAAAGTGGGCAAAGAAAATTTTGAATACAAAGACAAATTCCTATCGCCTTCACTCTTTCAATGGGAATCTGTTAATAATACAACCAAAACAAATGCCGAAGGTTTGAAACTTCTTGCTACGAAAGTCGTGCATCTTTTCGTCAGAAAAATGGACGATGAGGATGGAATAGTACTACCATTCACATATTTTGGCACCGGTAAATTTACCAATTGTAGAGAAAGCAAAAACGGTGATTCACCAACCTTGATGTTTGATATTGAATTGGATAATGCTGTTCCGGAGGAATATAGATTTGACTTTCAAATTCCTGAAGAAGCAATCAGCTGAGATATTTCTTTAAATCCTCTAAAATCAGCAAATCAGCCGGTAAGAAATCAACATTATCTAAATCTGTTTTATCTATAAATTTTGCAGCCTCATGTTCTAGCAGTGAAATATGGCTGTTTTTTAATTTGCAAATATAATTATGCATTATCAGATGAAATGCTGGATATGTGTATTCGATTGTATTGAGAAATCTGATTACATCGATATCTGCGTCAAGCTCTTCTTTGATTTCTCTTACGATACATTGCTCACCCGATTCTCCAGCTTCAAGCTTTCCGCCAGGGAATTCCCACTTATCTTTAAATTCTCCGTACCCTCTTTGTGTTATGAATACCTTGTTGTCCTCAATAATAATGGCTGAACTAACTTCAATTCTTTTCATACTGTTCAATATAATTTTTGCTTTATTATCATATTTTATAACGACAACAATAATTGAAATAGTCTTGAATTGCATTGAGTGCTGTATGGGCAACCGGGAGAACCGTTGCGCCCATTTAGCAAAGTGCTTTCTTAGCGAAGCAGCGCCAATTTACTAAAAGCGATAAGCGGTTGCTTTATAATTCTCATATAAATACAGATTATTTCTTGAACATTTGTGAATAACATAGCAAAATTATTGTGTTTTTGGAGATATATTATGGCAGACAAATCAAAATATTTAGACAACCTAAATAATATTTTTAACGAAATACACGAAAATCTGACAACCATCAGGAATTATATCGCTTGCTTTTATAAGATTTGCGTTGACAAGATAACAGAATATGAACCAAACAAGAAATTTGAGGAAGATGCTTTTAATTCAATACGCGATTTATTTGATAAAGCGATTAAAGACGAGCTGGAAATCAGCCAACAAATGATTATTGCGAAGATGGACGAACTTGTCGAAAAGCACCATATAGACATAAAAGACTTCAGGGCTAAGCAAGCTGAACAAATAGCTAATGGTACTAAACTAGGCATTGAACTCGACGGAATTGCTGAAAAATTTGATTTTTATGTTAAGTCACAAAAACTTTTGCTTGTTAACGGACTGGAGAATATGGTTACTTCGTTTGAAGATTTCCTGTCTAATATTTTTGTCTGCCACTATGATCAGTATGATGGCATGCTAGATGGAAAAACGATAACTCTTAAAGAGATTAAATCTCTTTCGTCGGTCGAAGATATTAAGAAAGCAGTCATTTCAAATGAGGTTGAAAGGTTGCTACACCAGAGTATTGAACAGTTGTTTGACGATATAATGAAAAAATCGTTCAAATTGAATTTAAATTACTTCAACCATAACAAAACGTTGTTTTTAGAAATCTTCTACAGAAGAAACATCTTTATTCACAACAAAGGAATCGTCAATGGCACCTACATCAACAATTCAAAGAATCCTTACAACTTAGAACTTGACAAATACGCGGCAATTGATGTCGAGTATCTCTATAATGCTGCAAGCATGTTTCTTTTGGTTGCGGCCGAAATTGTTACAGAAATTGTATCGAGATTAAAAATCGATCCAGGTGAATACAAAGAAGAAAATAGCATGATCGAAAAAATAGCATTTCATAATTATTTGTGCAGAGAGGATTGGAATTTTGCTCAAGAGTTCTATGAAATATTATCCATGAATAAACATCTAACCGCCTTGAGTTTAGACATGTACCGTTTAAATATTATGCTGTGCAAAAAGAAAAAAGGCGAATTATCGGTTGAAGAAATTAAAAAAGAAAAATGGGACAATAAAATGCCTATTCTAAAAATCGGATACTACGCGCTGATTGAGGAATATGGAGAAATGGAAACAACCATCATTCAATATAAGAGTGATGAGGATAACGCTGTTGGAACAAACGATCTTAGAAAATGGCCGATCTTCACTGATTATCGTTGCAATGAAAAAGAACGCTTTGAAAAGCTTGTTAAGCGGTTGACTCCAAAGCAAAGAACGAGAGCAAAGAAAGCAAAAAGAATTGACAACTAGAGTGCATGTTTTGTATCATATTTTCGAGGAAAAAAATATGCCTGTAAGAGATTAATGATTTACAAAAAAATCACAAATAATAACCGGCGAAATTAGCCGGTTTTTTGTTTGCTTCAGTTTTAATTACTAAAACACTTCAGATGTCTCTATATCGTATATCATTGATTCGATAGTTCCCTCGTAGTTAGGGAACTTTTCTTTTAGATAATCTACTTCACAGAGGCTATTTATTTTAGTGGCTGTTAGTTCGTTAGGAATAATAGCGATGTTCTTTCTAATTCTATTTAATATTGGATCTAGATATTTACCTTGTTCATTTTTAATAGCAGCGTGTATTGCTTCACACCCAGCGTCAGTGAATCAATGCTCCTATTTCAGCATTAATGCTACTAGTTGCGAGGTCTATTCTTGCATCTAGATACTCAAAATCAATATCCCACTTGTTCGATTCGGCTGCTAATAGTGATGCAAAATCTTCCAAAGCTTCCTTGATTGCCTTTTTGTCATAATTGTCAATACGGCCAGTTTCGTATAGTGCGGTTGCGTATCTTTTCACATCTTCCACGTTGTGGTCTTTTTCTTTTTTGGAGAATGTTAGGTTATAAAGAACCATAACTCTTTCAAAGAATGAGATGTAATGTTCCTTAACTTCGGAAACAGTTAAATGTTTTTTTCGGTTTGACATAGTGTACTCCTTCGCATAATTGCGTATGACGGCTATTCATGCCGCCAGATATTCTTTTTAGTACTGGCTCTAACTATGGAAACCACCTTTAGTATATATCAATCTTTTTATTTACTAATCATATATTTTTGCTTATTATATTTGCATGGCTAAAAATAATGCCGATAACAACAAAGAAAATAAGAAATCGCTTATCAAGAAAGTACTAGCGGCATTCGTCATTATAGATATTATCATTGGAGTGGTATTTCTTATTTGCTATTTCAATGGTTGTAACCCATTTAAAAAGAATACGTCTTCTTCAACATCATCAGTTGTTGATACCACTGATTATCAACTAGTAGATACCAACCTTAAGAAAATAGTGGAACATCAAATGGAATTAGATGGTTTTGAAGATGAACCTATTCAATCTGTAGTAGCGGTTACCTACGTACTAAGAGATGGCAATACTGGTTTTAATTTGATGATCAGCGCTATTTCGTCTTCTTATTTATACAATTTAAAAGTTGAAGGTGTGCAGTACAAAGAAGGTACTGATACTGTAGTATCGTACCTACTTTGTAATAATGAGATTGAAGGCGCGACAAACCTCTATAGAGAACAGATTACTGGTGAACATGTTTTAGTTCCTACAGGTAGATACATTATTAGTGTTCCTATTTCTGGTACAACTGAACATAAAACAGGTTATGAACTTATTGATAATAATTTCCATGTCCGTCAATTAATAGGATATAGCAATAATAGCAGTGGCGAATTTAACGGTTATCAAACAGTTGTCTTTGAAGAAGGTCAGCCTTTTTATAATTACTATCGTTACCTATTAGATAGATAATAATTTTCGATTGCTTCTAGAAAGTTTACTAATTTCAATTTGCAGATTAATTAGTGTTTTGATATATTCGTAAACAGAGAGAAAGATTATGAATATTTTAAGTAAATTGGTGGTGCCAACCATTTTGGCATCTTTGATTTTGACATCATGTAAAGGCAACGAAGTTACTTTTGTTGTACCTTCAAAAGAAGAAGGGAAAATGCAAATCCATTCCGCGGTACAAAGAGTGTTCCTTAACGGACCTCTTGATGACATCAACCTCTATGTTAGAGGAGCGGAAGAATTATCTAGACCACAAGATATTACATTCACGTGGGACGAGAAGTATCAAGACTGTACAGTCTATCTATCAGAAGATGAAGGCTATAGTAATAGTGTGGCCACTCATGTAACAAGAAATAAAGTGGGCTTTAATAACTTAAAGATTGGCACTACATACTACTTCTATGTTGATGCACCAGATGATGGCATCATCTATGAAGATAGCTTTACTACTTCTAGTGAGATTATCAGAAATATGTATATCTCTGGAGTCACTAATGCGAGAGACTTAGGGGGATACCCAATACAAGATAATAAAACACTTAACCAAGGCGTTATATATCGTACGAGCAAATTAAATGACGACGATGAAGAAGAAGTCAGTGTTAGAATCTCAGATAGAGGTATTAACACGATGCTTAAAACCATGAAAGTTAAAACTGAAATAGATTTAAGAAGAACCGATAATAATGAAGTCGGTGGTCTAAAAGAAGGCACAAGTGTCTTAGGTAAAAGTGTTAAATACTATCAATGCCCAATGGACTACAATCAAGACTACGTTGGTGGAGAAGATAATGATACTTCTTTAAGAAAGGTTTTTTCTATCTTAGGTAATAAAGATAACTATCCTTTGTTCTTCCACTGCTCAATAGGCACTGATAGAACAGGATATGTAGCCCACCTAATAAACGCGATGTTAGGCGTAAAAGAAGAACACCTATGGAGAGACTACTTATTCTCAAACTTCGCTAATATCGGCGGAAAACGTAGTAGAAGCACAATTGAAAATAGTTATCCAAAGCTCATCAAAGAACAAGAAGGTAAAACATATCAAGAAAAAGCCACTAAGTTCTTATTAGATAAAGGCGTTAAACAAAGCGAACTAGACGTCATTAAGGAAATGATGATTCCTGCTGGCGCATAAGAAAAAGGAAGCCATCGATTTGGCTTCCTATTTTTCTATTCAACTGGTTCTAAGAACTTTTCAAATTGTTCAGCGAATAAGTTTCCTAATAAGACTTGTGATTCTGTATCGTAGTGAGCGGTATCAACTTCTCCAAATGGTTCTTGATCTGTATGCATACCCGCTTCAATAGTGTCGATATAGAAGTTATTATCACTATCGTTAGCGAATTGTTCTTTAGCCTCGTTTACTTTACGGTAATACTGCCACTCAGGGGAGTTATTGATACCAGCATCGATAAATGCCATATCTTTATTACCAGAAAGTTCCTTAAGGTCTGTTCTAACATTACCAACGAATTCTTTTAGATTGTCATAATATTCATCATAATAGCCAGGATAGGAATCGCCTTCACCTTGCATCCAACAGAAGGCCTTAATAGTAGGGGCATATCCCTTACCTTTTAAGTTATTCATTTGTAGTTTCACATATTCAATGAATCTGTTATACATTGGGGAGTTTCTTTTAGCCCAGTCATCTTTTAAGTTAGAAGCACCACAGGCATATTTAATTAAGAATAATTTACCAGCGTATTTTTCATGCATTCTTTCAGCGATACCGATTTCAGGACCAAATGTCGCTTGGCTATTACCTTGACCTAACATAACCTTAACAAAGTCATTATCTTTAGACTTATTTTGAGAGTAGAAATAGGAACTATTATCTTCTCTTACATCTTTTGTCCAACAGTCATAGGCTATTTGGATGTCTGGATACCCTTTCATATATTCAGATTCTTTTGTTGAACCCATACTTCTTTTTAAACATTTAATATGGGTACAACCAACCGCATTACTTTGACCAGAGATAACGACAACATCAACAGGCTTAGGTTCTTTAGGCGTGTTGTTGCATCCCATAGCGGAAAGCGCTATTGGGGATAATAGGAATAATTTTAAGATGTTTTTCATACATTATTATAATAATCCAATGTTTTAGTAAACTTTTATTTATTTTAGTAAACAAGGTTTATTAGAGTTGCGCTTTCCCTCTTACACGATACAATGAATTTAATGATAGATTTGTTTAATACCCATATCAATGGACGATATCTTTTTAAAGATAACATCCTTTATCTCTATAATGGTGGCTCTTCTTTATCTTTTAAGATGAATGGAGATGCTTTTGTTGTTTATTTAGAACATATTCCTTCTCCAGGATATTTCTATATCATCATTGATAGAGACTATGAGAATAAGATAAAAGTCTTAAATGAAAGTGGTGTCTATCAGTATAAGTTTGAAGAAAAAAGTATTCATTATATCGATATTATTAAGGCTAATGAGGCTAATGATAACGCTCTTGCTATTAAGGATATTATTGTTAATGGTGAGCTATATCGTTATGACCATGTCTATTATAAAAAAGTCAAAGTATATGGTGACTCAACAGTCGCTGGTTTTGGTATTTTAGGCCATAGTGAAGATCCATCAATTCATATCTCAGATTCCGTTGAAGATTTTGTTTATCACGCCTTATATGAATTAGATATGGAAGTGGATATATTTTCTGCTTCTGGATGGGGTTTAACTTTCTCTAGTTATACCGATCCTAAGAATATTGGTATTATCGATTTTATTGATAAAGTCAAAGTAAATTCAAATGTTGATAATCAAGATGTCCTTAAAGAAGATATCTTAATTATTTCATTAGGCTGTAATGATAATTCCTATATCCAAGAAGATAAAAACTTAAGAGATACAAGAATCAATTATTTTATAAGACAATATCAAGCGCTTATCGATTATGAATTAAGAAATAATAAAGATCTAAAAATACTGATGGTTTATGGCACTTTAAAGGAAGAAAATGCCTACTATTTATATGAAGAAACATATGAATATTTAAAACCTTTATATAAAAATTTATATATCCATCGATTTAACGGGGATAATACAGCGATCAGTAACCATGCTTATGTTACCGCTCACAAACGGATGAGTGAAGAGCTAAAAGCGGTCATTAAAGAGATTATTTAAATGCCCTTAAATAAACAGGAAAAACAAAAAGTTTACTTAGGGCTTTTTATATATCCTTAATTTAGATTAATTCTATTTATATTTATTATTTATTTATCATTATTAGATATATTAATGTTTATAAAATTTAGTAAACATTTCTAAAAGTTTACAAAAAACATCCTAAAGTTTATCAGTTTTTACTTTTTTATGTCTTTAATCGTGCATTATAATGCAATTGTCAAGGAGTGAAAAACTCCCTTACATATTTGCATAATGCAAGGAAGGAAAATCTTATGAATAATAAGAAAAAAATTGCTTTTCTAACGCTTGCTATGACTATGGGTATGGTTTTAGGTGCTTGTAATCCAAGTGTCGCTCCATCAAGTAGTAATAATCCAAGCTCAGGATCAGCTGATACTTCTTCAACAGTAGAACCTAGCACTAGCTCATCTAGTAGTAGTGAAAGTAAACCATCTAGTAGTTCTTCTGATACTAGCAAACCAAGTAGTTCTAGTACACAACCAAGTAGTTCTAGCTCATCCTCTACATCATCTCCTGCTAGCTCATCTAGTAGCAGTTCCAGTTCTGTTGCCCCAACTGCTGTTAGCCTTGCCGTCAACCTAGACAATGTTAAAACAGCTTATACTCGTGGCGACAAATTAAACTTAACAGGTTTAGTGGTCAACGCTACTTTCTCTGATGGTACTAGTAGAGCGGTCCATAGCTACACAACCGATCCTGCTAATGGCACAGTATTAAATGAAGTTGGCGAAAAAGACATCGTGGTCACTTATAAAGAAGCCACCACATCATTCAAAGTCACAGTCGCCTCTAAAAAGTTCGCAGTCAAATTCGTCGTTGATGGTGTTGAAGTCCAAACTGGTGAAGTCGAAGAAGGTCAAACCGCTTCTTATACCGGTGAAACACCAACAAAGGCGCCTGACGCTAATGCAGTCAAATACAGATTTAAAGGCTGGGATAAAGATTTAGCTCAACCAATTACTGCTGATACAACATTCACCGCACAGTTCGCTGAATATGCTGCCGAAGTGATGGTCGATGATTTCGAATCATACACATCTAATGGCGAAATGATGGATGCCAACTGGGTCGCAATTGGTTGGAAAGATAATGGTTGGTCTGAAGAAACTAGTGCAGCTGTTTCATTAGGCACAAACTCAGTCGAAGGTAATAAAGCCTTAAGACTTGACGCTTGGAGAAACGGCTCATATTACAAAATAGGTAAGAAGTTCCCAACTAATACTTTCGATAAATCTGTCAACGCGATGAAGTTCAGATTAATGGTTCCAGCAAACTGCGATATCCAAGTTATCTTATATGCTTCTTGCGAGATTGATGGCACACTACAAAGCCCAGCTTTCTATTATCCACTTACATCACAATCAAGTGAGTATGTTGAATATACGCTTCCATTAAATGATGCTGCTTGGGATCTTTGGAATAAACACGAAGGTAAATCAATTGCCTCTGTTGCTGATTGGACAGGTATTCATCAAGATGACTTAATGTCCTATCTCACAAAGATTGAAATTTCTATCAAAGGAACAGTCGATGGTAACTTACCATATTTCGGTTTTTTAGATTCCTTAAAATTTGTTACTCTTGATAACCCAGCAAAAGCTGAAGTCGAAACAATGGGTCAATACACCAAATATACAGGCTTATTAAACACTGGTAATACCGTTAAAGTCGAATTAGGCGCTAATGGTGCAGCAACAGCGACAGTTATCGATATGGAAACACCAATGGAAATTCCAGGTAACGTCACAATTGATGCTAATAAGAATATGACATTCACATCAGCCAATGCTGGTGCCACATTAGTTTATAAAGCCCAATTAAAGAACGGTGGTCAATCCATGAAGTTCGTTGAAGCTAGTGGTGCTCTCGCTAGCGCAGTCACTGGTGTTGATCTCAACGCTGTTCAAGTCGTTGATAACTTCGAACAATACACCGAAGACGGTAAATCTTATTGTCAAAAATATACAATCGATCAAAGAAGTGGTTGCCGTGGTGCTTATTATTCTGAATATTGGAACGATAAAAACACAACAACATCTCCTTGGGGCGGAAATAAATGGAATCTTATGGACGATGAAGGCGACCAACTCAAGCTTATGACAGGTGGTGGTCATTCTGGCGATAAATACGTTTCCATGATGAGCTCAAAGAGCAATGGTATGAGATATATGCAATGGGGCTTATTTGATGGCACAGCGGAAAGAAACAATTTCCGTGGTTCCACATTCAGCTTCTGGGCCAAGACAAATGGTTTAGTTAAGAAAATCTTAGTTAACTTCTATTCTCAAAGTGCTCCAACTAACGAAACAAGAAACCAAAACGTTAAGCAAGTAACATTTACTGAAACAGCGGCTATTGGCGAATGGAAACATTATGAAATAGCTCTTAACGATAAACTTACATATTACGGCTATATGATTTATCTTGATGCCAACTGGACAGCTGACTCTTATTTATTCATCGATGATGTTGAAGTCTATACCGCTAATCCATATGCAACATATGTTCCAGAAGTTCCTCCAGTTGAAAACAAAGCATTAGTTCCTGGTAACGCTTACTTAGGTAAAATTGGTGGCTTAATCAACGCTACTCTTAGAATTAAGAGTGATACAGAAGTGACATTAGCCGCTCCTGGTATGGCAATGGAACTTAATGGTACATATACCATTGCTGAAGATGAATTAACAATGGTCGTTGGTGGTGCAACATATAAAGCAACAATTTCTGAAGATTTAGATAAATTAACATTCGTTTCAGTCGAAGGTTCTGGCCAAGTTGCTGGTGCTCTCAATAATTTAAGTTTTGATATCATCCGTGGTGATAATGTTGAATCTTATGCAGAAACCGGTAGAACCATTAAGAAGGGTGATGAAGATGAATCCAAGAACTGTGGTTCAAGTGGTGCATTCTACATTGATATGTATAAAGGTGACACTAATGTGTCATCCCCAGTTGGTGGAAGCAAATGGGATTTAACGGGTTCCGGTGCTGGTGCCGCTTTAAATAAAGAAGACGCTGCTGAAGGTTCTCAATCCTTAAAACTCTTAAATAGCCAATATGGCAATATGAGATACATTCAATGGGGTCTTTATAAAGGTACCGCTAAACCAATGACTGGCATGACAAGTTTCTCTCTCTATTTGAAAAACTATAGTGCCGACACTGCTCAAAAAGTCACTATTATGGCTTACAAAGTCCAAAAAGTCGACAGCGCTCATCAAGGTGCTGACTATAGAACTCAACTTGTTGTCACATTGCCAGCTGGCCAAGACTGGACAAAATATACAGTCGAATTAGATGCCTCAAAGACATATTATGGCTTTACATTATTAATCGATTCCAAATGGAATAAAAAAGACTACTATGTTGGCGCAGATGCGATGTGCTTCAGCAATGTTGATAATGATCCATCATTGAACTACTACGCCAAAAACGGCTTAGTCTTAAGTGGAACTATTACCGCTGGTGCAGCAACCATGACCTTTGGTCAAAATGGTGCGGTCACATTACATAACGATATGTTAGGTGGCGACCTTGCTGGTACATATACAATGACAATGGGCGAAGCTGGCCAATTACTCACAGTTAATACTTCTAGGGGTAACATTACTGGTACATATTCAGTAAATCCTATGGGCAAAGTTACATTTACTGTCACTGAAGCTACTGGCGATTTAGCCGCTGGTGTTAACGTCGGTGCAGCCTTAAGCAATCAATAACACGCTAAATGCGTAGAACGCGTATTTGGAGGGGTAATTAATACCCCTCCTATACTCGTATATTAATTAATAATAATTAAAGATAATAAGAATATGAAAAAACCAACTTTAGAACAAATTGCAATAGAATGTGGTGTGACTAAGGGTTTAGTCTCTAGAGCGTTAGGGGGCAAGAACAATGTCTCTGATGCCACGAGAGAAAAGATCATTAGAAAAGCCACAGAACTCGGCTATGACACATCTAAATTAAAAGTGCATAAGGTTGCTTCTAACCGTGTCCTTTTAATCGGCTCTAGCCGTATTTTGTTCAAGGAAGATTTCTGGCAACCCATTATTACTGCGATTTCTTCCACCTTATCTAGAAGTAATTTAATCGTCGAATATCTCACTTTTGAAGAAGACAAGATTGATGATGGCCTTCTTAAAAAGTTAAAAGAATCATCCGTTAGTGCTTTTATCATCATCCATGTCGCACCAAAACAAATCGTGGATACATTAGTGGCTAAAGGTAAACCAATCGTCATCGTGGATCCAAAAACATTCCATAGTGAAGCCACTCAGTTTAAGTTCTCTAACTATGATTCCATTTACTTAGCGGTCCAACGCTTAATCCAACAAGGGCATACCAATATTGCCTTCTATGGTAGTGATTCCCATAGCTTATCCTTTAGAGAAAGACATGAAGGCTATATGGCGGCCATGGAAAATCATAAAAAAGAAGTCAATAAACCATGTTCAATTATCTTTAATAATGACAAAAAGAATTACGCTGATGAGCAAATGCTCATTGATGCATTAAATAATCAACCAATAAGCGCGATTGTATGCGCTAATGACATCATCGCTTTAAACGCTATTAAAACAATTAATAGATTAGGTAAAAAGGTTCCTGAAGATATCTCTGTTATCGGTTTCGATAACATCAGGACTGGAGACTTTATGACTCCAAGATTATCAACATTCAACATTCCACGCCAAGAGATTGGTGAGGAAGTAGCAAAATATGTGGCTAATTCAATTAAGTCACACCAAATTCCTTATTCTCAAATTGTCATTAGATGTGACTTTATTGAAAGAGAATCAAACGCAGAAATTAAAAAGTAGGTATTAATTATGAAACATCAAATCTATGGAAAAGAATTAGCTAATATGCCTTATGAGAAGCGTCCTGAAGGATGTGATTCTCCTTTATGGAGATATTCTCAAAATCCTATTATCTCTATGAATCCATTCCCAAATGCTTCTAGAGTCTTTAATAGTGCTGTTATGGCATATAAAGATGAATTCATTGGTGTCTTTAGAGCGGACACGAAAAACGGTATCCCATTCTTATTCGTGGGACATTCTAAAGATGGTATCCATTTTGATTTTGAAATAGATCCAATCGTTTTCCATGATAAAGAAGGAAAACCAATTAAATTAGAATATGCTTATGATCCAAGACTCGTGGAATTAGAAGGTACATACTATATCATCTTCTGTACTTCTAACCATGGTCCAACATTAGGCATTGGTAAAACAAAAGATTTTAAAGACTTTGAACTAGTGGATAACCCATTCCTTCCATTTAATAGAAATGGTGTCTTATTCCCAAGAAAGATTAATGGAG
>CAMJWS010000006.1 GCA_946409515.1 uncultured Caryophanales bacterium
CTCTCACCTATTAAGACATTTAAAGAACGAAAAACCGCTCAAATATTTTAAAAAAGTATAGCACAAAAAAGCCAATCCTTTGCAGAATTGGCATTTCTTGAAATGTTTGGCGGAGTAGGAGAGACTCGAACTCTCGCACCAGTTACCCGATCTACTTCCTTAGCAGGGAAGCCCCTTCACCAACTTGGGTACTACTCCAGAGCGAACGCTCCTTATATTAACATAAAGAGCGAACGAAATTAAATAGTAATTTTTAAAAATTAGTAGGCTTTAGCGAACAAGACAACCTTTTTGGCTTTCTTGCCACAGACTGGACATGTCTCTGCGAAGGCCATTTGGTTAAATGGAATGCAGCGCGCTGTCGCGGTTGTTAAATCTTTAATCTTATCTTCACAAGCTTGTTCACCACACCACATCATCTTAGCGTAGCCACCTTTTTCCATGGCTTTATTGAATTCATCCATATTAGTAACTTCTGTGACATGGTCAAGTAAGTAGTTATAAGCTTTTTCATACATTTCTTGATGGACTTGTTTGAATAATTGAAGAACGGTTTCCACCATTTCTTCTTTCTTAACAGTGATTTTACGACCATCATGACGGACCGCAATTGTGACCACACCCGCTTCGATATCTCTTGGACCGATTTCAATACGGAGTGGGACACCTTTCATTTCATATTCAGAGAACTTCCAGCCTGGTGTCTTGTCAGATTCATCTAATTTGACACGCACGCCAGCGTCTTTTAACATCTTTTCTAATTCTCTAGCGGCAGGAATGACGCCTGGTTTTTGTTGGGCGACCGGAATAACCACTGCTTGGATTGGAGCGACATATGGTGGTAAAACTAAGCCATTGTCATCACCGTGTACCATAATAATAGCGCCTAATAATCTTGTACTAACACCCCATGATGTTTGATGTGGATTATAGAGTTTTCCATCTCTACCTTGGAATTTAATTCCAAAAGCTTCAGCGAAGCCTGTACCAAAATAGTGAGTGGTACCACTTTGTAAAGCTTTACCATCTGGCATTAAAGCTTCGATAGAATAGGTTTCCATTGCGCCAGCGAATTTTTCTTTATCGGTCTTTCTACCTTTGGTGAAAGGCACCGCTAAGATGTCACGACCCAAATCATCATAGATTTCTAACATCTTTAATGTTTCAGTTCTCGCTTCTTCTTCGGTTTCGTGCATGGTATGGCCTTCTTGCCATAAGAATTCCGCACCTCTTAAGAATGGACGGGTGGTCTTTTCCCATCTCACAACTGAACACCATTGGTTATAGAGTTTTGGTAAATCTCTATAAGAAGAGATGATTTTAGCGTAATGTTCACAGAATAATGTTTCACTAGTTGGTCTAATGATTAATGGGTCATCAATCTTTTGGCCACCACCGATATCGGCGATTAAACATTCTGGAGCGAAACCTTCAACGTGATCCTTTTCTTTTTGCAATAAAGAAGTTGGGATAACAGTTGGCATATAGACATTTTGGTGTCCGGTTTCTTTAAATCTTTTATTTAAATAGTTTTGTATTTCTTCCCAAATAGCGTAGCCATAGGGACGATAAATAATGAATCCTTTAACGGATGAATAATCCATTAATTCCGCTTTACGGCATACATCTGTATACCATTGGGCAAAATCGTCTTCTCGACGTGTAATTGCCTCGTTTTTAATTTGGCCTTGTGCCATGATGTTTATCCTCCTCGGCGACGGGTATTATCCATCGTCATCAATTTTTCAATCTTCTTTCTATCTAGTGGTAGGAGCATATCGTTACTAGAAGAGATTGTTTCAGAAGAAACGATGCTCACACCTGATTTAATAATCAGTTCTATTGCTTGCCAACCTTCTAAATCGGTGGCGATAATAGGTCGATGGTATTTAAGAAGTGATTCGATAAGAGAGTGAATGGATAATCGTACGCGATTATTCTTTTTAATTTCACCAATCATCATTGAGCCCGCGACGAAGTAATCGAAGTTGTAATAGACACTTGGGTCTAATAACAAATTCTTGTCTTTCATTAACATCGCTAGTTCATAGTGACCACTTCTGAGCTTCTTAAGAGAAGCGTTTAACAATTCTAAGTTGGAAGCGTTTTCGTTAATCTCTTGTTCATTAAATACTAGGACAAGATGGATGAGTTTACTTTGTGGGATTTGCGATAAAATCTCATACATGTGGTCGATATCTTGTAAAGATACGAGCATGAATAATCTTAAATCATCTTCTTGTTTTTCACTAGCAAACTTTGGAATAACGTAGCGGGAGATCATCGCGAATAAGTCTTTGTTCTTACCCACTTTTGCAGCGTATTTACTCATTTCTGCGAATGAGGCAAACGGTGAGTCATAGGCTTTGACATATTCAAAGTAACCAATGGTCTTGCATTTATTGACATCAAAGATTGGTCTAAATAAGTAACGTAAGGAGTTAGGTCGCATAAGGTTTTCGACCTCTTCTCTATAACGGTCAATCTCGATAAGAGGTGCAGCTTGCTTTTGATAAAGCAATATTTCTTGACCGTGGTGTTGAGCGGACATACAAGCTTCTTGGGCTTTGACCACCATTGAATCAAAGTCTTGGTAGTATTGAGCGTTTTCAACAACACCAATGGAGAAGTTAATAGATTCCGCAAAGCCATTAACACCAATACATTTCTTAATGTTATGAGCCATAGATGTTGCTAGAACCATCGCTTCATCACGGCTAGCGATTCTTAAATCGAATAATAGTAATTCGTTTTCACCACCATCGATAATCTGTCTAGAGACACGGGGATTACTAGCATATGGATAAATGGCATTTTTAAGTGTCATAATCATGTAGCGTTCAATCTTATCATTTGATAAGAATTTTTGTCTTATGTAATAGAAACGAATAGCAAAAGTGAAACCCTTTAAACTCTTTTCTTTAAGAATTAAGGACTCCATTGTGCTTCTTTTAACCACACCAGTGAAGAGCGCTTTTTTCTTCTTTTTGTTTGTGGAGTTGTTTGGTGTGATGTATTTAAGAATGAAGGATTCTAAGTGAATGATGCCTTCGTTAGGATCGTATTTAAGTAATTTGAGCAATGAGAAATATGTGCTACGACCATGGTTAAGAAGGACGTCCGCTTCAACATATTTATCAGCGTTTTTATAGTCAGTACAAATAGAAAAAATCCAAGATTTTACCTTATCAATATCGTTAACGTGAAAGTGAGAATAGAAAGTATTGATGTCGATTTTTTTCTTGACCCTTAAATCGGAACGATTGAAATAAATAACAGAGTTATTCTTTGGATCGATGATGTAAATTCTTAGTGTTGTGGACTCCGCTTGGATACGATTATCGTAGCCCTTATCTTTCTTGGTGGAGAGGATGAAGGTTACCGTTAAAGCCACAACAAAACCTAACAACACCAGAATGATGATGAAGAAGGATTTGAACTGTAAGTTGTTGAAATTAAACCATTCCATACCTGTCTATTATACTTTGGTTGAATGAATTTGACTAGATGTCCAAATTCAATTAAATAAAGTTTCAATTGGGCTAACTTTTGGTATAATTACACTTACGGAGGAATACCCAAGCGGTTGAAGGGGGCAGTTTCGAAAACTGCTAGGAGGTGCAAGCCTCGCATGGGTTCGAATCCCATTCCCTCCGCCAAAAAAGAAAAAAACCTAGCGCATTGTCTAGGTTATTTTTTATCTTAAATAGGTTAATTTTATTCGAGTGGTTTAATATAGAAGTTACCGTACACTTGTTTGAGTGAAGTAACTGCGATGAAGGCGTGTTCATCAACCTTCTTAGCAACGTTAACAACTTTGTTCACTTCGCTAGATGAAACCGCCATCCAAAGAACGATCTTTTCCGCACCAGAATAAGCACCATGTCCATTTATTATCGTTGCTGAGTGTGGGAAGTTAGCAATAATAATTTCTGGCATATGTTCTTTGCTAGTAATGATTTGAATGAGCATCTTCTTATTCCTTAAATTAATAGCATCAATAATGAGTCCCACAAGCATCAAATAGATGATAGAGAAGAAGATAGAATATAAGGAATAAATGAAGTCTCCGGTCTGGAAGCCTTTAAGCAAAGCGTAGGTTGTAACGATGAAGGCGTTAATGATTACGCCATATCGACCGATTTGTGTTGATTTTCTAGTGGCAATATAGCATGAAACAATATCAATACCACCACAGGAAATACCACCGACGAATGCAAGTGCGCTAGCTAGGCCTGTACATATAGCCGCAAAAATAACACGCACAATTATGGTGTTAAGCGGGTGATTAATATAATTTAAAATACCTTCTGCATCACTATTGAATGAGAAGTCGGCGACCATTTGACCGATATGGTGTTGTGAGAAAACCCAAATAAAGATAGATGATAACACAACATTAATTGCAGTAAAAATCGAGAAACGTTTACCAAGTTTTAAGAAACTAAAGATTAATAAAGGAACGTTTAGTAAGGAGTAACCAATCGCTTGCACTACGTTCGCGCCTACTGGCTTACCTGAAATAAATTCAATTAATAAAGCGATAACTTGGGAAATACCAGAGACACCGCCAGTCGCGACAATAAAGCCATCTTCAGTGGATGGAGATGTGAAACAAGAGAAACCAAAGGCAAATATTAATGCTGCTACGGCAGCAATAAAAAAGCCGCCGAGATACTCTAAAACGGTTTTGACGATATAATGATCGAACAAGAAGTTTTCGATTTGTTTCTTAATGCGTGCTGTCTTTGTTTTTATCATCGCGTCATTATTGTATACCTTGTTTTAGAAAAAACAACAAAATATGATTGTTAAGTCCATTTTTTCTAGTATAATGGAAAACGTTGCGCACCCTAAATGTGCATTGATCAAAACACAATTGATTAACAATTGTTATTGAAATCGAAAATATTGAGTGATAAGATTATCACGCTATATGTAAATATAGGAGGCTTATAACATGGTAGTATTAAGAGCAATCGGTGGATTTTTCGTAAGAATCGGCCGTTGGATTAAAGAAACAGCATGGATCCAACCATTATTAATCGTTGGTGCCATCTTCGCAGTCATCTTCTCTATTCCACATATTATTAAAGGTGTGAGTAGCTGGTTTGATGAAAGTGACAGTGCAAACAAATTCCTTACAAGATATCGTTTAGACTTAAAAGATGCTAACGTTGTCCCAGATGGTAAATATGTTGGCAAATCCAAAGTTGATGAATTCCTCACCTACGTTGAAGAAGGTGAAACAAACAAAATCAAATCAACTTATGGCGAAAGATTCTTTGTTGCCTTTGTTAAAGATGATAGCAGCAGTAAAGATTTATATGGCGGTTTAAAGACCTTCAAAGATAAATGGGCTGCTAAAGACCAAGAATTCGTTGGTATTGATAAGAATCAATTAAAAGGCGATTTCAGACTCCACACAATCTACGTTGACTCCACAACTACTGTTGATGGCGAAGAAATCAACTTATTCGACCAAGTTTGGACAAACCACTACACATTGTTCGAAACAATGGCGACAAGTAACTATTTAGAAACAACTTTCTACGCTATGAATCATAGCTACAAAGTTTCTGATTATGAAAAAGCCTTCACATCTGATAGCTTAACCGCTTGCCCAATTAATGCACCACTCGTCATGTACTTTGACTTCAGTGAAGAAAATCCATTAAAGGACAATCAAAAAGTTGCAGGCTTAAGTGATATCATCTTCACCGTTGAAGGTTCATCCGATCTCGAAAGAGCTCGTACACTTAAGAACTGTTGGGCACATACCGAAAAGTTCGGTAAACTCATGAAGTAAAGAACTAACCGCTACGGCGGTTTTTCTTTTATACTAGATACATGAAAGAATTATTTGTTAAACACCCATTAAGTGATAAATGCGCTGCATTAACCACCACAACTGCTTTAGGCAACCTTGCTTATCAGGTTGATGAAGGAAAAGACGTTAAGGAACACCGTAACCTTTTAGCGGAGCTCCTCTACATTCTTCCTAATAGATTTACTTATGTTCATCAATCACATAGCGATGAAGTGATGAAAGTCACAACACTTGATTTAGGCAGAGGTAAAGATAGTTTTGAAAGTGGCATGGAATGTGATGCCTTATATACATATGAAAGAAACGTTCCTCTTTGTATTTTTCATGCAGACTGCGTTCCTATCTTCTTTATTAATGAAAAGGCTTCCCTAGTGGGTATTATCCACGCTGGTTTTAAAGGTACGATGAAACACGTTGCCTATAAAGCCATTAGTGAAATCCTTAATAACGAACAATTAAATATTAAAGATTTTAAATTCTATATTGGTCCATTCCGTCAAAAAGAGTCTTTTGAAGTTGACGAAGATACCAAAAAGACAATTATTGAAGCGGGATTTGAAACCACTATCAAAGATGGTCGTTTCGATAACGGTCTCGCTAATGTATTAGATTTATATAAATTAGGCGCAAAAGAAGAACAAATCGTTGTTTCTGATTGTGACACTGTGAGCGATGATAGATTCTATTCTGCGTATTTAAAAACACCAGTGGGAAGACTGGTGTCATTAATCTATTTAAAATAAACTATTTTAATCTTTTGATAACAGAAGGTGGCACAAGGGAAGAAACATCCACACCACTTTGATATAATTCCATAATCATTGAGGAATTGATGAAAGATTTTTCCGCTTTGCTCATTAAGAAGACCGTATCAATTGATGAATCGATAAAGTCATTAGCGGATGCTAAAGAGAATTCATATTCAAAATCAGTCACCGCTCTTAAGCCACGGATTAAATGCTTAGCGCCGTGCTTTTTCGCATATTCCACAGTTAAACCAGTGGATGAATCAACTTCCACACGCGAATCATTAATGGCCTCTTTAATCATTGCCACTCTTTCTTCAGGAGTGAATCTTGCTTTCTTTTGGTCATTATAGGCAACCAAAATAATCACTTTATCAAAGATATTAAGCGCTCTTTTTAAGATTTCTAAGTGACCGTTAGTAATTGGATCAAAACTTCCTGGATAAATTGCTACTTTCATGGTTGCCTCCAATAGATGAAGACCTTTATTTCTCCATAATGGTATTCTTTCTTCTTATTATAATCAACATTTTCTAAATTAACGTCGCGGTTAGCTTCTATGACGATTATCGCGTGTTCATTTAATAAATTATTAGATATAAGTAAATCTACAATCTTTTGATATTCTCCGTGTTCATAAGGCGGATCTAAGAAAACTAAGTCAAACTTTTGACCTTCGTTTTTAAACTGTTCTAAGGCATTAACATCTTTATCTTTAATTAACTGATATTCACTATCATTAATCTTCAGATTATTTATATTATCCTTAATTACTTTAATAGCGAGATTAGAAACATCCACGAACGCACAGAATTTCGCACCTCTAGAAAGAGCCTCTAAACCCATTGCGCCACTGCCAGCATAAAGGTCTAAGACATTAAAATTATCAACGTTATTTAACGCAGAAAAGATGGCCTCTCTGATGCGGTCTTTCGTCGGTCTTGTATGTTCCATATCATCAGGAAAAACAATTAAACGATGACGATATTTTCCTCCGACGATTCTCATCTTGAAACCCTCTTTTCTTTTTGATGCAATGATAAATCATTGAATAAGATTTCATTTATTTGAAAATAGAGGTCTCTAACTTCACTATAAGCTTTGAGATAACTCTTCACTAATGGATGGTTATCAAGAGCTTCTTTTTTAAGGAATAATTCATGTTGATATTTTTTCATTTCTTCTGAATTATTAGCAAAATGATTAAGAGCGTCACCATAAGAAGAAACCGCTAAATCTTTTTGATAAGAAAGCGCCATGACCTCTTCATTATTGTTCAGTTCATTTTCAAGTTTGTTTAATCGGATAATTCGTTCATCATTATCCAATAAATCTTTTAATTCACCAGCCAGTAAATAAATGTTGCTAACCATGCACTTATTATATACAATTATTCGTCTGACATAAACTTTATTTATGTCGTTATTTGTGTTAGTATATGCCTATGAAGTTCAAAATCATTAAAGATAGCAACCCAATCATGAAGAAAAAATCCCTACCAGTGGACCTTCCACTTAGTAAGGAAGATAAAGACACTTTAGATTGGATGCTCGACTATTTAAAGAAATCACAAGATGAAGAATACGCTAAAAAGCACAATATCCGTTCAGGTATTGGTTTAGCAGCGATTCAAATCGGTTTACTCAAAAGAATGTTCGTTATCTATTATGGAGAAGGTGAAGACTTGGTCCAATACCAACTCGTTAATCCTAAGATTATCGAATATTCTATTAGAAAATGTGCTTTAAAAGACGGGGAAGGTTGTTTATCTGTTGATAGTGAACATCCTGGCTATGCGCACCGCTATTACAAGATTAAATTAAAAGCGTTTGATGCGTTGACTAATCAAGAAGTCGTCATTACCGCAAGAGGTTTTGACGCGATTGTTTTACAACATGAATACGATCATCTCGATGGATTGTTCTTCTATGACCGTATTGATAAAAACAAACCAAATGTTCAACAAATGAACGAAGAACTTATCTAGTTTTATTATTATTTGCTATAATAAATAAAGATTTCAAACATAATAATGAAAGGAGCCGCTATGGATAAGACTATTTCTATGCCAATTTCTATCTATGCCCTTGGTGGACTTGGTGAAGTTGGTAAAAACATGTACTGCATTGAGAATGAAGAATCAATTATCATCATCGACTGTGGTGTGCGTTTTCCTGGTGTTGAATTCCCAGGTATTGACTACGTTGTCCCAGATTTCACACATTTGAAAAACAATCGTAATAAAGTAAAAGCCTTATTTATCACCCATGGTCACGAAGACCATATCGGTGGTATTCCTTTCTTAATTCAAAGCTTGAATATACCTGTTATTTACGCTCCAAGATTAGCGGCCGCTCTTATTAGAAATAAGATGGAAGAAAATCGTATGTCTGATAGACTTCCACTTGTGGAATATGTTGATGATACTGTCGTTAATGTCGGTAACTTTAAAGTTTCCTTCTTTAGAGTGACTCACTCCATCCCAGATTCATTTGGTATAGTTGTGGATACTCCTGAAGGTAGAATCGTCACCACCGGTGACTTTAAAGTGGACTTAACACCAATTGGTCCAGATATCAATCTCACCAAGATGGCTAAGTTAGGTCAAGAAGGCGTCGATTTATTATTAAGTGACTCCACTAACGCGGAAAACGAAGGCTATACACCTAGTGAAAAGAATGTTTTAGACGCCATCGATGATGTCTTTTCTAAAGCGGCTGGTAGATTAATTGTTTCTACCTTCTCTTCTAACATTTCCCGTATTCAACAAATTTGTGAAGTTGCCGCGAAATATAACCGTAAGATTGTGATTATCGGTAGAAGTATGGAAAAGGCCATGGATATTTCTCGTGGCTATGGCTATATCAAGATTCCAGACGATATGATTATCGAACCAGAAAAGATTAAAGACTTTAAGAGTAATCAAATCGTTGTTATTTGTACCGGTTCACAAGGTGAACCAATGGCCGCTTTAAGCAGAATTGCTAATGGCGAACATAAAGACATTCATATCGCTCCAGGTGATACTGTTGTCTTCTCTAGTTCTGCGATTCCAGGTAATGGCATTATGATTGACCACGTTGTGAACCAATTAACAAGATGTGGCGCGGATGTTGTTACTAATTCCATTCTTAATGATATCCATTCCTCTGGTCACCCAAGTAAGCAAGAATTAAGATTAGTTTTAAAATTATTTAAACCTAAATACTTCATGCCAATGCATGGTGAATATAGAATGCTATTAATTCATTCTAAGATTGCTAGCGAAGTTGGTATTCCAGAAGATCATAGTTTCGTTTTAGATAATGGGGACTGCTTAACTTTATCTAAAGGTAAGGTTTCTCGTAGTTATCCTGTAGAACATGGTAATACCTATATCGATGGTAAAGATATTAAAGGTTTAGCCGACGCTGTTATGGCGGATAGACGTATCTTAACTGGAAACGGTATGGTTATCGTTACCATCACCATCGATTCACGTAATAATCAATTAATTGAAGCCCCACTATTTGTGCTAAAGGGTGTTGTTGCTTCTCATAGCAAGCGTAACACTAATGCTTGCGCCAAATTAGTGGAAAAAGGTATTAAAGAAAAACTATTAACAAAGACCAGCTTTGCGGAACTTAAGAGCATTATCAAAGATATTACAGATAGTTATTTCTCTGCTTTAACACATTCTCATCCAATGATTATCCCTGTAATTCTTACAAAGAATTAAAATGATTATTTTAGCGAGCGCATCACCAAGAAGAAAAGAATTAATGAGGAAAGAAATTTCCTCTTCTTTTGTGGTTATCGTTCCTCATATTGATGAATCATTATCTTTTAAGAAATACGACGATGTTAGAGATATTGTCAAAGACATTTCTTTACGTAAATGTTTAGAAGTCGCTAAAGATCACAAGGATGATTTAGTTATTGCTGCGGACACAGTTGTGGTCTTAGGCAATGAGATTATTGGTAAGCCAAAAGATAAAGAAGATGCCTTTAAGATTTTAAGAGAATTATCAGGCAAAGAGCATCACGTGTTCACTGGTTATGCGCTTAAGCAAGGCGATAAACTAGTGCAAGGTATCGCTAAAAGCAGTGTCTTCTTTAACGAATTAAGTGATGAACTAATTAATGCTTATATTGAAACAGGTTCCCCAATGGATAAAGCGGGTGCCTATGGCTTACAAGATAATGATAAAAAATTCCCATTAGTTAAAAAAACCAGTGGGAGCGTCAATAACATTATTGGTTTTCCCACTGAGCAGATTTTAATTGATTTAAAGGGTTTTATTGTTTAATACCATTAGAGATTGTTTCTGCAACATCAACTGCGTTATTCGCAATCACTAAGGTAACCTTATTAGACATTACTAGGACACTATTGACCCCAAGGCTTGTGAGCTTCTCGCGGTCAATTTTTTCTTTATCTTTTAAAGAAAGATTAATACGTGAACCAATCGCTGAAACACTATTAATGTTTTCTTTTCCGCCCAAAGCACTAAGCCAAGCAGATTCATCCACGATTGCGCTCTTTTTACGTTTACCAAAGAAGATGATTAAGAACACTAAAATTGCGACTAGGACTAAACATCCTGCAATGATGAGTGCAACGGCGTATGTTGGTAAAGATGTATCATTTAATAAATAGAATTTCATAACCTTATGATATAATAGTCTAAAAGTTTGGAAAAAGAAATGATAAAGACACAAAAAGAATACGAGACAAGATTAATGTTAACAGAGGAACAATACTTTTTTATTGTGACTTATTATATGAACATTCAACCTAATAAACATTTCTTACAAAACACTAACCACTACTTCGATACTGATGACTTATATTTAAGAGATCATCATATGACTTTAAGAGTGAGAACTATTAATGATGTTAAGAGTGAGCTCACTTTAAAAATTAAGGGTAGAAACGGTGATGACGAAATCACTGATGGTTTAAGTCCAAAGGAACAAGAATTATTATTAGAACAAAATATCTTCCCATATGGACAAGTGAGAAATCGCTTAATGCTTTTACCCTATCCATTAGATAAATATCATCGTATTACTTCTTTATATAATAGACGTTTAGAAATTGAATTTGAGGACCACACTTTAGTGGTTGATAAAAATACATATGAAGATGAAGTCGATTACAATTTAGAAATCGAATCTACGATTGGCATCGACCACGCGAAAGCTCTTTTAATGGAATACGCGGAAAAGTTTAACTTAACTCTTTCTAAAGAAAAATATCCTGGTAAGGCCACAAGAGCGATAGCCGCGGCATTAAAAAAGCTTAATAACAATTAAGCCTCTTTAACATCTGAATGACCACATGTATCGTATTGTGGACAGTTATCATTTTTACATGCCCACTCCGCTAAACGACGAGCGTGAGGAATGAACGATCTGATTTCATCTGGGTTGTAACCTACTTGAATACGATGGTCATCAACGATAATTGGTCTTTTTAAGACTGATGGATTCTCTTTAATAAAAGCAATTAGTTGTTTGACAGTCATAGAATCGATGTCTAAATCGTTTTCTTTAACAATCTTACTCTTAGTGGAAATGATATCTTCAGTACCATTTTCACTTTTCATTAAAATATCAGTTAATTCTTGTTCGTTAAGAGTCGCAACAAAAATATTCTTTTCAATAAATGGGATGTTTTGATCCATGAACCATTTTTTGACTTTGCGACAGGAACTACAAGAAGGAGAAGTGTAAATTTTTATCATACGTTGATAGTATATCTATTTTCTTAAATAAAACAAGTGACCTCCTCCTCAAGTACATAAGATGAGGCGGTTCCCACTCAAGAACTCTAATGAATTCAGTATCAATGGGCTATCCCCGAGAGTCCCTCGGTTAAGGATATTTACAAACAAGATATCCGAACTTGTTTAGATCGAGATTAATTAGAAGGATTAAGGATCATTCTTATTCCTTCTTTTTTGATGTTAATCGCTGCGTTATAATCGCGGTCATGTTTAAAGCCACAAATAGGACAAACCCAAATCCTTTTGATTAAGCGTTAAATCGCTTTTTCGATAGTTACAGGCTGAACAAAGTTGACTACTAGGAAAATATCTATCAACTTTGATTAATTTCTTATTTAGCCATTCCAGCTTGTACTTGAGATAGCTAAGAAAAGTTCCATACCCTAAATCAAAAATAGATATTCCAAGTTTCAAATCAGTTTTCCTCTCACTCATCTCTTTTAGGTCTAGATTCTCTACAAAGACATAATCATAAGTGTTAGCGAGTTTTCTACTTGCCTTATGAAGGAAGTCTTTTCTTTGATTAGCAATGTGTTCATGAAGATTTTTGATTTTCATTAATTGCTTTCGATAATGAGTTGAATCTTTCTTCATATGGGACAGCTTTCTTTGTTCTTTGGCTAATTTAGTTAAAGAGTCTTGATAATAAGTCGGCATATCTAAATGGTTGCCATCACTATCTACGAAAAGGTGCTTCATAGAGAAATCTAGACCAATTGAATTATTTGGATCTAGAGATTCCTTGATATATTCCTCATAGTCAAAGTATTCTTCTTCTCCTATTAAAGAGACATAGTAGTATTTACCTTTTCTAGAAACACTGACCATAGTGAATTTAAATGATTCCGGTAAACGACGATGGAGTTTAATTTTGACCCTACCTAATTTTGGGATTTGGATATCATCCTCAACAAAACGGATATTGTCATAATTATTTTTCATGGTCGTATAACCATAATCATTCTTTTTCTTTTTGAACTTTGGAAACTCGACGTTATGTCTAAAGAAATTCATATATGCATCGTATAAATGAATAACTGTTTGTTGAAGCGCGATAGAATCAACTTCTTTGAGATATGGGAATGTCTCTTTATATTCAGGAAGAAGTTTCATTAATTCATATTTATTAATCGTTCTATTCTTATCGGCCTTATAAGATTCAATGCACATCGAAAGAAAGTCGTTATAAACCTGACGACAACATCCTAAAGTCTTCTCAATTAGTTCTTTTTGAGAAGGATTAGGATAAATTCTAAAGCGATATGTTCTTTTAACTGTCTTAATCATAATGCGCCTTTCGTAATATAAGAAAAGGGAAATAAATGCTTGATGCATCATCTTCCCCTATATCCATATTTCCTACTATTATTATATCAACTTGTTGATATAAATACAACTTCTAATATATTATTTGCTCAAAAAATAACTTAATTGACAAAAAATTGAAAACACTATGGCAATACTTGTTCATTCAAATTCATTCACAGCTTTTATAGGATGAGCCATCCTCTTCGATGGTTTAGTAATATGTATTTGAAATTAGTCTCGTATAAGACTAAACTAGATAAGCAAGGCGGATAATATTATGGCAGAACGTATATTAACTGGTATTAAACCAACTGGACAATTAACATTAGGCAATTATATTGCTGTTTTAAAGAATTTAAAAAAGACTATGGAACGTGGCGAATGCTTTATTTTCATCGCTGACCTCCACGCTTTAACTTTGCCAATTGATCCAGAAGTATTAAGACAAAATTCTATCGACTTAGCAGCTTTCTATTTAGCCGCTGGTCTTGATCCAAATAAGAGTGCAATGTTCTTACAAAGTAGCGTCTCCGCACACGCAGAATTAAACGCCATTATGCAAAACTACTTATACATGGGTGAGTTATCACGTATGACTCAGTTCAAAGATAAATCCGCAAAATTAAAAGAAAACGCTATTGGTTTAGGTTTATTTGCGTATCCTGTCTTAATGGCATGCGATATTGTCTTATATGATGCGAATATTATCCCTGTCGGTGAAGACCAAGTTCAACACATTGAGCTCACACGTGATCTAGTTAACCGCTTCAATAACCGTTATGGCGACCTCTTAGTTATGCCAAAAGCGGAACTCCGTAAAGTCGGTAAAAGAATCATGTCTTTAAGTGACCCAAGTGTCAAAATGAGTAAGTCCGATCCTAAAGGTGATGTCTTCCTTAAAGATGAACCAGCGGTCATCCGTAAAAAGATTATGTCAGCGGTCACTGATATGGGCTGTGAAGTCAAATATGACCCAGAGAATAAACCAGGTATCTCTAACTTAATTCAAATCTATTGCTGTATGAAGGACATTGAAATCCCAGAAGCAGAAAAGAGATTCGAAGGTTACCGTTATGGTGACTTCAAAAAAGCGGTCGCGGATGCCGTTATCGAAGAACTTGAACCATTCCAAAATCGTTATAAAGAAATCATCGCTAACAAGAGCTATGAAGCAGTCCTTAGACAAGGCGCTGAAAAGGCCAGCAAGATTGCTAACGAAACACTTAAGAGAATTCAAAAAGCTGTTGGCTTATTACAAATATAAAGAAAACCAAGGATTGAATCCTTGGTCTTTTTTTACAAGTGTAATGTCTCTTTGATACTCTTGAACAAAGCATCTGGGAAGGAATTGTCTTTTGGTTTTTCCTTTAGGACTGTACCAACATAGAATTTAACTTTTGGTTCAGTACCACTTGGTCTAACGGTCACAATACTGCCATCTTCTAAATAGAGTTTAACAACATTAGATTTTGGTAAGTTAAGAGGTTCTTTTTTATCTTTGGTAATTCTTTGACCTTTTTCAATATCATCAACCTTCACCACTTTTAAGCCATTGATGGAGATGAATGGATCATTGTGTAAAGTATTCATAAGATTATTCATCTTGGCTTGACCTTCACTACCGAAGAATTCCATAGAATAAGTGATATCTTGGTGATAACCGAAGCGTTTGGATAAATCATCCCATGCTTCATCTAACCTCATACCTTTTAAGAAATAGAATAACGCCATTTCGCAGTACATTAAGATAGCTTGGCAGCCATCTTTATCTCTTGCAAATGGAGCGATTAAGCAGCCATAGCTTTCTTCATAACCGAATTCAAACTTAGGACCATTGCCCTTCTTTTCATAATAATCAATACGATTGCCGATGAATTTGAAGCCAGTTAAGAATTCTTCAACTTTGACACCGTAATGTCTAGCGATATCTCCCCCTAATGAGGAGGTAACAATTGTGTAATACATGACACCATTATCGCTTAGTGTGCCTTTTTCTTTCTTTTGGGCGAAGATGTAGTCCATTAATAAAGCCGCACTTTGGTTGCCCGTTAATGTTTGATAGCTACCATCTTTTGCTTTATAGCCTAAACCAACACGGTCACCATCTGGGTCAGTCATGACAATTAAGTCCGCATCAATCTCTTTAGCGAGTTTGATTGGTTCAATATATGCTCTGGCGTCTTCTGGGTTAGGAGATAATGTACCAGAGAAATCTGGATCTGGAGCCACTTGGCTCATCACTGGATAAATTCTATAGCCTAAATCCTTAAAGATTCTCATAGAATTGACGTAGGACGTGCCATGATTTGGAGTAAAGACAATCTTGAAGTTAGATTTATCTAAATCCCTATTTATCGCAATTGATTCGACGAGTCTCACATATTCATCATCAACTTTATTATCTAAGAGGATATTTTCTCCTCTAACTTTTGCAACTTCATATTCCACTTCTAATTCATTTGGAAGAGAATCAATGAGTTCTAATAAACGTTTGATTTTATCAGGAACGAGTTGGCAGCCCGTTTCATCATAAACCTTATAACCATTATATTGTTTTGGGTTATGGCTCGCGGTAATCATAATACCCGCGCAAGCTTTAAGATAACGGACAGCAAATGATAATTCAGGAGTTGGTCTTAAAGCATCAAAGATATATGTTTTAATGCCAAAATCATTTAAGGTTTCCGCGCTTAAAAGAGTAAATTCACGCGACATGTGTCTATTATCGTGAGAAATTACTACACCATCCTTCTTAGCGTTTGGGAATAATTCTAGTAAGTATTTAGCAAACGCAACAGTGGCCTTTTTCACTGTGAAGTTATTCATTCTATTAGTACCTGGTCCAAGAACACCTCTCATACCAGCGGTACCGAATTCAACATCTTTAAAGAATGCATCATCAATTTCTTTTTGATCCATCTTTCTTAAGATTTCTTTATCTTGCTCACTAACTTTAGCGGAATTTAGCCAGCGTAAATAATTATCTTTTGTGCTCATAAAGTTTACTCCCTATCTATATTGTCTAACTTGGTTAGAATATTTGCAATTTCTTCATTAGGTTCAGCAGTGAATTCTTTTTTACTGAGATTAGTTAAAGGTGCAGGTAAATCACCAAAGCCAATCTTATAAGCATGTAAGAACTGCTTATTAAAACCATACTCTTGTTTGAATAATCTATTAGCAGCGAAGTCACCATATTTCTCATCACCAATAATCGGATGATTAATATAGGCAAGATGTACCCTGATTTGATGGGTTCTGCCGGTCAAAAGAGTGACGTCCAATAAACTATAGTCTTGATACTTTTTGATGACCTTATAGACCGTTTTAGCGGTTTTTCCTCCCTTATTTAAAGGAGCAACAGTCACAGTGTTGTTCTTTTCATCCTTTTTAAGTGGGGCATTAATGCTATCTTTATCTTTTTCCATTTGGCCCACCACTAAGGCTAAATAATGTTTATTAATCAAATCATGGTTTTTAAATAGTTCAAATAATAACTCTAATGTTTGATGGTTTTTGCCAAACGCCACAATGCCAGAAGTGTTTCTATCTAATCGATGCGCAGGGCCTGGCTTAAAAGCAATTTCTTTATCTGGGTTATATTCGCCCTTATAAATCAAATACTCCACGACCATTTGATCTAAGGATTCGTCTTGTGGTTTGCTCTTTTGCACTAATAAGCCTCTTGGTTTATTTATAAATAAAACATTATCATCCTCATAGATAATCCAATCTTTAATATTGTTATTAGGCTGATAGGCTTTTTCTTTTAGAAAATCATTAAATTGATCTTCAGTAATATAGATTGCAACTTCATCATTTTCCGATAGTTTAAATTTACGATCTTCGTGGTGACCGTTAACTTTGACATCTTTTTTTCTAAATATTTTATAGATAAAGGACGACGGAGCGGACACGAGGAGCTTTTGAATATACTTCTCTAATGTCTGTCCTTCTTCGCTTTGATGAACCTTGAATATTCGCATATTCATATTGTAAAAAAACTATTTTATAAAATAAAGAGTGACTAATTTAATTTTTTTGTTATAATACTATTCGCACGTTCAAATATTGTTCAGCTATACGGAGGAATACCCAAGAGGCTGAAGGGGCGGGCTTGGAAAGCTCGTAGACATGTAACAGTGTGCGAGGGTTCAAATCCCTCTTCCTCCGCCACGTAAAAAATAACACGTCAATCGACGTGTTTTTTCTTTATTTAATGATGTATTCGCCAGCGGTTTTTCCAAGCAATAGCATTGATTCAGCATCATAGTGAGCTGCATCATCGCCTTGCCCACTTTCACTCTTTAAAGAGAGCCTAATGGCGGTTTCATCTTCCCCATTAGTTTTGATGCAGTAGAAATGATCTTCTTCTTTAGATAGTTTTTCTTTGCAATCATTGATGACTTCTGGATAGTACCATGTGCCTCTAGAAAAGATATAGGCATCGACAAAATTGAAATAATCATAAATCCAATCGTTTAAATCGGATCTTAAATACTTAACAAAATAGCGTTCTCCATCAATATAGTACTTTGAATCTGGATATAAATACGAATCCGATTCACCTTGCATCCAGAATACACCTCTTACTCTTGGATTCTTTCCTTGGGATTCCAATGACTTTAACTGTTGTTTAATGAATTTGATATAGCGGTTATATAGTTGAAGCTTTTTGCCATTTTTATTAACGTATTGCGATAATAGGCAAGAGCCTCCATAGGATGCTTTGATAATATAGGATGTTTCTTCTTTTTGGCTAAGAGTTTCCGCCATACCGATTTCTGGTCCAAAGAAATCTTCACCACAGCCAAAGCCCCATTTAGTAGGAACAAATTCTTTTTGGATACGTTCATCCGCATCAAAAGACATCAAAACTTTATCATTACCTTGGGTATATTTTTGATATACGTCTGCCTCTTTTTCCTTTAAAAAAGCATGAGGAGAAACACCACTAGCGTTACTTTGGCCCATGATTAAATAGACATTATCGTAAGTGACGTTAGTGTCCAATGGCTTTGGTTCATAAGGTATTTCAATTGTTGTTTCACCACCACAACCAGAAATACATGTTATTAATGGTAACAAGAGGAGTAATTGTTTTATTTTCATAGAGATATTATAAAAGGGCTTATTCAGCCCTGATATTTTAATTTTGGAAGAATTATTCAGCTTTAGCTTCAACGACTTCGGCTGGTTGTTCAGCGACGACTTTGTCGTCTTCTTTCTTTAAAGCATTGAGACGTGCACTTCTACGTTGTTCTCTTTCAGTAGCGCGGTCGAATGTCTTAGCGAAGATTAACATCACAGCGACACCGGCGACAACACCGAACACAACGATAAGTAAGCCCCAGAAATAAAGACCTAAACCAAATTGTTTTGTGAAGTTAGTGTTGAATTCTGTTAAGGCGTTGATGTTGTTATACTTGGTTACTAAGCCAAGAATAATGTATGTTAAGCCCCAAAGAATCACTAAAGCACAGATTGGGTACCACACTAATTCAAAGATGGATACTGGTAATTTGTTCTTTTTTGCCATAAACATAATCTCCTTTATTAGTTAGCAGCTTCCGCTGGTTTTTGTGGTTGGCTGCTCTTTGTGACTTCTGCCACGACTTGTTGATATGTTGCTTTCCAAGCAGCTTCGTTTTTAGCAACGGCTTCGTTAAGTCTCTTGTTGAGATCTTCAAAGATTTCTTTGAAGCCTTTGTTATCTGGACGTTGTCTTCTACCTTCGGTCATTTCTAAGACACGATTTGTCTCGTCTAATAAATCGAGAGTGTCGTTATCTGTGCAATGAGCGTGAGCACGTGAGAAGCGTAAGAAGCCAGCGAGTTTAGCAAGTTCATTTTGAACGATGAAGTTACTTTGTGGTGTGGCTTTACCTTGACTTTCATTCATGACCTTTTGGAATTCCGCGAAGGATTCTTCGAATGTACGCATACCAAGCATTGCTAAGACGACACGATACATTCTTTCATCTTCATCCACGAGTTTGAGCATTAATTGATCGATTTCTTTGTTTTGAATACCATAGTTGAGATATTGGAAAACGATATCTCTCATGGTTTCAGTTAGGCCAACAGTCATATCGAATAATGTGACCATTTGGGCGTAGTCGACACGAACCTTATCACCAGATGGGATTAAGATTGTGCTGTTTTCAGAATATAAGTCAGTGATAAAGGAATTGACTTTTTCTCTGATTTTATCACCAGCTTCACCATTGTTTTTTAAGAAATCACCGAAAGGTGTGCCTTCTTGTAAGTTGTCTTCTAAAATCTTTTTACGATTGTTATAGATTTCAACGGTGTGATCTCTTTTGATTGAGTATTCAAGAGTGTCACGGATGGTGAGTAAGTAGTGATAAAGTCTAAAGGTGTATAAACTAAAGTTATTCATGTTGTTCTCCTTCCAAAATAAGATTTTCTAATTTGTAGACCCTGGAAATAATGTTTTTAGCGTATTTCCTCGCACTTGGATGGCCACGCTTCATACAATAGCTATGTTCATAATACTTATTAAACATAGTGATGTCATTTCCGGAATCACCAACGACATAGACGTCTTTAGCGTCAATGCCCGTTAACTGGCAATATCTTTCTACACCATTACCTTTATTGCAACCCTGAGGGGTTAACTCATTAACTTGGGCAGTCCAGGAAGATTCGATTTCAGGGAATTGTTCACGGAATTCCTTGTTGAGTTCCTTACTGATCTGCGCTTTTTTCTTCTTAAGACCGATAAAGGTCATAATCTTATAAATCTTCGATTCATTAAGCTCTTTATTGAATAATTCATCACTAGCGATGAATGGTTCACGATATGAGAATTGGAACCACCACCAGATTTTATAGAACCAGATATAGAAGAATGCTACTTTACGACCTGTCTTAATAATGCATGGGTGATTTTCACTAGTCATTAATAACGCGATTGGTTCGTATACTGTTTCAATACGTTGAATAATATTCTTCAACTTTTCATTTGGCATCGCTTCGTTATAAATGATTTTATCGTTAGCGATGATTTGGCTTGAACAGCATGTGATAAAATCTACAGGTCGTTTAATTTCGTCTTTTAATCTCTCTGTGAACTGAGTAGATCTTGATGTAACTAAGACTAATTTATTACCTGCATCAATCCATCTACGCAAAAACTTGACGTTCTTTTTGCAGATGCATCTTTTAATACTTTTGGGATAGAACAAAGTTCCATCTAAATCAATAGCTAGTAATTTTGCCATGCTCCTATATTATACACGCGTGAAAATCAATGTCACATATTTTTGCACTTTTTTTCTTTATGTGCGTTAGGCACAAAAAAAGCGGAACTAAGTCCGCTTCTTTTATTTTTGTTAGACTAGGCGACAGGATTCTCCGCTTGGATGACGCCATATCCACCATCACGACGGATATAAACGACACTGATGCGATCATCTTCTTCATCGAGATAAAGGAAGAAATCATGACCTAAAGCTTCCATTCTAAGAATGGCTTCATCAATCTTCATTGCTTGTAAATAGTAAGATTTTGCTCTAACGACGACGTCTTCTTCTTTGTCGCCTTGTTCTTCTTCTAATTCTTGGAATTGGACTGCTTCAGCGAATGAGGCTCTGCCGCTGCGATCCATTCTAGTTTTAACTTTGCGCATTTGGCCAACGAGTTTGTCGATGGCTAAGTCGATGGCAGCATATAAATCTGCATCTTCGACTTCCGCACGAAGTGGCATTTGTGGCAAGAAGATAGTAATTTCTACTCTTTGGGTCTCACCATGCACACTGACTACAGCACGGCATTCGATGTCATCGTTAATAAGAAAAAACTTATCCATTCTTGATAGTTTCTTCTTAATAGCGGAAGAAATGGCGTCTGTGACTTGGATGTTTTTGCCGATAATTTGGTATTTCATATGTTGTAACCTCCTTCCAAATTATGAAACAGAAGTTCTCTCAACTACATTATAACACCAGGTTTCGGCTTTATTAAATAAAAGGTTAGTTATTTAGCAACTTTTTAATTTGTTCTACTTTATCGAGTTTTTCCCATGGTAAATCAAGGTCTGGACGACCAAAGTGACCATAGTTTGTTAATTCTCTATATTTGAATGTTGGTTCTGTAAGGTTAAATTGTTTAATAATCATACCAGGACGGCAGTCAAATACTTCTCTCACCACACTGAGGATTTTGTCATCACTATAGTGGGATGTTTTATATGTTCTAACACTGATGGATAATGGTTGGTTAACACCAATAGCATAGCTAAGTTGTACACGTAAGCGTCTAGCGACACCTGCGGCGACTAAGTTCTTAGCGATGTATCTTGCCATATAGGCCGCACTTCTATCGACTTTAGTTGGGTCTTTGCCAGAGAAAGCACCACCACCATGTTCGCATGTGCCGCCATATGTATCAACAATAATCTTACGTCCGGTCACGCCTGTATCACCTGTAGGACCACCAATAACGAATTTACCAGTTGGATTAAAGTAAACTTTAAAATCGGTATTTAAACCAAATGATTTAGCGACTTTCTTCATGATGTTTTCCACAACATAGTTTTTGAATTCTTCTAAATCAATATTGTCATCATGTTGAATGGACATTAAGACTGTATCAATACGGATGTTATCTGGATCAGTATAGTCGATAGTCACTTGTGACTTCATATCTGGACGAGCGTGTTTAAAGACACCAGCTTTTCTTTGGTTAGTAGCTTCTCTCACTAATTTATGCGCAATGGAGATCGCTAATGGCATATAGCCTTCAGTTTCATCAGTGGCGTAACCAAACATAATGCCTTGGTCGCCCGCACCGACATCTTCTGGCTTTTGTTGTGAGACACCAATAGAAATATCATGTGATTGTTCTTTAACCTTCACTTCCACTTCAACTGTATGATAGTCAGTGCCGAGTTCTGGACGGTCATAACCGATACCTTTTAAGACATCTTTGACGATTTGGACATAATTTGGTTGGACCTTGCATGTGATTTCCCCACCAATTAAGACAAAATTGTTGCTGGCGAAAACTTCGCAAGCCACTCTGGCGTTTTTATCCTCTTTTAAACAAGCATCCAAAATAGCGTCTGCGATTTGATCACACACTTTATCTGGGTGTCCTTCACTCACTGATTCTGAGGTAAACAAGATTTTTTCTTTAGCCATTGCTGAAACTCCTTTATATAAACAAAGCCCTCCCACATTCATGGAAGGGCATTCTTTTTTCCTTCAACTTATCGCTCAAGGTTGTGGGAACCTTGCTAAGGAAGAGCACTTACTCTATCGAGAGTTGCTATTGCGTTATTTCATTCCTTATTACGCAATTCTTGATAAGCACGATTATTATAGGCTATTTAATAAAAATAGCAAATGAAACAGTAAATTATTTTTTATTAGCTTCAAGACCAAGGGCTAATTGATCTGGGCAAGATGTTTCACCTGTTCTTGAACCACGGCATTTAATGCCTTTGAGTTTGGTAATCACATCTTCAATCTTCATGCCTTCGATTAAACGACACACGGCCTGGGTGTTACCCATGCAGCCCCCTACGATGGTTGCGTGCACGACTACACCATTTTCGTGTTCGATAATCATTTCTCTAGCACAAACGTTATTTGGTTTGAATGTGATCTTTTCCATAATTATTTAATTAATTTACCGTAAACAGTACCAGCGCAGCCAGCAGCATTGCTTTCATCGGTGTCGATGTGGCAGGCTAAGGCGAAGTCATCTCTAACACGGACAACGACATCACCAAAGACTAAACTTCTACCTGGGCAGTTAACTTCTAATTTAACGATTTGACCATTTTCAACACCGAATTCAGCGGCATCAGCAGGTGTCATATGAATATGACGTTTAGCAACGATGCAACCTTCCACTAATTCGAGTTCACCAGCAGGACCAACTAACTTGATACCTGGGGTACCAGCTAAATCACCAGATTCTCTAATGACGGCTGGAACACCTAATGTACGAGCATCAGTAGCACTGACTTCGACTTGACCAGCTTTTCTGAAAGGTCCGAGGATGGAAACATTAGCAATTGTTTTCTTTGGACCGACGATGTCTAAACGTGAGAAGCTGACGAATTGACCTGGTTGAGATAATGGCGCTCTAACTTCTAACTTAGCATCAGCGCCAAATAATATTTTGAATTGTTCTTCTGTCACGTGGATGTGACGAGCACTTGTTTCAACTAAAATTTCTTTCATGAAATTGCCTTCTTTCTTGCGAATAGTATTCTATCAAAGTTCTTATTATTATTCATTAAAAATGAAAATTATTTTATTTTTTGTTGCAATAATCTTTTTTGTGTGCAAAATTAAGGCGAGGAAAAAGAAATGGAAGAAATCGTTGAAGAATTATTAACTAATCGTATACTTGCCGCTGTTAAGAATCGCAACGCTAAAGAACTTAAGGAAATATTCGAAGTTACTCCTAACATCGATATTGCGGAAGCCTTAGACGAAGTCGACGACGCTGCTGTTTTTCTTTATATCTTTAGAACAGTTAATAGTGAATACACTAGTGATTTCTTCACCGAATTAACCAATGAACAGCAAGAAATGATCATTAATGCTTTCACTGATAAGCAATTAATTGAATTATTAGATAACTCCTTCGCTGACGATATCGTTGATGCATTGGAAGAGATGCCTGCTAATGTCGTGGCAAGAGTGCTTAAAGCATGCCCTGCTGATTTAAGAAAAGACGTCAATAACCTTTTAAACTACAAAGATAACACTGCTGGTTCAGTCATGACCACCGAGTATCTTGATATGAAAGATACCTTAACAGTCAAAGAAGCTTTAAAGATTATTCGTCAACGTGGTAAAGATGCAGAAACTGTTTATACAGTCTTCGTCAGAGACTCTAAACGTAACCTTATGGGCACCATTAACTTGGATGATTTAATCTTCGCTAAAGATGATGAAGTCTTAAGTGATGTCATGGACCGTGACTTTGTGACATGTAATGTTAATGATGACCAAGAAGAAGTTGCTAATATGTTCAAACGTTACGACCTTAATGCTATGGCGGTTGTGAACAATGAAAACAAGATCATTGGTATCATCACCATCGATGACGTGGTCGACATCATCGTTGAAGAAGCGACTGAAGATATCGCTCACTTAAACCAAATCTCTAACATGGATGAACCATACTTGAAGACTCCTGTCTATAAGCTGGTTTTAAAGTGTGTTCCTTGGATTGTTGTTTTGATGGTTTTACAAGTGTTCTCAACATTAGTTCTTTCTAAATTCCAAAACGCTATGCAAGTGTTTGCTATCTTACCTGTTTTAGTACCATTATTAACTGACGCAGGTGGTAATGCTGGCGGTCAAACCACTACCCTTATCGTTCGTTCTATCTCTTTGGATGAATTTGGAAGAGGCGATTTCAAACGCGCTGTATGGAAAGAATTTAGAGTCGCGCTTTGTATCGCAGTCATTATTTCAGTATTCGCTTTTGGTTTATTAATGTTAGAAATGGCTGTCGGCATTGCTGATGTGACCGGTCCTGCTGAAGCTCTTCATGTTAACAAGATTACAGCAATGTTAGTCACTGCTTCTTTAGTTGCTTGTACACTATTTTCAACAATGTTAGTAGCAAGACTCGTGGCATGTATGTTCCCATTCTTAGCCAAGAAGTTAAAACTTGATCCTGCTGTTGTTTGTGGTCCTTTCAACACCACAATCGTTGATGTTATTTCCTTATTAGTTTATTTCACTCTCTGGACATTCGTGTTCAGTCATATGTTAGGTCTTTAATTTATGAATAAAAAAGAAAACATGTGGGAACTAGTTAAGTTCCTAATAACTGGGGTTGTTTGCGCTGCTGCAGACTATTTAACCACCTCACTTTTCTTAAGAATATGTGCAGGAATCCCTAGTAGCGTTGCGCAATCCGCAATCTCATTATTAGCGGGTTTTATCGTCGGTGTTATTTTAAACTACATTTTATCCACTTACTGGGTGTTTAAAGGCAAGCAAGATAAAGCGGTTACTAAGTCCACTAAGTTTATTGTTTTATTCATCATCTTTAGTGCGATTGCTTATGGTTTAAGCTTTGTCACATATGAGGGATGTAGAATTTTATTCTCTCACGCGCCTGGAGTGAATATTAATGAATGTAGTATCGACTACATCTTAAAGTTCCAATTCTGGGGAGACTTAGTCTTCTGGCTTTATACAGTGGCGTTTATCTTAAAAACACTCGTTGGTTTAGTTTGGAATTATTTCACTAGAAAATACATTCTCTACAAGCGTAAACCAGAACAAGTTCAAGAGTAAACATTTCAATATAGTTAGTAAAAATCAGCACTTTTCTTGAGAAAATGCTGTTTTTTAGTTATATTTAAGGTCATAAGAATAGTATTGAGCTATGAAACTTAGAGTGGCCCTAGTCCCATCTTACGAACCAGATGCTGTTTTGTTAGATGTCGTCAAAGAACTTTTAACAAACTCTTTTACTGTGGTCGTAGTCAATGATGGCAGTGGTCCAGATTATGACAAAGTCTTCTCTAGACTTCCCAAAGAAGTCCACTACTTATCATATGAAACTAATCATGGAAAAGGCTATGCCTTAAAGCATGGTTTGAAATACATCAGAGATAATTTCCAAGATTGCATTGTTGTGACTTTGGATTCAGATGGACAGCACAAAGTTAGCGACGCTATTAGAATTTGTGAAGAATGTGAAAATCACGAAGAAAACACTTTAGTGTTAGGTAGTCGTATCTTTGACAAGAAAGCACCATTTAAGAGTCGTTTTGGTAATTTCATGGCGAGATTATCGTTCTTAATTTCCACTCGCCATAAGATTTACGATACACAAACTGGTTTAAGAGCCTTTGATTATGCTTTATTGGATAGAATGATCGAGATTAAAGGTGACCGTTATGAATATGAAATGAATGTCTTATTAGACATGATTAGAAATAACGTATCCGTTAAAGAGGTAAAGATTGAAACCATATATATCGATAATAACGCTGGCACTCACTACAATCCTTTTAAGGATACAATGAGAATTCTTTTCGAAGTCTTGAAGTTTTCCCTTTCCTCTTTAGTTGGCTTTGGTGTTGATTTTGCCTTATTCGCATTATTTACTTGGTTAGCCAAAACATACTTCATCGATCCTACCACTAATGCGTGGCAATACTGGATTATTGGATGTAATATTGCCGCAAGAATCATCAGTGCATCTGTTAATTTCACTCTTAATTACATCTTTGTTTTTAGGAGCAAAAAGAAAGTATGGAAAGCATTACTACAATATGCTGGTCTTGCTATATTCATTTTAACAATCAATACATCACTAGTGTGGTTATTGGTAACTAAAGCTGGTATGTACGAAGTACTTGCGAAGATTATTGTAGAAGGTACAATGTTTATAGTTAGTTGGGTTATTCAAAGACTATTTGTCTTTAGAAAGAAGAGAAAAGAGTGAAGAAATTAGTTTTACCAATCATCTTTACTGTTGTAGGCGTTTGTTTCACTACCTACTCTTTTCTCGATACTTTTATTATCGTAAAGAACGCAAAAGAAGTAGATATTGACCACAACAGTAGTTTCTCATTTGGCACGCCATCATCTTCTAAGCCGTCTACTTCTTCAAGTAGTAACAATACCAGTTCTTCTAGCAACAATACCAGTTCTTCTAGCAATAACAGTAGTTCTTCATATAATTCTTCTAGTAGTAACAATGGCGGCCAGAGTTCCGTTCCGGTTGCTAATAAATATTATGAGAATTTAACAACCGAACAAATTGCGGCTTTATTTACTCCTGAAAAAGTATTTAGAGAAGGAGAACACTATTCTGATCCCGATATTTATATCGATATCACCACCCATAGAGATGATGCTGATACAACGACATACTATGTTGCTGACATAAGAATTAATTCTCTTGGTTATTTAAAAACCGCCTTAGCGAAAGATAAATATGGTATGCATATCAAGGAAAAAACAAGTGATATTTGCAAACGTAAAAATGGTATCTTAGCGATTAACGGCGATACATATGGTGAACAAGAAGGCGGTTTCGTCGTCAGAAACGGTGTGCCATTAAGAGAGACTAAGAATCTCAATCGTATGAGAGGCACCACTTCTAAAGCAGAAGACTTAATCATCCGTGGAGATGGTACTTTCGCGGTTATTGATGAAAGATATACTTCTTTTGAAGAAGTAACCGCACAAAACCCATGGCAAGTTTTCTCATTTGGTCCAGCATTAGTTAAAAGTAACGAAGTCGCTGTTAATGAAAACGAAGAAGTTGGTATTGCGTTAGGTGGTAATAGAAATCAAAGATGTGCGATTGGTATTATTTCTCCTTGCCACTACTGCTTTGTTGTTTCTGATGGTAGAAATAACGAAAGTAGAGGTATCTCATTATTTAATTTAGGAAAAATTATGAAAGAGTTGCACTGTGAAACTGCTTATAACCTCGATGGAGGTGGCTCCGCGACAATGTATCTTGATGACGGAACAGGCAACGCAAATGGATTAGGACAATTAGTGAATACGCCAGGTCAGCTAGAAGGCGATTCAACAGTTAAACAAAGAGAGGTGAGCGACATTGTTTATATCGGAAAGAATCAAGCGTAACACCTTGAGGACTGCCTTTATCTATATTGGCATAACGATATTCGTTGGCCTTTTTGGTGGTATTTATGAAATGTTCAGCAATAATGTCTTCTCTCCTGCCATGTATTTAGCGTGGATTATCCCATGTGCATTAGGCGCGTTTGTATACCTAGCCCTGGCTTTTCTTCCTTTGGAAAAAGTTCCAGGGATGCTTACTGCGTGTGTATATAACTTCGGTGTCGCAATGCTCACTATTCGTTCAATTTTTATTGGGGTTATCGAGATTTATGGCACCACTAATAAAATGATGCTCACTATTTATACAGTCTTATCAATCATCTTCCTTGTAATAGGAGGAGCGGCCTATCTAGGAATTTTCATCTATTCGTTCATAGAGACGAGGAAGCATAAAAAAAGAAAAAATAATGAAGAGGTGCTATAAAAAACCTCTTTTATTTTGAAGATAATAATTCTAAAATTAAAGTACATAAAAGGAGACTTTATAATGAAAAAAGTTTTAAAATTTGCTCCACTTTGCGCATTGCTTTTAGCTATTGTCGCATTTATTCTTCTATTTGCAACTCACAGTGTTGAGTATGCTAACGGAAGCCTCAAAGGCTGGTATGATGGTCCAGCTGCTTTATTTGGCAAAGGCCAAAGTTTAGGTGCTTGGGGTGGCATCAGTATCGTCGGCGAATTTGAAGGAAAGGCCGCATGGAATGCTATTCTTGCTTTCATTTTCATCATTATTGCTTTAGTCGCTTTATTAATTAGCGCCGTCATGGTCTTTGTTAAGATCAAAGCTTTAGAAAAGTTCGGTGGTCTCATCGCTCTCATCGCTGGTGGCTTATTATTAGTCGCCGGTATCTTCATCTTCTTCACACTTCCTGCTTTCTTCAGTGCGAATGAATTAGGTGATACAAAGAACTTTGCTTTAGGCGCCGGATGGGTTGTCGCAGCTATTCTCGCTATTCTTGGCGGTGTTGCTTCTGCTTGCCCAGCTGTCTTAGCTTTAGTCGAAAAGAAATAATTAAATAATTAATTAACAATAAAGAGTGTCAAAACGGCACTCTTTTTGTTTTGTTTATTTTCTACTTGTTTTTTATATCCTTATTATTTTACAATAATCAAGCAGTTTGATGCGCGAGTGGCGGAACTGGTAGACGCGTACGTTTGAGGGGCGTATAGGATTCCCTGTGTGAGTTCGATTCTCATCTCGCGCACCATTAGATAATTACTCCAACGATTTGTTGGAGTTTTTATTTACAAAAAAGACCCCGATTTCTCGAGGCCTTAGTTTTACATCTTCGTGGTATCGAAACCTTTAAGAACTTTAGTTAATGGTTTGATGACCTTACGGACATTACCATCAATGAATGGGTTTCTTAAGTGGTTTCTTTCTAAGAGTTCTAAGAATGGATATTTACCACCCATCTTACAGAGCTTGATATATTTCTTCCATGTCTTTTCGTGGTTCTTCATGTTCTCAACAGCGAATTGGAAGGCCACTACTTGGGCTAAGGTGTAATCGATGTAATAGAATGGGGAGCCGAAGATATGGCTTTGTCTCATCCACCATGTACCTTTGTTTAAGGTTGGGCATTCATCATACTTCTTATGTGGAGTATAACGGGATTCGATTTCCTTATAAGCCGCACATCTTTCTTCATGAGTGGCGTTTGGATGTTCATAAACCCAGTGTTGGAACTCATCAATGGTAATACCATATGGTAAGAATTCAATAGAATCAGCGAGATGAGCGTATTTATATTTTTCAGCATCTTTACCGAAGAAACCATCCATATATGGCCAGGCAAAGAATTCCATACTCATAGAGTGGATTTCACAAGCTTCTAATGTTGGGTTCATAAGTTCTGGAACTTTTATACCACTACTTAAGTAGGCTTGGAAAGCGTGACCACCTTCATGGCACAAGACATTAACGTCACCAGATGTACCATTGAAGTTAGAGAAGATAAATGGAGATTTATAATCTGGGAAATAGGTGCAATAACCACCTGGGGCTTTACCTTTTCTGGCTTCAAGATCCATGAGTTCGTATTTGACCATGAAGTCGAAGAATTCTTTACTTTCTTTGCCTAAAGATGAATACATCTTTTGGGCTTGGTCCACTAAATATTTTGGATCACCTGCTGGTTTTGGATTACCACTCTTGAACATTAAGTTATAGTCATAATATTGTGGTTTCTTAATACCAAGGTTTTTCATTTGTTGTTTGTAGAGTTTGTTACAAACTGGGACAACTTCTCTAGCAATTTGTTCACGATACACTTTGACCATATCAGCGTTATAGTCAGTTCTACCTAAGTTATAGTAGCCTAATTCAACGAATGACTTATAGCCAAGTTTCTTAGCCATAGTATCTCTTAATTTGACTAATTCACCGTATATTTCACCGATACGTTGTTCGTGTTCACCTAACCATTTATCCATGGCTTTAGCAGCAGCTCTTCTTGTTTCTCTATCACTATCTTGTAAATATTTACCTAATTGAGATAGATTAAGTGTTTCGCCTCTAAATTCAATTTGCGCACTACCGAAAATTAAATCATATTCACTAGTGAGTTTATTTTGTTTAGCGAGTTCTGGCATGATCTTTTCATCAAATGTTTTTAATGATAAATCATATTTCTTAAACAAGAATGAACCGAATTTCTTTTCTAAATCCTTACGATATGGAGCTTCCGCTAAAACTTTAGTAACGGCTTGGCCGTATTTAGCAAATGTTGGAGAAACTTCATCTAAGTATTCTTGTGCTTTAGCGTATTCTGGATTGGTTGTATCGCAAGAATATAAGACATAGATGATAGATGTTTGTGTTTCAATTTCACTATTGAACTTGTTGAGCTTTTTAATGATTTTGCTGGCTTCATCAGCATTGTTACAAGCTTTTAATTCGTTCACGAATTGTTCCATCTTTTTGATGAACTTTCTCATGTTAGGAATCACGAGTTTGTAATCACTGAACTTAATTGGTTCTTTTTTCATACTTTATTCCTTCTTTCTTTTATATATACGGATAGATATATGCTTTGCTAATATGATTGCTTTATTAATAAAAGCAACCACTTGGTGATTATTTTAAGGAAACCAAGTGGCACTTACAAGTAAAACAAACTAGTTTTATTTACGAAATGATATCTTTTGTCTTTCTTTTTAATATCTTATAGATATAACGAGTGAGAAAGAATGAGATCCAGAAGTTATAGCCTAAGACATCGGCATTGTATAGAACAAGATGCTGACGATAGATCTTTTCTTGCTCGTCAATATTATTAGCAATCTCGAAAAAATCAGGGTCACTTGAGACCTTTTCATTATCTCTAGCGACATATAAGAAATATTCAGAGAGAGAGGTTAATAGATCCCTAGCAGCTTTTGCTTCTTCTCCGTTTTGGTGTTCGATAGCTTTTAAATCAAAATTAGCTAACTCTTCGAGTTTTTTCTTATCGAGTTTAACACTATGCTTATTAAGTAAAGCAGCGAGTTTATCAATATTGTCTTTTTTGTTTGTAAGAATGAGGGATAAATCGTGATCATGCTGCGAAAGAATGGATGAAAAAGAGACCACGAAAATCACATCGAGGAGAACAAAAACTAGATATGTGCCCACTAAAGCGATAGCGGTATTACGGAGAATGAGGAGAAATAATTCCATAGAAGCATTCTAGCACATTGTCTTATGGCGAGATACATAAAGTTGACTAATATTATCGATTAGTGGATAATATTAAAGGAGGTTATAACTATGGGCAAACCAATCGTTGCAATTCTGTATGATTTTGATAAAACATTATCCACAACTGATATGCAAAATTATACCTTTATTCCAAACCTCGGTATGACTCCTAATGAATTCTGGGGAGAAACTGGAAAGTTATCACAGAAATACGAAGTGGAAAGAATTCTTTCTTATATGTACTGCATGATTAAATTTGCAAAAGAAAAGGGCATTAAGATGACCAAAGAATATTTGCAAGAATGCGGTAAGGCGATTAAGTTCTATCCTGGTGTTACCACTTGGTTCAAGCGTATTAATGACTACGCTCTTGATAAGGGTATCATCGTAGAACACTATTTAGTCTCTAGTGGTACCAAAGAAATCGTTGAAGGCTGTTCCATCGTTGATGAATTTAAGCAAATCTATGGCTGTGAATTCTTATATGATGAAAACGGTGAGGCATGTTGGCCAAAAATGGCAATTAACTTCACACAAAAAACACAGTTCTTCTTCCGTATTGCTAAAGGCGCTATCAAGGCCACTGACGATGCGGGTGTGAACGAGAAAACTCCTGATCACCGTGTCGAATATAAGAACATCATCTATGTTGGTGATGGAATGACTGATATTCCAAGTATGACTCTCGTTAAGAAAAACGGTGGTCATAGTATCGCTATTCATCCAAAGGATGATAAGGAAGTAGTTCAACAAATCTATGACGACAATCGTTGTGACTTCATCGTTGAAGCTGATTACAGCGCCAATGGTGAAATGGATAAAGTCGTCAAAATGTTAATTGATTTAATCTCCGCTCAAGAAAAATTGAAGAGAAAAGAAATCAGCTTAGCAAATAAGTAAGGTAGATAGAATTGTCTACCTTTTCTTTTACTCTGGTGCTATCATTTTAGGTGATAGGTGTTTATTATGAAGTATCAAGTTGGCCAATTAATCGTTGGGAAAGTTTATAACGTTAAACCATATGCGCTTTTTATGTCTTTTGATGATGGCGTGACTGGTTTATTACATATTTCGGAAATTTCCGATTCATTTATTCGTGATATTGAAAAGTATGGTTCTGTTGGTGATGAAATCAAAGTAAAGATTTTATCTATTGATAAAGACAATGGTTTCTTAAGAGTGTCTTATAAGCAAGTGCCACCAGAAGAAATGTATTCAAGTCACACAAATCAAAGAAGAATGCCCACTACCAGTGAGGATGAATTCTTACCACTTAAGGATAAATTAGATTCCTGGATAAAAGACGCTTACGAGAACATTGAAAAAGGGGAGAAATAAAATGCTCGAATTAAGATTAAATAAGCTCATAACTGAAGATGTTTTAAAAGGTTACGAGAAACAAGTTAATGAAATTAACAAAGTTATTAAAAACAAAACCGGAGCAGGCAATGATTTCCTTGGCTGGGTTGATTGGCCAGTCAATTATGATAAAGACGAATTAAATAGAATAATCAAAGATGCAAAATATGTCAGAGACAACTTTGATGTTTTAGTTGTCTGTGGCATCGGTGGATCTTATTTAGGCGCAAGAAGTGCGTTAGAAGCACTTAACGGCTTAAAGAGTCCTGATAAATTAGAAATCATCTTTATGGGTCAAACATTCTCACCAAACTATGTCGCCCAAGTGATGAAATATCTTGAAGACAAAAACTTTGCCATTAACGTTATTTCTAAAAGTGGCACCACCACTGAAACAAGTATTTCTTTTAGGTTATTAAAAGAACTCTTAGAGAAAAAGGTTGGTAAAGAAAAAGCCAGAAAAGCCATCTTTGCCACTACCGATAAAGAAAAAGGTGCTTTAAAAACCTTAGCGACACAAGAAGGCTATGTCACTTATGTCTTACCTGGTGATATCGGTGGTCGTTATAGTGTCTTTACCGCTGTCGGTACTTTCGCACTTGCGTGCGCTGGTGTTGATGTTGAAGCCTTAATTAAAGGCGCTAGAGATGCAAGAAGTGAAATCCAAGATAAACCACTTAAAGATAACTTATGTTATCAATATGCAGTGATGAGAGATTATATGTACCGTCACAATAAGCCAGTGGAAATGTATGTCACTTATGAACCGCAAATGAGTCAAATTAGTGAATGGCTTAAACAATTATTTGGTGAATCTGAAGGTAAAGAACATAAAGGTCTTTATCCAAGTAGCGCCACCTTCTCTACAGACCTCCACTCTTTAGGTCAATATATTCAAGATGGTACACCATTATTATTCGAAACAATTATCAATGTTTTAAATCCAAAAGATGACATAGTCATACCACACGATAATGAAGATTTAGATGGTCTTAATTATTTAGAAGGTAAGAACTTAGCGTTCGTCAATCAAAAAGCCTTTGAGGGCACTTTAAAGGCCCATGAAGACGGTGGCGTGCCATGTAATGTCATCTACTTAGACAAATTGGATGCTTATAACCTTGGTTACTTATTCTATTTCTTTATGAGAGCGTGTGCGATGAGTGCTTATATGCTTGATATCAACCCATTCAATCAACCAGGCGTTGAAGTTTATAAGAAGAATATGTTCCACCTTTTAGGCAAAAAAGGTTACTAGAAACTATCAATAGTTTATTGTTCAGAAAGTCGCTATAAAATTAGCGATTTTTTGATTGACTATATTTATATATAAGTGATATATTATTTAGGCGCATTGTTAATCGGATGCTTAGCTCAGCTGGGAGAGCATCACCCTTACAAGGTGGGGGTCGGCGGTTCGAGCCCGTCAGCATCCACCAGAAAGTGCGCCAAAACCCATCAATAGATGGGAGGGTAGCGAAGAGGCTAAACGCGGCAGACTGTAAATCTGCTACCTACTGGTTTCGGCAGTTCGAATCTGCCCCCTCCCACCATTACGGTTTGTTGGGGTGTAGCCAAGCGGTAAGGCAACAGACTTTGACTCTGTCATCTCACTGGTTCGATCCCAGTCACCCCAGCCATAAACTTCACTCTCTAGCTCAGCCGGTAGAGCACTTGACTTTTAATCAAGGGGTCTGGAGTTCGATTCTCCAGAGAGTGACCATCTTGATGCCCAGGTGGCGGAATAGGTAGACGCACAGGACTTAAAATCCTGCGGTAGCGATACCGTACCGGTTCGATTCCGGTCCCGGGCACCAACTTAAAAAATAAAACCGACAGTCTATTGTCGGTTTTTTCTTTATCCTTTATTAATAATAATTATTATTATTCAAAGGTATATTGCATTGTGCACTTCTCAAGCAGTGTATATGTACATTTTACTTGTTCTACTGATTCCATGCCTCGTCTAACAGAACCATCGACTTCTAACGTCTTTTTATAGGTAAATGTATCAACATATCCATCATTTCTAAAAGTAGCATCATATTCTTCGATGCAAGAATAGGTACCGTCCACAGTTGTGTCATCCCCCACTCTTGCGGTTGTTACCTTGTAATACATTCTTAGTGGGTTTAAAAAGAATTTCTCTTCGTATCCAGGCATATAGTCTGGGTTCTTTTCATGTGATTGTTTATCAGAGTTACAATTGCTAATCCACTGTTTTAATGTATTAGGATGCAAACCAGCTGTATAAATATTCATGGCGTTGGTTGGTAAATCTCCACCTTTGTTTTCAACTTCATAACCGCCATCTATAAGATTAAAGGCATTTTGACTAGTAGCGTAAATATCAGTACCATCTGGTAATCTATTTCCTTTGTTATCAGTGGCCATATACCACGAACCTTTCAAGGTTTCATGAAACTCAAAGTTAAAGGTAATCTTCTTAGAGGTCTTATATTCAGTGATTTTATTAGCCTCACTATCAAATGCTTCAGGGCTTACTCCTGAGCCTTCAGGAAGGCTACTAACGCTGATTGTGCTAATGCTTTTAGAAGAAGTGTTTGTGTTTTCATTAACGCCACAAGCGACTAAAGAAAAAGCTGCTAATATAACTAAACTATATTTAATTAATGGTTTCATAATTATTTCCTCTAGTAAAAAATAGCACATTTATTCGATGAATACAAAAAAACTTCCGATTGAACGGAAGTTTTATTTGTTTTTTGTTAATCAATTACTTTTGATTTTTGAAAGCTTTTAAGCCAAGATATTGAGCTTCTTCGCCTAATTCTTCTTCAATTCTTAATAATTGGTTGTATTTGGCCATTCTGTCTGTTCTAGAAGCAGAACCAGTTTTGATTTGGCCAGCGTTAACAGCGACGGCTAAGTCAGCGATTGTAACGTCTTCTGTTTCACCAGAACGGTGGGAAACCATCGTGGTGTAGGCGTTTGTTTGAGCTAAACGGATAGCGTCTAATGTTTCGGTTAATGTACCGATTTGGTTAACTTTAATTAAGATTGAGTTAGCAACGTTGTTATCGATACCTTTTCTTAAGAAGGCAGGATTTGTAACAAATAAGTCGTCACCAACGAGTTGGATTTTGCCACCGAGTTCTTTAGTGAGTTCGGCCCAACCTTCCCAGTCAGATTCCGCTAAACCATCTTCGATGGTGATGATGGCTGGGTGATCTTTGACTAACTTTTGTAAGTAAGCAATGAAGCCCTTGCTATCATAGGAACCTTCACCGGATTTTTCTAATGTGTATTTGCCTGTTTTAGCATCATAGAATTCAGAGGAAGCAACGTCCATACCGAGGAAGATTTGTTTGCCAACTTCGTAGCCAGCATTCTTAATAGCTTCTTCGATTAATTCTAATGGTTCTTCGTTACCGTGTTTGCAAGAAGGAGCGAAACCACCTTCATCACCAACACCGGTTTCATAACCTTTGCCTTTAACGACTTTCTTTAAAGCGTGGAAAACTTCAACACCGGCTCTTAAGGCTTCACGGAATGTATCGAAACCAGCTGGGATGATGAAGAATTCTTGGAAGTCAACTGTGGACTCAGCATGAGCACCACCGTTGATAACGTTCATACATGGTGTTGGTAAGACTTTAGCATTAGCACCACCGATGTAACGGTATAATGGTAAGCCTAAGCTTTGAGCAGCAGCTCTAGCAACGGCTAAGGAAACACCTAATGTGGCGTTAGCGCCTAAGTTCTTTTTGAATGGAGTACCATCTAATTTGAGCAAGATAGCATCTAATTTGTTTTGTTGTGTGGCTTCTAAGCCTAAGACTGCTGGAGCGATAACTACGTTAACGTTCTTAACGGCTTTTAAGACACCTTTACCTAAATATCTAGCTTTGTCACCATCTCTTAATTCGAGGGCTTCGGATTCACCTGTGGAAGCACCGGATGGGACAATGGCGGAAGCGCGTGTACCGTCATCTAAACGGACTTCGACTTCGACTGTTGGATTGCCACGAGAGTCTAACACTTCACGGCCGTGTACATATGTAATTTTTGCCATTTAATTAATTCTCCTTAAATATGACCGAAGTAATTATACATTCAATAGTTATTTATTTACAATAAAAACGATTGAGAATTAAAAAAACCGCCACCTGAAGATGACGGCTTCTAATGTGTTCGTTATTGATGGAACTATAGGAAGTTAATTCAAAGTCAATAACTAAGTCACTATAGCTAACACCTAATAAACCGTTAATTAAGAAGCCAAGTGTACCAGTTCTATCGGCACCACCATAGCAGTGATAATAAATTGGTTTTTGATCAGCTTCTTTAATGTGTTCAAAGATAGCTGCGACTGTTTGTCTAGCTTTGGTAGGATTTGTGGCACCTGTACCATCTTTTGAGAATGTTTCGTTATAGGACTTAATTGCGAGCATTTCATAAGCGATATCGCCATCTTCCGCAAAGCCACAGACATTCTTTGTTGCTGGATAGTTATCACCAACGTCACCAGTACCTCTTAAGTCGATTTCAAGACCACCGACCATACCCATATCTTCTCTAAAGACTTTCTTGCTTTCTTCAGTCATGGTTAAGGAGTGATCGCCCCATGTCTTAATGGTGATTTCACCACCTCTATAGATGAGACCTTGTTTAACTCTTTTACCAGAATCAGTCATAAAGCCACCATTATCACGGACATTGAATAATGGACGAGCACTAATCCAGCGGACATAATCACCTGTGGTGAATGTGCCAACATCGGATTCTTCGTTATTACCTTCTACTTTCCAATAGTACTTTGTACTAGCAAAAAGATTTTTGACATTAACTGATGTTTCTTTTGTGACATATGTTTTAGAGTTTTCAAAGTTTTCATTATCGCTCACTAAAACTTTATATTGTTCAGCTTCATGACCTTCCACAACGTTAAAGACTAAATCAACACCAGTGTTCTTATCGCTTCTATCTGGAGTGCTGTTTCTCACTGTTTGGTTCTTACCATTGACGTCGCCAGTATCAAGATAGACTCTATCTTCATCTTTCTTGCTGCCTTCATCAATATCGATACCATCTTCACCATATAAGTCCCAAATCTTATAGATGTCTCCACCTTCTGCTTTGTATTGGACTTCTTGCTTTTTCATGTCGTCAATGTATGTTTTGACGTTTGAAGTCACCATTGTGGTATTTTCTACATCATTTAATCTAATGTAATATTCTTTCTTTGGCCCATTATTTGTGCAGGACACTAAAACAGCAACCATTGCTAAAGAAAATAAAGTCACTTTCGTGTTTTTCATATAAAATCCTCAATTCATTCCTAAAAATGATAGCAACAAAAAAGCCATTCTTCAAGAATGACAATTTGTTATTTTCTTTCTTCTTCTTTGAGCTTAGCCATATTTATATGGCAGTACCCTTGAGGATTCTTATCCAAGTAGTCTTGATGATACTCTTCAGCGGTATAGAACTTATTAAGTCTAGTGACCTCAATCTTATAATCTTTTTCTAAGACTTTATCGAAATATTTTTTAATAATCTCTTTATCGATATCATTTTGATAATAAACGCCTGTGCGGTATTGGATGCCTTCGTCTTCACCTTGTTTATTAACGGAATATGGATCCACTACTCTAAGATATAATTCAAGAATCTTTTCTAAAGAAATGATATTTTCATCATAGTCGATTTTCACTGTTTCACTAGCGTCATCTAAACCATGTTTTAAATCTTCGTATTTAGGGTTATCTAAAGTACCATTGGCATAGCCAACTTCGGTATTAACAATACCTTTAGCGAGAGAGAAGAAGTGTTCCACTCCCCAAAAGCAACCACCTGCAAGATAAATCGTTTTCATAGCTCTATTATCTTATTAACTAATAAGAATGTATACCAATATACTTTATAGTTTGAATGTATGACCTAACCAAGTGGTTTTAGATTCAACTTTGGAGATATTGATGTCCCTTTCAATCTCTTTAATAGCGCCTTTTGGTAACCATGGATTGAAATGATTGAACACGACTTCGATTTCTTTATTCTTAAGTACTTCTTTGTTCTTATTTATGAAGTCTCTCATAGGCCCACACATTTTAAAGACCCACACAGGTGTTACTAGGATGACTTTTTCATATTTATTCAAATCAATATCTAATGGATATGTTTCCATAGGCCACTTATGCATACCAAAGCGACCACACCACCAGAAGCCTAATGTACCTTCTGTTCTTTCTTTTGTTTTTAATTCCACGATATTGGCGTGCTCTTTATTTGCCTTAACATAAGCAATACGTTTAGTGAACTGCATCCTAGAAAAATAGACGACAAGTGTCTTGGAATTTTTATCGATATATTGATACGCGTCTTCACTAAATTTGAAATTTACTTGGTTATAAGCCACTAAGGCAACATAGCCGCATACGAGCTGTAAAACACCTAGAATGAAATAGGTTGTGCTTAATACATTAGCAGGGAAGATCACAAATTGAATAATAATCCAAAGCATTAAGGTAAAACCAAATATTGTGCCTAAAACATAACCAATTCTCTTCCTAAAAATGATTAACGTTGCAGCGGTTAAGTTGGTAATGCCGTTAACAATGATTAATGCAATACCTGGGAAAATATAGTCTTGGAACAAGACATCTGCGAATGGTAAGACTTGGAAATATGGAAGCATTTGTTCCATTCTTAAAAGACTCCCATCTGGTTTTATTAGCATAGCGGTGCCGCCATATAAGGCGCCTAAACCAATAAAGAAACAAAAAACGAGTAATAAAACTCTAAATACTTTAAATCTAGTCATAAACTACTCCTTCATTATTTGATTAACTAAATCAACGACATAACGATTTCTATCTTCTCTTTTAGAAAAGTCATAACCCATAAATACTGGCTCTTTAAGCGCTCGTAAGAAAGCAGATTGCATTGTACTTACCAAAGCAAAAGCGATGAATTCTCTTGTTGATTCATCTTTATAGTCCTTGCCCATCACTGCTGCACTACCACGGATCGAGTAGTAAGTATTAGTGTTACTTGTGAAGTTATTGTAATCACTTGTGATAGACACTCTTGCGATGGATGGATTTTCAAATAGATAATCAAAGACTCGACAAGCAGTATCTATTGTTCTTGCTTTAGCGGCTTCAAATGGTGATAAGTCTTTACCCACTTCGATATTTGGCTTAAAGCTAGTAATAATACCAGTAATGATTCTTTGAACACATTCTGCGATTAAGTTATCTTTGCTTCCGAAATGGTAATTAATTAAGCCAACAGAAACACCACTTCTAGAGGTGATATCTCTAATCGTGACTTTATCAACATCCCCATTATTTTCATTAATGAGGGCGGTTGTGATATTAATTAATTCTTCTTTGCAGTTTTTAGTGTTCATAATTATGCCTCGAATATAATACTAAACATTGTTCAGTTTTACAATATAAAATAAAAGCCTTGATTAATCAAGGCATAGTAATCAATGGTCGGAAAGATGGGATTCGAACCCACGACCTCTCGCTCCCGAAGCGAGCGCACTACCAAGCTGTGCTACTTCCCGCTTAGAAATCGAATAATGAAAGTTGATCGCTTTCAGAGAGTGAATCCAAAACACCCATATCTGTTAAGTCTTGGACATTAGTGGATGTGAGTTTGGTTCTTCTTAATAAGTCTTCCTTAGAGAAGAATTCACCTTTCTTTCTTTCTTCCACGACTGTGATGGCGTTGTTTTCACCTAAACCATCAATGGTAATGAACGGTGGAATAAGAGCTTTATGTTCATAGTCGACGACAAAGTTAGATGCATCACTTCTATATAAATCAATGTTGGAGAAAGAATAACCTCTTTGCACCATTTCTAATGCGTTGATTAAGGTCTTTAATTGTTCTGCTTCTTTTGGTGAAAGCTTTTCATTAGAAATTCTTTGTTTTGTGCGTAATTCTTCAATTTTACTAATGATGGCATCCTTTCCTTTGATCATAGTCTTGATGTCATATTGCTTACTTCTGACAGAGAAGAATGTCGCATAGAACTCTAAAGGATAGTAGATTTTGAAGTAACCTACTCTGACCGCCATAGTAACATACGCGACAGCGTGACCTTTAGGGAACATGTACTTAATTTTCTTACAGGATTCGATATACCATTCAGGCACTTTATTAGCCTTCATAATTTCTTCATACTGTTCTTTTAAGCCACGGCCTTTACGAACATCTTCCATAATCATAAAGGAGATATTACTTGGAATACCCTTACCAATAAGATAGGTCATAATATCATCACGACATCCAATAACTTCTTGTAATGTCGCAGTGCCGTTTTTAACAAGTTCATCTGAGTTACCCTGCCACACACCAGTACCATGGGTTAAGCCAGAAATAATAACTAAGTCAGAGAATGATTTAGGATTTGTTTCTTCCAAAACGCCTCTAACGAATTCAGTACCGAATTCAGGAAGTAATAACGCACCTGTTTTTGCGTTGGTGTAGTCATGATCCATACCTAAAGCTTCCGCGCTAGAGAATAAGGAAAGCACTTTCTTATCATTCATTGGAATATCTTGAAGCTTAACACCTGTTAAGTCAGACATCATTTTTAACGCCATTGGGTCAACGTGACCTAGGAGGTCAAGTTTAAGAATAGTATCGTGAATGGAGTGGAAGTCGAAGTGTGTGGTCTTCCAGTTACTATCGATATCATCAGCAGGATATTGGACAGGTGTGAAGTCATAGACTTCATGGTCAGTAGGAACAACGACGATACCACCTGGGTGTTGACCTGTTGTACGTTTAACATCAATACAACCACTAGCAAGATAAGCAATCTTCACTTTTGGATATGTTTCAAGGTCTAAACCTTTTCTTTCTATATAACCACGCGCAAAACCGAAAGCAGTCTTATCCGCAACTGTTTCAATAGTACCCGCTCTAAAGACATTGTTTTCACCTAACAACACTTTAGTGTAGTCATGCGCCTTAGCTTGATAGTCGCCAGGGAAGTTAAGGTCAATATCAGGAGTCTTTTCAGCATTGAAACCTAAGAATGTTTCAAATGGAATGTTTTGACCATCATGGACCATAGGTGTACCACATTCTGGGCACACTCTATCTGGTAAATCATAACCTGAACGATATTCAGGCATTGTTTCACTTGTCCATTCAAAGTGTTTACATTTTGGGCAGCGATAATGTGGAGGTAACGGATTAACTTCGGTGATGTTTGACATGGTCGCAACAAAAGAAGAACCGACAGAACCACGGCTACCAACGATATAACCATCTTCGTTTGCTTTCTTAATTAATAAGTGAGCGATGTAGTAAATAACGGAATAACCATTGCTAATAATACCGTTAAGCTCTTTTTCTAAACGAGTTTCAATATATTCAGGGAGTGGATCACCATATAATTCATGGGCTTTTTCGTAGCACATGTTCTTTAAATTGTTTTCGCAGTTTTCAATGGTTGGGGTATATAAGTGATCATTAGGAACAGGCAAAATAGGCTCAATCATATCAGCGATTAAGTTGGTATTTGTGACTGTCACTTCATAGGCTTTTTCTTCACCTAAGAATTCCATACATTTAAGCATTTCATCTGTTGAACGATAATGTTGATCTGGGTTTTCAAATTCAGGCATTTTACTACGCTTATATGGATTGAGTGGGTGATTCACACCACCGATACCTTTAGCGGAAATATAAACATCTCTAAAGACTTTATGTCTCTTATCAACATAGTGAACATCACCAGTAGCGCAGACTGGTTTGCCCATTTCATCAGCGCATCTAACGATATCTTTAATATGCATTAATAAGTCTTCTTTACCCATATCACCCATATTGATGAGGAATGAGTAGTTTTCTAATGGTTGAATTTCAATATAGTCATAGAATGAGATGGTTTGTTTTAAAACATCATCACCATAGTTAGAAGCCGCTCTAAAGACATCGCCGTTAAAGCAAGCAGAACCGATAATAAGGTTCTCTCTTAATTTCTCGATTTCTTTACGTGGAATCTTTGGAACATCCGCTAAATAGTCGATGTGTGAGTAGGAAACAAGCTTATATAAAGCCTTCAAACCTTCTTTATTCTTCGCTAAAGCAATGACATGGGTTGGTCTAATATGTTTATAAAGAGCTTTAGGAGTACCTAATTCGCCTAAAGCAGCGTGTGTTAAGTGACGATTGCCCTTTGTTAAAAGAACAAGCATTGGCATCCAAACATCATTTAAGACTCTAGCGTCGTAGTCCGCTCTATGGGCTTCATCTTCTTTATATTCGACTTCCATATTACGGCATAAGCTACCTAAGGTATGGCTTCTCGATTCTGGGAATAAATAACGTGATAAAGGAAGGGTGTCGATTACTGGATTAGTTAAAACCGGCATGTTCTCTCTCTTTAAGGCATATTGTAAGAATGAAAAGTCGAAGGAAGCGTTATGTGTCACTAAAATCGCATCACCAATCCATTCAAGGATCTTTGGTAAGGCTTCTTTAATAGTTGGTTTATTTTCTAACATCTTGTCCGTGATGTTAGTAATTTCAACGATACGCTTTGGAAGTGGTCTTTCAGGATTGATTAAAATATCAACGCTTTCAGTAACAATACCATGCTCAACCTTAACCGCACCAAATTCAATAATGCGATCATAGTAGGCATTTAAACCAGTTGTTTCTAAGTCGAGAACAACATATTTAGCTTTATTTAATTCGATAGGTGATGGGTTTTGGATATATTTAAGGTCATCAACCATGTAGAATTCGACACCATAAAGCATCTTGATGCCAGTCTTCTTACCAGCTTCTTGAGCATCTGGATAGCCTTGAACAACAGCATGGTCAGTAATAGCCATAGCAGTATGACCTAAGGCTTTTGCATATTTAGCGTATTCAATCATATGGCTGATGCCATCCATCGTTGACATATTAGAATGTAAATGAAGTTCGACACGTTTCTTTTCAGAAGAATCTTTTTCAATTTCATCTGGTGGTAATAAGTCAATGTAATGGGCTTTGACCGCCATAGTTTTGTTATATTCATCAAAGTAGGCAGCACCACGCACACGGACATTAGTGCCCCACTTCTTCATTTCTTCAATTGTTTCATCGGATAAGGATGCGTTTTGATACATGTTAGCGTAAATAGCGCCATCATCATCAAATAAGCCAATATTTAGTTTTTTTCGATCACCGTATTCGTTAATTTCAACAGAAAACACCTTCGCGGAGAAGTCGACATGGTCACTAGTTCTCACTATGTCATCAATCTTTTCAAGCGGTTCATAGTTACCACGTTTATTTAATCTTGCTCTTTCTCTATCTCTTGCCATTTCTCTAGCGTTTTGACGAGCGCGTTTTAATAATTCGTCTTCAGTTTCTTCATTTAACTGCGCTTTTTCTTCTGCGATTAATTGTTCAACTTCACTACGGTCGTTGATTTGTCTGGCGGCGCTTTCTTCTTCTAAAGCTTCTTCCGCTTCTTTATTAGCCTTTTGGACAATCTTACGCATTTCACTCTTAGAGATATTAACTTCTTCCTCTTGAGGAGCAACTTCTTCAATAATGGAGAATTCGTAATTTAAGAAATCTAAAAAGTCTCTAAAGTCTTTGATACAACTTTGGTATTGTTCTTTCTCTGATTCGTTAGCATAAGTGACCTTAAGTAATGATTCATTTTGTGGTTCTAGAAGGAGATTATGAGGGACATGGTATATGGTTTGATACCATTCTTCAAATAATCCTAATAGGTCATTCATATCAGGTCTCACTATATATGAGAAGCGGAGCATATATGGATAAGTTAGCGTATTTAAACCGTCTTGGAACTGCCTTAATAAGTGATATTTCCAAGGAGTGTTTTTAACGATAACCATATCGATTTGTTCACGTTTAAAGCGGTTACGACCCACCATTTCAAAGTCCAAGTCAAAAGCTTCGACATTGTCGATGTGAATATGGTTTAAGAAAGATATCATCTTATCTGTCATAACACTACCGCCATAAAGATGTAGCGCGCTACGTCTTTAACTATTAATGCTCCCATGAGTAATAATAACAAGCCTAAGCCAATAAGGGAGACAATATTTTTAACTTTATCTGGAATTTTTCTTCTTGTTCCTGCTTCAACGAATGTGACAAGTAATTGCCAGCCATCTAAGCCAGGGAATGGTAGAAGATTAAATATTGCTAAGTTAACGGAAATAAAAGCCCAAACATATAAGAATCTAGCAAAGCCAAAGTTTTGTAAGACGCCTGTTGTTTCAAAAGCAACAGCAATAATACCACCAGTATCTTTCCAAGCACTTGGTTTAGTGAATAAGTCACCAATAGCTCTCACCAATAAGAGGGATGATTCACCAAAGTCACGGAAGCTTTTACCGAATGCTTGACCAGCGTTGAGTTGGATAGTTCTTAAATATAAAGAACAACCATAGGTTGAAATAGCACCATCTTTTTGTTGGATATCAAAGGAAGTAACATCGCCATCAACGAGTTTACCTTCTTGATCTCCTGTACCAGGAACTCTCTTTGTGATATGAATATTAGCGTTTGTAAAAGCAGGAGTCACGTATTTACTGAAATCAGGAATTAATTGACCATCCATTGAAACCTTCTTAATGGATTCGATTTTATAGTTGCCTTGATATGGATCTTGGACTTCTAAGGCTTTATCACCAATTTTCCATGTACCATTAACAACATCAATTGTTTCTGGTCCATCACTTCTTAATAAGAATCTTGTCGTTTGACCTTCTTCATATGTTACTAAATAGACACTACCTAATTCATTAGCGGCTTTAGTTTCATAGATGTATGTAAAGTTAGCAAAGTCAGTGTTCTTTAAACTGAGATTTGTGAAGTTAAAGCATGTCGCATACTTAACGGAATCATCACCATCAAATGTTGTAGCGGTATCCGCGAGGAAGTATGTTCTTTGAACATTGGATACTTCATCGTAGTATTGCCAGTTGTCAACTTTGATGTATTCTTCGCTTCTTAAACCAGCGATATATGCTGCTGAAGATTCTTTAATAGAGATTTGATTAATATAATCATATGTTTGTTGTGGAATGCAGTTACTAATAAAGAAGAAAGTAATTGCGAGTAAGGAGTTCATTGTAACGCCTGCCACTAAAATGATGGCGCGCTTCCACCACTTGATATTATTAAGTGAACGTTCAGGTGGTATTTCTACCCCTTCTGGTAGTTCCACTCCTTCTCCATACATTGAGACATAGCCACCAAAAGGAATGGCTCTTAATGAGAACTGAGTTTCACCATTCTTCCTTTTAAACTTAAAAATAAGAGGCCCCATACCGACTGAATATTCTAAACAGTAGACATGGAATGCTTTAGCTGCGGCAAGATGTCCTAGTTCATGAACAATAATTAAAACGGATAGGAAAACAATGAATAATAAAATGTAAAGAATTGTGGTTAATACTTCCATTCTTAGTTCCTCCTTCCGTTAATAAGCTCTTTGACTCTCGCTCTCGTAGATAAATCTATCTTCTTAAGTGTGTCATAGTTTGGCTTTTTAATAATTTTGTGTTCACTCACACATTGATTGATGATTTCTTCAATACCCAAGAAAGGAATCTTATGGTCTAAAAAAGCATAAACTGCTTCTTCGTTAGCGGCGTTAAATACCGCACCTAGTGTTCCTTTTTCTAAGACGACTTTCTTAGCTAATCTAACGATCGGATAACGGTCTTCGTTAAAGTCGGCAAAAGTCGTATTTTTAATCTTAGAAAGATCATCACTCACGACAGTATCATAATTGATTAAGCCTTGATATAAGGCATACTTAATTGGCTTACGCATGTCAGGCTTACCAACCTCCATGCGATACGTGCCATTATTATAGCGCACAAGCGAATGTACGTAAGAGTTTAAATTCAAAATTGTGGAGATTTTATCTATTGGTAGTCCAAATAGATAATGCGCTTCAATGATTTCAAAAGCTTTATTGACCATAGTAGCGCTATCGATGGTAATCTTTTTACCCATTTTCCAGTTAGGATGGTTAAGTGCTTGTTCTGGGGTAACGTCTTTTAATTGATCTCTATTTAGATTTCTAAAAGCACCACCAGAAGCGGTAATGATAACCTTATCAATATCGGTATCTTGGACAGCCAAACACTTAGCAATAGCGACGTGTTCACTATCAATTGGAACTAGTTTACCTTTGCCTTGTTTTAATAAGTCATTAATGAGTTCACCACCAACGACTAAAGATTCCTTATTTGATAAGGCCACTATTTTGTTATTTTCTAATGCCTCAATTGTGGGCCTTAAACCAACAAAACCCACTAAAGCGTTAACAACCATTTGAGCTTTGCTCACTCTAATTAATTCAAGCAAACCTTCATCACCTGAAAAGAATGCGATGTTTGAATAGGCTTTCTTGAAATAACTAAGTTTATTTTTATCTTGGATGCAGATAGCTTTAACATTTGGGAAATGATTTAAAATGCCTCTAATCTTTCTTGTTTGATGACCAACAGAAAAAGCGAGGAGGTCAAAATCATTTGGGTTTTTGAGCATCACATCAATTGTTTGACTGCCGATTGAACCAGATGCCCCTAAGAGGCATATAGTCATCATGGAAGAATAAAGCCTCCATCTTTATTAAGAAGGAAGATACATGTATAAATTGCCACTGTAATTGTGGAGAATAAAATCGAATCTAAACGGTCAAGAATACCACCATGACCTGGAATTAATCTACTGAAATCTTTGATTTCGTAGTGTCTCTTAATGGATGAGAAGACTAAGTCACCAACAACAGACACGAGTGGAATTAATGTAGAAAGAATAATGATGTGATACCAGTGCTCAATATCAAGTAAGCCTTTCAACACTGGATGACCAACTGCGCTCATGATGAAAGCAAAGCCTGAGCAGAATATACTAGTTAAAATCACACCACCAAAGAAACCTTCCCAAGTTTTCTTAGGAGATAGTCTTGGATTCATTTTGTGTTTGCCAAAGAAGACACCAACGAAGTAGGCAAACGCATCATTTAAGCAAGCACCTAGTGCCACATATAAAAGGAATAAGAATGATTCAGCATTATCAAAGCCATTGATATATGGTACCGTTTTGCCTAATTCTGCTAATTCTTCATGATATTGATGAACAGGAATATAACGAATAAATAGCAAACTCTCTAAGCCTAAGGCAATAATAATGACCGTAGTAATAATGAAACAAGCATCGATGATGGTAAAGTTCTTATCAACGATGACTGTCATTGCTGAAAGAATAATGCCGATGAACACAATAGTGACACTTAATGTGACACGATTATAACTATCATACAAGCCATGCCATTTATCAGGTTCCGCTAATGAATTATCAAACATCTTTGGAATATCTTGGAAGAAATTCCAGAACAGTATTAAGAACGCTAAGATAAAGGCTGTGATATATAAAGCCTTGGAATATTTTGTTTTAGCACATCTAATGATTTCAATAATAGCAAAAACCAAAACTACACAAACAAAGCCAAAGAATGGCCAATCGCCAAAGATAACGAAAGGTAAAATAATCGCGATTGCTGCTAAGCCAGCGATGATTCTAGTGCGCATCGATGTAGCGGCTTCATTACTTAATTCGTTTGGTTGAAAAATAGGTTTATGATCTCTCATAGTTTTAGCACTTAAAAATAGTATACACATAAAAAGCGGTATTTGTAACAAATATCCGCTCTTTTATTCACTTTTCTTAGTTGATGATTAGATAGACATCAATTCTTTTTCTTTGTCAGCGACGACTGCATCGACCGCTTTAATGGAATCTGTAACGACTTTTTCTAAGTCTTCTAACATCTTCTTTTGATAGTCTTCTGTATAGGCTTCATCATCTTTGGCTAATTCAATATAGTCACGACGGATGTTACGGATCGCAACCTTAATGTCTTCACCATATTTCTTAGCTTGTTTAACAACTTCTCTTCTTCTTTCTTCTGTTAGAGGAGGAATTGTTAATCTGATTTGTGTACCTTCGTTAATTGGGTTAATTCCTAAATCGCTCTTATTAATGGCAGCGATAATGGATTTAGCGTCATTTTTATCGTAAGGTTTAATAAGTAATTGTCTTGGTTCTGGAACAGAAACGGAACTCATTTGGTTGATTGGGGTCATTGTACCGTAATAATCAACTTCAATGCCGTTAAGCATATTTGGTGTTGCTTTACCTGTTCTTAAAGAGGTTAATTGTTGTTTTAAAGAATCGATGGATTTATTCATCTTTTCTTGCATATCTAATACGAGTTCATCCATAGGTGATTATTCTCCTTTTTTGCAGATACTACCAATGTTCTTGCCTTGAGCGGCAGCGATAAAATTATCAGCTTCCATTCTAAAGACACGAATTTGGATATCTTTATCCTTAATTAATTCTATCGCAGATGTATCCATAATTTGAAGATTAAGTTTTAACATTTCTTCATAAGTGATAACTGGGAAGAATTTCGCGGTGGCATCTTTTCTTGGATCTTTATCATAAACACCCTCTACACCATTCTTGCCCATTAAAATCGCATCACAGTTAAGTTCAACTGCACGCATTGCTGCAGCGGTATCTGTGGAGCAATATGGTTTACCCGTGCCACCTGAAAGGAAGACAACCTTGCCTTCATTCATGGCTTTATCAGCGACTTCAACGCTATAAGGAACATTGACTTCTGGGACTGGACCGATAGCGCTTGTAACAAGTGATTTAACACCTAAGACTTTTAATCTAGCACCTAATGCAACAGCGTTAATAACGGTACCCATCATGCCCATATAGTCCGCTTCATATTGATCCATACCTGCATCTTTAGCGATCTTACCACGCCAGATATTACCAGCGCCGATAACAATGCAAACTTGCACACCACTTTCATGGATTTTCTTGACCATTTGCGCCATGTTATCCAATGCTTCAGCGGAAAGAATAGCGTCACTATTTTCCTTTAAGGCTTCGCCTGATAGCTTTAATAAAACTCTTTTATATGCCATGTTTTGCCTCCTAAAAAAAGAAACACCAAAAGGTGCTTCTTTTAATTGTTTAATTACTTCATTTGGCTCATGACTTCGCTAGCGAAATCATCTTTACGTTTTTCAATACCTTCACCAACTTGGTAACGGACGTATTTGAGAACGTTTGTCTTCTTTTCTTGAAGGACTTGGCCAACTTTCTTACCAGATTCAGTATCAAGTAAGTATGGTTGTTCAAGAAGAACCATTTCGGCGAAGTATTTGTTAACTTTACCACCGATGATTTTCTTGAGCATTTCTTCTGGCTTGCCAGCGAGTTTTGGATCTTGCTTAGCAGCTTCGAGTTGGATCTTTGTTTCGTGTTCGATAGCATCACTACCGATAGCGTTTGTGTCTAAGTAGGCAGGGTTATTAGCAGCGATGTGCATAGCAATACCTTTACCTAATTCTGGATCTTCTTTATCTAAAACGACAGCAACGGCAATCTTACCACCCATGTGGATGTATGTGTAAACGAATTGGCCAGCTTCTTGGTTAATGAGAGTGAATCTACGTAAATCGAATTTTTCACCCATTTTAACTGTAGCGTCTGTGAATAAGTCAGTTGTTAAAGCTTTAGCTTCTTCAACATCTTTTGGTTCTTTTTCTAAGATGACTTTAGCGCAGTTTTCCACTAATTCACGGAAAGCATCACCTTTAGCGACGAAGTCTGTTTCACAGTTAACTTCGATAACGACGGATTTACCACATTTTTCGCATGTCTTTGTTAAGGCTAAACCTTCAGCAGCAATACGATCGGCTTTCTTAGCGGCTTTGGCTAAACCCTTTTCTCTTAACCAGTCAGTAGCTTTGTCTAAATCTTCACCGTTGTTTAATAAAGCGGCTTTGCAGTCCATAAGAC
>CAMJWS010000007.1 GCA_946409515.1 uncultured Caryophanales bacterium
AACTACATGATTATGCAGTCCTATGACTTCTATTACTTACATGAACATTATGGCTGCAATATGGAATTTGGTGGCGATGACCAATGGAGCAATATGCTCGCTGGTACCGAACTCATCAGAAAGAAAACTGGTAAAGACGCTTTTGCCTTAACTATTCCACTATTAACTAATAGTGAAGGCAAGAAAATGGGTAAATCCGTTAACGGTGCTCTTTGGTTAGATAAAGATAAGACATCTCCATATGAATTCTTCCAATACTGGAGAAATGTTAACGACGCTGACGTTGATAAATGCTTAAAGATGATTACTTTCTTACCAATTGAAGAAATTGAAGAAATGGCAAAATGGCCAGGTGAAAGAATCAACGAAAAGAAAGAAATCTTAGCCTTTGAAATCACTAAGTTAGTACATGGTGAAGAAGAAGCTAAAAAAGCATTAGAGGCCGCACGTGCATTATTCTCTGGTGATGGTGATGACGCTAATATGCCAACCACTGAAATCGAACTCGAAAATGATATCGGTTTATTAGATTTATTAGTCTTAACTAAGTTAGCCGCTTCTAAAGGCGAAGCTAGAAGGCTTATTGATCAAGGCGGTATCTCCCTTAACGGCAATAAGATTAGTGATGTAAACTTAAGAATCACTAAGGCCGATTTAGCGGAACCAATCAAAATCAAGAAAGGTAAAAAAGCCTTCCATAAGGTTGTCTTAAAATAACAATATCCAACTAATTAAAAATAGAAGCGATTAATTTCGCTTCTTTTTTAAAAAATATTGATAAACACAACTCATTTACTTACACTTATTGAATGAATGAGGTATTCCATATGAAAAAGATAATGTTATTACTTGCTTCATCTCTTCTATTAGTAGCGTGTAATTCGACTAAACACCATTTTGATTTACAAAATATAGGATCATTTGTGCCTGTGGAGATTCCAGATGCACACGACATTAATAAAGAATCAGCGCAAGAATCCACAAGCAATCTTGTTACTGATTTCTACAACGTTGACAAAGATGCACGCGTAAAAAAGGGTGATTTCGTTTTTCACGTTGAAACAAAAGAAGCGGTCGAAAGCGAGCAATATCAATCTACTTATTCAAAAACACATCTCATCGATTATAAAAACATCGATAATGTTGAAATGTCTTTCATTGAAGATGAAGACGAATATTTTTCTACTAGTGGTTTGTATGACACAATACTAGTCCACAAGCAAACAAACGATTATGGTAACGTTCTATTTGTTGAGAAGAAAGATAAGGATTTAGACGAATATTTCATCATTTCATATACTGAAAAAGAAACTGGATTTTCTGCAGGTAGCATGTCCGTTGCATTTGAACATCTAGCAAAGAGAAGAATGACTGAATATTATAATCGCTTTGCGGATTACAACAAATTCTTCGAATTTTTGGAAGATGATAATTTTGAACACACAGCCAAATTTGCTTCTAGAGGAAAAGGAAGCTTAATCTTAGAAACGACTTCCACCGCGAAAAGCCCCGTAGAAATCGATGGCTCTAGCATTAACAAAGTAATATTCAAGATGGAATATTTTGAAAACTTATTAGTGGGCTATGAATATCAAGCTAGTTTAAATGAAAAATATGTGAAGCATGACACATTATCATTAACTTATGAAAGGCCAGAAGTTGAACTTCCAAGTTATTGGAAACTTCACATCAAGTAATTCAAAACAAAAGGAGCACATGCTCCTTTTTTCTATTCTTCTACGAATGTCACTTTTCCTAAGAAGGAAGTTCCACCATCGACTTTTACTTCAATGGTTTCTGGATTATTTCTATCACTGTAAACAGTGACCATTTCGTTTTCTTTGATTTCTTTAATGTAATTTAAGGAAATAAAACTTGGACGATGTGTCTTATAGAATTCAAAGTCATGAGTGTCCATTAATAATTCCACATAACGGACATTGTTCATATGGCAGTTGAAGTCTAAATCACTATAGTGAATTTTTCTTGTTTCGATTTGGATGTTATCTTCACTGGCGACGATTTTGCCAGGTAATGGTAATTCATAATCACTTGTTTCAGGTGGAAGTTTATTGATGACATCTTTATCGACGATAACTTTTCTAGTTTTAGCGTCAATCAATGCCCAAATAGATGAGGCTCTCACGATAACGTTATTGCTTTCATCTTTGATGTAGAAGAAACGTGGATACAACATTGCCATATCTTTACCAGGATATGTGCAGATTGTAATCTTTTCATTGCAGCGTGGTAATCTTTTGATTTCCACGTCCATTCTAGTAATGACCCAGTCAATACCTCTTTTTGATAACGAAATAGAATCAGAACCCACTGATTCAGTAGCCTTTAAGGCTGCGTCTTGAAATAAACGATATAAATTAGCGGGTTTTAAGGTAAAACGATAATCGACATCGTTATTGGAAATAATAAATTCTTGTTGATACATGTTATTCTCCTAGAGCTTTGCTGACTTTTTCAGCGGATGCGAATGCGAACATTAAGTTATAGCCGCCACACATGCCATCAATATCTAACACTTCACCAGTGAAATATAGGCCGCTTTCTTTCTTTGATTCTAGAGAATCATTAACTTCACTTAAAGAAAGGCCACCATGGCTCACTTCAGCAATTTTATATTCATAAAAATCTTTGAATGTGAAAGTTAGATTATGGATATCTAAATTGTTACTTAATAGATATTCCGCGATCTTTGGGGCGACATATTCATAATATTGCTCTTGTTTGATAGATTTGGAATTAATGGCTAAATCCACTACTAATTTAATATTCTTTTTATCAACTAAGCGATTGATTCTAGCGGACATATTTAAGATAACAATGCCACTTATACCATCATCCTTAAATAAGATTTCTCCGTCTTCTTGATAGACTTCTTTATTATTACATAATAATGTAACTCTACCTTTAGCGCGTTGACCTGAAATCTTCTTAGTGTTTTCTTTGGTTTTAATTGGACTTAAAGAAGGTGATAAGGTTTCAATCTTATAGCCTTTCTTTTTTAAGATATTTAAAAGCGTACCATCTGTACCTAATTGAGGATAGGCGATGCCACCAGCGGAAATCACTAACTTATCGAAAATATATTCATTTTCATTAGTCTTAACGTAGAACTTATTATCTCTTTTTTGATAATCGATAACGCTTTCATTAAGTTTGACTTTAATGCCTAATTCTTCAATCTTCTTAGAAAGCATCAAAACGACCGTTTGAGCGCTTAATGAGGTTGGGAAGACTAATTCATCTAGATAAGTTGGATGGATGCCATAACTATCGAATACGTTAACAATATCTTGTGGTTTGAATTCTTTGAGCAACTTATTAGCGAGTTCGTTATTGTATTTGCCAGTTAAGTCACCCATATTCGCGTAGTTACATCTACCGTTACCAGTGACTAAAACTTTCTTAAGGATCTTATCGTTTCTTTCAATTAAAGTAACATCAAAAGAAGGATTCTTTTCCTTAAGTCTAATCGCTAAGTAGGCACCTGAGGCACCCGCACCAATAATTCCAATTTTCATATGAAAGGTGACCTCCTCCCCCACTTATAGAAGATGGGGGCTTCCCACTCAAGAGGTCTATTAGCCTCAGTATCAATGGGCTATCCCCGAGAGTCCCTCGGTTAAGGATATTTAATTATAAGATATCCAAACTTAATTAGATAGAGATTAATTAAAAGGATTAAAGATTATTCTTATTCCTTCTTTTTTGATGTTAATCGCTGCGTTATAGTCGCGGTCATGTTTTGTTCCACATTCAGGACAAGTCCAACTCCTCTGATTAAGCGTTAAATCGGTTTTACGATAGTTACAGGCTGAACATAATTGGCTAGAAGGGAAGAATTTGTCTACCTTAACCAGTTTCTTATTGAGCCATTCTAATTTGTATTTTAGATAAGAAAGAAAAGTCCAATAGCCTAAATCAAAAATTGTTATTCCAAACTTTAGATTATCTTTTCTCTCACTCATTTCTTTTAGGTCTAGATTCTCTACAAAGACATAGTCATAAGTGTTGGCTAACTTCCTAGAGGCTTTATGAAGGAAATCTTTTCTCTGATTAGCAATGTGCTCATGAAGATTTTTGATTCTCATTAATTGCTTTTGATAATGAGATGAATCTTTCTTCATGTGAGAAAGCTTTCTTTGTTCTTTTGCTAATTTAGTTAGAGAGTCTTGATAATAAGTCGGCATATCTAAGTGATTACCATTACTATCTACGAAAAGGTGCTTCAAAGAGAAATCTAATCCAATGGAATTATTAGGATCAAGTTTCTCTTTAATATATTCTCCATAGTCAAAGTAGCCCTCTTCTCCTAATAAAGAGACATAGTAATATTTACCTTTTCTAGAAACACTGACCATAGTGAATTTAAACGATTCTGGTAAACGACGATGAAGTTTAACTTTGACTCTACCAAGTTTTGGGATTTGGATATCATCCTCAACAAAATGAATATTGTCATAATTATTTTTCATGGTCGTATAACCATAATCATTCTTTTTCTTTTTAAATTTTGGAAATTCAGTAGTGTGTCTAAAGAAATTCATATAGGCATCGTATAAATGAATAACTGTTTGTTGAAGCGCGATAGAATCAACTTCTTTCAAATATGGGAATGTTTCCTTATATTCAGGAAGAAGCTTAATTAAATCATATTTCTTAATGGAATGGTTCTTATCGGCACTATACGATTCAATACACATCGAAAGAAAGTCATTATAAACTTGACGACAACACCCTAAAGTCTTCTCAATTAATTCTTTTTGAGAAGGATTAGGATAGATTCTAAAGCGATATGTTCTTTTAACTGTCTTAATCATGTTATCCTTTCGAAATATAAGAAAAGGGAAATAAATGCTAAATGCATTTTCATCCCCTACATCCTATTTCCTATTATTATTATATCAACTTGTTGATATAACTACAATACTCGATTCACTATTTATCAATAATTATGTTTAATTAATTAACGAGATGGGGCCACTATGTATTATTAATTCGTTCAAATTCATCCCCTGCTTATAGAAGATAGAGGTCTTCTTTGAGAATTAGATAAAGGACTAGGTTACATTCCTAGTCCATTTGTTTATTTAATTTCGATTACTTCTGTTCTTTCTTATGAAATAAGGAGATATGCATATCTTCTGGAAGAATCCAAGAAAGAATAAAGGCAATGACAAACATATTAAGTACGTTATTAGATAACATATCGCCTAACCAAGATACTCCTAATTTATCGAAGAGATCTAATGACATAGCAGTACCACCACCGACGGTGACTGTAGCGATTGTCATACCAAAGCCAAGACAGATACTTAAAGCAGTGATTGTGATATTCTTATCACTCCATCCGATTTCTGAAATTGATTTCATACCGATAATCGCAATGGAACCAAATAAGATGACCATTGAACCACCAATAACAACATCAGGAATGGTAAATAAGAAATTAGCGATTGGTGGGAAGAAGCTAGCAATTACTAAGAATGCCGCTCCCAAGAAAATAGTGAAACGGTTTGTCACTTTGGTTTGTGAAACAATACCAACGTTTTGGGCATAAATAGTTAATGGGAATGCACCAAATAATGCCGCAACGGCACTATTAGCGCCATAGATGATAAGACCGCCATTGATTTCGCGTGAAGTGGATTTTCTTCCCATAGCGATCTTTGCGGTTGTATCGGTGTTACCGATAGCCTCGATTATAGTGGCGATAAAACAGACTGAAGTCAAGATACATGGTACTAGTTCAAATCTAATTCTTGTGAGATTAATTAAATGCGGATAGTCAATCACACCATGTGAACCAACAAATTCAGTTATGGCAAGACCACTAAAATCAATCATACCAGGGAAGCAGCAGCTCAAAATATAGCCCACTACAATACCAGCGACAACACTAAGATTTTTCCATACACCTGTCATGAATACTGACCATAATAGTGACGTAATTAATGTGGCAAAAGCAACGATAATATAGCAAAAATAAGGGACAGGGGTACCAGTTTCCCCTGTACTAATGATATTTGTAATGACACTTGTGCCACCTAAAAAACTATTCGCACCACTGGTTAATAAAGATAAGCCAACACCCAGGACCACAATCGCAGGGACAATTGGTTTAATGAGTTTCCCCCACCATTTATAAAATAATGAAAATACTATTGCAAATAAGGCGCCAAAAATAAGGGAGCCCATAATCGTATAATAGGCTGTTACTGGATCACTAGCTGCAGCGGTACTTGTACCGATAGTTAATAAAACTGGTACAAAGGTAAATGATGTACCTAATACAACAGGTAACCTCACACCAATTAACAATTGGGCAATAGCGCCAACACCAGCCATAAAGACAGCGCCTAACAAAGCTTGAACGCCTAACTCACTGTCTAATAGACCAATCGCCGCAAAGACAATAATGATTGGCGTGATATTAGCAACAAACATCGCTAAGATATGTTGTAAGCCGAAAGGAATCGCATTACCAATAGGTACGCGATTATCTAATGCGAATAAGTTGCCTTTAGAAGCAGGGCCTTTAAAAACAGACTTAACGCCTTTACCTAAATCAGCAAAAAATCTTTTCATTAATAATTAACCTTGTCACTAATACGCTTGTATTCCCCGTATAATTTGAGACACTGTTTGCGGTCTAATTCGTGAATTAATTGTTCACGATTTTCAAATTGTTCGTAGAACTTCTTATCTCTGAAACCGATTTCTTCGGTATCTAGGATATTACAGCCATAATAAATCTTTTCAATGTTGGCCCATAATATCGCGGCCATACACATTGGGCATGGTTCTCCAGTTGTATAGATTTCACAACCACTTAAATCAAAAGTGCCTAATTTCTTACAGGCTTTATGGATTGCCATGATTTCACCATGACAAGTTGGATCATTGTTTTTTACAACTTGGTTATGCCCTTTAGCAATAACTTCGTCATTTTTAACAATCACCGCACCGAAAGGACCACCATGTCCATTTCTGATGCCTTTTTTGGCTTCTGTAATAGCCATTTTCATGTATTTGTTCATAATAATTCCTTTAGGCAAATAATACGGCAATTAACGCCATCATTTGCTCATTGCTGAGAAAGCCTTCAATCTCATAGAGATATGGGCCACAGTATTGTTTGATTCTATTGCCTTCAACTTCAGCAATGTAGTTACCGCAGTAACGTTTGACTCTTCTACCATCGAATTCTAAAAGATAACTACCACAGTAACGTTGAATTCTATCATTTCTTAGTTCATAAAGATAGGGGCCACAGTATTCCTGTACCCTACCATTACTAATTTGGTATAGATAGCGACCGCAGTATTCTTTGATTTTATCCCCTTCGATTTCGAGGATATAGCCACCGCAGTAGCGTTTAACTCTTGCCATATTAGTTGCTGCTTGAAGCTTCTGCGTTTCTTTGGTCCGTGATGTTATCAATCGCGATCACAAAGGCGACGAAGAATGATAAATCATAGCCATCTTCTAAAGTTAAGACGAATGAATCTCTTAAAGAAATCTTTCTTGCAACGTGCCCGATTTCTTTACCGTCAAGGATAATATGATAATTGAATCCTAAAATATTTCCAGTAATTTCTAAATCTCCTAAAGAAGATTTTACGAAATAACGGTCATGGACGGACCAGAATTTCTTTCTAATGAAAGCCACTTGGTTACCATCTTTATCATAGACCATGGCTTTTTTAACGAAGAATGTCCAGAATTTGTTTCTTACTGTATATAGCAAGTTGCCTTGCATATCTTGGACAAATTTCTTTCTAGTGACAGTCCAAAATTTTCCTTTCACATAAAAGACATCTTGTTCATTGACATCTTTAACGTATGAGCCACCTCTTAAAGAGATCCACTTATTTCTGATACTTACTTGTTGCATAGCAAATAATTCCTTTCGTTTTTAACATCACAAATATTTATAAGCACATAAATATTTTAATATATTTCATCTATTAATGAAATAATTATTATTTCTTGCTTGTAACCAGTTTAAAACAAGAATAGTCTTCCTAATAAAAACGACCAATATGGTCGCTTTTAATGAATCTTTTCTTCAGCGATATTGTATTCGCCTTTTTGAATCTTTTCTAATAGTTCACCATAGGAAAGAGGCTTACCATATAGATAACCTTGTAAACGACCACAACTAGCTTCTTCTAAGAAAGCTGCTTGTTCATCGGTTTCGACACCTTCACAAAGTGTCTTCATACCAATTTGGTCCGCAAGAGAGATGACAGATTTAATTAAAGCCTTAGCTTTTTCATTGCCATTGAAGCCCACAAGGAAAGCCATATCGAGTTTTAAGACATCGAAGTCAAAGTCTTTTAAGACATTAAATGAAGAATAACCACTACCGAAGTCATCGAGCCAAGTAGCAAAGCCTTTAGCGTGTAATCTATTAATTGTGTTCTTTAATAAATCGACTTCGTTAGTTAAAGCACTTTCAGTGATTTCAACGTGTAACAATTCATGTGGCACTTGATATTGTTCGACAATCTCATTAACGACTTCCACAATATCAATAACACCAAAGTCCGCTCTTGAGAAGTTAATAGAGACTGGAAGGACTGGTAAACCATTATCCATATTATGACGAATGTCAGCGCAGACGATTCTTAAGATTTCTTTATCTAACTTGTAGATAAGTTGGTTGTTTTCTAATACTGGAATAAATTTGCCAGGAGAAAGGAAACCATACTTAGGATCAATCCATCTCGCTAAAGCTTCAACACCACATAGTGTTCTACCTTTAGACCAGACAACAGGTTGATAATACGCTTTCAAGTAGCCATTTTTAATGGCTTCATCGATATGAGTGACGATGTATTGATTCATCAAATAGTTATCATGCATCTTATCATCGTAGAAGAGGATGATTTTTGTAGTAGGCATACGCTTAAGTTCCGCATATGCGTAGCGCGCTTTTTCAACAGCGTAGTGAGGATCTTCTCTTGGATCATACACTTCCGCTGCACCTACTTTAATACTAGGCTTAATATCCGGATCTTGTTCTTCCACTCGTCTAGCCACTTCGAAGATTTTATCTTGGACTTTTAAGTTAATTGTGAAAACAACAAAGTGGTCGTCAGATTGACGAGTGATTAATGAATTTTCATAGAAGACATCGGAAAGAATCTGACCGACTGTCTTTAAGAACTCATTGCCTTTCTTAAAACCTTTTTGGTCGTTATAGACTTTGAAGTTTGTGATGTTAATAAATAGATAAACACTATTGCCGCGTTCAATTTTATATTCAGCGATTTTTTCTTTTACTTGTAAGGTGAAATATTCAAAAGATAATAAACCAGTGAGTTTATCTTTAGTCGCCAATTCTTCTAAGGCTTCGTCTTTATTAGCCTCAGAAATACGTTGGTTAAAGATGGATATACAAACCATTGTTAAAGAGATAAAGAATGTTACGTAGTTAACTTCGTCACCTTCTGGGAATCTTCTTTGTCCAAGATTAGCCGCACCCTTAATAGCGAAATAGAAACCTAGGAACAAAGTTCCTAAAATGCCAAGAGACACTAATGGGTTCCAAATTAATAAACAACCGATATAGATGGTGAACATCAAGAAGCATATGATTTCTTTATTCTCATACATGACGTTGCCACTACCATCTGGCATATAGACAACATTACCCGCGGCATCTTTCACCGCCTTAACGCTCACAAAGTCACCATAGGAAACCATAACGCCAAACATCAAACAGACGAAGGCGAATAAGGAGATGACCATAACGGAGCCTAATGAAGCACGTTTACCACCCTTATATCGATAAATAGAGGCGAAAACCATGCCGATATCGAAGAGAATAACTGATACATAGAAGAATATCTTAAAGATACCTTTAATCGTATTAACATCAGTATTGAACTTAATTGATTTATAGTAGAACTCTAATGGCATCAAAGCACAGACAGCAAGAGAAAGGCCTGCGAAGACAAGTGTCCACACTAGTCTTTTAAAACTTCTGACTTTACTGATGTATTGGACAGAATAGAAAAACATCGCAAAGCCCATCGACATCAATAAGAAGAAGTTCGAAGTGTTTTGGAAAATAACACGGAAAGGCGAATAAGTATTCGTTGGATCCATTAATGTTGGAACGATATATTTATGGGTTTGTCTTAAGATAAGCCAGATTTCCAACACGAAAATAACAACAGACATAAAGATCGCAGATCTCATGTTTGCTTCGTTTAAATAGTTCTTAACGTATTTGGATTTTTTGCGTAAACCAAAAATGCTTAAAAAACCATTCCAAATTTTAGATAGAGTTCCCATTTGTTACTTTTAGTATAGCGCGCTTTTCTATCGCATATGTGTGTATATGAGGAAAATATTAAAAAAGTTTTGATAAAATGGGAAAAATATTTTTTAAAAAATTCTTGACTTGCATGTAACAAAAAACGGGATTTTGTAACCCCGTTATTGTCTTATTGTTCTGGCCTAACGAATCTTATGTGCAAGATGCCATTAGGGTATAGCGTTTGCTCGAATGTATCTAGTTGAATCTTTGGAACAAAATATAATTCAACGAATAATGTCTCTGAGCCCACTACTTTTTCGTAGTAATATCTCACATAACCTAGTTTCTTTAAATCTTCTTTTTCGGTTGTGATATCAGATATTGTAAAGCCAATAGATTCTAGATATGTACGATAGCTAGTAACTTGATCACCTGCAAGGAAATCTTCGTAAAAGATTTGTCTAACTGATTGGTCATCGTTATAACTTACATAACTATCATGAGCATAGCTTGTGCCTGTAGGCGCATTAATGTCCATTTTGAACATACTGTTAATAGCAGTTTTAACTTCGCTAGGGAATTCATTATTGGCCACTAGTCTAGGAGCATTTTCTAAATAAGTAGTAACACTTTCATGTGTGGTTGTTCCTAAATCCTTAACAGTGAAACTCATCTGGAATGTGCCAAAGTCATTAGAAATAGCAGTTGTTTCATATTTAGCGGATTTACCATCACTAGCGAGAGTTAATGTGCTATTGAATGTATCACTACCTTCCGCTAAGATGCCTTGTCCATCTAATTCTGCAATAAGAACACTAAGTTCCTTATCAGTGGATGTATAGACAAAGTCATCTGTGGTCTTCTTCCATTTATTCTTGAAGTCTTTCAAATCATACGTGGTATAGAAGAAATCACACATATCGATGTCTTTATTGACTGTCTTACATCTATCAATTTCAATACCATCATCAACAAAATTGAAATGATATAGACCTTGATCAAGATACTTACAATACCCATCATCACCATTTTCTGCAAATTTGCCGAAATAATGATTGGTTAAGATTCTACCTTCAATGAACTTCTGTTCAATGTAGTTTTCATCAATTAAAGCGGAATTCTTTAACGCTAATGCACTATGAAATGAATCAAATAATTCACTAGGGGTAGGTGGTACTTCTATAGAACTACTGCTAGAAGAGCTAGATGAACTAGGAACACTGCTGGAAGCAGATGAAGCACTGCTACTTAGGCTAGATAATGAACTAGAAATAGATGTTTCACTTGTAGACGAACTAGTAGCACTAGAAATAACTTCACTAGATGAAGATGAGCCACTATTACCACTGCTGCTCAAAATTGGATTTGAGCAAGCAGTAAGTGCTAATAATGAAATTAATGGTAATAGTTTTTTCATATTAAGCATCTTTATAAGTAATGTTTATTGATGTACCTAAAGTACCAAATCCTAATACTTTGCCTTCAACGGTTAACTTGGCATAAAAATCTGAAGTTCTGGTAAAGCCAGCTTCAACGCAGGCCGCAGTTAATAATTTACGGTAATCCTTTGTAAATTCTTTTCCATCAGTTAATTTAATTTTTAAGACTGTATTTTCTGAACTGATAGTACCTGCATCATAAAATCCACTATAGTTTTGATCATAAATATAAGGAATTAAGGCAGCTAATTCTTCACCTAATAAAGTCACCATCTTTTCATATGCTGCAGGTGATTCTTCTTTCCAAGAAGTTGGCTTTGGTGCATCTTTAATTGTGGCTAATTTAGCAACTAGATCTTTTTCAAAAGTAGATGTTAAACCAGTTGTACCATACATAAATAAGTTCGCATATTGTGCAGCGTTTGAACTATTGTCATATTTGAAATTGATAGCAGTGATGTTGTCATTACGAACTGTGAATTTGATTGTGCCATCCATAGCGCTATCTTTCCAATAGAAGTCATCGAATAAGCCTGTACCACCATTTAGGACACCTTCTTTGAAGACGATGTTACCATCTTCATCAAATTCCATTGTTTCAGGAGCAATGTTAAGGCCTAATAATGAGGCTAAGGTTTGACCTTCCGCCATTTCAACATCTTTAATGAGTTTGGCGGTAGCGGTATCGTCAGATGTATCTTCTGTTGTTGCTTGACCATCATTAGTGGCAGAGAATTCAATCACACCATCATCTAAGATGTGATAGCCTTTATAAGTTGTTTCTTTATTCTTATAGTTCTTAATTAAGATGGTCTTTTCTGTGACTTTGATAGTAATGAGGTCACTTGGTGTAAGGTGATCGCCAATCATTAATGTGTAATTAGCACCACTTTCAGTCAAATCATCTAAGTAAGCTTTAATTCTGACTGTATCAGCATCTGCTTCAAATGGGGCTGGTGCCACGATTGTTTCATATGGTAAAACTTCGATTTCAAAGACATATTTACCATATTTATAAACTGGAGCATCATCTGTACCAGTGTTATAGAGTTGATTTTCTGTTTCACAGGTGAAGGAAACAATTTTGCCGTTTTCTTCTCTGGCAGTGATGTAGGAAATGGCATTATCACCAATGTTAGCCCACGCTAAGAATTTAGCAATAGCGTTTGAGCTATAACCCATATATGAATATGTGTCATAACCTGTTTTTCTGAAATCATCTAATGTTAGAGTAGCAAATGGGAAGGTAAATGCATCCCATTCTCCATAATTTGTTCTAACAACTTCGTTATCTGGACCGATACCAACATAGTTAGCATAGCCTTGTTCGTCCTTTTCATAGAAGTTATGGATGGTTGTACCTCTCACCACTTTATCTTCAATTAAATATTTTTCATCAAAGTTGTATTCGCTTGTGCCTAAAACAGTTTCAGTTTCACCAACGAAATGTTTGATTGTGGCTTTGAGGTGCGCTTTAGTAAGCATGAAGGAAGAAGCAACTTCTTCGCTCATGCCAGTGTCACTGACAGTGACGTTTTTCATAGCTGCGTCCAAGACTGGTGCCGCTGTTTTGCCAATATCAGAGAACTTGATGTAGCCGAAAGCGTTAGTGCTTGTTTCATCAATTTGATTTGTATTTGGATCGATATAAACGATTCTAGCATTTAAATCAAAGCTGTTATCGAAACTGAATTCAATTTTATCAGCATATAAAGCATATTCAGAGCCAACAATTGCGGCCATCGCCATGATTGTATTGGTGTCTGCGGTGTAGAAAACACCATTGTTTTCTTCAAATGATAAGGCGTCGACATCAACATAGTGTAAGCCATCGGTATCATATAAGTCAGTGGCGATAACACCTTCACCATTGCTATTTTGATAAACGACATCGTTACCAATGATAAGTTCATCATTCACTAATTTGATGTAGTGAGCAACTTTATCGAATTGAGTATCTGGAATGATGTTAGTAAATAAGGCTTGGCCTTCATTACTTTGTGCATCAAAGAAATAGTTTTCTGTTCTGTAGATTTTGTTAACGCCTAAAAGGTTATTAGCGGTAATTGTGAAGTTTTGGCCTTCTTTCATGGCTTTTAAAAGGCCTTTAACTTTATTAGCGGTTTTCGCAAATGTAACAGTGATTGTAATTGTTCCATCATTGAAATCGCCATCTTTATGAGCAGTAACAACATAGGTACCTTCTTTTGTGGCACTGAACACACCACCGTTAACGGAAGCACCTTCGGTTGTGCTATAAGTTACACCTTCAACGTTAGAAGTAAGTGTGACACTTTCATTGACATCAAGGTTTGTTTTTTCTGCGCTGATAGCGATATCAACTTTCTTAAAGACAGTGATGGTGATTGTGCCATCATTGAAATCGCCATCTTTATGAGCAGTAACAACATAAGTGCCTTCTTTTGTCGCGGTGAACACACCATTATTGACAGTTGCGCCTTCTCCTACTGAGTAAGTCACGCCTTCAACGTTTGAATTAACGGTTAATTGTTCGTTAACTTCCACTCTGGTTTTGTCAGCGGTTAAGACAATGTCTGTTCTAACAACAACTGAACTTGTGCTAGAAGTAGAGCTAGAAGATGTTGAGCTAGTTTCACTTGAACTAGAAGATGATGTAAGGGATGTGTCACTGCTACTAGTTGATGCACTACTACTTGCTGGGTTTTGGCCAAAGTCACAACCGGCGAGAGTGCCCACCAATGCTAAGCTAAGTAACACGGTTTTGATAGATTTTTTCATACTCCGTTTCCTTTCTTCAACAGTTAAAAGACTACTCGTATGCGCATAGCAAAGCAAAAGATATTTATAAAATTTCAATTTTATAAGACAAAATCGCAAAAAAAGCAGTCTTGTTTTAATAACAATGACTGCCTTGTGCATATTTTTAATAGATTGTTTTAAAAATGAAATACGAATTGAATAAAGTTAACAAATACGATGATCGCACTAACGACAACGGCAATAATTGAAAGAACTCTAGCAACAATACGATAGGTTTTAAATTTAGTGCCAACATCCTCTAATGAAGTAACATTACACATGTTCAAGGCAATGATGCCTAAAATCAATGGAGCAGGGTAATATGTTAAGAGTAGTAAGCCTCTTGTTGGGGTTCCACCAGGAATAGAAATATAACCTGGAACAATAATAAATAAGAGCAAAATGCCTTGAGCGATAATTGATAATATAAATGCTATTTGAAGATTGTTTTCTTTTTGATTCATGGTTTGTAATTCCTTTCACTTATTAGACGTATTAATTAATGATAACTGCTAAAACTATTTAGTAAACCAATAAATTGTATAGCGTTCCAACGATGTATATAAGTTTTCATCTAACTTATCAACAGTTCCGATTTCAACTTCCTTTCCATGAGGAAGTACACCACCACTAATGAAGATAAGGCCCACTCTTGGCTGTTCTTCTAGAAGCTTTATAATTTCATTCTTTGTATAGTTTGTCTCATACGTAATAGCCCCAAGACAGTCTCTATAAAACGTGCGTTCCATTTCCTTTTTCTTCATTTCATAGAACTTCAAAGCAAATTCTTTTACTTCTTCATATGAAGCGTGAGGTTTTGCTTCAAAAGAATGCAAATCACAGAACGTTGTACCATCTTTGATATATTCTTCACCAGTGACCATTAAGTGCACAAAGCGAATATCTATTTTGGATATTTCTGAATGATTTTCAGCGTAATTAAAATATGAGATGTGTTTTTCTATTTTTTTAATATTGTTTGGATCTTTATTATCTTCTTTATAAGCCTTTCCCAGCGCTTGATATTCTAAGAGCAAAGGTTCTGTTATTAAGCAATAGTCATCCGCCAATAATTTATTTAATTCGTTTGTAAGATCAGCGATTTTATCTTTTAAACCATTAGCTTTATAATCATCTAAATTCTTATATTTCTCATCATGAGAAAAATATCCAAACCAATATGCTTCATTATAAAGAGCAGAATAAAATAAATCGACATAGTCATAAGACTTATCACCCATAATAGCAGGCACTAAGGTCTCACCTTTTATTTCATACACTAAAAGTGGCTGATATAAGGGAACTTTTAATAATCTCTTTGATACAGGTTTATTTTCCATACAAGAATAATCATCCTATTTTAATAAGACTAGCGCAATAAAAAACGACACTTTTTAGTGCCGTTATTTTTAAAAAGTTTTTATTGACCGTTATATTTAACGATTGGATGTGTGAAATTGCTGACCTTTTTGATAACAAACTGACTGTTACCATTCCCATACATCGTGGTATTGTTAATGACTTTAAATGCCTTTTGAGCGTTAGGAGCGCCTTCTGAATAAGTATGATTATTCCATGAGCTTACATAATCATCCCATGTCTCATAAGTGGTGCAGACAGCATTTACGAAACCTGTTGAAGCATTAAATGTCCATGTGCCATGTTCAATCCATTCAACATAAAAGACATCACCATGTCTAATAAACCTGTATTGGACATAGTCTTTATTTGGTTCGAATTGATAGCCATCAATACGATCGGTGTCAGTTTCTTCATAGCAGGTTGTAGAAGTGATATTAAAGGACACTTTAGAACCACCATTGTTGTTATTATTGCCACCGCCATCATTGATTTCTGTATTGTTATTGGCATTAACAAAATGAATAGTAACAGGAATAGCGATAGCGGCCACTAAAGCAACAGCGACAATTGGAATAATAACCGCAAAGACTGCTTTATTAGGCTTTTTCTTTTCTGCTTGTAAAACTGGAGCGGGTTCTTCTTCAAAAACTGGCTCGGGTTCTTGCTCTTTTATTGGCTCAGGTTCAACGACTTCTGGAGCTGGAGCAGGTTCAGGAATGACTTCATCCTTAACTTGTTCAGGTTCTTCAGCCTTTGGCTGTTCTTCTGATTCCTCTTCTTCTTTAAGTCTAGCATCAATGATCTTTCTAGCGTAAAAGGCTAAGCCCATACCACCACCGATAGCGAGTAAAGCAATAATTAAAAATGGAATAATACCGATACCTTCCATGATAAAAATAAGGCAAGGGATAAAAATGACTATGCAAATAATTGCGCCGACAAATAAGCCTTTTTCTTTCGGTGTTTTAGGCATGTAATTCTTCTTTTTCATACTGGTCACCTTTATGTAATCTACTTTTCATTATAAAAAGTAATATTACTTTTAGGGCTTATTTATTGAAACTTATGACAAATATTTGAAAAAATTACCGACTGGTGTCGATGCTATTTTTCTAGTGGTTGTGCTTTTAAGATATAAGCAACGTTATCCGCATCATCAGCAACACAGAGGAACTCAACATTGATCTTAACTTTGTTATTGTCTTTATCATAGACCGTCACAATCTTATTAAATTCCTTATGCTTGCTTGCAAGTTTAAGAGCGTCTTTATTGATTTCCACAATTTCTTTTGGATTCACGCAGCGTTTGATAAATGAAGAGTCATTAAGTTCTTTCTCAAACTCTGATGGAGTGATACCTAATAAGTCACTCACAATATGTGAGATAACATTAAATCTAAATTTCTTATTAATTACACTGACAAGAATCATGTTATCAGTGGAATAATCAGTGATTAAGTCTTTAACTTCTTTTAAGTTAGCAAGTTCACTATCATTAGAGGCCGCTCCATAGAATAATTCTTTACCTTCTTTTTGGCCAAGATAATAGAAGTGCATTCTAAATGACATAAGGCCACCATCAACACGATGGAATCTGATTGTCTCGATTGAACCAGATAAACGGTTATCCATTGCTTCCTTTAAAGCAGAGAATAAAAGTGGACGATCTTCATCAGGAGTAAATGTTTCAATATTAACCAAGCGCTCCGCAAAGTCAGGAACGTCAACTGCTTGATAGAATTGTTGATTATATCTAACGATATCAACGTGCTCTTGTTCTTTATCCCATGAATAGAAGGCAACTGCACCGATAATGTTATTTAACATTGAGTCGGAATAGATGTTCTTATCTAAGAATTCTCTAATACGCAATTGTTCATTAGGTTTGACCACAAAGCCACGGTCATCAATCATATCTTTTTGTTTGACAACCTTTCCAAATTCTTCACATGGTAATGGTTTAAAGAAGTAATAACCTTGGACATAGCGACAGCCAAGTTCCATTAAGAACTCACATTGTTGTTTGGTTTCCACACCTTCAACGATAATTGGTAAAGCCATGACTTTGGCCATATTAACAACGGATTCAATAATACGGATGCCTCTTTCATAGTCAGCGCCTTCTAAACGCAAAAATTCAGAGTCTAACTTAATGGCATCTAACTTAATTGTGGAAAGCATATTTAAGGAAGAATAGCCACTACCGAAGTCATCCATTAAAACCGCAAAGCCTTCCTTGCGTAAGCGCAAGACGATATCTTCGATAAACTTAGCTGTTTCCGCATAAGCGGATTCAGTAATTTCCACTTTGATAAGATTATGAGGAATATCATATTTATCAGTGAGATCAATTAAATATTTGACTATGTCAAAGTTATAGATATCTACACGAGAAACATTAATTGATACTGGCACCGCTACATGGCCTTGGTCTAACCAATTTCTGATGCTCTTACAAACCTTATCCCATATATATTGGTCTAAATCAGTAATAAAGTTATATTTCTCTAAAACAGGAATAAAGACAGCAGGCGATACTTGTGTGCCATCTTTCTTAATCCATCGACATAATGCTTCCGCACCAACGATTTTGCCTGTTTTAGCGCGGCACTGTGGTTGTAAATAGAAGGTAATTTCATCATTTTGTAAAGCAGTCATGAATTCAGAAAGAATATGATATTCATGTTCCGCTAAGAACTGCATATCAGAGTGGTAATAAACGATTCTATTTCTAATATCACCTTTGGCTTTAGAAGCGGCAATACTAGCTCTATCAATCGCATCAACGAGGAGCATATCTTTCTCTAATAAAGCCACACCGATGACTGGTAAGAAACCGGTTGTGAGGCCAAAAGAGGCGATAAGGTTACGAATATTCTCATACAAAGCAGATATTTTCTTTTTATCAAGTTGGCATAACGCTGCGAAGTCATCTTGACCAAAATAGCCAGCCACGCCATCTTTAAATAAGACGTTTTCATTTAGCTCTGTACCAATCTTTGCTAATAAGTAATCACCCTTTTCACGACCAAACCATTCATTAAAGAATTTGAAGTGTTCAATATCGATAAATAAGGCACACCACTGTTTCTTAGGATTGTCTTTAATAATCTTTTCCGCTTTAGTATAGAATTCTTTACTAGCGTATAAGCCTGTTAATTGGTCACGGTCAGCGGAAGTGAGTGCAGATTCGCCATTAGAAGCACCAATTTTTCTGATCATCATGTTATGGATGTCTATGACATATATTCTAAACATGCCTGGTGGAATACCGTTTTCTTCCCCGGCAATGACACATTGCTCAACATAGCGGTAATCGCCATCTTGCAATTTATATCTGAAGTGAGCAAAGTTAAAGTTTGGTATCTTAGCATTTGCTAAACGTTCAAAGAATCCTTCGATTTTCATTAATGCTAAATATTCACCAGTATCATCTGGATGAACCATATGTTTAGCGGTAAATTCAACCACTTCTTTAAAGGAAATTTTTACGATAGGCAAGAAATATTTGCCTTCGACATGATAGAACTGTTTATAAGTATCGTTATTAAGATCAACTTCAAGGATTCCATCGCAAGGTAAACTATTTAATAAGTTGATTAATGAATGGCTATTCTGGTGATAGAATGTTTCATAGTATTCTAATCGCGACATTGAATCAGAGGCAGAGTTGTCTTTTTCTTTAATGTCTTTATTCTCTCTAGTCATCATTTCTTTAAGAGCTTTCTTTCTTGCGTACATGCGTTCATCCGCTCGAGTGAAGATGGATCTTAAAGAATTATCTTTTTCTGGGACATAATCGGCAAAGCCAACAGCGATGATTGGTTCGTTCTTGCCAATATTAGATTCAACAATTTTGTTGAATTGTTCTAATAAATAATATCTTTTATTGAAATCAGCACCATCAACGAAGGTTGCGAATTCATCGCCACCAATACGATAGATGATTTGATTTTTGAAAACTAATTTAATGATTTGAACTGATTTAATGATATATTCATCGCCTTTTTCGTGACCAAATGTATCATTGATTAACTTTAAATCGTTTAAGTCAAAGATGAATAAACATAAATCACCACTGCTCTTATCACGGAGCAATAAGTCAATGCTTTCTTCACGCTCAACGTAGGCGTGTTTATTCCTAATGCCTGTTAATTGGTCTTGATACGCTAGTTCTTTCGTAGTTGCTAGCTCTTGGTTCTTTTCTTTAACTCTTTGAGAAGCAGCGCTGATGGATCGACGATAACTCTCTGATTCAGTGTTAACGATAAACATGTGAATGAGAATCATTGATAGTAAATGACCAAATGAGTATAAAGGAAGGTTTGGGAAATAGATTTGTAAGACAATTGATACCGCCATCACTAAACCGACAAGACCAATTGTTAAATATCTCATCTTGCGATAGTTCTTATTAGTGATAGTACGAATAAGGGCGATAACTGAAGCGATAAGATACATCGCCATTTGGGCGGTGAAATAACCATAACGGCCAGCTTTTGGTTCATATACACCATTAGCATAGCTAAATAAGATTGGATTAAAGATATTAACAATGACTAATACCACACCAGCGATTAAAAAGAGCAGGGCAAAAACAAGAGCGCTATTACTTCCTAATTTCTTTTCCTCTAAGTATTTAGCGGCAAATCTTAACCAAGCAGAAACACCAAACGCCATCGCCACGAAGAAGATGGTTGTATCAATCATTGCTGGTGTTTTATTTGGTAAAGAATCAAATACACCCCAAAGGATATCCGCAGTAAAGAAGATAAAGTGACAAATAACCACTATCTTATAAGCGTTGAAAATACCGCTATCCATGACACGATACTTTTTATTTAGAAATACATCCCAGTTAATTATTGCGCCGATAATAACCGCGACAATTGGTATTAACGAGTATGCCATATTGTTTTATTTTTGCCTCCCTGATTCGAGTACATAATCAATTAAGTATTGATAACGTACCTTTGGTTAAGCGAAGTGCTAGCTGCAACAGTAAAAGAAATGGTTAAAAACGCAATTAAACCAAAAACAGTCAATTTCCTTTTCATAGCAGAGCTCCCTTTTCTCTAATATGTTCTGTATACGCTTCTATTATATGGATATATGCGCGTATTTTTCTATAAGATATTTTTAAAATTACAAAAAAAGGATTGCTAGACATCAACAATCCTATTTTTTCTTTAACGGCCTTGTATTAGCGATTTGATACTAATTGAACTCTTTTAAGATTCATTAAACACCCCATGTTTTAGAGGCTTTTTTCTTCTTTATAGTGTTTATATACATAAATGTTTTGTGCTATGCTAGAAAAAATGAAACCAAAAATCAAAAAAGCTAACAGTATTATCACATTCGTCATATGTATGGCGTGTTTAATTATGTTTACCGCTGTTTGTTTAGGTATTGTTTTCTCAATCAAAGACATCACTTTTGAACAAATTGGTTTTGCTATTGTCTTTATGTCCATAGCTGATTCTATTCTTGCTTTCATTGGTATCTATTCCCTTATTAGTGGATTAAGAGCCTATAAGTCCATGACCAAAGGAAGAAAAAGAGAATGCCTGATTGTTAATATTGAAAATTCAAAAGAGAATTCACATTATAGAGAAATAACCGTTTCTTATCGTGGTGAATCTGGTGATAAACACGAATCAATCGTTCCAATGTTTTTTATCGCTGCTCACAAACTAAGAGTGGGACAAATTATCGAATGTTATGTTCTTAATGAAAACTGTTATATAGATTTGGATCAACCAATCAAGATACTCAAAGAACCTGAAGAAGAAGATTTGTAGTTAGAATACTAGAGTATCAAACTGATCAAAGAAAAAGGACTGACACTTTTGTATCAATCCTGTGTTTCATAATTGGGTTGAAAGAACCATTTTGGTACAAAGTGAGAACACTTGCATACAGTGCATACACTTTATTTTGGTTCCAATATATGCTCCATGAACACTGATCTGGTTTTCATTCCCATTTTTTCATAGAACTTTAAAGCGGCGTCATTGCCTGGCCACACATTTAAAGTGACTTCATAGCAATTATTCTCTTTTGCGGTTTCCACTACTTTTTGGTATAAAGCTTCGCCAATACCTTGTTTACGATATTTTTCATCGACACATAAGTCATCTAAATGGAAAACCTTTATAGGATACATATTTGAGGTGGGTACTCTAATTTGACACATTGCATAGCCCACGACATAGTCATTTATAATAGCCACATATATTGGTTTAGTATCATCGTTAATCATGTTTTCAAGCTGTTCATTGCTATATTTGGTTGTTCCAGACATGAATAAATCTGGTCTTAATTTAGCGTGGATTTCTAAGACCTGAGATAGTAAATCTAATAATCTAGCAATGTCTTCTTTTTTAGCTCTACGTATTTCCATTTGCTTTATTCTACTATGCAAAAATAAAAAACGATACTGATTATCGTATCAATATCGTATTTCTTTAATAGCTTAAACTTCCTATTTTGATACAATTGTACCCCTCAATGATGTCTTTGGACCATTTGTGTCATTTTTTGGACCCTATTTTTATATGGATTTTGAATATCCCTTCTATACTTTATAAGAAGTTATCAACAAAGGATATGTTGCCTAATCAGAATAGTTAGGATTAACAATTTCTCCAATGACAAGTGGTACTTCGTCAGGAATGATGTTGCCACCTACTTTGACATTTTTTGTGACTTCAAAAACATATGGATGGTCTAATGTCAGTACAAATTCTTCATATTTTGGATACCATGGCGCAGATGTTGCTTCTATTCCTGAGATAGTGACAGAGCACGAATAGAAACCATCATAATTAAATTTCATCACGGAGAACTGTTTTAAATAATCAAGGCACATTCCAAAACCACTATTGGCTTTAGCAATGCGTTCACCAGCACCACGTTGTGTGATAATCGGAAGGATCTTTGATAAATCATCTCTTTTTAATTCAGCGGCGTTATCAAGCGAGAAATATGGAGCGTTGATTGTGACTTTATGAGCAAAGGTGTCTTGGAGTTGGTTTTCTCGATCATAGTAGCTAGATTGCTTTAGATGATAATTGTTATTTAAAACATCATCAAGAATCGAGCTTGGAAGGGCGTTTTTATCGTTTGGCAAGAAATATGACATTGATAAATAGCCACCTATAGACATTATTGAACCGTAGAAATTATCATTTTCGTAAACTGAACCACCATCATAGATTTGGGTAATGTAATCTACTTTTGATGTATCACCATTATTGGTGTAGTCCATTTTATGATTTCCACTTTTGTATTGTTCCAAAAATGTTTGCTTCGCTTTTTCAGGGAAATAATCCAAGCAATAATAAGTCGACATTACATTTATAGCAGAAGGATCTTCGTCATTAAGTTTGATATTTGGGACAGGCATATCTTTTAAACCATCTTCCTTTAAATATTGATTGGCGTTATCCCTGGTTAATGGCTCAAGATATAAAGATGCATCAAAGACTTCTTCTAAATCTTTATAAAGTTCTTTATCTTTTTCTTTAATTAAAGAAACTTTTTCTGGATTGAACCACACTGAATTAAGATTATAGCCACCGACAAGCTTATCGTAATTATTTATAAATAAAGTGCCCATAGTTGAAACAATTTCTTTAACAGATGTTCTTAATTCATCCATATCTTTTAGTTCTAAATATGATAAGACATCATTTCTCGCTTCATCTGTTGAAATCGCACCAGTGATTGCTAAGCACAGATATGCATCTGGGATGGAGATGCCTAAACTCTCTTCTTTTTCCTTGTTGTTTGCTGTCATCATTAGTGAGGCAAACTTTTTAGCGAACGAAGTATAAGAATCATATGTTGTGCTTGACATATTGTCGTTTCTCACTTCAGATTTTTTCGCTATTTTAGGTGTGGTCAATCTATGTCTTTGAAGATTTGAAATTTTGCTTTGCGAAAGAGGAAGAATAACACTCAGCGCCACTATTGAAGCTAAAACCACACTACCAACAGGGATAGATATTTTTGCCCAAAGAGGAAAACGATGTTTTTTCTCATAAGGGTTTTTGACTATTTGATCTAAATTGTCATCAATTTGTTGAATCCTTTTTTTCATTCTTTTTTCAATACTCATAATAGTTCCTTTCTTAGTTTATCCATCGCTCCGCTATAAATCCTTCTCGCAGAAGATTCTGGAATGCCAGTCTCTTCCACTATTTCATTCCAAGAATAGGAATAAATAACACGAAGATAAACTATGATTGTTTCTTTGTTAGATAAGAGAGGTTCAATCATATTAAGAATGGGATTAATTCTATCTTCTTCTCCGTATATGTCATCAATCACATCGGAAGAAGGAATATCCCTATTCTTTTTTAGAAAATTAATGGCGTGGTTTTTGGCAACAGTGCATAGAAATGTTTTAATTTTGTCCGGATCTTTTAATTCCTCTCTATGTTCGACTGCTTTAAGGAATGATTCACTCAAAATATCATCACAATCGTCTTGATTATTAACATAAGTTGCAATAACAAAATACATTAGATTCTTATATTCTAAATACACTTTTTCTATAGCTTCTTGTTTGCCGTTAATGAAGCCAATTGCTGTATGTTTTGAGATTGCCATTAACTTCCTCTCACCTATTAAGACATTTAAAGAACGAAAAACCGCTCAAATATTTTAAAAAA
>CAMJWS010000008.1 GCA_946409515.1 uncultured Caryophanales bacterium
CCCTCTATTCTTAGGAATATCCCATTTAGAAGCTTTGCTTCTTGGTTCTGTTCTTGCTGCGGTTTCTCCAGCAGTTGTCGTCCCTAGAATGATTAAATTAATGGATGAAGGATATGGCAAAGAACATAGCGTTCCTGAACTAGTGATGGCAGGGGCATCTTGTGATGATATCTTTGTTATTGTTCTTTTCTATTCGTTTAAGAATCTTGTGGCAACATCAAATTTTGATGTTTGGGGATTATCACAAATTCCAATTTCTATAGTAAGCGGAATTATTTTAGGCATCGGTGTTGGCTTTTTGATGGTCGTAATTATCCGTTACCTAAAATTTAATAAAATCACTAGTGTCATTTTTATGTTTGGTTTATCTTTTGGTATGCTAGCGTTAGAACAAGTTTTAAAACCATATTTTAGTGTCTCATCTTTACTGGCGATTATCGTTATGGCTTTGGTGGTGAACATCTTTAAAAAAGAAGACGCTAAAGAAATTCAAAAATCTTATAACGGATTATGGCAAGGCTTTGAGATACTACTTTTTGCTTTAGTGGGTATAGCCACCGATGTTCATTACGCTTTTTCTAAAGAAGGCGCCATCATAGTGGGACTAATCTTCATAGCATTAATCTTTAGAAGTATAGGAGTCTTTATCTGCGTATTAGCTACAAAGTTTACTTGGAAAGAAAAGATTTTTATTATCATTTCCTATTTACCAAAAGCCACTGTTCAGGCTTCAATTGGGGCGATTGCCCTTTCTGAAGGATTAGCGTGTGGTACACTAGTTTTAACAGCTGCAGTGGTGTCGATTTTAATAACCGCTCCATTAGGGGCTATACTTATGGACTCGTTTTATAAGAAACTACTAAATAAAAGTGATCCGATTACTGAATGCATCTCTTAAATCAAGGAAATAGCAATATTTGTATCACTTTAGTTGTCTGCACCCCAACTTTTTAGGGCAAAAAGTACCACTTTAGTGTTCTGCCCCCAGATGATAACTACAGTATCGAGAAATCGGTACTGTTTTTTATTGACTTTTACAACGTATTGACTATGATAAAGTAAGAAAGGTAAGAAAAGTAAGAATATGGACAATAATAATCAAGACCGTTTCATTGTCAGTGTGAAAGTGGGACCTAAAGGTCAAATCACAATACCAAAAGAAGCCAGAGAAATGTTTGATATCAAAGAAGGTGAAACATTAATGGTTTTAGGTGATAAACAAAGAGGTATTGCTATTTTAAAAGCGGATGCCTTCTATCATATTGCGGAGGACCAAATAAAATGAGTGATATATTAAGATTAGAAAATGTTAGAAAAACATATCCTTCTTTTACATTAAAAGACGTTTCTTTTAGCGTAAAACCAGGACAAATTATGGGCTTTATTGGCCGTAATGGTGCGGGTAAAACCACAACTTTAAAATGCATTATGAATCTCATCCATTATGAAAGTGGAAAGATTTCCGCTTTTGAAACGGATATGAGTAAAAACGAGCTAGAAAATAAACAACGTATCGGTTTTGCTTTAAGTGAACTTAATTACTATCCAAACAAAACCATTCGTCAATTAATGAACGTTACTAAAAGGTTTTATAAGCAGTTCGATGAGAAGAAATTTAATGAAGCCTGCCGTTTATTTAACTTAAATATTGATAAAAAACTTGAAGAACTCAGTAGTGGTATGAAAGTTAAATATTCTGTGGCAATTGCTTTATCTCACCATGCAGAATTACTTATTTTAGATGAACCAACTTCTGGACTCGATCCAGTTTCAAGAGATGAAATCTTAGATATATTTAGACAAATTGTCAAAAACAAAGATAGAGCGATTCTTTTCTCCACGCACATCACTAGTGACTTAGATAAATGTGCGAGTGATATCACCTATATACATGATGGAGAAATCATTTATTCAGGTACAAAAAATGACTTTGTTAATTCCTACTTATTTATTAAAGATAAAACTTTTAATAAAGAACTATTAAATGAATACATCGCCTATAAAGAATTTGACGATCGTATTGAAGGATTAATCAGTCCAGATAAAAAAGATCTCTTTATTAAAAACAAAATTGAACCACAAGAACCAGATTTAGAACAAATTATGGTCTACATTGAAAGGAGCAAGAAAGAAGATGAAAGCTTTGATTTATAAAGAACTCAAATTGGCGATGCATCCCATCTGCTATGTCTTTATTGTTTTATTCCCTTTTATGATTCTTATTCCTTCTTATCCTTTAGGAATTGGATTCATCTATGTTTTAACATGTTATCCGATTCTCTTTTTAGGAGCGAATAAAGGACAACAAAGTAATGATTTACTCTATTCAACTCTGTTGCCTGTCCGCAAAAAAGATATCGTCATGGCGAGAATACTCACGGTTATTTTTATGCAAATCGCCTTTATTCTGGTGATGACAGCCCTCTATCCAGTGGCAAGAATTATCAATAATGCGATTGCTCAATCAGCGGAAAATCCAAACGAATATATGATTCCTGGTTTAGGTTTAGATAGTTATGTCCTTCTAGTAGCGATTGCTCTTATTGGATACGCTATTGCGGATATCATTTTCTTCCCAATTTATTATAAACACGGTAAATCAATCGTGATGTCGACATTATTTACCATTCTAGGGTTTGTTGTATATATCGGTATATTTACTATTGGTTTACCATTTATACCAGGTTTGGATATTTTAAATAATTTGCATCTTGGTATTCAATTTGCCATTTTGGCTGCCGCTATATTAATATCATTTGGACTACATGTTGTGGTGTACAAAGTCTCTTCTAAGCGATTAGAAATGGTGGACTTCTAAATTAAAAAGCAGCAAAAGCAGTATCGATATTAATCGGTACTGTTTTTTATATTTAAAAATAGTTGAGAAGATATCAAAATATGTTTATTGTTAATTTGCACATTAAAGGATTAACTAATATGAAGATAGTATTAATAAACGGCACTAATCATAAAGGAAGTACATACCATATTGCTAAACAAGTAGCGGATAAGGTTAATGGTGAATTAACAGAATTCTTCTTACCAAAAGATTTCGATGAATTTTGCTTAGGTTGTACAACTTGTTTTGTTAAGGGTGAAGAACACTGCCCACATCATTCTAAGATTGAAAAGATTACTAAAGCTTTGCTTGAAGCTGATTTAATCATTCTTGATAGTCCGGTCTATGTTTATCACGCTAGTGGGGCAATGAAGGCCTTATTAGATCATTATGGTTATATGTGGATGGCACATCGCCCAGAACAAGCGATGTTTAAAAAACAAGGTGTGATTATTTCTACCGCTGCAGGCGCAGGTACTAAATCCACAATAAAAGATATGAGAGATAGCTTATTCTATTGGGGTGTGGCTAAGATTTATCAATTCGGTCTTCCAGTGGCTGCAACTTCTTATGAACAAATAAGTGAAAAGAAATTAAAGAAGATTGATAAAGCCACAACCAAGATTGCGAAAAAGGTTGTTAAAAAGAATGGCAAAGTTAAACCATCATTTGGAGCCAAGGCTTTCTTCTTCCTTATGCATTTATTACAAAGAAATGGTTGGAATCCAAAAGATGTTGAATATTGGAAAGCAAAAGGCTGGACAGGAAAAGCTCGTCCTTGGAAAGCGAAATAATAGATCATAGCAGCAACTGTTTTTTCTTCTTTGAGATATATGAAAACTGAAGATGAAATTATTTTAATTGTTAATAGAATTATTGAAAAAAATGATCCTATGGGTCTTATGACTTTAGGCTGCCCAAAAAACGAATATATGCCAGAAGCAAAACTAATTGCAAAAATCTTAATCAAGAAAAACTTAACGATGTGTGAACCTAAGATTATCCATGATGTTTTATTAAAAATGTTTGATCAAGAGTTTGACTTAGAAGAATGTAAGCATATTTCAGATGAAATAAATAAAGCGCTTTCTTGTTAGTTTGAATGACTGATGTCTGATGTTAACTACAGTATCGATTAATTCGGTACTGTTTTTTATTGATAACGTCATAAATAATTGCGATTTTAGATGACAAATAACCAAAATTGAAAAGTTTACATTTTGTTTATCTAAAATATATTGATTATTACTTAATAAATAATTATTATTTAGTGCTATGAATTTTTATGTTCGTTTTATAAGGAGAATTTAATATGAAGAAACTTCCTATAATTATATCAATAGTCGCTTCGTTAACAGTTGGTGTTGGTATTGGTCTCGCCATTGGCTTTGCTAGCGGCCATACAAAACCTGTTACAAGCAGTAGCGCTTCTACAAGTAGTCAACCTTCTAGTAGCAGTAGCGCTTCTACAAGTAGTTTACCAATTATAGAAAATTTCACAGTGACATTTAAAAACTATGATGGCACTTTATTGAGCGAATCAACCGTGGAAAAAGGTGGGACCGCTATTTATAAGGGGCCAACCCCAATCAAAGCGGAAACAGCCGAATATACCTATTTATTCAGTGGTTGGGACCAACCATTAGAGAACATTACCAGCGATTGTGTCCGTGTTGCGCAGTTTACTGAAACATTAAAGCCAGTTACTCATTATTACAAAGTAACATTCAAAAACTATGATGGTGCGCTTTTGCAAGAAGTAACTGTAGAAGAAGGTAAGGCTGCAGTCTATAGCGGCCAAACTCCAACTAAACCAAATACTCCAACACACGCCTATACATTTATTGGCTGGGATGGCTCTTTAGAGAACATTGTAAGCGACTGCGTTCGTGTTGCTCAGTTCAGTGAAGCTCAAACAAAGTTCACAGTAACCTTTAAGAACTATGACGATACTTTGTTATATGAAACATATGTTAATAGTGGCGAAACTGCGACATATATGGGTCCAGTTCCTACAAGAGCGGAAACCGCTGAATACTCATACACATTCAGTGGTTGGGATCATTCCTTAGAGAATGTTACTACTGATTTAATTTGCGTTGCCCAATATAACGCAACTCAAAAACCAATCACTGTCTATTACAAAGTAACTTTCAAAAACTACGATGGCACAATCCTTCAAGAAGTGAATGTTGAAGAAGGAAAGACCGCTACCTATAGTGGCCCAACTCCAACAAGAAGTAATACTCCTGAATTTACATATACATTCACTGGCTGGGATGAATCATTAGAAAACATCACATCAGATTGTGTCCGCATCGCGCAGTACGCACAAAGCAATGTTGAATACACAGTCAAGTTCTATAGTGAAGATAACCAACTTCTTTATACAGATGTTGTTTATTATCAACAAACAGCGACATATTATGGTGAAACACCTACTAAAGCCCCTAATTCGGCTTACTATTACACGTTTAAGGGTTGGGATAAGGAATTAACCAATGTTACTAAATCATTCTCCACAAAGCCTGTTTTTGAGGCTCATGGTTTAACTAAACAAATCACTTTAAAGCCAAATAATGGTCAAGCCAATAGTGTATTAAATGTGACATTTGGTGAATCCTATGACTTAGGTACTCCAATTAATACTGGTTTTACCTTCTTAGGCTGGTACGCTGATGAAAGTACAGTAATCCCAACTTCTGGTATTTGGGAATATGAAGGTGTCAGTGTTTTAACTGCTAACTGGGGTACAGGCTATTATGAATTCGTGGAAAACGGTGATGATGGTTATACAGTCTCATTAACCGCGGAAGGTAAAACCGCTAGTGAAATTGTTATTCCAGTTTCATTTAACGGTAAACCAGTCAACGCTCTAGGAGATAATTTCTTAAGAGAAAATACCAAGATTGAAAGAATTGTTATTCCTGCCACAATTAAAAAGATTCCTAACTATGCATTCTATAAATGTACAAAGTTAAGCGAAGTCATATTAAATGAAGGCTTAGAAAGAATCGGCTCTTATGCTTTTGATAGCTGTCAATTAAAGAAAGTAATTATTCCTTCAACATGCACAGTCGTTGAAAATAGTGCCTTTGAATATAATAAAGACTTATATCAAGTTTATCTTCCAATTTCAGTTACAACAGTTGAACAGTATGCTTTCTATGCAATAAATGCTTCAGCCTATATTTGTATTGAACATTCTTCCGTTCCTTCTTGGGGTTACAATTGGCGCTTAAGCGCAACTGTCTATACAAGTTGTACAAAGTTAGTGGAAGGTGAAGACTATAACTACGCTATTAGAAATGTCAATGGTAATAACAATGCTATTATCTTAAGATTAAGCGAAGCCACAAGTCAGCTAGAAAGTTTTACTTTCCCAACCGCTGTTGAAGGTATTAGTGACATCAGAGTGGCTTCAAACTTATTTAAGTCCAACGTTAATATTCGTAGTGTCGATCTAACTGGTGTTACTCGTATTGGTGAAAGCGCTTTCATTAGTTGCTCTAATTTAAGTAATATCACATTCTCTAACTCATTAACTATTATCGGTAGTCATGCTTTCCGCTATTGTACTTCTTTAACAAGACTAGAAATTCCTAGTAGTGTGACTGAAATACAAAGTTATGCTTTTGATGGTTGTTCCAACCTCACTTATATCTATTTACCAAGTAGTGTGACTACAATTGGTAGATACGCTTTCGATGACTGTCCAAAATCTACTATCTACACGAATGCACATTCCTCCAGTGGTGGATGGGAAAGCAACTGGAAAGGTTCTCAACCAATTTATTATGATTTCGTCTCATTAGACGCCACTGAGGATTTTAAATATGTTACTCAAACATATATGGGTGAACAATATGTCACAATTACTGGATTAACCGCTACAGGACTTAATAAGAAGAACCTTGTCATTCCAGATCAAATTGAAGGTATTAGCGATATTCGTTTAATCGCAAATCTATTTAATGAATTTAGTGAACTCGTATCTATTGATTTAGGCACAGGTGTGACAAAGATTCCAACAAATTGCTTTGCAAATTGTTCTAAATTAGAAACAGTCGTGCTTCATAATGGTGTGGCTTCTATTGGACAAAGCGCATTCTATAAATGCTCTAATTAACTTCTATTAATATGCCATCTAGTTTAACCACAATTGGTAGACAAGCATTTGACTACTGTACCTCTTTAAGAGAAATCGTTATTCCAATTAATGTTTCCACAATTGAGGCTTATGCTTTTGATGAAATGGGCAAAATAGCCATTCTCATTGAGGCTAGTGTGGCTCAACCTAACTGGAAACAATATTGGTCAGGAAGTAGTTCCGCTAATAAACAAATCATTTATGATTATGTTTCTTCTGGTGTTACTGGCGACTTTAGATACGCTAAAACATCAAATGGTGTGACTGATGCTATCCATATCCTTGGCTTAGTGGAAGGCTCTACAAGTGTCAATTTAGTGATCCCAGATCAAATAGAAGATGTCTCTAATATCAAGATTGCTAATTATGCTTTTGATGGTAATACCGTTATTAAGACAGTTGATTTAGGTAACTCAGTCACTTATATCGGATCATACGCCTTTAGAAATTGTTCTTCCTTAAGACAAGTTATTATTCCACTTAACTGTACAGTGATTAAAGCCTATGCATTCCAATACTGTAGCACTGAATGTGTCCTTAACTGTGAGGCAAGTGAAAAACCAGAGGGTTGGGAAACAAACTGGAATATTTCTAATTGCCAAGTGGTCTATGGCTATACCCGCTAAAATAAGGATTTAATAAAGAAATGGTGAAGCGTTTAATAAGCGTTTCACCTTTTTTATTGCCAAATAATACAAACCAGGTTTCTTGAAAAAGAAAAGGACTTATTAAGTCCTAGTCTTTATAGAATTTCATTTCTTCGAAGTATTTTTGAATGACTTCATTAAATCTTTGATATAAATCGTCATCCTTATCTTTACCAGCGAAGCCAATGGCTTTATATTCGCCTCTTAAACCTTTAACTTTTTCGATTTCTTCTTCAGTGAATTCAGAGTTAGCAAGTAAGATTTTGGCTTTCTTAATTAATTCTTCTTTTTGGGCCGCTCTTTCTTCAAAGAGTTTGAGCATTTCGCTATGTCTTTCTTTCTTCTTTTCTTGGAATTCATCCATCACTCTAGTGAAGTCTTTCCATAAGTATTCATCGCCTTTACCAGAATAGCCAACTTCCTTCCATTCTTTTCTTAAGGCATCCATTTGGGCATTTGCTTCTCTAATGTTTTCAACATTATTAACAATCTCTTTGGCTCTTTCGATGATGTTTTCTTTCTTTTCACGCTTTTCGGCATTAGCCTTATCTAATTCTTCAAAGAACGCTCTCTTTTTGGCGTAGAATTCATCTTTGATTTGTCTGAATTCATTCCAAAGCTCATCATCTTGTTCTTTGCTTCCAGCGCGACCGACTTTTCTAAAATCATTATTTAATTTATCGAGTTCACGGTTTGCCACAAGGATTTCTTTTTTATCTAAGAGCTTTCTTGCTTGGGCAACAATAGCTTTCTTTTCTTCATACGGAGAAACGAGTAATTTTGGTTCTTTTTTAGCGAGTTCGTTGAATAGGACAACCGCTTTATTTGTTTCATCTTGATCAAAGAAAGTTTCTTCATCACGGTTAGCGATGTATTTAATTTCTCTTCTCACAAGTTGTAAATCTTCATTGCGATTATCTAAATTTTCTTCTTCTAGTAATTCTTTCACTAGGGCAATAAATTCTTGTTTGGTCATAATATCCTCCAAGGTAATCCTTATATATTGTAAATGGGTATGCAAATAAATAAAAATAATTTGATAAAAAATATTTTTTTAGTGGTGGTTTTGTTATTGTAACGCTTTTTTGTTTACAAAAATAATTAGCATGGTATATTTATAGGTTAGTTAAGACTAACTAACGAAAAAGGAGGGGGAGATTTATGAAACAAGTTCTATATCCAATCATCGGCATATCATTAATCTTTATCTGCACAACGTTAGGTGCATTATTCGTATTTTTTATCCGCAAAAAAGAAATCTCACCTAAATTAAATAAAATCTTCACCGGTTTTGCCGCAGGTGTGATGTTCTCAGCGTCTTTCTTCTCACTTATTAAACCTGCTCTTGAAGCAGAAGTTACATATATGCCTTCTTGGCTAGTAGTGGTTATCTCTATTGTCTTAGGCGCAGGCTTCTTATGGGGTATTGATAAACTTACTCCACACTTCCACGTGCAAGAGAACAAAGAAGAAGGTTTATCCGTTAAAAGAATGAGTAAAACATCAAAGATGTTCCTCGCAGTAACTATCCATAATGTTCCAGAAGGCTTATCTGTTGGTATTGCCTTTGGTGTCGCTCTTTCTCAACCAGATAACGCTGCTTTATTATTAGGCGCTTTATTACTCGCTATTGGTATTGGTATTCAAAATATCCCAGAAGGCGCAGTAGTGTCCTTACCAATCAAAGGCGAAACAGGATCAAGCGGTAAAGCTTTCTTATTCGGTATGTTATCAGGTGCAGTGGAACCAATTGCCGCTGTTATCGGTTTATTCCTTGCTATGCAAATCCAAGGCATTATGCCATGGGCTTTAGCCTTCGCCGCAGGATGCATGATTTATGTTGTCGCGGAAGAAATGATTCCAGAAATGACAAGTGAAGGACATGATCACTTTGGTGTTTGGTCATTTATCATCGGCTTTGTCATCATGTTAGCCCTAGACTGTATCCAATTTTAAATATTGTTACTAAAGTGTGATACAATATTTCTATGCTCATTGAACAAGAAATATTTGCTTCTTATAAAGTTGATTTTGATAAATTAATTCCCTATGGCTTTGATTGCTTTGGGGGTGTTTATACATATTCTAAAGATATATGTAATGATGAATTTAAAGCCTTAATCACCATTAATGAAAAAGGTGTAGTTAACGGCAAAGTCATTGAAAAAGCTTTTGATGAAGAATATAGCCAACTAAGAAATGAATCATTTCAAGGAGGCTTCGTGGGTGAAGTTAGAGAAACTTATAAAGCCTTATTAGAAGATATCAAAGATAAATGTTTTTTTAAAAGACCATTTGTTTCAGACCAAGCTAATCGCTTGATGTCACTTATTAAGGAAAGATATCACGAATTACCTGATTATCCTTTTGAGGATCCACATATCAAAAACTATGGTGTTTTTAGATATCACATCAATAAGAAATGGTATGGCTTAGTGATGAATGTTAAAAAGTCAGTTCTAGGCCTCGATAGTGAAGAACTAATTGATGTTATCAATGTCAGGATTGATGAAAATAATAGAGACCATATTATCGATAATAAAACCATCTTTCCTTCATATCAAATGAATAAGAAGAAGTGGGCCTCCATTCTTTTAGATGATTCACTCACTGATGAAGAAGTGATGTCATATATCAATTATTCACGTGATTTCATGATTGGAAAAACTATCCGTAAAGGTAATGAAAGATTATATTTCATCCAACCATGTAATCCTAAATTCTACGATTTACAAGCCGCTTTTATTAGAGATAAAGGTATCACTGGTTGGAAGCAATCAAGAAAAGTAAATATTGGTGATATTTGCTATATGTATGTCGCTAATCCTGTGGGCGCTGTTAAATATAAATGTGAAGTCGTGGAAACTGATATTCCTTTTGAATACAAATCAAAAGAAGTCTCAATGACTAAATTAATGAAAATCAAACTTTTAGAAAAAGTGGAACATAATAATATCAATTTTGCTTATTTAAAAACTATTGGCATCTCGCTTATCCGTGGGCCAGTTTCAATAAGTGAAGAAACCGCGAAAAAGATTGATACAAAAATAAAGGGGTAGATTATGGAAGAAATTATCGTAAAAATGATTGTTAAAGAGAAAAGAAGCGTTGCTTTAAATAATGAGGATATTATTGGGTACTGCCAATACAAGGAAGAAAACAATATCTGGTCTATCACCCACACTGTTGTGAAACAAGAGTTCGGTGGTAGAGGTATCGCCAAACGTTTAGTGATCGCTGTCATTGAAGAAGCAAGAAAGCAAAATAAAAAGATTAATCCTATTTGCTCGTACGCTAAAAAGATGATGGAAAGTAGTGGCGAATATAAAGATGTTCTTAATCAATAACAAAGTGGTGAGGGTCTAACTTACCACAAGTTGGATCAACGTTATAATTATTTTTAACATCAGTGGCCTCGATGTAGTATTTGACATCGTCGCCACTTTTTAAATTCTCAAAAGTAAATGTATAGTTAGTAGTCTCTTCATATTGATTCATTGGATATGTCACATATTCAGAACCATTTATTGAGTAGTGGATATTAACTTCACTCATCTCTTCATTAGCATAGCTAACGATATTACTTTTAACGATATATTTATCTTTTAAAGGGACATTACCATAGTTAACATCACGAGAATCAATAAAGACCATATTTTGATCTGGTACTTCATGGGTACGGCAGTGTAAGGCATCGGTATTTAAGAAAGCATTTTGATTAGAAGCAGAGAAGCCTTGAAGACCCACAACATCATAACCTGGTAAAGCTTCCTTATAGACATTGAGCGCTCTTTCGTTATAAGAAGCGTTGCTGCCTAAAGGCATATAGACATGGCCATTAGCGATTAATGAATTAGTGTAAGGCGCTACAGTACTTCCACCTGGTTCCTCGATACGATAAACACGATAGTTATAACCATAAATACACTTAGTGTTCGCTAGTTCATTAGCCACTTGTTCATAGTATTGATAACGAGCATTATTCTTTGGTAATTTAGCCACGATTATTTTATCAGGTGCGACAATCTTGCCCCAGCAGTCAATATGAGCGATATAGTCCCCTTGTGGGTCGATAGTGATAACATAGTTATCCGTACCTGTATATGTCTTCATTAAAGAACGAACTCTTACTTCGTTATTGTTATTTTCTTGAATGACTAAATCATCACTAAAAGCGGTGCCTCTTCCATCTTGCATTAAGTTACCACCAGTATGAGTTAGACTCATTGAATCATATGGCATATTAAAGTAAGTAGCTAGTTTACTTGGAACAGCGTTTTGTTCCGTTCTATATGGTCTATTGTAATTAAAATCGAGAATGGATAACTGTTTATCATTAAAAACATAGAATGGAGAAAAGTCTCTCACCCAATAAGCATAATCATCATCGATATTCATATCTAAGAAAGTAATGTTGTTGATATTAACACCAGCGTTAGTTAAATCAGTTCTGGCTTTTTCAATACGGGATTTATTTTGATAATCAGGATTAACTAAAAGTAAGACCTTGTTGTCTTTAGCGATGGTCTTATAAACATTTAAAGGCATGTTATTTGGATAACACATTTTAACCATGGAAAGTGGTTCGAATTCACCAGGCATTCTCTTTGAGAAAGTCTCAATTGGTTCATATGGATCTTCAATAGGCACGCTACTAGAAGAAGATGATGAACTACTAGATGAACTAGAAGGCGCGCTACTAGAGGAGCTAGCGCTAGAACTTGATGAACTTGATGAAGTGCTTGTGTCACTAGAAGAGCTACTAGATGAACTCACGCTTGAGCTGCTCGAAATAGAACTACTTGATGATGCAGTGGAACTATTACTTGAACTTGTATCCACTCTGCTTTCACTTGTGCTTGAAGATTCTTCGTTAGAAGAACTACTTTCCAAAGAGCTTGTTTCTTCGATGCTTGAAGTAGTGGTCTCACTTGTGGAGTAATAGCTAGACTCACTATGAACATTATTGACACAAGAAGATAACAATAAAGCCCCTAATACTGATAATGAATAAAAAACCTTTAGTCTTTTCATATAGCAAAGATTATATATCCATTTAGCCTCATATATAAGCGCTTTTCTAGATTAGTTCTAATCAATGTGATTACTTGCCTAATATGTAACGGGTGATTATCTTGAATCTATCAACACTTCTTATATAATAAAAAGCAAAAATAGAGGACTAAAATATGTATCAACATTTCGTGCAATATTATGAAACAGATAAGATGGGCGTTACCCATCATTCAAACTATATCCGCTTTATGGAAGAAGCGAGATTAGACTTCTTTAAAAAGATTGGCTTTGATTATTTGGATTTTGAAAAGATGGGTGTGATGTCACCAGTAATTGGTTTAAACAACATCCGTTATAAAAGACCATCTACAGTGGGTGACACAATTGATATTGAAGTTAGTGTTAAAGCTTATAACTCCATTATCTTAACCGTTCACTATGTGATGAAAGTTAAAGACACAGTCATCTTTGAAGGTGATAGTGATCATTGCTTCTTATCCAAAGAAGGAAAAATGCTTCCTTTAGGGGATAAAAAGTTTCCAGAATTAGACCGCAAATTAAAAGAGTTACTCAACCAAGAAAATTAATATAATTGTTATAAACATTTGCTTAGAGCAATGCTAAAATAATTATGCATATAGCAAATAGATAATAATTTTTGGAGGAACGTTTACTATGGCAAAAAAGTCAGGCGGTAAGGATTATTTTGGATTATCGTGGATTGTTAGTTTAATCTTAGCAATCATTCCAATCACATCTTGGATTTTTGGTTTTGTTACCAGATTCAAAGAAGGTCACTGGGTTTGCGGTTTAGTCCGTTTAATCTTTGGTTGGAACATCATTTGGATTTTAGACATCATCTTTATGATTTTCACACACCACATTTTCAAACTGTTCTAATACATTTAATCAATAAAAGGCGGGGAAACCCGCTTTTTTAATGCTCTCAAAATAATCGTATTCTATTCGATTATTAATTGAATATTATATTCTACTTTGCTATATTTTATGCGTATATGGAAAGAATCGATTACATTTTAGACTTTTGTAAAGAACTCGCTAAGCAAATGATTGTCTGCGGGGCTAATATCGAAAGAGTGGATCTCTGCATTGAGCACTTATGTCACGCTTATGGTCTCCATGATGTGACATGCGCTAATTTGACCACTCGTATTTCCATCTCCGCTAAGGATGAACAAAAAAACTATGCTCATAGACAAACAGATGTTCCTCCTCAAGCCTTTAACTTAGAAAGACTTAAAAAACTCAATCATCTTTACTATCACGTTAAAGAAACAACCCCAGATGAAAAGACATTATATGATTTACTCCACGAAGTAAAATCTAATGACTTCCCATGGTGGATTATGCTTGGTGGCTATCTTGTCGCAATGGCGGCATTAGCGAGAATCTTCCTTGCTGGTCCAGCGGAGTTATTAATCACTGAATTAAATACTGTCATTCTATTCTTTTTAGGCAAGTTATCTTCCAAGATTAGACTAAATAAAATCGTCACAAACTTTGTTTGTATGCTCCTATGCTCAACGATAGCAATATTGTTCTATGCAGTGGGATTTATAAACAATTTCTATATCGTTATTATCACTAACGCCTTCTTCCTCATACCAGGTATTCAAATGGTTAACTGTGCCAGAAACATCTTGTGTGGCAATGAAATGAATGGTGTTATCGATTTATTAAAAGTTCTTTTAGAAGTCTGCACAATTGTCGCTGGTATGGCCGCAGCTTACGCGATGCTTGGTAATTTAGTGGGTGAGCTTTTAATCCAAGACTTTATCAACGCTCTTGGTGAAAATAGTTTATTACGTTCATTTGAACTAATTGGCTTATCATTTATTGCTTCTGCGGGCTTCGGTGTCGTCTTTAACATCCAATGGAAAGACTTAATCTACGCTGCAATCGGTGGCACAATCGTAAGAATTGTTTATATTGCTTTACAATCAGCTTTACCAGATTATCGTTTTATTTTCACGATTGTTGCAGCATTCTGCGCTGCTTTATATTCTGAAATCTTAGCGTTAGTGAAGAAAGAACCATCTGTTTTATATCGCTATCCATCTATCGTTCCTCTTATTCCTGGTGACTTATTCTTCTATGTCGCCGCTGGTATTATCTGGGGCAATACTGACTTAATTTCTACACATGGACCAACATTAGGTCTTGTCCTCATTGGTATTTCCTTAGGCTTCGTTTTATGTTCCACAATCGTGCACTATATTAGAAAATTTAAATTCCTAAGGAATTCCAACGATGAAGCAAAATAATCTTGTTTTAGCGGTCAATGGCACGTTGATGCGTGGCTTAGAACTTGAAAACAATCTCAAAGAAGCCGGAGCGTTTTTCATTAAAGAAAGCAAAACCGAAAAAGCCTATCGCTTATATAGTATTGATGATAAATACCCAGCGATGATTAGAGTTAGTAATGGTGGCAACACTGTTGATGTTGAACTCTATAGCATCAGTGAAGAAGGATTAAAACAAGTCCTCTCTAAAGAGCCACCAGGCTTAACCATTAAAGAAATCACTCTAATTGATGGAACATCTGTTCTCGGTGTCGTGGGATTAGATGATATAATCAAAGGACAAAAAGAAATCACCACTTATGGGGGTTGGAGAAACTATATTTCCAATAAGGAGAACAATATGAAAAAGCTATTCATTTATTATTCCTACACTGGTCGTGGCGATATCGTCGCTCAAAGAATGCAAGAAAAAGGTTACGAAGTCCGCAAAGTCGAAACAGTTAAAAACTTGCCTAAATCATTCTTCTGGGCCATGATGGTTGGTGGCTTTCAAGCGGGTGCTAAAAAGAAAGCTAAATTAAAAGATTTCGATAAAGATATCTCAATGTATGAAGAAGTAGCGTTTGGCTCCCCAATTTGGAATGGAACATTTACTCCCGCTCTTAACTCATTATTAAGCGTCTTAGATTTATCTAATAAGAAATTATCTTTCATCTTCTATTCTGGTAGTGGTGAAGGTAAAGAGGCTGTTAAGCGTCTTAATAAAGAATATCCAAACGCCCCATATATCTTCCTTAAAGATCCAAAGAAATATCCTGAAGAACTCAAGAAATTAGACTAAATATGCTTAAAAAACTCCGTGGCGTTATTATCAAATCAGCAGTAATTGTTATTCTTGTTTTAACAATCGTTTTGATCGCGGTTCTTAAAAAGAACCCTGATGTTGCAGAAGCAATGACAAGAGGATTCTCTAGAGGCTATATTCGAGTCGCTAGTTTTATAAGTGGTCTAATCCCATTTGTGTCTTTAACCGAACTAGTGGTGATTATCATTGCAATTGTGAGCATTGTTCTTATTGTTTTAATCATTAGAGATTTAGTTAAAATCCGTCCAATAAAAGCCCTTAGTAAATTACTTACTATTCCAGTGATGGTCTTAACAGTTGTGGCGATGTATTCGTTATCATGCCAAATGGCTTATAACCGTAAAGAGATGCCTCTTCCATATTATGAAGGTGATGTTGAAAGAACTGAGTATGTTGATATCTATAACTTCTTCGCTGATGATCTTAATCAATGCATTAGTGAATTAGAATTTGATGAAAAAGGCGATGTTAAAGGCTACGACTTAAACAAAGCCACAAAGTTAGTCAAAGAGTCTTATAAAATCGTCACCGATGATTATTTTGCTAGCCACTTTGGTGCGGTCAAACCAATGATGTCTTCATTTGTCTATCTTGAATTCCAAATCACCGGTGTTTCCTTTAACGCTTTTGGTGAGGCTAACATTAACGTTATGAATACGAAAGTTAATCTCCCATTTACTATCGCTCACGAACTAGCACACACTAAAGGAGTGATGAGAGAAGATGACGCTAACAAATTAGCGTTCTATGTCTGCTTAAATAGTGAAAGCCCATATCTTAGATATAGTGCCTATACTAGTTACTTCTATCAAATGAAAACTATGGCGAGTGGTACTTATCTCACTGAAAGTGAAAGAGAAGGTTTACATCCAATAGATCCCGCTTTTAATAAAACACAAAGCTATGTTAATCAATTTTGGAAGAAACATAACTTATTAGGCGATATTGGTGAATGGTTTAATAATCTTTACATCAAATCAAGCGGTGTTAAAGAAGGCACAAGTTCCTATAGTGGTGGTACTGAATCTGAATATGATCCAACAACACATAAGTTAAAACCATCCCTCTATCAAAAACTATTTTTTGAAAAGTACTATCGATAAAGTTGCGTTTAATTAGAAATTAATTTTAATGCAAGTTAAAATATCCACATGAAAAAAGAACCACTTTATATTAAGAATCAACAGTTCACTGGTGAAAGAGCCTTGTTCAACACCCATAATGCGGTGATTGAGGAATGCTTATTTCATGATGGAGAATCACCTTTAAAAGAAAGCTCTGATTTAAAACTTAATAATGTTACTTTTCAGTGGAAATATCCTTTGTGGTATACCGTTAATGTGAAGGTCACTAATTCTACGCTTCTAGAAACGGCGAGAAGTGGAATTTGGTATACTAACCACCTTTTTATGGAAAAGTGTCTTATTTCGGCTCCTAAGACCTTTAGAAGGGCAAATGATATCGTTTTAGTGGACTGTCAGTTACCAAATGCGAGTGAAACCCTCTGGAAATGCACCAATATCAAACTTAAAGATGTCATTGTTAAAGGTGACTACTTTGGTATGAATAGTGAAAACATTGAAGTTGATAATCTCACCCTTGATGGTAACTATCTTTTCGATGGTGGTAAAAACATCGTCGTTAAGAATTCTATTATCAATAGTAAAGATTCATTCTGGAATGTAGAAAACGCTACGATTGCTAACTGTAAGATCAACGGTGAGTACCTTGGTTGGAATAGTAAGAACCTCACATTTATTGACTGTGAAATATCTTCCTTACAAGGACTTTGTTATATCAAAGGTTTAAAGATGGTTAACTGCAAGTTACTTGATACATCATTAAGCTTTGAATACTGTGAAGATATCGACGCCGATATCGTCGATGTCATTGAATCAATTAAAAATCCAAGCAGTGGTGTTATCCGCTGCAAAGGTTATAAAGAACTCATCTTTGATGAGAATAAACGTGGTGAAGCCCAAATCATTGTGAAGAAATAATATGAAATATAATTTTGATAAGTTAAGTGATAGAAGACATACACATTCAGAAAAGTGGAATGTGAAAGATAATGAACTTCCAATGTGGGTCGCTGACATGGACTTTATGGTCATGCCTGAAATCCAAGAGGCTGTTAAAAAAGCTGCTACTGATGGTAGTTATGGCTATTCCTATCCAACAGAAGAATTCTTTAAAGCCTATCAGTACTGGTGGAAACTTCGTCATGACTTAGAACTAGACACTAAAGCTATGGTTTATGTGACTGGAGTAGTGTCCGCTTTAGACTCATTAGTGAGAACATTAACTAATGAAAACGATAATGTCATGATTCTTTCTCCTGTCTACAATAACTTCTTTACTGTTGTTACGAGTAACAAGAGAAACCTCATTGTCTCAGATTTGATTTATCAAAATGATAATTTCTATATCAATTATCAAGATGTTGAAGAAAAGATTAAAAAGCACAATGTCAAACTCTTTATCTTCTGTAATCCCCATAACCCAGTGGGTAAGATTTGGGCAAGAGAGGAAATCGAAAAACTTCATAACATCTTAGTTAAATATAACGTCCAAATGATTTCTGATGAGATTCACTGTGATATCGTTGATCCAGGATATAAATATGTTCCAGCACTAAGTGTCTCTAAAGATATCATCACTTGTGTTGCACCTTCTAAAGTCTTCAACTTAGCGGGCCTACATAGTGCGCTTACAATAGTCAATAATCCAGAACTAAAGAACAAGATTGAAGCGGCTTTCTATCATGATGATATTGGTGAAGCCAGTTACTTTGCGGTCCCCGCAGTTATCGCTGCTTATACTAAAGGCGCTCAGTACGTTGATGAACTCAATCAATATTTATTAATTAATAAAGAATATGTTAAGAATTATCTACAAGATAATCTTCCACATGTGAAATATGTTTCAGGTCATGCAACATATCTCTTGTGGCTTGATATTTCTTATTATGGGATTCCTAGTGATCAGTTTGCTAAAGAGCTTAGAGAACAAACAGGTTTATTTATAAATGATGGCTTACATTATGGTAAAAATGGTGGAGCCTTTGTTAGAATAAATGTAGCCACTAACTTAGATAATGTAAAAGATGGAATGTCACGATTAAGTGCATACTTGAAAGGAAAATGATATGCGTAAAGATTTTGGACCACAAACATGGGTCTACCCAATGCCAGTATTAATTATTGGTACTTATAATGAAAACGGTGAACCAAACGCTATGAATGCCGCTTGGGGTGGTGTCTATGATTACAATCAAATTATGATTTGTTTATCATCACATCAAACAACAGATAATATTAGACTTAAAAAAGCCTTAACCGTTAGCTTTGCTACAGTGGAAACAATTACCGCCAGTGACTATGTCGGTATCGTTAGTCAAAAGAAAGAAAAAGACAAGATTGCTAAAAGCGGTCTTAAATATGAAAAAGCCAAACACGTTGACGCTCCTATCTTCACTGATTATCCATTAACTCTTGAATGTGAAGTAGTTGATATCATTAATGAAGGTGAAGGTGGTGGCAACATCATCGCTAGAATCGTTAACGCTAGCGCGGATGAAAGTGTTCTTACCGATGGTAAAGTCGATACAAAGAAAATCAACTTTGTCTCATTTGATCCAATCACTAGTGAATATCGTAAGATTGGTGAAACAGTAGCCTTAGCCTTTAGAGAAGGAAATAAACTTAAATAATGAAAAAGAACCCGTTTGGGTTCTATTTTCTTTCCATCACCATTTCTTTGGCGTACTCTAACTGTTTATCAGTGACCTTACCTGAAGAAATAAGTGAAGCGATTTCATATATCTTTTCATCAAGAGATAATTCTTTAATCGTGGTGTAGGTTCTATTATTAGATACCTTTTTAGCAATTCTTATATGATGGTCAGATAAGCTTGCCACTTGTGGTAAGTGGGTAATGGTAATAACTTGATGACCATATGATAATTCTTTAATCTTTTTAGCAACCTTACTAGCGACATCCCCACTGATACCGGTATCGATTTCATCAAAGATGATAGTGCCAATCTTTTGGGCTTTCACATAGAGAAGTTTAATCGCTAACATGATACGGCTAAGTTCCCCACCAGAAACAACTTTCGCTAATGGTTTAAGACCTTCACCAATATTTGTTTCAATAAAGAATTCAATAGTGTCGATACCTGTTTCATTAAAGATAGAGATATCTAAATTAGCGTCTTTTTCTTTACCAATAACTGCAACATTGAAGCGACAAGATAACGCTAATTCACTAAGAGTCTTTTCTAAATCTTTAGTGATGCTTACACCTATATCTTCTCTCACTTTATGTAAATCATAGGCACGTGTATATGCTTCATCATAAGCACTTTGAAGTTTATCCATTTCTTCTTTCAGAAGAATGGAATAATCTTCTTTATATTTTAATAAGGCATTGAGCTCATCTTCATACGCTCTTAGTTCATCAAATGTCTTATTGTATTTTTTCTTTAAGGTGTTGATGGTGTGACTTCTTTCGATAAGAGCATCAAGATGTTCTGGATCATAGTTAAGATAGTCTGCTTTCTTTTTGATTTCTTCAAACATATCTTCTAACTCATAGTAAGCATTGTTGAGTCTTTCGATATAATCTTGATATTCGCTTTGATATTCGGATAACTTACTGACATTCTCCTTAATAGTGTAGATGTTATTAAGCGCATCTCCATCCATTAATTCTTTGCTTTCCATGAGCAAGGAATAAATCTTATCGTAGTTTTCTAATAAAGAAATTTCAGAATTAATTTCTTCCTCTTCGTTTTCTTTTAAGCCTAGAGCTTTAATCTCACTATAGGCATATTCATATTCTTCCTGATTACGATTAAATTCATCAATACGTTTGACTAAGGCATTATAAGAACTTGCTTGTTCTTTTAAAGCAGTATAGCTCTCTAAATACTTATCAAGGTATTGATTAACTAAACGAGAATTAAAACCATCAACCATTGCTAAATAGTTCTCGTTATTAAATAACTTCACCATATCAAATTGCTGATGAATGTCAGCGATTAAAGACATGATGTACTTAAGCTCGTTTAAGGTAATGGTGGCGTCATTGATTTTGATAACATTCTTCGCTGAAGAGATAGTTCTTTTGATTTCGATTAAACCATCTTTTTCTGGGACGCCTGCCTTTTCTAAAGCGGCGCGTAGCAAAGGTGTGTTATTATCAAAAACACCTTGGACAATAGCCTTTTCTTCGCCTTGTCTGATCATTTCAGAGGCCGCTCTTTCACCTAAAAGAAGGCCAATACAGTCGATGATTAAACTCTTACCAGCGCCGGTTTCACCAGTTAAAACAGTTAGACCATCTTTGAAGTCAATTTCGATATCTTCGATAATTGCAAAGTTTTGAACTTTTAATTTTATTAACATGCTTATATGATAACCAAATAATTAGGAAATAACATACCTTATTTGATATCTTTTTGTAAATCGATACCGTGTCGGCTGTTTTTAAAAGCAAAAAGAGGGCATAAGTGCACTAGTTTAGCAAAATAGTCATACAAGGAAAAGCAATACAAAAATCGATAAAATGTAACAAAATTGTAAAAAATGCCTTAAATGTGCCTTAATTAACCTTAATTTTGCAATTAAAACCTTGAAAATGAAAAAAAGTGGAACTAAATTAAAATTAAATAAGGAGATATTCTATATATGGAAAACAAGAAAATTTTGCGTTCCACATGTATCGGTTTCGTCTTATGGTTAGTGGCCGCTGTTATTACAGGTGTTGTCGGCGTCACAGATTTAACCAATGGCGGTGTCACTGTCAATGCAAAGACCGGTGAATTGTTTACATATGGCTTCCGTGCCACAATGCAATACTATACCCTCATGTGGAGACCATCTCAATTCAATCATTTTACAGGCTATGTTGGTGTAGTTCTCGTTTTTGTTGCTATCGTACTCGGTATTGCAACAATTGTTATGGCAATCGCCAAAAAGAAACCAGCGTTATTCTTAACCGCAATTGTTGAAGTTGTTGCCATTGGCTTCTTACCATTCATTATCATGTTTGCTATTATCCAAGCTGAAAACATGGGAATTAGAGCCTTAGGTATGCTCCTTTTAGCAGGCGCTACAGGACTTAACTTATTCGGTATTTATTTCGCTACATTACCAGTTTCAAGATTATTCTTAGGTGTCTTGAATAAAGCTGCTGGCGAAGAAGAAAAGAAAGAAGAATGCTGCTGCGAAGGTGGCTTAGGTGAAGAAGACGTTCGCGCTATCGTTAAAGAAGGCATTGATGAACACGTCGAAGAATATCACCAAGAAAAAGAAGAAGAACCAGCTCCAGCTCCAGCACCAGTCAAAGAACCTGAACCAGAGCCAGAGCCAGAACCAGAGCCTGAAGAAGAACCAGAGGAAGATGAAGACGAAGAAGAAGAGGGTGAAGAAGCCCCTGAAGAAGTCGGTCCAGATGGTTTAGTTATCAAAGGTAAGAGAAAGAGAAGACCATTCGAAAATCGTTTAAGAAATAGTGACTATGACTTACGTCATAAATACTATGATCTCCGCGACTACATTAAATGGTATGGTTTAAGAAACCGTGTTTCTATCCCAGGTGATACATTCTCCTATAAGAGACAACGTTATGCCTTCGTTACAATCGTTGGTAAACACTTACGTATCTACTTACAACTTGATCCAAAAGATTATGCTGATAGCACAATCCCAGTCGAACAAGCTGAAGCTAAGAAGTACGAAGATCTTCCATGCTTACTCCGTATTAAGAGTGACTTAGCTTATCGTAGAGCCAAAAAGCTCGTCGATGACTTAATGGCTAAGATTGGCATGCCAAGACCTGAAGGCGACGAACCAAAAGAAACACAAAACAAAGACCAATAAGTCTTAATGTGAAAAATAAAACCGTTAGCATCCGCTAGCGGTTTTTTATTGCCTTCAAAGGGTACAAAAAAAGACATCAGTAGATGTCAATTTTTTATTAAGTGGTGGCTCAGGCCGGGAGCGCGCCGGCGACACTCAGATTTTCAGTCTGATGCTCTACTAACTGAGCTACCGAGCCATTTCTTTAAAAAAGCGCTGGCGGATCTGACGGGAATCGAACCCGCGGTCTTCTCCG
>CAMJWS010000009.1 GCA_946409515.1 uncultured Caryophanales bacterium
TTGGTGGACACTGTAGGGATCGAACCTACGACCTCTTCCGTGTGAAGGAAGCGTTCTCCCGCTGAACTAAGTCTCCAGCGCCTAAATAATATAACAAACTACGTTTTATTTAGCAATAAAATTGTGAACGCAATATATAGAATAGCGGTTATATTATTCTCTTACAAGTATATAAATACTTTTTAAGGCGCTTTTATTCTTCTTCCTTAAGATATTTTCTTAAAAGAATATTGGTAATCATAATCACAATAGATAATAAGAATGGGAAAATGATTAAACTATCAACAGAACATTTTGGATTGCTAGAGCAATATCCAGGAAGAATCTTACTGCCATTCATCGTTAAAGCGGTTACAAAAGCCGCAAGAAGAGCGACTGAGTAAATTATTGAAATAACCATAAAAACGGTTGTAAGCTTGCGATTTGGCTTCTTAAGAATGAAAATAGATAATCCAATAAGGATTAAAGTTAGATAAAAGATTACTGTGGTTATTATTTCTAATACAATAACGTGGTATTCCGCATAGTGATAGAAAGGCACCGCCATATCACCAAATACCATTTCAGGTGATTTAAAATTCCAGCAGAAGCTCATGCATATAAAGTTCCAACCATTACAGCCCGCTTCTACACCATAGTCTTTGTTATAAATATAACACCAGCCAAAGAAAAAGAAGATGAGCATTAAACCTAAAAGGATAGGAATCATGCCTCGACATACATTGATTTTTTCTTCTTTTGATAATTCTCTATAAGAGTTTTGTTGTTTACTAGTTGCCATAATTAGTACTCCTTTTATTTGCTAACGAAATAGGCGAGATTGCTATAATCCGTAATTGTTTCAAGAGATGAAACATTAAAAGATAAGAACTCCACTATTTCGGTTTGTTCTAAGACATTACCTTCTGCATCATATGAATTGATTTCGATTTTTGTTTTTGTTTCTGAAGCGAGTTTACCAACAAGATGGACCCACGCCTTATCATTGGTGTCTTCATATTGGTTCTTTGGCTCTGGTATTTCACCATCATAATTAAGAATGAAACCGATAACGGTATCCTTACCACATCTACAGCCAAATCCAGCGGTGCATTTTCTCACACCACAGAGATAATCTTTGTTGTTCACATCTTTAACGTTATATGTAAAGCAGTCATAAGCGATGTCTTTATTCACATATTCTTCAGGGTAATATTGAATATTAGTCATCACCAAAAAGAATGTAGACTCATTTAATACATAGCTTTTTTGACCACCAGCACAACCAGTAGCTAAGAGTGGTAATAATAACAACTTGATAAGCCTATTTTTCATCTTAATTATCTCCCGTCCTTAGTCTTTTAACCAAACAGCATCCACTAGATGGATATAAAGACTTGCATCTTCTAAATATGTTTCAAAGCGGCCTACGATTATTGCTTCTTCATTGAGCAATGGATAACCATTACCACCTTGCATTTTACATCTAGGCACACCATATAAAAGGAACTCTATACCATTACCACAGCACGCTGTAGCGTCTTGGACAAGAATCGCAGGATAGCAATAATCTGGATTAATGCTTTCAAATGGTTTAAAAGGGCCTTTTACTTTTACTATTTTATTAACGTATGTGCTTGGTTGATTTATCATATCGCTCACTTGTGAGAACACCATAGTGGCATTCATTGTGGTTAGATCTACATCAATATGTTCATAGACTGGTAATCCACTATTATTAAATGAAACGTTTGATTGAACGGAATTGTTATTACTGTTGCCTGAGCCAAATAAAGAATTCATAGGATTATTCCTACCATTAAAATGGCCGCCATTAGCGCAACTCACTAATAAGATAACGAAAGGAACTAGAAATAGTTTTCTTTTCATATTTTTATCCTTTCCTCACTCTTGAGATAATAAAGCCCACTAATAAGAAGGCAAAGAAAACGACAATATCAACTCCCACAATTGTTGGACCAACTGGGGTACCAGAAACGATAGAAAGTAATAAACCAGTAGCCGCAGCAAAAACAGAAATAATGGCCGAACTAATAGTCACCGATTTGAAACTCTTGAAGACACGCATTGCACTTAGTGCTGGGAAAATAATTAAAGCGGATATCAATAATGAACCCACTAGATTCATTGCTAAGACAATAATAACGGCAGTGATAATAGCGATTAATAAGTTATATAAATTAGTCTTGACACCTGTTGCTCTAGCAAAGTTTTCATCAAAAGTAACAGCGAATATCTTGTTATAGAACAATATGAAGATAATGACAGTAGCAATAGATAAGCCAATGCATAACCACACTTCCACTGTAGATAAAGTCAAAATAGACACTGAACCAAATAAGGTTGTACAAACATCCGCGGAAACATTAGAGGATGTTGGGAATAAATTCATTAACAAATAGCCCATCGCTAAGGCGCCCACTGATAGCATCGCTACAGCAGCGTCACCTTTAATACGACTATTTTGTGAGCTTCTTAAAAGAAGAATCGCCGCGAGAACAGTCACTGGCATAGAAATAATCATATTGTTTGTTAAGCCCACGACTGCAGCCACTGCCATTGCACCAAAAGCCATATGAGATAATCCATCTCCGATAAAGGAGAATCTCTTTAAAACTAAAGTAACGCCTAATAAAGATGAGCAAAGGGCAATTAATATACCAACAATAAAGGCATATTGAACAAATCTAAACTCAAAATATGAGGCTATCGTTTGAAATAACTCAATCATTATTGTTCGCCTCCTTTATTCATAAAGACTTGGTAGCTTTGGCTCTTTAAATAATCTTCTTTTTTACCAAAGAATATGTCATGACCGAGATGTAATACTTTATTTGCGTGTTTTAAAGCATGAAGGTCATGAGAAATCATAATGATGGTAATACCTTCTTTATTTAAAGAATCGATGATGTCATATAACTGAATAGTCACTTTTGGATCTAAACCAGTCACAGGTTCATCTAAAACGAGTATTTTATCAGATGAACACAGGGCGCGCGCAAGTAAGACACGCTGTTGTTGACCGCCTGATAATTCTCTATAACATTTTTTCTTTAATTCTTCTAAGCCAAGCTTTTTAATGTTGGTTTCCGCTAAAGCTTTTTCTTCTTTTGTATAGAATGGACGGAAACCACTTTTACCTAAGCAACCGGAGATTACTATCTCCCACACAGAGGCAGGGAAATCCCTTTGTACTACTGTTTGTTGTGGGAGATAGCCAATATCTGTTTTCTTTACTTCCGCATCAAAAACAATCTTTCCGCTTAATGGTTTAATTAAACCAAGCATGGTTTTAAGTAATGTTGATTTGCCAGCGCCGTTCTCACCTAAAATAGTGAGATAGTCGCCTTTTTCAATATTAAAACTAAGGTTTTCTATAATCGGATGATTATCATAACCTATTGAAATATTTTCAAACGAAAGTAAAGACATAAGAGATATCCTCCTTATTTAATAGCGTCTTTTAAGACGGTTAAGTTTTGTTCCATGACGGAGAGATAATTCCTACCTGCTTTATATTCCTTCGTGGAAGCAGATTGAAGTGAATCCATAGTCATGATTGTTTGATTCTTATTTGTGGTTGCTTCTTTAACTGTTTTGGCAATCTTACCATCAGAACTTTCAATCTTTAAGATGACATTGAGTCCTAATTCATCAACTTTACCCGCTAAGAATTTGATTGTTTCAAAGCTAGCTTCAGTTTCAGCGGAACAGCCAACGAAAGCAGCATAATATTTGAGATTATAGTCATCGACTAAATATCTAAATGGGAATCTATCCGCGAATAAGAGTGTGTCTTTTGTGCCCGCTTTAACGGCATCAGCATATTTCTTGTCTAATTCTTTCAAAGAATTGACATATGAAGTGACATTAGCGTTATAGACACTAGTATTATCTTTATCGATAGCGGCAAGTGATTTACCAATTTCTTTAACGATGACTTCAGCGTTCTTAACTGAGAGCCAAACGTGTTCATCATATTCGACTTCGCCTTCTTCGTGGTCGTGATCTTCACCTTCTTCGTGGTCGTGATCTTCACCTTCTTCGTGATCATGGTCATGACCTTCCATACCTTCAATAACTTCTTCTTCCTTAACGGCGTCCCCTAAGATTTCCATTAAGTTAATGACTTTCATATCTTTATTGATGGCTTGTTTAAGAGCGTCATCCACCCATTCATCAGATTCACCACCGACATAGATAAATAAGTCACATTTAGAAATAGTGACGATATCTTTTGGTGTTGGTTGATAACTATGTAAATCAATGCCGTTGTCTAAAAGAAGAGTGACATCAGCATTATCTTTCTTTTCGCCTAAAACATTCATGACCCAGTCATATTCAGGGAATATCGTGGTCACGATGCTCATTTTGTCACCACTGTTATTTGTATTGCAAGATGTACAAAATGGAACGATTAATGAAGATAGGGCAACCCCTAAAATCTTCGAAAATTTATTTTTCATTATAAAAACTCCTTAATATACGATTAAAAAAGCATTTTAAAATGCATAGCAAAAAATATATTAAGGGTCTTTAATTAGACAATTTTGTCTTTAAAGTAATTGGTGTATCAAAGTCACTATCTTTAGAGATAGCAATCAAACAAGCAACAAAGGCAAATGAAATAGTAACTAAAAGCGCTACTGCGGCGCCACTATTAAATTTAATGGTGTGTTTAATATTTTCTTCTGCAGCACGAATGACTTCACAGATTTGGCAGTCTTCGTGATTACATTCGTGGCCAGCTTCTTCCACTAAAACGATAGGTGAAAGAACGACAAAGAATGTCGATAATATTACGAATAGTTTTGCAAAAAACTTTTTAAACTTTTTCATACTCGCTTATCATTATACACAAACTTTTCATAAATGCATTTATGACGATAAAAAATTAAAAAAGAAGGATTAACTTCATCCTTCTCAATATTCTATTTGGTGGGCCCAAGAAGACTTGAACTTCCGACCTCGCCCTTATCAGGGGCGCGCTCTAACCAACTGAGCTATGGGCCCATGTGTCTTAAAGACAGCGCTAATAATATACAATAATGAATTATTAAAAGCAACGAATTTTAAGAAAAAATGATTATGTTTCAATAATGAAAGATATGTGGCGGTGTTTTTCTTCGTAATCAAAGCCGTGCTTGTCTTCGCTCCAAACATGGTCTAAACATTTCTTGCCGTCACTATTTTCAGTAAGTTCGAACTTATAGCCGTCTGAAAAATTTAAGCCTCTAAACACTGCTTTTCCAAAAACAAATCCTATTCTTCCTTCTACAGAAGAATCACTATTTGGATAATAAAAGGATACTTTCTTATTTTTTGAAATAACGATTACTGAATTAACAGGAAGACCACTAACACTATTTGTGCCTAGAGATTTCTTGCTTCCCCAATAATATTTATACGTTTCTTCGTACGATACACCCGCTCGCCATGTGCCTACGTAATCATCCATATTTTCACCACAACTAGTTAAAGGTAACGCACACAATAAAACAAAGGATATAGGAATAATTTTTAAGAAGTTCTTCATATTATTATGATAACTCCAAAATATTTTTTACAAAAAGAAAAAGGAAGCACGATTGGTACTTCCTTAATTCTCTTTTGATACAGAAACGATTAACGTTTGCTGAATTGTGGAGCTTTACGAGCAGCTTTGAGACCGTATTTCTTACGTTCTTTCTTACGGGAGTCACGTTTGACCATACCGTTAGCTTTTAAGACTGCACGATCGCAACCGGCTTCTAATAAGGCTCTAGCGATACCTAAGCGGATAGCGCCAGCTTGGCCTGTGAAGCCACCACCTTTAACTTCTGCACGCACATCGTATTTGCCGTCTGTGCCTGTTAATGTTAATGGTTGTTTTAAGTCGAGAATTAATGTCGCATAAGGCATATATTCTTCCACTGGGTGGCCATTGACAACAACTTTGCCTGTACCAGCAGTGATGTAAACACGAGCGATAGAAGATTTTCTTTTGCCTGTGCCGTAATATTGAAGATCAGCTTTCTTTGCCATGTTAAGACCTCCTAGTATTTGAGCTCAAGAACTTCTGGTTTTTGAGCTTCTTGTTTGTGTTCTGGACCAGCATAGACGAAGAGTTTCTTGATCATTTGACGACCTAAGCGACCCTTTGGAAGCATACCGTGAAGGCATCTTTCAAGCATTTCTACTGGATACTTTTCTTTCATAGTACCGGCTGTACGAGTACGGAGACCGCCAGCGTAACCAGACACATTGTAGTATTTTTTGTTATTAACTTTATCGCCAGAAAGAGCAACCTTTTCAGCGTTGATGATAATAACATAGTCACCACAGTCAACATTTGGAGTCCAAATTGGCTTATTCTTGCCAGTTAAAACTTGAGCGACTTGTGATGCTAATCTTCCTAATGGTTTGTCTGTGGCATCGACGACATACCATTTTCTTTGGATTTCGTTATTTTTTGCAATAGTAGTTTGACGTTGCATAACTGTAATCCTCCTTTACCAAACTAACTTTGACCTTACCGGGGACTTCGCTAATTTAGCTTTTGTGCCGATAAAAATCATACGTGTTTACGTGTGTGATGTCAATTGATTATTTATGAAAATAATTCCTGGAGATGGGATTAAAGTTGTTTTTCAAACAAAAAACCAACCACATTTCGTGATTGGTATTTGCATAATTATAGGTTAATAATTACTTGACGTTGTGGTAGACGTTTTGGACGTCTTGTAAGTCATCAAGCATATCGCATAATTCGTCAAATTTGCGTCTTTCTTCTGGATCAGTGATTTCAATTGGATCATTGGCTAAGAAGGTTATTTCCGCAACATCGAATTCAGAGATGCCCATACCACCTAAAACTTCTCTAGCTTGAGCGAAGGCTGCTGGTTCAACAAGGACTTCGATCTTTCCATCTTCTGCTGTGACTTCACGGACATCAACGTCAGAGAGAATTAAGTTTTCTTCAACTTCATCTCTATTGGTGCCGTTGAAAACGAATAAACCAGTTTGTGTGAAATTGAAGATTGTGGAACCTAAGTGTCCACCCTTTTTGGTGATAGCGGTTCTAACTTCGATAAACGCACGGTTTGAGTTATCAGTTAATGTATCAATGATAAAGAGGGAGTTACCTGGACCAAAGGCTTCATAACGACCTTCGGAATAGCTTTCGGCTTCGCCGCCTTTAGCTTTTTGGATCGCTCTATCAATAACGTCTTTAGTAACGTTTTGACCTCTCCATTTTTCAATTGCAGAACGGAGTGCTAAGTTCATTTCAGGGTCAGGAACACCATTCTTTGCCGCCATATAGATTTCCTTACTGGCTCTCATAAAGAGTGCGCTTCTTTTTGCAGCGGTTGCGGCCATCGCTTTTGCTCTTACTTCATGTGCTCTACCCATGATTTAAAACTCCTTTTTCGCTTTTTTGCGGTAAAATATTATCACATGTTCATATGAAATTGAACATAAATATTATCAATCATAAATAACATCCACTAAATAAAGGCCAGAGGCTGGTGCTTTATAAGCGATGATTTCTCTATTTTTGTTTTCTTGTAAATGTTTATCAATGAACTCTAAAGGTTCTTTTTTATTAGCAACATTAATAGCGCTACCAATCATATTTCTAATTTGATATCTCATAAAGCCATTACCAGTAAAGATAACTCTTAATAAGTCTCCTTCTTTAATGACTTCAATATTGTATATTGTTCTAATGAATCCACCTTCATCTTCTTCTTTGGAGGTGAAGTCTTGATAATTGTGTGTGCCTTTAAACTTTTGAAGGGCACTCTTGAATAGTTCAATATCTAATTCCATTGGATAAATATAAGCTAAGTCATAGGACATTGGATCCTTATTGGTAAGAAGAATGCGATATTCATAAATCTTCTTAGTAGCGTTATATCTAGCATGGAAATCATCATCGACTTTAGTTAATGAAAGAATCTTAATATCATCTGGAAGCATCTTATTTAGGGCATACGTTAATTGATTTAAGTCTTTTTCCTTGTCACTAACATAATGGAAATATTGTTTAAGAGCGTGGACACCCGCATCAGTACGTCCACTACCTTGGATATTAATTTGACTGTCATAGACCTTACTTAAGCATTCTTCAATCTTGCTTTGCACACTAACAAAGCCGACTTGTTTTTGCCAGCCAAAATAATTAGTGCCTTTATATGAACAAATACCTAATACTTTCATAATTAGAATCCTGGTCTATTGAAAATAAGTTGAATGAGGTCGATTGGATTTTTTCTATCAAATACGAACATCGCAATAATACCGGCAAAAATACCACCGATGAACAAGAAAGCGATAATATCTCTCCAAGAGAATCTTAATAAACGATATCTAGTACGTTTTGCTTTTGGATCATAGCCTCTAACAATCATCGCATTAGCGAGTTCTTCACTTCTTTCTAAAGCAGAGACAAACAATGGAATGATTAAAGCGATAATCGCACCAAAACGTTTAAAGATGCCACCATGGTTAAAATCAACACCACGGCTGGCTTGCGCTTTCATAATTCTTTCAGTTTCATCTAACAATGTTGGAATGAATCTTAAAGCGATAGATAAAGTCATCGCGATTTCATGAACTGGGAAATGGATTGGTTTTAATGGTGTCATATACCATTCAAAAGCATATGTCATATCCATTGGTTTAGTGGTACTAGTTAGAATCATTGTTAATGAAATCATTAAAATCAATCTCATCACGATATAACCAGCTTGGCAGAATGCGTCCCAGTGGACCTCTAATGAACCAATAGTAAAGGCGACAGGTAATTTTGGATTATTAGTCGGTACGAATATATAAATAATCATCAAGAATATGACTAACATCCATAAGCCGCCTAGTGATTTAATAAGTGACCATAAACTCACTCTTGAAATGAGCATAAGGGCCAAAAGGATGATGATATAAATGCCACTCATAATTAAAGCGGTTGACCACATATTGAATTGGAAGAAGATTCCCACCATGAATAAAAGCATGAGGAAAATCTTATTTCTTGCATCCAAATTATGGATGAAAGTATTACGGAAGGAATAACGGCCAAAAGTCATGCTACTCATGCTTTATTCCTCCATCTTTTAATCGCTTCAACTAAATCTTCATTAGTGTGAATTTGGTTGATATCGATATCCATACCCTTCTCTTTTAGTTTTTCTGCAACCTTAATAACGGAAGGGGTATCTAAACGGTCATAGCCTTTGATATGGCTAAACAATTCATTAGGTGTGCCATCAAAAGTAACCTGTCCTCTTTCTAACATCACCACACGTTTAGTGTATGTATTAACAAGATCCATATCATGGGTAATGATAATAATGGTTTTACCATTCTTATGGAACTCAGTAATGAGATTCATTAAGTCTTTACTACTTTGTGGATCAAAGCCCGCAGTTGGCTCGTCAAAGATTAATATATCTGGATCAATCGCTAAGATGCCAGCGATAGCGACTTTTCTTTTTTCGCCACCTGATAAATCAAACGGTGCTCTTTTGAAGTATGATTCATCTAAACCAACTTGTTTTAAGGCTTCATGAGCTCTATTAAGCGCTTCTTCGCCTTTAACACCGAAATTTTTAACACCAAAAGCCACATCCTTTTCCACTGTTTCTTCGAAAAGTTGATATTCAGGGAATTGGAAAACTAAACCGACTTGTTTTCTTAAGCCACGTAATTTACGACTCTTTCTATTCTTATAGTTAATGACATAGTCATTTACTAAAACATCACCTTTATCAGGGATTAAAAGGGCATTAAACATTTGAGCTAATGTTGATTTACCACTACCGGTTTCACCAACGATTGCTAAGAAATCGTTGTCTTTAATTTCAAGAGAAACATCCGCTAAAGCTTGGGTCGCATTAGTGGCTTTCTTTTGGTAAGTGTAGAAGATATTTTTTACTTGGATGCCCATATATCCTCCACTAATTGGTCAATAGATTCCGCTTTGGAATTAATGCCAATTTCTTTTAGCTCTTTTTCGAGTTTATAAACAAAAGGCATATCAAGTTTCACTTCTAATAAAGCGGATTCGTCTCTTAATATTTGCTTTGGTTTGCCTTCTTTAACTAGTTTACCTTTGCTCAAAATCAATACCTTGTCGCTTAAAAGTGCTTCATCGATATCGTGAGTAATAGAAATAATTGTGAGTTCTTTGTTTTCCTTATGAATGCGGTCAATAACTTTTCTTACTGTGGATTTGCCCTTAGGATCAAGCATTGAAGTTGCTTCATCAAGGATTAAGATTTCAGGTCTTAAGATTAAAGCACCCGCTAAAGCGATTCTTTGTTTTTGGCCACCAGAAAGATTAATTGGTTCTTTCTTCAAATGATCCAACATGTTCACACTATCAGCGAAGCGTTCAATTTCCGCTTGCATTTGATCGTGTGGAAAACATCTATTCTCCAAGCCAAAAGCAATATCATCCTCCACCGTGGAACCAATGAATTGGTTATCAGGGTTTTGGAAGATTAAAGAAGTCTTGGTTTGTAAGTCCTTAAGATTCTTTTCAGTAATTTCGACATCATTAAAAAAGATTTGTCCCCCGGCTTTATCAAGTAAGCCCACTATTAACTTTGCTAAGGTGGATTTGCCAGAGCCGTTATGACCTAAAATAGAGACAAATGTGCCCTTTTCAACACTGAAAGATATATCGTCAATAACTTTGTTACTGCCGTCATATGAGAAGCTTAAATTTTTGATTTCTAGTTTGCTCATGGTTGTGATTATATCACGTAGCGCAAAAAATGAATAACGATATTGCCATTTTCACTTTGTGAGTAAAGGGATATAACGGCTATTTTTTCGTCGTTTGAATGTATTTTCTAATTTTGTCACAAGCGTTATTGAAGGTTAAATATAACGATGACCTACTCATCATTCCTGAATGCTCTAAATCATTAAGATCGTAGCCTTCTAACATCAGTGTCAATATCGCAAATTCTTGATGCTTAAATTCTTTTCGATGGATGTTGATTATTCTTTTTAATTCTTCAATGCGCTTTTCGTTATAGTGCTGTTCGTCAAATTCAGCAAGTCTTTCACCTGCAAATCTTCTTTCATCTGCTTCTTCATCAAAAGAAACAAATCCACGAAACATCGCAGCGTTTGCTAGATAAGAATTTTCTAATAAATAATCCACGATAGCTTTCTCACTACTTTCTCTCCAAAACACAAAGAAAGAAGACAATCGCTGGGGATCATATTTCCTAACAACATTAGGGAATAATTGAGAGCAAATTGCCATGAGTTCTTTAAAAGAAACACCACTGTTTGGGTATTTCTCTAGCATTTCACAAGTTAAGCCTTTGAAGTATTTGCGGTAACGTTTTACTAAGTACAGGTAGGCTTCGTGATTACCTTGTGTAATTAAGATATGTAGGTGTTCATCCAGAATACGGTTATAGGTTTTTGGTGCCATAACAAATCTCCTTTCGTTAGATATTTGTTTTATGCACCTCCGCTAATAAAATGCCGGCTGCAACGGAAGCATTTAAAGAATTGACATGTCCGAATTGAGGAATTTTCACAACATAATCGGAATTCTTTAGAACAAGGGAAGAAACACCTTTACCTTCACTGCCTATGACCACGACGACTGGAAAATCATATTTAATAGAAGAATAGGAAATCGTTGCGCTACCATCTGTAGAGACGACCCAATAGCCTTCTTCTTTTAACTGTTTAATTGCTTGATTGAGGTTATTTACAACTGCGACTGGCACATAGTTAATAGCGCCCGCACTTGTCTTTGCCACAGTGGCATTTAAAGAAACGGAATTATGCTTTGGTAAGATAACTCCAGATGCTTCAAAGACATCCGCGCTTCTTAAAATAGCACCTAAGTTATGTGGATCCTCAATATTATCAAGCATGACGATAATCTTTTTATCTTTCTTTTTAGCTCTAATAATAATTTCATCTAATGAAACCGTTTGATATGGTTTAAGTTCGGCGGCGACACCTTGATGGACGCCATTATTGGACATCTTATCCATTTCGCCTTGAGAAACATTAACAACAGGAATCTTATATTCTCTTACGAGATTAGTGATTCTTGTATCATTAAAATTAGCGACCATGAAAACTTTCAATGCCTTTTTCGCATTGAGAGCTTCATATACTGGATTCTTTCCGTAGATAAGATTGATGTCCTTATTCATAACTAGTCGATTTCTTCAATACAATTAATGTATTCTAAAGTCGATAAGGCTTCAATGATTTCTGTGTGAGTTTTGTATTTTTTCAACTCTTTAGAGTTAATTGTAATTGAAACGGTATAAACACCAAGGCCTGTATTGTTATAAGCTGGGTTAGCTTCGATATCAACAATCTTTAAACCAAGTTTACGAACGACACCAGTGAAGTTCACTAAATCGTTTCTGTTTTTGAGTTCAAGATGAATTTCAAAGTGATTGCTCTTATTCTTCATATAAACTTCAATTCTTGGCATTGCGCTTAATGTGATGAAGGCAAGAACAACACCAATTAAACCGATAGTATATAAGCCTGCGCCTAAACACGCACCGATGATAGCGGTAAGCCATAAGGCAACGGCAGTTGTTAAACCTTTAATTTGGTTTTTAGAGGAATAAAGAAGGGTGTTACCGGAAATAATAGCACCACCTAAAACAACAGCGGCTGTCACAGCTGGGAAGACCACTTTGAAGTTGGCCATGAAATAAACATCAAGTAAGGCCGCGATTGTGGAGAACAAGGCCACGAATGTAAATGTTCTAAAACCAGCGGTATGTCTCTTTCTACTTCTTTCAAAACCGAATGAAGCGCCGATAATAAACGCTAACGCTAATCTAATAATGATTGTCCAAATGTTGAATTCCGCTAGCCATCCATTTGTTAATTGGCTAATTGGATCTAATGCGATAAAGTCTTCCATAAGATAATCCTCCTACTTACGGTTAAGGAAACCTCTATGATTACGATTAAAGGTTTCATTTTCATATTCTTCTGCAGCCTCAGTAAAGGCTTGTTCATTTGCTTCTTCAACACCAATTGGTGGAATTTCCTCTGAAAGGTGTTTGATTTGGGCGGCTAATAAATCAATTTCTTTTGAAGAACCTTCATCATTAACAACTTTATTTTGTACCACACTTTGTGGCGCCGCATCATTAATATCATCATGTCCATATGACTTAGTAAGGTACAAGCCTAACTTAGCACATGCTGGACCAATAATTTCAAAGATAATGGATGACGCTAAAATGACAGTCATCACTAAAGTGGCCTCTTCTTCCATACCATGAGTAGTTAATGCTCTAGCGCCTAATGTTGCTAGAGCAATCGCCACACTAGCTTGAGGAATTAAACCTAAGCCTAAATAGTTTCTTGTTTCTTTTGGTTGTCTTGTGGCTAATGAGCCTAAGAAACAGCCACCAAATTTGCCAATGAAGCGGGCTACTAAGAAGCCAAGAACGATGACAATTAATGGTGCCACTGTTAAAGTACTAGACTTACCAAAGTTAGAGAAGTCTAAGTTCATACCACCTCTGACGAAGAAGACCAACATAATTGGTGGAATAAAATAATTGATTTGTGCAAAGATCTTTTCTTCGCCTTTGGACATGTTCGTATAAACCAATCCGATAGCGACGCCTCCTAATAAAGGAGATTGACCGAATAAGGAACAAATACCACAGAAGAGTAATAATACCGCGATGACAATAATTAAGCGGTTGTCCGTGGTTCTTTTTGATGAAATCAAGAATCTTAAAGCAAAGCCAAAGACCACACCAATGACTAAACAAATTAACATCTTAGCGATTGGCCAAGCCACTTCCGCGAATGATAAGCTTCCACCATTACCCATACCAACACAGATTGAAATGGAAATTGTATAAAGTAATAACGAAATAATGCTATCCACCACGATGACTTGTAAAAGCATGTTCACATAATGACCTTTAGACTTGGTTTGTTTAATGGTCATAATCGTACTTGTCGGTGCGGTTGCACTACTTAAAGCGGCTAAAAGGAGTGATAATGGTATTGGTAAACGGAATACAAAGGCACAAAGTATAAAGACTAAGGCAAATGATGCAATAGCCTCAATAATCGTGATAATAAGTACTTTTCCAATACTGCTTTTAATTTCTTTAAACTTAAAGAATTCACCAGCGGTAAAAGCGATAAAGACTAAAGCAATATCACTAATAAAGTCAGTACGTGATATGAATTCTTGTGGAATAAGGTTGATAACAGAAGGACCGATAAGAATACCAGTCACAATATACGCTGTAGCGTTTGGAAGTCTAAGTAACTTAGTGAGTCTAGTCATTAAAAAGCCACAGATTAAAATCACACCTAGCGCGATAATAATGCTACTTGCGGTTTTCGCCGGACCAGCAATATTAAGAGCGTCTAGCAATCGTTCGATTAAAGATGGATTTGCATCTGTTAAAACTGGCAACTTACATGACTCCTTTTGTAATTAAAAGATTTCTGATCTCATCAGATTTAGCAAAGTCTTTATTTTCTTTGCTCTTTAAGTATTCCTCGTATAACTGCGAGATTTCATTATCAAACTTTACGTAACTAATGTCTAGTCCTAAAACGTAGAACATGTCAGTAAGTGTTTTAAATAAGTTATTTAGTTGATTTAAATCAGCGTCCCTATTTCTAATCAATTGATTGATATCCTTAAGGACGTTATAAAGTTCCGCTAAAGCGTTCGCGGTATTTAAATCGTTTGCTAAGGCTTCTAAGAACTTACCAATGTATTCTGGCTTACCTTCGTCTAAATTAACTTTGTTAGCCTGTAATTTAAGGGCAGCTTGTTTATAAGCCATTTGCATCCTAGAAACTTCTTGTTGGGCTTCTTTAACTGTTTCATCAGTGAAGTTAACCGCTTGTCTATAATGAGCGTTTAAAATAACTAAACGCGTGACAAGACCACCATACATAGCAATCATGTCTTTAGCTAAAACAACGTTACCTAAAGATTTAGACATTTTCTCATTACCAAAGTTAATGAAAGCGTTATGCATCCAATAATTAGCAATCTTACTATCGTGAGTGGCTTCCGCTTGAGCGATTTCATTTTCATGGTGTGGGAATTTTAAGTCATAGCCACCACCGTGGATATCAATATGGTCACCTGGGAAGATAGAATCAATCATGACACAGCATTCAGTATGCCAGCCTGGTCTACCTAAGCCCCACGGGGAATCCCATTTAATACCTTCATCAGTCTTTTTCCATAAAGCGAAGTCTAATGGGCTTTCTTTTTGCGAGTTCTCCTCCACACGTGCGCCTACGCGTAAATCTTCTACATTTATGCCGCTTAAAGCGCCATAATCTTTAATATTTTCAACGCGGAAATAGACATCTCCGTCTCTTACATAAGCTGCACCGATTTTCACTAAGTTATCAATATAGGCAATAATCTTTTGCATATATTCGGTAACTCTTGGAGTAATTGTAGGTATTTGAGAACCGATACCTTTGACGGTCTTTTCAAATTCACCGATGTAGAAATCGGTTAATTCCTTTTCTGATTTACCTTCTTGCTTCGCGGCTTTGATAATCTTGTCATCAACGTCAGTGTAGTTACTAACATAAGTGACGTCATAGCCAACATAAGTCAAAAAGCGTCTCAAAGTATCAAAGACAACGACTGGTCTCATATTACCGATATGTGGATAGTTATAGACCGTTGGACCACAGACATACATACTAACCTTTTTGTCTTGGATAGTTTTGAAATCTTCTAGTGAATTAGAAAGGGAATTGTAAAATTTGATGTTCATAAGTAGTTTCCTCTTTTAGAGACAATAAGGGGCGAGTATTTAAGTACCCGCCCCAAATATTAATTTACTTTACTGGAAATTTTTCTCTCTTCGCATTATAGGAAGTATGGAGTAATTCTTCAGCGAGTTCACTGCCTGGTTCACCCAAGAAATCAGCATAGAGTTTTTGGATGTCTTTGTTATTGTGTGATTGACGAATGACTAAGCGTTCATCTTCACTGTATAACACAGCAGCACGTTTGGCGCGATATGTTTCTAAAATATCGTCATCTTCGTTTGGTAAGAAGATTGGTTTAACGAATGGTTGACCACCACCGTTGATACATCCACCTGGACAACACATGACTTCGATGAAAGCATATGGAGAAGTACCATCTTTAATTTGGTCTAAAAGTTTCTTAGCGTTAGCCATACCAGAGGTGACGGCAACTTTGATTTCAGTACCATTGATATTTAAAGCGGCTTCTTTAACGCCTTCTAAGCCACGGACAGCGGTGAATTTGATTTCTTGATATTCTTTACCAGTTAACCAGAAATAAGCTGTTCTTAAAGCGGCTTCCATAACACCACCGGTGACACCAAAGATGACACCAGCACCACTATATTCACCGAGTAAGTCGTTATCAAATTCTTCATCTGGTAATTTGTTCCAAACGATACCAGCACGTTTGATCATCTTTGCTAATTCACGTGTTGTTAAAACAGCATCGACGTCTTCTGGCATTTCTTTTCTTTGTCTTTCATACTTCTTAGCGGTACATGGCATGATGGAGACCACAAAGATATCTTTTGGATCTAATTCATGCTTTTTGGCAAAGTAGGATTTCACGATCGCACCCATCATCATGTGTGGGGACTTACATGAAGAGACGTTTGGAATGACTTCTGGATAGAAGTATTCTAAGTAGTTAATCCAACCTGGGGAACAGGATGTGA
>CAMJWS010000010.1 GCA_946409515.1 uncultured Caryophanales bacterium
ACACCTGTTCCCATCTCGAACACAGAAGTTAAGCACCGTAGTGGCGAAGATATCCTTCGGGACAAAATAGCGAGCCGCCGGGCTTTTTTATTTTATCCGCTATTTATTAATACAAATTGATTTAATATAAATGTAGTGCTAGAGTAAATGCATATTTAAGGAGATCTTTTTATGAAAAAAGCATTAGGAATTATTAAGAGTAATATCCTCATTTTTGTTGGTGCACTCTTATTTTTATCATTCTTAAACTATGTTGCTATGGGTGGTGCCTATCTAGCTTTAGGTATCATTGCTATTGTTACTGCACTTTATTTCATTGCTCTTGGTGTTTTAAACATTGTCATTGGCGATAGATTTAGCGCTGTGATGAGAAAAGTGTTTGAAATCATTGCGGTTTGTTCATTTGCCTTAGTTTTATTTGTTGGCACAGTAATCAGCCTAGTAAACATGATTCAAGCTAGTACTGATCCAAACTTCCCAACAACATTCTTACCAAACGCTTGGTTAATTATGGTTATCGCCTTATTAACTTCATTTGCCTTATTAGGCTTCTATCCAGTTGCTAGATTAGTAAAAAATGATGTAATAAAGAAGCTTGGCTTTATATTTGCTTCTACATTCGCTATTGGAGCATTACTTAATGTCCTCTTCGATTCTCAAGGAAATGCTATTTCATTAGGAAATATTCCATTAGTCTATGTCACTATTTTAATTGCTTTTGTCTTCTATTTATTTGGAACATTAGCAGACACTAAGGAAGAAGAACCAAAAGTTATTCTTGAAAAAGCCCCTGCTAAAAAGGCAAAGAAAGAAGAAAAAGCTGAACAACCAGCTGAAGAAAAGGCTGAAGAGCCAGCTAGTGAAGAAGCTCCAGCGGAAGAACCAAAATCTGAAGAATAATATTAATATTTAGAATATTCATAATAGAAAGCCGCAAGGCTTTTTATTTATGTTACAATAATGATATGAACATTAATTTAATACCTTTATATAGTTTCCTTTCTAAAAAGGAAGACAAAATCCAAAAAGAAGACCTTTTGTTTGTTGATGAAATCAACAATTATTTGATGAATGACGATTTAATCGTGCTAGAGAACGCTAAGGACGCGATTTTTAACATTATCCTTATCGGTTCAGGCGGCACAGAAAATCTCTTCTTAAAACGCCTAAAAGACTTACCAGAACCATTAGTCATTTTATCAACATCAAGAAACAATTCTTTACCAGCTTCTTTAGAGATTAAAACATATTTAGAAAATCACAATAAACTCTGTTTCTTATTAGTGGGTGATGAAAATCACATTGCTAATATGGTTAAACATATCGCCACGATTATTAATGCTTATAACAATGTTAAAGACAATCGTTTAGGTTTAATTGGAAATCCTAGTAGTTGGCTAATTGCCTCCCCAGTAGAACCTAAGATGATTTATCAAAACTTTAAGCAAAATATTGTGAAAATTAAGATGAAAGAACTTGAAGAATTAATCGAGCAAGAAGAAAAAGAAATGCTTGATATTAATGTGGTTCCTCACGCAAAAGAGTTCATCAAAAAAGCGGAATCTCGTGATGACTTACAGTTCTCTCTTGTGATCTATAATGCCCTTAAAAAGTTAATAGCGAAGTATCAATTAAATGGGTTAACTATCCGTTGCTTTGATATTCTTAAAAAGTATAAACAAACAGCGTGTCTTGCCTTAGCAATGCTCAATGAAGAAGGCATTACATCTGGCTGTGAAGGTGATGTGCCTAGCTTAGTTACTATGCATATTGTTAATTCATTAACAAATCGCAGTTCTTTTATGGCAAATCCATCAAAATTCAATTATGAAGATAATTCCATTATGCTCGCGCATTGTACTGTTCCGCTTAATATGGTTACTTCATATAAGTTAACAACTCATTTTGAAAGTGGGTTAGGAATTGGTGTGAAAGGCGAACTACCAGAAGGCCGTATTACACTCTGTAAAATCGCGCCTGATTACAGCTTAGAAAATACCCTATGTATCCCCGCGAATTTGAAAGAGAATCTTTCTTTAGAAGGATACTGCAGAACGCAAATATCGGTTGCGTTAGGGGAAGAAGGACTCCTTGAAATCTTAAAGGCTAGCTTTGGAAATCATGTCATTGTTTCCTATGGAGATGTCTATCAAGACTTCCTTCCTTTACTCTCTTTATTAAGACGATAATGTTTTATTTTTAAAGACAATGTTAAGATTTTATTCTCCATTGTTTGACATAACTGCGTTTACTATGTAAAATAACACTGCTTTATGGAAAAGAATACGAATACCCAAGTTTATTATCACACACAGGATATCAAAGACGCGACCAGGGCCGCTGCGCTTGCATGCTATGGTGTCGTTGATATCGCCAGACGCGAAGATACTCTTCGTACTGACAAACGCATTAAGAAAGGAATTATCGAGGATCAAGCGATTTATGTGAAGAAATTCGCAAATCGTACTTTTTCCGTTGACGTTTATTTAGTGCTTTCTAACGAAGTTAAACTTACCGAAGCTCTCGTTGAATGCCAAAAAACCATTATGTACCAACTCAATAAGCAATTTAATAAATCTTGCACAAGCGTAAACGTCTACGGTGAGCAACTATCCTCTCACTAATATTATGAGAACATTAAACGGACAGACTTTAAAACAGCTTCTTATTTCAGGAAGCAATAATTTATATAACCATTATCCAGAAGTGGATGCTTTAAACGTTTTCCCAGTCCCAGATGGCGACACTGGTATGAACATGAACTTAACTCTTACTTCTGGTAGTAAAGAAATTCAAAACAGAAGCGATGAAAACGCTTATGAAATTTCCAAAGTTTTCTCTCGTGGCTTATTGATGGGCGCTAGAGGTAACTCTGGTGTTATTACTAGCCAAATCTTCCGTGGCTTTTCTAAAGGTTTAGACGGCTTAGAAGAAGTTAACGCTTTAGCGTTCTCCGCTGCTTTCCAAAAAGGCGTTGAAGTTGCTTATAAAGCAGTAGTTAATCCAGTCGAAGGTACAATTCTTACAGTTATTCGTGAATCAAGCCAATTCCTCGCGGATAATGTCAAAGATAACATGAGCATTGAAAAGTGCTTAGATCTCATGCTTCAAGAAGCAAGAGAATCATTAAAGAGAACTCCAGAATTATTACCAGTCTTAAAAGAAGCTGGCGTCGTTGACTCTGGTGGTACAGGTCTTATCAGAATTTTAGAAGGTATGAGAATTGCCGCTGGTGGTGACTTCGTTGAAAGAAGCCAAGCTACCGCTACAGAAGCTCAAAGCTCTACTGATGAAGGCGAAGAAGAAGGATATTTGTTAGAATTCATCTTGAAATTATTAAAAGAAAAGAAAGCCTTCAACGAAAACAGATTCTCTAATTTATTATCCACAAACGGTGATGATTTAGTGGTCAATGTTAAGGACGATAGTGTTAAAGTTCATATCCGTGCTCTTAACCCAGGCGACATCTTAAATTACGCTCAACAATTTGGTGAATTCCTCAAAGTCAAATTAGTGAACTTAAAAGTTGGTGAAACTGATGAAGAATTAGGCTTTGAAGACGAAGAAGAAAATAAAGAAAAAACTGAATATGCAATGATTAGCGTTTCCGCTGGTCAAGGCATTGAAGACTTCTTAAAAGAAATTGGTATTTCCGTCGTTGTTAAAGGCGGTCAAACCATGAACCCAAGTAGTGAAGACTTCGTTACTGCGATTAAGAAAGCTAACGCTCATAACGTCTTCATCTTCCCAAATAACTCCAATATCGTTATGGCGGCTTCTCAAGCTTGCGAAATGGTGGAAGATGCTGATACAAACGTTTACGTTATTCCAAGTAAGACAATTCCTCAAGGAATTAGTTCCGCGATTATGTTTAATCCAGAAGCTGATCCAGAAGAAAACTTCCGTTCCATGAAAGCGGCCTTAAAGAACGTCAAATCTGGTGAAGTAACATTTGCTATCAGAGATACCGAAATCGGTGGCGTTAAGGTCAAAAAAGACGATTTCATCGGTATTTATGAAAAAGACATCGTTGTCGATAATCCAAATAAGCTCGAAACATTAATGACCTTACTCGAAAAGATGATTGATGAAGATTCAAGCATCATCACAATTCTTGTTGGTCAAGATGTCAATGATGAAGAAATGAACCAAGTCTCCGAAATGATCAGTGAAAAATTCTCTGATTTAGACTTAGATATTAGAAAAGGTGACCAACCAGTTTATTCCTTCTTAATCGGTGTTGAATAAACTAATAAATTATTAAAGATAAAGACCACATTATAGAGTGGTCTTTTTTCATGTTTTAATACATTAAAAATAGTGGCATAATATAAGTGAACAAAACCGAAAGGAAAAGATATGAAAACAAGAATTAAACTCTTTTTTGCGCTTTCAGCAACCGCTTTGCTTTCTTTAACTGCGTGTAATAATGTCAAGTACGCTGAAGAAACAGATGAAGCAATTATTAAACAGTTAGTAGTCGTCAATCGTGAGGATGGCGTCTATGGTAACATTTATCTTCCAACTGAAATCGAAGGCGCTACTGTGACTTGGAAAAGTAGCAATAAAAAAGTCATCGATGCTAAAGGCAATGACGAAATGGCACCAGGCATTGTCCATAGACAAGGCCAAGATGAAACAGTTAAATTAACTGCTGTCATTGATAAGAACGGTACAAAGACTCAATACGAACAAGAGGTCAATGTTAAAGCTGCTGCTCCTGAAGTTGACGATGAAGATTATGTTGGTTATTTATTCTGCCACTTTACAGGCACTGAAAATACCACAAGTGATGAACAACTCTATTTCGCTTTAGCGGATGAAGGTGAAGGCTTAAAATTCAAAGATATGAGTCAAACTCCAGTCCTCACCAGTAATGTTGGTGATAAAGGTGTCAGAGACCCATTCATTTATCGTTCTCCAGAAAATGATACCTATTACATTATCGCTACTGACTTAAGCGTTAAAAATAGAGGTGGTTGGAAAACAAACCATGACTATACAAGAAAAGGCAGTCACTCAATTACTCTTTGGGAAACACATGATTTAAGTGAATGGGGTGAACCAAGATTAATCGAAGTCGCTGCTCCAGATGCTGGTATGGCTTGGGCTCCTGAAATGATTTATCACGAAGAGACCGGACAATATGTTATCTACTTCTCTTCCACAATTTGTAACGAAGACAAGAGCGAAATCTTATATAGAGACTGCATCTATTACACAACAACTAGAGACTTCGTACACTTCGGTGAAACAAAGAAATTCTTCAAGAATCAACCATATCCAATCGATGAAAAAACTGGAAAGCAAGGAACAGACCCACAAACAAACGCTCCAAATGCCTTCAATAATAATGAAAGAAAGATCATCGATGCTTCTTTAATCAAGATTGATGATTGGTACTATTTAGCCGCTAAAGATGGTGACAACCATGAAGATGGTGGCATTCTCATTTCTAGAACACACGATATCTTTGATATCGATTCATGGGATGAAGAATTCCAATTCCATTTAACAGATCTTGGATTAAGCGCTCGAGTTGCCTTAAACAATAAGCAATTAGAAGGTCCAGAATGGTTCTACTATAACGTTGCTGATAGAGGTACTGATCCAGTGAGAATCGGCTTAATGGGCGATATGTATATGAATGGTCAAGGCTACTTACCATTATCCACAACAGATATCGAAGACCGTACAAATGCTAACGATTCATGGAAAGTTCTTGGTAATGATGAATATGACTGGCAAGGACTTAAGAAACGTCATGGTTCCATTATGCGCATAACATCAAGCGAAATTGATGCTGTTAAAGCGCTATATGAAAATAAATAGGCTTGGACAAGAAAGAAAAGCGGTTTAATCCGCTTTTTTTAATATGTATAATTAGGTTATGGATAAACTTACCAAATCACCAAGACTCAATTATCTATTAGGAGGAATGAACATCTTCACTCCTTATGATGTGATTAATCATTTACCGCACCGTTATGATGATTATTCCTACAGTGATGAAAAAGCGATTCAAGACAAGCAAAGAGTCGTTCTTTTAGGCAAGGTTATTTCCGTTCCAAGAGTGGTGCCTTCTAAGAGTGTTAGCGTTCTTACTTTTGACTTTATGAGTCGAAATAGAAAGTACTATAAAATCGTTTTCTTTAATCAGCCATACCTCGCTAAAACAGTGAAGATTGATGAAGAATACTCCATCATTGGCACCTTCAACCTTAAAAGAAATGAAGTGGATGGAATGAAAATGATTAAAGGAGAAGTTCCACTTGAAGAGAGGTTAAAGCCAGTTTATTCTCTTCCACGAGATTTCCAAAACTATTTATTCGCTAATCTAGCGGAGAAGAGTTTAAAACAATTGGAAGGGAAAATCTTTTCTTTGGTCCCTTATGATTATTTAAGAAAATATCGTTTAGTTAATAAAGAGCAGGCTCTTAACTGGGCACATCATCCTCATAACTATCAAGAGATTCAACAAGCTCTTCGTCATTTAAAATATGAAGAAGCATTACTTTTCTCTCTTAAAAACCAATTAATTAGAGAAAGCAATAAGTCATTATCAAAAATCAGAAAAGAACCAATAGATTTGGATATATGTGAACCATTTTTAGATACCCTCCCTTATAAATTGACTGAAGACCAGTTGACTGCTTCAAAGGAAATCATTGAAGATATGAATCAAAATGGTCTCATGTATCGTTTACTTCAAGGTGATGTTGGCACAGGTAAAACTTTAGTGTGCTTTGTGGCGATGTATGCTAATCACTTGAGAGGCGATCAAGCCGCTTTAATGGCGCCAACAGATGCCTTAGCTAGACAGCATTACGCTAATGCATTAAAACTCTTTAAAGACACAAAACTAAAGATTGCTTTGTTATTAGGTTCAACTCCTGCTAGTGAGAAAAAACAAATAAAAGCCGATTTAAAAGAAGGTTATATCGATATTATCATTGGAACCCACGCTTTATTCACAAAAGATACCATTTATTCCTCTCTTGGTTTAGTGGTTATTGACGAGCAGCATCGATTCGGTGTTAACCAAAGAATTGCCCTTGCTAGTAAGGGTGATCACGCTGACTTATTGATGATGTCTGCCACTCCAATTCCTCGTTCTTTAGCCTTAACTCTTTATGGTGATTTAGATATCTCCACTTTATATACATTCCCTGCTACTAAAAGAGATGTTAAGACTGTCATCATGAACAGTGAAAATGAGAAGATATTTGGGGCTATTGATTATGCCTTAAGCAATAATAAACAAGCTTATGTTATTGCTCCTTTAATTGATTTCAGCGAAGATGGAAGATTTTCTGTTGAACAGTTATTTGCAAAATATGCATTAAAGTATAAAGCCGCTGTTGGATTACTTCACGGCAAGATGAAACAAGAAGAAAAGGAAGAAGTTTTAGATAAATTCTATAAAGGCGAAATTAAGATTTTAGTGTCCACTCAAGTCGTGGAAGTCGGTATTGATGTTAAAAACGCCAATACAATGATCATCTATGATGCGACACATTTTGGTTTAGCCTCACTCCATCAATTAAGAGGCCGTATTGGTCGTGATGGTTCAAAGAGCTTCTGCATCCTAGTGACTAATGAGGAAGATGCTGATAAGTTAGACATCTTAACTAGAAGTGAAGATGGCTTTGCTATCGCTGAAGAAGATATGAAGCAAAGAGGCCCAGGTGAACTCGCGGGCGTTAAACAATCTGGCATACCAGATTTTGCCTTCTTAAATGTCGTGGACGACTATAAGATTTTCGTAGTCGCTAGAGATGATGCAAAAGATATTCTTAAGAATAAGGATAATAAAAACTATCAGTGGTTAATTAAATACGCCACATCATTAATAAACCAAGAAGATATTAAAAAAGCTTAGAAAAATGACTGTTCTAATTAGACAGTTATTTTTTCTTTAGGAGTATTCTTTTATTCATGCTAGAATATTAAATCGAGGATTTAATTATGAAAATTGCAATAGATGCGATGGGTGGAGATAACGGTAGTAAACCAATTATCGAAGCTGTCAAAGAATTCCTAAAAGAATATCCGGGTAACGAATTAGTTCTCTTTGGTAAGGAAGAAGAACTACAAGAAGTATCCTCTATCTGCCGTATTGTTAATGCTCCTGATTTAGTTCCTATGGAAGCAGGGGCTTTAGAAGTACTTAGATTAAAAAACTCTTCAATGTGCAAAGCCATTAGCACAATGAAAGAAGAACATTTCGACGCAGTTGTTTCTGCTGGTTCCACTGGTGGATTCTTAAGCGCTGCTACTTTAATATTAAAAACAATTCCAGGTGTCAAACGTTCTGCGTTAGTCACTTGTTTCCCAACCAAGATTAAAGGCAAGAAGATTGTTGTCTTAGATGTTGGTGCTAATAATGAAAATAACGCTGAAGAATTATTACAATTTGCCTATATGGGCAGAGCGTATAATCAAGCCTTATTTAACACCAAAGAACCAAAGACTTATTTATTAAGTAATGGTACAGAAGCTCATAAAGGTTCACCTTTGGTGAAACAAGCACATCAATTATTCTTAGATGATAAATTCGAAGGCTTCATGGGCAACATGGAAGCAAGAGATGTCTTAAACGGCGACGCTGACATTTTAGTGACCGATGGCTTCTCTGGTAATGTCTTACTTAAAGGCATGGAAGGCATTGCTAAGATGATGTCTGGCATGATTAAGGCTAACTTCAAACAAAATCTTTGGACGAAGTTAGGCTATTTACATGTTCGTAAAGGCTTTAAGAATATGTCTGAAACCATGGACTACAAGTCCACAGGCGGAGCAATGTTATTAGGTATCAATGGTGTAGTTGTTAAAGCACATGGTAATAGTGATGCCTATTCATTTAAAAGTGCATTAAAAGTCGCTAAACAAATGGTGGGCTTTGACGTAGTCAATAAGATTAAGGAGAGCTTAAAGAATGAATAATGTAAGTGATTTACTTAAAAAGCTACATATCACTTATAAAGATCTCGCTATCTACGAGCAAGCTTTAACGCACCCTTCTTATAATGGTGATGCTAATACTAAGCACCAAGACTATGAGAAATTAGAATTTATGGGCGACTCAGTTTTAGGCTATGTGACCGCTGACCTTGTCTATAAGAATAGACCAGAGATGTCAGAAGGTGATTTAACAAAGTTAAGAAGTGTTTTAGTTTCCACTAAACCATTAGCAGCTTACGCTCGTAAAATCTCTTTGGATCAATACGTTAGAATTGGTCATAGTATCTCCGCAAGTCAAGTCAAAGAAAGCGATAAGATTTTAGAAAATGTTTTTGAAAGTCTCATTGGCGCAATCTATTTAGATGCTGGCTTAAAAGCGGCTTATCGTTTTATTAAATATATCTTATTAAAAGATATTCAAACTTATGACGCTGATAATCTCACTGACTATAAGACAAAACTACAAGAAGAGATTCAGGCGGAACATCGTGACGCTGTGCAATATGTCACAATCTCTCAAAGCGGTCCAGCGCATGACCGTACCTTCACTGTGCAAGTTAAATATAACGACATCGTTTTAGGAACTGGTACAGGTAAGAGTAAAAAGAAAGCTGAAGAAATGGCGGCCAAAGATGCGCTTAGTAAAAGGAGTGTCCTCTAATGGGTCTAATTGCTTTTCTAAAAGAAAAATTTGCGAAAAAAGATAAGAAAGTTGATAAATATCAAGAAGGCTTAAGCAAGTCACGTAAGAACTTCTCTTCTAAACTCAATAACTTATCTGAACGCTATAAAACCGTTAACCAAGATTACTTTGATGAATTAGAACAAATCTTAATCGAAAGTGACGCTGGTATTTCCTTTACCTTAGATGTCATCGAAGAAGTCCTTAATCAAAGCAAAAAAGAACACATCACTGATCCAAAGCAAATCAATGAAATCTTAGTTGATAAAATGTTCGTGGGCTACGCTGAAAAAGGTGACATTCAAAACGATGTCGTCTTTAGAAAAGACGGCCCAACAGTTTTATTGGTGGTTGGTGTTAATGGTGTGGGTAAAACCACAACAATCGCCAAATTAGCGCATCGTTACCTTAATCAAGGCAAGAAAGTTCTTCTCGTAGCCGCGGATACATTCCGCGCGGGTGCGGTTGAACAATTAACCACTTGGGCGGAACGCCTTAAGATTAATATCGTGACTGGTAAACCAGAAAGTGATCCTGCTTCTGTTGCCTATGATGGTGTTAAAAAAGCTAAAGAAGATAATATCGATTTAGTCATTGTTGATACCGCTGGTAGACTACAAACCAAAAACAATCTCATGCTTGAGCTTGGCAAGATTAAACGTGTCATGAGCAAAGAGATTCCAGATGCTCCTCATGAAACATTCTTAATCATTGATGCTACAACTGGCCAAAACGGTGTTGTGCAAGCCAAAGCCTTTAAAGAAGTTACTGACTTAACTGGTATTGTTATTACTAAAATGGATGGCACCTCTAAAGGTGGCATTATCCTTGCGATTAGAGACGAATTAGGTGTTCCTGTGAGATTCATCGGTCTTGGTGAAAAGATGGACGATCTTGAGGAATTCGATTTAGATAAATACCTCTATGGTTTATGTGTGGAGAATAATTAATGGATAAGATTAAGAAGACTATTCGTTATAATACGCTCCTACATATCTATGGTAGTTTATTGAGTAGAACTCAATATAGCTTCGCTGATGCATATTTCTCTTATGATTTATCACTAAGTGAAATCGCGGAAGCTCATGAAGTTAGTAGAAGCGCAGTGGAAGACGCGATTAAAAAAGCGCTTAAGAAATTAGATGATTATGAAAAAGAACTCAAGGTTCTTGAAAAGAATAATCAAATCCTCGAACTTGTGGCCAAAGCCAAAGATTTAGAGGGAAATGAAAAGATACAGGCATTAGAAGAAATAGAAAGGATAATTTATAGTTATGGCATTTGAATCATTAACTGAACGCCTTTCTGGCATATTTAAAAAGATTCGTGGTCAAGCCCGTTTAACCGAAAGCAACATGGAGGACATGCTCAAAGAAATTCGTGTCGCTCTTTTAGAAGCTGATGTTAATTATAAAGTCGTTAAAGAATTCACAAATAACGTCAAAGAAAAGGCTTTAGGCCAAGATGTATTAAGTAAACTTAATCCAAGCCAAATGCTCGTTAAAATCGTGCATGAGGAATTAATTGAATTATTAGGCAGTGATGACGCTGAAATTAAGTATCAAACTGGTCGACCAACAATCATCATGCTTGTTGGTTTACAAGGTAGTGGTAAAACCACAACCGCAGGTAAACTTGCCTACTTATTAAAAAACAAACTCAAAAAGAAAGTCTTAATGGCGGCATGTGACGTTTATCGTCCTGCGGCTATTGACCAATTAGATCAACTCGCTAAATCAGTAGGTGTCGATATCGTTAATATGGGCACAAAAGTGAACCCAGTTGATATTGCAAAGGCAGCTAAAAAGAAAGCCTATGATGAAGACTATCATGTTTTAATCATCGATACCGCTGGTCGTTTACAAATCGACGAAGCCTTAATGGATGAATTAAATAACATCAAGAATGATGTTGAACCACAAGAAATTCTCCTTTTAGTGGACGCTGCTGCTGGTCAAGATGCAGTGAATGTTGCTAATGCATTTAATGATAAAATATCATTAACAGGTTGCATTATGTCTAAGTTAGATGGCGACGCTCGTGGTGGTGCAGCTTTATCTATTAGACATATGACTGGTGTTCCAATCAAGTTCACCGGTGTTGGCGAAAAAGTTACTGACTTAGATATCTTCCATCCTGACCGTATGGCGGATCGTATTTTAGGCATGGGCGACGTCATGACTCTCGTTGAAAAAGCCCAACAAGAGTTAGATGAAAAAGAAGTTAAACACTCAATGAACAAGATGATGTCTGGTTCATTTGATTTAAACGATATGCTCGCTCAAATGAAACAAGTTAATAAACTTGGTTCATTAGGCGGTCTTCTCAAGCTTATTCCAGGTATGCCAAAAATCACACCTGAACAACAAGAAATGGCCGAAAGAGAAATGCGTAATTTTGAAATTATCATTAACTCTATGACCAAAGAAGAAAGAAAACATCCTGAACTATTTAAATATTCTCGTAAGCAAAGAGTCGCTAATGGCTCTGGCAAGACCATGCAAGATATTAACAAGGTCTTAAAGAAATACGAGCAAATGAAAGAAATGATGAAGAAAATGGAGCAATACCGTAAAACCGGAAAGATGCCTCCAGGCGGCTTAGGCGGCATGGGTGGCATGGGCGGTATGGGCTTCCCAGGAATGTAAAAAAAGAGTGAGGAATAATTAACCTCACTTTTCTTTTATAAACTTTCTACCTTTTTCAATCGCATCTTTTTCCCATTTAGGAGTTTCATCATTGTTAAGTTCATCCATTAGTTTCTTTTCTTGTTTAGTTAATGGATAGTCCTTTAATAGATCTGGACGATACTCTTTTGTGAGCTTTAAGGATTGCTTTTTACGCCATTTCTCAATAGCCCCGTGATTACCAGAATAAAGGATATCTGGGATATACTCTCCATTGTATTCAAATGGTTCACTGTATTGAGGATATTCTAATAAGCCGTTTTCAAATGATTCATCGACAATAGATTCACTTGCGATCACGCCATCTAATAATCTAATCACTGAATCACTAATAATTTGTGCACCGATTTCTCCACCGGTAAGGATGTAGTCACCAATAGAAACTAGTTCATCTACGTATTTATTAATGCGTTCATCTGTGCCTTCATAATGGCCACAAATAAGGACAAGGTGTTCGTAATTTTTGGCAAAATAGCGGGCACGGGCTTGCGAATATGTCTTACCTCTTGGTGAAAGAAGGATGACATGACTATTCACTTTTCTGACTGATTTTAAGCAGTCGATAACTGGTTGACATTTCATAATCAAACCAGCACCTCCACCGACTGGAGCGCTATCGACGCGACCATATTTATCAGTGGTAAAATCTCTGATATTTATAACTTCGATTTGAACTTTTTCTTTCGCGATTGCGCGTTTGATGATGGAGTTGGTTAAAAAACCATCAAAGAATTCTGGGAACAATGTAAGAATACTTATTTTCATAACATGCCTCCAATAACGTTAATCTCGATTTCCTTTTTGTTAATATCAACTCTTCTAATAAAAGCTTTAATGAAAGGTACGAAGAAATCTTCTTTTCCTTTTCTTTTTACTCTTAAAGTGAGCTGAGCAGGGAACTCTTCAATTTGACTAACTTCGCCTAATTCTTGGCCTTTTTCATCAAGAACTTTGCAACCTACAAGGTCCACAAAGTAGTATTCATCTTTTTCTAAAGAATCGTAGTCTTTTTCGGCTCTGATTTCATAGCCTTTATATGCTAAAGCTTCTTCTTTAGAATTGACACCTTGAACTTTAACGAAGTCAAACATTCCGTTTCCGCGATATGCTTCTACGGTCACAACTTGACGTTCCTTAGTATTAGGCGAACACAAAAATACTTCCTTACCTTTTTGGTAACGAGTTTCAGCAAAATCAGTTTTACTTAAAACCTTAAAAGTACCATCTAAGGAGAAGGCATCAGTAATATAACCAAGTAATAAGTATTCGTCTTTCATATTATTAACAAAAAAGAGGATTAATCCTCTTTTCTTTCATCATCAAAGGATTCGAACTTGAGATGGACGTGTTTTTCTTCACTTTTGCCAGCGATGGAAACGACTTCTCTAATAGCGTTAGCGATTAAGCCTTTACGGCCAATGAGTCTAGCGGTATCGTCTTTTTCCGCGGCAATGATAATTAAGACGTCTTTTTCTTCTTCGTTCACTCTAAGAAGAACTGAACTTGGATCTTCAATGATTGGATCAATAATTGTTTTAACAATTTTCTCGTAATCCATCGTTAAGCTCCTTATTTCGCGTTTTTCTTATTTGCAACGTATTTGGCGTTTAAACCCTTGCGGTTGAACATAGCTTTAACTGTTTCTGATGGAACAGCACCGGCGTTTAACCATTTTAATGCTAATTCTTCGTCGATGACGGCATTTTCAATACCTTTGGCTGGATCATAGTAACCAATTTGTTCAATGATACGACCATCACGAGCGAAGTGACTGTCAGCGGCGACGACACGGAAGAATGGATCTTTATGTCTACCGATTCTTGTTAATCTAATTTTAACTGCCATAATAATAGCCTCCTAATTTTTAATTCCTCGACAATATTACTAGTAATAATAATAAGTGTCAAGCATTTTTGCTTTACAGTACTGATATTTAATAAAAAAGAGGTTGCAAATGACTTTGTATATTGTTATTATACTTGAGCATGTTTTAAAACATGATACGGGTGTTCCGCTGTCAAAATTGAGAATGAACATCAAGAGATAGTTGTATGTAGGAGGTCGAAAAAGAATTATGAACAATAATTTAGTTAAAGAGATCACCGCTAGTCAATTACGTAATGATTTACCAGAATTCACTTCTGGTGACGAAGTCAAAGT
>CAMJWS010000011.1 GCA_946409515.1 uncultured Caryophanales bacterium
TTACGCATCCATGGTAAGGATGAATCGGTGGTCCGATTCCGCCAGGGGGCACCAAACTAGTTCAATTGAGGATGAACCCCTCTTTGATTAAGTGTGACTCCTGTATTCAAAAGTTCACACACAAGGTAATTCGTCTAGCGGACATGCAATAGCCCATCAGGATGAGCGTCGAATTACGATAGTGTATCTCCCAAACTATAGACGTATAGTTGAATACACAAATATAAGCACTCCTAAAGCAATGACTTTCTGGTTGGGACCTGTGTTTGCTTATAGACTAACTCCCCAGGGAGTTTTTTTATTTAAATAAAAGGTGGCAAGTCATTGCCACCCCGATTGCTATCTTATGTTATATTTTTCCAATAATATAGCATCTATTTGTTTAATATCATCTTCCGATAGTTCCCAATTTGGTATTGGTTTGGAAAACTTGCCAATTGGTTTGTCTTTAACCATATCAGTATTCAAAAAACAATCTGCATCATCGTTAGGATTAGGATTATCAATTCTAATAAATTTATTAGGCCTAGATAATACATATGTCACTGAATGAGTTAAATTGAAACCAGAAAGTAGTGTTTTGCCATTTTCATCCTTTGTCTCTCTGATGATAACCACCAAAAATGGATGACCTTGAGCAACTTTGTACTTTCGGAAGTGATACTTGCATTTAATTGTATCCATTCTATTTTCCTCCTTTCTTTTAACGTAGTGGTGTTATCAAAAAGGAGATAATAAAAACCGTCCAAGATGAAAACACCATTTTGCAGTTATCGACTAAGTCCCATAACTGCTGGTGTTACGTCATCCTTGTGACGGCCACATGCTCAATTAATCAATAAACTAATTGTGAGGAGCGTGAGCTATTTTTCTTTGTAAGATCGTCTACTCTGCGACCCCTTATCTTTACAAATACTAGTAGCCAACTGGGCAATACTTTCCTCATTACCATACCCTAACACGTAGTATGATAGCCCGTATACCCATTTGCCTCAGTGTACCTGCGTATGGTCGACTTTGCTAATAGCTAGTTCATAGCGCCTGTGGTCTAAATATATGAGCAAATATATTATGACATAATAAAAACTATTTTAATAGTTTTTGATTAATCTTTTTTGAACATTTTGTATTATTCTCGTAGTACTTAGACAGATTGGATTTAAAGCCTTGATACACAAATCAGGGCTTTTTTCTTTTGTTTCATATAAAATATATAAAAGGACTTTTATGGCAGATATCATCATCGTTGAAGATAATATAGAGATTGGCAATCTACTATGCGATTTCCTAAGAAAAGAAAAGTATTCTGTGTGTCTTGCCACTAGTGGAGAAAAAGCTCTAGAATTATTTGAAAAATACGGGGCTAAGATTTTTGTTTTGGATATTATGCTTCCAGGAATTGATGGTTTAGCAGTTTGCTCTAAAATTAGAGAAACTTCTAATGCCTATATCATTATTGCCAGCGCTAAATCCGAAAAAGAAGATAAACTCGCTGGTCTTAATCTAGGCGCAGATGACTATGTTGAAAAGCCATATGATGTTGATATCTTATTAGCAAAAATCAAAGGCGTCTTTAAAAGAAAATACGCCATTGAAGAGATACACGAAGGTAACCTCACCCTTAACACCGTTAATAATATTTTAAAAGTAAATAACAAACCAGTTACTGTGACTGATAAGGAATTCGAGTTATTAAAGCTCTTAATTGAAAACAAAGGTACAACCTTAAAGAAAGAATATATCTTCAATACTATCTGGGGTAGTGATAGTGAATCAGAGCCTCAAACATTAACTGTTCATATCAAATGGTTAAGAGAAAAGATTGAAGAAGATCCAAAGAACCCTAAACACATCATCACCGTTTGGGGAAACGGCTACCGCTATGAGTAAATTTAGAAGGAATTCGATTATTGTTTTAATCGTGCAGCTATTGCTCATCACTGTTTTTAATGTTGTTATATTCCTTAATCAACCAAAGAGTGAAGATAGACAGCACCGTGTTGATATTAACCGTATCCAATTAGCGATGTCTGAAGGCAAAGATGTGAACGCTGATGACTATGAAACAGTTATTAGAATCGTTCATTACGATAACAACTATCAAACCAATAATGACTATGCAGTAATCAATGTAAATGGCGAATTATATTCTATTGAATATAAAATCAAAGACATTGATAACACACCAGTAATCTATATGAATATTGGATTAGGCGTGATGTTCTTATTAACCGCCGGTGTATTAATCTACATTGACTTACGAGTGCTCAAGCCATTCCATACATTAAGTAACTACTCCACAGAACTCGCCAAAGGTAATCTTTCTAAGCCGATGAAAGAAGAAAAGAATAAGAACTTTGGTAAGTTTGTCTGGGGCATGGATATGCTTAGAGAAACTTTAGAAACAAATAAGAAGAACGAATTAAAGTTACAAAAGGATAAGAAGACTTTAATCCTTTCTATTTCTCATGATATTAAAACACCTTTATCAGCGATCAAACTTTATTCTAAAGCCCTAAAGGAAGGCATCTATGATACAGAAGAAAAGAGAATTGAAGCGCTTAATGGCATTGATAAAAACGCGCAAGAAATCGAAAAGCACGTTTCCGATATTGTCACTGCTTCTAGAGAAGATTTCTTAAATCTTACTGTGCACATGGGTGAGTTATATCTCAAAGATTTAATTAATAAAATTAATATTCTTTATAAGGAGAAGTTCTCTGTTCTTCATGTTGATTTCAAGATTGAAGAATTTGATAACTGCTTAATTAAAGGTGACGCTGATCGTTTAGAAGAAGTCTTGCAAAACATTTTAGAGAACGCGATTAAATATGGTGATGGCCGTTACGTTAACATCAAGATTGATGAAGAAGAGAACTATAAACTAATTCAAATCACTAACTCTGGTTGTTCTTTAAAGGAAGAAGAATTACCACATCTATTTGATTCTTTCTATCGTGGCAGTAACGCTGAAAAGAAAGACGGTAGTGGTCTTGGCTTATACATTGCTAAAAACCTCATGAAAATGATGGGTGGAGACGTTTTTACCAAAATTAATAATGACGAATTCATCGCAGTTACTGTAGTAAAGAAATGCTAAAACAATAAATTTTTGGCATTTAATGATTATTTAATAATTTGTTTTTTATAATTGAGCCATCCTACTGAAAAGGAGGGCTTATTATTTATGTTTCTAAGGATATTAAAAAAAGATATCAAGCGTAAGAAAACCATGAATATCATCATGTTGGTATTCATCATCTTAGCGTCAATGTTTGTTGCTAGTGGCCTTAATAACGTTATTACTATTGCTAATGGCACCAATTATTTCTTTGACCAAGCTGGTCTTGGTGATTATATTGCTGCAAGAAAAGGTTCAGGTAGTTCAACTGAGGCATTTGATGATATCTTACCAACCATTGGTGAAATCAAATCATATCGTGTTGATGAAGTCATCTTCGCCACCAAAGAAACAGTGGAAACGGAAAAAGGTGAACAAGCAAAATTCGACAACACAATGCTTATTCAAAGCTTAGAAGATAGTGGTCTTAATTATTTCGATATTAATGATAAAGTGGCCACAATCGTTCCTGAAGGTCATTTCTATTCATCTTATAGATTTGCTAAAGATAACAATTTAAAGTCTGGCGATAAGATGATTGTTAAGAGTAATGACGTCCGTCTTAACTTAACATTTGATGGCACTCTTAAAGATGCCTTATTCGGTTCCGATATGCTAAATAACGTCAGATTGTTCTTAAGTAGAACGGATTATACAAATTTAAGAGACAATGGTGTCTCTGAACCAGGCATGATTGGCGAATTTGCTTATATTGACACTGACGATGTGGCAGCGGTTGATGTTGCTTTGACAAAGAAGTGCCCAACCTTAATGTTAAATAGACCAAGAGCGACTATTGAATCAGCTTACTTTATGAACATGGTCTTAGCGTTCGTGACCTTGATCTTAAGTGTCTGCTTAATTATCGTTTCATTTGTTATCTTAAGATTTACCATCACCTTTACCATCACTGAAGAATACCGTGAAATCGGTGTTATGAAAGCTATTGGTATTAGAGATATCAAGATTAAGAGCTTATATTTAACTAAATATTTAGTTATCGCCGTTTTAGGCTCACTAATAGGCTTTGGTGTTAGCTTCCCATTCTCTAAGTTGTTATTAGGTAGTGTTACCAAAATGATGGTCCTTGGTAATGGCTTAGGTATCATTCCAAATATCATTGGTTCATTATTGGTCGTCTTATCTATCTTAGGCTTTGCCTACTTAGCCACAGGTGTAGTTAAAAAAGCCACTCCAGTTGACGCTATTAGAAAAGGTCAAACTGGTGAAAGATTCAAAAAGAAATCAAAACTTAAATTATCTAAGAGCAGAATAAATTCCATTACCTTTATGGCGTGTAATGATGTTCTTAGTAATAAAAAGAAATATATCGCAGTCGCGTCCGTCTTCGCCCTTTGTACAGCCTTTGTCCTTGTCATGACAAACACTGTTAACACAATGAAGGGTGATGGCTTAATCGATTCATTCTCCGCTCGTAGTGATCTCTACTACACAGATCAAGACAAACAGATGTCCTTCATGCACGAAGGTGGCAATGAAGAGATTAAAGAATACATGACAAAGGTTGAAAATGATTTAACCGATATGGGTATGCCAGGTCATATCTTCGTCGATGCCCAATACATCTTCAAAATCACGAGTAATGACAATGAATATTCCATCTCTTGCCAACAAGGCATTGGTTCCACAATCGACATGTACACATTCACGCAAGGCACAGCACCTCAAAATATGTACGAGATTGCCATTACACCAACAATCTCTAGTAAGATTAACGCCCATATTGGTGACACTGTGACAGTTGATTATGGTACAGGTCCTGTTCAAACAACAGTTACAGCGTACTATCAAACCATGAACTGGATGGGTGAAGTCATTAGAATCCATGAAAGCGCTCCAACAAACTTAAAGAATTGTACTTCTTGGATGGCTTTCCAAATCAATTTTACTGATCATCCATCAGCTAATACCATCAAAGAACGCAAGCAAAAACTTATTGAATATCTAGGCGGTAAAGAAGTGCAACTTCCTAACGAATATCAAGCGGATTGTATCGGTGTTGTTCCAACAATGGAAACAGTACAAATATCACTTCTCGCTATTACCTTAGTGGTGGTCACGCTCGTGGTTGTCTTAATGGAACGTTCATTCATCATCGATGAAAAGAACGAAATAGCAATTCTAAAAGCCGTGGGCTTCAAGGACCGAAGAATTATTCTCTACCACATGATAAGGTTTGGCATTGCCACTTTAGTGGCGGTCATCTTCGCTGGAGCGATATCCATTCCATTAACATATGCGACTATTGGACCAATCTTCTTATCAATGGGTATGTCCACGATGAAGTTTATCATTGACCCACTCAGTGTCTTCGTGATGTATCCACTCATCATCTTAGCCGCAGCACTATTAATCGCATTTATCACATCGCTTATCACAAAAACAATTAAGAGTTCTGATACTGCAAGTATCGAATAATAGGAGGAAACAATTATGAATATTATTGAAGCAAATAATTTATGTAAAACATACATTGTCGATAAAAGACAAAACAACGTCTTAAAGAATGTTAACTTAAGAGTTGAAAAAGGAGAAATGGTGGGCATTATGGGTCCATCCGGTAGTGGTAAATCCACACTCCTATACTGTATCTCTGGTATGGACAAGATTACTTCCGGGGAAGTCATCTTTGACCACAAAGATATCTCTCAACTTAGTAAAAACGAATTATCAGAATTAAGACTTAATAAGATGGGTTTCATCTTCCAACAAATGTTTATGATGAAGAACTTATCTATTTTAGATAACATCCTTCTTCCTTCTGTTGAAAGTAAAAAGGAAACCATCTCTAGAAAAGAAAAGCTCGCTAAAGCGGAAGCCTTAATGAGAAAGTTAGGCATCATTGAAATCGCTGATAACGATATTAACGAAGTATCTGGTGGTCAACTTCAAAGAGCGTGTATTGCTAGAAGCATGATTAATAATCCAGATATCTTATTCGCTGATGAACCAACAGGCGCTTTAAATAGACAATCTTCTAAAGAAGTCATGGATGAATTATGCAAATTAAATGATGAAGGCACAACAATCATGATGGTCACTCATGACGCTAAAGTGGCGGCAAGATGCACTAGAATCCTTTATATAGTTGATGGTCAAATTGCCGGTGAATATAAATTCGCTAACAATAAGTTAGAACAAAAAGAGAAAGAAAGATTATTAAATACTTGGCTTATGGATATGGGCTGGTAATAGATGTAATAAAAAGGATAACAAAAGCGGAAGCGACTCGGCTTCCGTTTTATCTTTCAAAAATAACGAATATATCGATATAATTAGCACTTTATTTATATCTAGTGATATAATCTATTTTTAGTTATGAAGACATTTGATAAAGTGCATTTCAAAGGCATATTTAGAAAATATCAACAGAGGATTCTAAATAATGCGGATAAGTATCTTTTAAATGGCAAGATCAATATCGTTGCCGCACCTGGAAGCGGCAAAACCATTTTAGGTTTAGAACTTATTAAAAGATTAAATGCTCCAACTATTATTCTTTCACCATCAACTACGATCAAGTATCAGTGGGGTGATAGATTTAAAGATGGCTTCTTAGATGAAGGTGAAAAGATTGATGACTATTTTTCTTATGACCTTCATGAAATCACTTTAATTAACTCTATTACTTACCAAGCACTCCACTCAATTATGAATAAGCTTCCTTTGGAGGAAGATGGTGAAGTCACCGATTATTCTGACTTAGATATCTTTGAACTAGTGAGAAAGTACAATGTTAAAACTATCTGTTTAGATGAAGCCCATCACTTACAAAATGAATGGCAAAAGTCACTAGAAAAGTTCATGGAACAACTTGGTGAAGATGTTAAAGTAGTGGCCTTAACTGCCACCCCACCATATGACGCTAATAAAGCGGAATGGGACCGTTATGAAAAAGTGTGTGGTCCAATTGATGAAGAAATTTTTGTGCCTGAACTTGTTAAAGAAGGAACGCTTTGTCCACATCAAGACTACGTCTACTTTAACTATCCTACTAAAGAAGAAACCGAAGTCTTTACTGCTTATAAAGCTAAAGTCTTAAATGCGATAAAAGAGTTTAAAAAACTCGATATTGTAGAAAACATTTATGCAACTATTGTCGATGCTTATCATAACGATAAAGAATATTTCTATGATAACGCTGAACATTTCTTATTGCTTTTAGCAATAGCGGAGTCCATTGGCACAACTATTGAACCAAAAATCCTCAAACATTTAGCGGGTAAAAAAGGTTTACCAGTTTTAACCATCGCCTCTTATGAAAGAGCGATTGCTTTCTGTTTGGAAGATGAAAAGATCACCACAGAAAGAGAAAAAGAACGCATCATTAAACTCTTAAAAACTAACTCTGTTTACGAAAGAAACAAAGTTAATTTCACTTTAAAAGAATCCATGAAGCATAAGCTCATTAGTTCCATTGGTAAATTAAATAGCATCGCTAGGATTACCAAATCAGAATCTAATAATATGGGTGATAAATTAAGATTATTAATCTTAACTGACTATATTAAAAAGGAATCAATCAAAGATTTATTTAACGATAACATCTCTTTACAAATCAGTGTTGTCTCAATCTTTGAAGTCTTAGTGAAAACTAACCCTAACTATCGCATGGGTATTCTTTCTGGTAATTTAATTGTTCTTCCAATTGACTGTAAAGATCAATTCCCTGGCCGTAGAGTGAAATGTGATAGAATTGGTGACACTAATTACGCGGAATTTACTTTCGCGGCTTCTTTGCACAATAAAGATAAAGTCGATTTAGTGGCTAAACTCTTTGAAAAGGGTGTTATTAACATCATCATCGGCACTAAAGCATTACTTGGTGAAGGCTGGGACTCTCCATGCATTAATACATTAATCCTTGCTAGCTTTGTGGGTAGCTTTATGCTCTCTAACCAAATGCGCGGCAGAGCGATAAGAATGGATCGAAAGAATCCAAATAAAGTCGCTAATATCTGGCATTTAGCGACAATTGAACCTGAATATATTTTTGAATATAAACACTATGAATCTTTAAAGATTAAGAAGGAAACTGAGTTTAGTCAGATTGCTTCATATGACTATGAAGTATTACAAAGAAGATTTGACTGTTTTGTGGGTCCTAACTATGAAACAGGAGAGATCGAAAGTGGTATTGAACGCTTAACCACAATCCTACCTCCATATAACGAAAGTGGTTTTGATAGAATCAATCACTTAATGCTTGCGCAAGCCGCTAGACGTGATGACACAAATAACAACTGGGATACTTCTTTACGAAAGAACTTCAAGGTTACTGAAGAAATATCCATTCCTAGAGAAGTCGTTATTCCTCCTTTCGCCTATGTTAATGTCATCGGCTTAGTGATTTATGGTTTAGTGGATTCCCTTGCTCATGCAGTCTTTTGTTATTCATTAAGTGCGTTCTTAACCGCGGTTAATGGGCCTAAAACGGGTAACTTTGTTCTTTCCTTACTCTTTTTGATTGCTTCGATTATTGTCATAGGTTTCTTTACGTTTGGCCTTGTTAAGTTAATTGAAAAAGCAATAATCCATTCTTCTCCAAAAAAGAATATGACCTTTATCGCTAATGCGCTACTTAAAACCTTACAGTACTCTGGCTTTATCTCTGATAGAGCGAGATTAGATGTAGTTGGTGATGAAGTATATATTCGCCTTCAATTAAAAGAAGCCAGTCGTTATGAACAAAATCTATTTAATGAAGCCATTAACGAAATGTTCTCGCCAATTGATAATCCAAGATACTTATTAATCCTTTGCAAGAAGGGTCGTTATAACTATGAAAGAACATATTCTTGCCCATCAGTATTAGGCAAGAAGAAAGTGATGGTGGACCTCTTTGCCGAAAATCTCGTTGATAAAGTTGGCACCTTTAAAGTGGTCTATACCAGAAGCGATGAAGGCAGAGCCCTCATCCTTAAATGTCGAAAAAGATCAATTCTTAATCAAAACGATAGGTATATGAAAAAGATGCTTAAAAAGACAACTAAGATTTCATAGCTTTATAAATGAGGAAACTAACAATGTACGAATATAAAGTGGAAATTTACAAAGTAAAAGAAGCTGAAAACGCGATGAATCAAATGGGTGAACCTACTCGGCAATTGAATAACCGAGCATCTGGGTTATATATTGGTGGATGATATCTTCCAATATATATCCATCTGGGTAGTTCCTACCCGATATCCCTACGTTACCAGCTTTACCATTCCAATTAATATAATCTTCATTTAAAAACTGATCCGTTACAGGAATATATTCTCTTCTTGGATTAGATAATCCTTTTAGAGGCATTGGGAAATAATAACGAGCTTCTTGTCGAAATAATCTCATGATGTTATAAGCTCCAACTGCATCGGCGTTATAGATATCGTTGCCGTCTACAAATAAACCACGATGTTTTCTTTTTGTTTTATCATAATAATCTTTTGATACAGTTAATGATTTAGGAGAACATCCTGAAGAATATGCTTCATCGATGATAACTAGTTCAATTCCAACTTGTTTCAACTTATAAGAAAGATATTCATAGATTCTAGCAAAACATATAGCTCTCATATTCTGGTTATATCGATGCTTATCTTTGTTAGAATTAAACTCTTTCTTTTGATGAAGAATACCCACGACATCTCCAATGATCACCTTAGAGATATCGTGGTTATTGCAGTAGTTAACAATATATCTAGATGCACGATGGAGGATGAGATTAATCCTTTTATTCTTAAGCTCATATAAATGTTTAATCCTATTAGTAGAGACTCCTTTCTTATGATGGAGATAACATTTATCGTAGTTAGATTGATAATAAGCAATCTTTTTTGAGAAATAGTAATTGATGTTTAACAAAGATTGACCTGAGACAATAAATGATGATCCGTTATTGTCATAGACTGTTAACAGGTTCTTTGTACCAATATCAATGCTTATATAATGCTTATTATCTTCTTTTAATGGTTTAGTATATTCTTCATAGATGATATAGACTTTATATCTATTCTTATCCAAATATGCGAATTCGACTTGTTTAATAATAGAGAAAGTTCTTTTTAGAGAAATATAGAAGAAGTCTTTCTTTATGTTATATTTTTCTTCTAGGTGTTCTTTAAGCCTTTTAGGAATAGAAAAGCGGATTTGATTATCAATAACCTTAATAGAATTCTGAAGGTATTTAAAGTTTGTGTGCGAGCCATCTTTCTTATAATAAGGTGACTGTGGTTCTCCTTCACATTCTTTTAAGTGTCCTTTCTCTTTCCTATATTCATATCTACTTTTAAGAGCAAAATAGCTCTTCCAAGCTTCATTAAGTCTAGCGAGAACATCTTGACTAGTTTGACTAGGTAAAGACTTATACCAGATATTATCTTTCAATCTTTTCTTTTGATCATACCAATCTGGCATTATGTCAAACCCTAGAGACTTATATTCTTTTCTTTCATAATTACCAACGTTGAATAACTTACTAGCAGCGTAAGAGAGATGTCCAAGGATGACAGACATCGTTTCATTTACTCTTAATTCAAATTGGTAAGTTAGTAGCATATTATTCCTTTTTTTGTTTTTGAATATATTGTCTTATCGCTTCTTCTGATATAGAACCAATTGTTTCTACATAATAAGAAGGATTCCATAACTCCCCATTCCATAACTCTTTAGATATTTCAGGAAATTCCTTTAATAATAATCTTCCAGATATTCCTTTCATCATCTTTGC
>CAMJWS010000012.1 GCA_946409515.1 uncultured Caryophanales bacterium
TTTGCATAATGCCTAAGAAGTTAACCATTTGGTTACAAAGGGTGCTTAAGTGGTTGGCAGGGGAAGAAGTAATCTTACCTGGAACACCGCCTAAACCTTCTTGAATTAATTGTTTTAATGACCAACCAGCACAGTAACCGGTGAGCATTGATAAGTCGTGAATGTGAATATCGGCGTTTCTATGAGCGTTTCCGATTTCATCATCATAGACTTCACTTAACCAATAATTCGCTGTGACAGCGCCGCTGTTGCTTAAAATAAGACCACCAACAGAGTATGTGACGGTACTATTTTCCTTCACGCGCCAGTCATTAATCTTTAAATAATTATCAACAACGTTTTTATAGTTAAGGTTTGTTTCTTTGATGTCACGTAAATTTTGGTGTTGCTTACGATAGATCATATAGGAACGTGCAACATCCACATAACCCGCTTGAATTAAAACAATTTCAACGGAGTCTTGGACGTCTTCAATACCAATGGTGTCATTTACAACTTTGCGGTTGAAATCACTGGTCACACGTAACGCAAGCATTTCAATGATGTCGTGATTGTAGAATTTGTGTTCAGCCATGAAAGCTTTTTCGATGGCATTTTCGATTTTGGTAATATCAAATTCTTCAATATTGCCGTCTCTCTTTTTGATTCTTAACATAAAAGTTTCTCCTTATTTTTCCAAAGTGTATACAAAAGTAGTTCCTCTGCTACTTTTTCTTTTATTATTAGCTATTTTTAAGTGGTGACACACTCGTATAGCGGTGCATTAATATTATTAATATTCTAGGCGAAAATAAAGTAAAAAAAACACAAATTTAGACACTGTCTAGTTTTGTGATTTTTTGTCTTTGCAAGATGTATTTATTAGTGTATATAGACTACTTCTTTTCCTTATTGTTATGCTCAACATTAAGGGTGGAGAAAATGCTATAAGCCATCTTTGCCATTTCTTGTGGTGGAAGATCTAATCCTAACTCGAACCAGAGCAATAAAATGTTAGCAATACCACCCGCTAAAAATGCAGCAATGATGCGGTTATTTATCATGTTACTCTCAGTGGTTAATGAGACGTGACTAGCGATATATGAACCATAGTCAGTGAACTTTTCAACGAGTAAGTTTTCTTTTCTAGCTCTCTTTAAGATGGTCACTTGACGAGCATATTTCTTCATATAGTAGAAAACTTCTAATAGGAAGGAATAGATGTCATCAATGTGTTTTTCATTAATGATTTGGAAGAATTCCTCAAATCTTTCATCGCAGTAGTTGATGAAGATATCTTCTTTATTGTTAAAGTAACGATAAAAGGACATTCTAGAGACACGCGCTTTTGCACAAATATCTGTGACGCTGATTGATTCATAGTCGAACTTAGACATTAAATAATATAAAGAAATAGTGATGTAATCCTTAGTGCTGTGTTTTTTCGGCATCATATATATATGGCTCCTTTGTCCGCGACAAGTTTAACATGTAAAAAAGTTACATTCAATATTATTGTGTCACTTTTGTAATATTTTATGGTTTTTATCTTATAAAGTTGCGATAATATGGCAAAATCTATACAATGAATCTATGGAAAAATGTCAAAGAAAAGTTAATTCATATTCTGTTACCCGTTCAGTATATTTAATGGGTTTATTCGATTGGAAATTAGTGAGTGAAGAAAAACATGAAAACGCTCCAAGCATTCTTACTTTTGAGCGTGATGAGAACACTCCTTACCATAAAGAAATGGTGGAGATCGAAAAACAAACTTCTCCAAAGCTCATTCCTTTCTATGTTTTAGTTATTCCTGTTTCTATCGCTTTCATTGTGATGACTATCTATCTCATCCTCACACTTGCGCTTAAAGATAGCTTTGATGCGAAAGCAAATCTCTTCTTCTTTTTAGTGCCAGCGATGGTTTTATTGCTCACTGATACAGTACTTTTTTACTTCCGCAGCAAACAATTAATGAAATATCTTCAAAATGAAGATAAAATAGTAAAAGAAGCTGAAGAAAAGATTAATGCTTTAAGGGAAAAATATGGAAAGTAAAACCGTCAAAGTTAAAGCCAAGAAAGTTGAAGACACAATCGCTTTTCATAATGCTTTTGGTTTTGAACTAGTCGATAAGCAAGAGGAAGGGAATAAAGTCCTTCTTACTTTTGAAAGAGACAAAGAGAGATTTGAAGGTAATTCTTATCAAACGATTAGAAGTACTGAAACTCTTTATTCACGTATCTCTCGCCCATTCCCACTTGCGGGTCTTATTATGTTCGCGGTCGCGAGCGTCTTATTGGCCTCTTTCTTCATCTTACAAAAAACATTCCAATATTATATCGTTTTCCTCTTCGCGAGTTTAACCTGCTATGGCGTTTCTGTTCAACTATTAATTATCTTCTTGGTTATCTTCCTTAAGAGACGCTCTCTTTTAAAAAGAGTGGTGAAGAATGTCGCTATTGAAGCAGGCACTAATAAAGAATACCCATTACAAAACAATATCAAAAAGGAAACAGATAAAACCTGGCTCATTGCTAACAATCTTTAGATTAAAGATTAAACACTGACAAAAATAATTTAAAATATAAAGTGCTTGTTTATTGACATGCACTTTTATTTTTATTAATATGCAAACATATTAGGAGAATCATCATGCTTAAACTCGTTGACATCAAGAAGAATTATGAAATGAAAAACCAGGAGCCAGTTAAGGCCCTTCGAGGAGTTTCAGTTAATTTCCGACGTAATGAGTTTGTGGCAGTTCTTGGTCCTTCTGGATGTGGTAAAACAACCTTATTAAATATCATCGGTGGTCTTGATCGTTACACTGAAGGCGATTTAGTTATCAAAGATAAGTCCACGAAAAACTATTCTGATTACGATTGGGATACATATCGTAACCATTCTATTGGTTTTGTCTTCCAAGCTTATAACTTAATCGGTCACCAAAGCATTTCTAAAAACGTTGAACTTGCTTTAACCATTGCTGGCGTTAGCAAAAAAGAAAGAAAAGAAAGAGCATACCAAGCTTTAGCCAAGGTTGGCTTAAAGGGTATGGAAAAGAAGAAACCAAACCAACTCTCTGGTGGTCAAATGCAAAGAGTTGCAATCGCTAGAGCGTTAGTTAATAATCCTGAAATCTTATTAGCTGACGAACCAACTGGCGCTCTTGATAGTGAAACTAGTGTCCAAATCATGGACCTTCTCAAAGAAGTTGCTCAAGATCGCTTAGTTGTTATGGTTACTCATAACCCAGACTTAGCGGAAAAATACGCCACTCGTATTGTTAATATGTTTGATGGTGTCATCACTGGTGATAGCAACCCATTTGATGGTAATGAACTTCCTGAAGTTTCATATCGCTGCCCAAAATGTGGTGAAATTATCAATGAAAAAGTTGCTAGATGTCCAAAATGTGGTGTCCTTGCTTCTTATCCTGATGGTGAGATTAATAAAGGTAAAAAGAAGAGCACTTCAATGTCCTTCTTTACCGCGACCGCTTTAAGTGTCGCTAACTTATTTAGTAAATCCAAAAGAACAATCCTTGTTGCGGTCGCTGGTAGTATTGGTATCTTCGGTGTTTCCACCGTTTTAGCGGCCTCTACTGGTGTTCGTAGTTATATCGATAACATGCAAGATGATATGTTATCTTCCTATCCATTATCAATTGCTGAAGAAGCAGTGGATATGACTTCCTTAATGACTGGCTTATATCAAGATACAGATAGTAAGATTGCTACTTTCGACCCAACTACTGAAGTTGGTCTTAATTCTATGATTGATTACTTAATGGATAGATATAGTGATTTCACATCCGTTAAGACAAATACCATTGATGAAAATCTTGTGCAGTTTGTAAAGGATGTTCCTTCCGAATATGTCAGTGCGACATCTTTTAGTTATGGCATTGACCCAACTAACAATATCTTCTGTAAATGGAAACCAAATGATAACTCTGAAACAATGGAGATCTCATTAAATGGCTTAACTCAACGTTATATCGCTGAACTTAAAACAGTTGAAGGCTTCTCACAATACGCTAGCTATGTTGACTTATTCACTGACTTTATGAAATTAATGCCAGGGGATCAAGATTACATCTTAAGTCAATACGATTTATTAGGAGATTCACACTTCCCACAAAATGAAAATGAAATCATGTTAGTGGTGGAAGGTGATACCACCTTAACTGACTTAGTATTCGCTCAACTTGGCTATTATCAAGAAGAAGAAGTTATGAATATCGCTAAAAAAGCGATTAAAAAATATGATGAAACTCATACTGAGACTGATGCTGAATTAGATGCGATGTATCCATATAAAACATCATTCTCTTACGAGACATTATTAGGTCAAAAGTTCACTTATTATCCACACGATACCATCTATCATTATGATGATATTCCAGTAAGACCATATAAAAACTACAACATCGTTTTAAGAAATGCTGCTAACGATGAATTTTATTCATTCCAATATAGTAGTAACGTTTCTTCTACCCTCATTAAAGGTATCCTTTATACTGGCTCACATATCAATTTGAGCCCATTTAAATCTGATGCTTTATACGCTGTTAAGATGAAGCCAAGTTTTGATCCTTCTGAATTGATGAATAATCAACAAAGCGGAGGTAAAAAAGTGACTTTCGAAGATTTACTAGCTGACCCAGAGTCAGAGGACCCAATTGAGAGAGATCCTGCAAGCGGTAAGTTCTTAACATTTGACGCTGAAGTTGCTAGAGGCTTAATGACTGGTAATGTTTCAACTGATCTTTATACAAAGATTAATTATATCCAAATCGATAACGGCGATAGCACTGGTGCTACTGTTAATTCCCTTGTGGGAGAGATTATGGGCTTACCTGCTAAAGACTTTATCAGCGCTAAAGAAATTAAAGATGAAATGGAAACCGTCACTGGTTATCAATATAGCGCTACTGTTGAAGATTCTTGGACAGGTGGAACAGAGCTTAAAATCGCTGGTATATTAAGACCTAAGAAAGGTGTTAATTTCGGTTGCCTTAGCCGTGGTGTTTATTACACCGATGCTTTCCAACAAAAATATATGAATGATGCCTTCAATAGCAAGATTATTCGTGATGAAGCCCGCGGCTTTGCTAGTTTCATTGACCAAGGTAGACATAATACTGATGCCTATAATGCCTACGTGACATTCAAATATACCGATTGGACTGATCCAGATAATCCAAGCTATGATACATTTGGCTATGCCTCATGTTTGAATGGTGATTTAAATTCATCATTTGGTTCATTATTATCAAGCATTACCGGCACTAATTATGGTAGTGAAAACGCTACTCACTTCCGTTCATTGTGCGGCCTTAAGATTGTTGAAACCGCTGATGAAAACAACAATATCATCGCTAGAGAATATAAGAAGTTACCAGAAAAGATGTCTATCTATCCTGTTGACTTCGAAACAAAGAATCAAGTCAATGATTATCTCGATAAATGGAATAGTGAAGAAACTATCGTTTTATCTAATGGCGTGACACTTAAAGCCAGTGATAGAGATGAATTAACCTATACTGATACAATTTCTATCATCATTAATGTCATCGACACAATGATTACAATTATCACAACAGCGTTAGTCATTTTCACCTCACTTTCCTTAGTAGTTTCTTCCTTCATGATCGCGGTTATTACTTATATTTCCGTTATGGAAAGAGTAAAGGAAATCGGTGTCATCCGTTCTCTTGGTGGCAGAAAGAAAGACGTATCTCGCTTATTTATCGCCGAAAACCTCGTTACAGGTGTGATGTCTGGTATTATCGGTTTAGTGATTACTGAAGTGGTGTGTATCATTATTAATCTCATTATCGGTAACTTTGGTGTGCCGGCTATAGCGGTCTTAACGTTCCCAATCATGGGTATTATGCTCGCCTTATCTGTTGTCTTAAGCGTGGTCGCTGGTTTAATTCCAAGTATGCATGCTTCAAGACAAGATCCTGTCACCGCTTTAAGGAGTGAATAATGAAAAAGATTGCTTTAATCTCTTTAGGCTGCGCGAAAAACCTTGTCGATAGTGAAAATATCCTTGGTCTTTTACTCAAGAATCACTATGAAATAGTGAACAACAAAGAAGAAGCCGATATTCTCATCATCAATACATGTGGCTTTATTGAAGCTAGTAAGAAAGAAAGTATTGATGTCATTTTAGATAACATTAATAAAAAACAAAAAGTTGTCGTTACTGGTTGTTTAGTCAATCGTTATGTTGACGACTTAAAGAAAGCTATTCCAGAAGTAGACTTATGGATTCCAATTAGAGATTATCCAAGATTCACTCAACTCTTAGCGACTCTTGATAAAGATATCACTAACTATGAAGGCCTTAATGATGACTATCGTTTAGTGTCCACGGGCACATACAGTGCGTATCTTAAGATTGGTGAAGGCTGCTCTAACTGCTGCACATACTGCGCGATTCCTTTAATTAGAGGGCCATATGTTTCTCGTCCATATGAAGACATCATAAAAGAAGCAAGAAAACTCGCTAGTGAAGGCTATAAAGAGCTTATTGTCTTGGAACAAGACACCACTAGATATGGTCTAGACTTAAAAGAAAAGAAAACCATTGTTGATTTACTTAAAGGTTTATTAGCAATTAAAGAACTTGCCTTTATTCGTTTACTTTATTTATATCCAGATGAAATCACTGATGAATTAATCGATTTAATCGCTAAGGAAAAGAGATTAACACCATATTTTGATATTCCAATTCAACATAGTGAAGATAAGATTCTTAAAGCAATGAATAGACGTGGTAATAAAGCCTATCTCACCAATTTATTTAAGAAAATTAAAACTAAGATTCCTAATGCTGTTTTAAGAACCACAGTCATGGTGGGCTTCCCTGGTGAAACCAAGGAAGACTTTGATAATTTATTAAAGTTTATTGAAGAAGTAAAATTTGATCATTTAGGTGGTTTTACCTATTCTAAGGAAGAAGGCACTAAATCATATGATTTTCCTCATCAAGTAAGACAAGCCACTAAACAAAAACGTTTAGATGAATTAATGGCCTTGCAACAAAAGATTTCCTATGACTTGAATAAAAAGCATATTGGTGAAGTCATGAACGGCTTAGTCGTGGGTAAAGAAAATGGCTACTATTTATTAAGAAGCTATTGGAATGCTCCTGATGATGTGGACGGTAAAATCTTATTCTCTTCTAAAGAAGAGTTAAAAGAAGGCGACATTGTTAATGTTAAAATCAAAGAGAGTTACGTCTATGATTTATATGGAGAGATCGTTAAATGAAATACTTTGATAAATGGCAAAAACTCATCGTTATAGGTGCTGGTGTATCACTTTTCTTAATGATTGTCTTTTATATGGCGATGGTGGCTACCTCTACACCAGTATTAAATGATGTTGGTGATGTCGTTGATATTAAAGTTGATTTGAGACTCCAATTATTCTATTCAACTTTCTTCTTTATGCAGTTAGCCTTTGGTGCCTGGTTTATTGCTCGTTCCATTACCTATGGAATGCGCAAAAAAGAAGCGTTCAAAGAACAAGAAGAATATTAATATTCACCCCTAAAAAAGCGTAAATATTTTTTATTGATATAAGAAAGTATTTATGTATAATTATTAATGCTGCCCCCTTAGTAAAATGGTATTACGCATCCATGGTAAGGATGAATCGGTGGTCCGATTCCGCCAGGGGGCACCAA
>CAMJWS010000013.1 GCA_946409515.1 uncultured Caryophanales bacterium
TTCTTTAAAAAAGCGCTGGCGGATCTGACGGGAATCGAACCCGCGGTCTTCTCCGTGACAGGGAGACATGTTAACCGCTACACCACAGATCCGTGTTAACGCGCTTTATTATTATCATAGAAAAATAAATTAAATGCAATAGGAAATTAATCAAAATATTAAAAAAACGCCGAGACATTTCTCAGCGTCTTTTTAATTACATTAAAGTCTAGTAATTTTCGACTCTTAATTCGAAATATGATTGTGGATGTGCACAGGCTGGGCAAATCTTTGGTGCTTCTTTACCAACATGGATATGACCACAGTTACGGCACTTCCAAACGACGACGTCTGGAGCGATGAAGATCTTATTGGCTTTAACTTTTTCTAAAAGTTTAAGATATCTTTGTTCGTGTTCCGCTTCAATCTTAGCGACTAAAGCAAACTTAGCAGCGATTTCCATAAAGCCTTCTTCTTTAGCTTCTTCCGCCATTTTCTTGTACATGTCGGTCCATTCAAAGTTTTCGCCTTCAGCAGCCGCTTTTAAGTTTTCAACGGTGCTTGGGACTTGGCCATCATGTAAATACTTGAACCACATCTTAGCGTGTTCTTTTTCGTTTTCTGCTGTTTCTAAGAAGATTGCAGCGATTTGTTCGTAGCCTTCTTTCTTAGCTTGGCTTGCAAAATATGTGTATTTGTTGCGGGCTTGTGATTCACCAGCAAAAGCCATTTCTAAATTCTTTTCGGTTTTACTACCTTTTAATTCCATATGTATTGTCTCCTATAAAAATAGTTTATGGCATAAATGATAATTTATCAATTTGTTTGCTTACTAAATTTATGTTTAACCGCAGTTTCTAATAAACTAATCAAAAGCATAAAAATAATAGCGAACAATGAATAGGCAAAAACACCAGTTAAATTAGTAGGGTCTTCTTGTCTCACAAAGTGGATGACACTTCCTAAACCATTCTTAGTAAAACCAGTAATAACTTCCGCCATAATTTCAAGTTTAAATGACAAAGAGAAACTAGAAGCAATGCCGACTAAAATATAAGGAATAGATAGTGGGAGTTTTATAAATAAAACTCTTTGGAAATATCCCGCTCCATCAATCTGGGCAGCATAGTCAACTTGTTGATCGACTTTTCTAATACCGCCCGCTACAGCTTCGTAGAGGATTGGGAAACATACAATAACGACTACGAAGATAGGGGCGTTTTTGGGGGCTACCATGACCACGAATAGGAAGACTAAAGCCACGGTTGGTATGCTTTTAATTGTGGTCATGAGTGGCTTTAGAAATGTATGTACTTGCGAGTGATTACCCGCAGGGATTCCAACTAATAAGGCAAGGGCAAATGATACCATAAAACCAATAAGCATTCTTAAGAATGTATAGCCTAAGCATTGATATGAATAAGGCTTGGTTAAAAGAACACCGAATTCTTGGAATGTTGCTATAGGATTAGGGAATATTCCATTATTGGTATCAAAGCATGCTGAAAGAATAAACCATAGGGCAATTACGAATAATGTACCTAAGGCGAAGAGAGTATATTTATTAGAAATAAACTTCTTCATTAACTCCCTCAATATTAAAGAGCTTTAAGAAGTTTTCAACCGCAGTTTTGTTTTCTTTAGCGGATTTAAAACCTAAGCCCATACCGTTGTTATTTTTAGTAACATTGGCCGCAGCCGCTGGAGCAATACCGTAAACGGTATTAGCGTTTTCAACTCCTTCTAAAGCGGTATTGAATGTATCTGGTTTAGCGATGACGGCTTCAATGTCGCCTTTTAATGAATCTAAGAATGCTTGAGCAGTTTCTCTAGCCACTGATTTCTTAACGAAAACAGAAGCTTGGAATAAATCTAAGCCATTGCTCTTTTCTTTATATTTGGCTTGGATATCAGCGTAGACCTTAACATTTTCTTTCTTAGATAAAACGTTTGTTAAGACAGGTTGGGCTAATAAGACATAGTTAGGAACAACATTGTTTCCTTCAGCATCCACGAATGAACCTGAGGTAGCCGCTGCTGCAGCATCACTAACCGCACTTACATAAGAAATGTTAGCGTCATAGGTATCGCCATAAACATAATGGAAGATTTTATCTGGGACATTGCCTCTTTGGAATAAAAGGATTTTGTCTTCGGCATCAAGTTCATTGTTCGCGTCGTTTCCTAAACTAACAAGATAGAAATTACCGAATGTGATTGTAGCGGCAATTTGGTATTCAGCTTTCTTATTGATGATAGCTTGCATACCAGCATTGGTTGGTAAGACAACAACATCTTTCTTACCACCGACCATTAAAGGTAAGATGCCTTCCGCTGGATTAGAGTTAGTTTCAAACTTTTCGACTTTGGCGTAGTTATAAAACGCTAAAGCTGGAGCACCAGTTGGTGCAATGATACTTAAAGAGTTACGATCATACTCTGATGCCTTTGATGCAGAGTTAGATGTGTTTGGTTGATTGTTGCAACCGACGAGCATGAGAGCAGCGGCCACAAGTGATATATATTTTTTCATTTTTAGATTTTCCTCCTTGGTAATTATAGAATAATTCTCTATAATAAAATGTGATGTAGGTCACACAATTATTATGAAAATACCACTTTTACAAGTTTTAACTAAAAAAGAACACAAATTAGTGAAGGGTTACCAGGTCACTAAAAACAGTGTTATCAATCATGAAGGTGATTTCTGTGAAAACGTCGGAGTCATCATTTCTGGTAAAGTTGATATCGTCTCTTATTCCTTTCAAGGTAAAGAGTTGATTCTTAACTCTCTCAAAGCGGGAGATGTTTTTGGCAATAACTTAATCTTCTCAAGCGAACCAACTTATCGCGGTGATGTCATCGCTAAAGAAAAATGTGTCATTGCTTTTATTAGCAAAGAGAATTTGATTTATCTATTACAAAATAACCAAGAGTTTTTAACTCTCTATTTAAAAGCGCAGTCTGACTTCGGCAAGTCCCTCAACGCGCGCATACAATTATTATCATTTACTAATGCGGAAGAAAGACTCGTTTATTACGCAAGTAAAAACGATAATGTCATCACTTTTAAAAATGTCACAACATTAGCCGCTCAAATTGGGATTCAAAGGGAAACTTTGTCCCGTTTATTAACAAGCTTAGTAAAGCGCCATCTCATTAAAAAAGAGAAGGGAAAAATAACATTCTTAAAGAAAAGGCGCTAACCTACTTGTTAACGCCGTAAATCTCTAATAAGTTTTCGTAAAGAGCTAATCTAGTTGCTAAGCCAACGCCGCCAGGAACTGGAGTTTGAAGACCAACTGGAAGTCCCGCAAGAGCGTCACCTTTTAAACCATCATCAGTTCTTGAGATGCCAACATCAACAATAACGGCATCTTTTTTATAAGTGAAACGGTTATCTAAGAAACCAGCTTTACCGATTGCCACAACAATCACATCTGCGTGAGCGATATAGAAAGCCATATCTTCAGGAGTGGTTTTGCTATGCAAAACGGTAACATTCATATTCTCTTTAAGAAGGAGTTTTGCCATTGGTTTACCGACAATATTACTACGTCCAATAACAACAGCATTCTTTCCTTGCATAGGAATCTTTTCAAAATGTAAATAGTTGATAATACCTTTTGGGGTACATGGAACAAGCGCGGATAATGGATGGAAACCATCGACATCTTTTTTAGGATCGACCGCTAATTTAATGGCTTCTTCATCGATACCTTTTGGTAAAGGCATTTGAACAATAAAACCATCATGAACGTTATCTTTGTTTAATTCATCGATAACCTTCAAAAGTTCTTCTTGAGTTGTTTCTAAAGGTAACTTAATTAAGTCTGCTTTGATGCCTAATTCATCAGCATCTTTTAGCTTCCCGCGCACATATGCGCAGCTACCCGCGTCCTCATTAACTTGGACGATTGCGATGCAAGGTTTTCTTTCTAAACCCGCAACTAAATTTTTAATCTCTTCCTTGCGAAGAGCAACGTATTCTTTGATAGTCATATTACTTTACAATTTCATTCAATTCTTTCGCATTGAATTGTCTTAATTTGATGCCAGCTAATTCAAGCATTTTTTTACTTGCTTGAACGCCAACTGTGTCAGCGTATTTATTTTCTAAATAAATAATTTCCTTAATGCCCACTTGTACGCATGCTTTCGCGCACTCATTGCATGGGAATAACGTGACGTATAAGCGGCAGCCCTTAAGCGCGCTTCCGTTACGCGTATTTAAAATCGCGTTAAATTCTGCGTGACAGACATAGAGATATTTAGAATCTAAGCCTTCACCCTTATTCCAAGAGAGTTGACTTTCATCAACACCTTTTGGCATACCATTATAGCCGATAGAAACGACCTTATTATCGTCATCGACGATACATGCGCCTACTTTTGTATTGGGATCCTTGCTTCTTAAAGCGCTCAAAGAAGCGATACCCATAAAGTATTCGTCCCAAGAAATATTATTGTGTTCCATATAAGAATTATTATAACGATATTTGATTCTAAGGCAACTTAATATTACAATATTAATACTATGGCAATTGTTGGTATTGATAAACTCTCATTACTCGATTACGAAGACAAGGTTTCTGTGGTCTTATTCTCCCAGGCTTGCAACATGCGTTGCCCGTTTTGTCATAATGGTGCAGCTGTACTAGGTGCGAGCAAACAAGATGAGATTGACTTTGATGAAATCCTCGCATTTTTAAAGACCAGAACTGGCCTTGTGGATGCGGTTGTTTTCAGCGGTGGTGAGCCAACAATGTTAGAAGATTTGAAGGTTAAAATCAAAGCGGTGCGTTCTCTTGGTTTTTTAATCAAGTTAGACACTAACGGCACTAACCCAGAATTACTTGAAGAATTACTTGATGAAGGGCTATTAGATTATGTCGCTATGGACATTAAAAACTGTCCAAATTTATATGCGGAAACATGTGGCCTTAAGTTCATTAATGTCGATAATATCAAAAAGAGTATTTCTCTTCTTATTAATAAAGCCCCTGACTATGAATTTAGAACAACTTTAGTCAAAGAGTTCCACGAGAAGATGGACTACGAGGCTTTTAAAGAATTAATTAAAGGCGCTAAGCGTTTGTTTCTACAAAAGTTCGTGGATCGAGATGGTTGCATTAAAAAAGGCCTCCACGAAGCTGACGTAGTGGAAGCCAATAAATTAAGAGATTATCTATCTTCAGATATTCCTGAAGTGAATCTACGTGGTTATTAACGGTTATTAACCATTAAGTATTTATCAATAAAGACGCTAGCAATTGAAGCATCGCCAACAGCGCTTGCTACTTGACGGACGTCTTTTTTTCTTGTGTCGCCTATGGCGAATATACCAGGAAGAGATGTTTCCATTCTTTCGTTAGTAATAATGAAGCCATGATCATCAGTTTCCACTAAGGACTTGAATAAATCGTTTTGTGAAACTTGACCGATAGCGACGAAAACGTTATTAGTTGGATATTCGTGGATAGTGTGATCCATTGTGTTTTCAAAACGTAAACCCGCTAATTCGTTTTGTCCTAAATAAGCGACAAGATTCATGTTGTGAGTAATATGGACGTTATCTTTTTGTCTTAAACGGTCTACTAAGATTTGATCAGCAAAGAAGCGGTCAAATAAAGTGAACACATAGACATTTGAACTTGTTTGAGCAAGCATCAAAGCGTATTGAAGAGCGGTATTAGCGTCACCGATTAAATAGACATCTTTATCCTTATAGAATGCCCCGTCGCACACCGCACAGAAGGAGATACCTTTACCAATGAATTCTTCTTCATTTGGAAGACCCATTTTACGGTGCTTAACGCCGTTAGCTAAGACAACAGCCTTGGCTTGATATGTATGATAATTAGTGGTGACTTCAAAAATGCCATCAACCTTTAAGACTCTTTGGACTTCTTCAAGTTCAAATTTAGCGCCTAAATCAAGGATTTGCTCAAAGAGATTACCAGCAAAATCTAGACCAGAAATCTCTTTGATACTTGGAAGATTTTCGACACGAGGAGAATTGGCAATTTGACCACCAAAATTCTCTTTTTCTAAGATTAAGACTGAGCGACCGGCTCTGAGCAAATTCAGAGCCACACTCATCCCTGCGGGACCACCGCCTACAACAATGACATCGATCATACTAGTTTAAACTTTCAATATAACCTTTGATGTTGCTAGCGTTCTCGAAGACATCGTTTGTGCCATCTTCTTTTGGAACGATTAATGTTGGTGCTTTTCTGACACCAAATGCTTTGGTTTGATCAGCATTTTCTTCAGCATCAACAACACTATATTTGACACCAGCTTTATCTAAAAGCATCTTAGCCATCTTACAGTTTGGACATGTCTTTGTGGCGAATAATAAGATTTCATTGCATACTGCTTTTTCTTCTTGTTCGTCATCAACTTGACTGCCTAAAACATCAGTGACTTTATGTGTGAGTTTAGATTTCGCAGGTTCATAAACTTTACGGTGTTGGAATTCTTCTGTCTTACCATCATTCCAGTTTTGGACTGGTCTATAGTAACCAGTAATACGGGAATAGACTTCAGTTCTCTTACCACATTTTGGACAGACATATTGTTCACCAGTGATATAACCATGGTCTTTACATACAGAGTATGTAGGAGACATTGTGTAATATGGAATGTGGTAGTTTTCTGCAATCTTTCTAACAAGATTCATGCAGGATTTCCAGCTTGGTAATTTTTGGCCTAAGAAGCAGTGGAAGACTGTACCAGAAGTATATAAGGTTTGTAAGCCATCTTGGATATCAAGAGCTTTGTAGATATCTTCTGTATAACCAACTGGTAAGTGTGAGGAGTTGGTATAGTATGGAGTTCTACCATTTTCAGAAGCAGTAATGATATCTGGATATAAAGCTTTATCGTGTTTTGCTAAACGATAGGCTGTAGATT
>CAMJWS010000014.1 GCA_946409515.1 uncultured Caryophanales bacterium
GAAACGACAATTTAATAAGTACGATATGGCAATTGGACTTTTTTATGGTGTTGGTTTATTAAAAAGCAGTTTTTCTTTCCGCTACGATCACCTTTTCACGCTAATTCGTGAGAGGCTTAAGACCGCGAATAATATTGATTATTACTTAGGAGGAAAAACGCGACGTAGAACTGCCTAAACTACATAAGATGTGCGTGGAAAAATTATATCCTTACGTGAAATTCTTTTCAATAAAAAGAAAGAGCAATCCAGTTAAGGATTACTCTTTTTTATGCGTCCAAAAGAACAATGTCAGAGGTTTTGTTGATTTGTTCGGCTGGAATCCAATCGCCTTGCTCAATTTGAGCAAGAGGATTGTGTTTTTCATATTCGGCAGCGATTCTATCATCAACCATATGAAGATAACGTTCAGTGGTTGTAAGGTGTTTATGCCCAGCTAATTTCATTACTGAACCCAAGCTCGTACCATCTTCAATCATCATAGTGATGAAGGTGGCGCGGAGGATGTGGGTACAGACATGAAATCCAAGTTCAGAAGTAGCTTCGAGGAAGTATTTTTGAACCATAGTTCTGGACATTACACCTTTGGTAGTTTCGTTTTGGATAATGTAAGTTGTTGGATTGTTGATTGCTATGTGCTTCTGTAGAAGCAAAATAGTCTTTTTATCGAGGAAAATGTGGCGCTGGTCGTGCGTTTTGGTGTGTTTGAGTATAATTCGCTTATGATCGTAATCAACGTCCTGTAAGCGGATGTTTCGCACTTCAGAATTACGAGCACCACTACCAATGAACAAGAGAAAAGCAATTTTGCGTTTGAGCTCTTGTGGTTTGTTCTCGTCTAACTTCTTAACATAGTTAAGAAATTGAGAGAATTGTTCACGGGTAAGTGCTGGATAATGTTCTGGATCGGTAGGACGTGCCAAAATTCCTTGCATGATGAAGTTTTGTTCTTTTGTGTACTCGTAAGGAAGCAATCTTAGCTTGATAAGTTGCTTGATTATTCCGAGTCGGTTGTTGATGGTTTTTTGAGATAATCCATCATTTTTTAAATCAATGATATAATCATTGACCATATCAGCGGTAATATCGTTGATATCTTTGAGACCAACATCATCAATCCATTTTTCAACGGATTTGAGATGATCTCTGTAAAATCTTTGCGTTTCTTCAGTTGTTTGAGCCATTTTAGTACGCTTAAAAGACTCAATGAGTTTTTTAATTTCCATTTTTTCGGTTCTCCTTGTGCCCGGATAACTGGGACAATGGATTGTTAAACCGTCTTTTTTAAAAAAATGGCTAGAATAATACGCGCGTACGTATACGCGTATATATTTATATATGCACACTAAAAAAGAACTGTAGACACAATTACAGTTCCAAGTATTGTAATAGGGTTTAAATATTATTATAATATTTACTACGTACTGTTAGCGTTCCATAAGGGGTTATGCGGGTTCGATTCCCGTCACTTGCTCCAGACGAATAAAAAAACAGGTTGCAAACCTGTTCTTTTTTTATCCTAAGATTTTCTTTTTCGCCGCAGCGAACTCTTCATCATTTAAAGCCCCTGATTCATGGAGCTTTGCTAATCTTTCAAGCTTGTCGAGATCATCAGCGGGTTCTTCTTTTGGTTCAACCACTTCCGCTGGGGCTTGGTTGTCAACAACACCATTGACTCTATCAACCGCTTCATGGATGAGTTTTTTAAGGGTATCCGCTTTATATAAATAGAGGTTTCTATGACTACCGTTATTCATATAGACAGTCACAACCTTTTTCCTTGTATAGATAATTTTTACATCTTGAATATCTTTATAGTAGATTTTGAAACCACTGTTGGAATTTCTTAAGACCCATTCCATATATTCGTTATAGAAATAAAGTCCACCATCACCAAGATCAGAGTCACAAACCATTTTTTCGTACGGTACATCAAACATATTTTTCACTTCCTTATATTTATTATAAATACAATATTGCTATAATACATTCATGAATTACGAAATTGTATTAGCCACCACAAATAAACACAAACTACAAGAAGTGAGACAAATCCTCTCACCACATAAAATAGTTGTCTATGGTTTAAACGATCTAGGACTTAAAGTTGAAGACGTTGAAGAAAACGGTAAGACTTATGCTGAAAATGCTCTTATTAAGGCTAAAGCTGTGCAAAAGGTCACATCTTTTCCTATTATCGCTGATGATTCTGGTTTAGAAATCATTCCTTTAGATAATCGCCCAGGTATGTTCAGCGCGCGTTACGCCTCAGAAATGGGTGGACATGATAAGGCTATTGCCAAAATCTTAGAAGACTTAAAAGATAAAGATGATAGAAGCGCACAATTCATTTGTGACATCGTTTTATTAAATGTTGAAGATAAGCCTTTAATCTTTGAAGGCATCGCTAAAGGCGCAATCGCCACTGAAAAGATGGGTGAAGGTGGCTTTGGTTATGATCCAATCTTCATTAGTGATGAAACTAAGACTTGTTTTGGCACAATGGAACAAGGACAAAAAAACACGGTCTCTCACCGTGCTAAAGCTCTTAAGAAGTTACTTACTTATCTCAAAATAAACGGATTCATTCCATTATAATACTTTTTCTTAAGCGCATTCTTCCATGTAAAGTGTAGGGTAAAGAGCACTAATCCAGTTAAGATGGCTAATGAAGCCGCTAAAAGGATAAATGCTTTTGCGACACTTGAGGAAATAATAAACGAAATAACAATGCCGACAATCGAAGCGGTAAATAAGAATGATGCTGTTGGAATTGAGGCCATAAATAAACGGAACATTGGGAGCTTATTAGGATAGACTTCATCCTTAATTGGGCTCTTTTTATTATCCTTAGGATAGAGTTCGATTTTACGACGACGAGATTCTTCATCAGTCTTTGGTTTGGTGCTTTTAACAGTTAATTCTGGCACACCATTAGCGTCGAAACCAGCGAATAGATAGACACTACCATCTGCGAGGACATATCTTTCTTTATAAATGCCTTCATAGATTTGTAATGAAGTATCCACCATGGAGATGATTTCTTTGAACTGTTCTTTACCATTCTCTACAAAGAACTTAGCTTCTTGAGCAACGAAGTCTTTGTATTCTTTAATTTCATTGATTCTCTCTAAATAGAGAGTGACACAATCCAAATCATAGAAAACGCTATTATGGCTTGTGATTCTTCTTTTCATACGTACTTCATAGCTTTTTAAAGCATCAAGTAAGAGTAATAAGAAATGATAATATTCTTCCACTGTTTCAGCGTAGTGGCACCACTTAGGTGCTTCTTGACGGTGAAGGGCAAGAGCAAAACGAATCTTACTCTTTCTTAAAGTGGATAAATGTACTAGAGAAATAATACGACCAAAGTGCGCTACTTTAATGGTCTCATTGAGATCAATAATATGGGCAAATGTTTCATATGCTTCCATATATTGAGTAGCGTCAAATAATGCTTGGGAAGCATGCTTTAAATAATTAGCAATCAATGCATTATAGTTAGCAATTGCTTCTTTTGGAGGCATAGCGGCCATACAATGTGGGCAATAGCAAACCTCCGCATCTTTGTTAACATCAAAGATACGTAGATCTTCATCACCTTGACAATGTGCACAAAAACCTTTTTTTAATGCCATACCACTATTTTACTCTAAAAAATTAATTTTAAATTTATTTTTTCATTTCCGCTTCGATGCGGTTTTTAACATCTTGCGCCTTTTTATTTATTTCTTCAATACTTTCTTTTAAGAAATACTCTCCATTTTGGTAAAGAATCTTGCCATTAATCATGGTCATTTTGACGTCTTTCACACTACCGTTTTTAACGATATTTGGAATGATATTGTCTTGATATTTACTGATATCAAGTAAGATGATATCTGCATATTTATTGACATCTAATACATCAGCATCTTTTAAGCCCATAGCAATTGCCCCATTAACGGTAATCATCTTGAGATATTCAAATGGAGAGATAACACTGAAGCCGTTATTGGATACCGCTAATTGCATTTCATAGAACATATCTAATCTATCATTACTAGCAGGACCATCAGTGCCTAAGGCAATTCTTACTCCTTCTTTGAAGTATTTATTAAGTGGAGCGTCACCTGAGGCTAATTGTTTATTACTACCTGGGCAAGAGACAATTGTTAGATTGTTTTCTTTGAAAATCTTCACTTCTTCATCAGTGAAATGGCTACAGTGATAGCCGCCTCCACCATAGTTAAATAAACCCATCTTATAGAAGAATTCCGCTGGGGTTAAGCCATGTCTTTGGACACATTCATCAACTTCTTTTTGTGTTTCACACATATGGGTGAAGAAAGGAGTTTTAGCGATATCGATAGCTTCTTTTGTCTTTTCTAATAACTCTTCATCAGCGGTATATTCAGCGTGAAAACCAATCACAAATCTCACTAATGGATCTTTTCTATCGTTATAGTAATGGACACGTTCCACTAGTTTTTCAACACCAGTTTTTCGTACATCATATGTGCCTAATAAAAGTGTACGCATACCAAATTCTTCTGCGGCTTTCGCAGATGAATCTGGGAAGAAATAATGTTCAAAGACTGTGGTAATACCACCATTAACATATTCTAAGTAGGCAACTTTGTTGAGATGATAGATGTCTTCTGGTATGAGATGATCTTCTCTTGGGAAAATATATTTAAAGAGCCATTCTTGTAAGGAAACGTTTTTCACTAAGTCTCTAACAAAGACCATACCACTATGGGCATGAGGATTCTTGAAGCCTGGCATTAATAAGTTTTTGTTACAATCTATTTCACACTCAAAAGGGCCATAGCCTCGATAGTCATTACCAATATAAGCAATGCGATTATCTTTAACAACGATATTACCATCAAAGATATCGTCATCTTTCATGGTTAAGATACGAGCGTTTTTTAATAAAATAGCCATTACTTTTTACCTTCGCACATCTCTTGGAGATGTAATTCATATTCATATAATTCGTTAGCGACTTCGTTTAGTTTAGTTTGATTCATCACTGGACCAATCTTTTCTTTGGCATCAAACGGTTTACCAATCACGAGTCTAGTCATATGCCAGATACTAGTTCTTTTCTTATGGTAGACAGGGATAATTGGTTTACCAGAGAGGTACGCCATTAAGACAATACCACCTTTGAAAGAATCTACTTCACCATCTCTTTTAATATGGCCTTCTGGGAATAAGCCAAGGACATGACCATTCGCGACATATTGGCTTAAGAATTTCATTGTCGCTAAAGATGGTTTTTCTCTATCGATTGGATAGGAAAGGAAGATATTTCTATAACACCATTCTTGGAACTTATTCTTAATGAGTTCGGACATAAATACGAAGTGTAATCTTCTTGATAAGAATGCTGTTAGTAGGATAAATGGATCAGAGAATCCAACGTGATTAGAAGATATGAACGCACCACCTTTGATTCTCTTTTTTGCTTCTGGTCCATCGTATGTCTTTTTGATACGATACCAAATTAAGCACTGCCAAGAACCAAGCCATTTCACTAAATCATAAAGAATGTATTTGAACGAAAATAACTTTGCTTTAGGTACTTTTTGTTGTTTGTTTTGTTTCTTATTCATATCTCAACTTTTATATTTTATATAAGAATTTATATATAATCAATTATGCTTTCATAATGTATCTTTATTTTAAGATACTGCTTTGATATACTTACTGGGTAAAGCGTTGAAGGAAACAAGTACGCTTAATGATGTCTTCTAGAGAGTGGCCGGTTGCTGCAAGACCATAGACTAGTTAAGGGGAATACATTCTGGAGCTGCTTCCTGAACCATTTAGTAGGGAGTGACGGGTTCGCCCGAAATAGCGAAGTGTCAAAGACACACTAAGGGATAGCTTGTGAGAGTTATCTAAATAGAGGTGGTACCACGATTAATCGTCCTCTGTTCCGTTTTTTGGAATAGAGGTTTTTTACTAAAAGGAGATATTCAAAATGAAAATCTACGAAGAACTACAAAGAAGAGGTTTAATCGCTCAAGTTACTGATGAAGCTGAAATTAAAGAACTCATTAATAACGGTGGCGCGAGATTCTATATCGGTTTTGACCCAACCGCAGATTCTCTCCATGCAGGTCATTTTATGACCTTAGTCTTAATGAAGAGACTTCAATTAGCGGGTAATAAACCAATCGTTGTCTTAGGTGGCGGTACTGGTTTAGTGGGCGACCCAAGTGGTCGTACTGATATGAGAGCAATGCTTTCTGAAGAACAAATCGCTCATAACTGTGCGAGATTTAAAGAACAAATTGGTCGCTTCATTGAATTTGGTGAAGATAAAGCCATCTGCGTTAATAACGCTGATTGGTTAAAAGGTTTAAAATACGTTGAACTTTTAAGAGATGTAGGTGCTTGTTTCTCCGTTAACAAAATGTTAACCGCTGAATGCTATAAACAAAGAATGGAAAAAGGTTTAACATTCTTAGAATTTAACTACATGATTATGCAGTCCTATGACTTCTATTACTTACATGAACATTATGGCT
>CAMJWS010000015.1 GCA_946409515.1 uncultured Caryophanales bacterium
TGCCGACTTATTATCAAGACTCTCTAACTAAATTAGCAAAAGAACAAAGAAAGCTTTCTCACATGAAGAAAGATTCATCTCATTATCAAAAGCAATTAATGAGAATCAAAAATCTTCACGAGCATATCACCAACCAGAGAAAAGACTTCCTCCATAAGGTTTCTAGAAAACTCGCTAACACTTATGATTATGTTTTTGTGGAGAATCTTGATTTAAAAGAGATGAGTGAAAGAAAAGATAAGTTAAAACTTGGAATATCTATATTTGACTTAGGATATGGGACTTTCCTTTCTTATCTAAAATATAAATTAGAATGGCTCAATAAGAAACTTGTCAAAGTTGATAGATATTTTCCTAGTAGTCAACTTTGTTCAGTCTGTAACTATCGTAAATCTAGTTTGACATTAAATCAAAGAAGCTGGACTTGTCCTGAATGTGGAACAAAACATGATCGCGATTTAAATGCCGCGATTAACATCAAAAAAGAAGGAATAAGAATGGTCCTTAATCCTTCTAACTAAAGCAAACTAAACAAGTTGGATATCTTGTTAATAAATATCATTAACCGAGGGACTCTCGGGGATAGCCCATTGATACTGAATTCATTAGAGTTCTTGAGTGGGAAACCCCCATCTTCTATAAGCGGGGGGATGTCACTTCCGTTTCTTTCTTAAGATTCTTTCCATGTGATTGCACTTTGGATAATTGATACATCCAAGGAAGTAGCCGAAGCGACCTTTCTTCTTGACGAGATAACCGTCGCAATCAGGACAATCTTTGACTTTCTTTTCTTCTTCGATCACTGGAGAAGTATTTGAGCTCGCTACTTTTCTAGTGTAACGGCATTTTGGGAAGTTGGAACATGTGATGAAGGAATTACCATTTTTGTTTCTGAGTAATAATTCACCACCACATTCAGGGCACTTTTCACCAATTGGAGTTGGCTTTGGTGCATCGCTTTCTTGTTTTTGAACGTATTTACATTCTGGGAAATTAGAACAGCCAACGAATTGACCGTTTTTACCTTCCTTGATCACTAGTGGCGCACCACATTTTGGGCACTTATCACCAGTTTCAACAAAACTTTCCTTATACATGATTTTGCTAACTCTATCGAATTCTTCGATAAATGGATAGTAGAAATCATTTAAAATCTTGCTTCTAGATTGGTTTCCTTCTTCAATGTTGTCGAGTTTCTTTTCCATTGTCGCTGTGTACTTAGTGTTAACGATTTCTGGGAAGTATTTATTCAAGACAACAGAAGTTAAGTTACCTTGTTTTGTGGTAATTAAGATGCCACTTTCGTTATCAACATATTTTCTCTTTCTGATGGTATCAATTGTGGAAGCATATGTTGATGGTCTACCAATACCGACTTCTTCCATGAGTCTAACAATCTTCGCTTCAGAATAATGGGCTGGAGGTTGTGTAAACTTTTGTTCAGTTTCTTTAAGAGTGACTTCAAATTGTTCATCATTTTCAAAGTCTGGGAAGAATTCGAAATGATTTTCTTCTTTTTCCGCATCTTTATAGATTGCTTCATAGCCTTGGAAGAGGGTACGAGTTAAATCTAATTTGAACATTAATCCATCCCCTTCTAAGAAGACAGTCATTTGTTCATCTTTCTTAGACTGCATCAAAGATGCAAGTGTACGGTTGTAGATTAGTTTATAAAGATTGTATTGATCGTTTGTTAAGAATTTTCTAACAGATTCTGGAGTACGATGGTTGCTTGTTGGACGAATCGCTTCGTGAGCATCTTGCATCATACTAACTTGTCTAATCTTTTTCGCGTGACCTAAGTATTCTTTACCGAATTTTTCAGTAATATAGTCAGTCGCACGTTGCACGAATGTTGGTGATAAACGTGTACTATCAGTACGCATATAGGTGATTAAACCAACATGTTCACCATCAACTTCAATACCTTCATATAGTTGCTGTGCAACTAATTGAGTTTTCTTTGTCTTGAATTTTAAACGAGAGAAAGCTTCTTGTTGTAAGGTGGAAGTAATGAATGGTTCTTTGCTATCACTAATTTTGATTTTCTTTTCAACTTTAGCAACGTTTAACTTTTCTGGAATTCTATCTAATATAGCGTGAGCTTGCTCACTATTCTTGATTTCGATATCTTGACCATTATCAGAAAGTAAAGCGACATTGAATTCTTTATTGAACGCTTTAATCTTAGTGGTAATTGTCCAATATTCTTCTGGAACGAATTTAGCGATTTCATCATCGTGATCCGCGATCATCTTTAATGTAGCGGATTGCACTCTACCCGCGGAACGGGAGTGAATCTTCTTAAATAAAAGCGTGGATAATTTGAAGCCAATAATACGGTCAATAATACGACGTGTTTCTTGTGAAGAAACAAGTGACTTATTAATGGTTCTTGGATGATTCATCGCTTCACCGATAGAATCGCGAGTAATTTCATGGAATTCTAATCTCTTAGTGGTTTCAACGTCCAAGCCTAAAACTTGGGCTAAGTGCCAGGCAATAGCTTCACCTTCTCTATCAGGGTCGGTTGCTAATATAACTTCATCACATTTATCCATCGCGTTTTTAAGTTCGCGAACGATGTGTTGTTTGTCTTTATTGATAATATATGTAGGCGAAAAATCGTTTTTAACATCCACACCTAAACCATCTTTTCCAGATGTGGCTAAGTCACGAATATGTCCGAGTGACGCCATGACGATATAGTTGTCACCTAGATAGCGTTTGATGGTTGTACATTTGGCAGGTGATTCAACAATAACTAACTTCATACGTCTTTTCCGTTTCAAAACTATAAGCCTACTCATAATGCTTGTCAACGAGCAAATTCCTTTATTCCTTAATTAAATAAAAGAGAACTTTATTTAAGAAAAATTTGCTTTTTTAGTCCCAATGCAAATCTTCTAATATTTGTCTTCCACTTTCCGCAACATTGGCGCCTTCTTGGATTAAATCGTTATTCACCGTCTCCTCAAAAATGGAATGTGGAACAACATAGACTGGCTTATTATTACCCACTGCAAGATTGACTGAGATTGTGGTACCACTGATATGAGAATTTATTTGTGGGACGATTAAAGCATCAGAAAGAGCAACCACTAATCTATTACGCATAGGAAAGTGCGTTTTATCAGGTTCAGACATATTCGGATATTCACTGATAACTAATTCTTCTTTCTTTAGTTTTTCATATAATTCTTCATTTTCTTCGGGGTAACAGTTATCTATACCAGAGCCTAACACCGCTATTGTTCTAACTCTATTTTCCATTGCTGCAGTATGACCAATAGTGTCTATCCCTTTAGCCATACCCGAAACTAGGATTTTATCTCTACCCATTTCTTTAACTAGTTTTCTAGTAGCTTGTTCACCATACTCACTATATTCTCTAGAGCCCACAACTCCATAGCGGCGTTTGTTATCGTCTAATAATGTGATATCACCATAATAGAAAAGCACTAAAGGTGGTCGAAACATCTTTTTTAGAGTATCTGGAAAATCCTTATCTAAATAAGTAATTACTTTGCTTTTAATGCTGTCACACACCTTTTCCATTTCTGAATAAGGAACATGTTCATCCTCACGTAAGCGTACAGCATTGATAATTTTGAATGGATCACCATCATATTTGACAGCGAGGTAAATTAAGATTTTTCTTGAGTCATATTCAATCATAAATAAAAAGCCTCCTATAGATTAAATAGGGGCGATTTTTCAAATTTGTCCGAAATATTTTTAAAACAGTGAAACTTTTTCAATAAAACAGGCTCTAACAGGAGCGTAAGTAAAGCGATGCAAGTGTTTTACTGGGCCATACTCTTTGAGCGCTTCTAGGTGGTCTTTAGTGCCATATCCTTTGTTTTTCTTGATGTTGTATTGGGGATATTTTTCATCAAGTTCTAAGCATAAGCGGTCACGGGAAACTTTCGCTAAAATTGAAGCCGCCGCGATACACATTGATTGGGCATCACCATGAATAATATCAACAACTGGTTTTGGGTAATTAGGCATCTTCATAGCGTCAGTTAAGACAAGATCAAAATCATGTTTCATGTTCTCGATAGCGCGTTGCATTGCCATTCGTGAAGCATTATAAATATTAACCTCATCTATTTCATCAGCACTGACGGAAGCGATACCATAGGCAATGGCATTTTTAATAATGAAATCATAGGCTTCTTCTCTCTTCTTGGCGGTGAGTTTTTTAGAGTCGTTAATTAAAGGAGAAGTAAGACCTTGAGGCCAGATAACGGCCGCGGCAAAAACAGGTCCGAGCAAGCAACCTCGACCAGCTTCATCACAGCCCACTATTAACTTATAACCTTGAGCGTAATATTGCTCATCAAAATCAAGCGCCATATTTCTCTAATGTGATTCTTCCTAACAAACCGTCTTTGAATTCCTTAAGCAAAAGAGCTTCGGCACGGATTAAATCGTTTTGACCTACACTATCAACGAGTTTTCTTTTCTCTGCGATTTGGTTCAAAACTTTAATTCTATCTTCAATTGTTTCAATAGCGAATCTTTCAAATAAGGCGGATGGGTATTGATTTCTTAAATACGCTAAAAGGAGCTCTCCTAATTGTTCATTTGGCAAAATATCTTCGCGAATTGCACCAATTAAGGCGAGATTTGCAGCCTTTTTCTGGTTTTCATAGTTCATTGGGAGGATTCCAGGTGTATCTAAAAGGAGAAAATCCTTATTAACTTTGATCCATTGCTCACCACGTGTATATCCAGGCTTATTTTGGACACCTGCGGCCTTTCTTTTAGCAAGGCGGTTAATTAATGATGATTTACCTACATTAGGAATGCCGATAATCATTGTTCTAATAGGTTGGGGCTTCATGCCTTTTGCCATTTCTTTCGCCCATTTATCTTTTCCTAAAGAAATAACGGCTTTGGAAAGAATGGCTTCCGCACTATTGTTTTTCAAATCTAAAGTGAGAATGCAGTCGTATTTTTTCTTTAATTCCTCGACCCACATTTTTGTAGCTTCTGGATCGGCTAAATCGATTTTTGTAAGAACAATAATCTTCTTTTTATTTTGGATAAGTTTTTCTAAATTTTCGTTAATGGATGAGATAGGAGCACGCGCATCTAAAAGTTCGATGATTACATCAACGAGTTTAACCTTATTTTCGACCTCATTTAAGGCCTTGTTCATGTGTCCTGGAAACCAATGAATTTGTTGTGCCATCTTCTTACCTCTAATAGAAAACTGGCCAGTGATATTGCTTATTGCCAACATCATATTCTGGCGTTAAATCAACATGACAATTTGGACAAACATTACCACCTTTTGCGGAGTAGGTTTTGCCACAACTTGGACACGTATATCTCTTTAAATATAGCTTCCCTTTTCCTTCGATAGCCACTAAAACACCGAAGATATTTTCGTGTTTAATTGGCTTACCTAAAAAGGCACAATCTCGACTGGCTTTACGGTTGTCGCCTAAGACCCAATATTCATCTTCTCCAAGAGTAATTGGAGCAATTGTATCTTTGCCAGTATAGTCATCTTCTTGGGAAGGAATAGTCTTAAATGTGGCTGGTTGCAATTCAAATTCGCTACCGTTTAAAACATAGATTTTACCTTTTTCAACCTTGAATGTTTCGCCTGGTAAGGCCACCACTCTTTTAATCTTCTTTTTAGCGTTCTTATAAAGATTACCTTGAGCATCATAGTCAGTGGCGTCTGGATAATACGTACTAACAATATCAAATCGCTTAATGTGATCTAAAGCGGATTTATGAGCGTCAACAATACCAAAATCCACTAGTGAACCACTAGCGTCATCATCAACGCCATTAAGTGTTGGGGACATTGAAGTTCCAGAAACATAAATTAATTCATAATAATAGGAATGGAAAATCAATGCACCGCTTAAACAAACGGCAAGGAGCAAAGCAAATGCACCTAAGGCTTTTAATACTGTGAGAAGTTTCTTGTTTTTCATCTATCTCATTATATGAGTATATGCGCGCAAAAGGCAATAAAAAAGGGCTTTTAACAAGCCCATTTTTATCTGTTTGCTGATTAGAGAATTTCTTTAATACGAGCAGATTTGCCAGACAATTTACGGATGTAAGTGATTTTGTTTCTTCTAACTTTACCTTTACGGATAACTTGGATAGAAGCAATGGATGGAGAATGAACTGGGAAAGTTCTCTCAACACCGATGCCACCACTCATTTTACGAACTGTAAATGTGGCGGAGACACCACCTCCACGGCGGGAAATAACGACACCTTGGAAGTTTTGGATACGAGTCTTGTTACCTTCAACGATACGAACGGAAACTTTGACTTCGTCACCAGAAGTGAATTCTGGTAAATCATTACGTAATTGACTAG
>CAMJWS010000016.1 GCA_946409515.1 uncultured Caryophanales bacterium
GGTGGCGGTGCTTCCTTAGAAATGATTGAAAACGATGGCCACTTACCAGGCATCGATGTGGTTAGATAATTATGAGAAGAAAATTATTATTAGGTAACTGGAAAATGAACAAACTCGCTAGCGAAGCTAAAGAGTTTGCCATTGCCTCAAGACCACTTGCTGAAAAAGCAAAGAAAAACAACATTGATTTAGGTGTTACACCAACATACTTATCTTTAGCCGCGGTTAAAGAAAACGCCTCTAAGGACATGATTGTCGGTGCACAAAACGTTCACTTCAATGATCATGGTGCTTTCACTGGTGAAGTCTCTATTCCTATGCTCAAAGAATTCGGTATCGACTGGTGCTTAATCGGTCATAGCGAAAGAAGAACATACGATAACGAAACAAACGAAAAGTGCAACGCTAAAATCAAAGCCTTAATCGCTAACGATATGGTTCCAGTTTATTGTGTTGGTGAAACATTAGCACAATTCGAAGCTAACCAAACAAAAGAAGTCGTTGGTGAACAAGTTCGCGTTGGCTTAAAAGAATTAAACGCTGAACAAGTGAAAAACCTTGTTGTCGCCTATGAACCAGTTTGGTCCATTGGTACAGGTAAAAACGCTTCTACAGAAATCGCTCAAGATGTCTGCAAATTCATCCGTGATGTTTTAAGAGAAATGTTCGGTAATGTTGCTGATGATATCAGAGTCTTATATGGTGGCTCCGTTAAACCAGAAAACATCAAAGCCTATTTATCTTGCCCAGATGTTGATGGTGGTTTAGTCGGTGGTACTTCCTTAAAGATTGATTCCTACGAAGCCTTACTCAATAACATTCTATAAGGTAAATTATGCCAACATATAATCAAAACGATTCACAAGTCATCTACGATTTTTCGAATAAACAAACCAAAGGTGCTTTCTTAACCAAAGTCTTTGGGATGATGTTTATTTGCTTACTCATCACCACATTGGTGGCGGCAGGATTTGGCTATGGATTCCAATATCTACTAATGAAAACCGCAGTTGTTGATGGCGATGTTCTCGTTTTAGATCAAAACCTCGTTGCTGGCTTAATGGTGACACTTGGTGTTTCCATTATTGCCTTACTTGTGATGTCGTTTGTCTTACCAATCACTTTCGCTAGAGGAAGACATAACATCTTTGTACCATTAATGATCTACGTGGTCTTAATGGGCATCATGTTATCCACGTTCACCTTTATCTTCGATTGGGTGATTTTAGTGGAATCCTTCGGTATTACTTCCTTAATATTTGGTGTGATGGCCCTTTTGGGCTATATCAGCAAGGGAAGACTCGCCGGAATAGGAATTATTCTAATCGGCCTATTAATCGGCGCTGTTGGACTTTCTTTAGTCAACTGGATGATGATTCTATTTGGTCAAGTTAGTGAGACTAACGTCCGCCTATCTTGGATTGTTTCCTTATTAATCTTCGCTTTCTTAATGCTTGTGACTCTCTATGATGTTCACCGCATTAAAAGAATTGCCGAAGCAGGAGCGGGCAACGACAATAATTTAACTTATTACTGTGCTTATATCTTATATAGTGACTTTATCGCTATTCTTATTAGAGTTATCTACTATGTAGCGATGATCTCAGGTCGTAGAAGATAAAGATATTTATACTGACTAAAAGAGGGATGTTAACGCATCTCTCTTTTTATTTTCAAAAAAATTCCTAATATGTTGTATAATAAACTAAATTGAATTTTATTTTTCAAAACAAATTGAAAGGATATTTATTATGAAGAAAAGTCTTCTTTTTGTTTCCATGATTGCCGCTTTATGCATCACTGGTTGTAATAATGGTGGTAGCAGTAATACCCCTTCATCTAGTGGTTCAAATGATGTAAGCACAAGTGGTGAATCATCTAACTCAGATTCTTCTAGCAGCAGTGAAGCCTCTAAAGAAGAAATCAAAGGTGATAATTTCACACTTTTAAATCCAAACAACCTATCTTCAATGTCCCCTAACTGTAAGAAGTATGTTGATGATATGAGAAATCAACAAAAGAAACTCTTACAAGAAAAAGGCGCTAATGCGGACTATTATTTAAATGATTTATATGGTACCGCTGGTGTTGACATCACTAAAGGCATTCCTGATGGTGATAATGGTGGTTATCGTCCAGCCAACCACCAAAGCGATTATTTAGACCCAGTCGCAGCTGAATGGGAAAAAGGTGAAAAGAGTGATGAATCTAAAGGTATTGAAATTGAATTCACACCTGCTGATAGTTTAAAGAATAAAGAATACACAATTACCTATGGTAAAGAGGCTAATTTAAGTGATGGTAAGCAAATCAAAACAAGTGATACAAAAGCTTATCTTAAGAACCTCTTAGTTAATCAAAAGTATTATTACAAAGTCGCCGCTGATGGAAAAGAATCACAAGTCGCGTCATTTACCACAGGTGACTATCCACGTTGGATTGATGCTCGACCAATGTTTAACGTTCGTGATGCTGGTGGTTATATGACTTCATCTGGTCAAAGAATTAAACAAGGTTTAGTCTATCGTGGTGGTGAAATCACTCCAGCAGTCGGTTGGAAGTCCGGTGCGCAATATTCTGGTGATATTGGTGGTCGTTATACTGATGGTAACGGTAGAATGCAAGATGGCCACATCACTTCTCAAACTGATGCTTCCAAGAAAGTTTTTAGAGAAGATATGGGCATGGTCAATGGTTTAGAAATTGACTTAAGATCATCTGGTGAAAGAAATAACTATAACGCCTGTGGCTTTGCCAACAGCGGTGATATCAGTTATTCATTGATTAGTATCAGCAGTTATGACAATGGTATGAAAAATAACAAGACACAAATCAAACAAGTGTTTGAAGCTTTTGCTAAAGCAGATCAACATCCAGTTTATTATCACTGTTATGGTGGTGCTGATAGAACCGGTGTTGTGGGATTCATGCTCGGTGCGGTTCTTGGCATGTCTTATACAGACTTAGTTATCGACTTTGAATTAACAAGTTATAGTTCTAATCCATCTAGAAACTATCGTAGCCATTTACGTAGTGGTCCGTATAACTACTGGCCAAGAATGGTTGATTATTTAAAAAACACCCTTCACTGGTCTAGTAGCAAAACAATTAAAGAAAGTATGGAATCTTTCTTAGTAAATGATTGCAAAATTAGTCAATCAACGATTGATACGATTAGAAATATCATGCTTGAACCTGCAAAATAGAATAAAAATAAATAAATATTATAAAAGGATAGGTCAGAATAGTTGGCCTATTCTTTTTATATATAATAGCGCACGCGCGCACGTTGTGTGGGCACATATATACGTATTTTTGAAAAAAATATAAAAAAGTACTTGCACACTATATTTACATGCGTATAATAGTAAAAGCGCGCCCCAAAAGGGAACGCTGAATATCACTGAAAAAAATGGTGAAAAAAAATTAAAAAAAGCCATTGACATTAATAAATGTTAAGTGATATTATATCAAAGCACGTGTCGGGGAGACCCAATGAGATTATTACTAAAGTAATAACGTGCAACTGATCTTTGAAAACTAAACAGATGTACAAACATCACAACGTCAATTTGTTTAAAAAACAAAAATACAAAACCAGATAATTATTTTGAACTAGAATAAAACTTTGAGAGTTTGATCCTGGCTCAGGATGAACGCTGGCGGCGTGCCTAATACATGCAAGTCGAACGAGGTAGCAATACCGAGTGGCGAACGGGTGAGTAACACGTAGGTAACCTGCCCTTAAGCTTGGGATACCCAGAGGAAACTTTGGCTAATACCGGATAACAACAGAGAAGGCATCTTCTTTGCTTGAAAGGCCCCTTCAAGGGTCACTTAAGGATGGACCTGCGGCGCATTAGCTAGTTGGTGAGATAACAGCCCACCAAGGCGAGGATGCGTAGCCGAACTGAGAGGTTGATCGGCCACATTGG